>NZ_RZIJ01000099.1 GCF_003989665.1 Azospirillum doebereinerae | reverse complement strand
GCCGACATTCTCGTTCTCGCCGAACACGACAACGCGGCGCTCAAGCCCGCGACGCTGAACGCCATCACCGCCGCGACGAAGATCGGCGGCGACATCCATGTCCTGGTCGCCGGCAAGGGCGCCCAGCCCGTCGCCGAGGCCGCTTCCAAGATCGCCGGCGTGGGGAAGGTCCTGCTGGCCGACGATGCCGCCTACGAGCACGCGCTGGCCGAACCGCTGGCGGCGCTGCTGGTCGAAATTGGCCGCACCTACGGCCACATCCTGGCCCCGGCCACCTCGGTGGGTAAGAACGCGCTGCCCCGCGTCGCCGCCCTGCTCGACGTGGCGGCGATCTCCGACATCAC
>NZ_RZIJ01000098.1 GCF_003989665.1 Azospirillum doebereinerae | reverse complement strand
AGGCGCGCTTCATCCGGGCCTTGGAGAAGGCCGGGCGGCTGAACCGCGCCATCGAGTATCTGCCGACCGAGGAGGAGTTGGCGCAACGGATGGCGGAACGGCGCGGATTGACGCGTCCGGAGCTGGCGGTGCTGCTGGCCTACGCCAAGATCACGCTGTACGACGATCTGCTGGCGTCGGATTTGCCGGACGACCCGGCGATGGCGGAGGACCTGCTGCGCTACTTCCCGCAGGCTTTGCGGGAGGGCCAGCGGGACGCCATCGGCCGGCACCGTCTGCGGCGGGAGATCGTGGCGACGCAGGTGACCAACAGCCTCGTCAACCGGGTCGGCCCGACCTTCGTCAAGGAGAC
>NZ_RZIJ01000097.1 GCF_003989665.1 Azospirillum doebereinerae | reverse complement strand
AGACTATGATGCCCTTCTCCCCTGGACCATGAAACCGGAAATGGCCACCACCTGAAGGGCGTTCCCCAGCCGCTTACGGTGGAGCATCCGGACCTCGTCGGATCCGGCGAGCCGCCAACCGCGGCGGAACGGGGACTGACGCTGGCCTGAGGTCACGCGGGGGTCGATGTGCGTGCCGTGGCGACCGTGGCGCCGCGGCATCCCCGGTGCGGATCGCTGTCGCCGCGGTCTGGCCGGCGTCGGGACCGACGCCGCCCGCCCAGCGCTTCCTCGCCCTCGTCCGCTCACCCGGCTGATGGAAACCAGCTCGCATTGCCCCGTCATCGGGTCCGTCCTTCATCGTGGGCGAACCAAGCTTAGCGAAC
>NZ_RZIJ01000096.1 GCF_003989665.1 Azospirillum doebereinerae | reverse complement strand
GCCACGACGCTGAGGCCGGCGATGCCGCAGGCCATGGTGCGCAGCACGTCGCGGTCGTGCAGCGCCATCTCCAGCCGCTCGTACATGTACTTGTCGTGCATGTAGTGAATGGCGTTCAGCGTGTTCATGTACGCCTTGGCCAGCCAGTCCATCATCGGCAGGAAGCGGGCGACCACCTCGTCGTGGTTCAGCACGTCGCCGGTCACCGGCGCGAAGGCCGGGCCGATCTGCTCGCCGGAGATCTCGTCCTTGCCGCCGTTGATGGCGTAGAGCATCGTCTTGGCGAGGTTGGCGCGGGCGCCGAAGAACTGCATCTGCTTGCCGATGCGCATCGCCGACACGCAGCAGGCGATGCCGTAGTCGTCGCCCCAGTA
>NZ_RZIJ01000095.1 GCF_003989665.1 Azospirillum doebereinerae | reverse complement strand
TCGGGCATGTGGGCGCGGGTCAGGCGGGTCACGGCCAGCAGCTCGTCCGACCAGTCGCGCCGGGCGACGTCGAGCCACAGCGTGCCGGACGCGTCCGACATCTCCTCCACCATCGCCCCGGTCAGGCGCCAGCGGACATAGGCCTTGGGCAGCAGCACCTTGGCGACGGCGGCGAAGACCTCCGGCTCCTCCTCCGCCACCCACAGCAGCTTGGGCGCGGTGAAGCCCGGCATGGCGATGTTGCCGCTGATGACGCGCAGGGCCGGCAGCGCCGCCTCCATCGCCGCGCACTGGCGGTGGGAACGGCCGTCGTTCCACAGGATGGCCGGCCGCAGCACCCGGCCGTCCTGCCCCAGCAGCACGGCACCGTGCATCTGGCCGGAAAAGCCGAT
>NZ_RZIJ01000094.1 GCF_003989665.1 Azospirillum doebereinerae | reverse complement strand
ACCGTCAACTGGGACGACGAGATCGTCAAGGCCATCGCGCTGACCCGCGACGGCGCCGTCGTCCACCCGGCCTTCGCCGGCTGACGCGCCCGAGGAGAGACACTTCATGGATCAGACCCAACTGTCCGCCCGCATCGCCGAATTGAAGGCGAACCTCGTGGCGCTCGGCCAGCAGGCCGATCTTCTGGCCGCCCAGGTGGCCACGTCGCATCCCGCCGTCGAGTCCGCCGCCGGTCACGGCAGCTTCTTCGTCACCGGCCTGACGGTGCTCGTGCTGGCCTGCTTCGTCGGCTATTACGTCGTCTGGCGCGTCACCCCGGCGCTGCATTCGCCGCTGATGGCCGTCACCAACGCCGTCTCCTCCGTCATCATCGTCGGCGCGCTCGTCGCCGCCGGACC
>NZ_RZIJ01000093.1 GCF_003989665.1 Azospirillum doebereinerae | reverse complement strand
GGGAGGGGGCCTCGGAGCCGACGAGTTCAGATCACCCGCGCCTCGCTCTTCAGCTTGTCCACCAGGGCGGCCACGTCGGCCACCTTCACACCCGCCTTGCGCTTGGCCGGCTCGACCACCTTCAGCGTCGTCAGGCGCGGCGCCACGTCCACGCCCAAGCTGTCCGGGGTGATCGTCTCCAGCGGCTTCTTCTTCGCCTTCATGATGTTCGGCAAGCTCGCATAACGCGGCTCGTTCAGGCGCAGATCGGCCGTGACAATGGCCGGCAGCTTGAGATCCACCGTCTCCAGCCCGCCGTCGATCTCGCGGGTCACGGCGATGGAGCCCTCACCGGCAACGATCTTGGAGGCGAAGGTGCCCTGGCCCCAGCCCAGCAGGGCGGCCAGCATCTGGCCGGTCT
>NZ_RZIJ01000092.1 GCF_003989665.1 Azospirillum doebereinerae | reverse complement strand
ACCGTGCTGGAGAACGTCCGCGTCGCCCTCCAGCGCCCGCTCGGCACCAGCTTCCATTTCTGGAAGTCGGAAGCCAGCCTGCACGACCTGCACCACCGGGCGCATGAGCTGATCGAGTCCGTCAACCTGACGCCCTGGACCAACCACACCGCCGCCGACCTGCCTTACGGCCGCAAGCGCGCGCTGGAGATCGCCACCACGCTCGCGCTCGACCCGGAGGTGATGCTGCTCGACGAGCCGCTGGCCGGCATGGGCCACGAGGACATCGAGGGCACGGCGGCGCTGATCAAGCGCGTCGCCGCCGACCGCACCGTGCTGATGGTCGAGCACAACCTCTCGGTCGTCGCGCATCTGTCGGACACCATCACCGTGCTGCGGCGCGGCGAGATCCTGGCCGAGGGT
>NZ_RZIJ01000091.1 GCF_003989665.1 Azospirillum doebereinerae | reverse complement strand
GGTCCGGCGGCGACGAGCGCGCCGACGATGATGACGGAGGAGACGGCGTTGGTGACGGCCATCAGCGGCGAATGCAGGGCCGGGGTGACGCGCCAGACGACGTAGTAGCCGACGAAGCAGGCGAGCACGAGCACCGTCAGGCCGGTGACGAAGAAGCTGCCGTGACCGGCGGCGTCCGCCACGGGAAGGGCGGGCGAGAGCTGCGCCACCTGGACGGCCAGCGCGTCGGTCTGTTGGCTCAGGCTCGCCAGCGTGGTGCGGAAAGCGGCCAGATTGCTTGCGGGATCCGGGTGTTCCATGGGATCCGCCTCCTCAAGCGGGCTGCGCTTCGCGGACGGCGTCCGCGAAGGCCGGGTGGACGACGGCGCCGTCGCGGGTCAGCGCGATGGCCTTGACGATCTCGTCGTCCCAGTTGACGGT
>NZ_RZIJ01000090.1 GCF_003989665.1 Azospirillum doebereinerae | reverse complement strand
AAGCAAGCGCGCGCGCCCGAAACGCGCAGTGTTAGTCTGTAAGACATGAGGCCTCCTGCGACGACGGTTCGTCAACAAAATAACCAATCCTCAGTCCTGGTGAAGAGGGGTATTTGTTATAGACTTCCGATAAAACCTCCTAATATATGGGTTAATTTTCTAAAACACCTATTTCTTCTTGATGTTTGCTTTATACTTTTTGAGATATTCTAGAGGTCACTGTCTTCAAACGATATCTTGCGACCTGGATGACAGGAGGAGCCGAAGGCTTCTCCTGCGAGAGGCCACAACGGCACGTCAGCCAAAGTCCGGATGGCGGGCATCCAAGCGTGGGGCCGACCAAGCGATCGCCGCCCCTTAGAGCTTCGAGCGTTTAATCTGACGCGTACCCGGCGTGCCTGAGATAATTCCAGCACTCGTCTGGTGTGTAGAG
>NZ_RZIJ01000009.1 GCF_003989665.1 Azospirillum doebereinerae | reverse complement strand
CGGCGCCCGGCGCTCCCGCCGGGCCGGGCGGCGCGGCGCGCTCCGGTGCCGGCGGCCAAGCCGGCGGCGGGGGCGTCACCCATGAGAAGGCGATGATGGCCATCGCGAAGGCGTTCGTGGCGAAGAAGGTCCGCTGACCCGGCGGGACCCGCGCCCGCTCAACGCGCCGGTTCGTCGAACCAGCCCTTCTTGCGCGGCACGACGCGGATGTCCGGCGGTGGGCTGGCGAGCGCCATGTGGCCGTTCCGGTAGGGGTCGGGGATGTGGTGGCACTCCACGTCGGCCAGCGTCCGGTAGCAATAGACGCGCGAGCGGTCGACCACGACCTTGTCCGGGCAATAGTCGCCGCTCTCCGAGAAGGAGATGATCGAGCAGTCGCGTCCGGTCGCGGCCGACACGATGTGGTCGCCGACCGTCTTCTTGGTCGCGTTCAGCGCGATCATGTCGACGCCGATAAGGGTCGGCACCAGCGGCGGCGGCGAGGAGCAGCCGCCGACCGCCACGGCGGCCAGCACGCTCAAGGCGAGCATCGGCATCGCCCGGAAGGGCCGTCCCGTGCTCCGCCGCTGTCCTGTCGTCGCCCCGTCCACCGTCCCGCTCCCCGCCCTGCTTCCCATGGCCGCGCCGCGCTCCGTCCCGATGAGCGCATGGCTCCCGGCATTGCGCGCCAACGCCCTTAACAACCGATGAATTCCGCTACCGGAGCAACGTGCATATGCGCGAGCGGCATTGCACCAGGACGAAGGCCTCCTTGTCCTCCGAGCAGCCGACCTTGAAGACGGTCTGCCCCTCGCGCCCGATGCTGTAGCTCAGCACGTCGACCTTGGCCGGCGTGCAGTTGCCCTGCGACTTGGCGACCTCCTTGGCCTCGGCCTGGGCCGCCGACACGTTGGCGGCGCGCGCCGTGGCGGGCGCGAGGGTGGGCGCGGCGGCGAGAAGGGTGGCAAGCGCCAGGGAAAGGATTCGGTGCATGCCCGATCATCGCACAGCCGGGCGGCGAATCGGAAGCCTCCGCGACCGTGTCCGGCCGTCGCGGGGTGAGACAAAGAACCGGCGGAAGCGCGGCGCCGACCCTGCTATCCTGCCGCCGCACGACGCACGGCCCGAGGGAGGGGCACATATGGTTTTGAACGAAAGACGCCTGGGCGACCGCATCCTGTCGGCGCTGGAGATGGCGCTGGAACAGGGGCACCTCGACGTGGCCGAGCATCTGGCGCTCGCCCTGGAGGCGACGCTGACCCGCTTCGGCGGCCCCGGCGCCGTCGATCACCGCGAATTGTCGCTCGCCATGGCGCAGGCGTTCGAGCGGCTGGGGGCGCTGCGCAAGGAGGCGCGCCACCTGCCCTGAGCGGGAGCTGAGCCGGAAAAACGGCCCCGTGAAGATTTTTGAAAAATCAGTGTTGACAGGGGGTGTCCTGGCCGACTACAAACCGCCCACCGAACGACGGGGGCCGACACGGACCTCGGAAAACGGCAAGCGCCTCAAGGTGTTAGCCGGTTTCAAACGTCGCTCTGCGCGGGTGTAGCTCAGTTGGTTAGAGCGCCGGCCTGTCACGCCGGAGGCCGCGGGTTCAAGTCCCGTCACTCGCGCCACTTTCCTTTGTAAGTTTATTGAACATCGCCGAAGTTGACAAAAGACTCGCGTTTCGCGGGTCTTTTTTGTTTTCCAATTGTCTTGGCTTGGACCGGCTTTAAAAGCGTGGTATTACCAAGGCTAGCCATGCGTTTGAATAGGTCCTTCCGCTTGGTGGAAAGCGATTCAAAGCGCTTTCCTTGGTCACTCAGTCGGCATATATTCCGGCCCGTCTGATGGGCTAATCCAAGGCATACCAGCCACGGCCAGCGCTTCCGCCGATTTACCGGCGGGAACGGCGTCCGTGGCCGTGGGCTTATGGGAGGAACGCGGTGTCGACTCCGCTGATCATTGAGTATCTTCCGATCCTGGTGTTTCTGCTGATCGGTATCGCGCTGGCGGTGGTGATGGTGGGCGCGTCCTACGTCATCAGCCCCAAGAACCCGGACGCCGAGAAGGTTTCGCCCTACGAGTGCGGCTTCGAGCCGTTCGAGGACGCCCGCACCAAGTTCGACGTGCGGTTCTACCTGGTCTCGATCCTGTTCATCATCTTCGACCTCGAGGTCGCCTTCCTGTTCCCCTGGGCCATCGCGCTGGGCGACATCGGGCTGTTCGGCTTCTGGTCGATGATGCTGTTCCTGGGCATCCTGACCATCGGCTTCATCTACGAGTGGAAGAAAGGAGCTCTGGAATGGGAGTAGAGGTCGCCAAGCCGCTGGCGCCGATTCCGCCCGGACCGGAACAGGACGCCTACGTCCGCGCCGTCTCCGACGAGATCCAGGAGAAGGGCTACGTCCTCGCCAAATACGAGGACGTGCTGGCCTGGGCGCGCACGGGCTCCCTGTGGCCGATGACCTTCGGTCTGGCCTGCTGCGCGGTGGAGATGATCCACGCCTACATGAGCCGCTACGACCTGGACCGCTTCGGCGTGATTCCGCGCCCCAGCCCGCGCCAGTCCGACTGCATGATCGTCGCCGGCACGCTGACCAACAAGATGGCCCCCGCGCTCCGCAAGGTCTACGACCAGATGCCGGAACCGCGCTGGGTCATCTCGATGGGCTCCTGCGCCAACGGCGGCGGCTACTACCACTACTCCTACGCGGTGGTGCGCGGCTGCGACCGCATCGTGCCGGTCGACATCTACGTGCCGGGCTGCCCGCCGACGGCGGAGGCGCTGGTCTACGGCATCCTCCAGCTCCAGAAGAAGATCCGGCGCGGCAACCGCATCGCCCGCTAAAGACAAGTAGGAAGGCAAAGGCCCACCCATGTCCGAACAGGCGTTGAAGGAACTCGGGGACGTCATCGCCGCCAAGCTGGGCGGTGATGTCCTGACGGTCGAGGTGAAGCTCGGCGAGCTGATGGTGACGGTCAAGCGCCCGGCCATCATTCCGGTGCTGACGGCGTTGCGCGACGACGCCGCCTGCTCGTTCGAGCAGCTGACCGACATCACGGCGGTGGACTACCCGGAGCGCGTCGAGCGCTTCGAGGTCGTCTACCAGCTGCTCAGCTACAAGCACAACCGGCGCATGCGCGTGAAGGTGACCACCGACGAGGACACCCCCGTCCCCTCGGTCGTGCCCGTCTTCAACGCGGCCAACTGGTTCGAGCGCGAGACCTGGGACCTGTTCGGAATCTTCTTCGACAACCACCCCGATTTGCGCCGCATCCTCACCGATTACGGGTTCGAGGGGCATCCCCTGCGCAAGGACTTCCCGCTGACCGGCTACGTCGAGGCCCGCTACGACGAGGACCAGAAGCGCGTGGTCTACGAGCCGGTCCAGCTGACGCAGGATTTCCGCAGCTTCGACTTCCTCAGCCCGTGGGAAGGCATGACCAACGTCATGCTTCCGGGCGACGAGAAGGCGGCCCTCCAGGACGGGAGCAAGAAGCCGTGAGCATGACCACGATTTCCGAATCGGCGACCGGCGTCGTCATCGCCGGCCCCGGCGGCCCGGTGGGCCCGGCCGAGAAGACGCAGATCAAGCCCTACACGATGAACTTCGGGCCGCAGCACCCGGCCGCCCACGGCGTGCTCCGTCTGGTGATGGAGCTGAACGGCGAAGTGGTGGAGCGCTGCGACCCGCACATCGGCCTGCTGCACCGTGGCACCGAGAAGCTGATCGAGTACAAGACCTACGTCCAGGCGATCCCGTATTTCGACCGCCTCGACTACGTCAGCCCGATGTGCATGGAGCACGCCTTCGTGCTCGGCGTCGAGAATCTGCTCCAGATCAAGATTCCGCTGCGCGCCCAGTACATCCGCGTCTTGTTCTCCGAGATCACGCGCATCCTCAACCACATCCTGTCGATCACGACGGGCGCTTTGGACGTCGGCGCCATCACGCCGGCGCTGTGGGGCTTCGAGGAACGCGAAATCCTCATGGAGTTCTACGAGCGCGTCTGCGGCGCCCGCCTGCACGCCAACTACTTCCGTCCCGGCGGCGTCGCCTGGGACCTGCCGGCGGGTCTGCTGGAGGACATCTGGGCCTTCACCGAGCGCTTCCCCAAGTTCATGGAAGACCTCGACAACCTGCTGACCGACAACCGCATCTTCAAGCAGCGCACCGTCGACATCGGCATCGTGTCCAAGGAGCAGGCCTACGACTGGGCCTTCACCGGCCCGATGCTGCGCGGCTCCGGCGTCGCCTGGGATCTGCGCAAGTCGCAGCCCTACGAGGTCTACGACCGCATGGACTTCGACGTTCCGGTGGGGCTGACCGGCGATTGCTGGGCGCGCTATCTGGTCCGCATGGAAGAGATGCGCCAGTCGCTCCGCATCATCCGCCAGTGCTGCAAGGACATGCCGGCCGGCCCCTACAAGATCGAGGACCGCAAGGTCTCGCCGCCGCCGCGCGGCGAGATGAAGCGCTCGATGGAGGCGCTGATCCACCATTTCAAGCTGTTCACCGAGGGCTTCCACGTCCCGGCCGGCGAGACCTACACCGCCATCGAGGCGCCCAAGGGCGAGTTCGGCGTGTACCTCGTCTCGGACGGCACCAACAAGCCGTACCGGTGCAAGATCCGCGCGCCGGGCTTCGCCCATCTTCAGGGCATCGACTTCATGTCGAAGGGCCACATGCTGGCTGACGCCGTCGCCAACATCGCCTCCATGGACATCGTTTTCGGAGAGATCGATCGATGAGCGCGCCCGCCTCCGATCACGGCCACCAGGAGCCGACCAGCTTCGCCTTCACCCAGGAAAACCTGGAGCTGGCCAAGCGCATCATCGCCAAATACCCGGAAGGCAAGCAGGCCAGCGCCTGCATGCCGCTGCTCGACGTGGCCCAGCGCCAGCACGGCGGCTGGCTGCCGCGCGTCGCCATGGACGCCGTGGCCGAGCTGCTGGGGATGCCGCGCATCCGCGTGTACGAGGTCGCGACCTTCTACACGATGTACAACAAGAACCCGGTCGGCCGGCACCACATCCAGGTCTGCACGACGACGCCCTGCTGGCTGCGCGGCTCGGACGACATCGTCCACGCCTGCAAGAACAAGCTCGGCATCGGCCTCGGCGAGACCACGGCGGACGGCCAGTTCACGCTCGGCGAAGTGGAATGCTCGGGCGCCTGCGTCAACGCGCCGGTTGTGCAGATCGGCGACGACTACTACGAGGATGTGGCGCCGGAGCACATCGACGGGATCGTCGAGGCGCTCAAGCGCGGCGAGACGCCCAAGCCAGGGTCGCAGATCGGCCGTCGTTCGTCGGAGCCCGTTGGCGGGCCGACGACGCTGGCCGCTTTCACGACTCAAGCGGACGATTGAGGGGGGAGACCGCGATGCTTCGCGACGAGGACCGCATCTTCACCAACCTCTACGGGTTCCAGGACTTCGGCCTGGACGCCGCCCGCAAGCGTGGTGATTGGGACAACACCGCCGCCATCCTGAACAATGGCCGCGAGTGGATCATCGAGAACGTCAAGGAATCGGGCCTGCGCGGACGCGGCGGCGCCGGATTCTCGACCGGCATGAAGTGGTCCTTCATGCCCAAGAACGTCGTCGACAAGCCGGTCTACCTCGTCATCAACGCCGACGAGGGCGAGCCGGGCACCTGCAAGGACCGCGACATCCTGCGCCACGATCCGCACAAGCTGATCGAGGGCTGCCTGATCGCCGGCTTCGCCATCGGGGCGTCGGCCTGCTACATCTACATCCGCGGCGAGTTCTACAACGAGGGCTCCAACGTCCAGCGCGCCATCGACGAGGCGTACGCGGCGGGGCTGATCGGCAAGAACGCCTGCGGCACCGGCTACAGCTACGACGTCTTCATCCACCGGGGTGCGGGCGCCTACATCTGCGGCGAGGAAACCGCGCTCATCGAGTCGATCGAGGGCAAGAAGGGCCAGCCGCGCAACAAGCCGCCCTTCCCGGCCCAGGCGGGTCTCTACTCCTGCCCGACCACGGTGAACAACGTCGAGTCGATCGCCGTGGTGCCGACCATCCTGCGCCGTGGCGCCGGCTGGTTCGCCGGCATCGGCCGTCCGAAGAACACCGGGACCAAGCTCTTCTGCATCTCCGGCCACGTCAACAAGCCGTGCAACGTGGAAGAGGAGATGGGCATCCCGCTGCGCGAGCTGATCGAGCGACACGCCGGCGGCGTGCGCGGCGGCTGGGACAACCTGCTGGCGATCATTCCCGGCGGGTCCTCGGTGCCGCTGATGCCCAAGGAGACCTGCGACACCGTCCTGATGGACTTCGACAGCCTCCGCGACGTCCGCTCCGGCCTCGGCACGGCGGCGGTCATCGTCATGGACAAGTCGACCGACGTCGTGAAGGCCATCGCCCGGCTGTCGTCCTTCTACGCGCATGAATCCTGCGGCCAGTGCACGCCGTGCCGCGAGGGCACCGGCTGGATGAGCCGCATCATGCAGCGCATGGTGTCCGGCAACGCGCGGGTCGAGGAAATCGACATGCTGCTGCAGGTCACCAAGCAGATCGAGGGGCACACCATCTGCGCGCTCGGCGACGCCGCCGCCTGGCCCATCCAGGGCCTGTTCCGCCACTTCCGTCCGGAAGTCGAGCGGCGCATCCAGGCCTACCGCAACGCTGCGCCGCTGGCGGCCGAGTAAGGAGTTCCCGTTCCCATGCCGAAACTTACCATCGACGGGATCGAGATCGAGGTCGAAGCGGGCACCTCGATCCTCCAGGCTTGCGAGCAGCTGGGCATCGAGATTCCGCGCTTCTGCTACCACGAGCGCCTCAGCGTGCCGGCCAACTGCCGCATGTGCCTGGTGGAGATGGAGCGCGCGCCCAAGCCCGTCGCGTCCTGCGCCATGCCCTGCGGCGACGGGATGGTCGTCAAGACCAACAGCGAGACCGTGCTGAAGGCCCGCAAGGGCGTCATGGAATTCCTGCTGATCAACCACCCGCTGGACTGCCCGATCTGCGACCAGGGCGGCGAGTGCGATCTCCAGGACCAGGCCATGGCCTACGGCTTCGACCGTGGCCGCTACGGCGAGAACAAGCGCGCGGTCCATGACAAGTACATGGGCCCGACGATCCAGACCGCCATGACCCGCTGCATCCATTGCACGCGCTGCGTCCGCTTCATCAACGAGGTGGCCGGGGTCCCCGACGTGGGCGCCGTGAACCGTGGCGAGCACATGGAGATCACCACCTTTGTCGAGAAGGCGATCGGCTCGGAGCTGTCGGGCAATCTGGCCGACGTCTGCCCGGTCGGCGCGCTGCTGCACAAGCCCTACAGCTTCACCGCGCGTCCGTGGGAGCTGCGCAAGACCGAGAGCGTCGACGTGCTGGACGCGGTCGGCTGCAACATCCGCGTCGACACGCGCGGCTCGGAAGTGATGCGCGTCCTGCCGCGCGTCAACGACGACATCAACGAGGAATGGCTGAACGACAAGAGCCGCTACGCCTATGACGGGCTGAAGCGCCAGCGCCTCGACCGCCCCTACGTCCGCAAGAACGGCAAGCTGGTCGCGGTCAGCTGGCAGGAGGCCTTCGCCACCGTCGCCGCCAAGGTCAAGGGGCTGCCGGGCAACCGCATCGCCGCGATCTCCGGCGATCTGGCCGACGTCGAGTCGCAGTTCGCGCTCAAGGAGCTGATGGGCCGCCTGGGCTCGGCCAACCTCGACTGCCGCCAGGACGGCGCGCGGTTCGACACCTCGGTGCGCGCTGGCTACCTGTTCAATTCCGGCATCGCCGGGATCGAGAAGGCCGACGTCATCCTGCTGGTCGGCACCAACCCGCGCTGGGAAGCCACGCTGGTCAACGCCCGCATCCGCAAGCGCTATCTGGCCGGCGGCGTCAAGATCGCCCTGATCGGCGAGCAGAAGGACCTGACCTACCCCTACGCCCACATCGGCACCGGGCCGGACGCGCTCCAGCAGCTCAGCGACGGCACCCACGCCTTCGCCGAGACGCTGCGCAACGCCAAGAACCCGATGCTGATCGTCGGCATGGGCGCCTTCCAGCGCGCCGACGGTCTGGCCGTCCAGGCCGCCGCCCGCGTGGTCGGCGAGGTCTACGGCATGTTCCGCGACGACTGGGCCGGCTTCAACGTGCTGCACACGGCCGCGGCCCGAGTCGGCGGCATCGAGGCCGGCTTCCTGCCGGGCGAGGGCGGCCGCGACATCCACGGCATCCTCGACGGGGCGTCGAAGGGCGAGATCGACGTCGTCTACCTGCTGGGCGCCGACGAGATCGACACCGCCCGTCTGGGCAAGGCCTTCGTGGTCTACCAGGGCCACCACGGCGACGCCGGCGCCCACCGCGCCGACGTGATCCTGCCGGGCGCCGCCTACACCGAGAAGAACGCGGTCTACGTCAACACCGAGGGCCGTCCGCAGCTCGCCCGCCTCGCGGCCTTCCCGCCGGGCGAGGCGCGCGAGGACTGGAAGATCGTCCGCGCGCTGTCGGAAGCCGTGGGCGCCACGCTGCCCTACGACACGCAGACGCAGCTGCGCCAGCGCCTGATGGGCGTCAACCCGATCTTCGCGGCGGTGAACGCGATGACCCCGGCGGCTTGGGCGCCGTTCGGCGTGCAAGGCGCCGTCGATCCGGCCCCCTTCGTGTCGCCGGTGACGAACTTCTACATGACCGACCCGATCAGCCGGGCGTCGGTGACGATGGCCAACTGCACGGAAGCGCTCGCGGGTGCTGTCGGCGGCCCTGCCCAAGAGAGGACTGGCACCCATGGCTGAGTTCCTGAACGGCTTCCTCTTGCCGCTCATCATCATGGTCCTGAAGATTCTGTCGATCACTGTGCCGCTGCTGGTGGCCGTGGCCTTCATGACCTACGCCGAACGCAAGATCATGGGTGCGATGCAGCTCCGCCAGGGGCCGTCGATCGTCGGTCCCTTCGGCCTGCTGCAACCCTTCGCCGACGGCCTCAAGCTGTTCGCCAAGGAGCAGATCCTGCCCGAGGGCGCCAACCGCGTGGTCTTCTACGTGGCGCCGATGATCACCTTCTTCCTGGCGCTGGTCGCCTGGGCGGTCATTCCCTTCGACTACGGCCTCGTGCTGTCGAACATCAACGTCGGCGTGCTGTACCTGTTCGCGATCTCGTCGCTGGGCGTCTACGGCATCGTGATGGCGGGCTGGGCGTCGAACTCGCGCTACGCCTTCCTGGGCGCGCTGCGCTCGGCGGCGCAGATGGTGTCCTACGAGGTCTCGATGGGCCTCATCATCATCTCGGTGCTGCTCTGCGTCGGCTCGCTGAACCTGACGGAGATCGTCAAGGCGCAGGAGACGGTGTGGTTCGCCATCCCGCTCTTCCCGATGTTCATCATGTTCTTCATCTCGGCGCTGGCCGAGACCAACCGCTCGCCCTTCGACTTGCCGGAAGGCGAGTCGGAGCTGGTCGCGGGCTTCATGGTCGAGTACAGCTCCGCCCCCTTCGCGCTCTTCTTCCTTGGCGAATACGCCAACATGATCCTGATGAGCGCGATGACCAGCATCCTCTTCCTGGGGGGCTGGCTGTCGCCGCTGCCCTTCGCGCCCTTCACTTGGATCCCCGGCGTGGTGTGGTTCGCGCTCAAGATCGCGGCCTGCCTGTTCACCTTCGTGTGGGTGCGCGCCACCATGCCGCGCTACCGCTACGACCAGCTGATGCGGCTGGGCTGGAAGGTGTTCCTGCCCTTCTCGCTGTTCTGGGTCGTCCTGACGGCCGGCGTGCTCGTGACCTTCGGCTGGCTGCCCAAGTAAGCGCGAACCGATCCCAAGAAGCCCATTACTGAATTTCGTTGAGAGTGCCGGCGGAGACCCCCAGGGAACCTCCCAGTTGGGTCCGCCGGCAAGGAAGGAGACGAAGAGGCCATGGCGTTCCTCGACCGCGCGGCGCGCAGCCTGTTCCTGACCGAGCTTGTGGGCGGCCTCGCGCTGACCTTCAGCTACATGTTCAAGCCCAAGGTCACGCTGAACTACCCGTATGAGAAGGGGCCGATCAGCTCCCGCTTCCGTGGCGAGCACGTGCTGCGCCGCTACGCCAACGGCGAGGAGCGGTGCATCGCCTGCAAGCTCTGCGAGGCGGTGTGCCCGGCGCTTGCCATCACCATCGAGGCCGAACCGCGCGACGACGGCAGCCGCCGCACCACGCGCTACGACATCGACATGACCAAGTGCATCTACTGCGGGCTCTGCCAAGAGGCCTGCCCGGTGGACGCCGTGGTCATGGGGCCGAACTTCGAGTTCTCCACCGAGAACCGTGAAGAGCTTTTCTACAACAAGCAGAAGCTGCTGGCGAACGGCGACCGCTGGGAGGCGGAGATCGCCCAGAACCTCGCAGCCGAGGCTCCTTACCGGTAAGCGGAAGCGAGAATTACGATGATACTCCAAGGCATCGCCTTCTACGTGTTCGCGGCTTTGCTGGTGGCCTCCGGTGTGATGGTCATCTCGTCGCGCAACCCGGTTCACTCCGTCCTCTTCCTGATCCTCGCCTTCTTCCAGGCGGCGGGTCTCTGCCTGCTGATGGGCGCCGAGTTCATCGCGATGATCCTCGTGATCGTCTACGTCGGCGCCGTGGCCGTGCTGTTCCTGTTCGTGGTGATGATGCTCGACATCAACTTCCGCGAGCTGCGGCAGGGCGCCATGGAGGTGCTGCCGCTGGGCGGGCTGATCGGGCTGATCCTGTTCGCCGAGCTGGCCGCCGTCCTTGGCGGCTGGATCGTGGCGCCGGGCGTCGAGAAGCTGGCCGGGTCGCCGACCCCGTCGATCGACACGGTGTCCAACACCGTGGCGCTGGGCCGGCTGATGTACACCCAGTATGTCTATCTGTTCCAAGCCTGCGGCATCGTCCTGCTGGTCGCCATGATCGGCGCCATCGTGCTGACGCTGCGCCACCGGGTCGGCGTCCGGAAGCAGGACATCGGCGCCCAACTCGCCCGTCGCCGGGACGAGGTGGTCGCCATCCGCAAGGTCACGACCGGGGAGGGCGTGTGATATGGAGATCGGTCTCGGGCATTATCTGACGGTCTCGGCCATCGTCTTCACCCTGGGTGTGATCGGCATCTTCCTGAACCGGAAGAACGTCATCATCATCCTGATGTCGATCGAGATGATGCTGCTGGCGGTGAACCTCAACCTGGTCGCCTTCTCCACGCATCTGCACGATCTGGTCGGCCAGATCTTCGCCATGATCATCCTGACGGTGGCGGCCGCCGAGGCGGCCATCGGCCTCGCCATTCTGGTGGTCTACTTCCGCAACCGCGGCTCGATCCGAGTCGAAGACATCAACCTGATGAAGGGCTGAGGCGGCGTCATGGAAGTCCTTGTCGTATTCCTTCCGCTTCTGGCGTTCCTCATCGCCGGATCGATCGCGCTGTTCGGCGGGCCGAAGGCCCAGCCGGCGGCTGCCGGTCACGGACACGATCACCATTCCCATGGGCACGACGCGCACGGTCACGACGACCACGCGCACGCGGCCCTCACCCATGACGATCATGGCCACGACGACGCGCACGACGACCACCACGTGGTCGCCGGCCCGCCGACCGCCGGCGACCGCACGGCGCAGTTCGTCACGACCGGCGCCCTGCTGGTGTCGGCGCTGCTCTCCTGGATCCTGTTCTTCGACGTCGCCGTCGGCGGTCACCCCCGCACGATCGAGCTGATGACCTGGATCCAGAGCGGCACGCTCGACGTGAAGTGGGCGCTGCGCGTCGACCAGCTCACCGCGGTGATGCTGATCGTCGTCAACACCGTGTCGGCCTGCGTGCACCTCTACTCCATCGGCTACATGGCCGAGGACCCGCAGAAGCCGCGCTTCATGGGCTATTTGTCGCTGTTCACCTTCGCCATGCTGATGCTGGTGACGGCCGACAACCTCGTGCAGCTCTTCTTCGGCTGGGAGGGCGTCGGTCTGGCCTCCTACCTGCTGATCAACTTCTGGTACGAGAAGCCCTCGGCCAACGCCGCCGCCATGAAGGCCTTCCTGGTCAACCGCGTCGGCGACTTCGGCTTCGCGCTCGGCATCTTCGCGATCTTCGTGCTGACCGGCTCCGTCCAGTTCGACGCGATCTTCGCCAAGGCTCCGGGCGTCGCGGGCGAGACGCTGCATTTCCTCAGCTGGGACTTCAACGGCCTGACCATCGCCTGCCTGCTGCTGTTCATGGGCGCCATGGGCAAGTCGGCGCAGCTTGGCCTGCACACCTGGCTGCCCGACGCCATGGAGGGCCCGACCCCGGTGTCGGCGCTGATCCACGCGGCCACCATGGTGACCGCCGGCGTGTTCATGCTGTGCCGCCTGTCGCCGGTCTTCGAATATGCGCCGACCGCGCTGGAGGTCGTCGCCGTCGTCGGCGCCCTGACCGCCTTCGTCGCCGCGACCATCGGCTTCACCCAGTTCGACATCAAGCGGGTCATCGCCTATTCGACGATGTCGCAGCTCGGCTACATGTTCTTCGCCGCCGGCGTCTCGGCCTACGGCGCGGCCATGTTCCACCTGTTCACCCACGCCTTCTTCAAGGCGCTGCTGTTCCTTGCCGCCGGTTCGGTGATCCACGCCCTGCACCACGAGCAGGACATGCGCAAGATGGGCGGCGTCTGGCGCAAGATCCCCTTCACCTACGCGGTGATGTGGATCGGCAATTTGGCGCTGGCCGGTCTGCCCTTCTTCGCGGGCTACTACTCCAAGGACATGATCCTGGAGGCCGCCTACGCGTCCGCCAGCCCGATGGGCCGCTTCGCCTTCGCGCTCGGCATCGCCGCGGCGCTGCTGACGGCCTTCTACTCGTGGCGCCTGCTGTTCATGACCTTCCACGGCAAGCCGCGGATGGAGAAGGACGTCTACGACCACGCCCATGAATCGCCGCTGGTCATGCTGATCCCGCTGGGCGTGCTGGCTCTGGGCGCGCTGTTCGCCGGCGTCGGCTTCCACCAGTGGTTCATCGGTCACGACCGCATGGAGTTCTGGGGCAAGGCGATCCTGGCGCTGCACGACCACGACAGCATCGAGGCCGCGCACCATCACACCCCCGCCTGGGTGGCGCTGGCGCCGCTGGTCGTCGGCCTGATCGGCATCGCCATGGCCTACGTCGCCTACATCCAGATGCCGGGCCTGCCGGCCAAGGCGGCGCGCGCGCTGCCGGGGCTGCACCGGTTCTTCTACAACAAGTGGTACTTCGACGAGCTGTACGACCGCCTCTTCACCCGTCCGGCCAAGGCGCTGGGCTACGGGCTGTGGAAGTCGGGCGACGGCGCGCTGATCGACGGCGTCGGTCCGGACGGCATCGCCGCCGCGACCCGCGACGTCGCGGCCCGCGCCAGCCGGTTGCAGTCGGGGTATGTCTATCACTACGCCTTCGCCATGGTGATCGGGGTCGTCCTGTTCGTCGCCTGGCTTGCGGCGTTCGGTTGAGCGGTTGAGAGGGAACAACAACAATGGCTAGCTGGCCGCTCCTGTCGTTCACGACCTTCCTGCCGCTCGTCGGTGTGGCGCTGATCCTGCTGTTCTGCAGGGGCACGTCGCCGGACGTGGTTCGGAACGTCCGTTACATCGCGCTGTGGACGACCCTCGTCACCTTCGTGCTGACGCTGTTCATCTGGATCAACTTCGACGCCCGCAATCCCGGCTACCAGATGGTCGAGAAGGCGGCGTGGATCCCCGATTTCGGCATCTCCTACCACATGGGCGTCGACGGCATCTCGGTGCTGTTCGTCGTGCTCTCGGGCTTCCTGATGCCGCTGTGCATCCTGGCGGGCTGGGAGTCGGTGCAGACCCGCGTCAAGGAGTACATGATCGCCTTCCTCGCGCTGGAAACCCTGATGATCGGGATGTTCTGCGCGCTGGACTTCGTGCTGTTCTACATGTTCTTCGAAGGCGTCCTGATCCCGATGTTCCTGATCATCGGCATCTGGGGCGGTCCGCGCCGGGTCTACGCGGCGTTCAAGTTCTTCCTCTACACGCTGCTCGGCTCGGTGCTGATGCTGCTGGCGATCCTGGCCATGTATTACGTGGCCGGCACCACCGACATCCCGACCATCACCGCCACCCAGTTCCCGCGCGGCATGCAGATGTGGCTGTGGCTGGCCTTCTTCGCCTCCTTCGCGGTGAAGGTGCCGATGTGGCCGGTCCACACCTGGCTGCCCGACGCCCACGTCGAGGCGCCGACCGCCGGGTCGGTCATCCTGGCCGGCGTGCTGCTGAAGATGGGCGGCTACGGCTTCCTGCGCTTCAACATCCCGATCCTGCCGGAAGCCACCGAGTATTTCGCGCCGCTGGTCTACACCCTGTCGGTCGTCGCCGTGATCTACACCTCCCTGGTCGCGTTGGCCCAGGAGGACATGAAGAAGCTGATCGCCTATTCGTCGGTCGCGCACATGGGCTTCGTCACCATCGGCATGTTCGCGCTGAACCAGCAGGGCATCGAGGGCTCGATCTTCCAGATGCTGTCGCACGGCGTGGTGTCGGGCGCCTTGTTCCTCTGCGTTGGCGTCGTCTACGACCGGCTGCACACCCGCGAGATCGCCCGCTACGGCGGCCTCGTGAAGAACATGCCGAAATACGCGGTGGTCTTCCTGTTCATGACCATGGCGTCGGTCGGCCTGCCCGGCACCGCCGGCTTCGTCGGCGAGTTCCTGGTGCTGCTCGGCGTCTTCCGCGACAACACCTGGGTCGCGGCGCTGGCCGCCACCGGCATGGTGCTGGGCGCCGCCTACGCGCTGTGGCTCTACCGCCGCGTCGTGTACGGCAAGCTGGTCAAGCCGGACGTCAAGGCGATGTTCGACATGAACGGCCGCGAGGTCGCGACCTTCATCCCGCTGGTGCTGGTCGTCCTGTGGATGGGCGTCTACCCCAGCAGCTTCCTGAACATGACCTCGGCGTCGGTCGAGCATCTGATCCAGACCTACCAGACCAAGCTGGCCGCGTCGCACGCCGCGTCCGGCGTGTCGGTCGCCGCGCGCTAAGGGGTTCTTCGACATGACCGCAGTGTTTCCCGACATCTGGCCGGCCTTGCCGGAGATCTTCCTCGCGGTGGCGGGGATGGCCCTGCTGCTGATCGGCGTCTTCCGTGGGGACGGCTTCACCCGTCCCATCTCCTACCTGACCGTGGTGGTCATGCTGCTCGCCGCCGTCCTGGCGATGGGCTACGGCGCCGGCCGCGTCGTCACCTTCAACGGCCTCTTCGTGATGGACGGCTTCGGCGTCTTCATGAAGGTGCTGGTGCTGGTCTCGGCGGCGCTCTCGGTCATCCTCTCGCTCGGCTTCAACGAGCGGGAAGGGATCGCGCGCTTCGAGTTCCCGGTGCTGATGCTGTTCGCCACGCTCGGCATGCTGATGATGATCTCGGCCAACGACCTCATCTCGCTGTATGTCGGGCTGGAGACGCAGAGCCTCGCGCTCTACGTCATCGCCGCCTTCCGCCGCGACCACGCCAAGTCGTCGGAAGCGGGCCTGAAGTACTTCGTCCTGGGCTCGCTGTCGTCGGGCATGCTGCTCTACGGCTCCTCGCTGGTCTACGGCTTCGCCGGCACGACCTCCTTCGACAAGGTGGCGGCGCTGTTCGCCGGCGGCGCGCACGTCTCGACCGGCCTCGTGATCGGTCTGGTCTTCGTGCTGGCCGGTCTGGCCTTCAAGCTGTCGGCCGCGCCCTTCCACATGTGGTCGCCCGACGTCTACGAGGGCGCGCCGACCCCGGTCACCGCCTTCTTCGCCGCAGCACCCAAGGTGGCCGCCGTCGCGCTGTTCACCCGCGTGCTGATCGAGCCGTTCGGCCATCTGACCGCGCAGTGGCACCAGATTCTGGTGGCCACGGCCATCCTGTCGATGGTCATCGGCTCCTTCGCCGCGATCATGCAGACCAACATCAAGCGCCTGATGGCCTACAGCTCCATCGGCCATGTCGGCTACGCGCTGGTCGGCCTGTCGGCCGGCACGCAGGACGGCGTGCGCGGCGTGCTGATCTACATGGCGCTCTACATCGCCATGAACATCGGCGCCTTCGCCGTCATCCTGTCGATGAAGGCCAAGGGCGTCATGCTGGAGGAGATCAAGGACTTCGCCGGCCTGTCGAAGACCAGCCCGATGCTGGCGGCGACCATGGCGATCTTCATGTTCTCGATGGCCGGCATCCCGCCGATGGCCGGCTTCTTCGGCAAGCTCTACGTCTTCCTGGCCGCCGTCGCCGCCGGCGACTACGCGCTGGCGGTGATCGGCGTGCTGACCAGCGTGGTCGGCGCCTACTACTACCTGCGCATCATCAAGATCATGTATTTCGACGAGCCGGTGGTGGTGGTGGACAAGGTCGACGACGACGGCATGACGGGCATCCTGGTGGTCACCAGCCTGTTCACCCTGCTGTTCTTCGTCGCCCCGGCGCCGATCCTGAACGGGGCCGCCATCGCGGCGGCCGCGCTCTTCGCCGGATGAAGCCCTCTGGGATGATCGGCACCGGATGATCGACCACACAGAGGCGGAGGCGGCGCGGTTGCGCCTGCCTCCCGGCTTCCGCATCAAGGCCTTCGACTCCGTCGGCAGCACGAACGACGAGGCGAAGGCCTTGGCGCGTTCGGGCGCCGGGGAGGGCAGCATCGTCTGGGCGCGCCGGCAGGAGAGCGGGCGCGGCCGGCGCGGGCGCGCCTGGACCTCGCCCGAGGGCAACCTCTACAGCTCGACCATCCTGCGGCCGGATTGCCCGCCGGCCGAGGCCGCGCTGATCTCCTTCGTCGCCGCGCTCGCCATCGCCGAGACCGCCGAATCGGTGCTGCCCGATCCGTCCGGCGTGCGCTGCAAATGGCCCAACGACGTGCTGGTCCACGACCGCAAGCTCTCCGGCATCCTGCTGGAATCGGAGCCCGACCGTTCCGGCAAGGTGTCCTGGGTCGTGCTCGGCGTCGGCATCAATTTGCGCCATTTCCCCGACGACGCCGGCTACGCCGCCACCTCGCTGATCGCCGAGGGCGCCCCCGTCATGGCCGCCTCGGCCCTGCTGGAGGTCTACGCCGGGCATCTCGCCACGTGGTACGGGCGCTGGCGGGAGTTCGGCTTCGGCCCGGTGCGCGACGCGTGGCTGGCGCGGGCCAAGGGGGTCGGCGGCCCGATCCTGGTCCGTCTCGCCGACCGCACGATCCCCGGAACCTTCGCCGATCTGGACAGCGACGGCGTTCTGTTGCTTGATCCAGCGGACGGCGGTCCGCGTCAGCGCATCGCCGCCGGGGACGTGTTCTTTCCGCCTCCGCCCGCAGCCTGATACGGACGCCAGCCATGTTGCTCGCCATCGACGCCGGAAACACGAACGTGGTGTTCGCCATCTACGACGGCGACCGACAGCGCGGAATCTGGCGCACCGCCAGCGACCCCAAGCGCACCGCCGACGAGTACATGGTCTGGCTGATGCAGCTGATGGCGCTGAAGGGTTTGAAGGCGCTGGACATCCACGGCGCCATCATCGCCAGCGTGGTCCCCGGCGCCACCTTCAACCTCAAGCGGCTCTGCAAGGACCATTTCGGCTGCGACCCGATGATCGTCGGCCAGCCCGAGGTCAAGCTGGGCGCCCAGGCGCTGGTCGACCGGCCGGAGGAGGTCGGGGCCGACCGCCTCGTCAACACGGTGGCGGCGGCGGCGACCTACAAGACCCCGCTGATCGTCATCGATTTCGGCACCGCGACCACCTTCGACGTGGTCGATTCCGACGGCAACTACCGGGGCGGGGTGATCGCGCCGGGGCTGAACCTGTCGCTGGAAGCCCTCCAGATGGCGGCGTCCAAGCTGCCGCGCGTCGAGATCCAGCCGCCCGCCGAGGTCATCGGCAAGAACACCATCGCCTGCATGCAGTCCGGCATCTTCTGGGGCTACGTCGGCCTGATCGAGGGGCTGATCGCCCGCATCCGCGCCGAATACGGCGAGCCGATGTCGGTCGTCGCCACCGGCGGGCTGGCTGTTCTTTTCGCCAAGGCCACCCATGTCATCGAACACACCGACGGCGAGCTGACGCTTCGCGGTCTCCTCCTGATCCACAAGCGCAACACGAGCCAATGACCCAATCCTCCCAGACCGCCGCCGGAGCTGCCCCGATGCCGGCGGATGCCTTCGTTCCGGAGGATGACGCGCTGTATTTCCTGCCGCTCGGCGGCTCCGGCGAAATCGGCATGAACCTCAACCTCTACGGCCACAGGGGCAAATGGCTGATGGTCGATCTCGGCATCTCCTTTGCCGACGACACCATGCCGGGGCTGGACGTGATCATGCCGGACCCCAGCTTCATCGCGGAGCGGCGGGCCGATCTGGTCGGGCTGGTGGTGACCCACGCGCACGAGGATCACCTCGGCGCCATCCAGTATCTCTGGCCGGAGCTGCGCTGCCCGGTCTACTGCACGCCCTTCACGGCCTCGGTGCTGCGCGCCAAGCTGCACGAGCGCGGCCTGAACGGAATCGTGCCGATCCATGAGGTTCCGCTCGGCGGCCGCGTCGAGGCCGGTCCCTTCGCGGTCGAATACGTCACCATGACGCACTCGATCCCCGAGCCCAACGCGCTGGCCATCCGCACCGCGGCCGGGACGGTGCTGCACACCGGCGACTGGAAGCTCGACCCCGCCCCGATGCTGGGCCGTGTGGCCGACGAGGAGCGCCTGCGCCAGATCGGCGATGAGGGCGTGCTGGCGCTGGTCGGCGACAGCACCAACGCGCTGGTGCCCGGCGCCACCGGGTCGGAGGCCACGGTGCGCGAGACGCTGGTCGACCTGATCGGGCGCTACCCCGGCGTGCGGGTCGCGGTGAGCTGCTTCGCCACCAACGTCGCCCGGCTGGAGAGCATCGCCGTCGCGGCGGCCCGGCACGGCCGCCATGTGGCGCTGGTCGGCCGCTCGCTGTGGCGGATCAACGAGGCGGCGCGGGCCAACGGCTACCTCGCCGACGTGCCGAAATTCCTCTCCGAGCACGACGCCGCCTATCTGCCGCGCGAGAAGCTGGTGCTGATCTGCACCGGCAGCCAGGGCGAGCCGCGCTCGGCGCTGGCCCGCATCGCGGCCAACGACCACCCGCAGATCACGCTGGGGCGCGGCGACGTGGTGGTGTTCTCCTCGCGCGAGATCCCCGGCAACGAGCGCGACATCGGCCGCATGCAGAACCAGCTGGTCGCCCAGGGCGTCGAGCTGGTGACCGCCGAGGACGCGGAGGTCCACGTCTCCGGCCACCCGGCGCGCGACGAGCTGGTGCGCATGTACCAATGGGTGCGCCCGCGCATCGCCGTCCCGGTCCACGGCGAGCAGCGCCACCAGCAGGCCCACGCCGCGCTGGCCGGCGACTGCCAGGTGCCCGAGAGCATCATCCCGACCAACGGCGAGCTGATCCGCCTCGGCCCCGACGGGCCGCCGCGCGTCGTCGCCCATGTGCGGTCGGGCCGCATGGCGCTGGACGGCAAGCGGCTGATCCCGCTCGACACCGGCCTGATGCGCACGCGCAACCGCATGGTGAACAACGGCGCCTCGGTGGTGACGTTGGTCATGACCGCGCGCGGCGAGCTGGTGACCGCGCCGCAGGTGGCGACGATGGGGCTGCTCGACGAGGCCGCCGACCGCGACCTGCTGCTTGACGTCATCGACGCGGTGCGCGAGGCGGTGGCCGGGCTGTCCAAGACGGCGAAGGCCGACGACGCCCAGGTCAAGGAGGCGGCGCGCATCGCGGTGCGCCGCTGCTTCAACGCGACGCACGGCAAGAAGCCGGTGACGGAGGTCCACCTCGTCCGTGTATAAGGTCGGGGAACGCGGATATTCCGTCTCACAGGCATTGCGGGGGCACCCATGATCGGAAAGCTGAACCACATCGCCATCGTCGTTCCGGATCTGCCGGCGGCGACGGCGCTCTACCGCGACACGCTGGGCGCCGCCGTGTCGCAGCCGGTCGATCTGGCCCCGCATGGCGTCACCGTGGTCTTCGTCAACCTGCCCAACACCAAGATCGAGCTGCTGCACCCCTTCGGGGACGCCTCGCCGGTCGCGGGTTTCCTGGCGAAGAACCCGTCGGGCGGCATCCACCACGTCTGCTACGAGGTGGACGACATCCTGGCGGCGCGCGACCGGCTGAAGGCGGAGGGCGCGCGGGTGCTGGGCGACGGCGAGCCCAAGCTCGGCGCCCACGACAAGCCGGTGCTGTTCCTGCACCCGAAGGATTTCTGCGGCACGCTGGTGGAACTGGAGCAGGTCTGAAACGGCCTTGCGATAAGAGGGTGCGATGGACGGCTGGGTGACGGGGATTTTCGTCTACATCGTCGTGTGGTGGGTGGTGCTGTTCGCGGTGCTGCCCTGGGGCGTGCGGACTCCGGACAACCCGGAGCCCGGCATGGCGTCGAGCGCGCCCATCGAGCCGCACATGCTGCGCAAGGTGATCGCGACCTCCGTCGTCGCGCTGCTCGTCTGGCTGGTGATCTACGCCATCGCCCAGTCGGGGCTGGTCTCCTTCCGCGACATGGTCAAGGATCTGTGAGAGATGCCGTGAGCCTGACCTACTGCGCCGCCGCCCCCGGCCACCCCTTCCATGGGCCGTACCACGAGCGCGAATACGGCTTCCCCAGCGCCGACGAACGCATCCTGTTCGAACGTCTGGTCCTGGAGATCAACCAGGCCGGCCTGTCCTGGCTGACCATCCTCAAGAAGCGCGAGGCGTTCCGCGCCGCCTTCGACGGCTTCGACGTGGACCGCGTCGCCGCCTACGGCGAAACGGAGCGGGCGCGGCTGCTGGCCGACGCCGGCATCGTGCGCAACCGCCTGAAGGTCGACGCCGCCATCGACAACGCCCGGCGGATCATCGCCCTGCGGGCCAGCCACGGCTCCTTCGACGGCTGGCTGCGCGCCCATCACCCGCTCGGCAAGGCGCAGTGGGTGGCGCTGTTCCGCAAGACCTTCCGCTTCACCGGCGGCGAGATCGTCGGCGAGTTCCTGATGAGTCTGGGTTATCTGCCGGGCGCCCACCAACCCGATTGCCCGGTCCAGGCGTCGGTCCTGGCCGAGGCGCCGCCGTGGAAGAGCGCCATGGACGCCGGCTTCACCGGCTATAATGACTGAAAGATAGGCAAACACCGCTTCCGGATGCGGCAACCGCCCAGTCCTCAGGCAAAAAAGCAAGTTTTTTAAGCAGAGCTTCCGTCTGCCTCTGTTTTGGGCTTGCCAACCCCGGTGGCCGGGTCCACATTTTTATGTGTGACGAGGGGGGATACGATGTTCCCTCTTTTCCGACGCCTGGTGGCGATTCCTCCCTAAACTCGAAAGGCCGCGCCGGACAACCGCGCGGCCTTTTTTCTGTGCGCCGGGGGGGCGGGCGCTCCGGGTCGGTTACTTTCCGCCGGTCTGGCAGGAAACGTTAACGGTTTACTTGGTAACGTTGTTTCGATACCCACATGAAAGATGTCCCTGCGAACCGGTCGCGGGGACGGCAGCCGGTTTCGGGCGCGGAAGGAAGGACAGTCGAGGCATCCGATGGCCGCGAACGAAAACGAACGCTTCGACCAGTTCGCCGCGGTGCTGACGACCGAACTGCTGGAGCGCACCCGGAAAAACATGGAGCTGCTGGCGCCGGAACAGCAGCCGCGTTCCCGGCTTCCCTTCATCCAGACCCCGTCCTTCGTCGAATTCTACGCCGATCTGGTGCGGGTCGGCATCCTGCCGGTCGTGCTCAGCCGCCGGCCGGTCCGCTCCATCGTCGGCGACGTCGACTGGCGGCGGGAGGGGCGCGAGTATCTGCTGACGGTGCTCGACGACCGCTCCAACGCGGTGTTCACCGCCTGGGACTACGCCTGGGATTCCCTGTGGGACGAGCGCAAGGTCGGCGCCGACAGCGCCGCCTCCAACGCCGCCAAGCCCAAGAAGGGCTTCCTCAGCGCTCTCTTCGGCCGCAGGAACGCCGCCAAGCCCGAGACCAAGCCGGCCGGGGAGGGCGAGGGCGGGGTGATGGCCGGCCTGCACAGCATGCTGACCGAACTGGGCGAGCGGCGCGGCTTCCTGCCGCTGTTCCACGAGGACGTGCGCATCCTGAAGGGCATGCCCCGCGTCAAGCCCGGTCGTCTGGCCCAGGCGTGGAAGGAGATCTCCCAGTACCACCACCAGGAATTCTACATGGACGAGAAGGAGCAGGCGAAGCCCGGCGTCACCTCCGACTGTCTGCAGAAATGGCATTACAATTTGCCGGACAAGATCGGCGAGTTCCTGGTGATCAAGGCGGCGGTCGATCTGGAGCATGTGAACAAGCCCTTCATCGGCAAGTACATCCGCCAGTCCGCCCGCACCCAGGAGGAGGCGGAGAAGGGCATGCCCTATCTGTCGATCTACTGGAAAGCCATGTCGAATCCGGCCATCGTTCACCAGCAGCACAGCCTGTAGGGAGACGCGGCGATGCGCGCGACGGCGATGACGGTTCTGATGGCGACGCTGATCGCCGCGCCCCCCGCCTTGGCGCCCCCGGCCTTTGCGCAGGGCCGCCCGGCGGTGGACTTCTCAGCCTGCCAGACGCTGACCCGGCACCGCCCGGCGGCGGATGTGGAGTACCGGCCGGGCGTGGACGTGCGCGGCCGCCCGGTGGCGCCCGCCGACCTGCCGGGCTCGGCCCCCACCGTTCCCCTCGATCGTTTCGACATCCCGGTCTCGGGCGATCTGGCCCGCGTGATCGGGCTGAACGTGCCCGGACGCGACAGCAACGTCCAGGTCGGCTGGCTGTCGCTGGAGGGAAACCACTTGTTTTTCAACGGCCAGCCCATCGGCGGCCCCGCCGAGGCGGAGCTCTACGCCTATTGCCGGTCGCGCTGAGCCGCCTCCAAGCCCTCTCCCGCTCCGGGAGAGGGAGGGGACCCGCGAAGCGGGGAGGGTGAGGGGCTATCGGGCGTGGTACGCAATCCATGTCCCGCTGGCCCCTCACCCGCCCCGCTGCAGCGCAGTGGACAATCCGGGGCGACCTTCCTAAAGTCGCTGTCCCCACCTGGGCCGTGGTCTTGACCCGTCGCGGCCCCGAACACCTCGCAGACGAGATCCGAGCCATGCGGCTGTCCAGCTTCTTCATGCCGACCCTCAAGGAGACCCCGACGGAGGCGCAGATCGTCTCGCACCGCCTGATGCTGCGGGCCGGGATGATCCGCCAGACCAGCGCCGGCATCTACGCCTGGCTGCCGCTGGGTCACCGGGTGCTGAAGAAGATCGAGCAGATCGTCCGCGAGGAGCAGAACGCGGCCGGCGCTCAGGAACTGTTGATGCCGACGATCCAGTCGGCCGACCTGTGGCGCGAGAGCGGCCGCTACGACGATTACGGCAAGGAGATGCTGCGCATCACCGACCGCCACGACCGCGACATGCTGTTCGGCCCGACGAACGAGGAGATGATCACCGACATCTTCCGCAGCTTCGTCAAGAGCTACCGCCAGCTTCCGCTGAACCTCTACCACATCCAGTGGAAGTTCCGGGACGAGATCCGCCCCCGCTTCGGCGTGATGCGCGGGCGCGAGTTCCTGATGAAGGACGCCTATTCCTTCGACATCGACGCGGCCAGCGCGCGGCGCTCCTACCAGAAGATGTTCCTGGCCTACCTGCGCACCTTCGCGCGGCTCGGCCTGAAGGCGATCCCGATGCGCGCCGACACCGGCCCGATCGGCGGCGACCTCAGCCACGAGTTCATCATCCTGGCCGAGACCGGCGAGAGCGGCGTCTTCTGCCACAAGGATTGGATGGAGCTGGACGTCCTGAAGGACGCCCCCGGCATGGACGACGACCTGCAGCCCTTCTTCGACCGCGTCACCGGCATCTACGCCGCGACCGACGAGAAGCACGACGTCGCCAACAGCCCGGTGCCGGAGTCCGATCTGGTCTCGGCGCGCGGCATCGAGGTCGGCCACATCTTCAACTTCGGCACCAAATACTCCAAGCCGATGAACGCGGTCGTCGCCGGCCCCAACGGCGAGTCGGTCCCGGTCGAGATGGGTTCCTACGGCATCGGCGTCTCGCGCCTGATGGGCGCGATCATCGAGGCCAGCCATGACGACAACGGCATCGTCTGGCCCGACGCGGTGGCCCCCTTCAACGTCGGCCTGATCAACCTGAAGGTCGGCGATTCCGAGACCGACCGGGTCTGCCAGGATCTCTACGCCAAGCTCCAGGCCGCCGGCCTCGACGTGGCCTACGACGACCGCGACGAGCGGCCGGGCGCCAAGTTCGCCGACATGGACCTGATCGGCGTGCCGTGGCAGCTGGTGGTCGGCCCGCGCGGCCTGAAGACCGGCGTGGTGGAACTGAAGCGCCGCGCGACGGGCGTGAAGGAAGAACTTTCGGTCGATGCCGCCTTGGCCAAGCTTACGCAGTAAGTTCGCCTTTCCGGCGCCATGGTGGCTGTGTAGGTTGGGCGCGCCCGTCGTGCCCAACCCACCCGTTGCGCCCATGGCGGGTCCGGTCACACAGCCCACGGCGTTCCAAGCATGATCTTCACCGCCTTCGAACGCATGGTCGCGATGCGTTACCTCCGGGCGCGCCGCCAGGAAGGGTTCATCTCGGTCATCGCGGGGTTCTCGCTGCTCGGCATTGCGCTGGGGGTGGCGACGCTCATCATCGTCATGTCGGTGATGAACGGCTTCCGGGCGGAGCTTCTGGGCCGCGTGCTCGGCCTCAACGGCCATCTCAACGTCTACAACGCGCGGGGCGGGCCGCTGCCCGACTTCGACGTCCTGACCGGCACCCTGCGCAACACGCCGGGCGTCGTCAACGTCACCCCCACGGTTGAGGGGCAGGCTCTGGTCTCCGCGCGCGGCGTCGCGTCGGGCGCCGTGGTGCGCGGCGTGCGGGCGGAGGATTTCCGCGCCCGCCCGACCCTGGCGCGCGGCGTCGTCCGCGGCAAGGCCGAGGATTTCGGCGAGGACCGCATCGCCATCGGCAGCCGCATGGCGCAGCGCCTGGGCCTGTCGGTCGGCGACCAGTTGACGCTGATCGCGCCCCAGGGCAACGTCACCGCCTTCGGCACCGTGCCGCGCCTGCGCAGCTACCCGATCGGCGCCATCTTCGACGTCGGCATGTTCGAATACGACAACAGCTTCGTCTTCCTGCCGCTGGAGGAGGCGCAGGCCTTCTTCCGCACCGGCGACGCGGTGACCTCGCTGGAGATCTTCGTGCAGGACCCGGTGCAGATCCGCGCGGCGCGCGACGCGGTGCAGTCGGTGGTCGCCGGGGTGGGCCGGGTGGTGGACTGGCAGCAGTCCAACTCCAGCTTCTTCACCGCGCTCCAGGTCGAGCGCAACGTGATGTTCCTGATCCTGTCGCTGATCATCATGGTGGCGGCCTTCAACATCATCTCCAGCCTGATCATGCTGGTGAAGGACAAGGGGCGCGACATCGCCATCCTGCGCACCATGGGCGCCACGCGCGGCATGATCATGCGCATCTTCTTCCTGTCCGGCGCCAGCATCGGGGTGACCGGCACGCTGCTGGGCCTCGCGCTCGGCGTGTCCTTCGCGCTCAACATCGAGACGATCCGGCAGGCGATCCAGGCGCTGACCGGCACCAACCTGTTCTCCGCCGAGATCTATTTCCTCTCGCAGCTGCCGGCCAGGATCGACTGGAGCGAGGTGACGCAGGTGACGCTGATGGCCTTGGGCCTGTCCTTCGCGGCGACGATCTACCCGTCCTGGCGCGCCGCCCGTCTCGATCCGGTGGAGGCCCTGCGCTATGAATAACGAGCCGATGCTGGAACTGTCGGGAATCGTCCGCCGCTTCGAACAGGGCGGCACGGTGCTCGACGTGCTGCGCGGGGCCGAGCTGACGGTCCGCGCGGGCGAGCTGGTGGCGCTGGTCGGTCCGTCCGGCGCCGGCAAATCGACCCTGCTCCAGATCGCGGGCCTGCTGGAGAAGCCGACCACCGGCACCGTCCGCATCGCCGGAACCGACGTGTCGGATCTCGACGACGGCAAGCGCACCGAGGTGCGGCGGCGCTCCATCGGCTTCGTCTACCAGTTCCACCACCTGCTGCCGGAATTCTCGGCGCGGGAGAACGTGGTGCTGCCGCAGATGATCGCCGGGGTCTCCAAGAGCATCGCCAAGCAGCGCGCCGACGAGCTTCTGCGCATGGTCGGGCTGGATGCGCGCGGCAGCCACCGCCCGGCCCGGCTGTCGGGCGGCGAGCAGCAGCGCGTCGCCATCGCCCGCGCGCTGGCCAACGCGCCGTCGCTGCTGATCGCCGACGAGCCGACCGGCAACCTCGACCCCCACACGGCGGAGAACGTCTTCGCCATGCTGACCGCCATCGTGCGGCAGGCGCGGGTCGGCGCGCTGGTGGCGACGCACAACCTGGAGCTGGCGCGTCGCATGGACCGGGTGCTGGAGATGCGCGACGGCGTTCTGGTGGAGCACGCGGCGGCACCGGAGGCGGCGGTGCCGGAAGAGGCGTAGGCCGAAAGGTTTCCCGCCCGCGCGGTTGCCCATTACCGGCGTCGTACCCATTCTTGACCGAAACCAACCATGTGGCGGGGGCTCTCAGGGAATGGACCAGAAGATCATCGATCTTTACGACGAGTACACCCACGCGCCGCTGCCGCGCCGGGTCTTCCTGGAGCGGCTGGTGGTTCTGGCGGGGGGCGCCGCCGCCATCCCGGCGATCCTGGCCAGCATCGAGCCGAACTACGCCCGCGCCGCCGTGGTGGGCGAGGACGACAGCCGTTTGGCCGCCGAGAAGGTCAGCTTCCAGGGCGCGACCGGCGACGTGTCGGGCTACATCGCGCGGCCCAAGCTGATCGACAAGGCCCCGGCGGTCATCGTCATCCACGAGAACCGCGGCCTCAACGCCTATGTCGAGGACGTCACCCGCCGGCTGGCGACCGAGGGCTTCGTCGCCTTCGCGCCCGATCTGCTGTCGCCGCTGGGCGGCACGCCGCAGGACGCCGACAAGGCGCGCGACATGATCGCGCAGCTCGACGCCGACAAGACGGTCAACAACCTCGTCGGCGCCATGAGCTACCTGATGGCCTACCGGTATTCCTCCGGCAAGGTCGGGGCGGTCGGCTTCTGCTGGGGCGGCGGGATGATGAACCGGCTGGCGATCAAGGCGTCGGACCTCAAGGCCGGCGTCGCCTTCTACGGCCCGCCGCCCGACCCGGCGCTGGTCGGCACGATCAAGGCGCCGCTGATGCTGCATTACGCCGGTCTCGACCAGCGCCTCAACGCCGCCGTCCCGGCCTATGACGAGGCGCTGACCAAGGCCAAGGTCGAGCATCAGGTGTTCATGTACGACGGCGTCAACCACGCCTTCCACAACGACACCTCGGCCGAGCGCTACAACAAGGAGGCCGCCGATCTGGCCTGGACGCGCAGCGTCGCGTTCCTCAAGGCCAAGCTGGCGTGATCTGATTTCTCCCTCTCCCGTCCCGGGAGAGGGAAGGGGCCCATGCGATCGCATGGGAAGGGTGAGGGGCTATCGGCCGTGGTGCGCAATCCATGTCCCCATAGCCCCTCACCCTCCCCGCCTTCGGCGGGTCCCCTCCCTCTCCCGGGGCGGGAGAGGGCGCTTTACGCCCCGGCCCGCCGCAGTCCCGGCAGCTTCAGCACCGACAGCGCCAGCCCGCCGAACACCAGCAGCCCGCCCGCCAGCTTCAGCGTGGTGAAGGTCTCGCCCAGCAGCAGCGCGCTGGAGCTCATGCCGAAGATCGGCACCAGCAGCGAGAAGGGCGCCACGAGGCTGGCGGGGTAGTGCCGCATCAGGAAGCCCCAGGCGGCGAAGCCGAACAGCGTCGCCGCCCCCGCGATGTAGACCAGCGAGCCGACTCCGACCCAGCTCAGCCCGGTCAGGGCGTGCCCGATCCGCTCCGGCCCCTCCGCCACCAGCGACAGCGCCAGCAGCGGCAGCGGCGGCACCAGGCTGACCCAGACCATCATGCGGAACAGGTCGGGCGCCTTGGCCTTCTTCATCACGATGTTCGCCACCGCCCAGGACGCCGCCGCCGCCAGCGTCATCCCGAGGCCGAGCAGCGAGCTGCCGCTCGGCATCTCCGTCGCGATCAGCCCGACGCCGGCAAAGGCCAGCAGCATGCCGGCGATCTGCTTGGCCCCCGGCCGGTCGCCCAGCGCGAATACGGCGAAGATCGCCGTGAAGAAGGCTTGGCTCTGCAAGACCAGCGAGGCCAGTCCCGCCGGCATGCCGACGTCGATGCCGAAGAACAGCAGCGGGAACTGCACCACGCCCAGCGGCACGCCGATGGCGACGATCCAGCGCCAGGGCAGCGGCGGCCCCTCGCGCCAGCCCAGCACCAGCACCGGCAGGGCCGCCAGCGCGAAGCGCAGGGCGCAGAAGAAGACCGGCGGGAAGTCGCGCAAGCCCAGCTTGATCGCGACGAAGTTCAGCCCCCAGACGGCGGCGACCGCCACGGCGAGCAGGATGTGGGAGGTGCGCATGATCCCGAGCCTAGGCAGGCCCCTCGGACCGGTCAACACGGCCACCCCCGCGCGCCGCGCGGGTCAGCGATCCGTCCGTGCGCGTCGCGCTCAGGGATCGGCGTGCAGGATGCGGCACTCGTCCGACGCGTTGATCGCCCAGGACGACCCGCTCAGCGCCAGGCTGCCCAGATCGCCCAGCGTGGCGCTGCGGAAGGTCACCCGCTTGCCGCGCGCGAAGGGCGCCAGCTCCTCCAGATAGGTCTTGGTCGGGACGGACACGTAGAGCCCGCCGCCCGGCAGCCCGCGCGCGCCCAGCATCAGCTTGGCGCCCTGGTCGAAGCTGGCGGTCAGCTCGTAGCGCTCGCCGGGGGTGGCCGCCGTCACGCCGGTCAGGGTGAAGCCCGATTCGGCCGACGCGGTGCGGAACACCATGCCGAGTCCGCCGTCCGACTCCTCGGCGGCGCGCGCCGCCTGGCAATAGGTCCTGCCGCTGCCGGGCTTGTGGATGGTGACGGCCCACCCGCTGCGCGGGGCGCTGCGGAAGGGTTGGCCGGCGGCGCTTTCCAGCCCGCGCGGCGCCGGCGGGGCGGGGGTGGGGGCGACCGTCGTCTGGCAGGCGGCCAGCGCCAGCAGCACCAGCGGCGCGGTGAGTCGAGCGTTCCCCAGACCAAAGCGCCGCCGCCCAAGGTGCTGCCGATCCATCGCGGCCCTCCCCCTCGCTGTTCCCGTTTTGCCGTTCTGCATAACACGAACGCGTGCGCCGGGCGACGGTGGAGGCGCGAGCGCCGCCTGTGCTAGAACCGGACGGTCGTTTCCGAACAGCACGGTTCCCATGACCCACGCCGACTTCATCCATCTGCGCGTCCACTCCGCCTATTCGCTGTCGGAGGGCGCCATCAAGGTGAAGGAGCTGGTGAAGCTCTGCCACAAGCAGCGCATGCCCGCCGTCGCGGTGACCGACACCGGCAACCTGTTCGGCGCGCTGGAGTTCGCGCTGGCCGCCGCCGACACCGGGGTGCAGCCGATCCTCGGCACCGTGCTCGGCATCACCCGGATCGGCCCGGCGGCGACCAAGCCCGGCCTGCCCGGCAAGGCGGCGTCGGTCCCCGACCAGCTCGTCCTGCTCTGCCAGAACGAGGAGGGCTACCGCAACCTGATGACCCTGGTCTCCAAGGCCTTCCTCGAATCCGACCCGCTCGCCGGCCCGCAGGTGGCGCTCGACGCGCTCGACGGGCATTCCGGCGGGCTGATCGCGCTGACCGGCGGCGTCGGCGGCTCGCTCGGCCGGCTGCTCGGCGAGGGGCAGAAGGATCTGGCGCTCGACACGCTGGAGCGGCTGAAACGCCTGTTCCCCGGCCGCCTCTACGTCGAGCTGCAACGCCACCCCGGCGGCCATTTCGAGGCGCAGGAGAACGCCATCGAGCCGGCGCTGATCGACCTCGCCTACGCCCACGACCTGCCGCTGGTCGCCACCAACGACTGCTACTTCGCCGACACGGAGATGTACCAGGCCCACGACGCGCTGCTCTGCATCGCCGAGGGCGCCTACATCAGCCAGAGCGAGCGGCGCCGCCTGACCCCCGACCACCATTTCAAGTCGGCCGAGGACATGCGCCTCCTCTTCGCCGACCTGCCCGAGGCGATCGAGAACACGCTGGCCATCGCCCGCCGCTGCTCCTTCCTGCTGAAACCCATCAAGCCGATCCTGCCCCCCTTCGCCTGCGAGGACGGCCGCACCGAGGACGACGAGCTGCGCGCCCAGTCGCGCGCCGGGCTGGAGATGCGGCTGGAGAAGGCCGTCTACACCCCGGAGATGACCCCGGAGCAGCGCGCCGAAACCCGCAAGACGTATTTCGACCGGCTGGAGTTCGAGCTGGACGTCATCGTCGGCATGAAGTTCCCCGGCTACTTCCTGATCGTGTCGGACTTCATCAAATGGGCGAAGGACCGGGACATCCCGGTGGGTCCGGGGCGCGGGTCGGGCGCCGGCTCGGTGGTCGCCTGGGCGCTGACCATCACCGACCTCGACCCCCTGCGCTTCGGCCTGCTGTTCGAGCGCTTCCTGAATCCCGAACGCGTGTCGATGCCCGACTTCGACATCGACTTCTGCCAGGACCGCCGCGAGGAGGTGATCCGCTACGTCCAGGACAAGTACGGCAGCGACCGCGTCGCCCAGATCATCACCTTCGGTAAGCTCCAGGCCCGCGCCGTGCTGCGCGACGTCGGCCGCGTGCTCCAGATGTCCTACGGGCAGGTCGACAAGATCTGCAAGATGGTGCCGAACAACCCGGCCAACCCGGTCACCCTGCAACAGGCGCTCGACAGCGAGGAGATGCTGCGCGCCGCGCGCGACGGCGACGAGACGGTGGCCCACCTGATCGACATCGCGCTCAAGCTGGAGGGTCTGTTCCGCCACGCCTCGACCCACGCGGCCGGCGTGGTGATCGCCGACCGCCCGCTGCACGAGCTGGTGCCGCTCTACCGAGACCCGCGCTCGGACATGCCGGTCACCCAGTTCAACATGAAATACGTCGAGCAGGCCGGTCTGGTGAAGTTCGACTTCCTCGGCCTCAAGACGCTGACCGTCCTCCAGACCGCCGTCAACCTGATCCCGGAGAAGCCCGACCTCGCCACCGTCCCGCTCGACGACGAGAAGAGCTACCAGCTTCTCAGCCGCGCCGAGGCGACGGGCGTGTTCCAGTTGGAAAGCTCGGGCATGCGCGACGTGCTGCGCCGCCTCAAGCCCAACCGGCTGGAGGACATCATCGCGCTGGTGTCGCTCTACCGCCCCGGCCCGATGGACAACATCCCGAAATACATCCGGGTGAAGAACAAGGAGGAGCCGGCCGACTACATGCACCCGTCCCTGGAATCGATCCTGAAGGAGACCTTCGGGATCATGATCTACCAGGAGCAGGTCATGCAGATCGCCCAGGTGCTGTCCGGCTACTCGCTGGGCGGCGCCGACCTCCTGCGCCGCGCGATGGGCAAGAAGATCAAGGAGGAGATGGACAAGGAGCGCTCCAAGTTCGTCGACGGCGCGGCCGCGCGCGGCGTCGAGCCCGAGCGCGCCAGCCTGATCTTCGACCAGGTGAACAAGTTCGCCGGCTACGGCTTCAACAAGAGCCACGCGGCGGCCTACGCGCTGGTCGCCTACCACACCGCCTACCTCAAGGCGAACCACCCGGTGGAGTTCATGGCGGCGTCGATGACGCTCGACCTCGGCAACACCGACAAGCTGAACGTCTTCCGCCAGGAGCTGGCCCGCCTCAAGATCAAGCTGCTGACCCCGGACATCAACAAGTCCGACGCCATCTTCGGCGTCGAGCAACTCGGCGACGGGGTGAAGGCGGTGCGCTACGCGCTGGCCGCCGTCAAGGGCGTCGGCGCGCCGGCCATGAAGGCGGTGGTGGAGGAGCGGCGGAAGAACGGCCCCTACCGCAGCCTGTTCGACTTCGCCCGCCGCCTCGACCTCAAGACCATCAACAAGCGCCAGCTCGAGAACCTCGCCTGCGCCGGGGCCTTCGACGGGATGAACCCCAACCGGGCGCAGGTCCACGCCGCGCTGGAAACCGTCATCCGCTACGCCCAGGCGGAAGCCGCCGAGCGCGACAGCGGCATGGTCGGCAGCCTGTTCGGCGGCGGGGGCGGCGGCCTGCCGGAACCGAACCTGCCCAAGGTCAAGGACTGGGACCCGCTGGAGAAGCTCAAGCACGAGTTCGGCGCCATCGGCTTCTACCTGTCGGCCCACCCGCTCGACGCCTATTCCGGGCCGCTCGGCCGCATGAAGGTGGTGCGCTCGGCCGATCTGGCGACGGCGGCGGCGCGCGGCGGCTCGACCCGCTACAAGATGGCCGGCATCGTCGTCTCGAAGAAGGAGAAGACCGCCAAGTCGGGCAACCGCTTCGCCTTCGTCGAGCTGTCCGACGCGACCGGCGGCTACGAGGTGACGCTGTTCTCGGAGATCCTGGCGGTCAACCGCGAGCTGCTGGAGCCGGGCACCCCGGTGCTGATGACGGTGGACGCCCAGCTCAACGGCGAGGAGGTCCGCCTGACCTGCCAGGACATCCGCCCGCTGGAGGAGGCCGTCGCCTCGGTCAGCGCCGGCCTGCGGGTGGTGCTGCGCGACGGCGGTCCCATCGAGGCGCTGAAGGCGACGCTGGAGCGCCTGTCGCGCGGCAAGAGCAAGGTCAACGTGCTGGTCGAGATCGAGCCCTTGAAGGAGGTCGAGATCGAGCTTCCCGGCGCCTACACCATCACCCCGCAGAGCCGGGGCGCCCTGAAGGCGGTGCCGGGGGTGGTCGAGGTGGCGGAGCTGTGAGGACGGCGGGGGCACGCCCGGCGGCGCCCGGCGGCGCCCGCGCCGGGACGGCCTCACCCAAGATTGACGACCCTGTTCACCTCGCCGTATCCGCCGCTGTAGTTCCGGAGGATCTGGGCGTAGAAGGTCCAGCCGAAGGTGCCGGCCACGCCATAGACGATGCAGCATTCGGCGCCGAGGCTGTCGTTCGTCCCGGTGATGTAGCCCGCCTTGTGGAGCTGGACACCGTAGCCGGTCAGGGCCGTCGCGTTGGCCGCCACATTGATCTGACCGGCTGTCTTCAGGTTGGAATGGGCGATCCGGATGCCGCCCATCTTGAAGCGTTTGACCCCGAACGAACATCCGGTCAGCAGGTTGGTCATGACGACCTTCGCCGAGGTCCAGAACCCGACGTCGAGGGTCGTCGTCATGTTGTCGTTGTACTTGAGCCATGCGATCCTGGCCGTCTTGCTGGCGGTGGGCGTCAGGGAAAGATAGGTGAGATTTCCCATCGAATGGCCGTCGGCCGAACGCACATGCCCTTTCATCACGGCCTCCACCGAGCCATCGCAAAGCCCGCTGGCTGGAGAGTCGTAGTTCTCGATGACGTTCTTGCTGAGGAACGCCGTCGGGTTCGCGATCAGGTCGTCGATCGCATCGGCCATTCGCATCTCCGCGACAAAATGATGGATTTCCATCCGGAATACGCACGCAATTGAAGAAGGGCAATCGGCTTGTTACCGCATAATGAGAAAGTCCCCGCCCTGACTTCGCCCCATCATCCCGCTGCCCGACGCCATCCATGACGCTTCCTCCCCACGGTTTCCGTCGCTTCGTCGCCATCGACTGGTCGGGGGCGCGCGGCAAGCGTTACGCCGGCGTCGCGGTGGCCGAATGCGCGGCCGGACACGAGGCGCCACGGCTGGTGACCGGGCCGGGCGGCTGGTGGTCGCGGACCGCCGTGTTTGACTGGCTGCGGACGGAACGGGTGCGGGAGCCGGCGCTGGTCGGGATCGACTGCGCCTTTTCCCTGCCCTTCGCGGTGGCGGCGCGCGGCTTTCCCGGACAGGACGCCACCGTCTTCGACCTTTGGGACGCGGTGGAGGAGGTCTGCGCCGGCGAGCCGGATTTCGGCGGCGCGCCGTTTGCCGAGCACGCGCTGCACGGCGCCGGATTCTGGCATCGCGGCCCGCAGCCGGACTGGTACGACGATCCGCACCGGGCGACGGAGCTGGCCTGCCGCGCCGACGGCCTCGGCAACCCGCAGAGCCCCTACAAGCTGATCGGCTCCAAGCAGGTGGGGAAGGGCGGGCTGGCCGGCATGCGGATGCTGCGCGCGCTGCGCATCGCCGAGCCGGAGCGCGTCGCCGTCTGGCCCTTCGAGGATCCGGCGCCCGGCCGCACCGTGCTGACCGAGATGTACCCGCGCCTGTTCCTGAAGCGCACCGGCTTCGGCCAGCGGAAGATCCGCGACGGCGCGGAGGTGGATTCGGCGCTGGCGCAACTCGGCTCCCGCCCGGCCGGGCTGACGGGCGCGGTCAGCGACCACGACTCCGACGCGCTGGTGTCGGCGGCGGGGCTGCGCTGGCTGGCCGGCTGGCCGGAGGCCTGGGCGCCACCCGCGCTGGACGAGCGGGCGCGGCGGCAGGAGGGGTGGATCTTCGGCGTGGGCATGGGCGGCTGAGGGCGGCTGAGGTCAGCGTCCTGGCGGCAGGAGCAGGGCGGCCGCTCCATCCAGGTCCGACACCTCCGCGTAGGGCAGCCAGTCCGGGTTGCCGGTTTCGCCCCGCCGGTTCACCCAGATGCCGCGCAGACCCAGGTCATGGCAGGCCTTCATGTCCCAGTGCATGCCCATCGCCACGTGCACCGTTTCGTCCGGCGTCACGCCCATCTTGCGGTGGGCGTATTCGAAGAGCTGCCGCGACGGCTTGTAGGCCCGCGCCTGTTCGGCGGTGATGACGTGGTCGAAGGGCACGCCGATGCGCGCCACGGTCGGCGCGATGAGGTCGTCGTCGGAGTTGGTGAAGATCGCGAGCTTGTAGCGCTCGCGCAGCCGCCGCAGGGCCTCCGGGACCTCGGGGTGCGGCCCCATCGTCATGGGGGACGCCGCGATGCCCTCGATCTCGTCCGCGCTCGGGGTCAGGCCGTGTTCGCCGAACGCGGCCGCGAAGCCGATGCGCAGGATGTCCTTGTAGAGGCGGTGCGGCCTCTCCGCCGTCAGGCGCCGCCCCTGCGCGGAGAAGCTGTCGAGGATCGCGGAGGCGCTCACGCCGCCCGCGCCGTGCGTCGCCAGCGTCGCGCCGATCTCGCGCAGAAGCACCTCGTGCCACCGCACGAGCGTGCCATAGCAGTCGAAGGTGATGACCTTCGGCGCGGGATCGAGCGTGAACATCGAGGTGTCGGGTTCGGGCATCGGGAGAGCCTGCGGTTGGTGGGTGGGGGGAAAGGGCGTCGCCAAACGGCGCCGGCACGCGTCCGGACGGGCTGCTTGCGGCCCTCGATGCCGTCAAACAGCTCAGGCCGCCGGTCCATCGCGCCAGCTTCAAGGGGAAGTCGCGATGGAGCAAAGCCACAGCCAGCCGGGTTCTTGCAAAAACCCCCGCGAAAAGGAAAATTTACCTATACCATGACGCGCCCTTTTCCCTCGCCCCCGGAGCCCCGCCATGCCCCTCGACGCGCCCGCCTCTCCCACCGCCAACTTCCCCCGTTGGGCCGAGGAACCCCCGGTGCCGCCGGACGGTTCGCTGGTTCCGGGATCCCGCTTCGCCGAGGAGCAATGGGTGATGGCCGCCGGCATGCTGGCGCGCGGATCCTCCTTCCTGCACGTCGCGCGGGCCATGGGGTGCAGCCGCACCACGCTGTGGCGGGCCTATTACGGCTCGCAACCCCTGCGCGTCCGGGTCTGGTGGGAGCGTCAGGCGCTGAACCGCGAGGCGGAGCTGCGGCTGTCGTCGCTGCGCGATCTGGTGGCGCAGCAGGTGGAGCGGCTGGTGGCGATGGGCGATCCGGCGACGGTGCGCTGGGCGGCCGACCGGCTCGGCCTGTTCGCGGCGGCGGACGCTTCCCTCCGGCCCCAGCCCGAAACCGGAACCGGCTTCCCTCAACCGTCCGACCCCGGCGCCCACCTGTCTCCCTCTTCCGGGGCGGGAGAGGGCTTCGGCGTCACCGGTGATCGTGCCGCGCCCGCCGAAACCGTCTTCGGTCCGCCGGCCGTACCCCTGTTCCCCGCCTTCGACGACGACGACGCGGTCCCCGGCGCCTTTCGCGAGCACGTCTTGCCCGACCCCTCCGCCATCGCCGCCATCCTGGCCCGGCCGGAGGCGGAAGGCCCCAAGGGCGCCTATCCCTGGACCTTCAACCCCGACGACGCCTACCCCAGCCTCGGCTCGGCGGAGGAGCGGCGCGGCAAGGGCGTGTACCGGCTGTCCGGCGAGCGCGCCGGATGACCCGGCCGGGCGTGCCGAGGACCACGGAACGGGACGGAAAAGCGTTCCACGGCGTTTCAAACGTTCCAAACCGCCCGCCGTCTCCGGCCCGGCCCGCGCCGGTCTCAGCCGCCGCCCAGCGCCGCCAGCACCGCCGCCAGCACCGCCGCCGTGTCCATGACCGTCGCGTATTCCCCCGACAGGTTCGCCAGCGACAGGTCGTGGACCTCCTCGGCGGTCCGGTGCCGGCCCGACCAGTCGAGCCGGGCGAAGGTGAAGGTCGCGTCGCTCACCACCCGCGTGTCGTAGCCGAGATTCCCGGCCATCCGCGCCGTCGCCTCGACGCTGTTGTTGGTGATGACGCCCACGACGACCAGCGTCCCGATCCCGCGTTCCCGCAGCCACGCGTCCAGATCGGTCCCGACGAAGGCGCTGTGCACCGTCTTGGCCACCACCCGTTCGCCGGGCAGCGGCAGCGCCTCGTCCTTGAACGGATGCCCCGGCCCGCCGGGACGGTAGGTCGATCCCGGCTCCGTCGAATCGTGGCGCACATGCACCACCGTCCGCCCGGCCCGCCGCCACGCGCCCAGCAGCGCCGCGACGTTGGCCTCCGCCTGCGGGTTGTTGCGCGGACCGACCCGCGCCCAGCGCGGATCGTCGATGGCTTTTTGCAGGTCCACCACCAGCAGGGCGGCGTCGGTGGGCAGGCGTTCCGTCAGCCCTTCTGGTGGTCTTTCCATGCGCGCGCTCCCGGTCCAAGCGTCCGCCGCGTGACAAGCGGGCGCGTTTCTGGCTCTATTCGGCCACGACTCCCCCTTGTCCCGTCAACCCCCGTGAGGATCCGTGCTCGCTTCGCCTGTCTCCCTGCTCGCGGTCGCCGTGGGGGGCGCCGCCGGATCGGTGGCCCGCTACCTGCTGATCCTGGCGGTCGGGCAATGGCTCGGCACGCGGTTTCCCTTCGGGACGCTGATCGTGAACGCCTCCGGCTGCCTCGCGATGGGCGTGCTGTCGGAACTGGCGGCGCTGGCCTGGTCGCCGTCGCCGGAGACGCGCGCGCTGGTCTTGGTCGGCGTGCTGGGCGGCTTCACCACCTTCTCCTCCTTCACCCTGGACATCGGCGTCCTGGTGGGGCGGAACGAGCTGGGCGCGGCGATGGGGTACCTTCTGGCCTCGGTGGCGTTGTCCATCCTTGGTTTCTTTGCCGGCCTGTGGGCCGTGCGTTCTCTTGTTCCGGTGTCTCTGTGATGAACGATTCCGCCTCCAACCCCGCCCCCAAGCCCGCGTCCGACTCGCCCAAGGAAAGCCGGGTCGAGAACCGCAAGGTGACGGGGGACGAGGCCGACATGCGCCTCGACCGCTGGTTCAAGCGCCACTACCCCGACGTGAACCACAGCTACCTGCAAAAGCTGCTGCGCACGGGGCAGGTCCGCATCGACGGCAAGCGCGCCGAGACCTCCGACCGGCTGGCCGCCGGGCAGATCGTCCGCGTGCCGCCGCTGGCCGACTGGGCCGCGCCGTCGTCCAAGGGGCCATTGGTCGTCACCGGCAAGCCCAAGCCGCTGGTCTCCGACAAGCAGGCGGCCGAGTTGCAGGCGATGGTGCTCTACCGCGACGCCGACGTGATCGCCATCAACAAGCCGGCCGGGCTGGCGGTGCAGGGGGGGACCAACACCGCCAAGCACCTCGACGGCCTGCTGGACGCGCTGCGTTTCGACGGCAACGAGCGGCCCAAGCTGGTCCACCGGCTCGACAAGGACACCTCGGGCGTCCTGCTGCTGGCGCGCACCAGCTTCGCCGCCACCAAGCTGACCGAGATGTTCCGCGGCACCGAGGTGCGCAAGATCTACTGGGCGGCGACGGTCGGCGTGCCCAAGCCCTACCAGGGCAAGATCGACCTCGCGCTCGCCAAGGAGGCCGGCCCCCACGGCGAGCGCGTCGCCGAGGGCAAGGAGGACGCCCGCCGCGCCCTGACCTATTATTCGGTGCTGGAGAACACGGGCAAGCAGTCGGCCTTCGTGGCGATGTGGCCGCGCACCGGCCGCACCCACCAGCTCCGCGTCCACATGGCGGCCATCGGCACGCCGATCCTGGGCGACGGCAAATACGCCGGGCAGGACGCCTTCCTGGCCGGCGCCGAGCTGACCAAGAAGCTGCACCTGCACGCCCGCCGGGTGATCCTGCCCAACCCGCGCGGCGGCAAGGCCATCGACGTGACGGCGCCGCTGCCCGACCACATGCTGGCGACCTGGAAGTATCTGGGCTTCAGCGCCAACCTGCGCGACGACCCCTTTGAGGATCTGGAATGACCGCGCCGTTGCGCCCCTCGTTGCGTCTGGCTCTGTTCGACTGCGACGGGACGCTGGTCGACAGCCAGTTCGCCATCATCGACGCCATGACGGCGGCCTGGGCCGAGCATGGGCTGGGCGTGCCGGACCCGATGGCGGTCCGCCGCATGGTCGGGCTGTCGCTGGTCGAGGCGGTCGCCCTGCTGCTGCCGGCGGAGGCGCCGGATCTCCACGTCGCCGTCGCCGAGAGCTACAAGCGGGCCTTCGCCGCCAGCCGGGGCCGGGGCGAGGTGCACGAGCCGCTGTTCCCCGGCATCCTCGACACGCTGGCCGCGCTGGCCGACGCCGGGGTGCTGCTGGGGGTGGCGACCGGCAAGTCGCGGCGCGGGCTGGACGCGGTGCTGAAGGGGCACGGCATCACCGGCCGCTTCGTCACCCTGCAGACCGCCGATGTCGGGCCGGGCAAGCCGAACCCCCATATGGTGCAGCGCGCGCTGGCCGAGACCGGGGCGGCAGAGGCCGGCACGGTCGTCATCGGCGACACCACCTACGACATCCAGATGGCGCGCAACGCGCGGGTGGCGTCGGTCGGCGTGTCCTGGGGCTACCACGCGGTGGCGGAGCTTGAGGCGGCCGGCGCCGACCGCATCGTCCACGGCGGGGCCGAGGTCGCGCGCGCGGTGCTGGATCTGCTGGAAAGGTAAGCGATGAAGCGTTTCTACAAGGGCGCCGCCGTCGGCGCCGCGCCGGCCTCCGCCTCTGGGGCCGGTTTCCAGGTCGAGTTGGACGGCCGTCCCATCCGCAGCCCGGCCAAGGCCCCGCTGGTCTTCCGCTCCCAGGCGCTGGCCCAGGGCGTCGCGGCGGAGTGGGAGGCCCAGGGCGACAAGATCGACGCCGCCGCCATGCCGCTGATGCAGCTCGCCAGCACGGCGGTCGATCTGGTCCCGGCCAAGCGCGGCGAGATCGTCGACGCGGTCTCGGCCTACGCCGAGACCGACCTGCTCTGCTACCGCGCCGAGCACCCGGAAACCCTGGTGGAGCGGCAGGCGCGGGTGTGGCAGCCGCTGCTCGACTGGGCGGCGCTGCACTACGACGCCCCCCTGCGGGTCTGCGCCGGGCTGATGCCGCAGCCGCAGGCGCCCGAAGCCTTGCGCGCCTTGCGCAACGTGGTGGAAGGCTACGACGACTGGACGCTGGCGGCGCTGCAGACCGTGACGGGGGCCTGCGGCTCGCTGATCGTCGCGCTGGCGCTCCTCGAGGGCCGCATCGACGCGGCCGAGGCGTTCGAAGCCTCGCAGATCGACGAGAGCTTCGAGATCGAGCGCTGGGGCGAGGATTCGGAGACGACCAAGCGCCGGGAACTCCTGCGCCTCGACATCGACGCCTGCCGGCGCTTCGTCGATCTGCTGCGGGCGTAAGGAAACGGAAAAGGCCCCCTTCCGCTGGGGAAGGGGGCCTTCTCGCGTCATCCGGCTGCGGGGGCAAGACCGGACGGAGGGGTACGCTTACTTGGCGATGACGTTGCCGTCACCCGCCGGCTTCTTGCTGCGGTTGAACGACGTCATCGTGTCGTCGTACTTGAACTCCGGCATCGCCTTCACGTCGTCGCGGCTCATGCCCGAGAGGTTGATCCGGTTGTTGGCCGAATCCCAGTTGGCGGCGTTGTACTCGACCGCGACCTTCTTCTCGCCGATGCCCAGGAACCCGCCCGAGCCGATGACGAGCTGCTTGGCCTGGCCGTTGGTGTCGAGGATCACGTCGTCGACCTCGCCCAGCTTGTCGTTGTCGCGGCCGTAGACGTTCTTGCCGATCAGCGCGTCGGCGCTGGCCAGCTTGCCGTTGGTCAGGCCGCCCGCGGTGACCGGATCGGTGGCGACCGGCGCCGCCGTGTTCGACATGGTCGAGGGCGAGCTGGACGGGCTGGTGGCGGACGGCGCGGTGGTCTGCGCGAAGGCCGCGCCGGACAGGAGGGCCAGCGTGGCGGAGGCGGCAATCAGGGTGCGACGCATTGTGGTGGCTCCTTTGTCGTTGCAAACGGTACACGCCAACAACACGGAAGGAGGCGGTTCGGTTTCCTGGAACGCGAACTCTTAAGGCGGAGGACTATCCTTAAGGGGTGGTGTCCCATTCCGGCGTGCGAGGGCTCAGCCCGGAATCGCCGGCCTTCAGGGACAGCCCGGCTTCGGCCGCCCGATTGGCCTCCTCCAGCCGCAGCAAGGCCAGCGCCACGCCGTCGCGCCCGCTGCGCAGCTCGCCGATCTCCTTGCCGTCGAGCGTGACCGGAGTTCCGGCCTCGGGCAGCGGTCCATCGATTGTCACAGGGAACAGCTTCTTGCGGATCAGCGCCCGGTACTTGGTGCGGGCGGTCAGCTCCTGCCCCATGTAGCAACCCTTGTCCCAGGAGATCGCGTTCAGCGCGTCGAGCCGGTTCTCCAGCGGGATCGACTTCTCCGGGACCAGATCGCGGCTGCCGTCCGGCACGCCCAGCGACAGGCGCAGCCGGTCGTACTCCGCCCCGTCCCGGCGCGTCAGCCCGGCACCCTCCAGCGCCGCCTCCAGCCCGTCTGCCGGCAGGAACAGCCGCGCGCCCAGCCCCGGCAGGCGCGGGTCGGTGAAGGCCAGGCCGCCGCCGAAGCCCACGGCGGCGCCGGCCTCGGCCTGCAGCCCCAGCGCCTCCAGCGCGCCCGTGCCGAAGGCCACGGCGACGCGCATCCGGTCGGCGCGGTCCTCCAGCGCGATCTTCGAGCGCAGCTTGTACATCTTCAGCCGGCGCAGCAGGTCGGCCCGGCGCTCCGTCTCCGGGTCGAGCAGCAGGGCGCCGCCCGAATCGACCATGGTGAAGTCGTGCAGAAACTTGCCCTGCGGCGTCAGGAACAGGGCGTAGGCCGCCCGCGACTCGTTGACGCGGAGCATGTCGTTGGACACCAGCCCTTGCAGGAACGCCGCCCGGTCCTCGCCCGACACCGCCACCACGCCGCGATGCTCCAGCACCGCGTATCCAGCCGCACCCGTCGCCATCATCGTCTCCGATTCCCTCATGCCGGACGGAGTGTTGGATGGATCGGGCGGGTTGGCAAGGCCGCCGGGGCGCATGGTTGCCTTTCACCCCAGCATGGCTCAAGCTTGCCGTTGGAAAGTGCAGATGCACAGGGCTTGGGCAGGCGATCCGTTGTTGACGCGCGGCATCCCGCCCGCATACCTCTGCCCGGAGGTGGCACGGCTTTGGCATTGCCCCGAAGGTTTCACTTTTTTGGATCCGTCCTCATTGGACTCGCACGCCAAGAGCCACGCCTCGGACGCCCCGCCGCCCCGATTGGAGCTGCGCGGCATCACCAAACGTTTTCCCGGCTGTCTCGCCAACGATCATGTGGATCTGGTTCTCCAGCCGGGCGAGATCCACGCCCTGCTGGGTGAGAACGGGGCCGGCAAATCGACGCTGGTGAAGATGATCTACGGGGTGCTGCACCCCGATTCCGGCACCTTGCTGTGGCAGGGGCGGGAAACGGTGGTGCCCGACCCGGCGGGCGCCCGGCGGCTCGGCATCGGGATGGTGTTCCAGCATTTCTCGCTGTTCGACACGTTGACCGTGGCGGAGAACATCGCGCTCGGCCTCGACGGGCCGGGGCCGATGGACGCGCTGTCCCAGCGCATCCGCACCGTGTCGGAGCGCTACGGCCTCGCGCTGGACCCGGAGCGGCACGTCTTCCACCTGTCGGTGGGCGAGCGCCAGCGGGTGGAGATCGTGCGCTGCCTGTTGCAGGACCCCAAGCTGCTGATCATGGACGAGCCGACCTCGGTCCTGACCCCGCAGGAGGCGTCCAAGCTGTTCGAGACCCTGCGCCGGCTGGCGGCGGAGGGCTGCACGATCCTCTACATCTCGCACAAGCTGGAGGAGATCCGCGCGCTGTGCGGGCGGGCGACGGTGCTGCGCGGCGGCAAGGTGGTCGGCGCCTGCGACCCGCGCCTGGAGACCGCGCGGGGCTTGGCCGAACTGATGATCGGAACCGAGCTGTCGACCCCCGAACGCCCGCCGGCCGGCGAATCCGGCGCGGCCCGGCTGGTGGTGAAGCATCTTTCGACCACGTCGGACAACCCCTTCGCCACCAGCCTGAAGGACGTCGGCTTCGAGGTGCGGGCGGGCGAGATCCTCGGCATCGCCGGGGTCGCCGGCAACGGGCAGGCCGAGCTGATGGCCGCGCTGAGCGGCGAGGCGCTGGTCGCCGACCCGGCCTCCGTCGTCATCGAGGGCGTATCGTCCGGGCATCTCGGCCCCCGCGCGCGCCGCGAACTGGGCCTCGCCTTCGTTCCGGAGGAGCGGCTCGGGCGCGGCGCCGTGCCGGAGCTGAGCCTGTCGGAGAACGCGCTGCTGTCGGGCTACGCCCGCGAGCCGCTGGTGCGCGGCGGGCTGGTGCATTTCGGCCGGGCGCGGGCCTACGCCGAGACGATCATCAAGGGCTTCAACGTCGTCGCCCACGGGCACAAGGCGGAGGCGCGGTCGCTGTCGGGCGGAAACCTCCAGAAGTTCATCATCGGGCGGGAGATCCTGCAACGGCCCAAGCTGCTGGTCGTCGGCCAGCCGACCTGGGGCGTCGACGCCGGGGCGGCGGCGGCCATCCACAAGGCGCTGATCGGGCTGGCCCGCTCGGGCGCGGCGGTGCTGGTCATCAGCCAGGATCTGGACGAGCTGTTCGTGCTGAGCGACCGCATCTCGGTGCTCTTCCACGGCCGCCTGTCCGACAGCCGCCCCACCCACGAGACCAGCGTGGAGCGCATCGGCCTGCTGATGGGCGGCCTGTTCGCCACGCCGCCGGACGAGGATGGGGAGATCGTCCGTGCGCTGTGATCCCGCATGCTGTGAAGTCGTGCGCTGCAACGTCGTGAGGGAATTCGGCGCATGAGCCTGATCCGTCTGGAACCGCGTGGACAGGCCTCCAAGGCCATGGTCTACGCGACGCCCCTGCTCGCCGTCGCGCTGACGCTGCTGAGCGGATTCATCCTGTTCCTGCTGTTGGGCTTCGACCCGGTGAAGGCGCTGCACGCCTTCTTCATCGATCCCGTCTCCAGCAAGCGCGGCATCGGCGAATTGATCGTCAAGGCGACGCCGCTGGTCCTCTGCGCCGTGGGGCTGGCCATCGGCTTCCGCGCCAACGTCTGGAACATCGGGGCGGAGGGGCAGCTCACCATGGGCGCCATCGCCGGAGGCGGTCTGGCGCTGGCCTTCTACGGCGAGGGCGGCTGGTGGCTGCTGCCGCTGATGGTGATCGGCGGGGCGGCCGGCGGCATGGCCTGGGCGGCGATCCCGGCCTACCTGCGCATCCGCTTCAACGCCAGCGAGATCCTCACCAGCCTGATGCTGACCTATGTGGCGCTGCTGGCGCTGAACTATCTGGTCCATGGCCCCTACCGCGACCCGGACGGCTTCGCCTTCCCCGAATCGCGGCTGTTCGAGGCCGACGCGGTGATGCCGATCCTGTGGTCGGGCACCCGCGTGCATCTGGGCACCGCCTTCGCGCTGTTCGCGGTGGCGGCCGGCTGGGTGCTGATCGCGCGGACCTTCATCGGCTTCCAGATCAAGGTCATCGGCCTGACCCCGGCGGCGGCGGGCTACGCCGGCTTCGACCAGAAACGGATCATCTGGCTCAGCCTGCTGCTGTCCGGGGGCTTGGCCGGAATCGCCGGGATGGGCGAGATCGCCGGTCCGATCGGCCAGATCACCCCCAGCGTGTCGCCCGGCTACGGCTTCACCGCCATCATCGTCGCCTTCCTGGGCCGGCTGCACCCGGTCGGCATCCTGTTGGCGGCGCTGCTGATGGCGCTGTCCTTCATCGGCGGCGAGGCGGCGCAGATCGCCATGGGCCTGCCCAAGGCCATCACCGGAGTCTTCCAAGGCATGCTGCTGTTCTTCCTGCTGGCCTGCGACGTGCTGATCCGCTACCGGGTGCGAATCGGCGCGCGGAGGGCCGTGGCATGAGCGCCGAATTCGCCTTGGTCGGCCCCATCCTGGCGGCGATGTTCGCGGCGGCGACCCCGCTTCTCTTCGCCGCGCTTGGCGAGGCGGTGACCGAGAAGTCCGGCGTCCTCAACCTGGGCGTCGAGGGCATGATGCTGATGGGGGCCGTCTGCGGCTTTGCCATTACGGTGAAGACCGGCAGCGCGCCGCTGGGCCTGCTGATCGCGGCGGGAGCGGGGGCGGCGATGGGCGCGCTGTTCGGCGTGCTGACCCTGCTGCTGCTGGCCAACCAGGTCGCGACCGGGCTGGCGCTGACGCTGTTCGGCGTCGGGCTGTCGGCGCTGGTCGGGCAGGGCTTCGTCGGCATTCCGCTGGAAGGCCTGCCCAAGCTGCACATCCCGGTGCTGAGCGACCTGCCGGTGGTCGGCCAGGCGGTGTTCGGGCAGGACCTGCTGGTCTATCTCGGCATCGCGGCGGTACCGCTGGTGCATCTCTTCCTCTACCGCACGCGGGCCGGTCTGGTGCTGCGGGCGGTCGGCGAGAACCACCACGCCGCCCACGCGCTGGGCTACAAGGTGATCCGCATCCGCTTCCTGGCCGTGATGTTCGGCGGCGCCATGAGCGGGCTGGGCGGCGCCTTCCTGTCGATGGACTACACGCCGATGTGGGCGGAGAACATCACGGCCGGGCGCGGCTGGATCGCGCTGGCGCTGGTCGTCTTCGCCACCTGGAAGCCGGTCCGCGTCATGCTGGGCGCGTGGCTGTTCGGCGGCGTGACCATCGCGCAGCTGCACGTGCAGGGCTTCGGCATCGACATCCCCTCGCAGATCCTGTCGATGCTGCCCTATCTGGCGACCGTCCTGGTCCTGGTGCTGATTTCGCGGGATGTCGCCCGCATTCGCTTGAACGCGCCGGCCTGTCTGGGCAAGCTGTTCCATCCCGATTCTTGACCGCCCAATCAAAAAACGAAACAAGTCTCGGCAACCCAACACCCCAAGGAGCTTTGACGTGAACAGAAGGACGATGGGCAAGACGCTGCTGGGGCTGGCCGGTGCCGCCGCCATCGCGCTGAGCGTCGGCACGGCCGCCGCCCAGGACAAGCTGAAGGTCGGCTTCGTGTATGTCGGTCCGATCAGCGACCACGGCTACAGCTACCAGCACGACCAGGGCCGTCTGGCGGTCGAGAAGCAGCTCGGCGACAAGGTCACCACGACCTATGTCGAGAACGTTCCGGAAGGCGCCGACGCCGAGCGCGTGATCGAGCAGCTGGCGGCCAGCGGCCACAAGCTGATCTTCACCACCTCCTTCGGCTTCATGAACCCGACGCTGAAGGTCGCCCAGCGCTACCCCGACGTGAAGTTCGAGCACGCCACGGGCTACAAGCGCGCCGCCAACGTCGCCACCTACTCCGCGCGCTTCTACGAGGGCCGCACGGTGATCGGCGCCATCGTCGGCAAGATGACCAAGTCGAACGTCATCGGCTACATCGGCTCCTTCCCGATCCCCGAGGTGGTCAGCGGCATCAACGCCTTCACCATCGCGCTGCGCGAGCAGAACCCGAAGGCCGAGGTCCGCGTCGTCTGGGTGAACAGCTGGTACGACCCCGGCAAGGAGGCCGAGGCCGCCAAGGCGCTGATCGACCAGGGCGCCGACGTCATCGTCCAGCACACCGACAGCCCGGCTCCGGTGCAGACCGCGCAGGAGCGCGGGCTGTGGTCGGTCGGCCAGTCGTCGGACATGACCCGCTTCGGCCCCAAGTCGCACCTGACCGCCATCGTCGACGACTGGAACGGCTATTACGTCGACCGCGTCAAGGCGGTGCTCGACGGGACGTGGAAGTCGGTCGACACCTGGGGCGGCTTCAAGGACAAGATGCTGTTCCTGGCCCCCTACAACCCGGCGATCCCGGCCGACGTCGTGGCGCTGGCCGACACGATCAAGGCCGACATCATGTCGGGCAAGCGCCACTCCTTCCAGGGTCCGGTCAAGGACCAGTCCGGCAAGGTGGTGATCCCCGAGGGCAAGACCGCCACCGACGAGCAGATCCTGAAGATGGACTGGTACGTCGAGGGCGTTCAGGGCAAGGTTCCGAAGTAAGCGCACCGCGCAGGACGGCGAGCCGGGAACGCATCCCGGCCCGCACCCTCGCGGGAGACTCCCCGTGAGGAGGACAGGCATGGACCAGACCCTCTACGACCGTGATTTCTACGCCTGGGCGAATGAGCAGGCGGCGCTGCTGCGCGCCGGAAAATTCGACTCGGCGGACATCGCGCGCATCGCCGAGGAGATCGAGAGCATGGGCAAGACCGAGAAGCGCGAGTTGGTCAACCGCTTGGTCACCCTGATGCTCCACCTGCTGAAATGGCGTTTTCAGCCGGGCCTGCGCGGCAACAGCTGGCGGTTGAGCATCAAGGAGCAGCGTTACCGGTTGGCCGACCATATGGCCGACAATCCCAGTCTGAAGTCCAAACGCGCGGAGGCCATCAGCGATGCCTATCGGTTGGCGCTCGTCGAAGCGGAGCGGGAAACGGGTCTGAGCGAGTCGACGTTCCCGCCGTCATGCCCATGGTCGTTCGATACGATGATCGACCACGGCTTCTGGCCGGACGCCTGACCCCCTACAGATACGGCCCCAGCAAGCGCAGGAAGGGCCGCGCCTCCTGCAAGACCAGGACGGTCTGGTGGAACAAATCCTCCGGGGCCGCGTGATGCTCGAAGGTCGTTTCCGAGAACAGGATGATCTTCTGGCCTTCCTGCACGATGAATTTCACGTTCTTCAGCCCCTCGATCCCGCGCAGCAGCGCCAGCAGCGTGCGGCGGCGCTCCGGCGCCTGCGCGGTGTAGGGCACATGGCCGACGTCGGCCCAGATCTGGCAGACCGACCCTTCGCCCTCGTGGCGCACCGCGACGTTGAAGGGCAGGCCGTCCGCCATGAAGTTCAGCTTGCAGGGCTTGGGCGGCTTGGCGATGCCGAGAACCCCCTCCGGAGTCATCACGATGGAGCCGGGGGTGATCGGCAGGGCGCCGTCGGGCACCTCGGCCAGCGACTGAATGGTCTTCAAATCGGGAACGGACACGGGCGCGCACTCGGGTTTGGAGAAGGATCCGACGGTCAGCATCCTGTGCCGCCGCTAAAATTCTGTAAAGGCTTGGAACGGGCGTCTAGAATGCCTGTTCGTAATCGGCTGAAAAAGTGAAGAAAGAGGCGATGTCCGCCATCGATACCGTCGTCGTTCCGATTCACCGCGCTGGCTGGCCGTTCATCGCCGCTTTCGCCGTGGTTTCGTTGATCCTGGGGCTCCTGTGGGTGCCGCTGGGCTGGGCCGGCCTGGTCCTGACCCTGTGGTGCGTCTACTTCTTCCGCGACCCCGACCGCGTGACCCCGACCCGGCCCGGCCTGCTGGTCAGCCCGGCCGACGGGCGCGTCACCATGATCGTCCCGGCGGTGCCGCCCAAGGAACTGGGCATGGGGGACAAGCCGCTGACCCGAATCAGCGTCTTCCTCAACGTGTTCAACGTGCACGTCAACCGCGTCCCGGCCGACGGCACCATCGTCGCGGCCGAGTACCACAAGGGCACCTTCGTCAACGCCGCGCTGGACAAGGCGAGCGACGAGAACGAGCGCATGGCCTTCCGCCAGCGCCTGCCCGACGGCCGCGAGATCGCCTATGTGCAGATCGCTGGCCTCGTGGCGCGCCGCATCCTGTGGTGGGTCAAGGCGGGGCAGGACGTGAAGGCCGGCGAGCGTTTCGGCCTGATCCGCTTCGGCAGCCGCACCGACATCTACCTGCCGGACGGCGTGGCGCCGCTGGTCTGCGTCGGCCAGAACGCCATCGGCGGCGAGACCGTGCTGGCCGACCTGAACAGCCACGAGGCCCAGCGAGTCGGGGACGTGCGGCGATGAAGCGCCCGCCCGTCTTCAACCAGCCGATCTTCCGGCCCGGCCGCGTCCGCCGCCCGCGCCGTCCGCACCCGCGGCTGAAGGGGTTGTCGATCAACCACCTGCTGCCCAACGTGCTGACCGTGCTGGCGCTGTGCTCGGGCCTGACGGCGATCCGCTTCGCCATTCAGGAGCGGTGGGAGCCGGCGGTGATCGCCATCGTGATCGCCGCCATCCTCGACGCGCTGGACGGGCGGATCGCCCGGCTGCTGAACGGGCAGAGCAAGTTCGGGGCGGAGTTGGACAGCTTGTCCGACGCGATCAGCTTCGGCGTCGCCCCGGCCTTCATGATGTATCTGTGGGGGCTGAACGGGGCGGGCAGCCTGGGCTGGATCGCCGCCATGGCCTACGCCGTGTGCTGCGCGCTGCGGCTGGCGCGCTTCAACTCGCGGCTGGGCGTGGTCGACCTGCCGCCCTGGGCGTACAACTACTTCACCGGCGTGCCGGCCCCGGCCGGGGCCGGGCTGGTGCTGCTGCCGATGACGCTGGGCTTCGAGGCCGGTCCCGATTGGATCGGCCACCCGGTGGTGATCGTGCCGTGGACGCTGATGATCGGCGGGCTGATGGTCAGCACGCTGCCGACCTTCTCGTTCAAGGGCGCCCGCGTTCCGGCCCAGTGGGTGGTGCCGGCGCTGGCCGGCGTCGGCTTGATCGCCGCGATGATGGTCAGCCAGCCCTGGTGGACGCTGTCGATCATCGGCTTGGCCTATCTCGCCACCCTGCCGTTCTCGATCCTGCAGTTCCGCAAGCTGCAACGCGCCGCCGAACTGATGAAGGGCGAGATCGTCGAGCCGGTTCCGGCCGAGGACGCGCCCGCCGAAGCCGGCACGACCCCTGGGGAAACGGCCAAGCCGCTCTGAGGAGCGGCCTACTCCGCCGCGACCGCCAAGCCGGTGGCCGGCGCGCGTTCCGTCACGGTGACGCGCGCCACCATCGGGATCTGGCTCAGGCAGTTGGCGACGTGGCGCGACTCGGCGTGGGCCATGCCGACGACCTCCATCTCGATGGCGAGCGTGTCGCCGGCCAGGACGCTGCTCAGCGCGTCGGGAACCAGCCCGCGCTTGGCGACCAGTTCGAGGATGCGGGGCAGGGTGCCCGGATCGGCGTCGGCGACGACGGAAAAGCCAACGCGGCGGCCGGGTTCGACCGGCCGGGCTTCGGCGGCGGGCGGGGCGAGCGTGACGGTGCTGGACATGGTGCGTCTCTTGTCTTCAGGCGGCCTGCGATGTGAGGGCGAGCGTTTCCCCGGCTCTCAAAGGAGAACCGGGCCGCTAATTCGCAGAATGCCGACAAGACGATGCGCGTTCATGGCGGGTAGGCTACGGTGTGACGGTGGCCGCGTCAACCGGCGAGCGATCCGCTCCGGCGGAATCCCGCAGGCCGGCCACACCCGGTGCGAATGCCCAAGAACAAGTGAAGGTCGGAGATGAGCGACGACGGCATCATGATCCGCCCGGCCCAGGCCGACGACGCGCTGGACCTCGCGCGCCTGATCGACATCGCCGGGGGCGGCGTCTACGAATTCCTGCTCGACGGGCTGGTGCCCGGCCTGACGGCGCGGGAGATGCTGGCGCCGGGCCTCGCCGGGGGCACCGGTTCGTTGTCGCACCGGCAGAGCGGGTTGGCGGAGATCGGGGGCCGCGTGGTCGGCGTCGCGCACGGCTACCCGGTGGACTGGATCCGGACCGAGGATTACAGCGGCCTGCCCCCCGACCGGGTCGCGCATCTGGCCCCCTTCACGGCGACGCACGATTGGGGCAGCTATTTCCTGTCGGCGCTGGCGGTCGATCCGGTGTTCCGCCGCCGGGGCATCGCCGGCCGGCTGCTGAACTGGTTCTACGAGCGGGCGCGGACGGGCGGCTTCGACCGCGTCACCCTGCATGTCTGGGCCGACAACCAGCCGGCGCAGCGCCTCTACGCCGGGGAGGGATTCGTCGAGGCCGGCCGCGCCGCGATCCCCTGGCACGCCCGCCTGCCGCACGAGGGCGGCAGCATCCTGCTGCGGCGGTCGGTCGATCGGGACTGAAAAGGGTGTAAGGGCTACACCGCCACCTGGGTGAGCATCGGGGTGTTCATCCCGGCGTCGGCGCGGCGGTAGGCGTCGATGGCGTCGGACCACGGCTCGATGTGCAGCCCTTCGCCGACGATCTCCTGATGGATGCGCTGGGTCTCGAAGCCGGCGTTGGGAAGCGCCGAGGGCGCCGCCGCCGTGGCGGTGACCGGCCCTCTGTCGGTGGCCGTCCCGCCGATGCTGAACCCGCCGGCCCCGGCCCCCGCAGCGCGCGACCGCGTGCCGGTCTGCTCCGCTTCCGCCCGGCCGCTGCCCTTCAGCGCGTCGTCGGTCGCGTCGAGCTTGGCCTGCTCCTCGGAGCGCTTGCGCTCCTCCTCGCCCGGAACGCGGCGGATCGGCTGCACCGCCGCGGCGTCGCTCGCCAGCATCTGCCGAAGCTTCGCCAGCCCGGTGGGGCTCTGCGCGCTCGACGGCGATGGCAGGGCGGGGATGCTGGACACGGGACGGGATCACCAGTGGGAAGGGTCTAGGATTCCTGACTCGAAACAGCCTAGCAAGGCAAGTGTTCCCGAAAACTTAAAATGTCCGCTAAATGTCTCGAGGCGGTTCCGTTTAAAATGCTACGTGCAAGACCGCGTGCCCATACCCGGACGACGGAGGCTCGGCAGGGGCCGGGCCGCCTGCTACACTGGGTGCCGCCGCATCGCGGTTTCCCCAAGACGACGGACGGTGGAGCGCCCTTGCCCATACCATCCTCGCCCCCTTCGGCGTCCTCCCCGGCGCCCCTTCCAGCGCCCTCTGCCGACGAGACCGGCGCGCGCATGGCCGCGCTTCTGGAGCAGATGGACCAGGGCGTCATCATGGTGGACGCCGACCTGTCGGTCCTGGCGATCAACGGCCCGCTGTACGCCCTGTTCGGCGAATCGCACGACCTCCTGCCCGGCGCCAGCTTCGCCGACCTCGTGCGCTTCCTGGCGGGGCACGGCGAGTACGGCCCCGGCGACGTCGAGGCCATCGTCGCCCACCAAGTGGACTCCGCCCGCCGCGCCGACCCGGCGTTCCAGGAGCACCGCCGCCCCGACGGCCGCGTGCTGGAGATCCGCACCCGCCGCTCGCCGTCCGGCGGCTTCGTGCGGACCTACACCGACATCACCGAGCGCAAGCGGGCGGAGAACGATCTGGCCGGCCAGCGCGAGCTGCTGCGCCTGACGCTGGAGAACATGGGGCAGGGGATCGTCCTGCTCGACCGCGACCTGCGGTTCCGGACCTACAACGCCAAGGCGCTGGAACTGCTCGGCATCCCGGAAGCGGTCATGCGCGCCACGCCGACGCTGCACGAGGTGGCGCGGTTCCAGGTCGCCACCGGCCTGCTCGACCTGCCGCCCGGCGCGCCCGAGTTCGGTGACGACGTGGACGCCAAGCTGGGCTACCTGCTGGAGCGGCTCGAACGACCGGAGCGCGAGTTCGTCTACGCCCGCCCGCAGGGCGACGGCCGCTTCCTGGAGATCCGCATCGTCCCGCTTCCCGACGGCGGGCAGGTGCGGACCTACACCGACATCACCGACCGGCTGATCGCCGACGAGGCGGTGCGCCAAAGCCGCGAGATCCTGAAGGGCGTGATCGACTCGATCCCGGCGCTGATCGACGTGCGCGACCGCGACCGCAACATCCAGCTGGTCAACCGCTACCACCGCGAGACCTACCACCCCGCCGGCGCGCCCGCCGCCGGCCCCGCCGAGGAGCAGGCGGCGGAACTCGACCGCCACGTGGTGGAGAGCGGCCAGGGCGTCCCCTTCTTCGAGGAGAGCGGGTGCGACGGGGCGGGGCGGCGGCGCGACTGGCTGACCACCAAGATGCCGCTGACCGACGAATCGGGGGCGGTGTCGCACATCGTCACGGTGGCGCTGGACATCACCGCCCGCAAGCGCGCGGAGGCCGAGCTGCGCGACGTCCAGACCAGCCTGATCCAGGCGGAGAAGCTGGCCTCGCTGGCGCAGATGGTCGCCGGGGTGGCGCATGAGGTGAATACGCCGATCGGCGTGACCCTGACCGCGATCTCGCATCTGGGCGAGGAGGTGGCCCGCATCCAGACCCTGTTCGCGGAGAACCGCATCCGCCGCGCCGACTTCCAGGAGTTCCTGGACGTGGCCTGGGAGACGACGCGGATGATCCTGTCGAACATCGAGCGCGCCGGCGGCCTGATCCAGAGCTTCAAGCAGGTCGCCGTCGATCAGGCGAGCGGCGAGCGCCGCGCCTTCGACCTCGCCGCCTATGTGGACGAGGTGCTGCTGAGCCTGCGCCCGCGCCTGCGCCGCACCAAGGTGACGGTGGAGACCGACATCGCGCCGGGCCTGACGGTGGACGGCCACCCCGGCGCCTTCGCGCAGGTGCTGTCCAATCTGGTGATCAACGCGCTGGTCCACGCCTACGACGAGGGCGAGGCGGGGCGGATCGTCCTGTCGGCCCGCGAGGAGCCGGCCGGCTGGGTGACGATGCGCTACGCCGACGACGGCCGGGGCATCCCCGACGCCATCCGCGACCGCGTGTTCGACCCCTTCTTCACGACCCGGCGCGGCGAGGGCGCCAGCGGGCTGGGCCTCAGCATCTGCCGGAACATCATGACCGGGACGATGCAGGGAAGCATCGCGATGGAGAGCGGGCCGGGGCGGGGGACGCGCTTCCTGCTGCGCTTTCCGCTGCGGGTGACCGGCGTGTCGGGGTATCCTCCGCCGCACGGGTGACCTCAATCGGTTTTTTCGGCCGGATTTCAGGCGGACTTCTCATGGCGACGATAGCGGAGGCCCTGCTGGCCGCCCTCGACCACCACCAGGCCGGGCGCATGAACGAGGCGGCGACGCTCTACGGCCGCATCCTCGACGCCGATCCGGAGCAGCCCGACGCCGCGCAGCTTCTGGGCGTCCTGCTCGCCCAGGCCAACCAGCCGGCGGAGGGCAGGCGCTTCCTGCGCCGCGCGGCGGTGCTGCGGCCGGGCTCGGCGGAGACGCAGTCGAACCTCGCCGGGGTGCTGCGCCTGCTGGGCGAGGCGGGCGCGGCGGAGGCGGCCTACCGGCGGGCCCTGCGGATCGCCCCGCTGCTGGCCGACGCCCACGCCAACCGGGCCGGTGCCCTGCGCGCGCTGGCCCGCCCGGACGAGGCGGCGCGGTCGGCCGAGCGGGCGCTGGCGCTCGACCCGGCCCACGCCGAGGGGCTGGTCAACCACGCCGACGCCGACGTGGCGCTGGGCCGCGCCGCCGCCGGGGAGGCCGGGGCGCGCCGGGCGCTGGCGGTGCAAGGCGGTCTGGCGGCGGCGTGGATGGTGCTGGGCTCGGCCTTTTCCCTGACCAACCGCTGGGACGAGGCGGAACCCGCCTACCGCAAGGCCGTGGACCTCAACCCGCGCTACGGCGAGGCGTGGGAGAACTGGGGGGCGCTGCTCGCCAAACTCGGCCGCTTCGCGGAGGCGCTGGCCGCCTTCGACCAGGCCGAGGCGCTGCGGCCCGGCGCGCTGCTCTGCGTGACGCGCGGCATCGCGAAGCTCGCCATGGCCCGGCCGCTGGAGGCGGTGGCCGATTTCGACCGCGCGCTGGCGGCCCGGCCGAACGACGCCGGCCTGCACTGGAACCGGGGCTTCGCCCAGCTTCTGGCCGGCAACTGGGCCGAGGGCTGGCCGGAGATCGACTGGCGCCGCTTCGAGGTGAACACGGCGCTGCCCTGGCGCGCCTTCCCGCAGCCGACGTGGCGCGGGGAGGACCTGGCCGGGCGCCGCATCCTGCTCTACGCCGAGCAGGGCTTCGGCGACACCCTGCAATTCGTCCGCTACGCGCCGCTGGTGGCCGCGCGGGGCGGGCGCGTGCTGCTGGAGGTCCAGCCGCCGCTGGTCTCCCTGCTGTCCGGTCTGCCGGGGGTGGAGCGGGTCTTCGCGCGGGGCGGGCCGCTGCCCGAGTTCGATCTGGAATGCCCGCTGATGAGCCTGCCGCGCGCCTTCGGCACGGCGGTGGACTCCGTGCCGCCCGCCCCCTACCTGACGCCCGACCCGGCGCGCGTCCGGCGCTGGCGGGAGCGGATCGGGGCGGGGCCGGGGGAGACGGCGCGGCCGGGGCCGGGAACGGGGCCGGAAACGGGGAGGGGGCTGAGGGTCGGGCTTGTCTGGGCCGGCAACCCGCGCTTTCAGGGCGACCGGCTGCGCTCGCCCCGGCTCGACGGGATGCTGCCGGTGCTGGGCGTGCCGGGGGTGCGGTTCTTCGGGCTCCAGATGGGGCCGGGCCGCGCGGATCTGGGGCTGGTGCCGGGCTTTGCGGATTTCACCGATCTGGGGCCGGAGATCGCGGATTTCACCGACACGGCGGCGATCATGGCGAACCTCGACCTCGTGATCTCGTCCTGCACCGGGCCGGCGCATCTGGCCGGGGCGCTGGGCGTGCCGCTGTGGGTGATGCTGCCCTTCTCGCCGGACTGGCGCTGGCTGCTGGAGCGCGAGGACAGCCCCTGGTACCCCACGGCCCGCCTGTTCCGGCAACGGAGGGTGGGGGATTGGGCGGAGGTGGCGACGCGGGTTGCAAGGGCCTTGCAGGGCTGGGGGTAGCCTCGAAGTCCCGGATTTTCCTCTGCCCTGTTCTTTTCCGCAGCACCGGGACGATCAGACCTTTCCGTTCCGCGTCAGCCCGAGACGGAATCAAATACAAAAAAAGATTGTCCGAAGACTTTCCATGTCCATTGGAAGGCTACTGCATACTACTGTATTCATTTCGCTCCCATTTCAATAAATCGAAGAGAAATTTATAGAGGTTGAAATGTTTCTTAATGTAGAGCAAATTTACATTTCCCAATTTTCAAAATTCCGCTCCGAAATTCATTTTTGAGGGGGATTTTTTATGTTGATATGAGGGAGTTGCCAGGATGAAAATCTACGCCATAGCCCTTGCCATCGTCTTGGCGGCCGCCATTCTGCGCCTGGGCTTTTTGCTGGATCTTGGCCTTAATGCTCCTTTTGTGACGTTCTATCCTGCGGTCATGCTGGCGGCGCTCTATGGCGGTCTCCGGGCCGGGGCCGTGGCCACCGTCTCCTCGGCGCTGATTGCCGATTATTTCTGGATAGAGCCGGTCGGGGCCCTGATTCCGGTCAGCATGCAGGATTGGGTCGTGTTGTCCCTTTTCGTGATCACCAACATTCTGGTGTCGTGCATCGCTGAAAATTTGCAGAAGGCTAACATCAAGCTTCAAGACAAGGAGAACAATCAGAAGAAGGAGCTTGAGAACCAAGTCTATGAGCGAACCTCCGAGCTGGAAAAGCAAATTATCGAGCGAAAGCACGCCGAAGAATCCCTGGCGGAAAGTGAAAACAGATTCAGGACGTTGGCGAATGCGATACCGCAACTTGCCTTCATTGCTCACGCCGATGGTCATGTTCATTGGTATAACGAAAGATGGTATCAATATACGGGAGAGACCCCGGAAAGCATGGAAGGCTGGGGCTGGAAAAGCGTGCATCATCCGGATGTGCTTCCGGCGGTCATGGAGCGTTGGCTCACCAGCATCGCGACGCGAAACCCTTTTGACATGACGTTTCCTTTGCGTGGGGCGGACGGTCAGTTTCGCCCGTTCTTGACGCGTGTCATGCCGCTTCTGGATTCGGAAGGGCGGGTGATGGAATGGTTCGGTACGAACACGGAACTTTCCGAACAGATCAGCATGGAGAACGATCTCCGCAAAGCCAAGGTCGAGGCGGAGCGCGCCAACCTCGCCAAGTCCAAATTCCTGGCCGCCGTCAGCCACGATCTCCGCCAACCTGTTCAATCGCTTGTCCTTCTGCTCGAAGTTCTGAAAACGCACAGGGACGGCTCGAAGGTTACAAAGGCCATCGAAGCCATGGGAGGAGCGCTGAACGGACTGAACGATCTGCTTAAGGGCACGCTCGACATTTCGCGCATCGACGCCGGTGTCGTGACGGTGGAGTTGTGCAGCGTCGACGTCCGTGCGATGCTCAAACGGCTTTCCGTCGAATACGCGCCTCTGTCCGAGCGGAAGGGCCTGAAATTCCGCTATTTCTGCAAGGCCGGACGGCATGCGCACACGGATGGCGCGATCCTCGAACGGATCATCCGCAACCTTGTCGAAAACGCCATCCGCTACACGAATCGGGGCGGTCTGCTCATCGGGGTCCGTCCGCGCGGGGATCGGATGCGGATCGAGATCGTGGACACCGGCATCGGCATCCCGGCCGATAAGATCGGGGAGATCTACGAGGAGTTCTTTCAGGTCGGCAACCCGGCGCGGGACCACAGGTTGGGGCTGGGGCTGGGCCTTGCCATCGTCAGGCGCTGTGCCCGTCTGCTTGATGTCGAGTTGCAGGTCCGGTCGAACGAGGGGCGGGGAACCCGTTTCACGATACTGCTGCCGCTCGATGGCTCCGTTCCCGTTGCGCCCGCTCCCTCCATCAAGACCAGGATCGCCGGGGGGGCGCGCATCATGATCATCGAGGACAATCCCAAGATCAGGACAGGCTTCCAGATGCTTCTGGAATGCTGGGACTACGAGGTTTTCTGTGCCGAAACGGGGGAAATATCCCTGACGGTCGGAGAACAGGAGGGATGGCGCTTCGATGCCATCATCGCCGATCACCGCCTGGGTGCGGGGATGTCCGGCACCGAGACCGCCGCTGAAATCCGCCGGCGGGCCAAACGGCCGATTCCCACACTGATCGTCACCGGCGACACCTCCCCCGAGCGCATAGAGGAGGTTCATGCAAGCGGGTTCGAGATGCTTCACAAGCCCGTCGCACCGGACGCGTTGGCGCGGAGAATGGCGATCTTGTTGCAAGCGGCCGGCTAGGGGGCCGATGGCCGGGAGTTGGGAAGACCGGGTTCCCTTCGAACCGGGTCGTCGAGGTTCCCGGCCCGTGTTTGGAGGGTGCGGCTTGCGGCGTCCCTCCCCCGGCTGCCGGACGACCGGCGTCCGCGAGCCCGTTCCGCCAAGAGGACGAACGAAGCCCGGCGCCGTTTCCCGACGTTCCAAGCCGCCGGGCTTCCTAGGGCCGCCCCCTTGGGCCGGGGGAGCGCCGGAGCCTCCCCCCTACCGCCGTCCCAGCCGCTTGTCGCGCCACACGGCCGGGGGGACGAAGACGCCGCCCCACATGCCGGTGCGCCGCTCCCTGGCCTGCGCCTCGACGGCGGCGTAGAGGCCGCCGCTTTCCGGCCGGTCGAAGGCGTAGCCGATCAGCACCATGCGCCCGTTCAGGTCGTAGCCCTCGACCGTGCAGCGCGCGGGCGCCGCGTCGGCCGCGCCGGAGCCCGGCCCCGGCTCGACCGTGCGGCAATCCAGCCGGCGCCCGGTGGTGAGGAGATCCAGGGCCAAGCGCGCCATCAGGCCGCAACGCTGCGCCTGCCGCTCGGAATCGAGGCAGGCCTGATCGGCGTCGGGCGCGTCGATCCCCCAGAGCCGCAGGCGCTTGCCGGAGAGGACGAACTGGCCGCCGGTCTCCACGGTCTCGATCAGGCCGGTGTAGCTGTCGGAGGGGTAGGCTGGTGCGGTGGTTGGGATGGTCAGCAGGAGGATAGCGACGCAGAGGAAACGGTACAAAGGCATGAGGGGTTTCCACAGCAGGAAGACTGGAGGCTGCTGTTCCGTACTGGGATCTCTTGGCGGAGACTCAGCGGAACGGCCTTGAACTCGACGTGCGGGAAATCTGCCTTTTTCGTATTACGGTTTCATGCGAAAGAGCCGTTTTGCGTCATATAAGAATGCGGTTGTTCAATGTGTGGCGCGGTTGGGTGGCGCTGCGGCACGACTGGGGGATGATTACGCCGCGTCAAACTCGCGCTGCCCGCGCCATGCTTGGATGGAGCCGTCAGGACTTGGCGGACCGTGCCCTTGTTTCTCTCAGCACCGTGCGGCGTATTGAGGAGGCAGGAAGCGACGTTCGTGTGAGTTCGCTTAAGAGTGTGCGGAAGACGTTGGAAGCCGCCGGGGTAGAGTTTTCCAATCGGGACGATGACGGTGTCCGGATGAAGCCTTAAACGACTGGTGTTGAGTTGAAGGGGGAGGCAGATCTGACCCTGAACCGCCATACAGACACGGCGATTCCTGACCCAAAGTGGACGCGGTCAGTGGGCGTTAAGAGTGCGGATCAGAACCGGCCTGAGGCTGAGAGAAATCAATGACTTCAGCACGCCAGACCGGGATTTTCGATGGGCACTAATGCTCCTTTCCGCGAAAAAATCGGATGATATATTTATTGTTAGCGCACTGATACAGACAGAAGAGCATTGCGACCACCTTCAAGGCACTGATTTTCCTGAGTTGTTACTAAACCATCTGAATGCACCTTTACACTAGCGCCAATTCCGGTCGGTACAAGAGTGTCTCTTGGCTTGGTCAGGGTTTCAATGGCGGCGACCAGAGGACAGCGCAAGCCCTGCCGGCAGATTATTGCCTCCGATATGTGCGGGGGGCGTTGCGCAGATGCGGGCATAAAAGCAGCTCTCTACCGCTAATGCTATGAAAAGTCTTAATAATTCTCTGATTTTGATATCTGATAAACTATCTTCTCTCGTTATAGGGGATTGATTCAAGATTTAAATCATTTTTAACTATTTACTGCCAAGATTTTTAATTACTAGAAGGTGATACCTTAAAATCTAACTCTTCTTAAAGGAGGTATGTATGAGCCTATCACAAGCTTTCCGCGACCCCATGTCTAAGGTTTCCGGGACAATTGTATTTTTTGATCTTGTTGGCTCAACAATTATGAAATTTGCTGAGCCGGAAATATCTTGGCTTCCAAAAATTGGGGACTTTTTGGATATTATTTCATCTGAAGTAAAAAAAGAGGAGGGAGGGGAAATAATAAAATACTTAGGAGATGGGGCAATGGCATTTTACCATATAGATAACGCGACGGAAGCAATAAATGCATCAATCAGAATTCAAGTAAAATTGGCCTTGCAAAGGAAAAATGGAGAAAATAACAATTTTTGCAAAATAGGAATATCTTCTGGAAAAATATATTCAGCAAAAACTCCAAATGATTTTGTAGATTATTTTGGGACTGTGGCTGATAAGGCGCAAAGGCTTTGCTCAGCTTCGGAGAAAAATGGAATATTTATTGATGAAGCCACACGAGATGAATGCAGGCCAAATAAAATAACGTCTCCACTTGGTAGTGCAAAAAGCAGGGAGGGAAGGGACTACCTTTCGAAAGAAGCATCTCTTTGGCTGAAAGGATTTTCTAAGCCAGTACAATATTTTGAAATTATTTGGGATGAGCAGGGATTTGGGCCAAATGTTGACGCGATATCTTATACCACATCTGGTGGACAACTAAAATCTAATAACTCAGAACCGTCACCAAAACATGATATCGAAAATCATGACCAAATTAAAAGTAACATCAATGATAGAACAAAATGGATGAAGGGTGTTATTAGTGCGAACAAAGGTCAATTTGGATTCATAAACGGAGCAGATGGAAACACATACTTCTTTGATGGAAACACATCTATACCAGATTTACACCCAGAGAATTCAAAAATATTTTTCCACCCACTACCGCCGAGGCCAGGGAAGAGATATCCAATTGCTGGAAATGTTATCTGCATAGGATCAGAACTGAATGGCACTATTATAAATAAAAATAAAGAAAGATCTTTCTGCTTTGTTAGTATTAATGGAGCGAGGCAACCAAATGCTAATGTATACGTATCGCTAAAAGACGAAGAAGAAGTGGAAAATGGAGATTTCGTAAGCTTTGAGATCGCTGAAAATCAATTCGGCCCATATGCAAAAGGCATTCTAAGAGATCAATGAGTTAGTCCGGGATAACTTCCGAACCCCTCAAATTCACTTCCACCAGCACCGTGTCCCGAACGAACTCCGCCGCGTGCCAAGCCTCGGGATCGAAGCAGACGACCATGCCGGGGCGCAGTTCGACCGTTCCGGATTCGGTGGTGAGGCGCGCAAGCCCCTCCAGCACCAGGAGGAACTGTTCGTGATCGTGGCTGTGGCGCGGCGACACCGTGCCGGCCTTGATCACGACCTGCTTCAGCGACGCGCCCGCGCCGACGATCTCCCGCCGCTGCGCGCCGTTGGCCTCGGCCGCCGGGAGGTCGTGCCATATGAACAGCTCGGTCCTGGGCATGCTGGGATCCTCATCGATGGTGACGTCGGTCGATACGGACGCAACGGCGGGCCGGATCACCGGCCCGGCCCAACCCGGCCGAGGCGGGCGCGGCGAGGGTCCGCCGCCGCGCCCGCCGGTTCCGGTCAGGCTCCCCTCACTCCGCCGCCATCGGCTGCGGCTGGGCCGGGGCGCGGAAGGCGGCCAGCAGCTTGGCCTCCTTCGCCTTGGCGGCGGCGACGTTGCGGGCCTTGACCGGGCCGTAGCCGCGCATCTCCATCGGCAATGCTGCGATCTCCAGGGCGAGGGCCAGGGTGTCGCGGGTCAGGCTGTGCAGGACCTCGCCCATGATCGCCTCGTAGTCGGCGATGAGCTGGCGTTCCTGGCGGCGCTCCTCGGTGCGGCCGAAGGGGTCCATCCAGGTGCCGCGCAGGCGCTTTCCCTTGGCCAGCAGGCGCAGGACCGGCAGCATCCAGGGGCCGAAGGTCTTCTTCTTCGGCTCGGCCCCGTCCTCGGCGGCCTCGCCCAGCGTCGGCGGGGCCATGTGGAAGGTCAGCTTCCAGTCGCCCTCGAACATGCGTGACACGTTCTCGACGAAGCCGGTGTCGGTGAAGAGGCGGGCGACCTCGTACTCGTCCTTGTAGGCCATCAGCTTGAAGTGGGCGCGGGCGACGGCCTCGGTCAGGGCGGTGGAGCCGGGGATCTTCTGGCCCTCGACCCGGCGGGTCCAATCGACCAGGGCGTGGAAGCGGGCGGCGTAGGCGGCGTCCTGGTAGTCGGTCAGGAAGCGGGTGCGGCGCTCGATCACCTCCTCCAGGCTGGCCGACGGGCGGCGCTGGTCGAGCAGCAGGTTGGCGTTGCCGGCCTCCACCGGCGCCGGGGGCGTGGCGGCGGCCTGGACGGCCGCGAGGTCCACGGCGGCGCGGCGGCCCCACTGGAAGGCGTCGAGGTTCAGCTTGATCGACACGCCGTTCAGCTCGATGGCCTTCAGGATGGAGGCCTCGGACAGCGGGATCAGGCCCTTCTGCCACGCGTAGCCCATCAGGAAGGGGTTGGCGTAGATGCTGTCGCCGAGCAGGCCGGTGGCGAGCTTGGCGGCGTCGATGGCGTCGACCATCGCCTCGCCGCCGCAGGCCCGGCGGACGTCGCCGACCAGATCGCGGACCGGGATGACCATGTCCGGCTGCTTGATGAAGTCGGCGGTGATGGCGTCGTGGGTGTTCAGCACGGCGCGGGTGTGGCCCGCCCGCATCTTGGACAGGCCGTCGCCGGCCGCCGCGACGACGATGTCGCAGCCCAGCACCGCGTCGGCGCCGCCGGCCGCGATGCGGACGGAGTGGATGTCCTCGGGCGTGTCGGCGATGCGGATGTGGCTGGTGACGGCGCCGCCCTTCTGGGCGAGACCGGTCATGTCGAGCACGCCGACGCCCTTGCCCTCCAGATGCGCCGCCATGCCCAGCAGGGCGCCGATGGTGACCACGCCGGTGCCGCCGACGCCGGTGACGTAGAGGCCCCAGGTCTTCTCGTAGACGGGCAGGGCGGGGGCGGGCAGCGGGGTGGCGTCGGCGGCCTTGGCCGCGGCCGGCTTGGGCTTGCGGAGCTGGCCGCCCTCGACCGTCACGAAGCTGGGGCAGAAGCCCTTGGTGCAGGAATAGTCCTTGTTGCAGCTGGACTGGTCGATCTGGCGCTTGCGTCCGAACTCGGTCTCCTGCGGGACCACCGAGACGCAGGACGACTTGGCCGAGCAGTCGCCGCAGCCCTCGCAGACCAGCTCGTTGATGACGACGCGCTTGGCCGGGTCCACCATCTTGCCGCGCTTGCGGCGGCGGCGCTTCTCGGTGGCGCAGGTCTGGTCGTAGATCAGGATGCTGGTGCCGGGAACCTCGCGCATCTCCTTCTGGACGCGGTCGAGGTCGTCGCGGTGCTCCACCGCCGTGAACTGCGGCAACCCGTTGTTGAGGCCGTACTTCTCCGGCTCGTCGGTGACGACGGTGATGCGGGAGACGCCCTCGGCGCGCAGGGTCTGGGCGATGGACTGGACGGTCTGGGTGCCGTCGAAGGGCTGGCCGCCGGTCATGGCGACCGCGTCGTTGAACAGGATCTTGTAGGTGATGTTCACCTTGGCGGCGATGGCCTGACGGATCGCCAGGATGCCGGAGTGGAAATAGGTGCCGTCGCCGAGGTTGGCGAAGATGTGCGTCTCGTCGGTGAAGGGCGCTTGGCCTACCCACGGCACGCCCTCGCCGCCCATCTGGGTGAAGGTGTCGGTCTTGCGGTCGAGCCACGTCGCCATGTAGTGGCAGCCGATGCCGCCCAGCGCGCGGCTGCCGTCGGGCACATGGGTGGAGGTGTTGTGCGGGCAGCCCGAGCAGAAGGTCGGCTTGCGGACGACGCGGGCGACGTGGCCCTTCTGCTTCTCCTGGGCGTCGAGGAAGGCGATGCGGCGCTTGAGGTTTTCGTTGTCGATGAAGCGCTCCAGACGGCGGCCGATCACCACCGCGATCTGGGCGGGCGACAGCTCGCCGGCGCTGGGGAGGATCCACTCGCCCTGCTCGTCGAACTTGCCGACGACCTTGGGGCGGACGTCCGGGTTCCAGTTGTAGAGCTGTTCCTTGAGCTGGTTCTCGATGACGGCGCGCTTCTCCTCGACGACGACGATCTCCTCCAGCCCCTCGGCGAAGTGGCGGACGCCGTCGCGCTCCAGCGGCCAGGGCATGCCCACCTTGTAGACGGTGATGCCCCAGTCCGACGCCATCTCCTCGGTGATGCCCAACTCGTCGAGAGCCTGCCGGACGTCGAGGTAGCTCTTGCCGGTGGTGACGATGCCGAAGCGCGGGCGCGGGCTGCCCATCACCACCTGGTCCAGCTTGTTGGCACGCGCGAACGCCAGGGCGGCGTAGAGCTTGTGCTTCATCAGCCGGTGTTCCTGCTCCAGCGGCGGGTCGGGCCAGCGGATGTTCAGGCCGCCGGGCGGCATCGGGAAGTCGGTCGGGATGACCGGGTTGACGCGGTGCGGATCGATGTAGACCGAGGCCGAGGTGTCCACCGTCTCGGCGATGGTCTTCATGGCGACCCAGCAGCCGGAGAAGCGGCTCATCGCCCAGCCGATCAGGCCGTAATCCAGGATCTCCTGCACCCCCGACGGGTTCAGCACCGGGATCATCGCGTGCATGTAGGCGTGTTCGGACTGGTGCGGGAAGGTCGAGGACTTGGAATTGTGGTCGTCGCCGGTCAGCACCAGCACGCCGCCGTTCTTCGAGGTGCCGGCGCCGTTGGCGTGCTTGAACACGTCGCCCGAGCGGTCGACGCCCGGCCCCTTGCCGTACCACATGGCGAAGACGCCGTCGTATTTGGCGCCCTTGAACATGCCGACCTGCTGGCTGCCCCAGACGGCGGTGGCGCCCAGCTCCTCGTTGACGCCGGGCTGGAACTGGATGTGGTTCTTCTCCAGGAACTTGCGCGCGTTCCACAGATTTTGGTCGAAGCCGCCCAGCGGCGACCCGCGATAGCCCGAGATGAAGCAGCCGGTGTTCAGCCCGGCGGCGAGGTCGCGCTGGCGCTGCATCATCGGCAGGCGCACCAGCGCCTGGGTCCCGGTGAGATACACGCGGCCCTGTTCGAGCGCGTATTTGTCGTCCAGTGAAACGGTCGCGAGCGCCATGTTACCCATCCCTCCCTGCACCGGGCGTCTGGCTTTATCGCTGGACCGCCGGTTTGTTCGATGGGCAAAAAGGTAATGAAGGCTGCCGTATATCGCAACGCCCGCCACCGGCCGTTCCGCAAAAAGCAAGGAACGGCCGGTAGCGGGCGAGGATCGGAAACGGAGCGCATGGAAACATCCGCTTTACGGAAATTCCCGCTCCGCCATTGCCTTCCCACCCATCGGTCTCAAGGGATATGGGGCTGACTCGGCGCGGCGTCAGAGGAGATTTTTGGGCGGGGACTTTGGCGTCGGGTTGGGCGTCGGGTTGGGGGAGGGCGCCGAGGGGCCGGCTTCGGGCCAGCCGCCGAAATCGCTCTGGCCGCGCGCCGCCAGCGTGCGGACGCTGGCGCGCAGCGTGCGGATCAGGCAGAGCGCCACCGCCATCGACTGCGCGCCACCGTCGCAGCCCACCGCCCAGCGCAGGGCAGCGGCGTGGGCCTGAAGCGCGTCGACGAAGCCCTCGGTGTCGGGCTCGACCCAGGTGACGCAGGTGGACAGCGACGCCACCATCGAGGACGCGGCGTGGTCCCCCGCCGCCGCGACCTGAAGGTCGGACACGGCGTGGCGCAGGCGGCTGCCGATGGGGTCGGGGCGCTCGATGGCGGCGTCCAGCCGGTCGAGCGCCAGCAGCAGGCGGACCCGCTTGGGATCGGTGCTGCGCGGGGTGAGCGCGGCCGGAAGCACCGGCGTGATCGGCGGCGGCAGCTTCGGCGTGGCGTCGGCCTGCGGGCCGCTCTGCGGGCCGGGCCGCGCGGGCTGCGGCCCGGCGGCGGAATCCTGGGCGCGCTGGCCGCCGGCCTTCACGCCGCTGTCGCGGCGGTTCAGCACGGCGTCGATCCGGCGCGCCAGCGTCGCCGCCGGCACCGGCTTGGCCAGGACGGAATCGGCCCCGGAATCCCAGGCGCAGCGCACGGTGGACAGGTCGGCGTTGGCGGTCAGCACGATGATCGGCAAATCGGGGCGCAGGCAGCCGGGCGACTGGCGCACCCATTGGATCAACTGTGCGCCGCCCACCGGCTCCATCACCCAATCGGTGACCATCAGGTCGAAGACCTCGCGGCGCAGGGCCTCCTTGGCGTCCTGCCCGTTGGAGACGGCGGTGATCTGCCCGACGCCCCACAGGCCGAGCATGTCCTTCAAGGCGCGCTGGAGCAGCGGATTGTCGTCGACAATCAGAATCTTGATCTGCGAGGAGGGGCGCTTCGTCATGGACCGGTCCCGTTTCGTCGGCGTGCCATCCCGATATCCGCACCGGCCGCAACATTTTCACGGCACGGGGAAGGGGGAACGCCCAACGAGCCGGCACGATGCACCGGACGGGATGGTCGGGATACCCCGACGCTCCGATCGAAAGAGGTGGGGTGGGATTTCGCCTATCCCAATGAGCGTTCCGGCCCATCGGGATGGCGGCCGATCACGATCAAGCCGCGTGGCGGGCCGCGCGACGGCTGGTCTGCTGATCGATGGCGTCGGCGCGTTCCAGCGCGCGGGCGATCAGATCGTCGAACAGGGAGCCCAAGGGCTGCACCAGACGCTCCGGCCCGCCGCCGAGTTCGGGGCCTTCCATCAGGAAGGAGCCCTCCTCGCCGGGGCCGACGACGCGCCAGCCGAGGCTCTTCATCTCCGCGACGCGCGTCCTGGAGATCAGCGCGCGAACAGGGTCCAGAGCGAACGTGTCCATCCGATTTCCCCCATGGCAGGCGTTTCAAGAACGCTACGCCCTGACGATGAACAAAACAAGAACGATTTCGGAGTGCCGGCAAGCTTGTGGGCAAGCTTTCACAAGGAGACCCTTGCCTTTCGCCGGCTCCATGGAAAGATCAGGTCCACAGCCAGCGAGTGCCAGCCGATCACAGCGAACAAAAAGAGGACAATCATGAGCGGCGTCCGCATCGAGACCGACAGCTTCGGCCCCATCGAGGTCCCCGCCGACCGTTACTGGGGTGCGCAGACCCAGCGTTCCCTTCAGAACTTCCGCATCGGCGGCGAGCGCATGCCGGCCCCGCTGGTCCGCGCGCTGGGCATCCAGAAGCGCGCCTCGGCGGTCGCCAACATGCGGCTGGGCGCGCTCGACTCCGCGCTCGGCGACGCGATCACCGCCGCCGCCGACGCGGTGATCGACGGCACGCTGGCCGATCATTTCCCGCTGGTGGTCTGGCAGACCGGCTCGGGCACGCAGAGCAACATGAACGCCAACGAGGTCATCGCCAACCGCGCCATCGAGGCGCTGGGCGGCACGCTGGGCTCGAAGACGCCGATCCACCCCAACGACCACGTCAACATGGGGCAGTCCTCCAACGACAGCTTCCCGACGGCGATGCACATCGCGGCGGCGGAACAGATCGTCCACCATCTGGTCCCGGCGCTGGAAAAGCTGCGCGCCGCGCTGGCGGCCAAGGCCGACGAATTCCGGGACATCGTCAAGATCGGCCGCACCCATCTCCAGGACGCGACGCCGCTGACGCTGGGGCAGGAGTTCTCCGGCTACGCCATGCAGATCGCCTACGGGATCGAGCGGGTGCGCTCGTCGCTGCCGCAGCTCTACCGGCTGGCCCAGGGGGGCACGGCGGTCGGCACCGGGCTGAACGCGCAAATCGGCTTTGCCGAGGCCTTCGCCGAGGAGGTCGCGGCCTTCACCGGCCTGCCCTTCGTCACGGCGGAGAACAAGTTCGAGGCGCTGGCGACCCATGACTCGTTGGTGGACGCGCACGGGCACCTGAACACGCTGGCGGTGTCGCTGATGAAGATCGCCAACGACCTGCGCCTGCTCGGCTCGGGGCCGCGCTCGGGCATCGGCGAGCTGTCGCTGCCGGAGAACGAGCCGGGCTCCTCGATCATGCCGGGCAAGGTCAACCCGACCCAGTCGGAGGCGATGACGATGGTCTGCGCCCAGGTGATGGGCAACCACACCACCGTGACCGTCGCCGGGGCCACCGGGCATTTCGAGCTGAACGTGTTCAAGCCGGTGATCGCCTTCAACGTGCTGCAATCGATCCGCCTGCTGGGCGACGCCGCGGTGAGCCTGACCGACAACTGCGTCGTCGGGATCGAGGCGAACCGCGAGCGCATCGCCCAGTTGGTCGGCGACAGCCTGATGCTGGTGACGGCGCTGAACCCGCACATCGGCTACGACAACGCCGCGAAGATCGCCAAGAAGGCCCACAAGGAGGGCACCGGCCTGAAACAGGCCGGGCTGGCCCTGGGCCTGCTGACGGAGGAGCAGTTCGACGCCTGGGTCCGGCCGGAAAGCATGGTTGGACCGGGCTGAGCGCTGCGGTTAGGGTGGGGCGTTTCCGCTCCACCCTTTACAGCCAAGCCGACCGGGGGCGCGTGCCGCCATGAAGAAGCGTTCGGTGCTGATCGCCGGACACCCCACCAGCGTCTCGCTGGAGGAGGAGTTCTGGGACGCCCTGAAGCGGGTCGCCCAGGCGCGGGGCCTGTCGGTCAACGCGCTGATCGAGGAGATCGACCGCGCACGGACCGGCAACCTGTCCAGCGCCATCCGCGTCCATGTCCTGAACGACTTGCTGGCCCGATTGAACAGCGAAGCGACGAACCCGTCTTCAAGCCCTCTCCCCCCCGGGGAGAGGGTTGGGTGAGGGGGACGCACGGCAACGGGTCTGTGTCAGGAAACAACGTTCGAAGGATCGGCGAAGGGGCATGCTGCCCCATCGCGACGCGCTTTGCGCGTCGGCCCCCTCACCCTCCCCACGCCTGCGGCGCGGGTCCCCTCCCTCTCCCCCGGGGAGAGAGGGCTCTCCTTGCTCTTGCGCACATGGGGCCTGTGGACAGCCGCCCGGATGGGGCGTAAACGAAGCGCCGATCCTCCCCTTTCCATCGCGAGTGCCGCCCCTTGCCGCCCGATCTCGCAGCGCTCGACCTGATCGCGTTCGTCTGGTTCGTCACGGCCTGGGTCGGCTTCACCGTCATCCAGGACCATCTGCTGACCGGGCACCGCGTCGTCAACCAGCACCTCAAGGTGATCCGCCGCCACTGGATGGAGCGGATGCTGGAGCGCGACAACCGCATCATGGACTCGCAGCTCGTCGGCCACACGATGCAGAGCTGCACCTTCTTCGCCTCGACCAACATGCTGATCCTGGCCGGTCTGGTCGGCTCCTTCGGCGCCATCGAGCACGCGCACGAGATCATCACCAACCTGTCCTTCACCGTGAAGACCTCGCGCCAGCTCTTCGAGATCAAGATCCTGCTGATGGTGGTCGTCTTCACCTTCGGCTTCTTCAAGTTCACCTGGGCCTTGCGGCAGTACAACTACTGCTGCGCGCTGATCGGGTCGGCGCCGATCACGCCGTTGCCCCCGGAGGAGCGGCGGGCGATGGGCGAGACGATCGCCGAGGCGCTGACCCTGGCGGTCACCGCGCTGAACGGCGGGATGCGGTCCTATTACTTCGCGCTGGCGGTGCTGGCCTGGATGGTCGGGCCGCTCTTCTTCATGCTGGCGACCGCCACCGTCTTGGTGGTCCTGACCCGCCGGCAGGCGTTCTCGCTCACCGAAAAGGTCATCCGTGTCCAGACCGACCGGTTGGAGGGAAAAGACACAACCAAATGATAACAACGCATAAAAAGCCACACGATAAACGATAGGTGCGACCAAATATCCTCTACTCGTCCGGGTGCAAGGATGTTTCAGTGCTGATCATTGCGCGACGCCAAAGACAAGCGCCGCGACAAGGGCAAGCAAAGGGGGCAGCGATGGACGCCGACACCGCATGGGCGATCATGAGTTCTCTGGACGAGGCGGAAGCCCTGCTGAGTCGTGTGCATCTGCGCGACGGACAGGCCGGCGCCAACGCGCTGGCGCGGAACCGCAGCCTTCTGGACGAGGCCCGGCGGCGGCTGGATCAGGCCCACGCGCTGGAATGACGGCGGCCGGCGCGCCCGTCAGCTTTTCCAGATCACCTTGCCGCCGCCGCGCACCTTGGACCAGTCCTTGGCGAAATAGGCGAAATCCCGCGACGGGCGGCTGAACAGGAACCCCTGCGCCAGCGGCACGTCCAGGCTGGCGAGCAGCTGGGCGTGCGCCGGCTCCTCCACCTGCTCGCCGATCAGCTTCATGCCGAGCTGGCGGCAGACGTCCACCATCGACCGCAGCATCGTCATGTCGCGCGGGCTGCTGACGGCGCCGCGCACGAACTGGCCGTCGATCTTGGCGTAATCGGCCTGGATGCCGTAGAGCGACTGGAACGACGTCGATCCGGCGCCGACGTCGTCCAGGCAGATGCGGTAGCCGGCCTCGCGCAGCTTCTGCAGCACCCCGTTCAGCCGGGCGATGTCGGAGACCACCACGGTCTCCGTCACCTCGATCAGCAGCTTCTTCCGCAGGTCGCCGTAGGGCGCGACCACCGACTGGAACTGGGTGAGGAAGATCGGGCTCATCAGGGTCTTGGCCGACAGGTTGATCGCCACGTCGGGCAGCTTCGGCTCCCGGCGGTGGGCGTGCAGCGTCTCGAGCACCGTCTGGGTCAGCAGCAGGTCGAAGTCGTAGATCAGCCCGACGTCCTCGGCGAAGGCGATGAACTCCACCGGGGACTTCATGCCGTCGACCCGCGTCAGCGCCTCCAGATGGTGGACGGCCTGGGTCTCCAGATCGACGATGGGCTGGTAGACGACGACGAAGTCCTTGTTGGCGATGGTGGCGCGCAGGCGGCCGATGCGCTCCACCGCCTCGGCCATCATGCGGTTGGCGCCGTCCTCCAGGCTGGAGATGGTGAACTCCCCGCCCTGGGCCAGCGCGAAGGCTTGCACCGTGTAGACCAGCGCGCGCGCCGCGTCGGCGGCGTCCAGCCGGTCGTCGGTCATGTCCATGGTCCAGGACCGGATGCCGCCGGGAAGCGCGCCGCCCGCCGCCTCGATGATCTGCGCGATGTGGCCCTGAACCTCGCGCCCGTCGATGTCGGCGGCGTGGACGATGCCGTAGCGGTCGCCGGCCAGATGCCCGGCGCTGTCGCCGTCGGCGGAGATGCCGCGCAGATAAGCGTCGATGCTCTCCTTCACCTCCTCCGCCGCGCCTTCGGGCATGGAGGCGACCATCGACTGGAGCCCCTCGACCAGCAGCAGGGTCAGCCCCCGGTCGAGCCCGCGCTCGCGGGCGTCGAGGATGCGCTTTTCGAGGATGCCGTTGAACTCGTGCTCGTCCAGCAACTCGCCGGTCGGGGTGGCCATCGGGCTGGAGGCGAGCAGGACCGTCAGGAACAGCGATTCCGGGCAGGAATCGAGCCGGCAACCGCCCAGCAGCGCCGGAAACATCTGCCCGTCCATTCCTTGGAACAGGACGCGGGCGGGCTTGATGCGCGCCTTTTCCTTGATGCGGTTGAACAGGACATGGACGTATTTGCGGTCGCTCGGCGCCACCACGTCCAGCAAATTGGTGCCGACCAGCCCGCCGACGTCCCCCTTGGTCAGCCGGCAGCGGGCCCCGGCGGAAAACAGGATGGTCCCCATGCTGTCGGTCTCGACCAGCAGATCGGCGGCGGCGAAGGCGAAACCGACGAAACGGTCGCGGTCGCGGCTCGACTGGGGCCGCCGCGGCCCGGCGCTGGTCACCGGGGCTGTGCGCGTCGCGTTGTTCTGCGCAAGGGTCATCATCACCCAGCCACAAATTGAAACGAAGTTTAGCGACTTTGCGTATTTCTCATCGGAGAGTAACGAAGATTTCAACCGGTTAAAAGCTGCATAATTCCCTTACGTCCTTCGCGCCATGGGCGTGCCAATCCTTGCCGCCGACCGGATGGCGAAAGCGGACTGGCGTCCTCGCGCGCGCCGGACATCTTGGGAATCCTCGGGGCACAAGGGATGGCGGCCGAGGAGAGCGGCATCGGAACGGCGGCCTTTCGGGCGCCAAGCCGGATCAAGACGAAGGGCAACGCGCGTGCGGCGTATTGTCCCGAAAAGGCAAATCAACTTCAGGATGTTGTCTTGCAACCCCTTCCCATCCCCCGCTGGGCAGGGGATGGGGCACCGTCAATGGTGGTTATGGGGTTCCGGGCGAGGCTCAGCCGCGCGGGAACAGGCGCGTGACGTGGCCCATCTTGCGGCCGGGCCGGGCTTCGGCCTTGCCGTACAGGTGCAGGCGGGCGCCGGGTTCGGCCATCAATTCCGGCCAGCGCGCGGCGTCGTCGCCGATCAGGTTGACCATCTCGGCATCGGCGACCCGTTCGACCGAGCCCAGCGGCAGGCCGCAGACGGCGCGGACCAGCTGCTCGAACTGCGAGGAGGCGCAGGCGTCCATCGTCCAGTGGCCGGAGTTGTGCGGGCGCGGCGCCATCTCGTTGACCAGCACGCCGCCTTCAGGGGTGACGAACAGCTCCACCGCCAGCACGCCGACCAGATCCAGCGCCTCGGCGATGCGGCGGGCGACCCGTTCGGCCTCGGTCGCCGTTTCGGGCGCGATCTTGGCCGGGGCGACCGTCACGTCGAGGATGCCGTCCTTGTGGCGGTTCTCCACCGCCGGGTAGGCCGCCATGGCGCCGTCGCCGCCGCGCACGACGATGACCGACACCTCGCAGGCGAAGGTCACGAAGCCCTCGACGATCCCGCCCGCCGTGCCGCCCCCCGCGTCGTCCGACGCGGGCGCGCCGATGGTGGCCCAGGCCTCGGCCGGATCGCTGCCCGCGCCGATGCGGGCCTGGCCCTTGCCGTCATAGCCCATGCGCGTCGATTTCAGGACGCAGCGCGGCCCGATCTCCGCCACCGCGCGGGCGACGTCGTCGGCGCTGGCGGCGGGGCGCCAGGGGGCGGTCGCGATCCCCAGAGCGTTGACGAAGGACTTCTCGTTGATGCGGTCCTGCGCCACCGACAGCACGTTCGGCCCCGGATTGACGGTGGTGAAGCGGCGCAGATGCTCGACCGTGGCGACGGGGACGTTCTCCCACTCCAGCGTCACCGTATCGACCGAGCGGGCGAAGCGCTCCAGCGCGTCGAGGTCGTCCCAGCCGGCGACGGTCGCGGCGGCGCAGACCTGGGCGGCCGGGCTGCCGGCGGCGTCGGGCGCGTAGACATGCGTCTTGTAGCCGAGCTGCGCCGCCGCCAGCGCCGTCATGCGGCCGAGCTGGCCGGCGCCCAGCATGCCGATGGTGGCGCCGGGGGCCAGACGGGGAAGGGGAGCGTTCGTCATGGTCAGGCGGTCTCGTCGACCGGGGCCTCGGCCACGGCGGCGGTCTGGCGGGCGCGCCACGCATCGAGCGCGTCGGCGACCGCCGGATCCATCAGGGCGATGACCGAGCCGGCGAGCAGGGCGGCGTTGATCGCGCCGGCCTTGCCAATGGCCAGCGTGCCGACCGGCACGCCGCCCGGCATCTGGACGATCGACAGGAGGCTGTCCATGCCCTTGAGCGCGTGGCTCTCGACCGGCACGCCGAACACCGGCAGCGGGGTCATCGAGGCGGCCATGCCGGGCAGATGGGCGGCGCCGCCGGCCCCGGCGATCACCACCTTCAGCCCGCGCGCCTTGGCGGTGGTGGCGTACTCCACCAGCCGGGCGGGGGTGCGGTGGGCCGAGACGATGCGGACCTCGTGGGCGACGCCGAGCGCCGTCAGGGTGTCGGCGGCGTGCTTCATGGTGGTCCAGTCGGACTGGCTGCCCATGATGATGCCGACCAGCGGCGAACCGTTCGGGGTGCTGTTCTGGGTTTCGGCGGACACGGCGCGCGCTTTCCTCAAGGTCCGGAAAGCGGCGGATTATAGGAAGAGTGGGGCCGGAGTCCAGAAGATCGCGGCCCCCGCGCAAAATCCCCAGCCCGCCGCTGCGGCATTCCGGCCCTTTCGTGCCGGTCCGGCCCGCCCTATGTTGTGCCTTTCGTCCCCGAACCCGACCCAAGCACCGGACCAGAGCCATGACCGAAGCCGACGACCGCCGCGACATCCGCACCGCCCTGGCCGAGGAGCGCATGGCGAGCGTCGGCATCGACGAGGCGTCCATCGACACCCTCGTCCGCACTTTTTATGGAAAGGTGATGAAGGACGAGGTGCTGGGGCCGATCTTCGACCGCGCCATCACCGATTGGGAGCCGCATCTGCGCAAGATGGTGGATTTCTGGTCGTCCATCGCGCTGCTGACCCAGCGCTACGACGGGCGGCCGATGCCGGTCCACATCCAGCTCGGCATCGAGCCGCAGCATTTCGAGCGCTGGCTCGGCCTGTTCCGCGAGACCGCCAACGAGCTGTTTCCGGGGGAGGGCGCGGCCTTCCTGATCGGCAAGGCGGAGAACATCGCGCGCAGCTTCCAGATGGGCATCCAGTTCTTCACCGTGCCCAAGAAACCGGCCGCTTGAGAGGGCTTCGTCGGGAGGCCGCCGCCGTCAGGCGATGATGTCGGGCAGCAGGCGGCTTTCCAGGACCATGATCTGATCCTTCAGCATCAGCTTGCGCTTCTTCAGGCGCTGCATCTGGAGCTGGTCGTAGGGCGCGCGCTCCACCAGCCGGGCGATCACGTCGTCCAGGTCGCGGTGCTCGCTGCGCAGGGTCGCCAGCTTTTCCTTCAGGATCTCTTGTTCGTTCATTGCGCCCGCTGCGAGTGGCCGGTTGCCCTTGAGCTCTTAGGTCGTTCTTAGGTCGTTCGTCGCTGTCGTCGCCCGCGTCCCGGACGGTGCTTTCGCGGGTGTCCCCTGGTTCGGCGGGCGGGACTATATCAGATTTCCGTGAAAGCGGCAGCGCGAAACCTCAGCCTCTCCCGCAGGTTATGGTTTGGTGACGGGCGCTGGTCCGCGTGCACGTTTTCCCCTTCGGCGATTGCGGGAAGCGCGTGTTCCGGTAACTATGGACGCCCTTGCGCAACAAACAATCGAAACGGGACGGAAACCCTCCATGAACGCCCCCATCAAAGCCGGCAAACGCATCGGCATTCTCACCAGCGGCGGCGATTGCGCCGGTCTCAACGCGGTCATCCGCGCCGCGGTCCACCGCGCGGCTGGCTATGGCTGGCAGGTTCTCGGCATCGTCGAGGGCACGCAGGGCCTGCTGCACCGCCCGGTGAAGTACCAGACCCTCGACCTCGGCAACGTCGACGGCAACATGATGCGGCAGGGGGGCACGATCCTCGGCACCACCAACCGGGGCGATCCCTTCGCCTACCCGATGCCCGACGGCACGGTGAAGGACCGCTCCGACGAGATCATCGGCGGTTACCGCGAGCTGGGGTTGGACGCGCTGATCGGCATCGGCGGCGACGGCAGCTTCGCCATCCTGCACAAGCTGGCCCAGAAGGGCGGCTTCCCGATGGTCGGCGTGCCCAAGACCATCGACAACGACCTCGGCATGACCGAGGTGTCGGTCGGCTACGACACCGCCGTCGCGGTGGCGGTGGAGGCGCTCGACCGTCTGCAGCCGACCGCCGCCAGCCACCAGCGCGTCATGGTGCTGGAGGTGATGGGCCGCGACGCCGGCCACATCGCGCTGGCGGCGGGCATCGCCGGCGGGGCCGACGTGATCCTGATCCCGGAGATCCCCTATTCCATCGAGCGCATCGCCGCCAAGATCCAGGAGGTCCGCGGCAGCGGCCGCAACTTCGCCCTGGTCGTGGTGTCGGAGGCGGTGAAGACGCTGGAGGGCACCGGCGTGAAGAAGATCCTCCAGGGCGGCGAGAAGCGCTACGGCGGCATCGGCGACTACATCGGCGAGAAGATCGCCGACGCCACCGGGGCCGAGACCCGCGTCACCGTGCTGGGCCACGTCCAGCGCGGCAGCATGCCCAGCCCGCGCGACCGTCTGGTCGCCTCGGCCTTCGGCGTCCACGCGGTGGATCTGATCGCCGAGGGCAAGTTCGACCGCATGGTGGCGTGGTCCAACCGTGGCGTGATCGACGTGCCGATCACCGACGCCATCAAGCAATACGCCTGCGTCGAGCTGGACAGCGCGCTGGTCAAGACCGCGCGCGGCCTCAGCATCAGCTTCGGCGACTGATGGACGGCACCAGCTCTTCCGCCAACCCGTTCTGGGACTTCTCCCTGGCCGTCTACGGGCGGGCGGGGGTGCCGGCCTGCTGTCTGGCCTTGCAGGACGGGCGCGGGGTTGACGTCAACCTGTTGCTGTTCGCCGCCTGGGCCGGGATGGATTGCGCGACGGCCCTGTCGGCCGACGCGTTGGAGCGGGTCGATTCCGCCGTCGCGGCGTGGCGGCGGGAGGTGGTGCGGCCACTCCGCGCGGTGCGCCGCCGGGTGAAGGCCGAGGACGACGCGCTGTACCGGCGGATGAAGGCGGTGGAGTTGGAGGCCGAGCGTATCCAGCAGGACCGCCTGTTCGCGGCCGGCGGGCTGGCGCCGCGTCCCGGCGGCGGTCCGGCGCTGGCGGCGGCGAACATGGCGCTGCTGGTGCCGGGCGGCGACCCGGCGCTGGACGCGCTGGCGGAGGCGCTGGCGGAGGCGCTGGGGGGGTGAAGGAGGATTGTGTGGGTGGGGGCAACCGTGGCAGAACTTACGCCCGGCGTCAGCGGTTGAGGATCAGCATGTTCGGATCGCGCTCGACGTCGGACACCATGAAGGCCTTGCCGACGTAGAAGGCGCTGCACCGCTTGCCGCTGACCAGACGGGTGAGGGAGGCCTCCCATTCCCGGCCCTTGGGACCGACGATGCGCAGCTTGAGCTGATCGACCAGCGGATAAATCTGGTAGGGCTCGATCACGACCGGCTCGCTGCTCGGCGCCGCGAACACCGCTTGGTTGAGCGTCAGCGTTTTGCCGTTGATCTCCAGCGACACGTCCTGCGCCCATGGGCAGCCGTTCGACTTCGCCCCTTCGTTCGCCAGGGCCGGAGCGGCGACGGCCAGCGCGGCGGCGATCAGAAGAGGCCGGACGAGGGTGGTCGGGAAAAGGCGCATGCTCCGCTCCTGGATGAACGAAGCGATGGGTATCAGAGAGTCGGTCACGTGATAATCCAGGGCTGTTCCGGATGCGGAAACTAGACCGAGTGTGCAGCTGCGAGCCATGACGGTTTCTCGCATCCGCCTCGACAATCCCGCAAGACAGCCATGGTTATCCCGAAGCGTGAAGCGGGAGGAGCGGCCACGACGCACCGCTTCTCCCGCTTCCATCGCCGCGATCAGCGCTTGATCCCGTCGCCCCGGCGCGAGCAGTCGTAATCGTCGGTGCCCACCTCGGCGTGGCCGCCGTTGGAGGTGTTGTAGCGCGGGTCGTCGCATTGCCCGTTGCGGGCGTAGCGGGAATCGGAGCTGCCCGAGCCGAACATCCCGCCGCCGCCGCCGCCGAACAGGCCGCCTCGGTCGTTGCCGGTCTGGTTGCAGGCGGCGAGCGCCAGCGGGGCGGCCACGAGGATGGCCAGACGGATCGCGGATTTCATGGCGTTTCCTTTCCCTTCGAGGGTGAAGAACAATGGGTTCCTCGTCCTCAACAGCGAAAGGGCGGCGGAATTCCGCCGCTCAGCCGTTATTACACCGGCTCGAACAGCCGGGTCTTCGGGTCGATGGCCCACAACTCGCCGTCTTCCAGGTCGAACCACCAGCCGTGCAGGCTGAGCGTGCCCGCCTCGACCCGCTCGCGCACGAAGGGGAAGGTCATCAGGTTGTCGACGGAGGTGCGGACGGCGGCGCGCTCGACCACGTCGGGCTGCTGCTGGAGCCGTTCGGCGTCGGCTTGGCTGCGTTCCGTCCCGTCGGCCCCGTTGATGTAGGGATCCAGCGCGGAGCCGGCGATCGACACCCAGGGCGACACGAAATCGTCGTCGGTCTTCTGCCCGGTGCGCAGGCGGATCAGCCCCTGGATACCGCCGCATTGGGCGTGGCCCAGCACGATGACGTGCGACACGCCCAGCACCCGCACCGCGTATTCGATGGCGGCCGAGGTGCCGTGGTAGCTGCCGTCGGGCTGGTAGGGCGGCACGAGGTTGGCGACGTTGCGCACCACGAAAAGCTCGCCCGGCTCCGCCTGGGTGAGCAGGGCCGGATCGACGCGGCTGTCGGAGCAGCCGATCATCAGAATCTCGGGATGCTGCCCTTCCGTGACCAATTGCCGCATGCTGTCCGGGCGGCGCTCGTAGTAACGGGCGCGGAAGCCCTTGATACCGGCCAGGAGTTGGCGAATGGGCTGGCTCTGTTCGGTGTGGGGCATGACCGTTCTGTCCCTCGTCTTGCCGGCCGGCGCGATGCCGGCCCCCGCACCGATGGGGTATACCGGCATTGCTCTTGCAGTCCAAGCCGTCTGTTGCCGTGCGGCGAAAACCGGCGGGAGGGTCAGCCCTGCGCGGGCGGCTCGCCCCAGCGGCGCAGGTTGCCGGCGTCCAGCCCGAACAGATCGAGCACGCGGCCGACGGAATGGTCGATCAGGTCGTCGATGCTCTGCGGCCTGGCGTAGAAGGCCGGGACCGGCGGGGCGATGACGGCGCCCATCTCGGCCAGCGCGGTCATGGTGCGCAGGTGGCCCAGGTGCAGCGGGGTTTCCCGCACCATCAGCACCAGCCGCCGCTTCTCCTTCAACGCCACGTCGGCGGCGCGGGTCAGCAGGGTGGAGGTCACGCCGCTGGCGATCTCGCTCATCGTGCGGACGGAGCAGGGGGCGACCACCATGCCCAGCGTGCGGAAGCTGCCGCTGGCGATGGCGGCGCCGATGTCGGCGGTGGCGTAATGGACGTCGGCCAGCGCCCGCAGTTCCGCGACCTTCAGGTCGGTCTCGTGCGCCAGCGTCACCTCGGCGGAGCGGCTGACGACCAGATGGGTCTGCACGCCGATGCGCCGCAGCGTCGTCAGCATGCGGATGCCGAGCACGACGCCGGACGCCCCGCTGATGCCGACGACGAGACGGGGTGGGGTGGTGGTCATGGATGGGGTGCCCCGGAGCCGCCCCCGCCGCGCGGGCGAAGGCGACCCAGTTTCACGTCAGCGCGCGTCTTCCCGCTGGGACCAGGGCTGCTCGTCGTCGCGCTCCTCGCCGTAGCCCTCCTCCTGCTCCTGCGGGGGCAACGGCGTGCCGCCGCGGCGGATCCCCAGGGCCAGGGCCTCCTCCAGCTCGCGCTGGGTGCACAGCCCCAGCATGACCGGGTTGCGCGGCTTGATGTTGGCGGCGTTCCAGTGGGTGCGGTCGCGCACGGCGGCGATGGTCGGCTTGGTGGTGCCGATCAGGCGGCAGGTCTGCGCGTCCGACAGTTCCGGGTGGTTCTTCAGCAGCCAGGCGACGGCGTCGGGCTTGTCGCCGCGCTTGGTGATGGGGGTGTAGCGCGGCCCCTTGGAGCGCGCCGCCACCTGCGGCAGGTCGACCACCAGCAGCTTGAGGCGCAGATCCTCGTTCTTCTCGCAGCGCGCGATCTCGGCCTTGGTCAGCTGGCCGTTGGCGACGGGATCGAGGCCGACCATGCCGACCGCCACCTCGCCGTCGGCGATGGCCTGGACTTCCAGCGAATGCATCCCGCAGAAGGCTGCGATCTGCTCGAAGGACAAGGACGTGTTCTCGACCAGCCAGACGGCTGTCGCTTTCGGCATCAAGGGCAGTGCCATCATCCCTCCTGACAACTCTCTTCCAGCCGCGCCCGCTGGCGGGTGACGCGGCCGGTCTTTTCATATCCGGGCGGAAGCGCGCGCGGTTTCGACCCTGGATATAGGGGCGAAACCGGATCAAGTAAGCATGCTTTCGCAGGCTCACCGGGAAAGCCCGGTCGCCCACGCGTCTCTGCTAACCCGTCTTGGGCGGTCAAGGCAAGCCCGACCGCTCCATCGGCGGCAAGAAAGACGCGGGGACTCCCGTTTCGCTCCCGATCAGGGGGTGACGGTCAGCACGATCTTCCCGATGTGGGCGCTGCTTTCCATCAGGCGGTGCGCCTCGTCGGCCTGCTCCAATGGGAAGACCGCGTGGATCAGCGGCTTGACGCCGCCGGCCTCCAGCAGCGGCCAGACCTTGTCGCGCAGAGCCGCCGCGATGCGCCCCTTCTCCGCCACCGGGCGCGCGCGCAGGGTCGATCCGGTCAGGGTCAGCCGCTTCATCATCACCGGCGCCATGTTCAGCGACACCTTCGGCCCGTTGAGGAAGGCGATGGAGACGTGGCGGCCGTCGGGCGCCATGATCTCCACGTCGCGGGCGACGTAGTCGCCGCCCACCATGTCGAGCACCACGTCGACCCCGCGCCCGCCGGTCGCCTCGCGGATCACCGCGACGAAATCCTCGGTCTTGTAGTCGATGGCGCGGTCGGCGCCGAGTTGCTCGCAGGCCCGGCACTTGTCGGCGCTGCCGGCGGTGGTGAAGACGGTGGCGCCGAAGGCCTTGGCGAGCTGGATCGCCGTGGTGCCGATGCCGCTCGACCCGCCATGGACCAGCAGCGTCTCGCCGGGCTTCAGCGCGCCGCGCTCGAACACGTTGGTCCAGACGGTGAAGAAGGTCTCGGGCACCGCCGCCGCCTCGGTCATCGACAGGGTCTTGGGCACCGGCAGGGCCTGCACCGCCGGGACGACGCAGTACTGGGCGTAGCCGCCACCGGCCACCAGCGCGCAGACCGCGTCGCCGCTGGCCCACTCCGTCACGCCCTCGCCGATGGCGATGACGGTGCCGGAAATCTCCAGCCCCGGCAGGTCCGACGCGCCGGGCGGCGGGTCGTAGCGGCCCTGGCGTTGCAGCGTGTCGGGCCGGTTGACCCCGGCCGCCGCGACCTCGACCAAGATCTCTCCCGGACCGGGGACGGGCGCCGGGCGTTCGGCGGGGCGCAGGACCTCCGGTCCGCCCGGTTGGGTGATTTCGACGCAGCGCATGGTGTCCGGCAAGGCGAGGCCCATGAGTGTTTCCCCGGTTTGTTTCGTTGGACGGGAAGGGTAGATTTGCCGCGATGCCCTGGCAAGGCGAACCGGGGCGAGGCGGCAAAAGGGGAGGGGACGGATGAGCTTCGACGATCTCGAACCGCGCAAGGCCAAGCCGGCCTTGAAGGATTTGGGCGCGCTCGGCGTGGCCGAGCTTCAGGACTACATCGCCGGGCTGGAGGCGGAGATCGCCCGCGCCCGCGCCGCGATATCCGCCAAGGAGGCCCAGAAGAACGCCGCCGAGGCGTTCTTCAAGAAGCCCTGACGGTCACGGTCATGGTCACGCCCACGCCGGCACGGCAAAGGAAAAGCCCCTCCACCGGACCGGGGAAGGGCTTTTCCTTGTTCGGGCCGACGAGGGAGCGTCAGGGTTGCCGGGCGCGGCCCACCAGATCGCGGTAGCAGTGCCAGGAGGCGTGGCCGATCAGCGGGAAGGCGATGGCCATGCCGAGGAAGCCGGTGACCATCCCGGCCGAGGTGAACAGCGCGACCAGGAAGGCCCAGGTCATCATCGGGCGGACGTTCTCGCGGACCACCGCGACGCTGGTCGCCATGGCGGTGAACACGTCGGTGTCGCGGTCGAGCAGCATCGGGATCGACACCACGGCGATGGAGAACACCCCCGCCGCGATCACCGCGCCGAACACCGTGCCGGTCAGCAGGAAGGGAATGGTCTCGGCGGAGAAGAAGATGCGGTCGACCAGCTGGTCGAAGGCCGGCGGCTGGGACGAGTAGAACAGGGCGAAGATCAGGAAGGCGACGCGGATCCAGGCCAACAGCGCCATCATCAGCACCAGCCCGATGCCGGCGACCTGCATGCCGTTGCGTTGATAGGCGGCGGCCACCCGGCCGAGCGTCGGACGCTCGCCCAGTTCCATCAGCCGGCTCGATTCGTAGAGCCCGACCGCGAAGACCGGCCCCAGCAGCATGAAGCCGGCGGCCAGCGGCAGGATCAGGTATTCCAGCCCCTCCAGCGCGAGACCGACCACCAGCACGAAGCTGGAGATCACCGCCAGCGCCCCGTAACCGAAGCTGACCAGCGGCGCGGCCATCATGTCGCGCCACGCGGCGGAGAGCCACACCCAGGGCCGGTCGCTCTCGACCGCGCGGATGGGGGGCAGGAAGGCACTGGACTGAGGCTGCTGAACCGAACCGCGAAACGACGTCATGTCGACCATGATGCCGGCCCTCCCCGATGCCTGACCGGCGCGCCCGACGGCGCGCATGAGGCAACTCTCACACGAGGCGGCTGATTGTGGCAATAACCAATTGTTTAGTGAGTCAATAGTAATAGAAAACCTAGGGATATCCCGACTGTACAGCTCGGGCTTTATCGCCTTTCGAGGGATGGGAAGGCGAAATCCTCGACGATCCGCCTATGCCGGGTCGTCGAGTTTCTTGCCGTCCAAAGCCTGAGTTCCCCGCTCGGCCTCCTGCCGGTCACGAAGCTTCTCCGCCTTGGTGCGGCCGAATCGGACCCGGTTGGCGTCGGCTTCCTTCGCGCGTTCGGCGCGCTCGCGGGTCTTGCGGAAGCGGTTCAGGTTGACCACGTCGCCCATGGCTGGTCTCCGGCTGGCGTTCTGGGAGGGAAACCGGGTCCGCGGCGGCCCCGCTCCGGACAATTTTTCGGCCGCTCGTCGTTCGGCCCTCGGATTGCCCAAATTGCTTGTTTCCTCTGCGGGCGCTAGCTTAGCGAAAGACGGTTCGGGCGAGAAGGCGGGCCGGTTCCGGCGACGGGAGCGGGCGGTGACAAGAATGGGCGGCGTATACCGGATTGGCGGATGACGTGAATGGACGACGGGGCACGGCCGGCGACACGGCCGGTCGCAGGGAAGGCGGGCATCCGGTGAGGACGATTCTGATCGCGGCGGGGGCCGGGCTGGCGGTGCTGGCCGGCGGCGTTCTCGCGGCGCCGAGCCTGATCGACTGGAACGCCTACAAGGGAACCATCGCCGAGCGGGTGTCGGCCGCCACCGGCCGCACCGTCGAACTGCGCGGCGACATCGGCCTGACGCTGCTGCCCTCCCCGGCGCTGACGGTGCGCGACGCCCGGCTGGCCAACCCGGCCGGCGCGGCCGAGCCCGACATGGCGCGGCTGAAGAAGCTGGACGCGCGGGTGGCGCTGGGGCCGCTGCTGACCGGCCGCATCCAGGTCGAGAGCGTCACGCTGGTCGAGCCGGTCTTCGTGGTCGAGGTGCTGAAGGACGGCCGGGTGAACTGGGACCTGTCGGGCGGCGCCCCGGCCGCGTCCGGCCGCCTGCCCGCCGCCGACGGCTTCGCCTCGGCCGTCAGCTTCGACCGGGTGACGGTGGACAACGGCACGGTGGTCTACCGCGACGACCGCTCCGGCCGCACCGAGACGCTGGAGGCGGTCAACGCCGCCGTCGTCGCCGGCAGCCTGACCGGCCCCTTCCAACTGCAGGGCGATTTCCGTCTGCGCGGGCTGTCGCTCCATGGCGAGATCACGGCCGGTCGCTTCACCGACGGCGCCGCCGTGCCGGTGCGCGCCGCCCTGTCGATGCCCGGCACCGACGCCACCCTGCGCTTCGCCGGCATCCTGTCGGGCGGCACCGGCAATCCGGGCGGCAGCGGCGCGCTCCGCGCCCAGGGCGACCTGCGGGCGGAAGGCGGCGACCTCGCCCGCCTGTTCGATTCGAAAAGCTTCGATTCGAAGACGGTGCCGGCGCTGGCCCAGCCCTACAGCCTGCGCGCGACGGTGGAGGCGGGAACCAGCCTTGCCGTGTTCAGCAACCTGGAGGCCCAGCTCGGCGACACCCGCGCCACCGGCACGGCGACGTTGCGGGCGGGCGACCCGGCGCGCACCGAACTGACGCTGGCGGTCAACCGGCTGGACCTCGACGCGTGGCTGGCGCGCGCCACCAAGGGAACCGCCGTCCCCCCGTCCGCGCGCGGCCCCGCCGCGACGGCCAACGGGAGCGCGGCCGGAACGCCGCCCCGTTCCATGTCTCTCGCCCTGCCGGTCGGGATCGAGGCGAAGCTCGACCTCGCGGTCGACGGGGTGACCTACAACGGCGGCGTCGTCCGCCAGGGCCGGCTGGAGGCCAGCCTGTCCGACGGGCGGCTGAACATCGACCGCCTCAGCGCCCTGCTGCCCGGCGGCTCCGACTTCGTCGCGGCGGGCGAGATGACCACCCCCGGCGGCCAGCCGACGCTCGACGTCCGGATGGAGGCCAACGCCGACAATCTGCGCGCGCTGCTCGACTGGATGAAGCTGGACGTCCGCGCCGTTCCGGCCGACCGGCTGCGCCGCGCCTCCATCGCCGGCCGAGTCCAGGGCCACGCCGACCGCTTCGAGCTGTCGGGGCTGGACCTGCGGGTGGACAGCAGCCGCCTGTCGGGCGCCGTCGCCTATGTGGACCGGGGCCGCCCGGCCTTCGGCGCGCGGCTGGAGCTGGACCGGCTGAACCTCGACGCCTATCTGCCGGCGTCGGGCGAGACCCCGGCCCCCGGCACCGCCCTTGGCCCCAACCCCACGCCGGTCCCCGCCAAGACGGCCACGCCCGCCACGCCCGCCGCCGCCGCCTCGTCGGGGTGGTCGCCGCAGCGCGTCCTCGGCATGGCCGACGCCAACCTGAACATCGACATCGGGCAGCTGACCCTGCGCGGCCTGCCGATGCAGGGCATCCATCTCGACACCACGGTGGCCGGCGGGTCGCTGACCATCCGCGAGGCCCGGATCGACGACCTCGTCGGGCTGAAGGGGCGCGTGGACGGCCAGATCGCCGTCCTGTCCCCCCTGCGCGGCGTGAACATCGCCCTCTCGGCCGAGGCCGAGAGCCTGGGCGGGCTGCCCCGCGCGGTGCCGTGGCCTTCGGGCGTGCCGGTGCCCGAACGGCTGGGGGCGGTCACCGCCAAGGCGCGGCTGGCCGGCGACGCCGACCGGCTGGCGCTGGAGCTGTCGGCCGGCATGGCCGGCGGCACGCTGGAGGCCGGCGGCGCCCTGTTGGCGCTGGACAAGACCCCCGCCGCCGACGTGAAGCTGCGGGTGACGCATCCGGAACTCGGCCGCATCGCGGCGCTGTTCACCGATCGGACGCAGGCGCGCGCCTACGGTCCGCTCGACCTCTACGGCGAGCTTGGCGGCACGGCCAAGGCGCCGAGCCTCGGCAACCTCCAGGGCATCGTCGCCGGCACGGCGGTGCGGGGGAAGCTGGCGGCCGATCTGGCCGGCGAACGCCCGCGCCTGGAGGCCGATCTCCAAACCGGCGACCTCGACCTCGACCGTCTGATCGCCGCCCCACTGGTCGGCGCGGCGCCGGGTGACGGCGCCGACGCTCCGCCCGCCCAGGGGGGAGCCTCGGCCGGCGGCGCCTCGGCCGCGCCGACGGAGCCGGAGCTTCACAACGCCGACCCCTCCTGGCTGCGCGCGGCGGACGGCCGGCTGTCGCTGACGGCGGCGTCGGTGACCGTCGGCGGCGCGCGGATCGAGCAGCCGGCCCTGCGCGCCGGGCTGGCCGGCGGGATCCTGACGCTCGACCAGCTCGACGGCGAATGGCTGGGCGGCCAGATCGGCCTCAGCGGCCGGGTGATCGCCACGGCCGGGCGTGTCCCCTCGGTCGAGGCCGACGTGACGCTGGTCAAGGCGGCGCTGTCGGAGATCGCGGCGGGCAGCGGCGTGGCGCTGACGGGCGGCACCGTCGATCTCGACATGACGCTGAGCAGCGCCGGCACGAGTCGCGAGGCGCTGCTGCGCGGCTTGGCCGGGCGCGGGCGCGTCGCCGCCACCGGCGGGGTGCTGCGCGGGCTCGACCTTGGCGCCCTGCGCGACCGGCTCGGCCGGGTGGAGCGCCCGCAGGAGGTGCTGGGCGCCGTCGCCGGCAGCCTGCAGGGCGGCGAGACCCGCGTCGACCGGCTGGACGGCCGCTTCGCCATCGATCACGGGGTCGTCCGCACCGACGACACGCGGCTGATCGCGGCGGCGGGGGAGGGGGTGCTGACCGGCCTGTGGTCGCTGCCCGAATCCCGCGTCGACCTGGGGCTGAGCCTGCGGGTGAAGGCCGACTCCGCGCCGCCGCCGCTGACCCTGCGGATCGCCGGCCCGGCCTCGGCGCCGACGCAGAGCCTGGACATGCGGGCGGTGCAGGAGCATTTCGCCGGCGCCCCGCTCCCCAAGCCTTGACGAAGCCCCGAACCGGACGCCCTGGACGGCGCGTTTGAAGGCTGCATTGTGTGCTGCGCTGCACAAGAGCGGGCCAAGAGCGTTGAAGTCCGCCGGTTCGGAAGCCATAATGATCAAACGGTAACCGGAAGTTTGAGCCGATGCAGGTTGACAACAAGATTCTCGACGATCTCGCCCGCGTCGCGGGTGGGGCGCTCGGCGCCTTCTCGTCCTTGCGCGAGGAGGCCGAGGGCCATCTTCGCGCCCAGCTCGAACGCGTGCTGTCGCGCATGGACGTGGTCGGCCGCGAGGAGCACGAGGCCGTCCGCGCCATGGCCGCCAAGGCCCGCGCCGAGCAGGAGGCGATGGCCGAGCGGCTCGCCACGCTGGAGGCGACCGTCGCGTCGCTGATGGCCGCGACTCCGGGCACCCATCTCCCGGCCACGACCGTTCCCGCCGCCGTCCCCACGGTGATCGAGGATCCCGGCGCCGCCCCCGACGCTCCCGCCCCCGGCACGGCCCCCTGATCCGCCGGGTCCGGTCACGAATCGGTCATCGCGGCTGTCTTTGAATTCGATTGCACGGACCGGACGGCTTTGGCACCGTCCCGCCCCATCGGGGAGCATTCCCAGGTCCTGCCCTTCGTTCCGGGTATACGGTACCGCCCACCGCGCCTTCACAGGAGGACGCTGACATGTCGGCTGTTGCCGTCGAAACCACCGCTTCCGCCCACAACCCGCTCGACGTGGTCGAGGAGATCGTCACCGCCAACGAATGGCCGTTCGAGCGCGCGAGCGAGGACGAGCTGGTCGTCGAGATCGGCGGCCGCTGGTGCGATTACCGCCTCTATTTCGTCTGGCAGCCCGACGTCAGCGCGATGCAGTTCTCCTGCCAGTTCGACATGAAGGTGCAGGCGCCCCGCCGCGTCGCCGTCGCCGAGCTGCTGGCCGAGGTGAACGGCCGCATGTGGCTGGGGCATTTCGACGTCTGCGCGGAGGAGCACACCCCGATGTTCCGCCAGACCATGCTGCTGCGCGGCGCGCGCGGCGCCGCCGTCGAGCAGTTGGAGGATCTGGTGGAGATCGCGCTGTCGGAGTGCGAACGCTTCTACCCGGCCTTCCAGTTCGTGATCTGGGGCGGGAAATCGGCGCAGGAGGCGGTGTCCGCCGCCATCCTCGACACCATGGGCGAGGCGTGAGCGTCATGAGCGACGGTGGAAACGGCGGGGCCAGCCTGCTGCTGGTCGGCTGCGGCAAGATGGGCGGCGCCATGCTGGACGGCTGGCTGGCCTCCCGCATCGCGTCGCGGGTGGTCGTGGTGGAAAAGTCCGGCCTGCCGGATTCGCTGGCCGGCAACCCGCTGGTCAGCGCCGCGACCGGGCCGGAGGATCTGCCCGCCGGCTTCGTCCCCGACGTCGTCGTGCTGGCCGTCAAGCCGCAGGTGATGGACGGGGCGCTGCCCGCCTACCGCGCGCTGGCGCGTCCGGGCACCGTCTTCCTCTCCATCGCCGCCGGCAAGACCATCGGCTATTTCGAAGGGCCGCTGGGCGGGGAGGCGGCCGTCGTCCGCTCCATGCCCAACACCCCGGCCGCCATCGGGCGCGGCATGACGGTGGCGGTTCCCAACGCGCGCGTCACCCAGGCGCAGACCGCGCTGTGCGACGCGCTGTTGCGCGCCGTCGGCGACGTCGCCTGGATCGCCGACGAGGCCCTGCTGGATCCGGTCACGGCGGTGTCGGGCAGCGGTCCCGCCTACGTCTTCCTGCTGGTCGAGGCCATGGCCAAGGCCGGCGAGGCGAGCGGCCTGCCCGCCGATCTGGCGATGCGCCTCGCCCGCGCCACCGTGTCGGGCGCCGGGGAGTTGCTGAACCGCTCGCCGCAGGAGGCCGCCGACCTGCGCAAGGCGGTGACCAGCCCGAACGGCACGACCCAGGCCGCGCTCGACGTGCTGATGGCCGGGGACGGCTTGCAGCCGGTCCTGACCGCCGCCATCGCCGCCGCCACCCGGCGCTCGAAGGAACTGGCCGGCTGACATGGAGGCGCTGAGCCCCTCCGCCCGCCGCGTCCAGGATCTGCTGGACGCCGCCGGGCTCGGCCACCGGGTGGTCGAGCACGCGGGCAGCACCCGCACCTCGGAGGACGCCGCCGCCGCCGTCGGCTGCGCCGTGGCGCAGATCGCCAAATCGCTGATCTTCCGCGCCAAGGAGAGCGGCCGTCCGGTCCTGGTGATCGCCAGCGGCGCCAACCGGGTGGACGAGAAGGCGGTCGGCCGGCTGATCGGCGAGAAGATCGAGCGTGCCGACCCCGATTTCGTCCGCGAGTCCACCGGCTACGCCATCGGCGGGGTCTCGCCCATCGGCCACGCGGTGCCGCCGCTGGTGCTGATCGACGCCGACCTGATGGCCCTCGACAGCCTGTGGGCCGCCGCCGGGACGCCGAACGCGGTGTTCCGCCTGACCCCGGCCGATCTGGTCGCGTTGACCGGCGGGCGGGTCGAGGCGATTCGCAAGGGGTGACGAAACCCGGAACGCACCCCACCTTATAAGCCGGTGAACAACCGCGAGGGTGGGCGCGATGTCCGAGGCTCCGCAACACACGCCGTCCAACGGCGACAGGCCAAATCCCGAGACGGATCCCGACGCGCTCGACCGTTCGGTCGCCACGGCGGCGATGCGGCTGGCCGCCGAAAAGGGCTGGAACCACGTCGGCCTGCTCCAGGTGGCGCGGGCGGCCGGCGTGCCGCTCTCCGCCTTCCACCGGCGCTACCGGGGGCGGGCCGATCTGCTGGCCGCCGTGTCGCGGGTGGCCGACGCCACGGTGCTGGCCGGCGACACGCCCGCCGATCCCGCCGAGAGCCCCCGCGACCGTCTCTTCGACATCATGATGCGCCGCTTCGACGCGCTGCGGCCCTTCCGCGAGGGCTTGCGCGCGGTGCTGCGCGACCTGCCGGGCGAGCCGGCGACCGCGCTGGCCTTCCTCTGCCCCTTCGGGCGCTCGATGGCCTGGATGCTGCGCGGCGCCGGGATCGACCCGGACCGGCGCGGCGGCTCGGCGCAGGTCGCCGCGCTGGCCGCCATCCAGGCGCGCGTCCTGCGGGTCTACCTCGACGACGACAGCGCCGACCTGTCGCGCACCATGGCGGCGCTCGACACCGAGCTGAAGCGGGCGGAGCGTTGGGCCGCGACGTTCTGCCGCTGGGGCGGGAAAAATTTCCGGACGCCGGAACCTTCCACCGCATCAACTGGTTGAGTTGTGTCGGCTCTTTGTTTTACGCCGAAAGGAATATGTTGCGTCGCAAAAGCGCGTTGACTAACTTTTTGGCACTCTGCATAGTCGGCTTCCAGAAATGTTGCGTCGCAACATGCCGAACGCTCCAAAGCGGGGATGAGAAACGATGGCCAAGTTGACCGGTAACCCCTTCCTCGAATTCGACCTGTCCAAGACCCTGGGCGACTTCAAGGTGCCGGGCGTGGACGTCGAGTCCATCATCGCCAGCCAGCGCAAGAACATCGAGGCGGTGACCGCCGCCAACCAGCTCGCCATCGAGGGCTTCCAGGCCGTCCTGCGCCGTCAGGCCGAGATCGTCCGTTCCTCGCTGGAGGAAGCCAGCGGCTACGTGAACGACGTCATCGCCGCCGGCACCCCGGAAGAGAAGGCCGCCAAGCAGGCCGACCTCATCAAGATCGCCTTCGAGAAGTCGCTGGCCAACGTCCGCGAGCTGTCGGAGCTGGTCGCCAAGTCGAACACCGAGGCCGCCGAAGTGCTGTCCAAGCGCGTGTCGGAGAGCCTGGAAGAGGTCAAGACCCTCATCTCCAAGGCCCCCAAGTAAGCGCTTTCCGCGTTTCGACCGTTTGTGGAAGGGCCGCCCGCCGGGCGGCCCTTTTCGCGTTTCCGGGCCGGTGGTTTCACGCTACGCTTCCGACCTCGAACAACGTCGGGACGCAAGGCGCGGACATGACCATCGGTTACGACGATTTCGCGAAGCTGGACATCCGGGTCGGCACCATTCTCGCGGTCGATCCCTTCCCCGAGGCCCGCAAGCCGGCCTACAAGCTGACCGTCGATTTCGGCGGCGACATCGGCACCAAGCGCAGCTCCGCCCAGATCACCGCCCTTTACGCGGCGGATTCGCTGGTCGGCCGGCAGGTTCTGGCGGTGGTCAATTTCCCGCCCAAGCGGATCGGCCCCTTCACCAGCGAGGTGCTGTGCCTGGGCGTGCCGGACGCGGACGGCGCGGTGGTGCTGGTCGGCCCCGAGCGCGCCGTGCCGAACGGCGGGCAGCTCTACTGAGGTCCCCGCTTCCCGGACGGGGGCAGCGACAAAACGAAGCAGAGCGATTCTAAGCTTCCGATTCTCCCAAGGAATCCAACGCTTAAGCATCAAATTTATGACGGATTTTACCAAAATCCGTGATTTCTCCCATCCCCGCCCCGATGCTATGCTTTCGACATAGAACGAATACGCATCGGTGGTTGAGGGGGTGGTCCTATCATGAACGCGTTCATCGGAAAATGGTCGATCTCGACGAAGGTCACGGCCCTCAACCTGTTGGGAATGCTGTTCCTCAGCACCGCCATCCTGTTCGCCATCGCCCAGGTCATTTCCCGCGACCTGGAACGGCAGGCCATCGACATGCAGCGCCTCAGCATGGACATCGCCTGGAGCTCGCTCCAGGAAGGCGGCCATGACTTCTCGGTCGCCGACGGGGTGCTGAAGCTCGGTTCGTCGACGCTGAACGACAACAACGCGGTGGTCGACCGCATCAAGCGCATCACCGGCGGCACCGCCACGATCTTCCAGGGCGACACGCGGGTCGCCACCAACGTGATGAAGCCGGACGGCACGCGCGCGGTCGGCACCACGCTGGCGCGCGGCCCGGCCTACGACGCGGTGATCGGGCAGGGCGCCAGCTACCGCGGCATGGTGACCATCCTCGACGAGGCGTATTACGCCGCCTACGACCCCATCAAGAACCGCCAGGGGCAGGTCGTCGGCATCCTCTACGTCGGCATCCAGAAGAGCCAGGTCTTCGCGACCTTCAACGACAGCATGCGCTTCGCCACCCTGCTGGTGGTGCTCTGCGCGCTGGTGCTGGCAGTTCCGGGCTATCTGGTGCTGCGCCGCCTGCTGCGGCCGATCGGCCAGCTGACCCGCGCGATGGACGCGCTGTCGGCCGGCGACCTCGCCACCCCCATCGCCGGCACCGAGCGCCAGGACGAGATCGGCGTCATGTCGCGCTCCGTGGTGGTCTTCCGCACCGGCATGGCCGAGGCGGAGCGGCTGCGCGCCGAGCAGGAGAACCAGCGCATCGAGGGCGAGGCGCAGAAGCGCCGGGCGCTCCAGACCATGGCCGACACGGTGGAGCACGAGAGCCGCGAGGCGGTCGATCTGGTCGCCCACCGCACCCAGGCGATGGACCGCGACGCCGAGGCGATGGCGCTCTCGGCCGGGCTGGTCGGCGCCAACGCCCAGAACGTCGCCGCCGCCGCCCAGCAGGCGCTCAGCAACGCCCAGGCGGTCGCCGCCGCCGCCGAGCAGCTCTCCGTTTCCATCGACGAGATCGGCGCCCAGGTCGGCCACGCCTCCTCCGTCACCCGCTCGGCGGTCGACGCCAGCCAGCGCACCGAAAACACCATCGAATCGCTGTCCTCGGCCGTGGGCCGGATCGGCGACGTGGCCGGGCTGATCCAGGGCATCGCCGCCCAGACCAACCTGCTGGCGCTCAACGCGACCATCGAGGCGGCGCGCGCGGGCGAGGCCGGCAAGGGCTTCGCCGTCGTGGCGACCGAGGTGAAGAACCTCGCCAATCAGACCTCGCGCTCGACCGAGGAGATCTCGCGCCTGATCTCGGAGATCCAGTCGGTCACCGCGCAGAGCGTCGCCGAGGTCCGCGCCATCAGCCACACCATCGGCGAGATCGACGCGATCTCCAGCACCGTCGCGGCGGCGGTCGAGGAGCAGGCGGCGGCCACCCAGGAGATTTCCCGCAACGTCACCCAGACCGCGTCGGCGGCGACCGACGTGTCCGTGCGCATCGACGAGGTCTCGCGCGAGGCGGCGACCACCGGGTCGCGCGCGGCCGACCTGCGGGCCGGCGCGTCGGGCGTGGCGCACAGCATCGACGAGCTGATGCATGTGCTGGTGCGCGCCGTGCGCACCGCGACCGACGACGTGGACCGCCGCCATCTGCCGCGCTACCGCGTCGAGGCGCCCTGCACGGTCGACGGGCCGAACGGCCGGGTGACGGTGCAGCTCCTCGACATCTCGCGCCACGGCGCGGCGCTGGCCGGCGCCGACAAGCTCGGCCAGCGCGGGACCCTGGCCTTCGACGCGCTGGGCGTCGCCCTGCCTTTCGACGAGGTCAACCGCGAGGAGGACGTCGTGCGGGTGCGCTTCCGCATGGAGGCGATCGACCAAGGCGATTTCGACAGCCGCTTCGACCGTTTCGAGCGCGGCATGGCAAGCCGCCGCATCGCCGCCTGACGTGCAGGGTCACAGCGGCAGGCGGATGACCGCCCGCAGGCCGCCATAGGGGCTGTCGTCGAGCGTGATGTCCCCGCCGTGGCTGCGCGCCACGTCGCGCGCGATGGTCAGCCCCAGCCCGGACCCGCCCGTGGCGAGGTTGCGGGAGCGGTCCATGCGGAAGAACGGCTTGAAGACGTCCTCGCGCGCGGCGGCGGGGATGCCGGGGCCGTCGTCGTCGATCTCGATCTCGATGGCGCCGTTGCGCCGCTCGGCCCGCACCCAGGCGGTGCCGGCGTGGCGCCCGGCGTTGGCCAGCAGGTTGGCGACGCAGCGCCGCATCGCGTTGGGGCGCAGCGGCAGGGTCAGCCCCGATTCGACCGTCAAGGTCACCTCGGTCCCCTCGCGCCGGGCGCCCGACGCCACCTCGTTCAGCAGGCGCGACAGATCGGTGGGCTGGACCGCCTCCGTCCCCTCGCCGCGCGCGAAGGCGAGGTAACCCTCGATCATCGCCTCCATCTCGGCGACGTCGGCCATCAGCTCCTCGATCTCCGGGTCGCAGCCTTCCGACATGGTGCCGATCATGTCGAGCGCCAGCTTCATGCGGGTCAGCGGCGTGCGCAGGTCGTGGCTGACGCCCGCCAGCATCTCGGTCCGCTGGGTGATCTGGCGCTGGATGCGCTCGCGCATCACCAGGAAGGCGGAGGCGGCCTGACGCACCTCGGTCGCGCCCTCCATCTTGAAGTTGGTCACGTCGCGGCCCTTGCCCAGCGCGTCGGCGGCGGCGGCGAGCCGCTTGATCGGGCGGATCTGGTTGCGCATGAACAGGATCGCCACGGCGAACAGCACCACGGCCGACCCGACCATCCACAGGATGAAGATGTAGCTGGTCGGCGTGAACAGCCGGCGTTCCGGCGACATCACCGACAGCACGCCGCCCGCCATCTGGACGCGGATCTCGTACCATTCATGGGCGACGCTGGTGTTGATGGCGAAGGGGCGCGCCACCCGCTCGTCCAGCGCCTTGCCCAGCGTGCGTTGCAGCAGGCCGCGCAGGACCGGGGGCTCGTCGGGGAGGATCTGCCCCGGTTCCAGCGTGACGATCAGGTCGGTGGTGCGCGCGGTGGTCGCCAGGACCCAGTTGCGGCCCTCCTCGCTCGGGTCGTGCTCGAGTTGGGCGACGACGGTGGCGATGTCGCCGGCCACCGCGAAGGCCAGCCGGTTCGTCACCGTGTCCCAGTGCCGGTCGTAGAAGATCCAGGTCGCCACCGCCTGGGCCAGGATCACCGGGGTGACGATGATCAGCAGCGACCGGCCGAACAGCGTGCGCGGCAGGAAACGCTTCACCCACAGCCCGCGCACCCGGCGGTCGCGCCGCAGCGCGCCGCCCGAATTGGCGGCGCCACCCGGACCGGCCCCCCCCGAACCGGCGGTGGCCGTCATGAATCGGGCCTCAGCACATAGCCTTCGCCGCGCACCGTGTGGAGGTAGCGCGGCTCGCGCGGGTCGGCCTCGATCTTGCGGCGCAGGCGGGTGACCTGGACGTCGATGGTGCGGGCGTTGCCGGCGACCTTGCTGCGCTCGGTCAGCTCCTCGCGGGTGAAGGTGACGCCGGGGGAGGCGGCGAGGATGCGCAGCAGGCTGGCCTCGGCGGTGGTCAGGCGCACGACCTCCTCGCCGGCCCGCAGCTCGTCGCGGTCGGGCAGGTAGAGCAGGGGGCCGAGCCGCACCGGCGGGGCGGGGGCCGCCGCCGCCTCGGGCGGGCGGGCGGCCTGCCGGCGCAGGATCGAGTTGATCCGCAGCAGCAGTTCGCGCGGGTTGAAGGGCTTGGCGAGGTAGTCGTCGGCCCCGGCCTCCAGCCCGGCGATGCGGTCGTCGGGCTCGTCGCGGGCGGTCAGCAGCAGGATCGGCAGGTCGCGCGTCCGCCGCAGCGACTCGGTCAGCTCCAGCCCCGATTCGCCGGGCATCATGATGTCGAGCACCAGCAGATCGAAGGCCAGACCGCCGAGCTGCGCCCGCGCGTCCGCCGCGTCACGCGCCGTGCTCACCAGAAAGCCATTGCTTGCCAGATATTTGCGCAGAAGCTCGCGCAAGCGGGTGTCGTCGTCGACGACCAGGATGTGGGGCTGGTCTTCCGTCATGGGGGGACTATAGCGCGGGCACCCATCCGGCGTATAGCGGACCGGCGCGGAAGGGTATTGGCGGATTCGTCGCGTTTCCGTGTTACACTGGTGACCGTGGGGATCACAGGAGCGATCACGATGACCAATGACAACAGGTCCAGCGACCGTCAGGACCTGGACGCGATGACCCGCGAATTCCTGGCGAAGGGTGGCAAGATCTCCCAGTGCGCGCCGGGCTCCTCGGACAACGTGGTGTACAGGAAGGGCACCTTCCGCCGCCGCCCCGCCGGGGATGGCAAGGCCGCTGCGCCGACCATCGACACCCCGGCCGCCGACGCCCAACCGGCGGCGCCTCCGCAACCCGTCGCGGCCGGCGGCGATTCCTCGGCCGCCGACTGAGTGTCCGGGCTTCCCCTGATGTAGCCAGCCGTTTGTGATCTAACGTTTGGTGGCGAGACGGGCCGGTGCGGGAGGTGTGAATTTCGCCCGGTCCCCGTCGTCCAGCATGCCCATCATGACCTTGCGGAACCCCTCCACCGCCTCGGCCCCCGCCATGCGGTAGGCGCGCGCGATGCGCTGGCGCTGGGTCTCCGACAATTGCCGTTCCAGTTCGACGCCCTTGTCGGTCAGTTGCAGCAGACGCTGGCGGCGATCCCGCGCGCCCGTCTGCTGGTCGATGAATCCCTGACGGACCAGTTCCCCCAGCACGCGCGACAGGCTCTGCTTGGTGATCTTGAGGATCGCCAGCAGCTCCGACACCGTGATCTTCGGGTAGCGCCCGACGAAATAGATGACGCGGTGGTGCGCTCGGCCGAAGCCGATCTCGCCCAGGATCTCGTCGGGTTCGGACGTGAATTCGCGGTAGGCGTAGAACAGCAGTTCCATCCCGGTGCGGAGTTCCTCCTCGCGGAGGAAGAGCTGATTCACGCCTGCTTTTAGGTCAGCCATGTTGACGCGGTTGGTTCGATTCGTTATAAATAGGTCAGCAACTCAGACATAAACAATCCTGCGACCGGACACAAGAGCAAGCTCATGAGCGGCAACCCGTTGCCGCGCGTGCACGCCCACTCTTGCCCAAAAACAAGGCGCAGCCAAGCCCGCAGCCAAGCTCCAAGGAATCACCATGTCCCTTCTGCCTTTCGACGACCGCGACGGTTCCATCTGGTTCGACGGCGCCCTGGTGCCGTGGCGCGACGCCAAAATCCACGTGCTGACCCACGCCCTGCACTACGCCAGCAGCGTCTTCGAGGGCGAGCGCGTCTACGACGGCCGGGTCTTCAAGCTGACCGAGCACAGCGAGCGGCTGGTGAACTCCGCCCGGCTCCTCGGCTTCGAAATCCCGTATTCGGTGGCGGAAATCGACGCCGCCACCCGGCAGACGGTCGCGGCGGCGGGCTTCGCCGACGCCTATGTCCGGCCGGTGGCGTGGCGCGGCAGCGAGATGATGGGCGTCGCGGCGCAGGCCAGCCGCATCCACCTCGCCATCGCGGTCTGGCAGTGGCCGAGCTATTTCAGCCCGGAGGCCAAGATGGCCGGCATCCGCCTGACCTGGGCGCCGTGGCGCCGCCCCGCCCCGGACAGCGCCCCCACCGCCTCGAAGGCATCGGGCCTCTACATGATCTGCACCCTGTCCAAGCACGAGGCCGAGGCGCAGGGCTACCAGGATGCGATCATGCTGGACCATCGCGGGCATCTGGCGGAGGCGACGGGGGCCAACCTGTTCCTGGTCATCGACGGCGCGCTGCACACCCCGGCGGCGGACTGCTTCCTCGACGGCATCACCCGCCGCACGGTGATCGACCTCGCCAAGGCGCGCGGCATCCCGGTGGTGGAGCGCCACATCCCGCCCGAGGATCTGGCCAAGGCGCAGGAGGTCTTCCTGACCGGCACGGCGGCGGAGATCACACCGGTCAGCGAGATCGGCGAGCACCGCTTCACGCCCGGCCGGGTTTGCGAAACGCTGGTCGCGGATTACGACGCGCTGGTGCGGAAGGGCTGAGGGGCGGGTTCTGTCGTCACGATCCTGAGCGGGGGGCAGCCCTGCGTGCCCCCTCCCCATCCCTCCCCCGCCTGCGGCGGGGGAGGGGGCCGGACCCTTGCCAGAGTACGGCGAAGTTCCCTCTCCCGCCGCGGGCGGGGGAGGGTTAGGGAGGGGGCAACCGCAACCTTGCGGTCCGCACAACCGCCACGCTCCCCGTCGTCACCGCGCGTGCTGGTCGAGGAACTGCCGGCACTGGTCGAAATCCCGCATGCAGGGATCGGGCAGCGCGATCCCCTTGCGCTCCGCGAGGCTGCGGGCGAAGGCGACCATCTTGTCGGTCGGCTCCCGGCGCCGCGCGGCGCCGGACGCTTCCCCGGCCGCCGATGGGGCAGGGGCGGCCTCCACATTCATCGGCGCCGCCTCCACCGCCGTCGCGGTCTTGGTCTTGGTCTTGCGCGCGCGGCGCGGCTTCGGCGCGGCGGCATCCCCGCCCCCCGCAACCGCTCCACTTGCCGCCGCCTTGGTCCGGCTGCGGCTTCCCGTGGCGCGGGGCGCCCCGGTGGCGCGGCGCTTGGTGAAACGGGCCTTCACCGCCGGCACGCCGAGATCCACCGTGCCGCCCCGGCTGCCCAGCAGCACGCCGATCAGCCGCCCGGCCTCGCCGGCGATGGCGTCGATGACCGCGCGGAAATCGGCGCGGCCGGTGACGACCTCGTCGAGCTTCATCTCCCACAGCGCCGTGGTGCCGGGATCGACCAGCGCGGGGGCGGCGGCGCGCAGGGTCTCGAACAGTTGCAAGCCCGCCGGGGTCGGCATCAGCCATTTGCCGTCGGCGTCCAGCAGGTTCTGCTTGCGCAGCCCCTTGATGACCTCGGCGCGGGTCGCCGGGGTGCCGATGCCCTTGGCCTCCTTCAGCCGGTCGCGCAGGGCCGGGTCCTCGACGAAGCGCCACGCGTTCTGCATGGCGTCGACCAGCGTGCCCTCGTTGTAACGGGGCGGCGCCTGGGTGCGCTTGGCCTCGACCTTCGGGTCGGACAGGGTGGCGGGCTCGCCGTCGGTCAGCGGGGGCAGGGTCTGTTCGGCCTCCTCCTCCGGCTTGCCGCTCTCGCTCTCAGCGGAGCCGAAGGCCGCCTTCCAGCCGAGCTTCAGCGGGATGCGGCCGACCGCGCGGAAGGGCACCGGATTGCCCTCCACCGGCACCGCCATCGCGACGCTGGTCTGGCGGTACTCGTAATCCGGCATGACGGCGGCGAGGTAGGAGCGGCAGACCAGCGCGAACAGCCGTTTCTCGTCGTCGGTCAGCCGGGACAGCCGCGATTCCAGGTCGTCCAGCACGTTGACGTTGGGGATGACCGCGTGGTGCGACACGCCTTCCAGCGCCTTGTCGCAGAAATGCCCGGACTTGCCCTTGCGGATCACCGGCCGCCCGACGTCCATATGGTCTTCCAGATGGGCGAAGCCGCGCAGCCGGGTCAGGGCGCCGACGATGGCCGGCGCGTCGCCGATCTGGTTTTCCGACAGGTAACGCGCCTCGGCGCGCGGGTAGGTGATCAGCTTCTTGCCGTCGCCGTCGTAAAGCTCCTGCGCCACCGACAAGGTACGGTCGGCGGTCCAGCCCCAGCGCTGGCCGCAGGTCTTCTGCAACGCCGGCAGGTCGTAGAGCTTCGGCGGCGCCTGCCGCTTCTCCTCCACCGTCACCGACAGCGGCCCGCGATGCTGGTCGGCGGCCTTGGCGATGGCCTCGGCCCGCGCGCGGTCCTTGATGCGGTCCTTGGGCGCGGGCGCGTGGCGCATCGTGAAGGCGCCCCCATCGACGGTGGTGCCGGCGGTCGCCGTCGCCACGATCTCGAAATAATCCTCCGGCTTGAAGTTCCGGATCTCCAGCTCGCGCAGGCAGACGATGGACAGGGTCGGCGTCTTGACCCGGCCGATGCCGATCACGCCCCGCGTGCCCGGCGCCAGCAGCGTCTTGGTCGCGGTGCGGGTCAGCGACAGGTTGAAGATCTGGTCGGCCTGCTGGCGCGCCACCGCCGCCTCGTAGAGCGGGCGCAGCTCGTCGTTCGGCTTGAGCTTGGCGAAGGCGTCGCGCAGGGTCTTGGGGTCCTGCGCCGTGAACAGGGCGCGCTGGACCCGGCCGCGATAGCCGACATGCTCCAGGATCTCCTGGCCGATGAGCTGCCCCTCGCGGTCGCAGTCGGTCGCCAGGATCACATGGTCGCACGCCTTCAGCGCCGCCTTGATCGCCTGGAATTTCGCAGTTTTGTTGCCGCCGCTGTCCGGCTTGGTCGGGTAGAGTCCGTCCGGCTTCAGCAGGGTGGGCGACCAGCGCTTCCACTCGGGATCGACCTCGTCGGGCTCGGCCAGCCGCAGCAGATGGCCCTCCGCCGGCAGGATGCGGCCGTAGCGGTCGCCGAACGCCGCGCGCAGGTCTTTCGCCTGACTGGATTTTTCGGTGATGATCAAGGTCGCCATGACGGAAAGGATACCGATTTCGTGAAAACGGATCAAGAACACAGGCGCCGTCCGGTTGCGGTTTTTCCCGTTTCGTTCGCGTTGCTGGTCGCCGTCCTGACGCTGGCCACCGCCTCCATGGCGAGCGCTGCGGAGCGTCCGCTGCTGCCCGGTGTCGGGACCGACGACCGCCGCGTTCCGGTGCCGGTGGAGGAGGCGCCGTGGCGCAGCCTGGTGCGCGTGCAGACCAATCTGGGCGGGCGCTGCACCGGGGCGCTGGTGGCGCCGCGCCGGGTGCTGACGGCGGCGCACTGCCTGTTCAACGCGCGGACCCGCCGCTTCTTCCCCGAATCCTCGCTGCACGTGCTGTTCGGCTACGCGCGCGGCGACTACAGCCGCCACGTCACGGTGACCGCCGTCGCCACCGATCCGGCCTACGACCCGGCCGCCGCCCGTCCCGACACCGCCGCCGACTGGGCCGTGCTGACGCTGGCCGAGCCGGCCCCGGCCGCCACGCCGCCGCTGCCGCTGGCGGAAACCCTCTCGGTCACCGGCACGCCGGTCATGCTCGGCGGCTACAGCCAGGACCGCGCGCAGATCCTGATGGCCGACCGCGACTGCAAGGTTCTGGGCGCCGGGAGCGGGCTGATCGCGCACGACTGCGACGCCACGCGCGGGACCAGCGGCGGGCCGCTGCTGGTGCGCGACGGCGCCGGCTGGGCGGTCGCCGGAGTCGGGGTCGCCGCCGGGCGGGGGCCGGAACGCCGCAATTTCGCGGTGCCCACCGCCCGATTCCGGACGGTTTTGCACGGACAGGCCGCTGCGGGGCAGCCCTGAGTGGCGATCCCGCATTTTTTTCTTCGCGCGGGCGCGGGAATGGCATAGAGGTACGCGCGTCTCAGCCCCGGAACCCGGAGTCTTTCCGTCATGTCGATTCAGCGCTTCCACACCGGACCGCGCATGAGCCAGATGGTCGTCCACAAGGACACGGTCTATCTCGCCGGTCAGGTCGCCGATCAGCCGACCCCGGACGTCGAGCAGCAGACCCGCCAGATCCTGGCCCAGATCGACGGCCTGCTGGCCGAGGCCGGCTCCGACAAGAGCAAGCTGCTGGCGGCGACCATCTACCTCGTGGACATCGCCACCTTCGGTGCGATGAACAAGGCTTGGGAAGCCTGGGTCGACGCGGCCAACCCGCCGGCCCGCGCCACGGTCGAAGCCAAGCTGGCCGCGCCCGAATATCTCGTTGAAATCCAGGTCACCGCCGCTAAGTAAGTGGCGGAAACGGGGCAACCCGGCAGCCTCGGTTGGGGTTATGCCGGCGTGGCCCGACACACTCGTGAGGGCCTCGCTCTTCCTTATTCCGGCGGGATCGCCCGCCGGTTTACCGAATGTTAATGACGCCTTAACGGTTCGCCCGTAAAACCCCGACCAACCTCTGCCGCCGAAGCGGTCGACCCCGACGGGTCGCGCTTCGGTTGCCGCGTACCTGCAATGGAACTGCAACATGCCGCGCCAAACGCCACTTTCTGACATCCGCAACATCGGCATCATCGCCCACGTCGACGCCGGCAAGACGACGACGACCGAGCGCATCCTGTATTACACCGGTCGTAAGCACACGATCATCGACGTGCACGAGACGAAGGATCTCAAGACGTCGACGACGACCGACTACATGGAGCAGGAGCAGAAGCGCGGCATCACCATCCAGTCGGCCGCCGTTTCGACCTTCTGGCGCGAGAAGAAGATCAACGTCATCGACACCCCCGGCCACGTGGACTTCACCATCGAGGTGAACCGTTCGCTCCGCGTGCTCGACGGCGCGGTCGTGGTGTTCGACGGCGTCGCCGGCGTGGAGCCGCAGTCGGAGACCAACTGGCGTCTGGCCGACAACTACAACGTGCCGCGCATCTGCTACGTCAACAAGATGGATCGTTCGGGTGCGAACTTCCAGCGTTGCGTCAGCATGATCAAGGCCCGGCTGAACGCCCGTCCGGTCTGCATCCAGGTTCCGCTCGGCTCGGAAGACAACTTCCGCGGCATGGTCGATCTGGTCGAGATGAAGGCGTATGTCTGGTTCTCGGACGACAAGGACGCCAAGTGGGAGATCTGGGAGATCACCGACGATCTCGCGAGCAAGCTCAACCTGACCGTCAAGGAAGACCTGGACAACATCGCCAGCATTCCCGAGCTGCGCGCCGAGCTGGTCGACACCGCGCTCGAGCAGGACGACGTGGCGATGGAGGCCTATCTGGAGTCCGGTGAGGACCCGTCGGCCGACGTGCTGCGCGCCTGCCTGCGCAAGGGCACGCTCAACGGCTCGTTCACCCCGGTGCTGTGCGGCTCCTCCTACAAGAACAAGGGCGTCTGCCAGGTTCTCGACGCCGTCGTCGACCTGCTGCCGGCCCCGACCGACGTGCCCGCCATCAAGACGGTGGACGAGGACGGCAACCCGAACGGCGAGCGTGACAGCTCCGACGAGGCGCCCTTCTCGGCGCTGGCCTTCAAGGTGCTGAACGACACCTACGGCTCGATGACCTTCGTCCGCGTCTATTCGGGCGTGCTGACCAAGGGCATGTCGATCCTGAACTCGACCCGTGGCAAGCGCGAGAAGATCGGCCGCATGGTCGAGATGTACGCGAAGGACGCCAACCCGATCGAGGAAGCCCGCGCCGGCGACATCATCGCGCTCGTCTCCCTGCAGGAGACCGAGACCGGTGACACCCTGTGCGACAGCTCCGCGCCGGTGATCCTGGAGCGCATGCGCTTCCCGGACCCCGTCATCAGCGTCTCGGTCGAGCCGAAGTCGAAGGGCGAGCAGGAGAAGTTCTCCATCGCGCTCGGCAAGATGGTCCGCGCCGATCCGTCGCTGCGTCTGGAGACCGACCGTGAAACCGGCCAGACCATCCTGCGCGGCATGGGCGAGCTGCACCTCGAAGTGACGCTCGACCGCATGCGCACGGAGTTCGGCGTGGAAGGCAACATGGGCAAGCCCCAGGTCGCCTACCGCGAGGCGATCACCAAGTCCTTCGAATACACCTACACCCACAAGAAGCAGACCGGCGGTTCGGGCCAGTTCGCCGAGGTGAAGATCATCTTCGAGCCGCGCGAGCGTGGCGAGGGCTTCGAGTTCGTCGACGAGACCGTCGGCGGCACCGTGCCCCGCGAATACGTTCCCTCGGTCAAGAAGGGCCTGGAGCTGCAGAAGGAAGACGGCGTGCTCGCCGGCTACCCGACGGTGGACTTCCGCGCCCGCCTGGTGGACGGCAAGTACCACGACGTCGACTCGAACGCCCTGACGTTCGAAATCGCCGCCAAGGCCTGCTTCCGCGAGGCCCTGCCCAAGGCCGGCCCGATCCTGCTGGAGCCGGTGATGAAGGTCGAGATCGTGACGCCGGACGACTACCTCGGCGACGTGATCGGCGACGTGAACCGCCGCCGCGGCACCGTGCTGGGCCAGCTGGAGCGTGGCTCGAACATCGCCGTGGAAGCCAACGTCCCGCTGAATGAGATGTTCGGCTACATCGGCCAGCTGCGCGGCATGACCTCGGGCCGTGCGTCCTACACCATGGAGTTCAGCCACTACGAGCCGGTGCCGCGCAACGTCACCGACGAAATCGTGGCCGGCCGCAACAAGGCCGCCTGATCTCTCTGACCCGGTGTTCGTGAATCTTTGGTTGTAAGGCGACGGCCGGCGGAGCGATCCGCCGGCCGTTGTCGTTGGTGGGGGCGGGGCGGGGTGTTACGCCTTTGACATAGAGCGGGCGCTTTATGCCCTGGTTTCGACCAATTCGTCGAATTTCGTAATCGTCTGCAACCAAAAACCAGTTGGAGTCGGGGCGGAGTCGTGGCCAAATTTGGACCATGATGATCCGCCGCTTCTTTTCCTTGACTGTGCTTTTGCTGCTGACCGTCGGTGCGCCGGCGGGGGCGGGCCAGGGGAATCTGCGGCTGGACGCTCTTTTCCAGGCGCTGCGCGCAACGTCCGATGAGGCATACGCCGAATCGGTCGAGGAGCACATCTGGGATTCCTGGCTGGAGCATCCCAACGGCGACATGATCCGCGTCATGCGCGACGGCGTTCTCAGCCTGAACGCCGATGATTACGCGGGCGCGCTGGACGCCTTCAACACCGTCATCGCCACTGACCCCACCTACGCCGAAGGCTGGAACAAGCGGGCGAACGTCTATTACATGCTTGGCGACTATCGGGCGGCGGTGGACGATTTGCGCCACACGCTGCTTCTGGAGCCCCGTCATTTCGGCGCGCTGACGGGTCTGGGGCTGGTCTATCTCGCTTTGAATCAACCCCAGCCTGCGCTGCGCGCCCTCGACGCGGCGCTGGTCCTGAACCCGCATCTGGTCAAGGTGCGGCAGCAGGCGGACTCGATTCGCACCCAGCTGTCGGGTCTGGCGCTCTAGCCGTTCCCTGCGCTCGGGCTGTCCCATTGTTGTTTCCGCGTGGATCTTTGCATCGGAACCCGCAGTGAGGGTATGTATCCCAGGATCGTTTCCTGGGGGATGATGCGATGTTTCAATCGGCCGTCGAATTCGTGAGCGATCTGCGCGTCCTCAGCACGCTGGGATTGCTGTGCCTGTCCTTTTTGCTGCCGCTGACGATCTTCATCGGACGCAGCAACATCAAGAGCGTCCGGCAAAAGATCATCGCCGATCTGGAGGCCGTGTTCCGCATCGATGGCCAGGACAACGACAAGCTGATCCCGTCCTTCGAGTTCGCCGCCTACAAGTACCGGGCGCTGCCGCATCGCACCGATGGACCGGAGCCGTCGGAATGGCGCTCCTATTTCCTGCCGGTCACCGTGTTCATCATGGTGACGTTCAGCGGCTTCGTCGCCTGCACCGGCGTTCTTCTGGACAAGCAGAGGCTCGGGACGTTCCAGCCGCTGTTCAGCGGGATGACGCTGGTCAACGCCACCGACCCGGCCAGCCTGACCGCCATGGTGGATTACCAGCTGCAAACCATGGCGGTGCTGATCTTCACCTTCCTGGGCGCCTACATCTGGTCGATCGACTATCTGGTGCGGCGGATCTCCAACTACGATCTGTCGCCGATTTCCTTCCTGCGCGTCACCGCCCACATCATCCTGGCCTGCATCGCCTCGGTGACGCTGCATCACGGTTACATGGACATCGCCCAGGCCACCCCGGCCAGCGCCGTGATGGACCGCATGCCGGAGCTGATGGTGGCCTTCCTGGTCGGCTTCTTTCCCAAGCTCGGCCTGCAGACCCTGGTGAGCCGGGTGCCCCAGCTGCAAATCCGGCGGGTCGACCCGCGCGCCCTCGGCTTCGTCCGCGAATACCCCATCGACATGATCATGGGCATTGATTCGTCCATCAAGTTCCGGCTCGCCGAGTTCGAACTCGACGACGTGCAGAATCTCGCCACGGCCAATCCGATCCTGCTGTTCGTCGAAACCCCCTACGGGATCTACGAGACGGTGGACTGGGTGGCGCAGGCCCAACTGATCCTGGCCCTGGATCTCGACCAGATCGACGCGCTGCGCACGATCAACGTCCGCACGATCTTCGACATCGAGCGCTTCATGACCCGGCCGGAGTCGCGCCCCCGCCTCGTCCAGGCGCTGAACACGCCCAAGACGGACGGCAAGACGGTGATTCTGGCGGATCGCGGCATCACGCTCGACAACCTCGACTCGGTGGTCCAGGCCATCGGCGAGGATCTGCACGTGCAGCGGCTGCGGCAAATCTGGCGCAACATCGAGCTGAAGCTGAGCTTCGACCTGCCTTACGTCACCCGCCAGCGCGCCTTGCTGACGCCCGACGCGCTGCCGGTCCCGGCCGTGCCGGTGCCGGTTCCCGCCCCCGAGCACCCCGCCGCTCCGCCGCCCGAGAGCGACGCGCTCCCGCCGCCCGCCGGGGAGCCCGTGCCGGCGGAGGAGAAACGCGTGCCGGAACTGGTGCCGGGCTGAAACGGCGGCTCGACGGGCGGCAGGGGGGCTGTCGGTGCTGTACGAGAACCAATCATGCACCGTCGTCTCCGCAGAAACGCATGGGTACCAATGTAGCCCCTCTCCCCTTGTGGGAGAAGGGCTTTAACTCAGCGCCCATGCCTCTCTGCGGGAATCACAGGACGCAAAGGCTTAGACCGTCACCCCCCGCTGTCACTCCGCCTCGACCCAGGCGATGCGCAGGATGTTGGTGTTGCCGGGGGTGCCGAAGGGCACGCCGGCGGTGATCACCAGACGCTGGCCCTCCAGGGCGATGCCGTCCTTGTGGGCCGTCCGCGTGGCCTTCTGCACCATCTCCGAGAAGTTGGCGATGTCCTCGGTGTGGACCGCGTGGACGCCGAAGACCAGTTGCAGCCGCCGCGCCGTCTCGATCACCGAGGTCAGGCAGAGAATCGGCTGCTCCGGCCGCTCGCGGGCGGCGCGCAGCGTGGTGGAGCCGGACGTCGTGTAAGTGACGATGGCCGCCGCCTGGATGGTGTGGGCGACCTGCCGGGCGGCCGCCGTGATGGCGTCGGCGGCGGTCTGCTGCGGGTCGGGGTGCTGGGCGTCCATGATGGTGCGGTAGAGCGGGTCGTGCTCCACCCGGCGGGCGATGCGGTCCATCATCGACACCGCCTCGATGGGGTAGTCGCCCGACGCGGTCTCCGCCGACAGCATCACCGCGTCGGCCCCGTCGTAGACGGCGGTCGCCACGTCCGACGCCTCGGCGCGGGTGGGTGCGGGGGCGGAGACCATCGACTCGAGCATCTGCGTCGCCACGATCACCGGCTTGCCGGCGCGCCGCGACTCGCGGACGATGCGCTTCTGCAGGGTGGGGACGTCCTCGGCCGGCAGCTCGACTCCGAGATCGCCGCGCGCGACCATGATGCCGTCCGACAGCTCGATGATCTCGTCGAGATGGGCGATGGCCTGCGGCTTCTCCAGCTTGGACATCAGCGCGGCGCGGCCGGCGACCAGCTTGCGGGCCTCGGCCACGTCTTCCGGCCGCTGCACGAAGCTGAGCGCCACCCAGTCGACGCCGCTGTCCAGCGCGAAGACCAGATCCTCGCGGTCCTTCTTGGTCAGCGGCGACAGCGGCAGAACCACGCCGGGGACGTTGACCCCCTTGCGGTCGGACAGCTTGGTGCCGGAAACGACCACCGTCTCGGCGAAATCGGGGCCGCAGGACTCGACGCGCAGGCGCACGCGGCCGTCGTCGAGCAGCAGGTCGGTGCCGGGCGTCAGCGCCGCGAAGATTTCCGGGTGGAACATGCCGACGCGGCGGGTGTCGCCGGGCTCCTTCGACAGGTCCAGGCGGAAGGACTGGCCGGGCATCAGCGTGATCGGGCCGTTGGCGAAGGTGGCGACGCGCAGCTTGGGGCCTTGCAGGTCGGCCATCACCGCGATGGGGCGGCCAGTGCGCGCCTCCATCTCGCGCAGCACCTTCAGGCGGGCGCCATGGTCCTCGTGGGTGCCGTGGCTGAAGTTCAGGCGGAAGACGTCGACTCCGACCTCGAACAGCTTGGCGATGGTTTCCGGCGTGGTGGTGGAGGGCCCGAGCGTCGCGACGATCTTGGTCAGGCGCGAGCGGCGGATGGTCGAGGAGCTGGTGGGGGAGCCGGTCGGCGCCGTTGCGGTTGTGCCAGTCGTTGTCATGAATGCAAGCCTTCTTCGGTTGGTCGGGCGTTGATGGGGCTGAGACTGGTGCGCCGTGGCTGTCCGTTGCTTCGAACAATCCGTTGCGGTGGTTGTTGCCCAACATTATGCGCCGATCAAGGGGTTGCTTGCCGCGATTGCCCTTCGATGTCCTTCCGATGGGCCGCTTGAGTCGGGCTTGCGTTCCGCGACGCGCTCGTTTACGGCTTTCCTCCGCGACGGCAAGACCCGGCACCGCCATTCGGCCTTGACAAGTTCCGGGTTTTTTCTATAGTCGCACCCTCTCGTGCCTCACCAGGGTACGAACGACGTTTTGCGTCCCGAGATCAGGGGGATCTGGATCGGGGCGCGTGAATCAGCGGCCGTCCATGCGGGCGGTCGACGGGAATCGAGGAGAGCAGGCGTGGCGCGTATTGCTGGCGTCAACATCCCCGCGCAAAAGCGTGTGGAGATCGGGTTGACCTACATCCATGGTATCGGCCCCTTCAAGGCCAAGGAACTCTGCGCGAAGCTGGACATCCCGGCCGAGCGCCGCGTCAACCAGTTGACCGACGACGAGATCCTGAAGATCCGCGAAACCATCGACGCCGACTACCGCGTCGAGGGCGACCTGCGTCGTGAAGTCGCGATGAACATCAAGCGTCTGATGGACCTGGGCTGCTACCGCGGCCTGCGTCACCGTAAGGGCCTGCCGGTCCACGGCCAGCGCACCCACACCAATGCCCGCACCCGCAAGGGTCCGGCGAAGCCGATCGCCGGCAAGAAGAAGTAAGACAGAGGATTACCTTCCATGGCCAAGCCGTCCGCCGCCTCGCAGCGTCTGCGTCGTCGTGAGCGTAAGAACATCACCGCTGGCGTCGCGCATGTGAACGCCTCGTTCAACAACACGATGATCACCATCACCGACGCGCAGGGCAACACGATTGCCTGGTCGTCGTCGGGCACCATGGGCTTCAAGGGTTCGCGCAAGTCGACGCCCTACGCCGCCCAGGTGGCTGCCGAAGACGCGGGCCGCAAGGCTCAGGAACACGGCATGAAGACCCTGGAAGTCGAAGTGAAGGGTCCGGGTTCGGGGCGCGAGTCCGCCCTGCGCGCCCTCCAGTCGGTCGGCTTCCAGATCACCTCGATTCGCGACGTCACGCCGATCCCCCACAACGGTGTCCGCCCGCCGAAGAAGCGCCGCGTCTGATACAGCGTTTTTAAAGCCTCCGCACCCGCGGGGGCCGACCGTTCCGGGACAGGAGGCCGCAGCCATCGCGGCCTCCTCAGCATGGGAACGGCCGGCCCCCGCGGGTTCGTGTTCACCCGATGGCATCTTGAGGTCGATCCGTGCTTCAGAAGAACTGGCAGGAACTGATTAAGCCGAACAAGCTGGACATCCAGCCCGGCGACGATGTTGACCGCTTCGCGACCGTGGTCGCCGAGCCGCTGGAACGCGGTTTCGGCCTGACTCTCGGCAACGCGCTGCGTCGCATTCTGCTGTCCTCGCTGCAAGGCGCCGCCGTCACCGCGATCCACATCGACGGCGTGCTGCACGAGTTCTCGTCGATCCCCGGCGTCCGCGAGGACGTGACCGACATCGTCCTGAACATCAAGACGATGGGTCTGCGCATGGGCGGCGACGGCCCCAAGCGCATGCGCCTGCGCGCCGAAGGCCCCGGCGAGGTCAAGGCCGGCATGATCGAGACCGGCGCCGACATCCAGGTCATGGATCCGGAGCTGGTCATCTGCACGCTGGACAACGGCGCGCGGCTGAACATGGAACTGACGGTCGAGACCGGCAAGGGCTACGTCCCGGCCAGCCAGAACCGTCCCGAGGACGCCCCCATCGGCCTGATCCCGGTCGACGCGCTGTTCTCGCCGGTCCGCAAGGTCTCCTACAAGGTCGACAACGCCCGCGTCGGTCAGGTCACCGATTATGACCGCCTGACGATGGTCGTCGAGACCAACGGTTCGGTGAAGCCGGACGACGCGGTGGCGCTCGCCGCCCGCATCCTCCAGGACCAGCTGCAGCTGTTCATCAACTTCGAGGAGCCGACGCACGCCGTCTCCGAGGAGAAGCACGAGGAGGTTCCGTTCAACAAGAACCTGCTCCGCAAGGTGGACGAGCTGGAACTGTCGGTCCGTTCGGCCAACTGCCTCAAGAACGACAACATCGTCTACATCGGCGATCTGGTGCAGAAGACGGAGGCGGAGATGCTCCGCACCCCGAACTTCGGCCGCAAGTCGCTGAACGAGATCAAGGAAGTGCTGTCCCAGATGGGCCTGCACCTCGGTATGGAAATCCCGAACTGGCCCCCCGAGAACATCGAGGAACTGGCCAAGCGTCTGGAAGAGCCGTACTAAGTCTCGGCAGTCTTTGCCCCCTCCCTAGCCCTCCCCCGCCTTCGGCGGGAGAGGGAACTCTGCCGAGCGCCGACAAGCGTCCGGCCCCCTCTCCCGCGCAAGCGGGGGAGGGATTGGGGAGGGGGCCGCTCTCTTTACCCAAGGGCCATCCGGCCCGTCCCCGTTGCCGTACCAGCCCTAGGCCTGGGCGGCGGGGTTCACGATCGGCTCCCCGAGGGGGGCCAAGCCATGAAGGAGGACCGCCATGCGTCACGGCGTTTCTGGACGTAAGCTCAGCAAGACCTCGAGCCACCGCAAGGCCATGTTCTCGAACATGGCGAACGCGGTGATCAAGCACGAGCAGATCAAGACGACCTTGCCCAAGGCCAAGGAAATGCGTCCGATCATCGACAAGCTGATCACGCTCGGCAAGAAGGGTGGCCTGGCCAACCGCCGTCTCGCCTACGCGCAGCTGCGCGACAACGAGATGGTCACCAAGCTGTTCACCGTTCTGGCCGACCGCTACAAGGACCGCCAGGGTGGCTACAGCCGCGTCCTGAAGGCCGGCTTCCGCTACGGCGACGCCGCCGACATGGCCGTGATCGAGCTGGTTGACCGCGACGTCAACGCCAAGGGCCTGGATTCCGGCCCGACGCAGGACGCCGTCGAGGGCGACGAGGCCGAAGGCCAGGAGTAAAGGGGTGAGGCTCTTCGGAGCCTCCTTCCCGTCGTTGTCCCGCGAGGGGCGGCGACCGCTGTAGTCGATTGTCCGACCCTTCCTTCGGTTCCCCCGGAGGAAGGGTTTTCTCATATGTGGCCATCAGAATGTTGCGTTCTCTTTACAACCGGATCCAGCGCTTGGCGGCGCGCGACGACGCCGTTTGGTGGATGTCGGCGATCTCCTTCGCCGAAAGCTCGTTCTTTCCGCTGCCGCCGGACGTCATGCTGGTGCCGATGTGTCTGGCCAAGCCCAAGAAGCTGTGGTTCTACACGAACGTCTGCGCGCTCGCCTCGCTGCTCGGCGGGCTGCTGGGCTACGCGCTGGGCTTCTACCTGTTCGAGAGCGTCGGCCGGCTGATCATCGACTTCTACAACGCGCAGGAGTCGTTCCACCGGTTCCAGGAAATGTTCACCGAGTTCGGTCCCTGGTTCCTGATCCTCAAGGGCGTCACGCCCATCCCCTACAAGCTGCTGACGATCACCGCCGGCTTCGCGCATCTCGACCTGACGGTGTTCATCCTCTGCTCGATCGTCGCGCGCTTCTCGCGGTTCTACATGATCGCCATCCTGCTCCACTTCTACGGGCCGCAGGTGCAGACCATCATCGAGAAGCGGCTGATGCTGGTGACGACCATTTTGCTGGTCGTCGTGGTCGGCGGCCTGCTCAGCTTCAAGTTCGTCTGACGGGCGCGATGCCGCTCAGCGCGGCATCCCCTGGTCCTGGCGGCTGCGCGCGTTGGGCGGCAGCGAGTCGCGCTCCTGGCGGTCGCGCCGCACGATGACGACGATGGCGGCGGCGATGGCGAGGCCGCCCAGCGCCGGGAACACCATCTCGGCGACGCTCACGTCGGGCCGCGCCACGGTGCGCGCCACCAGCATCAGCAGCCCGATCACCAGCAGCCCGGCGAACAGCAGCTTGGGGGTGCGACGGGACGGGCCACTCCCATTGTTCCCAGGCCCATTGTTCGATGTCATTTGGGTCATTCCCTTCTCACGCAAGTTCCCGGCATATTGGAGACCGAACCGGGGATGGTCCAGTGGGTGTGGCAATCCGTCATGCCGGTCCGCATCTTCGTAACAAGAACAATAGGAGCTGTCGCCGCAATGTTCCGCCCGAACCGCCTTTTCGCTCCGCTGGTCGCCCTTGCCTTGCTGGGCCTGTCGGCCTGCGCCGAAGCCCCCGCCCGGCGCGCCGCCACGGTCACCACCCCCACCGCGACCCAGAGCCAGGCGGTGACGGCGCCGCGCGGCACCCCGGGTCCGGACGACCAGTCGTTGCGTCTGGACGGCGGCGACGTCACCGCCGGCGGCAGCTGCCGCCAGCAATGCGAGCGCGGTCACAACGTCTGCATGGACTCGGTCGCCGCCCGCACCCAGAGCGGCCTGGAGCGGCCGGATTCCAGCAACCCCTTCTCGCCGTCGGACAATTGCGGCTACCAGCTGCGCCAGTGCTTCGACCGCTGCAACGCGGCGCGCTGACGGTCCTTTCCGTTTCGGGTGGGTGAAAGAAGGCATGGATGGGCGTCGGCCGATCCATGCCTTTTCCTTTTGGCGTTCGGCCATAAGGCGTCGCGCCGCCGCCGTCGGGTGGATGGAAATCCCCGTTCGCGCTTGCTAGAAGGCTCTGAGCGGGATTGTGGACGTTCCGCCACGGTTTGCCTCCTCCCTAACCCTCCCCCGCGTTGCGGGAGAGGGAACTCCGCCGAACGCCGACAAGGCTCCGGCCCCCTCTCCCGCCGCAGGCGGGGGAGGGATGGGGAGGGGGCAACCGGGGCCGAACGTCCACACCCCCGCCCGGGACCCAAAACGACCGATAAAAACGAGGAAACACGATGACCGAGCGCCGGAAGCTGATCGCTGGAAACTGGAAGATGAACGGGCTGAAGGCCGACGGGCTGGCCCTGGCGTCGGACCTCGCGGGGCGGCTGAAGGGCGCCGGCGCGGTGCCGTTCGACCTGCTGGTCTGCCCGCCCTTCCCGCTGCTGTTCCCGGTCGGCGAGGCGATCAAGGACAGCCCGCTGGCGCTGGGCGGCCAGGATTGCGCGCCCAAGACCTCGGGCGCCCACACCGGCGACGTGGCCCCGACGATGCTGACCGACGCCGGCTGCCGCTACGTCATCCTCGGCCATTCGGAGCGCCGCGCCGACCACGCGGAGGCCGACGCGCTGATCGCCGCCAAGGCCGCCGCCGCCCACAAGGAGGGCCTGATCGCCATCGTCTGCGTCGGCGAGACCGAGGCGCAGCGCGACGCCGGCCAGGCCGATGCCGTGGTCTCCGGCCAGCTCGCCGGCTCGATCCCCGCCGGGGCCACCGCCGCCAACACGGTGATCGCCTACGAGCCGGTCTGGGCCATCGGCACCGGCAAGACCGCGACGCCGGACGACGTCAAGGCGATGCACGCCAACATCCGCGCCACGCTGGACGGCAAGATCGCCGACCCGGCCAAGGTCCTGATCCTCTACGGCGGTTCGGTCAAGCCGGGCAACGCGGCGGAACTGATGGCGGTGGAGAACGTCGACGGCGCGCTGGTCGGCGGGGCCGCGCTGAAGGCCGACGATTTCTGGGCCATCGCGACGAGTTGCCGCTAGCATATCGCGCGGCGGCGCGGTACAAACAGTGGGCGCGCGCCACGGGCCCATGAGACGGCCTGTGGCGCGCTGTTCGATTTTCGGGCCAGTTGATCTTGCTTCGGGTGGGGATAGGCTTCGCATGGAATCGGTGCTTCTCGTTATTCACCTGTTGATCGCGGTGGCGTTGGTCGGCGTGATTCTGGTCCAGCGGTCGGAAGGCGGCGGGCTGGGGGTCGGCGGCGGCACCATGGGCGGCATGATGAGCACCCGCGGCACGGCCAACCTGCTGACCCGCACCACCGGCATCCTGGCCGGCGTCTTCTTCCTGACCAGCATCGTGCTGGCGATCCTGGCCGGCGGCCATTCGCGCCCGACCTCGATCATCGACACGATGCCCGCCGGCATCCCGGCCCAGCCGACGGCTCCGGCCCAGCCGGCGCCGCCCGCGCAACCCGCGCCGCCGGTCGCCCAGTAACGGGCGACCGCTCCACGGGGCACACGGGTGCGAACAACAGAGGCGGCCTCCCAGAAGCCGCCTCTTTCTTTTGAGGGTCGTTTGCGGGGGGACTCCATCTTCCGCCGGCGGTCCTTCTGGGGACATGGAACAGCTCTCAAGCTCTTCGGACGGACATGACTCGCTACATCTTCATCACCGGTGGCGTCGTTTCTTCGCTGGGCAAAGGTCTGGCCTCGGCGGCGCTGGGTGCGCTCCTCCAGACGCGCGGCTACAAGGTTCGGCTCCGCAAGCTCGACCCGTACCTGAACGTCGATCCCGGTACGATGAGCCCCTACCAGCACGGCGAGGTCTTCGTGACCGACGACGGGGCGGAGACCGACCTCGATCTGGGCCATTACGAGCGCTTCACCGGCGTCTCGGCCCGTCGCGGCGACAACATCACGACCGGGCGCATCTACTCCACCGTGATCGCCAAGGAGCGGCGCGGCGACTATCTGGGCGGCACCGTCCAGGTGATCCCGCACATCACCGACGAGATCAAGGAGTTCATCCGCTCCGACGCCACCGACGAGGACTTCGTCCTGGTCGAGATCGGCGGCACGGTGGGCGACATCGAATCGCTGCCCTTCCTGGAGGCCATCCGCCAGTTCGGCAATGAGGTGGGGCAGGAGAACGCGCTCTACATCCACCTGACGCTGTTGCCCTACATCCCGACGGCGGGCGAGCTGAAGACCAAGCCGACCCAGCATTCGGTCAAGGAGCTGCTGGGCGTCGGCATCCAGGCCGACATCCTGCTGTGCCGCGCCGACCGCGCCATCCCGGAGAACGAGCGCAAGAAGATCGCGCTGTTCTGCAACATCCGTCCGGAGCGGGTGATCGCGGCGCTCGACGTCGATTCGATCTACCAGGTGCCGATCAGCTACCACGAGGAAGGCTTCGACACGCAGGTCCTGTCCTATTTCGGTCTGCCGACCGACAAGGCGCCGGACCTGTCGCGCTGGACCCGCATCATGGAGCGCGTGCGCAAGCCGCAGGGCGAGGTCACCATCGCGGTGGTCGGCAAGTACATCAGCCTGCTCGACAGCTACAAGTCGCTGGCCGAGGCGCTGACCCACGGCGGCATCGCCAACAACGTCAAGGTCAACCTCGACTGGATCGATTCGGAGATCTTCGAGGACGACGACGCGGCGGTGAAGCGGCTGGAGAACGTCCACGGCATCCTGGTGCCGGGCGGCTTCGGCTCGCGCGGGACCGAAGGCAAGATCCGCGCGGCCCAGTTCGCCCGCGAGCGCAAGATCCCGTATTTCGGCATCTGCTTCGGCATGCAGATGGCGGTGATCGAGGCGGCGCGCAACATGGCCAAGATCGAGGACGCCGGCTCGACCGAGCTGGGCAAGCCCGGCAACCCGGTCGTCGGCCTGATGACCGAGTGGATGCGCGGCAACACGCTGGAGCGCCGCGCCGAGGCCGGCGATCTGGGCGGTACCATGCGTCTGGGCGCCTATTCGGCCAAGCTGCTGGAAGGCAGCAAGGTCGCCGGGGTCTACGGCACCACCGACATCTCGGAGCGCCACCGCCACCGCTACGAGGTCAACGTCTATTACAAGGAGCGGCTGGAGCGCTGCGGCATGCTGTTCTCGGGCCTGTCGCCCGACGGCGAGCTGCCGGAGATCGTCGAGCTTCCGGACCACCCGTGGTTCATCGGCGTGCAGTTCCACCCGGAACTGAAGTCCAAGCCCTTCGAGCCGCACCCGCTGTTCACCGCCTTCATCAAGGCGGCGATGGACCAGAGCCGTCTGGTCTGATCCGGGCGCTGCATCGACGGACCCAAAACCCCCGCCTCCCCTGGAGGCGGGGGTTTTCGTTTTCCGGCCGGGAGCGTGCCGGTTTGCCCCCTCCCTAACCCTCCCCCGCCTTTGGCGGGAGAGGGGACTGCCGCCGCCGTCCCACAAGGCCCCCTCTCCCGCCAGAGGCGGGGGAGGGTCGGGGAGGGGGCAAGCACCCGCTCACGTCAGCGCTCCTGTGCGAAGAGGGAGGTGCCGTTTGGCGGCGACGCCCCATATCAGGGGCGGCTTTGCAAACCAGGGAGGATGGACCCTCATGTCCGAGGTTACGATCGACGCCGCCGACGGTGGCCGCTTCTCCGCCTATGTCGCCAAGCCGTCGGTGGCTCCGGCGGGCGGGCTGGTGGTGATCCAGGAGATCTTCGGCGTCAACGCGGTGATGCGCGAGCTGTGCGACGAGTACGCGGCGCAGGGCTTTCTGGCGGTGTGCCCGGACCTGTTCTGGCGCCAGAAGCCGGGCGTGCAACTGACCGACAAGACCGAGGAGGAATGGAATCAGGCCTTCGCCTACATGAACGGCCTGGACCAGGACAAGGCGGTCGACGACCTGATCGCGACGCTGGGCTGGCTGCGCACGCAGGGCGACTGCACCGGCAAGGCGGGCAGCGTCGGCTATTGCCTGGGCGGGCGGCTGGCCTTCCTGATGGCGGCGCGGTCGGACGCCGACGCCAACGTCGGCTTCTACGGCGTCGGGCTGGACGGCCTGCTGGGCGAGGCGCCCGGCATCAAGAAGCCCCTGCTGCTGCACGTGGCCGAGCAGGACAAGTTCTCCTCCCCCGAAAAGCGCGACGCGCTGCTGGCCGGGGTGGCGGGCAACAGCTGGATCACCGCGAAGGTCTATCCCGGCATGGACCACGCCTTCGCCCGTCCCGGCGGCGAGCATTACGACGCGGCGGCGGCCGACGAGGCCAACCGCCTGACCGTCGAGTTCTTCCGCACGCATCTGAGTTGACCCGCCCCCCTCATTAATGGGATGCAAGGGCCACCGGCCCTTGCCCCGGAGAGCGCGAGAGGGCGGGCCAGCCCTCTCGCTTCGTTTTGCCTGGAGTTCCCCGCCCATGACCACCCCGCGCACGGTCCAGATCGGCGACCTGACCATCGCCAACGACCGCCCCTTCGTGCTGCTCGCCGGCCCCTGCCAGATGGAGAGCCGCGACCATGCGCTGGAGACCGCGTCGGCGCTGTCGGAGATCACCAGGGCGCTGGGCATCGGGCTGATCTACAAGTCGAGCTTCGACAAGGCCAACCGCACCTCGATCACCACGGCGCGCGGTCTCGGCATGGACAAGGCGCTGCCGATCTTCTCGGAGATCCGCGAGACCTTCGGCTGCCCGGTCATCACCGACGTGCACGACGCCGCGCAATGCGCCCCGGTGGCCGAAGCCGTGGACGTGCTCCAGATCCCGGCCTTCCTGTGCCGCCAGACCGACCTTCTGATCGCCGCCGCCGAAACCGGCCGGGCGGTGAACGTCAAGAAGGGCCAGTTCCTGGCGCCGTGGGACATGAAGAACGTCGCGGCCAAGCTGGTGGCGTCGGGCAACGAGCGGGTGCTGCTGTGCGAGCGCGGCGCCAGCTTCGGCTACAACACGCTGGTGTCGGACATGCGCGCGCTGCCGATCATGGCGGAGACCGGCTTCCCGGTGGTGTTCGACGCCACCCATTCGGTGCAGCAGCCGGGCGGGCAGGGGACGACGTCGGGCGGCCAGCGGGAGTTCGTGCCGGTGCTGGCCCGCGCGGCCATCGCGGTCGGCGTGGCGGCGGTCTTCATGGAGACCCACGAGAATCCGGACTGCGCCCCCAGCGACGGCCCGAACATGGTCCCGCTGAAGGAGATGCCGGCCCTGCTGGCGCGGCTCCAGGCCTTCGACCGTCTGGCGAAGGCGTAAGGACCGGGCGTTATCGACCACCAACAAAGTCAGGGGACGCGCGATGGCCGGTTGGGTGCTGCGGGGTGTGGCGGCCGTGTTTCTGCTGCTGGCGGCGGCGTTGCCGGCCGGGGCGCTGGAGAGTTTCCAGAAATCCTCCCTGAGCATCGAGACCGCGTCGGGCGGGCGCTACCGCTTCGACATCGAGTTGGCGGAGACGATGGCCCAGCAGGCGCAAGGCCTGATGTTCCGCGAGAGCATGGCCGCCGACGCCGGCATGCTGTTCATCTACGACAGCGTCCGCCCGGCCAGCTTCTGGATGAAGAACACGCTGATCCCGCTGGACATGCTGTTCATCGGCCCCGACGGGCGCATCGTGAACATCCACGAGCGCGCGGTCCCGCAGTCGCTGGACTCGGTCAACTCGGCCGGGCCGGTCAAGGCGATCCTGGAGCTGAACGGTGGGATGAGCGCGCGGCTGGGCATCCGGCCGGGCGACCGGGTGCGGCACGAGACCTTCGGGACCAAGTAGGCGGTAGGGGAGAGAGGCCGGGAGGCGGCGCTGGCTTTGGGCTCCGGTGGCAGGCAGGAGTTCCCTCTCCCGCCCCGGGAGAGGGAAGGGGCCCATGCGATAGCATGGGAAGGGTGAGGGGCTAGGTGGACATGGATTGCGTACCACGCCCGGTAGACCCTCACCCTCCCCGCTTCGCGGGTCCCCTCCCTCTCCCGGGGCGGGAGAGGGCTTTGGCGCCATAGGCAATCCCTCTGCACTGGGGAGAGCCGGGAATTTCTCGAAACCTCCAGACTTGACATGATTTGGCTTTATCATGGCGCCGACCTTCCCGTCGTCCATGGAGCCCCGCCATGCCTGCCGTTGCGTCCGCCATCCCAGTTTCGGCCCAACGGCTGGGAGCCGTGGCAAGCGGACGCGCGAACCGCTTGGCGCCGGGGGCGGCGGACCGGCCGGTGAAACATGGAACAGAACCCGGCCCCCTGTTCCACGGTGTTTCAAACGTTCCAAACGTTCCATTCCCCACCCCGCTCCTCCCCCCGGTGGCATCCCGCCGCCGCCGCCCCACATCATTCCGCATGGGGACGGGGAAGACGGGATGAGCGGACGGACGGCGATCCTCCTGGGCGGCGCCCTGGCGATGGCGGCGGGGTTGTCGGCCTACGTCATGCTGGCGCGGGCCGAACCGCCGCCGGCCTACCGCCTCGCCCGTCTCGAACAGGGGCCGCTGGTCAGCGCCATCACCGCCACCGGCACCATGAGCGCGCTGGTGACGGTGGAGGTCAGCTCCCAGCTCTCCGGCCAGATCGCCGAGCTTCACGCCGATTTCAACAGCCGGGTGACCAAGGGGCAGGTGCTGGCCCGGCTCAACGGCGACCAGTTGGCCGCGCGTCTGGCGCAGGCCACCGCCGACCTGGATTCGGCCGCCGCGTCGGTCACCCAGCAGCAGGCCCAACTCGACAAGGCCCGCGCCGACGTCGCCAACGCCAAGGCCAGCGTCGCCAACGCCCGGGCGCAGTTGGTCCAGGCCGATCTGGCGCAGCGCGACGCCGAGCGCGACCTCGGTCGCCGCCGCGACCTGCGCGGGCGCGGCGTGGTCGCCGCCGCCGATCTGGAAAAGACCGAGACCGCCGCCCGCAGCGCCCAATCCCAGGCGGTCGCCGCGCGGGCGCAGATCCAGCAGGCCGAGGCCGGGGTCGCGTCGGCCGAAGCGACGCTGGCGGTCGGCGCCGCCCAAATCGAGGTCGCCCGCGCCCAGGTCGCCCAGCGCGAGGCGGCCCTGCAACTGGTCCGGGTCGACGCCAACCGCTCCGTCATCCGCTCCCCCATCGACGGGGTGGTGGTCAACCGGGCGGTCAGCACCGGCCAGACCGTCGCCGCCAGCCTGTCGGCGCCGACCCTCTTCACCATCGCCCAGGACCTCCGCCAGATGGAGGTGCTCGCCAACATCGACGAGGCCGACATCGGCCGCGTGCGCGAGGGCATGCCGGTGCGCTTCACGGTCAACGCCTTCCCCGGCGACAGCTTCACCGGCCGGGTGACGCAGGTTCGGCTGGCGCCCAAGGAGGACCAGACCGTCGTCACCTACATCGTCGTGATCACCGTCGAGAATCCTGAGATGCGGCTGCTGCCGGGCATGACCGCCAACCTGCGCATCACGGTGGACGAGCGGCTGGCGGCGCTGAAGATTCCCAACGCCGCGCTGCGCTTCCGCCCGCCGGGCGCCGAGCCCGCCGCCGCATCCGCCGACGCTGGGCCGACGCCGACGCTGGGCGGCCCTGGCGGCGGGCGCGGCGCCCAGGCGCTGGAGGCCACCGCCGCCCGCGCCGCCGACGCGCTGAAGCTGGAGGAGGCCAGGCGCCGCGACATCGCCGCCCTGATCGCCGAGGCGCGCGAGCGCTTCACCGCGCTGGACGCCGAGGGCGGCGACCCCGAACGCCGCCGGGCGGAGGCCAACGCCATCCGCACCGGCACGCTGGAGCGCATCGCGGCGCTGCTCGACCCGATGCAGCGCGCGCGCTTCGACGCCCTGATCGACCCGCGCCGGGCTGAGGCCGCCCGCACCGTCTGGGTGCCGGGGCCGTCCAACGGCGCGCCGATGGGGGTGCCGGTGCGGCTCGGCATCGGCGACGGCAGCTTCACCGAGGTGGTGGGCGGCGACCTCCGGCCGGGCCAGGACGTGATCACCGGCATCGCCCCGGCCAACCGCGACGACCGCCGGGGACCGCGCCTTGGCTTCTGACGCCCCTCTGATCGCCGTCGACTCCCTGTCCCGCTCGTACCGGATGGGGCCGCATCGGGTGAAGGCGCTCGACGGGGTGACGCTGCGGGTGGAGCGGGGGGAGTTCGTCGCGGTGATGGGGCCGTCCGGCTCGGGCAAATCCACCTTCATGAACCTGCTGGGCTGCCTGGACCGCCCCGATTCCGGCCGCTACGCCCTGGACGGCGAGGAGGTCGGCCGGCTGTCCTCGGACGCGCTGGCCGTGGTGCGGAACCGCCGCATCGGCTTCGTCTTCCAGTCCTTCAACCTGCTGCCGCGCCAGACCGCCCAGGCCAACGTCGAACTGCCGATGCTCTACGCCGGGGTCGCGCACGCCGCGCGGGCGGAGAAGGCGCTGGCGGCGCTGGCCGCCGTCGGGCTGGACGGGCGGGCGCATCACCGGCCGACCCAACTCTCGGGCGGCCAGCAGCAGCGCGTCGCCATCGCCCGCGCGCTGGTCAACGACCCGGTCCTGCTGCTGGCCGACGAGCCGACCGGCGCGCTCGACACCGCCACCAGCCTGGAGATCATGGCCCTGTTCCAGCGCCTGAACCGCGCCGGCATCACCGTCGTGCTGGTGACGCACGAGCCCGACGTGGCGCGCTTCGCCCGCCGGGTGCTGAGCTTCCGCGACGGCCATCTGGTGGACGACCGGGCGCAGGTGCCCGAGGAGGCGCTGGCGTGACCGCGCTGGACGCCCTGCGCTCGGCCTTGGATTCGCTGCGGGCCAGCCCGCTGCGCAGCGCGCTGACCATGCTGGGCATCGTCATCGGCGTCGCGGCGGTGATCGCCATGGTCGCGGTCGGCGCCGGGGCGCGGGATCAGGTGATGCGGCAGATCGCCAGCCTCGGCACCAACCTCGTGATGGTCGGGCAGGGCAGCGTCGTGCGGTCGGGGGTGAAGCTGGGGGCCGGCACCGCCGCCACCCTGACGGAGGACGACGCGACGGCGATCCTGAACGACATTCCCGCCGTGACGGTGACGGCGCCCTCGGTGCGCTGGGGCCTGCAGATCGTCGCCGGCAACCAGAACTGGGGCACCGTGATGTTCGGCATCACCCCCGACTACATGGAGGCCCGCGACTGGAGCATCGTCCAGGGGCGCGGCATCTCCGACCAGGACGTGACGCAGGCCGAGAAGGTGGTGGTGCTGGGCCAGACCGTGGTGCGCAGCCTGTTCGGCGGCGGCGACCCGGTGGGGGAGCAGGTGCGGGTCTTCGCCACCCCCCTGACCGTCGTCGGCGTGCTGGGCGAGAAGGGCCAGAACACCCAGGGCCAGGACCAGGACGACGTGATCTTCCTGCCGCTCTCCACCGCCAAGCGCAACATCCCCGGCATGGCGAAGTCCAACCCCCGCTTCATCCACAGCGTGGTGGTGAAGACCCACGACGGCGCCGACCAGGACGAGGCGCAGGCGCAGATCCGCGAGCTGCTGCGCCAGCGCCACCGGCTGATCGACGGGCAGGACGACGATTTCTGGATGCGCAACCTGTCGGAGGTGGCGGCGACCCGCGACGCCTCGTCCCGCGCGCTGTCCTTCCTGCTGGCCGCCGTGGCGGCGGTGTCGCTGCTGGTCGGTGGCATCGGGATCATGAACATCATGCTGGTCTCGGTGACCGAGCGGACGCGCGAGATCGGCTTGCGGCTGGCCATCGGCGCCAGGCGGCGCGACATCCTGATGCAGTTCCTGATCGAATCGACGACGCTGTCGCTGATCGGCGCGGCGGTGGGGGTGGTGACCGGGATCGGCACCGCGATGGTGGTGGCCGGGCTGGCCGGCTGGCCGACGCTGATCCGCCTCGATTCGGTGGTGCTGGCGGTGGTGGTCAGCGGGCTGGTGGGGGTGTTCTTCGGCCTCTACCCGGCGCGCCGGGCCTCGCGCCTCAACCCCATCGAGGCGCTGCGGCATGAATAGCCGCGAGACCGTCCTCCAGCCCCTTCTCCGGGCCGCCGTCCAGCCTCACCGCCGCCGTGCCGGTGCGGGCCAGCGCCACCGCCAGCCGGGCGACCCAGAAGACGCCCTCCGGGGCGGCCAGCAGGGCCGGGCGCCGCTCCGCCAGACAGCGCGCCAGGGCCAGCGGGGAGGTCGCGGCGTGCCGCTTGGCGAGGTCGATCTGCCCGATGCCGGGATCGAGCGCCGCCCGCAGCGGCCCCCCGCCCATCGGCGCCACGAGGTCGACGGGATGACCTTGGGCGAGCAGCGCGTGGGCCAGGGCGACGGCGGTGCGGCGATCGGGCGCATCCGACAGGTCGGGCACGAAGACGGCGATGCGGGGCAGGGCGGGCAAGCGGGCGTCCGTGGGGCTGGGGGTTGCGGGCGGAACGCCTTGCGGCCCCGCCTGTCAAGAAACCGACACCGGAATGTGTGCCGACTTCTTGCCGTTCACGCGGGGTTCGTGTATCTCACAACGCGGCGACGGGGTGTAGCGCAGTCTGGTAGCGCGCCAGTTTTGGGTACTGGAGGTCTCCGGTTCGAATCCGGGCTCCCCGACCACCGCCGCAGTCGTTTCGATCCGTCAGGCCATCCCAAGGGAGAGCAGTCCGTCATGAACGTCCGGATCTACCAGCCGACCAAGACGGCCATGCAGTCCGGCCGGGCGAAGACCCACCGCTGGCAGCTCGATTGCGAGCTGGAGACGCCGCGCCGTCCCGAGCCGCTGATGGGCTGGATCAGCTCGGGCGACACGCTCAATCAGGTGCGCCTCAGCTTCGAGAGCAAGGAGGAGGCGATCGCCTTCGCCGAGCGCAAGGGCTGGAGCTATTCCGTCGCCGACGCGCCGATCCGCCGCGTGCGCCCGCGCAACTACGCCGACAATTTCCGCATGGACCGTCCGCGCTTCTGACGCGACGTTTTCCGCCCAGGCAAGGCCCCATAGCTCAGTTGGATAGAGCAATCGCCTTCTAAGCGATAGGTCGCTGGTTCGAATCCAGCTGGGGTCGCCAACGGAAAATGTGTTGAACACAGCGCATGAGCCCCGCTTCGGCGGGGCTTTTTCATGCGCGCAACCCATTGCGTCGTCGTCGCCCAGACGCTGGAGGCCGGCAGAGCCGGCTCCCAGCGTGTTGAGCGCCCTTACACCGAGAAGTACTTGGCGCGGGGGTGGTGCAGGACGATGGCGGAGGTGCTCTGCTCGGGGTGGAGCTGGTCCTCGTCCGACATCTCGATGCCGATGCGGCCGGCGTCCAGCAGCTTGAGCAACTGCTCCTGGTCCTTCAGGTTCGGGCAGGCCGGGTAGCCGAAGCTGTAGCGCGAACCCCGGTAGACCTGCTGCAACAGCTTCTCCTTGTCGCGGCTGTCCTCGGACCCGTAGCCCAGCTCCGCGCGGATGCGGGCGTGGACGTATTCCGCCATCGCCTCGGTCATCTCCACCGACAGGCCGTGCAGGTAGAGGTAGTCCTGGTAGCGGTTCTCGGCGAACCACTCCCGCGCCACCTCGGCGCAATGCTGGCCCATGGTGACGACCTGGAGTCCCAGCACGTCGCGTTCCGGATCGTTCACGTCGCGCAGGAAGTCGGCGATGCACTCGCCGTCCTCCTTGGCCTGACGCGGCAGGGAGAAGCGCGCGGCCTCGGTGGTGCCGTCCTCCTCGAACAGGATCACGTCGTTGCCGTCGGCCGCCGCCTTCCAATAGCCGTAGACGGCGGTCGGCCGCAGGATGTTCTCGGTCGCGGCGATGCGCAGGATGCGGTCGAGCACCGGCCGCAGCTCCTTCTTCGACCACTCCTTGAACTCCTCGAAGGACTTGCCGTCCTTCCGGTAGCCCCATTGCAACTGGTAGAGCATCCGCTCGTTGAGATAGGTCACCAGCGTCTTCAGCGGCACGTGGTCGATCAGCTTCGGCCCCCAGAAGGGCGGGGTCGGCACCGGCACGCCCTCGGCCAGCCGGTGACGGCGGGCGCGGATGGCGTCCTTGTCGAGCGGGCCGGTGGCGACGGTGGTCGCCTGCCCCAGGGTGCGGCGGCGGTTGACCGCCTTGCCCGCCCGCTTGGCCTGCTGGATGGCGATCTGCTGGTCGAAGCTGCCGCCCACCACCTGATCCATCAGGGTCAGCCCGTCGAAGGCGTCGCCCGCGTAGGCCACACGGCCGGAGCCGTAGGAGGCCACGCAGTCGCCCTCGACATAGGCGCGGGTCAGCGCGGCGCCGCCCAGCAGGACCGGCACCTCCAGCCCCTCGCGGGTCATCTCGGCGAGGTTCTCGCGCATCACCACGGTGGACTTCACCAGCAGGCCGGACATGCCGACGGCGTCGGCCTTGTGCTCCTTGGCGGCCTGGATGATCGAGGTCACCGGCTGCTTGATGCCGAGGTTGACCACTTTGTAGCCGTTGTTGGTCAGGATGATGTCCACGAGGTTCTTGCCGATGTCGTGGACGTCGCCCTTCACGGTGGCCAGCACCATGGTGCCCTTCTGCTGGCCGTCGGCCTTCTCCATGTGCGGCTCCAGCCACGCCACGGCGGCCTTCATCGTCTCGGCCGATTGCAGGACGAAGGGAAGCTGCATCTTGCCGGCGCCGAACAGCTCGCCCACCACCTTCATGCCGTCGAGCAGGTAGGTGTTGATGATCTCCAGCGGCGGGTGGGTCTTCATCGCCTCGTCGAGATCGACCTCCAGCCCGGTGCGGTCGCCGTCGACGATGCGCTCCTTCAAGCGGTCCTCGACGTTTTCGGCGCGTGCCTTCTTCTTGGCGTCCGCCGCCTTGCGGCCCTCGAACAGCGCGATGAAGGCGTGCAGCGGGTCGTAACCCTCCGCCCGGCGGTCGAAGATCAGGTCCTCGGCGGTCTTGACCTCGTTCTCGGGGATCTGGTGCAGCGGCAGGATCTTGGAGACGTGGACGATGGCCCCGGTCATCCCCCGCTTGACCGCGTGGTCGAGGAACACCGAGTTCAGCACGTGGCGCGCCGCCGCGTTCAGGCCGAAGGAGATGTTGGAGAGGCCGAGGATGATCTGGCAGCCGGGCATCTCGCGGGCGATGGCCTCGATGCCCTCCAGCGTCCAGATGCCGAGCTTGCGGTCGTCCTCGTTGCCCGTCGCGATGGTGAAGGTCAGCGGGTCGAACAGCAGGTCGGCGGGCGCCAAGCCATACTCGTTCACCGCCAGATCATACAGCCGCTTGGCGATCTCCAGTTTGCGGTCCGGAGTCTTCGCCATGCCCTCCTCGTCGATGGTCAGCGCGATGACCGCCGCGCCGAACTTCTTGGCGAGCGCCAGACGCTTGCGCGCCGGCTCCTCGCCGTCCTCGAAGTTGATGGAGTTCAGGATCGCCTTGCCGCCGTAGAGCGCCAGCGCCTGTTCCAGCACGGTGTATTCGGTGGAATCGATCACCAGCGGCGCCGTGACCGAGCCGACGAAGCGCGCCATCACCGCGTTCATCTCCGCCACCTCGTCGCGGCCGACGAAGGCGGTGCAGACGTCGAGCGAATGCGAGCCTTCCTTGACCTGCTCGCGCGCCATCTCGACGCAGCCGTCCCAGTCGTGGCGCTCCTGCAACTCGCGCCACTTCTTGGAGCCGTTGGCGTTGCAGCGCTCGCCGATGGCGAAGAAGGCGTTCTCCTGGCGCAGTGTGACCTGGCTGTAGAGCGAGGCCACCGCCGGCACCCAATGCACCGTGCGGCCCTTCGGGTTCGGCCGGTGCGAGCCGGCCGGCGCCAGCTTGCGCAGCATCTCGTGCGCCGCCGCGATGTGCGGCACGTTGGTGCCGCAGCAGCCGCCGACGAGGTTCACCCCGTCCTCGACCACGAAGCGCTCCAGCCAATGGGCGAAGTCGCCGGCCAGCAGCGGGTAATGCGTCTTGCCGTCCACCAGTTCCGGCAGCCCGGCGTTGGGCTGGACCGAAACGAGGCCCGGCCAGTTCTGGGTCAGCCAGCGGACGTGCTCGCTCATCTCCAGCGGGCCGGTGGCGCAGTTCAGCCCCATCAGCGGCACGTCGAGCGCCTGGATGACGGTCGCCGCCGCCGCGATGTCGGTGCCGACCAGCAGCGTGCCGGTGGTCTCCACCGTCACCTGGACGAAGACCGGCGTGTCGGACTTGGCCTCCAGCCGCGCCCGCTTGATCCCGTTGACGGCGGCCTTGATCTGCAAGGGATCCTGGCAGGTCTCCACCAGGATGGCGTCGGCCCCGCCGGCGATCAGTCCGGCGGCCTGGACGTAGAAGCTGTCCTCGGCCGGCTGGTAGGCGATGTGCCCCAGGCTCGGCAGCTTGGTGCCCGGCCCGATGGAACCGATGACGAAGCGTGGCCGCCCGTCGGTGAAGGTCGCCGCCGCCTCGCGCGCCAGCTCGACGGCGCGCTGGTTGATCTCGAAGGCTTTTTCCGAGATGCCGAACTCGCCCAGCGTCACGGGGGAGGCGCCGAAGGTGTCGGTCTCCACCATGTCGGCGCCGGCCTCGAAATAGCCGCGATGGATCTCGCGGACGATGTCGGGGCGCGACAGCGGCAGGATGTCGGTGCAGTTCTCGTGCCCCCAGTAATCCTTCTCGACGTCGAGGTCGAGCGCCTGGATGCGGCTGCCGAATCCGCCGTCGCAAAGCAGAACGCGGTCACGCAGGGTGTCGAGGATGTGAGCCATGGGGAGAGTTCTTATCCGTTGCTTCAGGCGTCTTCGGGAAGATCAGGAGAGACCGTGGCGGTTGACCGGCCACCAGTCGGGGTCGAGAACTTGATCGAGGGTGTAGGGGCCGTCGGTGAGGGAGAGTTCGACGGCCGTTCGATCCTGCTCCAGTCCATCGATGGCGTAGTCGCGGCCGCGCCGGTACGCTTTGGCGAAGTCGAGCTTGCCTCGAAGGCTAGGGCTGTCGGCCAGCGCATCGTTCGCCTGATCACGCTGCTCGCGAACCAACCGGCGCCACCCGCCGCGCAGGTCCGCAGCCGGCGAGTGTTCCAGCTTCAGAAGGTGTTCGATCGCACGGACCAGCGCGCTTTCGACCGCGCGCAATTGCGACCGGCCCATGCTCTCGATCTCCTCGGCGACGTTCTCCCAGTCGATGGGCGTGTTGATCCGCTCGCGTGACGCTTCCCGCAGCAGGCGAGCCTGCTCCTCGGTCCAGGCGAGGAAGTCGGTGTCGTAGCCGATCCGGCTGTCCATGCGTCAGCCCTCCAGCCCGTGGCGGTTCGCCGGCCACCAATCGGGGTTGCGCACATCCTCCAGCGCGTAGGGGCAATCCGCCGGAAGCGCGTCGATGTCGAGGCTGTCGTCCTGGCAGGCGTCATCATGCCCGTCGAGCCACGCCTTGCCCAGACTCTCGGCGGGCCAGCGGTGCAGGCTCGGATGCTCCTCCAGAGCTTCCTCCAGATGGCGCCGCGCCTTCGTCACCGACACCCGCCATTTCCGGCGCGGATACGGATCGGGCGAGTGCTCCAGTTTCAGGAGATGCTCGATCACCGTGGCGAGGTGGCTGCGGATGGCGCTCTTGACCTGCCCGCCCATGATGTCGAGTTCCTCGGCGATGTGCTCCCAGTCGATGGGCGTGTTGGGGCGTTCCTGGGCGGCCTCGCGGAGCAGGCGCGCCTGCTCCTGGGTCCAGGCGTAGAAATCCGTGTCGTACCCGATCCGGCTGTCCATGGAATCCGCCCTCCGCGCCGCCAACACCCGAGCTTAGCACAAGGCCGCGCTACCCGGCGACCGGCGCCGGAGCCGCCGCCGGGGCGGCCTTCGCCTTCACCCCCAGCATGCGGCAGATGGCGATGGTCAGATCCGAGCGGTTCAGCGTGTAGAAGTGGAAATCCTTGATCCCCTGCGCCTGCAAGGCCTGGCACTGCTCCGCCGCCACCGTCGCGGCGACCAGTTGCCGGGTCTCCGGGTCGGCGTCCAGATCCTCGAAGGTCGACGCCAGCTTGGCCGGCATCGAGGCGCCGCATTTCCCGGCGAACTCCACCGCGCGGGCGAAGTTGGTGATCGGCAGGATCCCCGGCACGATCGGCACGTGGATGCCCGCCGCCGCGCAACGGTCGAGGAAGCGGAAATAGGCGTCGTTGTCGAAGAAGAACTGGGTGATGGCGCGGGTCGCCCCGGCGTCCACCTTGCGCTTCAGGTTGTCGAGGTCGAACTGGGCGCTCGGCGCCTCAGGATGGCTTTCCGGGTAGGCGGCGACCGAGATCTCGAAATCGGCGATGCGTTTCATCCCCGCCACCAGATCGGCGGCGTAGGCGTAGCCGCCGGGGAACGGCTCGTAGGTGCCGCCCACGCCGCCGGCCGTCTCCGGCGGGTCGCCGCGCAACGCCACCAGATGGCGGATGCCGGCGTCCCAATAGGTGCGGGCGATGGAGTCGATCTCGTCCCGCGTGGCGCCGACGCAGGTGAAATGCGCCGCCGCCGGGATGCCGGCCTCGGCCTGGATGCGGCAGACGGTGGCGTGGGTGCGCTCGCGCGTCGAGCCGCCGGCCCCGTAGGTCACCGACACGAAGCTCGGCGCCAGCGGGGCCAGCCGCCGGATCGACTGCCACAGGCTCTGCTCCATCTTCTCCGTCTTCGGCGGAAAGAACTCGAAGCTGACGGACGGCGTGGCAGAGATGGGCGCGGTCATGACGAAACTCCGCTGAGCGAGAGGGCGGTTTGCGGGGAAGCGGCGGCGGCGCGGGTCGCCGGCCAGATGGACACGGTGAGCGGATCGCCCGGCAGATGGGCCACCGGACCGCAGGTCAGCCCGGACTGGCGGCACCAGCCCGCGACCTCCTGGTCGGAGAAGCCGAGCCGGCGGTGCGCGTGTTCCTCGCGCAGCGTCTCCAGCGCGTGGGGGGCGAAATCGACGATCAGCAGGCGCCCGCCGGGGCGCAGCACGCGCGCGGCCTCGGCGACGACCTCGGCCGGCGATTCGGTGAAGTGCAGCACCTGATGGATCACCGCCGCGTCGAAGGACCCGGACGGGAAGGGCAACTGGTACATGTCGGCCTGCCGCACGTGGCAGTGGCGCAAACCCGCCTCCTCCAGCGTGGTGCGGGCGACGGCCAGCATCTCGCGCGACTGGTCTACCCCGACCGCGCGCTGGACCCGTGGCCCCAGCACCTCCAGCATCCGACCGGTGCCGGTGCCGATGTCCAGCAGTTCCTCCACCCCGTCCTCGGGGAACAGGCGCAGCAGGGCGGCCTCGACCTCCCCCTCCGCCACATGCAGGGAGCGGATTTCGTGCCAGCGGGCGGCGTTCTCGCGGAAATAGGTGGCGGCGGTCTCGGACCGGCCGCGCTTGATCGCCTCCAGCCGCTCCAGGTCGAGGGTCAGGGTCGGGTCGCTGTCGGGGATCGCGTCGACCAGCACGCGGGCCAGCGCCGCCGAGGCGCCCCTTTCGGCCAGCCGGTAGAAGGCGAAGGTCCCCTCGCGGAAGCGGTCGAGCAGACCGGCGTCGCACAGCAGCTTCAGATGGCGCGAGACGCGCGGCTGGCTCTGGCCCAGGATCTGGGTCAACTCGGTCACCGTCAGCTCGCCATGCGCGCAGAGCGCCAGCAGCCGGAGCCGCGTGGTCTCCGCCGCCGCCTTCAGGGTCGCAAGCAGATCGTCCATGCCACACACACCCGCGAATCACCCGCCGGAGACGTCCAGCCGGGGCACGGCACAGCGCCGTTCCGAATACAGATATAAAGATATCTTTATGCGTCGTAAATCACTTTCTCGCGACCGCTTCGGCAATAAAAGACCGAAATCCACGCGCGATCCCAGCGCCTACGGTGGCGGGTTACCCCGGAACTTCCGCCGCGTGGGCTGGTCAAACCGCCAAGCCTGTGTTACTCCACGAAAAGGTGGAGTCTGGACGATTTTTCGCACAGACTCCATCCGAACGCGCCGCCGCCCCAGCCAGAGTCGAGAACTCCAGCCCCGGGAGTTTCCGATGCAAGGCCAGGGAAGGACGGCGATCCGACCCGAGTTCGCGCTTACAGAAAAGAGCCGACGCACCATGAAGCTGGCCAGCCTTTCCCGCTCCCTCCTCCGCTCGGCCGCCGTCGCCGCCTTCGCGCTGAGCGTGACCGCCTGCGCGACCCGGCCGGCCGATTCGGGCGCCGACGCCTACGCGGTCAGCGACCCGCTGGAAGGGGTGAACCGCGTCGTCTTCGGATTCAACGATGTGGTGGACACGGTGGCCCTGCGGCCCGCCGCCGAGGTCTACGTCACCATCGTTCCCGATCCGGTGCGCGACTCGATCCACAGCTTCATCGACAACCTGATGTCGCCGATCTACATCGCCAACAACCTGCTGCAGGGCGATTTCGAGGGCGCAGGCCACGCCACCGGCCGCTTCCTGACCAACACCGTGCTGGGCGCCGGCGGCATCGCCGACGTGGCGACCGCGGCCGGCATCCCCAACAAGCCGGAGGATTTCGGCCAGACGCTGGCGGTGTGGGGAGTCGGCAGCGGCCCCTATCTGGTGCTGCCGCTGCTGGGACCCTCGAACCTGCGCGACACGGTCGGCTACGGCGTGGACACGGTCGGCGACCCGATCCGCATCTGGGCCTACGCCAACGACCACAAGACGCTGAGCTACGTCCGCACCGGCGTCAGCGCGGTCGACGCCCGGTCGCAGGTGCTCCAGTCGGTGGACGACCTGCGCCGCAACTCGCTGGACTTCTACGCCACGGTGCGCAGCCTGTACCAGCAACGGCGTCAGGCGGACATCGCCAACAAGCCGGCCGGCGCCCCGGAATTCCCGGACTTCACCGCGCCTCCGGCCAAGTAACCGGCCTCTGGACGGCGGCGCTCGCAACGGGCGCCGCCCCGGTCCTTTTCGGGGTCCTCCCTCCATCGAAGGTCACATGACCGTTGACAACGGCCGCGCGACCGCCACTTTTGGCCCTACCATGCTGACACGTCGCCTGTTTGTCGCGTGCGCGGCCCTGCTCGCGGTGAGCAGCTGGGCCGGGCGCCCCCTCCTCTCCCCCGCCTTCGCGCAGAGCGCGGATGCGGGAGCCGCTGCGTTCATCCAGAAACTGGGGAACGACGCCATCGCAACCTTCTCGGACAAGGCCAAGCCGCGCCAGCAGGCCTTGGACCAGTTCCGGACGCTGCTCTACAAGGGCTTCGACGTCCCCTACATCGGGCGCTGGGTGCTCGGCCGCTATTGGAACGAGGCGACCGAGGCCGAGCAGGCCGAGTACCAGAAGCTGTTCGAACAGCTGATCGTGACCACCTACGCCGAACGCTTCATCGAGTATTCGGGCGAGACCTTCCGCATCGCCGGCACCGCGCCGGAGGGCGAGACCGACACCATGGTCACGACCCAGATCGTCCGTCCCAACGGCCCGCCGATCAACGTCGCCTGGCGTGTCCGCAAGCGGGGCGCCGACTACAAGATCATCGACATGGTGGTGGAGAATGTCAGCATGGGCGTGACCCAGCGGCAGGAATTCGCCTCCGTCGTCGCGCAGAACGGCGGCAAGGTCGCCGGGCTGATCCAGGCCCTGCGCCAGAAGGTCGGCCGCGCCGGCTGATCGTGCCGCGAAGCGGACAGAGCCGAGACATCAAGGCCGCTCCTCCCGGAGCGGCCTTTTTCGTTCGGCGTTCCGTCAGGAGCACCGCTCCACAGGTTGGGGCGGGGCGGGAGCCGCTTCGGCGTCCGGCCGGGTCTCCGGCATCGCCAGCGCGAACAGCGCCAACCCCACGCCGGCCACGGCCGCCAAGCTGAGGAACGCCGCGTTGTAGCCGCCGTGGACGACGATGACGCCGGCCACCGTGGTGCTCAGCGCGGCACCGATGCCCTGCGTGGTGGCGATGGCGCCCTGGCTGACGTTGAAGCGGCCGGTCCCCCGCGTCAGATCCGCGACGACGACCGGGAACAGCGCGCCGAACACCCCCGCTCCGACGCCGTCGAGGACTTGCACGCCGACCAGCCAATAGGGCGCGTCCGACAGCGTGTAGAGCACGCCGCGTATGGGCAGGATGAGGAAGCCGGCGAGGAACAAGGGTTTGCGTCCCCAGTGGTCCGCCTTGGCGCCGACCAGCGCCGCAACCGGCACCATGACGATCTGGGCCGCCACGATGCACAGCGACATCAGCGTGGTTCCCAGATTCCGGTCCTGGAGAGCCAGCTTCTGCCCGACCAGCGGCAGCATCGCCGCGTTGGCGAAATGGAACAGCGACACGCACACCGCGAAGACCAGCAGAGGGCGGCAGGTGAGGATCGCGCGCAGGCTGGAGGGCTCTTCCCGCCCATGGGCGTCCCCTGGAACCGTCTCGGCATCGAGCCCGCGCGCGACGTCGTGGTCGATGGCCGTTCCGTCGATCCTCCAGATGGCGACGACGCTGGCGACCGTCATCGCCGTCATCAGCCAGAACACCGCAATGGGACCGAAGGCGTAGGCGGCGACACCGGCCAGCGCGGCGGCCACGGCGTTGCCGGCGTGGTTGAAGGATTCGTTGCGGCCGATGCGCCGTGTGAAGGCCCGTGGCCCGACCAGCCCCAGGGTGACGGCGGCGATGGCCGGCGGGAACAGCGCTCCGGCCGCCCCGGTGACGGCCTGGACGACCGCCACCAGCGAGAATTCGGGCAGCCAGGGCAGCAGAAGCGAACCGCCGGTCACCAGCAGGGCGGCGGCGGCCATGACTCCCCGCTTCCACCGGGTGCGGTCGATCAGGGCGCCGGCCGGCATCTGGGCGACGATGCCCGCGATGCCGCCGATGGACATCACGACGCCGATGCTCGCCTCGTCCCAACGCTGGACGATCAGCAGGTAGATGGCGAGGTAGGGGCCCAATCCGTCGCGCACATCGGCCAGGAAGAAGTTCAGCCAATCCAAGGTCCGATGATGCGGACGTGCGCTCATGATCGCGTCTCCGTGAGGGAAAAGGGGAAAGCCCCAGCCTGAACACGCCAGCCGGGCATACGGCCGATCCGGACCGTGGGTGCGATCGAACAGACGCGAATCCGTGACGCGGCCCCCCGAAGCCGCTATCGTTGCGGCCAAGGCACCTGCCTTTCGTCATAGTCGCAACCGGGACCACCGACGCCATGGCCGAACGCGATCCGAACGAGGTCGAGGAGATCCGCAAGATCATCCTGTCCCATCAGGCGTGGCTGAAGCGGCCCGGCAGCGGCAAGCGCGCGGATCTCAGCTTCCGCGACCTGTCGCGGCTGAACCTGGAACGGGTGGCGTTGGCCGGCGCCAAGCTGGCCGGGGCCAACCTGACCAACACGCGGATGGTGAAGGCCGATCTGGGCCAAGCCGACCTGTTCGGCGCCGACATGGAGGGCGTCAACCTGACCGCCGCCACTCTGGCCGGGGCCGACCTGCGCGGCGCCAACCTGCACCGGGCGCTGCTGACCGACGCCAACCTGCGCGGCGCCGATTTCCGGGCCGGCGAACTGTTGGACGACACCCGCAAGACGACGCGCGGCACCGGAACCACGCGGCTGACCGAAGCGAAGATGGAGCGCTCGATCCTGGCCGGCGCCAATTTCGCCGGCTGCGACCTGACCGGAGCCGACCTGAACGACGCCGACCTGACGGGGGCGGAGCTGACCTCGGCCGTGCTGATGGGCACGGATTTCTGCGGGGCGACGCTGGACGGCGCGGTCTTCGGCAACACGGTGATGGACCAGGCGGCGCTGACGCGGACCTACATCCCCTTTGCCCTGCCGCCCGACGCCATCGTGCCGCCCAATTACACCGCGATGCCGGTCGCCGCCTTCCTGGAGCTGGTCGCCGCGCACGAGCGCTGGGTGGACAGCGGCGGGGCGGAGGGGGCGCGGCTCGACCTCGACCTCGTTTCGGTGGCGGGCGCCGATCTTGCCGGACGCTCGCTGGCCGCCGCGCGCCTGCGCCGCTGCCGTCTGCCCGGCGCGCGCCTGACCAAGGCCAGCCTGGAAATGGCGGAACTGTCCTACATCGACCTCGACGAGGCCGATCTGAGCGAGGCCGTGCTGCGCGGGGCCACCCTGCGCCGCGCCTATCTCTCGCACGCCCTGCTGGTGCGGGCCGACGCCCGGCCGGCGCAGCTCGCGGGCGGGCGGTCCTGGCCGACGAACTTCGACGGCGCCGATTTTTCCGACGCCGACCTGCGCCACGCCCGGATGGGCGAGGCGCTGGTGCGCGGCGCCACTTTTCTCAACACCCTGATCGACGGCAGCGGGATCGACCTCACCAACGCGGCTCTGCCCTCTCCCCCGCCTCCGATGGAGGAGCGGCGGCGCCAGAAGCGCTTCGTCCGTCCCGGCTTGGTCGTCCACACCGAACACGGCGCGTTCCCGACCCGCAACTGGTCGGTCGGCGGCTTGTGCCTGCTGGCGGTGAACCAGCCCTACCGTCCGGGCCAGACCTTCCAGGCCCGCGTGGTGATGGCCGACCGGCAGGAGATCGCGGCGGTGGCGAACCTGACCGTCCTGCACCGTGACGAGGAGCGCGGGCAACTGTCGGTGCGCTTCCACCAGTATGGCGACGATCTGAAGGGCCTGCTGAAGGCGGCCTTCCTGGAGCATCAAAAACTAACCGGCTGAAGATGTCGGCGATTGCGTGTGCCACTCTTTGTGAGCATGGCATTGGCGCGAACATTACTAATAAAAAATCCAAATGGCGTCTTGAAGAAGCCAGCGGACATCTGCGCAAAGATTCTTTTCAAAGACTTCGCCAAAATAAAATAAATCGCGCCAATATTATGGCGCTTTGGAACGAATTTTTCAAAGGCTTGTTGATCGGAGGTGCGCCATTCAAGGCCACAAGAGTTGGAGGCTTTCATGGCGGACGAGCAAAAACCCAAAAAGGTTGGAGTCTACGACGGGCCGGGAGCGGCGGCGGGTCTCAACTGGACCTGGATCGTCGTTGGCTTGATCGTCGTGGCGATCGTCATCTACCTGCTGATGCGTTGATCCATGGCGGTCTCCGATCAGCCCGAGACCGTGATTCCCCTGCATGAGGAATCGCTGACCTTCGACACGCGCCGGGTGGAACGGAGCCGCGTGCGCGTGTCCACCAAGGTGGTCGAGCACGAAAGGCTGGTCCGGCAGTCCCTGGAGCAGGAGGAGGTCGAGGTCACCCGCGTGCCCGTCGATCGCGCAATCGATGAATACCCCGGGATCCGTCAGGACGGCGACCTCACTATCGTTCCGCTCGTCGAGGAGATCCTCGTGGTCGAGCGCCGTTTGATGCTCCGCGAGGAAATCCACATCCGCAAGACCAGACACACCGTCGACGTCGAGCAACCCGTCACCACGCGCTCCGAAGAGGTCTGCGTCGAACGCATCGACGCCTCTGGCACGGCCAGCGCCGACACCACCGTCCAGCCCGAGGAATAGAGCATGTCCAAAACCATCGTAGCCCTGTACGACGACCGAACCGACGCCGAAAGCGCCCTGCGCGATCTGGAGAGCGACGGCTTCGAACGCAACGCCATCGCGATCACCTCGCACGCCGACCGCATGGCCGTCGGCGATGCCCCTCGGGAAGGCGGTTTCCTGTCCCAGCTGACCGGCTGGGGCGTTCCCGACCAGGACGCTCATGTCTACGCCGAAGGGGTGCGGCGCGGCGGCTCCCTTCTGAAGATCCGGCTGGACGACGCGGACGTGGACCGGGCCCTCGCGGTCCTGGAGCGCGGCAAGGTCATCGACATCGAGGAGCGCGGCGGCGCCTACCGCGCATCGGGCTGGGCCGGCTACGACGAGACGTCGTCCTATTACGACGAGCGTTCCGTGGCCGAGGAACGCGCCCGCTACGCGGTTACGCAGACCACGCCGGACGTGCGTCTCTCCAGCGCCGCCGAGGCGTTGCGGGACACCAACACCACCGCCGCGACGAGCGCCGGGCGCGAGGAGCAGATCCCGATCGTCGAGGAGACGCTCAACGTCGGCAAGCGCAGCGTGGAGCGCGGTGGCGTGCGGGTGCGCAGCTACATCGTCGAAACGCCGGTGGAGGAGACGATTCGTCTGCGCGACGAAACCGTCACCGTCGAGCGGCGCCCCGGCGACCAGGCCGCGCTGGGGAGCGTTCCGGCCGACGCCTTCCGCGAGCGCACCATCGAAGTGACCGAGACCGATGAGGAGGCGGTGGTCGAGAAGGCCGCCTATGTCCGCGAAACCTTGGTCGTCCGCAAGGACGTCGAGGACCGCACCGAAACCGTGCGCGACACGGTCCGCCGCACCGAGGTGGAGGTCGACGACGCTCGCAAGTCCGGAAGCCCGGTCCCCGGCGCCCGTCCGGACAGCATCGAACGATAAACGTCCGCAAGGGCGACAAGGAAAGCGAACGGAACGGCCGGCGGACAGCGATCCGCCGGCCGTTCCGTTCCTGCAACCGTTTCCGGCACGGGATTGAGGATGGTTCCGTACGATCGGGTCTCCCGATTGCCGGTGGCGGCCCCCATATAAGGGGCGGACGACGACTCATCCGGGGCAAACGCGGCGACGGGGGAAGCGAATGGCGACCTTGAAGGAGTTCGAAGACGCTTTGACGGCGGCGGGCAACACCGAAGCCCTGGCCATCCTGCAAACCCTTCGGGAGCGCGACCGCGCCACACGCTCGGTCCGCCCGGCCCGGCGGCTGACCGGCCGGAAGATGACGCCGGAACTGGCGTCGGAGGTGCTGTATCTCCACCGGAACACCGAGATGACGCAGCAGGAGATCGCCTTTCAACTGGGCGTCAACCAGGGCCGCGTGAACGAGGTCATCAAGCGGGGAAAATGGCTGGACGGCGATCCCGCCTCTCCCGAGGCCGTGGCGCGCGACAAGGCCGTCAAGCGCGCGGAAAAGGGCGTGGGTGTCGCGCCACGCCGCCCGTCGGCGCGAAAGACGGCATCGCCCAAGCCAGGGATGCCCGAGTCGGGGATGCCCGAGTCGGGGATTCTCAAGTCGGGTGATGGGCCCCGGCGCGCGGTCGCCAGCGCATCCCCAAGCCAGGAGCGACAGGCGAAGGAGCCTCCTCCTGCGAAAGAGCGCAAGCCGGGTGTGTCCGATCAACTGTTGCTCGACGGCATCTGACGCAACCCGGCGCGCCGGCCGGGCCCTCCGTCACCCGGAACAAATTTGGTATCCCAGCGTTCGGAGAGGGCGAGAGCGACCGACTCCACAAGAGGGAATCATGAACCAGGAACGCTTCAATCTGGACCTTCGCAAATTCCTCAAGGAGGTTGGCGTCACCTCGCAGAGGGAGATCGAGAAGGTGGTCGACCAGGCGCTGGCCGACGGGCGCTTGAAGGGGAACGAGACCCTGTCGGCGCGAATGGTGCTGACCATCGACGGCCTCGACCTCACCCACGAGATCAAGGGGGCCATCGCGCTGGAGTAGGGCCGCCATCCGGTTCCCCCCCGATAGCGCCCCTTTCCCCTGACGGCTACAGTCTCTCCACCCCGCCGCAACCGGCAACCGGTCGATGACCTTCCGCCCGGCGCAGCGCGTGCAGCAGTTTGCAAGTCGGCTTGCGGCGGGGTTTTCAACCGTTTCAGGGGCTTTGGTCCGTCCGCTCGGGCGCTCAGGCCTCGTCGTATCCGGGCTCCCGCGTCTGGCCCTCGCGGTCGTCGGCCTTTTCGGGTTTGGGCGCGTTGCCGGTGTCGGGTTGCTTGGGCGCCTGTTTGTTGATGGCGCCGGGGACCGGTTGGTCTTCCATGGGTTTGTCACTCATCGCGGTGTCTCCGGTTGGGGATGATGCGACTCAACAACAGGGGCGGGCGGGCTTCGTCCCACGCCGCTTGCCAGACCGGAGGGGCCGGTCGGCGGAATTGTCAAGTTCGCGCCCGAATGACGCGCAGGCTGCGGTTGTCCGGCGCGCCGCCATCCCCATCTACAGCGGGATGATGCCTCCGATGCCCCCCCGCCTCTTCGTCTTCGCCGCCCTGGCGTTCCTGTCGCTGTCCGGTCCCGCGCTGGCCGATTGCGCCGATCCGGCCGAACCGAAGGTGACGTGGCGCCGCTGCTCCTTCGAGGGGCAGGCGATGGCGGAGGCGAAGCTGGCCGGCGCCACCCTGCGCGACACCAGTTTCCAGCGCTCGACCCTCAACAAGGCCGACCTCAGCGAGGCCGACGGCTACCGCACGAAATTCATCAGCGCCACCGCGCGTGGCGCGCGGTTCGACGGCGCGCGGCTGCTCGAAGCGGATTTCACCCGCGCCGATCTGACCGGAGCCACGTTCCGCGACGCCGACCTGCGCAACGCCAAGATGGTCGGAGCGTCGCTGGCCAACGCCGACTTCACCGGCGCGAAGCTGGGCGGCACGGATTTCCGGCACGCCGACCTGTCCGGCGCCCGCTGGATCGACGGCGCGCGCGTTTGCGCGGACAGTTCGATTGGTCAGTGCAACTAATGGACGCCAACGCGGTAAGGACCTGCAACAGAACGCTCTTGCTCAAGCTTTAAACCTTGCGTACCCTTCGGGATCGAACGATTTTTCCGATGGGCAACGACGTTGAGCGACACGGACGATTTCGAAAGGACCAGCGCCCTGGCAAGCCGGGCGCTGGACCGGATGCTGTCCGACCGGTTGCCGCCGAGTCCCGACAACTTCACGCTCTGGTACGTTTATTACAGCGGCCAGCACCCCGACCTGACGCGGGCGGTGGACACCGCCAGCCGTAGCGGCATCGCCCTGTCGCAGGCGCTCTGCGAGGAGCTGTTCAAGCGCTTCTTCACGCTGGACGCCGAGGTTCAGGCGATCCGCGAGACCTCCGACAAGGCGCGCTACGCGCTGGGCCGCGTGCTGGAGCAGCTGGGCAACGTCGGGTCGGAGACCGAGCGCTACGGCCACGCCCTGACCGGCTTCCAGGACGAGCTGACGCAGCCCCTGACCCTGCCGGACCTGCGCGCCATGGTCGCGGCCATCGCCGCCGAGACGGCGGCCATCGTCGATCGCCAGACGGCGCTCCAACTCCAGCTCCAGGAATCGAGCCACCAGTTGGCGGAGATGCGGGTCAGCCTGGACAGCGCCCGGCGCGAGGCGATGACCGACGGCCTGACCGGGATCGCCAACCGCAAGGCCTTCGACCTGATGCTGCTCGACGCCATCCAGGAGGCCGGGCGCGATGGGCTGCCGCTGTCGCTGCTGATGATGGACATCGACCACTTCAAGACCTTCAACGACACGCACGGCCATCTGGTCGGCGACCATGTGCTGAAGCTGGTCGCGCGCATGCTGACCGAATGCATCAAGGGCCGCGACACCGCCGCGCGCTACGGCGGGGAGGAGTTCGCGATCATCCTGCCGCGCACCGCGCTGGACAACGCGGCCAAGGTGGCGGAGCAGGTGCGGACCTTCGTCGGCGGCCGGCAGATCGTCAACAAGGCGCGCAACGCCAATTACGGCACCGTCGCCCTGTCGATCGGCGTCGCCCAGTTCCGGCCGGGGGAGGGGGCGACCGCCTTCGTCCGCCGCGCCGATCAGGCGCTCTACGCCGCCAAGCGCGGCGGGCGCAACCAAGTCAAGCTGGAGGCTTAAGCTCCGGCCCCGCTTGCCCCCTCCCCATCCCTCCCCCGCTTTGCGGGAGAGGGGGCAGGAGCTTTGTCGGCGTTCGGCGGCAGTCCCCTCTCCCGCGAAGCGGGGGAGGGTTAGGGAGGGGGCAAGCGGGGCCGAAACCTCCAAAATCCTGCTCAGCCCCCGGCCAGCCGGCGGATCGCCGAGCCGGTTCCTTCCAGCAATTCGGCGACGACCTCCGCCGCCGGGCGGCGCCTAGCCAGCCGCACTCCCTGTCCGGCCCAGAGCGACAGGAATTCGGCGCGGCCCTGCTGGGCGGCGGCGGTGCGCAGCGGGCGGGTCAGCGCGTTCTGGAGCGGGAAGGGCAGCACCGCGCCCGGCTTGTCCGGGTCTTCGACGCTTTCCATGAACCGGTTGAGGATGCCGCGCGCCGGCCGCCCGGAGAAGGCGTGGGTCAGCCGGATCTGGTCCTCCCCGGCGGCCAGGATCGCCTGCTTGTGGGCCTCGGAGGCGCCGGCCTCGTCGCAGGTCAGGAAGACGGTGCCGAGCTGCACCGCGACCGCCCCCAGCGCCAGGGCGGCGGCGATGCCGCGTCCGTCCATGATGCCGCCCGACGCGATCACCGGCACCCGCACCGCGTCCACCACCTGCGGAACCAGCGCCATGGTGCCGATCAGATTGGCCGCCGGATCGCCGAGGAAGCTGCCGCGATGGCCGCCGGCCTCGCTGCCCTGGGCGATCACCGCGTCGACGCCGGCCTGCTCCAACGCCACGGCCTCGGCGACGGTGGTCGCGGTGCCCATCACGCGGATGCCGCGCGCCTTGGCGGCCTGCACCGTGTCGGCGGGCGGCAGGCCGAAGGTGACGCTGAACGCCGCCGCCCCGCTGTCGAGCACCGCAGGCCATTGGCCGGCGAAGGGATCGCCGGCGTGGGCGGGCGCAATGGGGGCGGGCAGGCCGAGTTCGGCGAAGAAGGGCGCCACCCGTGCCAGCGCCTCGTCCAACAGCGGGGAAGGCGCCGGGTCCGGCTGCGGCGCGAAGAGGTTGACGCCGAAGGGCAGGGCGGTGCGGGAGCGGATGTCGCGCGCCCGTTCGGCGATCTGCGCCGGGGTGAGGTAGGCGGCGCCGACGAAGCCGAAGCCGCCCGCCTCGTTGACCGCCGCGACCAGGGTGGCGGTGTCGCCGCCGCCCGCCATCGGGGCTTGGATGACCGGGGAACGCAGTCCAAGTCGCTCCAGGATCGTCCGGTTGAGGATCGTGGTGTGCGCGGGCATCGCCGCCTCCGTCGGTTGTGCTGACGGAGGCGATGCTACGCCCGACCACTCATCGTGACCAACGACTTGTTCGGAAGGCAAATTTCACTTTGAGTGAAATCACGCCGCCCGCAGCCACACCGCCGTGTCGTGGAAGGCGGCGCCGCCGGCCGGCGGAATCGGTTCCGGCGAGGTCAGGCTGTTGATGCCGATGCCCTCGACGAAGGCGGTGTTCGGCCAGATGCCTTCGACGATCACCACGCCGCGCGGCACCCCGGCGAAGGGCTTGGCGTGGACTACCACGCTGCCCTGCGTGTTGCCGAGCCGCACGGGCGCGCCCTCGGCCAGGGTCAGTTCCGCCGCGTCCTCGGGATGGATCAGCGCGGTCGGGCGGCCCTCCCGCCGCTGCGAAGTGACGGTCTCGTTGAAGGAGGTGTTGAGGAACTGGCGCGCCGGGGCGGTGACCAACCGGAAGGGGTGTTCGGCGTCGGCCTCGCGGCCCGGCGGCATGTGGTCGGGCATCGTCGGCATCCCGCCATAGGGACCGAGCGCCGCCCAGTCCGGCGCGAAACGGAACTTGCCGTCGGGGAAGGCGAAGCCGTTCAGGAAATGCGAGGTCTCGAAATCGGGCTGGGCGTCGATCCAGCGGTTCTCGCTCAAGCTTGCCGCGTCGCCCAGCTCGGACGCCTTCAGCATGGCGTCGATGATCTCCAGCGCGGTCATGCCGAAGCCGGGATGCTCGGCCCCGACGCGGCGGGCGATCTCGGAGATGACCCAATGGTTCTCGCGGGCTTCGAACTGCGGCTCGATCACCCTGCGGCCGATGACGATGTGCATCTGGCCGCCGCCCCGGTAGATGTCGTCGTGCTCCAGGAAGGTGGTGGCCGGGATCACCAGATCGGCCAGTTGGGCCGTGTCGGTCATGAACTGCTCGTGGACGGCGACGAACAGGTCCTCGCGCAGGAAGCCCTGGCGGACCCGCAGCGAATCCGGGCAGATCGCCGCCGGGTTGGTGTTCTGGATCAGCATCGCCGTCACCGGCGGGCCGCCCTTCAGGTCGCGCGGGTCGCCGGTCAGCACCGCGCCGGTGCGCGACTGGTCGAAGGCGCGGATGCGGGTGTCGACCCGGTCCAGCCCCTCCGACAGGGTCTTGTCCAGGCTGTAGATGCCCGACGAGCAGTAGAGCCCGCCGCCGCCCCGGTGCTGCCACGCGCCGGTGACGATGGGCAGGCAGGACACCGCGTGCATCTGCGCCGCGCCGTTGTGGCTGCGGCTGACGCCGTAGCCGACGCGCAGGTAGCTGCGCTGGGTGCGGCCGTAGAGCTGGGCGAAATCCTCGATCTCGGCGACGGTCAGTCCGGTGATGCGGGACGCCCATTCCGGCGTGCGGGTGGCGAGATGCGCCTCGAAGCGTTCCGGCTCGGCGGTCAGGCGGGCAAGGTAGGCGCGGTCGGCGAAGCCCTCGCGGAACAGCACGTGCATCACCGCGCAGGCCAGCGCCCCGTCGGTGCCCGGCCGCAGCATCAGGTGCAGGTCGGACACCTCGGCGGTGCCGGTGCGGTAGGGGTCGATGGTGACCAGCTTGGCGCCGCGCGTCTTCCGGGCGCGGCTGACATGGGTCATCACGTTGACCTGGGTGGCGACCGGGTTGCCGCCCCAGTTGACGATCAGGTCGCTCTCGGCCATCTCGCGCGGGTCGGCGCCCCGGATGTCGCCGTAGCCGGCCAGCCAGCCCATGTTGGCCGGGGTGTCGCAGACGGTGCTGATCTGGCGGGCGTAGCCCTTGGCGTGGCGCAGCCGCTGGATGGCGCCGCGCTGCACGAGGCCCATGGTCCCGGCGTAGAACAGCGGCCAGACGGACTCCGCGCCCAGCGTCCGCTCGGCGGTCAGGAACTTGTCGGCGATGCGGTCCAGCGCCTCGTCCCAGCCGATCGGCTTCCACTGCCCCGAGCCCTTGGGACCGTCGCGCAGCAGCGGGGTCTTCAGCCGGTCGGGGGAGTGCACCCGCTCGGCGTAGCGGCTGACCTTCGCGCAGATCACGCCGGCGGTGTAGCTGTTGTCGGCCGCACCCCGCACCTTGCCGATGCGGTCGGGCGCGACGCGCTCGACCTCCAGGGCGCAGGTGCTGGGGCAATCATGCGGGCAGGCGGTCGGCAGGAATTGGGCCGGCAAGGCTGGCACTCCGGGCTGGCGGAACGGCGGGATGCCGGAGTGTAGAGCGCAGGCTTGAAAAACGACAACCCACAAGAAGGAAAGGCACCAAGTCGCCACGCGGAGACTTGGTGCCTTCGGAAGATAACCTTTTAGGCTTTATGGCTTTACATGAAGCCCAGCAGGCGCGGGAACCACAGGGTGATTGCCGGGATGTAGGTGACCATGCCGAGGAAGATCAGCATCGTCAGCAGCCACGGCCAGACGGCCACGGTCAGTTCGGTGATGCCCATCTTGGTGATGCCCGACGCGACGTAGAGGTTCAGCCCCACCGGCGGGTGGCACATGCCGACCTCCATGTTCACGATGATCAGGATGCCGAAATGCACCGGGTCGATGCCCAGCTTCATGGCGACCGGGAACAGGATCGGCGCCATGATGAGGACGATCGAGGACGGCTCCATGAAGTTGCCGGCCATCAGCAGCAGGATGTTCACTACCAGCAGGAAGACCCAGACGCCCATGTTCTGGTCGAGGATCCAGGCCGCCATGTTCTGCGGGATCTGCTCCGACGTCATCAGGAACGAGAACAGGACGGCGTTGGTGATGATGTAGAGCAGCATCGCCGACATGCTGGCGCTGTCCAGCAGCACCTTCGGCACGCGGCTCAGCGGCATGTCCTTGTAGATGAAGACCGCCACGATGAAGGCGTAGACCGCCGCCATCGCCGCCGCCTCGGTCGGTGTGAAGATGCCGCTGTAGATGCCGCCCATCACCACGACGATCAGCAGCAGCCCCCAGAAGCTTTCGCGCAGCGCGTGGAGGCGCTGGCCGGCGCTGGCCTTGGCCAGGCGCGGGTAGCCGAACTTGCGGGCGCGGTACCAGGTGGTCAGGCCCAGCAGGAAGGCCAGCATCAGGCCCGGCACCACGCCGGCGATGAACATCTGGCCGATGGAGGCGGCCTGCGGGTGGCCGGTGGTGGCGACGCAGTACATCACCATCACGATGGACGGCGGGATCAGGATGCCCAGCGCGCCCGAGGTGGTGATGATGCCGGCGCCGAAGTTGCGCGGGAAGCCCTGCGCCACCATGGCCGGCAGCATGATCGAGCCGATGGCGACCACCGTCGCCGGGCTCGACCCCGACACCGCCGCGAACAGCGCGCAGGCCATCACGCCCGCCAGCCCCAGCCCGCCGTGCCAGTGGCCGACCATCGAGGTGGCGAAGTTGATCATCCGGCGGGCGACGCCGCCATGGGTCAGGAAGTTGCCGGCCAGGATGAAGAACGGGATCGCCATGATCTCGAACTTCTCGATGCCGGTGAACAGCTTCAGCGCGACCGCGTCGATGGGGACGTCGGTCATGAAGAACAGGAAGGACAGCACCGTCAGGCCGAGCGAGATCGAGATCGGCATGCCGGTGAGCATGAGGACGAGCAGAAGCCCGAAGATGATGGCGGCGTTCATGCCGGGCCTCCTTCCTTGGCGGCTTCGACCGGGTCGATGCCCTCGACGTGGCCGTGGTCGTGGTGGGGCAGTTCACCCGTGCGGATGAAGGTCCAGGCGACCTGGAGGAATCGGAAGCACATCAGGTAGGATCCGAGCGGGACCGCCAGATAGACGATCCACATCGGCATCTCCAGATCGGCCGAGACCTGTTCGGTCTGCCCGATGTGGTAGACGAAGCGGGCGCCCAGCGACCCGACCACGCCGGTGAACAGCGCGCCCGCCCCCAGCCCGAACAGCACGAACTTCGCGCGCAGGGGCGGGGCCATCCGGTTGATGATGACGTCCACGCCGACGTGGATGCCGGTGCGCACGCCGTAGGCGGCGCCGAACTTGGCCATCCAGACGAACATGTAGATGCAGAGTTCCTGCGCCCAGGCGAGGTTCCAGTGCAGGACGTAGTCCTGGATCACCGGCACGCCCGAGATGTAGCGGTGGACGACGGCCACGAAGATGATGAGCGTCGCCCCCGCCATGAGGGCGGCGATCAGCGCCTCCTCGAGACGGTCGAGCAGTCGTAGGAGCATGAAGGGGAAACTCCCGGTCGGCGGGGTGTTTTTGGGCGGGTGTTCGCCCCACTCGAACGGAGCCCCTCTCCCCCTGCGGGAGAGGGGTTGGGGTGAGGGGGCGCAAATGTTTGGAACGGGAGCGGCCTTTCCGCCCTGCGGGCGGAACACCCCTCATCCCAACCCTTCTCCCGCAAGGGGAGAAGAGCTTCGATCGTCGGGTTGCTGGCGGTTCGTTACATCTTGAAGCCGGCGGCGGCGGCTTCCTTGTAGATCGACTCGATCAGGTCCTTGCCGACGCGGCTCTCGGCGTCCTTGTGGACCGGCATCAGCGCCTTGACCCAGGCGGCGCGCTCGTCCTTGGTCTGCTCGTGGAATTCGGTGCGGCCCGACGCCTTCATCTGCGCCATCGACACGTCGTTCTCGTTCTGCGCGATGTCGTTGGCGTAGGCGGTGGCCTCCTTCATCGCGCCCTCGAGCGAGGTGCGGACGTCGGCCGGCAGCCCGTCCCAGAACTTCTTGTTCACGATGACCGCGTAGCCGAGATAGCCGTGGTCGGTCAGCGTGGCGTGCTTCTGCACCTCGTGCATCTTCTGGGTGTACATGTTGGACGGCGGGTTCTCCGTGCCGTCGACGACGCCGGTCTGCAGCGCCTGGTACACCTCCGAGAAGGCCATGACCTGCGGCAGGGCGCTCAGCGCGCGCATCTGGGCGTCCAGAACCTTGGACGACTGGATGCGCATCTTCTGGCCCTTCATGTCCTCGGGCTTGATGAGCGGCTTGTTGGCGCTCATGATCTTGAAGCCGTTGTCCCAATAGGCCAGACCGGTGATGCCCTTCGACTCCAGCTTCGAGAACAGCTGCTTGCCGATCGGACCTTCGGTCACGCGGCGCAGCACGTCCTTGTTCGGGAAGATGTAGGGCAGGTCGAAGACCTCGAACTCCTTGGCGCCCAGCGGGCCGAACTTGGCGAGCGACGGGGCCAGCATCTGGACGGCGCCCAGCTGCAGCGCCTCGAGTTCTTCCTTGTCCTTGTAGAGCTGGCTGTTGGGGTAGACCTCGATCTTCACCTTGCCGGCGGTGGCCTTCTCGGCCAGTTCCTTGAACTTCTCCGCACCCTTGCCCTTGGGGGTGTCCGGCGCCACGACATGGCTGAACTTGATCAGGATCTGGTCCTGGGCCAGCGCGACCGGCGCCGTCATCAGGCAGCCGACCGCGGCGGCGCACAGCAGGTTCACGAGCTTCATGGTGGGTGCGTCCTTCCTCAACTATTATCCGCCGGACTGAATGTCCGACGTTGAACTTATCGTGCATTGTTCATTACGGCGTGCGTCCGGGCTATTGTGGATATCCGCAGCCCTCCCCAAATCTTCCGGTCCGCCCACCCGTGCCCAGCCCGCCGCTTCCGCCGCCGCCCGCCTCCGCGTCCCGCGCGCTCCGCGCCTTGCCGCACGCGATGCCCCTTGTCGCCATGGCGCTGGTGGTGGTGCTTCTGGGCGCGTTTCTGTGGCTTTTGCACCGGAACGAGCGCGACGAGGAGGCGCTCGGCCTGATCAAGGACGCGCTGTGGGTCGAGCAGAACCTGCATTTCCAGCTGACCTCCGACGAGGACAAGCTGGAGCGTCTGGCCGAGGCGCTGAGCCGCGAGACGGTCGATCTGCGGCAATTCGCCGCCATGGCGCGTCTGGTCGTGAACACCAACCCGGCGATCGAGCGCGTCCTGTGGCTGGACGCCCAGGGGCGCAGCCGCATGGCGGAACCCCCGGCCGAATCGGAAGCGGGGCTGGACGAGGCGCTCGACGACAAGCCGGGCGCCTCGCCGCGCGGCGACGCCTTCCGCATCGCGCGGTCGTCGGGGTTGCGGGCCTACGGGGTGCCCTACCGGATCGATCCCGGCGACACCGGATTCGACGCGGTGTTCCCTCTCTACCGCGACGGGGCCTTCGCCGGCGCTCTGGTCGGCGTCTTCTCGTTCGAGGCGATGCTGACCCACCACGTCCCCTGGTGGTTCGCCCAACGCTACCAGCTGGAGGTCACCGACCTGCGGGGTGGCGTGCTGGGGGCCAAGTCGCGGATGGCGGTGCCCGGCGCGACGACGGGCGCCGTGCCCGGCGCGGCGGCCGGCGCCGCGCCCGACCCGCTGCGCAGCCACATCATCCCCTTCGACCCGCCGGGCCACGGGGTGGCGCTGGTGGCGACCGCCTATCCCACCGAATCGAACGCCACCCGGACGGTGCTGGTGGTGGCGATCTTCGGCCTGACCGGGTCGGCGCTGTGGAGCCTGTGGTCGCTGCGCCGCCACATCGCCGGCCGGCTGCGGGCGGAGGAGGCGCTGCGCGCCGAGCACGCCTTCCGCAAGGCGATGGAGGACAGCCTGACCGTCGGCATGCGCGCCCGCGACCTGGACGGGCGGATCACCTACGTCAACCCGGCCTTCTGCCGGATGGTGGGCTTGAGCGCGGAGGAGATGGTGGACCGCGGCCCGCCGATGCCCTACTGGCTGCCCGAGGATCTCGACCGCGCCGAGGCCGCCTTCCACGAGGTGCTGGCCGGGCGGGCGCCGGAAACCGGGCTGGAGATGCGCTTCCGCCGTTCCGATGGCTCGCGCTTCGACGCGCTGATCTACGAGGCGCCGCTGATCGACGCCAAGGGGCGGCACACCGGCTGGATGGGCTCGGTCCTCGACATCACCGAGCGCAAGCGGGCCGAGGAGCTGGCGCGCCAGCAGCAGGAGCGGCTGCAGCAGACCTCGCGCCTGATCACCATGGGCGAGATGGCCTCGACCCTGGCGCATGAGCTGAACCAGCCGCTGTCGGCCATCGCCAGCTATTGCACCGGCTGCCTGAACCGTTTGCGGTCGGGCCAGTTCGACACGCAGGAGGTGGCGGCGGCGCTCGACAAGCTGGCGGCGCAGGCGCGGCGCGCCGGGCTGATCGTGCGGCGGGTCCATGATTTCGTGCGCAAGAGCGAGCCGAACGTCGCCCCCTGCTCGCTGTCGCGGGTGCTGGAGGACTGCGTCGGGCTGATGGGCGCCGACGCCGCCCGGCTCGGCGTGCGGGTGGAGTTGGACGCCCCCGCCGGGCTGCCGATGGTGCCGGGCGACCGCATCCTGTTGCAGCAGGTGGTCCTGAATCTGATGCGCAACGGCATCGAGGCGATGGCGAAGACCCCGCGCGCGCGCCGCCGCCTGTCGGTGTCGGTGGTCCGGTCGGACGGCGCGCTGCTCACCGCGATCCGCGACCATGGCAGCGGCATCGCCCCGGAGATCGCCGAGGGGTTGTTTTCCCCCTTCTTCACGACGAAGAGCGAAGGTATGGGAATGGGCCTGAACATCTGCCGCTCCATCGTCGAGCACCACCACGGCCGCCTGTGGTTCGAGGCGGCGCCCGATGGCGGCACCCGCTTCCTGTTCTCGCTGCCCGTCTGTTCCGATTCCCTGGAGACCGCCGAATGACCACCCTGCACATCGTCGACGACGACGAGGCGATCCGCGACGCGCTCGGCTGGCTGTTCCAGTCGCGCAGCGTCCCGGTGATCGGGTGGGATTCGGCCGAGGCCTTCCTGGAGGCCTGGACGCCGGACATGGCGGGCTGCCTGCTGCTCGACATCCGGATGGAGGGGATGAGCGGGCTGGAGCTGTTCGACCGCCTGCTCGGCCGGGCCTGCCGGATGCCGGTGATCTTCCTGACCGGCCATGGCGACGTGCCCATCGCGGTCGCCGCGCTGAAGAAGGGCGCCCGCGATTTCGTCGAGAAGCCCTTCAACGACAACGAGCTGGTCGACCGGGTGATCGACGCGCTGGCCTTCGACGCGGAGCAGCGGGCGCGCGAGGCGGGCCAAGCCGGCGTCGCCGCGCGGGTCGCCACCCTGACCCAGCGTGAAAAACAGGTGATGGAGCTGGTCGTCGCCGGCCGGCTGAACAAGGTGATCGCCGACCAGTTGGGCATCAGCATGCGGACGGTGGAAGTCCATCGGTCGCACGTGTTCGAAAAGATGCGGGTGAAGACGGCGGTGGAACTGACTCGCCTGCTGACCAGCGCCGGATAGGCCGCCCTCTTTCCAAAGTCGAGTTGGGATAAACCCGTAAAGAATACCCGGAGATGTTGGGCGCTCCGGAGACGGGCGCGGATTTTTACTGCGGCACGGCGAATTTCTTGGTGTCCGTCCGGCTTGTTGGTTACACAGACGGTTCATAATTCAGCCGGAGCCTTGGTCGTTGCGTCTGCCCTCCTCCCTATTGGCGCTTGGACTGGCGGTCGTGGCGCCACTGCTGCTGTTCGCGGCGTCGATGGTGTGGATGCTGGACGTCCACCAGCGGACCGAGCTGGAGGACGACCTGCGCGCGATGGCGCTGTCGCTGTCGCAGAACGTCGACCGCGAGCTGGCCAGCCAGACCCGGCCGTTGGAGCTGCTGGCCGCGCTCGGCCAGTCCCATGTCGAGGATGTGCCCGCCCTCTACGCCGAGGCGACGGCCGCCGCGCACAGCCAGGGCGGCTGGCTGGCGATGGGGCTGGTCGACGCCGAAACCTACCGCTTCGTCTTCCACACGCGCTACCCGCTGGGGGTGCAGCCCTTGCCGCCGCCCCGGCTGGACACCGTCACCCGCAAGGTGATCGAGAACGGCCGGTCGGTGATCGGCGGCGTGCTGCCGCCGGGCGGGCCGCCGGGCCGTCCGTCCCTGGTCCTGCGCGCGCCGATGTTCGCCGAGGACCGGGTGCGCTACGTGCTGTCGCTGGCGGTCGGGTTGGAGGGGCTGGCCGGGGTGCTGGGCAGCGGCTCCATCCCGCCGGACTGGACGGTGTCCGTCGTCGATCCGTCCATGCTGATCGCGGCGCGGTCGCGCGACGCCGCCGCCCATCTGGGCCAGCGCGTTCCACCCTCGCTGGAGGCGCGGATGGTCGCCAACGATCAGGGGCTGTTCGTCGCGAAGACGGCCGAGGGCGAGGATTCCTACATGGTCTTCCACCGCTCGCCGAACACCCAGTGGACGGTGGCGCTGGGCGTGCCGGCGGAGGTGCTGCGGGAGCAGCTGGCCTCGTCCCGCCGCGTCATCGTCGGCGGCGGGGCCGCCGCCTGCGCGGCGACGCTGGCGCTGGCGCTGGTGGTGTCGCGCAGCTTCCGACGTCGCCGCAAGGCCGAGCACGAGATGCGCCGGGCCCGCGAAGCCTTCCTGCTGGAGCAGCGCCGCCGTCTGGAGGCCGAGAAGGAGCACGCCGAGGCCGCCAACCAGGCCAAGAGCGAATTCCTGGCGAACATGAGCCACGAGCTGCGCACCCCGCTGAACGCCATCATCGGCTTCACCGAGGCGCTGCTGTCCGGCATCTTCGGCACCGCGCCGCCCAAATACACCGAATACATCCGGGCGATCCACCAGTCCGGCCGCCACCTGCTCGACCTCGTCAACGAACTGCTGGACATGGCGAAGATCGAGGCCGGGCGGCTGGAGCTCTACCCGGCGCAGCTGGTGCTGGAGGAACTGCTGGCCGACTGCCTGGGGCTGGTCGAGGCGCTGTCGGCCCGCAAGGGCGTGGTGGCCACGGCGGGCCGCGTCGATCCGGCCCTGCGGGTGACGGCGGACGGGGTGCGGCTGCGTCAGGCGGTGCTGAACATCCTGTCCAACGCCATCAAGTTCACGCCGTCGGGCGGGGCCGTGCGCGTCGAGGCGGCGGCCGGGCCGGAGGGGGAGGGGGCGGTCATCGTCATCGCCGACACCGGGATCGGCATGTCGGCCGAGGAGCTGACCATCGCCATGGAGCCGTTCCGGCAGGTCAACAACTACCTGACCAAGTCGGAGGCCGGTACCGGGCTTGGGCTGCCGCTGGCCAAGCGCTTCGTCGAGGCGCATGGCGGGACGCTGACCGTGGAGAGCGAGCCCGGTGTCGGCACGACGGTGACGATCCGCCTGCCATAGCCGCTTTGCTTTGGGAGAGGAAAGGGGCGCGTTGCGTGCCCCGGCGGCCTAGCGCCGGCGCGGCGGCTTGCCCGGCAGGTTGGCGCGTTGCAGCTTGGCGCCCGCCATGTCGGCGCCGTCCAGATCGGCGCTTTCCAGATCGGCTTCCGCCAGATTGGCCTGGACCAGGCAGGTCCCCACCAGCAGCGCGCGGCGCAGATCCGCCCCCATCAGGTTGGAGGCCCAGGACCGGCCGGTCGGGCGGCCCGAGGGATCCTTGATCTCCGCCGGTCCGAGCCGCACCCGCGTCAGATCCGCGCCGGTCAGGACGGCGTAGCTGAGGTTGGCGCCGGACAGGTCGGCGCCCATCAGGTTGGCGCCCTCCAGATTGGCGCCGGACAGGTCGGCCATCATCAGCCGCGCCCCGGTCAGCGCCGCCGCCGACAGGTTGGCGCCGCGCATCGACGCGGCGCTGAGGTTCACGTTGCGCAGATCGGCCCGGCTGAGGTCGGCGCCCTCCAGATCGGCGCGTTCCCCGCGCTGGCCGAAGCTGTCGATCCAGCGCTCGTGGTCGAAGATGGCGCGCTGGATCTCCGACCCCATGCTGTCGATGGGGCGGGTCATCTGCGCGGCGCTCAAGCTGGCCTGCGACAGGTCGCAGTCGGCCATGCGCGTGCCGACCAGATCGGCGTTGTCGAACCGGGTGCCGTCCAGCGACGCGCCGGACAGGTTGGCGCCGTTCAGCCGCGCGCCGGACAGGTTGGCGCCGTTCAGCGTCGCCCCCGACAGATCGGCGTTCTGGAGGATCGACCCGGTCAGGTCGGCGTCGGACAGGTTGGCGCCGCGCAGGATCGCGCCGGTCAGGTCGGTCGGGATGCCGCCGGTCGCCGTCGTCTCGTTCTGGAGGCGGGCGAGGGCGGCCTTGTGGAGCAGCCGCGCGGAATCGGCGTCCTGGGCGTCGGGGCCGGAGCCGCGCCGGGCGGTCCCGCCCGGCTCCAGCGTGCCGGAGCGCAGGTCGGCGCCCTTCAGGTTGGCGTTGGAGAAGTCGGCCGCGCGCAGCCGGGCGCCGCGCAGGTCGGTCTGTGTCAGGTTGGCGCGGCTGATGTCGGCGTCGCGCAGATCGACCCCGAACAGGTCGGCGCCGGCCAGATTGGTGCCGTTCAGCCGCCCGCGCGTCAGCCGCGCCCCGACCAGCCGGGCGCCGCGCAGGTCGCGCTGCGACAGGTCGGCGCCTTCCAGGTCGGCCATGGCGAGGTTGGCGCGCGCGCCGCCCGGCTGGCCCTTGATCCAGCGGGCATGGCGATCCAGCACCTCGGCCAGTTGATCCGGCCGAAAGAAGGACACCGAGGACGGGATGGGAGCGGTCACCGTGGACACGGGAAGTCGACGCCACGCAATGGTTTCACTTCGCCAATGATGCGGCGCCATTCCTTACCGAAGGCTGAATGTTTCCCCGTTCGCGCCCTCTCTTTTGGAGGAGCCTTGCCGATGCCGCTCGGCCTATGGCTTTCGGTCGGTGCTGTCGAGGCCAAGTTTGGCGTTGCGACTCGGAAGCGACTCGGAGGCCCCGGTCGGCCGTGGCCGGGCGCGGGTCACCGACATGTTACAGCCCGGTAACGAAGCGGAGCGGCCCTGACATGGGTCGATAAGGTCATGCGAATCCAAGGATTTCATGCTATTTGGCCAGTCTTAACCTTTGGTTCCTTGACACAAAGGGCTAGGGCGTTCCTAAAAGTGTCTCACCCTTCGGGGTAGCGCGCCGCGATGAGAACCCGGCGTGGGGTGGGACAGGGGATGCGAGAAAGCATGATGAAGGATACGGACGCCCAGTCCGAAACGACCGCAGGGCCGCACGACACCATGGCCCGCTCGCTCGACCGCCGCCATCTGCTGCGCGCCGGGCTGGGGCTCGCCGCTTCCGCCGCGATGCTGGCGCCCATGGAGGCCGAGGCGGCGTTGCGCGCGCCGCCGCGCCAGTTGGCGCTGATCAACCTGCACACCGGCGAACGCATCCGGGCGGAATACTGGGCCAAGGGGCGTTACCTGCGCGACGGCATGCGCGAGATCAACCGCGTCCTGCGCGACCACCGCACCGGCGCCGTCCACGCCATCGACCCCAAGCTTCTGGATCTCGTCCACGCGCTCGGCCGCAAGATCGGCAACCGTGGGCCGATCCAGATCGTTTCCGCCTATCGTTCGCCGGAGACCAACGCGATGCTGCGTGAGGCCGACGGCTCCGGCGTGGCCCAGAACAGCTTTCACATGCAGGGCAAGGCCATCGATCTGCGGGTCCCTGGCATGAGCACCCGCCAGCTGCAACGCGCGGCGCTCAGCCTGCGCGGCGGTGGGGTCGGTTATTACCCGGAGAGCAACTTCGTCCATATGGACGTGGGGCCGCTCCGTCACTGGTAAGGCTTGAGCCGAACCGGTTGTTGAGTCCGGCATAAAATGTATTCTGGCCTTCTGAACCGATGTGGCGCCAAATCCAAATAGGATTTGGCGCCCTTTTCGTCCCTAGGCTATTTATCCTTTCTCAGGCGCTTTGGTCAGGTGATTTAGGTCTGTATTCAGAGTTGGTTGAGGCGGCCGCCTCAGCGGCTTGCTTGCGGCGGTGAACATTTGAGTCGTTTGAGTCGAGCGCTTGGGGTTCGTACCGCCACCGCGCGGGCGGCCGCGGGATAGCGTGTCGGGCGCCGCGCCGCCGACTCGCGGCTGGATTCCGTCCGACAAGACGCCTTTCCGGACGGAACCCTTGCAACTGGTGTCGCGGTTTCGCACCCTGTGCGGGAGGCCCCGCCTCCCGCTCCCTCAGGCAAAGGCCGGCGGGCCCATTGCATCCTCCCGGATCCGCATGCCGCGCTCCCGGCACCCCTTCACCATTCCTGGCATCCGCCGCACCGGCGGCGAGGACCAGGATCTCTGGGGCATCGAGCTTCTGCACGAATGGCTGGAGCATCCCGGGCGCTACGACTGGACGCGCTTCGGATGCGACGACATGGGCGCGCTCGACGATGGCGTTGCTAGAGCGGCTTGCGACCGAGTTGAATCGTTCTCTTTCTGTGGGATTTCCTGGGGCGTTGAAATCGGCGATTCTGCGAGGGTTGATCGACCTTCTCGGAGCTGGAGATGGCAGACCCTTATTCCCAGCCTCTCAGAGACCGGGTTGCCCGAGCCGTATCAAGCGAATGCTCGGCTCGCGCCGCGGCGGCCCGGTTCAGCGTCAGCACGGCGATCCGCTGGGTCAAGCGCTTGGTGGGTGGCGACCATCGCTCGCGCCTGAGCGATCACCGCGCGGTGGTGCGGACGCGCTGCTGGCCCACCAAGCCCGACCTGACGCTGGAGGAGATCGGCCCCGAGAAGTGTGCCCGTCGTGGCGTAAGCGTCAGCCTCGGCACGGTGTGGCGCTTCCTCAAGGCCCAGACCCTCACGCTCAAAAAAGCCTACACGCCGCCGAGCAGCAGCGTGATGACGTCGTCGAGGCCCGGCGCGCCTTCATCCGTCGTCAACCGGCCCTCGATCCCGAGCGCCTGGTGTTGCTCGACGAAACCTGAGCCAGCACCAACATACCCCGGCGCCACGGCCGGTCTGCCCGTGGCTTGCGCCTCCTGGCCCCCGTCCCGCACGGGCACTGGAAGACAACCACACTGATCGCCGGGCTGGGCATCACCGGCAGCGTCGCCCCCTGTGTGCTTGACGGGCCGATCAACGCCACCGTCTTCCGCGCCTGCGTCGAACAGATTCTGGCGCCGACGCTGCGAAGCGGCGACATCCTCATCCGAAGTCTTTTCCCTTGGTGCGGTATGTCTTTGCCGATGACGGCTATGCCAGCCCCAAACTGGAAACCGCGCTCGATCGGATCGGCACTTGGACCGTGGAGATCATCAAGCGCTCCGATATCGCCAAGGGCTTTGAACTTCTCCCCCGCCGTTGGGTGGTCGAACGCCTGATCGCGTGGCTCAACCGAAATCGACGCTTTGCCAAGAACTTCGAGGCAACCGTCGAAAGCGCCTTGGCATGGCTCTTCATCGTCAGTGTCGAAATGCTCGTTCTATGAATCGCCCGGACATGAGCGCATTAAAAGTAATTCGGAGTCAGGATCTAAGAATTCATGGAATATAACGTCATAGGAAAAAATATAAAACAAATATTGAATATATTTTCTATTTTAATAATGCTTTAATAGTAAGGGAGATGATCTAGAATTTTTTCAATATTTCCGATTATTACTTAGAAATTTTACTAATCATCCTTGCGGCATTGGATAAAAATCGAGTTCATAATAATCAACAAAATCGGCTTAACGCTGAAATATTGCACACTGAAAAAGTGCACGCGTTTTGGCAGTGTCAGAAAATAACAAAATTAGGGTTCCCGAGCCATGAAAAATGTTTCCAATCCATGAAAAATTTCTCATCTTAGCTAATTTGTTCCTACGTATTGGCTGAAAATATGGTGGAAAAGCAATTTGCGCGAAAACACCATTTTTAATTTTCTTGGTGAGCCATCTCTATATTTTTTTACGATCAACTGGAAAATTATTTTTGATCCGATATCTTGACTACGCCAAGCTCGCCGTGAGATTACCAAATCTACCTTGGAAAAGTTTCACGCGATGGCCGGCATCGTGTCGGAATTCTCGGCCGCTTTCACCGGAATTTGGAATATAGGTAGGTGTTTATATGGGGCAGTCCAGTCTTAATGGCGCTGGCTTCACGACAGATGTCACCGTTACAGGAAATGGACCTGCGGACTTTCTTATTCTTTCTGGAGGCGCCACATTAATTGTTAATGGGGTCGAAACGATAACGGGATCTTCGAATTTAGACGGACCTGACTTTGTTACGCTTGGAAGCAACGGAAATACAATTCTAGTTGATCTGCTTGAAACTCTGACCGGCGGCGTCGGCACCGATGCCGTGACCATCGGCTCCGGCGGCTCGACCATGCTGGTCTCTCTGCTGGAGACCCTGACGGGCGGCGTAGGCACCGATGTGGTGACGGTTGGCAGTACCGGTTCGACGCTGCTGGTGAGCGGGCTGGAGACGCTGATCGGCACCGGCGGCACCAATGTGATCAAGTTGGTCGGTACGACTGGCACCACCATGACGGTGTCGGGGCTGAAAAGCCTGAGCGGCGGGCTTGGGAACGATGTCATCATGCTGGGCTCAGCGGGCAACACCTCAACGATGTCGCAGGTGGAAACCCTGGTTGGTGGCGTTGGAACCGACATCATCACGCTGGGCTCGGCGGGCAACACCGTGGTGGTGTCCAAAGTGGAATCTATGCTGGGTGGTACTGGCATCGACGTCATCATTCTGGGCGACGCCGGTAACACGACAGCGGTCTACAACACTGAAACCGTCATCGGCGGTGCTGGAACGGACACCGTCACGCTCGGCTCCAACGGCGTGACGGTCGCCGCGTGGGGCCTGGAATTCGTCACTGCGGGCGGCGCAGGCGGCACGACGTCTTTGAACTTGGGGGCGCCGGGCAACACCACCACGGTGTCACTGATATCGACAATCGTCGGCGGCACCGGCATCGACGTGATCACGCTGGGATCCTCCGGCATCACTGCGAGAGTGTCGGGGCTGGAGACGCTGACCGGCGGCGCCAGCATCGACGCCGTCACCCTCGGAACCGCCGGTTCGACCATGCTGGTCTCCCGGTTGGAAACCCTGACCGGGGGCGTGGGCACCGACGTCGTCACCATCGGCAGCGCCGGCGCCACCCTGACGGTGAGGTTGCTGGAGACCCTGGCCGGCGGCGTGGGCACCGATCTCGTCACCATCGGCAGCGGCGGCACCACCATGAGGGTGTCGCTGCTGGAGACTCTGACCGGGGGCGTGGGCACCGACGTCGTCACCATCGGCAGCGCCGGCACCACCCTGACGGTGAGGTTGCTGGAGACCCTGGTCGGCGGCGTGGGCACCGATCTCGTCACCATCGGCACCGGCGGCACCACCATGACGGTGTCGCTGCTGGAGACTCTGACCGGCGGCGTGGGCACCGATGCCGTCACCATCGGATCAGTCGGCTCAACGCTGTTGGTCTCTCTGCTGGAAACCTTGACGGGCGGCGTGGGCGTCGATGTCGTTGCGCTGAACAATTCGAACAACACTTTAAATGTAAAGCTTATCGAGACCTTGATCGGCGGATCGGGAGCCGACTTTATTAATTATGCACTTATTTCGGCCAATGATAGAGTGGAATTATACAATATTGAGACTTTTGTTGCTTCTGGCAGTGGAACGCTCAATCTTCAAATCGGATCAACCGGCAGCACGCTGTCGGTTAGTAACGTCGATTATATTATAGGATCGACCGCAACGGATATCATTACTCTTGGGGGAACTTACATCCTGGGGGTCTCTAACATAGAAACCCTTGTGGGTACGAATTCTGTCGATCATCTCGTAACTCTCGGCTCTGGCGGCAACACGACGCTGGTGTCGCTGATCGAGTCGCTGACTGGCGGCGCCGGTGCCGATGCCATCACGCTTGGCAGCACGGGCAACACCCTGCGGGTGTCGCTGATCGAGACGCTGACCGGTGGTATCGGTAGCGACGTCGTCACCATCGGCAGCGCCGGCAGAACCATGACGGTGTCGCTGATCGAGACGTTGGCAGGCACCAACGGTGCCGATACCATCACGCTGGACAGCGGTGGCAACACCCTGCGGGTGTCGCTGATCGAGACGCTGACCGGCGGCGTCGGCACCGACGCCATCACGCTGGGCAGCACCGGCAATACCATGACGGCGTCGCTGATCGAGACGTTGACCGGCGCTGCCGGCAGCGACACCTTCACCATCGGGTCGGCCGGCGGCACGCTTCTCGTTTCCGCCCTTGAAGTCCTGACCGGCTCTGCCCTCATCGACATCGTCACCATTGGCACCACCGCAGGCAGCACCCTGCTGGCGTCGTCGCTGGAAACCCTGGTCGGCGGCTCAGGCATTGACCTCGTCAGCCTGGGCGGCAGCGGCAACACCCTGCTCGTCACACAGATCGAAACCCTGCTCGGCGGTACCGGCACCGACATCGTCAGCCTCGGCGCGGTCAGCAACACCCTGCTGGTGTCGGTGCTCGAAACCCTGATCGGCGATGCGGCGGGCACCGACGCCATCACGCTGGGCACCATCGGCAACACCCTGCTGGTGTCGGCCGTCGAGACACTGACCGGCGGCATCGGCACCGATGTCATCACGCTGTCGGGCACCGGCGGCACCGTTTCGATCGCCTTCATCGAGACGCTGACCGGCACCGCCGACACCGACATCGTCACGATCGGCATCGCCAACGGCACCACGCTGTCGGTCAATCTGGTCGAGACGCTGACGGGAAACTCCGGCATCGACGTTGTCGCGCTGGGATCCGCCGGTGCCACTCTGCTGGTCTCCGAGTTTGAGGCCATCACGGGCGGTGCGGGCACCGATCTGGTCTATCTTGGCTCCTTTGGTAATACGCTGTTGGTCAGCGCGACCGAAGTGCTGACCAGCGGTTCGGGCATCGATGCCGTCACGCTCGGCTCCACCGGCAACACGATCGTCGTGCGTGGCCTTGAGACCCTGACCGGCAACAGCGGCAACGACCTTGTCACGCTGGCCGACACCAGCAACACCGTCCTGCTTTCGGTCATCGAAACCCTGGTCGGTGGCACCGGCACCGACGCCATCGGCCTCGGCGCCATCGGCAACACCCTGCTGGTTTCGGTCATCGAAACCCTGACCGGCGGCATCGGCATCGACACCATCAGCCTCGACACCACGGCCGGTGCCACAATGCTGGTTTCGGCGCTGGAAACCCTGACCGGCGGTGCGGGCACCGACGTCATCAGCCTCGGCACCAGGGCCGGTGCCACAATGTTGGTTTCGGCGCTGGAAACCCTGGTCGGCAACACCGGCCTCGATATCGTCACGCTCGGCTCCACCGGTAACACCCTGCTGGTCTCCGGGTTTGAGACCATCATGGGCGGTGCGGGCACCGATCTTGTCTTCCTTGGCTCGGTCGGCAACTCCCTGGTCGTCAGCTCGCTTGAAGTGTTGATCGGCGGTGCGGGCACCGACACCGTCACGCTCACGGGCGGCGGCACAATCATCGTGCGTGGCCTGGAAACCCTGACCGGTACCGACAGCCTCGACCTCATCACGCTGGCCGACACCAGCAACACGATGGTCGTGTCGGCTCTGGACACTTTGACCGGCGGTTCCGGCCAAGACGTTATCACGCTGACCGGTGACAACAACATTCTGGTCTCCGGCATCGAGACCCTGATCGGCAACACCGGCCTCGACGCCGTCACCCTCGGCTCTGCCGGCACCACGTTGCTGGCCTTCGAGCTTGAGACCATTACGGGTGGTGCGGGCACCGACCTGGTCTATCTTGGCTCCATTGGCCGCGTGCTGTTGATCGACGCGGTCGAGATCCTGATCGGCGACACCGGCAACGACGTCGTCACGCTCAGCTCCGCCGGCAACACGATCATCGTGCGTGGTCTGGAGACTCTGACCGGCAACACCGACACCGACCTCGTCACGCTCGGCTCCGCCGGCAGTACGCTGGTCGTGTCGGCTCTCGAAACCCTCACGGGCAGCACGGGCACCGACGCGGTCATCTTGGGCGGCACGACCGGCGGCACGCTGCTGGTGTCGGCTCTCGAGACCCTGGCTGGCGATTCGGGCAACGACGTCGTTACGCTCGGCTCCGCCGGCACCACCCTGTTGGCCTCCGCTCTGGAGACCCTGACGGGTGGCGCGGGCACCGATCTGGTCTTCCTCGGCTCGGTCGGCAGCACCCTGCAGGTCAGCGGCCTCGACATCCTGATCGGCGGTGCGGGCACCGACATCGTCACGATCAGCAGTTCGACGGCCAACACGCTGATCCTGCGCGGCATCGAGACCCTGCTGACGGGCGGCCCCGGTGCCGACACGATCATTCTGGGCGACACCGGCAACAGCATGCTGGTGAGCGGCGTCGAAACCATCACGGGCGGTACGGCCACCGATCTCATCAGCATCGGCACGACCGGCGGCACGCTGCTGGTGTCGGCTCTCGAGACCCTGGCTGGCGGTTCGGGCAACGACGCCGTCACCCTCGGTTCCACCGGCACTACCCTGCTGGCCTCCTTCCTGGAGACCCTGACGGGCGGTGCGGGCACCGACATCGTGTTCCTCGGCTCCGCCGGGAACACGCTGCTGGCCAACGTGGTCGATGTCCTGGTCGGAGGCGCCGACGAGGATGTGGTCGCGATCGGTTCGGCCGGCGGTACGATCGTCCTGCGCGGCATCGAAGCGCTGACTGGCGGTGCGGGCACCGAAGTCATCCTGCTGGGTGACACGGGCAACACCTTTCAGGTTTCGGGTGTCGAAACGATCCTCGGCGGCACCGCCACCGACGTCGTAACCCTGGCCGGCAACGCCGGCAGCACGCTGCTGGTTTCGGCCCTGGAGACCCTGACAGGCAGTGTCGCGAATGATCTCGTGATGTTGAACCTGCTCGGCAACACGCTGACGGCTTCGGCGATCGACACCCTGGTTGGCGGCATCGGCAGCGACATCGTCACGCTCGGCTCCACCGGAACCTCCCTGCTGGCCTCCTTCCTGGAGACCCTGACGGGCGGTGCGGGCACCGATCTTGTAACTTTCGGCTCCACGGGCTCCACGGTCCTCGTGTCGGCCGTGGAAACCCTGATCGGTGCCGCTGGCACCGAAATCGTGTTCCTGGGCTCGGCCGGCAACACGCTGGTTGCGAATGCGATCGACATCCTGATCGGTGGCGCCGAGGCCGACAGCGTCACTCTGGACAACGCCGCCAGCACGGTCATCCTGCGTGGCATCGAGACCCTGATCGGCAACGTGGGCACCGAGGTCGTCTTCCTTGGCGACACCACCAACACGTTGGCGGTCTCCGACGTGGACATCCTGATCGGGGGCACGGCGACCGACGTCGTCACCCTGCTGACGGCCGGCGCCCTGATCACCCGTGGCGTCGAGACGTTGACGGGCAGCACGGGCACCGACACCGTCCGCCTGGGCGACACGGTGAACACCCTGACCGTGTCCCTGCTGGAAACCCTGACGGGCGGCACCAACACCGACATCGTCTTCCTCGGCTCCGGCGGCAACACGCTGCTGGCCAACGCGGTGGAGGTGCTGGTCGGCGGCTCGGGCACCGATGTGGTCACGCTCGGCAGCTCGGGTGCGACGATCGCGCTCCGTGGCATCGAGACGCTGAGCGGCAACATCGGCACCGAGATCGTCTTCCTCAGCGACACCACCAACACGTTGGCGGTCTCCGACGTGGACATCCTGATCGGGGGCACGGCGACCGACGTCGTCACCCTGCTGACGGCCGGCGCCCTGATCACCCGTGGCGTCGAGACGTTGACGGGCAGCACGGGCACCGACACCGTCCGCCTGGGCGACACGGTGAACACCCTGACCGTGTCCCTGCTGGAAACCCTGACGGGCGGCACCAACACCGACATCGTCTTCCTCGGCTCCGGCGGCAACACGCTGCTGGCCAACGCGGTCGAGGTGCTGGTCGGCGGTTCGGGCATCGACGTGGTCACGCTCGGTTCGACCGGCAACACGATCGCCCTTCGCGACATCGAGACGCTGGTCGGCAGCTCGAACAGCGATATCGTGTTCCTGGGTGACATCGGCAACACGCTGACGGTGTCGGGGGTGTTGATCGTCATCGGCGGTACGGCCACCGACGTCGTCACCATGGGTTCAGCGGGCACGCTGATCACCCGCGGTGTCGAAACGCTGGTCGGCAGCTCGGGCTCCGACATCATCCGTCTGGGCGACACCTCCAACACCCTCTCGGTATCGGTTGTCGAATCCCTGGTGGGCGGCACCAGCTCGGATGTCGTGATGGTGACGGGCGGTTCGGTCCGCTTCGCCGGCGGTCTCGGCGTCGATACGGTGACGTTGCAGACCAGCGCGGGCACCGACCAGATCGTCTATACGACGGACGGTGAAGGCGGGGCCGCGGGTGCGAACACCGGCAACGACGTGATCAACAACTTCCAGTCCGGTACGGACAGTGCCGTGATCACGGGCGCGCTGCGCACCTTCGTCGACCGCAACGGCAGCGGCGCTCTCGACGGGGCGACCCGTGCGCAGGGTGCGGTGAATCTGGCCACCGACGAGGTCGTCCGTCTCTCCACCGTCGTGGCGAGCTTGGCCGACACCGATCTGGCCAGCTTCCGCACCGCCTTGGGCACGCTCACCAACTCCTCGGCGAACGCGAACGCCCTGGTGCTGGCGAACGACGGTACGAACACCGGTCTGTATCTGGTGGTCGATGCCAACGGCGACGGTCAGGTTGCTGCGACCGAAGCCCGCCTGCTGGCGCGCTTCAACATCGTCCTGCTCGGCCCCGGGGACATCAGCCTCGACTGATCCTCGGCTATGTAGCCCGAACCGCGTCATGGCTGAAGTGCCTCTCCCGCCGACGTTATGCAACGAAGGGCACCGTCAAGTCGTTGAAGCTGGCGGTTCAGGAAGGCGCAGTTGGGCGACAGGTACCCAGGGGATCGGGCAATCAGGCGGCGCGCCGGCGGCTTCGGCCCAAGTGGCGAAGAGCTGGGCCCGGGCGGCGCGATAGTCGAGAGTGTCGGGAATTCCGTGTGGGGCCGAGCATAATGAGGAAGAAGACCTCGTGTGGCCCATCGCAGACGGCCTTTCATTCCGGATATCCTGCTGGACCAGCTTCTGGCCGGCGCCGATCCGAAGAGCGTTTTTGATCCCGACGGCCTGCTGGATGGTCTGAAGAAGGCGCTGGGCGAGCGCACCTTGAATGGCGAGATGGACGATCATCTGGCCAGCGAGGCGGCGGCCTGCAACAGCCGCAACGGCTACGCCTGCAAGGCGGTGCTTGGCCGGGACCGGGGCGCCGGAGCTGGGGAACCCGCGCGACCGCCAGGCCAGCTTCGACCGTAAGGGCTACGAGCGGACCCTTCTTCCCGAAACGGTTTCCGTGACCGATATTGCGCACGGGTTCACAAGAGACGGAGGAAGCGATGGGAGAAGGCGTTGGGCTTCATCCCAGAGCCTGTCCGAGAAGAAGTTGAATTGGATGAATCGCTTATGATTCAAAGGCGCCTCCAAGACGGAGGCAAGAATGTGGACGGGCGAGAGCCGCGGGCGTCACAATCGCAGCGGGCTGCGCTACCCGAGCGACCTGAACGATGAGGAATGGAGGCTGATCGAGCCGCTTCTCCCGCCGGCTCGGCATGGTGGGCGGCACCGCAGCGTCGATGTCCGGGCGGTGCTGAACGGCGTGCTGTATGTGCTGGAGACGGGCCGCCAATGGCGTCATCCGCCCAAGGATCTGCTGCCGCGCGGCACGGTTCATGGCTCTCTGCGTCTGTGGGTCTGGGAGGGGAGGCTGGAGCGCATCCACCATGACCTCTGCCTGCGGGTCCGCGAGCAGGAGGGCCGCGAGGCCAGTCCGACCGCCGCCATGATCGACAGCCAAAGTGTCCGCGCGGCGGAAAAGGGGGGCTTGCGGCGGACCCGGTCGGCTACGACGCGGGCAAGAAGATCGGAGGTGTCTCAAATACCACGTCCTCGTCGACAGGCTCGGACTGCTCCTGAACGTCACGCGTTCATCGCGCCGACATCCAGGACCGTGACGGCACCGCCCTGGTCTTGGACAAAGCCACACGCGTCCGGTTCCCCTTCATCCAGGTGATCTTCACCGACGGCGGTGGCCAAGGGAACGTCCCGGCCGCCAAGGTGAGGAGCACTGGCGATTGGCGGTTGAAGATCGTCAAGCGTTCCGATCAGGCCAAGGGGGTCGTTCTTCTCCCCAAGCGGTGGCTGGTCGAGCGAACGCTATCTTGGCTCACTCGATGCCGCCTGGTACGCCATTACGAACCCTACCCTCAACATCCATCGCCTTCATCCGTATCGCCATGATCCTGTTGATGCTTCGGCGAATCGCGCGGAAATAATCGTTCAGGACGGACTCTGAGGTGGGCTCTTCTTCTGTGCGGCTCCATGACATGAGCAGCAGTCTCTGACCAGACGCAGATCATCAACTTTCCGTCAGGCGACTCGCTGAGTCTTTTGATCGTGTACAAGCATATGCCGGTGCTGTGTGCGCCTCGGCGAGACTTGCCGCATCCGTTTCAACCAGTGTTGACGTTGTCGGCACCTCCGGCTTATCCCAAACCATCGGCGATTCGCCGAATGGAAAGAAGAAGAGGGTTGAATTGTAATTAATTGATACCGAGGCTTGAGTAACATTAAATGACAAGCCATGGATATGGAGTAAGTATTTTTGATTGTTCAGGTAGCTTTAAAAGAGGCGTTTTCCTCATAGGAAGCTTGTACTGGATTTTTTCTAACAAACAATGCAGTTGTTGGATTCTCGTGCGCTGTGTGCCGGATTAATCTCTCGTAAGTCATTGATTTGGCGAGAGCCCTTGCACATTTTTATGCTGGATTGTACAGGCTCCCGCTTCCGGAAGCGGGCGTGCCGTGCCGGCATGGACATCCACCAGAGCCGCTCGAATCCGGAGCAACGTCCTTCCGACGCCTGCGTCGGCCGTGGCGCTGATCGGCGGAGTCGCGCTTTCACCGTCGGGCGGATAGGCTGGACAGGGAAGTTTGCGCGGGCGCGATGACGGCGGAGCGGATGTTTACCCTGAGGAAGACGGAACGGTTCGAGCAGGAGGTGAAGAAAAGCCGTTTTCTGGCAGCGGCGGGGCCGGCCGGCAGCGAGGAGGAGGCCCGCGCTTTTATTGCCGGATGCGGCAGCCAGGATGCCGGCCACAATTGCTGGGCCTTCCGCATCGGCGGAGTCTACCGTTTCAGCGACGACGGCGAACCCGGAGGAACCGCCGGACGCCCGATCCTCCAGGCCATCGAGGGGCAGGGGTTGGACCGGGTGGCGGTGGTGGTCAGCCGCTGGTTCGGCGGTGTTTTGCTGGGAACCGGGGGATTGGTGCGCGCCTATGGCGGAACGGCGGCGATGTGCCTGCGCGCGGCGGAACGGGAGGCCATCGTCGATCTCGCGGCGCTGTCGGTCGTCTGCGCCTTCGCGGACGAAGGCCGGATCCGGGCGTCGCTTGCCGGGATTGCCGGGGCGGTCGCGGACTCCGCGGACTTCACGGCCGAGGGCGTGCGACTTCTCGTCCGGCTGCCGCGCGACCGTCTGGACGGGTTCATCCGGACGGTCGCCGACATCACGCGCGGCCAGGCGGACATCGCGCTGCCGGAGGGCTGAAGGCCGGGCCGGGGACGCGCGGGCGGGCTTCTGCGGGGAAGATCCTGCGGACGGAAAGCCGCCTATGCGAAACGCTTGGCGCCCGCGACGCACAGCACAACCAGACCGGTCGACGCCACCATGGTCCAGGCGATGGGTTCGTCCAGCAGCACCCCCGCCAGCACCAGCCCGAGAAAGGGCTGGAGGAGCTGCAATTGGCCGACGCCGGCGATCCCGCCCAGCGCCAGACCGCGGTACCAGAAGACAAAGCCGACCAGCATGCTGAAGACCGAGACATAGGCGAGGCCGATCCAGGCCGGTGCCGCGACGCCGTCCCAGGCGGACGGACGGGTTGCCAGCGCCAGCGCCGCCATGGCCGGCAGCGCCAGCACCAGCGCCCAGGAGATGACCTGCCAACCGCCCAGCCGGCGCGACAGCGCCGCTCCCTCGGCATAGCCGAGCCCGCAGAGCAGGACCGCCAGAACCATCAGGCCGTCACCGGCCAGCGTGCCGCCGCCGTCCCGCGACAGGGCGAAGCCGGCGACCGACAAGCCGCCGACCCCGGAGAACAGCCAGAAGGCCGGTTTCGGCCGTTCGCCGCCGCGAAGCACGGCGAAGCCGGCGGTGGCGAGCGGCAGCAGGCCGATGAAGACGATGGAATGCGCCGACGTGACCTGTTGCAGGGCCAGCGCCGTCAGCAGCGGGAAGCCGGCGACCACCCCGGTCGCGACGATCGCCAGCGGTGCCAGGTCGCGGCGGGATGGCCATGCCTGCCGCAGGGCCGACAGCAGGAGGATGGCGAGGGCCGCCGCGATCACGGCGCGCGCCGAAGTCAGGAACAGCGGCGTGAAGCCGCCGACCGCGACGCGCGTCGCCGGCAGCGACCCGCTGAAGATGACCACGCCCGCCATCCCGCTCCACCATCCCGCCGCCGTCCGCTGCATGACACATCGTCCTTTTTCGCTCCGGTTCCGCCCTGGCGTCTTCCGGGTGGCCGCGCCGCGACCCTAGCGTGCCGGACGCTGGCCGATACAGGGACAGTCCGATACAATTCCACCGATCTGTATGGGTTCTCAGAGCGGTACGGTTGCCGGTGGGGCGGGCGATGAAGGGTGGCAGGGGCACGCGGACGGGCGAGGTGATGGAGGCGATCCGCCGGAAGATGGCGAACGGCACGCTGTCGCCGGGAGAAAGACTGCCGTCGATTCGACGCTTCGCCGCCGCCATGGGGGTGTCGCCCTCCACGGTCGTCGAGGCCTACGACCGGCTCGCCGCCGAAGGCGTCATCCGTTCGCGGCCGGGTTCCGGATTCTACCCGTCCGGCGCCGTCCCGCCGCTGGCCCTGGCGGAGATGGGGCCGCAGCCGGACCGGGTGATCGATCCCTTCTGGGTGTCGCGCCAGTCGCTCGACACCGCCGCCGGGATGCCGAAGCCCGGCTGCGGGTGGCTGCCGGCCGACTGGATGCCGGGCGGGATGATCCGCAAGGCGATCCGCGGGCTCGCGCGTGCCGGGGACGGCCTGCTGGTGGATTACGGCGGCACGCGGGGATCGCCCGACCTGCGCCGGCTGCTGGCCCGCCAGTTCGCGGAGGAGGGGATCGCGGCGGGGGCCGACCGGATCCTGCTGACCGCATCGGGAACCCAGGCCATCGATCTCGTCTGCCGCTTCCTGCTGCGGCCCGGCGACACCGTGCTGGTCGACGATCCCTGCTATTTCAACTTCCAGGCCCTGCTGCGGGCGCACCGGGCGCGGATCGTCGGCGTGCCCTTCACGCCGGCCGGTCCGGACATCGACCGGTTCACGGAGGCGCTGGCGACGCACCGGCCGCGCCTGTACATCACCAACTCCGCGCTCCACAACCCGACGGGAGCGACGCTTTCGCCGCAGACGGCCCACCGGCTGCTCAACGCCGCGGCGGTCCATGACCTGACGATCGTCGAGGACGACATCTTCACCGGCTTCGAACCGGAGCCGTCCCCCAGGCTCGCCGCGCTGGACGGGCTGGCGCGGGTGATCCGGATCGGCAGCTTTTCCAAGACGCTGTCCGCCTCGATCCGCTGCGGCTACATCGCGGCGCGGGAGGACTGGGTGGAGGCGCTGGCCGATCTCCAGGTGGCGACGAATTTCGGCGGCCCCAGCCCGGTGGCCGCCGGGGTCGTTTGCGCGGTCCTGGGCGACGGCGGCTACCGCCGGCATCTGGAGGCGTTGCGCCGCCGCTTGGCGCGGGCGCGGCGGGAGGCGACGGACAGGCTGGGAGCGCTCGGCATCCGGCCATGGCTGATGCCGCGCGGAGGCTTCTATCTGTGGTGCCGTCTGCCCGACGGGCTGGACTCCGCGGACGTCGCGCGGGCGGCGTTGCGGGACGACGTGGTTCTCGCCCCCGGCAACGTCTTCAGCGTTTCGCAGACCGCGTCCGGCTTCCTGCGTTTCAACGTCGCGCAGATGGGGGAGGCGCGCGTCTTCGACGTGCTGGAGCGGTCGATGATGGACAGGAGATAGCCGTGCCCGATCGCCTCCCGACCGGGGCCGAGGCTCCGGCACCTCTCCGTTTGGCCGTCCCCGCCCATGTGGAAGTCCGGCGGGAACCGGGAAACAGGGGCGGGAAACAGGGGCGGGCCGAGCACCTCCGGCAACCGGAACATCCTCTTGTCGAACGGCCCTAAACGGAAGCCTGCGCTTTGCCCCTTGCCGCCTTCGCATCCCGAACGGGCGGCAGACCGAACATGCGCCCATACTCCCGCGTGAACTGGGACACACTCTCGTAGCCCACCGCGAACGCCGCGTTGCTTGCGCTCAATCCTTCCGACAGCATCAGCCGTCTGGCCTCGATCAGGCGCAGATGCTTCTGAAACTGCAGGGGCGAGAGAGAGGTCACCGCGCGGAAATGCTGGTGGAATGACGAAAGGCTCATCCCGGCCACGGCCGCCAGGCGCTCGACCGGCAATGGCTGCGCGAACTCGGTCCGAAGCACCATGACCGCACGGGCCACGCGCCGCGCCGGGCCGTCCGCCCAGCCAAGACGCCGGATCACCGCCCCATGCCGCCCGGACAACAGCCAGTAATGCACTTCACGCACGAGCTGTGCTTGCAACACCGGCACCGATGCCGGACGATCGAGCAAGCGCATCAACCGCAGCGCCGTGTCGGCGACTTCGGCGTCGGTCGGTTCGACGCGAACGGGCGCATGGTCGCCGTCGGCTCCGGCCTCCATCTGCGCGGCCAGATCCGCGATGACCGCCAAGTCGAGTTCCAGGACGAGCGAGAGATAGGGCGCGACGACCGTCGCGTGCGTGATCTGGCTCACGGTCGGCACGTCCGCCGCGATCAGCAACGAGTCGCCGGCGGTGAACGGGAAGGCCTGCGTCCCCATCGTGACGTGCTTGCTTCCCTGCAGGACCAAGCAGACGAGCGGTCGGGAAATGGCGTAGACGAGATCGCTCGGCGCGGTCGCGCGCACGGTTGTGAGGCCTGGAATCGCTGTTCGCGCCAAGCCGGTGGTGTCGGCGTGAGCCTCCGCGTGACGGCGAACGGCATGGAGGAGATCGGTCATGGGGGCAAGCCTAGCCCGTCGCCGCCGCCCGCGCATCGGTTCTTGGAGGATTGGGCAAGAAGTGTCGAGCTTCCGGCAACACCGGCCGGCTCTCCGGTCCGATAGTGGGCTCATCGCACCACAGGAGTTGACCATGACCAAGATCGCCCTCGTGACCGGCGCCAGCCGCGGACTCGGCCGCAACACCGCACTCAGCATCGCCCGCCGTGGCGGTGACGTCGTCCTGACCTACCGGAACCGGAGCGAGGACGCGCAAGCCGTTGTCGCCGAGATCCAAGCCATGGGCCGAACGGCGACGGCCCTCCAGCTCGACACCGGCGACGTTGCCGGCTTCCCGTCCTTTGCCGGGCGGCTGCGGGCGGCGTTGCGCGACATCTGGGCGCGGGAGACCTTCGATCACCTCGTGAACAATGCCGGCCACGGCGACTGTGCCTTGATCGGTCAGACGACCGAGGCGCAGTTCGACGGGTTGGTCAACGTCCACTTCAAGGGGGTCTACTTCCTCACGCAGACGCTTCTGCCACTGATCGCGGACGGCGGCCGCATCGTGAACCTGTCCTCCGGTCTGACCCGGGTGTCGTATCCGGGCTACGCCGCCTATGCGGCGGTGAAGGGTGCGGTCGAGGTGCTTTCCGTCTACATGGCCAAGGAGTTGGGCGCGCGGGGGATTGCGGTCAACACGGTGGCGCCGGGCGCGATCGGGACCGATTTCGGCGGCGGCGCCGTCCGCGACAACCCGGACGTCAACAGGATCTTCGCGGACATGACCGCTCTTGGCCGCGCTGGGGTGCCGGACGACATCGGGCCGATGATCGGGAGCCTGCTGTCCGACGACAATCGCTGGGTGAACGCGCAGCGGATCGAAGTGTCCGGCGGCCAAGGCATCTGAGCGAGGCGATCCGACGGACCGCCGATGAGGGGGGAAATCGGTTTCGATCGCTGCGGGGGCACGGCGGCACGGGCTGCACCGTGCCGCCGGGGGGCCGTTCGGACGGCCAACACCGTGCGCGCGTCGCGGCGCAATGATCGTTCGCGGCCCTGAACGAAAGTAAGGGTGGGCTGGAAAGACAACACCGGCTATACCGTTCATGGACAGGACGGTTGCCGTATTCAGCGGTGACCCTGTGTTGTCCCATTGCGGCGGTCAACCCATCGCCGGACCGTTCCCATCCTTTTGGTGGAGATGCGTCGTCTTCCAAGAAAGTCATTGCGAGCTATTCCGTTTTTGAGCCTTCGTTTCGATGGAGGTTGAGCATCCTTGCGTGAAAATTCCGGCAAACACAGCGCTTTCGTGGAAAGGATGCGATTTATGATTTGCCGCAATCCGGTTTTTCTCCCTAATCTTGTTCATCGGCATGATCGGGTTTCCGGGAGCATTGGGTTCGCTCTATGGAATTTGATCCAATTAATGAGGAAACGTTTATGAAGCGTCGTTCCTTCCTGACCACGGCGGGTGTCGGCGTCGCCGCCAGCACGCTCGCCGCACCGGCCATCGCGCAGTCGCAGCCGGAGATTCGCTGGCGTCTGGCGTCCAGCTTCCCCAAGAGCCTGGACACCATCTATGGCGGGGCCGACACCATCGCGCACCGTGTCGCGGCGGCCACCGACGGCAAGTTCCAAATTCGCCCCTTCGCCGCCGGCGAGATCGTCCCCGGTCTCCAGGTGCTCGACGCCGTGCAGAACGGCACGGTCGAGTGCGGCCATACCGCCAGCTATTATTACGTCGGCAAGGATCCGACCTTCACCTTCGACGCCACGGTCCCCTTCGGTCTGAACGCCCGCCAGCAGAACGCCTGGATCTACAGCGGCGGCGGCATGCCGTTGCTGCGCGAGTTCTTCCAGGGTTACGGCGTCGTCAATTTCCCGGCGGGCAACACCGGCGTGCAGATGGGCGGCTGGTTCCGCAAGGAGATCAAGACCGTCGAGGATCTGAAGGGCCTGAAATTCCGAATCGGCGGCTTCGCCGGCCAGGTTCTGGCGAAGCTCGGCACCGTGCCGCAGCAGATCGCCGGCGGCGACATCTACCCGTCGCTGGAAAAGGGCACCATCGACGCGGCCGAGTGGATCGGCCCCTACGACGACGAGAAGCTCGGCTTCAACAAGGTCGCCAAGTATTATTACTATCCGGGCTGGTGGGAAGGCGGGCTGAATGTCTCGCTCTACGTCAACCAGCAGCAGTGGGACCAACTGCCCAAGACCTATCAGGCGGTCTTGGAGGCGGCCTGCTTCGAGGCCAACCTGACCATGAACGCCAAATACGACGCCGAGAATCCGGCGGCCCTGCGCCGTCTGGTCGCTGGCGGCGCGCAGTTGAAGCCCTTCCCGCGCGAGGTGATGGAGGCCTGCTACAAGGCCGCCTTCGAGCTGTACGACGAGACCGCCAAGAACAACCCGAAATTCGCCAAGATCTTCGAGCCGTGGAAGAAGTTCCGCGACGAGGAGTATCTGTGGTTCCGGGTCGGCGAAAGCTCCTTCGACAACTTCGTCTTCACGGCCGGGCAGAAGCGCGGCTGACAGCGGTCGGTTGGAAGGCCCCGGCGGACAATCCGCCGGGGCCTTTTTCATGAGGTCACGCCGGCGTGTCCACCCCGGCGCGGGTCGGGGACAGCAGATTGGCGATCATCGTCTGGACCGTCTCATCCTTCTGGTTCAGCGTGACGATGCGGACGCGGACGATGCCGCGATCCGGGCGCTTGGACGACAGCCGCGCCTCCTCGATCTCCCCCTCGATCCGCAGCGTGTCGCCGGGCCGGGTCGGCTTGGGCCACGCGATGCTGTCCACCCCCATGCCGATGTAGCCGCCGGCCAGATCCGCGTCGCTGCCGACGATCATCCGCATGGTCAGCGCCGTCGTGTGCCAGCCGCTGGCCGCCAACCCGCCGAACAGGGTCGCCTTGGCCGCCTCGGCGTCGAGGTGGAAGGGCTGCGGGTCGAAGCGGCTGGCGAAACCGACGATCTCCTCCTCGGTCACGGCCAGCGGCCCGCCGGTGAAGCGGTCGCCCACGGCGAGGTCCTCGAAATAGCGCATTCCCCAGTTCCTTTCGTCGCGGTCGGCGTTTATGATGGAGACCGGTCTGTCTCTTTTCCGATGGTAGAGACCGATCTGTATCATTGTCAATCCGTCGAATCGGCGGGTTCGATGACGGCCAAGGGATTTGGCCAGGAGGGGTGGATGGACGCGGCGTTGGAGCGGCGCAGGACGGCGCGGGACCGGATCCTCGACACGGCGGCGGAGCTGTTCTACCGCGAGGGCATCCGCGCGGTGGGGATCGACGTCATCATCGCCCGGTCCGGCGTCGCCAAGATGAGTCTCTACCGCAACTTCGAGTCCAAGGACGATCTGGTCCGCGCCTATCTGGAACGCAACGCGGTGCTGCACCAAGCGTGGTGGGACCGGGTCGTCGCCCGCTGTCCCGGCGATCCCAAGGCGCAGTTGAAGGGGCTGTTCGTGTCGCTCGGCCACTGGATCGCGCACCCGCAATTCCAGGGCTGCCCCTTCACCAACGCGGCGGCGGAACTGCGCGACCCGGCCAACCCGGCGCGGGCGGTGGCGCTGGCCCAGAAACGCGCCATGCGCGACCGGTTGCGCGCCTTGGCGGCGGCGGCGGGGGCGGATGATCCCGACCGATTGGCCGGGCAGCTCCATGTGTTGATGGAGGGCGCCTACGCGACAGGGCCGGCGATGGGCCCGGACGGAGAGAGCGGGGCGGTGGCGTCGGCGTCGGCGGTGCTGATCGACGCGGCTTGCGGGGCCGAGTCGTAAGGGGCGTTTTGGCGCAATCCAGGCATGCAAACACCGCAGGGAATTCCTGCGGTGCGATGGTCGGCGTCGGTGGTTTGCGGCTGTCTTACTCGGCGGCGTCGATGCGCGGGCGCACCTGGAACTGGCCGTCGCCGCGGTAATCCTGCAACCGCGTGGCGCGCAGGCCGCGCATGCCGTGGCTGTCGATCAGCCGTTGCCAGGAGAGGAACTCCTCCACCGATAACGTGTAGCGGCGGCAGGCTTCTTCCAGGCTTATCAAGCCCGAACGCACCCCGGCCACGACCTCGGCCTTGCGCCGCATCACCCAGCGCTTGGTGTCGGGTGGCGGAAGGTCGTGCTCGGTCATCGGATGCCCTTCCGGGCCGATGACCGCTGAACCGACCATCAGGTCGCCGTCGATGTCGCTTTCGATGAGTGCCATGCGCGGACGCTCCAACCCAAACTCTGACTTCCACGAATTGGAGGTACTTTACCCATCCGGCGCTTAACAAATGCCTAAACTATTGGGTTAATGAGTCCGCGCGGGGTAGTGGGGTGCCCGAAGGGATAGGGCGTGGGTTGAGCGGCACCCGGGGCATCGCCTCAGTAGACGGTGGTCAGGCTCGACAGCGGGACTTCGCTGGTGCCGATGGTGAGCACGGTCTCGCCATCCTTGTTGGACCCGATGCCGCCCACGGTGCCGAAGGTGTAGCTGGTCGTCTTGATCGTGGCGTCCTTTTCCGCCGAGGTCGGGGCGACGTTCATCCGGTAGGTGCCGGGTTGAACCGCGTTGCCGCTGTCGTCCTTGAAGTCCCAGGTGACGGCGTGCTTGGTGCCGGCCGAGGTCTCGCCGGTCATCGAGCGGACGAGGCGGCCCTGCCCGTCGAGAATGTCGACGCGCACCGACTTGGCGGCGGTTTCCAACTGGTAGCCGAGCGGCGCCTGGGTCATCCCCTGGGTGTACTGGAAGCTGTCGCCTTCGTAGGAGACCGTGCGGCCGAGATAGGCGAGGTTGGTGGACGCGGTGCCGGCGCCCTGCAGCTTCACCAGCTTGTCCAGCCGGCTGTTGGTTCCGATGTTCTGCTCGACGTTGGCGAATTCGACCAACTGCTTGGTCATTTCGTTCGTGTCCATCGGCTTCAGCGGGTCCTGGTTCTTCATCTGCGTGGTCAGCATGGTGAGGAAGGTCTCGAAATTGTCGCCGAGACCCTTGGTGGCGCTGGCCGTCTTCCCTTCGTCGGTGGTGGGCGTGTTCTTGGACACGGTCTTCGAGCCGGTGGACTTGGTGCCCGCGTAGGTGCCGTACTGGTTCAGCGTCAGGCCGGTGGAGTCGGTGGTCGTCGCCATGGCGGTTGTCCTTGAGGCTCGATGGGGCCGGTTGCGGCCGAATTGGGAAAAGCTGGGGCGGTTCTTCGGGATCAGGCGCGGATGTCGAGCCGGCCGTTGCCGACCGTCACGGTGTAGGCGGCGTCGGCCGGCTCCGCCTCCTCGCCGCCGCCGCCCTGGCCGCGACCCCGCTTGCCGGACCCGCCGCCCTTGGCGTCCTGGAACGGGTTGCCTTCGCCGCGCAGGCTGAAGTTCAGGCTGTTGGAGTCGGCCTGGAGACCGGCATCCTGAAGGGCGCGCTCCAGGCCACGGCTGTCGCGTTGCAGCAGCTCCAGCGTCTGGGCCTTTTCCACCGCGACCATCGCGCTGACGCGGCCGTCGGCGCCGATGTCCAGCTTGATGTCGATCCGCCCCAGCTCGGCCGGGTGCAGGTTGATGGTGAACTGGTCGACGTCGTCGGCGACGTTCTTCTTGATGTGGACGGCGACCTGATCGGGAACGCCCAGCGGCGCGCCGGCGGTGCCGCGCGAGGGGCGCATCGCCACCGCCGCCTGCGCGGCCTCGATCGGGGCCGCGGCGTGCGGGGCTTCCATCGCGGCCAGCGCGGCGTGGGTGTGCGACCCGGCGGTCTGGTGGATGGAGCCGGTTTCGGCGGTGCCGGCGGTCGCGGCGGTGCCGGCGAGGGCGCCGACGGCCTGGCTTTCGGCGGCGCTCTTCAACGCCTCGACGGCGGCCGGGGCGGGGGTGGCGGGGGTTTGGACCGTCGCGGTCTGGACCTGTGGCTGGCCGTCGTTCTTGCCGCCCTGTTCGTTGCCGGATTGCTTGGCCCCGGTCTTGTCGCCGGCCTTGGCCTTGGCCGCCGCGATCAGGTCGGCGAAGCTGGTGGGCAAGGGCGCGTCGTCGTCGGTCGGCAGGGCTTCGGCGGCCGGGCCGGCGTCGGCGGTCGCCGTGGGATCGGCGGGAACGGCGCCGTCGGCGGCCGGGGTCGCGGCCTCCTTGCCGGGCTTGCCGTCGACGCCTTGGCCGGCTTGGCCGGCGGTCTGGGTCGCCGCCTGCTGGGCTTGGGCGAGTTGGGCCGCGAGCTGGGCGGCGGGGTCGGGCTTGGTTTGGGCGGTCGCCGAGGCGATGGCGTCGGCGGTTGTCGGGGACTCGGTGGCCGTGGCGTCGGTCGCCGTGGGCTGGGTCTGGGCGACGGTGCCGGCCAGTTGCAGGCTGGCCAGCAGGGTGTCGCTGGTGGGCGTGACGATCTCGACCACGGTTTCGGTGACGGTCAGCGTCACGTCCAGCACGGTCACGTCGCCGTCCGCCGCCGCGCCGTCCTCGGGCGGCGCGGCGGCGGTGTCCTGGCTGGCGTCCAGGTCCGCGTCCTCGACGGTTTCGTCCGTCGCGGCGGCGTCGGCCGCCGAATCGGCGGACTGGGTGGTCTGGCCGCTGGCGGTTGCGCCGTTCGCGGCGGCCTTGCTGTCCTTGGCCGCGTCCTTGGCGGCCGGTTTGTCGGTCTTCGCGGGGGCGGTCTTGCGCGCGGGCTCCTCGGCCTTGGCGGGGGCCGGTTCCTTGGCGTCCTTGGGCGGCGGGTTGCGCTCGGCGGCCTGGGTCTCGGCTTGTTTCGGCGCCTCGTCGCGCGCCGTCTGGCGCGCGGGCGGGGCGGTGTCGAGGCGCGGCCGTTCGGCGCGGATCGGGGCGGCGGCCTTGCGCTGCGCGGCCTCCTTCGCCTCCCTGGCTTCGCGTGCCATGTCCTTCGCCGCGTCCTTGGCGGTGGCGTCGGCTTGGTCGCGCTTGCGGGCGACGGCGTCGCTCAGCATGCGCTCCATCATCTTGGAAAACATGTCGTCCTTGGCGCCCGTCCCCTGGGTCTGGGTCTGGGCGAGGCCGTCGAACAAGGAAGACGCTGCGGTGTTCGATTGGATTTCCATGGAACGGTTCCTCAAGACGGCTGGACGCATCCGGTCATTGCAACTGGTGGGCCAAGTCCGGAATGGGCTGCCGGGCGCGGGAATCGGCGATCGGAGGGGGTGGTGCGGCAGTTCCCGCCGTCGGGCGGCAAAAAGCGCCGGGTGGCACCGGTCTTTCTTGCCGCTCCGGAACGCGGCCATGAAAAAAGGCCGCCCCGAAGGAGCGGCCTCGAAACCCGGAGGACGACGGTCGCAAGGACCGCCGACGCCGTCACAGCTGCTTGTTCAAGGCCGAGGAGGTGCGCGGACCGCTGGGCGGCGGGGCGTAGCCGCGGCCGCCGCCCATATGCGCGGCGTAGGCGGTGGCCGGGGCCTTCTGGGCCCTGGTCACGGCGGCGACCACGGTGTCGACGACGATCTTCTGCGCCTGGCCGCCGACGCGCAGGGCCTCGGCGTTGTCGGCCGAGGCGGCGTAGAGCTGGCCGGTGGCCTCCTTCAGCGCCGTCTTCAGCTCCGCCGGCAGGGCGATCACCCCGTCGCGGTCGACGCGCAGCATGCGCGAGATCTCCTCGTAGACCAGCGACATCGGCTGCTTCTCGCGGGCCATCTGGAGCAGTTCGGCGGTCGGGCGCCGGGCGCGCACGGCGGCGGCCTCGCGCTGGAGCAGCAGGGTCAGGCGGCCCATCAGGTCGACCAGCGCGGTGGCGCGCTCGAAGGCGTTCTTCGGCAGGTTGGAGGGCGCGGCCTTGGCGGGCTGCGGGAAACGGACGTCGACCTTATCCATGGCTGGCCTCCTGGGCGCGAAGAAGCTCTTGGTAGACTTGGTTGGCGATGCCGAGACCGCCGCGCTGGGTGACCTGCTTGCCGAACTGTTCGATCAGCATCGGGCGGAACATCTCCTCGCCGCGCCCGCCGCCGAAGGTCTCGTCGGTTCCGATGCCGTCGAACATGTGGCCCATCATCTGGGACACGAAGACGTTCTCGAACTCGGTGGCGGACTTGCGGATCTGGGCAAGCTTTGCCGGGTCGACCTTGGCCTCGAGGTCGGTAATCTTTGCCTGGGTGCGGACGCCGTAGCCCTCGGCCTTGGCCCGTTCGATCATCGTCGGCAGCTTGGGGGCCGGCGGCGGGGGAAGGGCGGGGCTCAGGTCCATCAGATCACCTCGATCTCGGCTTGCAGGGCACCGGCGGCCTTGATCGACTGGAGAATGGCGATCATGTCCCGCGGTCCTACCCCCAGAGCATTCAAGGATTGTACCAACTCCTGCAGGGTGACCCCGGAATTCATCACGGCAAGGCGGTTGTTGGACTGGTCGTCGACCTGGATGTCGGTGCGCGGGACCACGGCGGTCTGCCCCTGGCTGAACGGGCCGGGCTGGCTGACCTGCGGGGTCTCGGTGATGCGGATGGTCAGGTTGCCCTGGGCGATGGCGACGGTGGAGATGCGGACGTTCTCGCCCATGACGATGACGCCGGACTTCTCGTCCACCACCACGCGGGCGACCTGGTCGGGGGTGACGCGGAGCTGCTCGATCTCGGTGATCAGCCCGACCACGTCGCCGCGCCGCGATTCCGGCACCGTCAGCAGCACCGAGGACGGGTCGGTCGCCTGGGCGCGGTTGCCGCGCAGCTGGATGTTGATGGCGGTCGCCACCCGCTGCGCCGTGGTGAAGTCGGGGTTGCGCAAGCTCAGCCGCAGCACCGGCAACTCGGCCAGTGCGAACTGGATTTCGCGCTCGACGATGGCCCCGGAGGAGATGCGGCCCGAGGTGGGAACGCCGCGCGTCACGCTGGCGCCCTGGCCCTGGGCGGAGAAGCCCGACACCGCGATGGGCCCCTGACCCACGGCGTAGACCTCGCCGTCGGCGCCCATCAGCGGGGTGACCAGCAGGGTGCCGCCGAGCAGGCTCTTGCTGTCGCCCATCGCCGACACGGTCACGTCGATGCGGGTGCCCTGCGCCGCGTAGGCCTGCAACGTTCCCGTCACCATCACCGCCGCCACGTTCTTGGTCCGCAGGTTGGTGCCGCGCGTGTTGACGCCCATCCGTTCCAGCATGCCGGTCAGGCTCTGTTCGGTGAAGGGCGAGTTGTTCAGGCTGTCGCCCGTGCCGTTGAGGCCGACGACCAGCCCGTACCCGATCAGCATGTTGTCGCGCACGCCCTCGACATCGACGACGTCCTTGATGCGGGCCGAGGCGGCCTGGACCGGCGCGGCCGCGACCATCAGCGCCAGGACGGCGGCGAAGCCGGCCAGACCGGCGAGCTTGGCGGCGCGACCCAGAAAGGCGAGGGCGGGGAACGGCATGACGCGGGTACTCCTGAACGGGCGTCCCTCCCCATACAAACCCCGTGCCAGAGGCGTCGAAGGCAGCCCATCCGCCAAAGGGCCGAGAAGAACCCTGTCGAAGCGGTCTCTTTTGGTCCTGCCGGGGCGGCAATTTTTGCCCGATTGCGGCAAGGCTTGACCGGGTGTTAAACTCTGTCCATCTAGAGTACGCGCGTTATCGTACCCATTACTGCAAACGGCTGCACGGACATGAAAGTCGAAGGCCCCGGCAACATACGCGGCAGCGGTTCGGTTCGCCGCACCGGCAAGGCCGAAGGCACGTCCGGCGCGGCCTTCTCCAAGCAGCTGGTCGGCGAGAGCAACACCGCCCAGGGCGTCGGCGCGACCGCGTCGATGTCCGGGGTGTCGGGCGTGCTCGCCCTGCAGGAGGTCGACGCGACCGACGACGCGACGGCGCGGGCCTCGCGCGGGAAGATGCGCGCCGAGGAGATGCTCGACAAGCTGGAGGAAATCCAGCACGGCCTGCTGTCGGGCTCGCTGTCGACCCAGAAGCTGATGGACCTCGCCAAGGTGGTGCAGACGCGCCGGGCCCAGGTGGACGATCCCGATCTCGCCGAAATCCTCGACGAGATCGATCTGCGCGCCCAGGTCGAGCTGGCGAAGCTGACCTCGTGAGCCGGCGCGCGTCCCATGGCGCGCGGATCGCGGCCCGGTTGTGGACGCGGTCGCAAAAAGATCACAAATCTTTTTCATTCCAAGGGCTTGTTTGGCTGTTTCCTGGGCCAACCATGGGGTTGCGGTCGCGCGTCCGCCTGCCTATACTCCGCGCCGCCCGGATCACCCCTTTTGCGCTGGATGCTTTCGGATGACGTCGCCGCTGCTGCCTCAGAACTACACGCCGTCGGATGACGAGGCGTTCATGAACCCGACGATGCGGGAGTATTTCCGCCAGAAGCTGCTGCGCTGGCGCGCCGAGCTGCTGGCGGAATCCAATGGGACGCTGAACAGCCTCCAGGAAGGCGGCATCCAGGAACCGGACATCGCCGACCGCGCGTCGGCCGAGACCGACCGCGCCCTGGAACTGCGCACCCGCGACCGCGAACGCAAGCTGATCTCCAAGATCGACGCGGCGCTGGAGCGGATCCACGACGGCAGCTTCGGCTATTGCGAGGAGACGGGGGACCCCATCGCGGTCCGCCGGCTCGACGCCCGCCCGATCGCGACGCTGAGCCTGGAGGCCCAGGAGCGTCACGAGCGGATGGAGCGCACCCAGCGCGACGACTGACCGTCGCGCCGGGAGAAAGGTCGCAGGGTTTCGGCCGCTGGGCTCCGGGCGTCGTCGTGTCTTCAGACCACGACGCCGTACCCCTCGTTGAAGGCCGCCTTGACGTAATCGGCGCTGGGGTAGGCGAAGCCCTGGTCGCCCCAGCCCGGTCCCCAGCTGTTGCGGACGATGAAGCCGCCGTCGCGGCGGTAGCCGACCACGCACACCGCGTGGCCGCCCAGCACGGCGCCCGGGTCGTGGCGCTCAAGCTCGCCGTCCGGACCCAGGGCCAACCAGCCCGGATCGACGTTCAGCCGGGTCAGGATCGGCCCGTTGGTCGCCAGCCATTTCCGCCACACCGTCGGGTTGACGCCGAGATTGTGGAAACTGGCGATGCGGAACGTCGCCGCCTTGGCGTAGAAGGCCTCGGCGGTTCCCTGCCAGAGCGGCCCCTCCATCGGCAGATCGTCGTCCAGCGCGCAGCCGTATTGCCTGGCGATCTCCAGCGCCCGCTTGGGCTGGGCGCCCTCCTGCTCGATGAAGGTGGTCGGGTAGCTGGTCAGCTCGTCGGTTTCCTTGTCCGCCATCCAGATGAAGCGGGGCGAGAGCCGAACCGCGATGTCGATCGCCGCCTTCTTGGCGAAGTGATAGCGCAGCACCCCGTCCGCCGTGGCGAAGCCGACGCAGGCGCCGCTCGATCCCTGGGTGCTCACCGGCCAGCGGTCGTCGCGGAGATCCACCGAATCGGGCAGATGCAGGGAGGAGATGGCGGGGATCGCCCCGCTGTCCAGCGCCGCCTGCCACGACCAGTCCGCCTGCGTGTCGCGCGACGGAATGCAGTTCAGGACGAGGTTGGGCGGGGCGTTGGGCGGAATGGGCTGGCCGATCATGCTGCGCGTCCGCGGCTGCGGGCGCTCCGTCCGGAGGGAGGAGGCCGTGTTGACATCCTCCCATGGTTGCCGGGATCGCCCGCCCTGTAAAGGGCGGGCGTCGGCATCAGGCGAGGCTGACGGTTCCGTCGGTCGGCGAATCGGTGTCCGGGGCGCGCTTCGTCTCCTCCGGCTTGCCGGAGTCGGCAGCCGCCTGACGCTCCTGGGCGTATTCGATCATCCGCCGGGCGATCTCGCGCTCGCCCATGAAGACGGTGTCGGCGCCATGGTCGCCCAGATAGGTCACGGCCTCGTCGCTGTGCGCGCGGGCGGCGATGGCGATCCGGGGGTTCAGGCCGCGCGCATGCTCCACCACGCCGCCGCCCTCCAGGGCGTCGGGAACGGTGACGAGCAGCAGGGCCGCCCCCTCCACGCCGGCGCGTTGCAGGATGCCGGGAGCGATGGCGTTGCCGTAGACGACGCGCAGCCCCTCGTTCTGCAACGCCTTGGCCCGCTCGCGCTGGAGGTCGACGACCACGCAGGGCCGGCCCTCGGCAACCAGCTTTTGCGTCACGTGGCGGCCGACGCGGCCGTAGCCGACGACGATCGCGTGGCCGGTCACGTCGTGGTAGTCGCGCAGCTCCGGCAGCGTGTCGGTGGCCGGGGTGCCGACGGGGTCGGCCGGGTAGAATTTCTGGATCAGGGCGAACAGGAACGGGTTGGCGGTGATCGACAGCAGCGCGCCGGCCAGCACCAGCCCCTGGCCCTCTTCCGGCATGATGCCCAGCGACGTGCCGAGCCCGACCAGGATGAAGGAGAACTCGCCGATCTGCGCCAGACTGATCGCGACCGTCAGCGCGGTGCGCATCGGGTAGCGGAACAGCAGCACCAGGCCGAAGGCGGCGACCGACTTGCCGAGCAGGATGATCGCCACCGTCGCCGCCACCGACCAGGGCGAGCGGACCAGCACCATCGGGTCGAACAGCATGCCGACCGACACGAAGAACAGCACCGCGAAGGCGTCCTGCAGGGGCAGGGTCTGCTCCGCCGCGCGGTGGCTGAGGTCGGATTCGCTCAGCACCATGCCGGCGAAGAAGGCGCCGAGCGCGAAGGACACGCTGAACAGCTCCGCCGAGCCGTAGGCGATGCCGAGCGCGATGGCCAGCACGGCCAGCGTGAACAACTCCCGCGAGCCGGTCCGGGCGATCCGGCCCAGCACCCAGGGAACCGCCCGCCGGCCGCCGACCAGCATCAGGGCGACGAACAGCGCCACCTTGCCCAGCGTGATCGCCAGCGACAGCAGCAGGCCCTCCTCCATTCCGCCGCCGTTGGCACCGCTTTCCAGCATGCGCGCGACCGGCGGCAGCAGCACCAGCGCCAGCACCATCGCCAGATCCTCGACGATCAGCCAGCCGATGGCGATGCGTCCGCGCTCCGTCCGGAACAGATCGAGCTGTTCCAGCGCCCGCAGCAGCACCACCGTGCTGGCGACCGACAGGGCGAGGCCGAACACCAGACCCGCCGCCAGGCTCCAGCCGAGCAACGCCGCTAGCCCCCAGCCCATCAACGTGGCTATGGTGATCTGCACGATGGCGCCCGGCACCGCGATCGCCCGCACCTTCATCAGGTCGCCCAGCGAGAAATGCAGCCCCACGCCGAACATCAACAGGATGACGCCGATCTCCGCCAACTGGGAGGCGAGGTGCAGGTCGCCGACATAGCCCGGCGTGAAGGGCCCCATGGCGACGCCGGCCAGGAGATAGCCGACCAGGGGCGACAGGCGCAATCGATGCGCGGTCGCCCCCAGGATGAAGGCCAGGACGAGGGCGGCGACCATGGTCGTGATCAGCGGCACATGATGAGGCATACGGGCGTGTCTCCCGACAGGCAGGGGGGTGGCAGGCAGGGCTTGGAATCGCGATGGTTAAGCCTCATATGTGGTGAAAATGATCGGTTTCAACGTTTTTGGCGGATAAAAATTGGGTGAATATATGCCTATCAAGGGCAGCCTGACACCGGGCCAATGCCGCGCCGCGCGCGGCTTTCTCGACTGGACGCAAGAGGAACTGGCCGACCGCGCGGCGGTGTCGCGCGGCACGATCCGCGATTTCGAAAAGGGGCGCCACGCCCTGCACCGCAGCACGGAGACGCTGCTGAACGCCGCCTTCGTCGCCGCAGGCCTGCGCTTCGTGCCGGCCTGCGAGGGTGGCCCGGGCGTGTTCTGGCCGGGAGAGGCCGGCGCGGTTCCGCCCCGGCCGGACGCCGGGCCGGACGCCGAAGGGCCGGGCCGCGAGCCGTCCGGCGGAGAATGAGAATGTTGCCGGGCGACGGCGGAAGCTTGCTGCGGTCGGCGTCCAGGGGGGGTAGCATGGGGCGTGGGCGCAACCCGACGCGCCGAAACGCAACCGGTTCAAACGCCGTCAACCCAACCAGGAGGTCCTCCCGTGAGCCGACATGAGGAAACCGTCTACCGCACGACGAAGAAGGTCGGTGAACCCAGCCTGGCGGAGATGAAAAGCCAAGCGTCCCGGCTGAAGCAGGATCTCGACCAGTTCAAGGTGCGCGGCGCCGGTGCGGCCCTGATCCAGCCCTTGCAGGAACGCATCCGCGACCTGGAGGCGGCCATCGCCCACGCGCAGGCGGCCAAGGGCGGCGGAACCCCCGATCCGGACGCGCCGGATTACCAGCGGCCGGTCGCCCGCACGACCTCCAGCCGTTTCCCGCCGCGCGGAAAGCCCACGCGGGTGTGATGATCCCGTCCGTTCGCGGACGGAGGCCCCATTCGAGCGTGCACGATCGGCTGGCATTGCTTGGCAGCAGTCCCGCGGCGCTTCCCCGTTTGCGATCGCGAGCGAACGGAGGGGGTGAGCGATGCTGGCAAAAGCGATGTCCGTGACCGCGCCCGGCCTGATCGCTTGGCGGGTGGCGAAGGAGTTCAGCGCCCCACCGGTATGACGGCGCCGATGTTTGCGTGGGCGCGCGCGGAAGCGGGAAGGCGGCGTCCGCTTGCCAGATGCTCCGCCAGGGTGTCCAGGGCGGTGCGCAGTTTCCCCATGTTGCGGGTGCCGCCGGCCCATTCCTCCATCCCGCACACGGACAGGGCCACGCGGCCCATGGGAGCAAGCAGCACGGCGGAGCGGCCGGCGGGCGGGAGCGCGTCGCTTGGCGCAGCCGCGGTGCCCGGCGTCGACTTGGTCGAGGCCGCCTTGCCGTCGGTAACGGCCAGCCCGGTGGCGAGAAGGACGCGCCACAAGGCGTTGCGGCCGTCCATCATGGGGTCGGAGCCGCCTCCGCCGCCAAGCCGTTCCCCGTAGACCGCGATCATGGATGGCTGGTGCACCGCCCGCTTGAAGCAGCGGGCCAGCCACGCGCCGGCGTCGTGCTGGCGCTCGTCGATCATGCCGCGCCGCAGATAGGCGTCCAGGGGACAGGCGTCGAGGATCCGCAAACCCAGGGTGGGCGGCGCGCCGTCTTCTTTACGCTCGCGGGTCTCCACCGCATGGGGAGAGTGGCGCAACCGTTCCGGAGTGGCCGTGCGCCGGGCCTGACCGGCGGTGACCGGCTGGTCGACGCCTAGGATGAAGCCCGGTGTGACGGTTGTCCGCTTCACGCTTTTCGCCTTGCCCATGCCATCGCCTTTCGCGCATGCAAATCGGAATTTATGCCTATAATGCATATACGATGGGATGGGGGTCCGCTACGCTTTTCGGTTTATTCCTGCGTTGGCGCCGTTTCCCCGCCATTGGCCGCTTCAGCCGGCGCTCGCCCAGCGGACGGCACGTCGATGGGAAAGCCGAAGCGCGGCACCCGGAAATCGATCGGCGGCCCCGGCCGTTCGGCCAGCGCCTGCGTCAGTTCGCGCAGGGGCGTCTCCATGCCGTCGTCGGCCAGCGGGAAGGCGCCGAAATGGATGGCGACGCTGACCCGCGATTCCAGCGTGGACGCCGCCGCGACGGCCTCGTCCGGCCCGATGTGGACGGGCGCCATGAACCAGCGGGGCTCGTAGGCCCCGATCGGCAGCAGCGACAGCGTCATCGGTCCGAAGCGGCGGCGGATTTGGGCGAAATGCTCCCCGTGGCCGGTATCGCCGGCGAAGTAGATGGTTCCGGACGGGGTCGTCACCACGAAGCCGCCCCACAGGGTCTTGTCGCGGTCGAACGGCCCCCGCGCGGAGAAATGCTCGGCCGGCACGTAGGTCGCCTGCACCTCGGGGGAGAGATCGCTTCGTTCCCACCAGTCCAGTTCGGTGACTTCGTTGGACGGTACGGCCTTGCCCACCTTCAGCCCGGTCACGATCCGTGGGTTGTCCCGCTTGGCGAGCGCCGCCAGCGTCGGCCGGTCCAGATGGTCGTAGTGGTTGTGGCTGAGCAGCACGACGTCGATGGCCGGCAGGTCCTCGAACGGGATGGCCGGCGCCAGGACGCGCCGTGGCCCGAGCCAGGAGGTCGGCCCGACCCGGTTCGACCAGACCGGATCCGTCAGGATGTTGAGACCGGCGACCTGCAACAGGACCGTCGAATGCCCGACGACCGTCGCGCGGATGCCCGGCTCCCGCATCTGGTTGGCCGGTTTCCGCGCCGGGACGGACGCCACCGTCCTGGGCCAGGGCTCGGCTTTCTGGCCCTCCATCTTCCAGCGGAGCACGTCGCGCAGGCCACGGGCGGCGCGGCCGCTGGGATTCACGAAGCGGCCGTTTTCCATCCGGGAGCCCGCATAGGGCGTCGCGGGATGCGGGGTTTCCAGATCCTTGGGCACGTCGTTCCTTCCCTTGTGTCGCGGGGCCCCCACGATAACGCCGGAACCCGGAATGCGTGCCGGCTTTTCGCCAAGTGCACCGGGGGCGGGGAGGCGCTATTCCGCGTTGGCCCGCTCCGGCCTTGCCGCCGGTTTGGCTTCCATGCTTTCCCAGGGGGCGGGCTGAGGCCGTTCGCCCGAGGGCAGCAAATCGTTGGTCTCCCAGCGCAGCAACAGCAGGAGCACCCATTCCGCCTTGTTCGAGAAGCCGTATTGCGGGCCGCTCGACGCCACCAGCGCGCCGGTCTTCCGGTCGTAGGCGGTGCCGGCGACCTTGGCCACGCCCTGGGTCAGCTCCTTCTTGAACAGGGAGATTTCCGGGGTCGAGGCGTTGTTGGCCATGGGAAGCGGCATGGTGATGCTGGGGATGCCGACCAGCGAGTTCTCGCTGTCCACCGACAGGGCGCCGACCCGCAGCTCCACCACCGTGTCCGCCGCGTCGCGGGCCGACAGCCGGGCGCCGCGCCGCAGCAGCGCGTCGCGGATGGCCGAGATCGCGTATTTGTTGTCGTAGCCCTCGACGCTGGACGAATCCACATAGACGCTGCCCGTGACCGACAGCGTCTCGGCCAGCCGCTCGGCCGCCTTGTCGGCGGCGGTCGAGATCAGCAGCTGTTCGGTCGCCGTCCGCGCCGGGGTCGTCACCTGCGAACTGGAACAGCCGGTCAGCAGCCCGAGCGCCAGCAGGGCGGCGGCCGGGCCGTGCCGGACGGTCATGGGACCGGTGTCTTCGTGTGGATCGCCATCCGGTCTCCTTCCGATCAGAAACGCGCCGACACCGACAGGGAGCCGTAGGTGTCGGCCTTGTCCTGGCCGTCGAACTCCTTGGTGCGGAAGATGTGGGTGTAGGCGATGCGGACGTCGCTGACCGTCACGGCGAAGCCCAGCTGCAGGTCGCCGACCAGCGGCTTCTTGTCGACGCTGGGGCTGTCGCGGAAGGTGTTGCCGTCCAGGAAGATGTCGCGGGCCACCGCGCGGCCCTGCGCGCTGGCGAAGAGGTACCAGCCGAAGCTTCGGTCCGGCTCGAAATAGCTGGTGCCCTGGAAGGGCGGGGCGATGCGCGGCGGGCCATAGTCCTGCGGCAGGTCGGCGCCGATGCGCAGCGTCAGCCCGGCCGACCCGAAGGTGTAGACGTTGCCGACGCTGACGCCCACATCGGGGGTCGCGTCGAAGGCCAACCCGAAGGGGGAGGCCACGTACAGCCCGCGCCAGGCGCGGTTGTAGCTGAGCACCACGCCCAGCTCGTTGTGCAGCTGCGATCCCCAGCCGCGCGGCGTCCGCGAATCGGTCAGGCGGTGCACGAACTTCTGCGTCTCGTCCGCCAGCGAGGCCGGGCCGACGACCCCGACCGTCAGGTTGATGCGGTCCAGGGTGGTCGCCGTCTCCGACGCCAGGCCGGCGTTGGCGTAGAGGAAGCCGGCGTAGGGGCGGTCGCGCGGGTCGGGGGTGCGGGGTTCGATCTCGCGCGGGGTGAACATCTTCTGCCCCAGCGAATAGGTGATCCGCCGCTTGGTCCCCTGGTTGAACAGCGGCACCGCGTCGGCCACCCCGTTGACCCAGTCGGGGACGGAGGTCTCCGGCGGGGTGTAGGAGAACTGGATGCCGTTCGTGTAGTGCCGGTCGCCGTTCGCGAACAGGTCGTTCTCGATGATGACCGAGAGGATGCCGTCGGGATCGCGACCCGGCGCCATTTCCGCCCGCGCGGAAGAGGGGACGGCGGACAGCCCCGCCAGCCCCAGCAGAATGGCGAGGGCGGGGCCGGCGGCCCCGGCGGCCCGTCCCGTGCGATGGCCGCCCGTACGATCATGGCAACGCGGCGTGATGGAACGGGGGTCGCGCATTCTGGTCCTCTTTCCGGGGCATGGTTTTCGATGCGGAAGATCCGGAAACGAAACGGTTTTGCTTCGTTTGCCAATCCGAAACTGGAGGCTCGGTCCCGAAACGCAACCCCTCTTCGGAAGGAGTAGCCTGCGTCGCGCCGAACACGGACGGGCCGCGCGGAGGAGCGTCAAAACGTCTCCGTCCAACCGGGAGCGGCGTCGGGCCCATGGCGGCCCTTGTCTTGCTCAAGCCTTTGGCGCAAGACGTCGTCCACGGGTTTTCCAACGCGCGGAGCCGCCGACATGACCTTCGTTTCCACCTGCGACCTGCTCGACCGCTTCAAGGACGACGCCCGCGTCGTGCTGCCGGGGCTCCGGGATTTCGGCGCGGTGACCCGCTTCTCGGGGCCGGTCGTCACCGTCAAGTGCTTCGAGGACAACTCCCGCGTCAAGGAACTGCTGGCGACCCCCGGCGAGGGGCGGGTGCTGGTGGTCGACGGCGGGGGCAGCCTGCGCTGCGCGCTGATGGGCGACATGATCGCCGGCTCGGCGGTCAGGAACGGTTGGGCCGGGGTGGTGATCTGGGGCTGCGTGCGCGACGTGGCGGAACTGGCGACGCTTCCACTCGGGATCCGGGCGGCGGCGGCCACCCCGCGCCCCTCCGTCCGCCGCGACCAGGGATTGACCGGGCTGTCCATCGCGCTGCCTGGCGCGGCGGTCGAGCCGGGCGACGTCCTGTTCGCCGACGAGGACGGCATCGTCCTGCTGACCGGGGAACAAGCGGCCGGTCTGAAATAAAGCCATCGGGCAAAGTGGTGATACCATGAACAGGTAATACCAGTGCAGAACCAACGCCGGTTGCTTACCGTTCCTTGCGCGAAAGCGGGTGCGCCCCCTTGCTCTTTAGTTTGGCCGGGGATATAAAACCGGCGTGAAGTCAAGCGGGCCGTCTCACGGTTCCCCTCCAAGGGCCGGCCTTTCATTTATGAGGAACCCAGCCGTGCTCCAAGCATATCGCCAGCATGTGGCCGAACGCGCCGCCCTCGGAATTCCGGCCCTGCCGCTCTCCGCCAAGCAGACGGCGGAGCTGATCGATCTGCTGAAGGCCCCGCCGGCCGGCGAGGACGCGTTCCTCCTTGACCTCATCACCCACCGCGTTCCGGCCGGCGTCGACGACGCCGCCCGCGTCAAGGCCGGCTTCCTCGCCGCCGTCGCCAAGGGCGCCGACAGCAGCCCGCTGATCTCCAAGGTCAAGGCGACCGAACTGCTCGGCACCATGCTGGGCGGCTTCAACATCGAGCCGCTGATCGCCCTGCTGTCCGACGCCGAATGCGGCGCGACGGCGGCGGAAGGTCTGAAGAAGACCCTGCTGGTGTTCGACTACTTCCACGACGTCAAGGCGCTGGCCGACGCCGGCAACGCCAACGCCGTGGCGGTCGTCCAGTCCTGGGCCGACGCCGAATGGTTCACGTCGCGTCCGGAAGTCCCGGCCTCGCTGACGCTGACCGTCTTCAAGGTGACCGGCGAGACCAACACCGACGACCTGTCGCCGGCTCCCGACGCGTGGTCGCGCCCCGACATCCCGCTGCACGCGCTGGCGATGCTGAAGAACCCGCGTCCGGGCATCGAGCCCGACGAGCCGGGCGTCCGCGGCGCCACCAGGCAGCTCGCCGAGCTGCAGAAGAAGGGCAACCTGATCGCCTATGTCGGCGACGTGGTCGGCACCGGCTCCTCGCGCAAGTCGGCGACCAACTCGGTCCTGTGGTTCACCGGCGAGGACATCCCCTTCGTCCCGAACAAGCGCTTCGGCGGCGTCTGCCTGGGCACCAAGATCGCCCCGATCTTCTACAACACCATGGAGGACGCGGGCGCGCTGCCCATCGAGCTGGACGTCGGCAAGATGGACATGGGCGACGTGATCGAGCTTCGCCCCTACGAGGGAAAGGCGCTGAAGAACGGCGAGGTCATCGCCGAGTTCACCGTCAAGTCCGACGTGATCTTCGACGAGGTCCGCGCCGGCGGCCGCATTCCGCTGATCGTCGGCCGTGGCCTGACCGCGCGGGCCCGCGAGGCGCTGGGCCTGCCGGCCTCCACCCTGTTCCGCCAGCCGGCCACCCCGGCCGACACCGGCAAGGGCTACAGCCTCGCCCAGAAGATGGTCGGCCGCGCCTGTGGCCTGCCGGAAGGCAAGGGCGTCCGTCCCGGCACCTATTGCGAGCCGAAGATGACCACCGTGGGGTCGCAGGACACCACCGGCCCGATGACCCGCGACGAGCTGAAGGATCTGGCCTGCCTGGGCTTCTCGGCCGACCTCGTCATGCAGTCCTTCTGCCACACCGCCGCTTATCCCAAGCTGGTGGACGTGAAGATGCACCACGAGCTGCCGGACTTCATCTCCACCCGTGGCGGCGTCGCGCTGCGTCCGGGCGACGGCGTCATCCACTCCTGGCTGAACCGCCTGCTGCTGCCCGACACCGTGGGCACCGGCGGCGACAGCCACACCCGCTTCCCCATCGGCATCTCCTTCCCGGCGGGCTCCGGTCTGGTGGCCTTCGCCGCCGCCACCGGCGTCATGCCGCTCGACATGCCGGAATCGGTGCTGGTGCGCTTCAAGGGCGCGATGCAGCCGGGCGTCACGCTGCGTGACCTCGTCAACGCCATCCCGCTCTACGCCATCAAGGCCGGGCTGCTGACGGTCGAGAAGAAGGGCAAGAAGAACGTCTTCTCCGGCCGCATCCTGGAGATCGAGGGTCTGCCGAACCTGAAGGTCGAGCAGGCGTTCGAGCTGTCCGACGCCTCGGCCGAGCGCTCGGCGGCGGGCTGCACGGTGCACCTCGACAAGGCGCCGATCATCGAATACATGACCTCCAACATCACCCTGATGAAGTGGATGATCGCCAACGGTTACGCCGAGAAGCGGACCCTGGAGCGCCGCATCAAGGCGATGGAGGCGTGGATCGCCGATCCGCAGCTGCTCCAGCCCGACGCCGACGCCGACTACGCGGCGGTGATCGAGATCGATCTGGCCGACATCAAGGAGCCGATCCTCGCCTGCCCGAACGATCCCGACGACGTGAAGACGCTGGCCGAGGTCGCGGGCGACACCATCGACGAGGTGTTCATCGGCTCCTGCATGACCAACATCGGCCATTTCCGCGCCGCCGGTAAGATCCTGAACGGCAAGTCGGACATCCCGACCCGCCTGTGGATCGCGCCGCCGACCAAGATGGACGCGCAGATGCTGACCGAGGAGGGCTACTACGCCACGCTCGGCAAGGCTGGCGCCCGCATGGAGATGCCCGGCTGCTCGCTCTGCATGGGCAACCAGGCGCAGATCCGCAAGGGCTCGACCGCCATCTCGACCTCGACCCGCAACTTCCCGAACCGTCTGGGCATCGACACCCGCGTCTACCTGTCCTCGGCCGAACTGGCCGCCGTGGCGGCGCTGATGGGCCGGATCCCGACCAACGCGGAGTATCAGGCCCAGGTCGGCGTGGTGAACGAGAAGGCCGACGAGGTCTACCGCTACATGAACTTCGACCAGATCCCGGTCTTCCAGGACGTGGCGGACACCTTGGACGCCAAGGTGGCGTAACAAGGTCCCACGACAGGCTGGTTCGTTTCTCCCCCCGCCGGGGTTTCCCGGCGGGGGATTTTTTTGGTCCCGGCACGGCGGTTCGTCGCCGCCGCCGCCGTTGGTTCGTCTCGTCGGCAACTCCGGCCGTCTTGCACTCGTCGCTTGGCGTGCTCATCCTTTACCAGCCGGAACGGCGGGACAAGGAGCGGGACATGCAGCCGGACGACCCTTTCGATCTCCAGCGTTTCGTAAGCGCACAGGAACCCGTCTTCGCGACCGTGCTGGAGGAGCTGCGCGCCGGCCGCAAGCGAAGCCACTGGATGTGGTTCGTCTTTCCCCAGCGGCGCGGTCTCGGCCGGTCGGAGACGGCCCTGTTCTACGGCATCGATTCCCTCGACGAGGCGCGGGCCTACCTCGCGCACCCGATTCTCGGCCCCCGGCTGGAGCAGGCGACGCGCGCCGTGCTGGCGATCCAGGGGCGGTCGCTGCACGCGATCTTCGGCTATCCGGACGACCTGAAATTCCGCTCGTCCATGTCGCTGTTCGCCGAGGCGGCGGGCGCGCAGAGCCCCTACCGGGAGGCGCTCGACCGCTGGCCCGACGACGAGCGGTCGGCGTGACGGGGCTCGACTCTTCCCTCGGCATCTTTTGAACCGGAGCGCCCGATGACGTGGTCCGCCGCCCAGTACAGCAAATTCGAGGACGAACGGAACCGGCCGATCCGGGACCTGCTGGCCCGTGTTCCGGACCGTGCCGTCACCAGGGCCGTGGATCTCGGCTGCGGCCCCGGCAACTCGACCGCGCTGCTGGGGGAGCGCTTTCCCGGCGCCACCGTCACCGGGATCGACAGTTCCGCCGACATGATCGCGGCGGCGCGCAAGCGTTTACCCGATCTTCGTTTCGAGTTGGCCGACATCGCCGCGTGGCGGGGCGCGGACGGCCCGTTCGACCTGATCCTCGCCAACGCCTCCCTGCAATGGGTGCCGGACCACGCGGCCCTGCTGCCGGCGCTGCTGGACAAGCTGGCGCCGGGCGGGCAACTGGCCGTGCAGATGCCGGACAATCTGGAGGAGCCGGCGCACCGGCTGATGCGGGAGGTCGCCGCCGAGGGGCCTTGGGCCGCCAAGCTCGCCGACGCCCACCGCGCGCGGGCCGACCGCCACGGCGCCGAGTGGTATTACCGCACCCTGCGGGAGTGCGGCGCCTCGGTCGATGTGTGGCGGACGGTGTATTTCCATCCCCTGGCCGGCGGGGCCGGCGCGGTGGTGGAGTGGTTCAAGGGAACCGGGCTGCGCCCCTTCCTCGACCCGCTGGACGAGGCCGGGCGCGCCGCGTACCTCGCCCGCTACGAGGCCGCCGTCGCGCGGGCCTACCCGGCGCTTCCCGACGGGACGGTGCTGCTGCCCTTCCCCCGCCTGTTCTTCGTCGCGACCCGCTGAAAGTGTCCCGTCAGTGCCCGGTCCAGAACGGGCGGCGCTTCTCCAGGAAGGCGGCGATGCCTTCCTGGTAGTCGGCGGACAGGTAGCAGCGGCGCAGCAGATCCTTGTCGATGTCCGGCGGCAGGCCATGGTCGCGCAGCCGGCGCAGGCCCTCGCGCGTCGCCCACAGGGTCAGGGGCGCCAGGGCGGCCAGCTCCTCCGCCAGGGCTTGGCCCTGGGCGACCAGCCCCTCCTCGGTGGCGACCACCGTGCGCAGGGCGCCGGCCATCGCCAGCTCGTCGGCGGTCAGCAGGCGGGCGCTGAAGATCATCTCCTTGGTCCGCGCGGTGCCGAGCACCGCCGACAGCCGGGCGAGGTTCTTGACGCTCAGGCAGTTGCCCACCGTGCGGGCGATGGGAAAGCCGAAGCGCACCGAGGGCGAGGCGATGCGCACGTCGCAGCAGGCCGACAGCAGCGCGCCCTCGCCGACGCAGGCGCCCGACAGGACGGCGACGGTCGGCACGCGGACGGATTCCAGCGCCATCGCCGCCGCCTCGGCGCGGGTTTCGAGGATGGTGAAATCCTCGGGCGAGGAGACGGCTTGCAGGCAGGACAGGTCGGCCCCGGCCATGAAGGCCGGCTTGTCGCCGGTGGCGCCGGTCAGCGCCAGCGCCTTCACCGTGGGGTCGGCGTCGACCGCGCGGCAGATCTCGATCAGCCGGTCCTCCATCCACGGCGTCATGGCGTTGCGGGCGTGGGGCCGGTTGAAGATCACCCATTGGACCGCGCCACGGCGTTCGGTCAGGATCTCGGGCGGCGCGCCGGTGGTATCGGTTGTGAGGTCGGTCATGCGGATGGTCCTTGAGCTTGTCGGATCAGCGGCTTGAAGGAAAGGGGCATGGAGCCGACCGAAGCCCTTCTCCCCTTGCGGGAGAAGGGTTGGGATGAGGGGTATTCGCCGAAGGCGAAGAGGAAATTTGCGCACCCCTCACCCCAACCCCTCTCCCGCAAGGGGAGAGGGGCTTGATCGGCCCCTTTGAGGGAGAGGGGTTGGGGAAACCCTGCTACGCTTGCTGTCAGACCGCCGGGGCCAAAATCTGGCAGGCGTCGATGGGAAGATGGACCGTCGTCTCGGCGCCCGGTCCGTAGCGGAGTTCCGGCGGCACGAAGGCGCGGATCGTCCGCCCGACGCCGACGTCCACCAGCACGTCGCGGTGCTCGCCGAGATAGGCGGAGCGGATCACGGTGCCGGGCAGGCTGTTGCAGGGCAGGCCGCCGGCCTCGCCCAGCCGCACCTTGGACGGCCGGACGCAGAGCGACACCGGGTTGCCGCGCGCGGCCGCGCTGCGGTCCGGGGCGGTCAGCACGGTGTCGCCGACGCGGATGGCGCCCGCGCCCTCGCTGGTGCCGACCAACTCGTTGTTGGAGCCGATGAACCCGGCGACGAAGGCGTTGGACGGCCGCTCGAACACGTCTTCCGGGGAACCGAACTGCTGAACCGCGCCGGACTTCATGACGGCGACGCGGTCGGCGGTGACCAGCGCCTCCGACTGGTCGTGGGTGACGTAGACCGTGGTGATGCCCAGCAGGTCGTGGACCTGCCGGATTTCGAACCGCATCTCCTCGCGCAGGTGGGCGTCGAGGTTGGACAGCGGCTCGTCGAGCAGCAGGATCGCCGGCTCCACCACCAGCGCGCGGGCCAGCGCCACGCGCTGCTGCTGGCCGCCCGACAGCTCGGACGGGTAGCGGTCGCGCAAGCTCTCCAGCCGGACGGTGCGCAGCGCGCGGTCGAGCCGCTCGGTCAGTTCCGCCTTGGGCAGGCGGCGGATGGTCAGGCCGAAGGCGACGTTCTCGGCCACCGTCTTGTGCGGCCACACCGCGTAGTTCTGGAACACCAGCGAGATGCCGCGCTTTTCCGGCGGCAGCACGCCGCGCGGCGAGGAGAGCAGCACGTCGTCGGCCCAGATCTCGCCCTCGGTCGGGGCCTCGAAGCCGGCCAGCAGTTGCAGCGTGGTCGACTTCCCGCAGCCCGACGGCCCCAGCAGCGCCAGCAGCGTGCCGTTGGGCACCTGGAGGTCGATGCCGCGCAGCGCGGTGTAGTTGCCGAAGGTCTTGCGCAGGTTGGTGATGCGGATGCCGCTCATGAGGGAACTCCGGCCGCCTCGGCGGTCTTGCGTGAGGTGCGCCGCGCGCCGGTCAGCCCGGCCAGCGGGCGGGCGATAGCCACCAGCAGCAGCGTGATCAGGAGGAGAAGGACGCTCATCGCGCAGACGGCCTCGTAGTTGCCGCCGTCCTTGGCGTTGTAGATCAGCGTCGTCATGACGTTGGTCTTGGGCGTGATCAGGAAGACGGCGACCGACAGCTCGCGGATGATCGGGATGAAGACCAGGAACCAGCCCGACACCAGCCCGCCGCCCATCAGCGGGATGGTGATCGACAGGAAGGTCCGCGCCTCCCCGGCGCCCAGGCTGCGGGCGGCGCGCTCCAGCTCCGGCCCGATGCCCTTCAGGATCGACCCGCCATGCGAGTAGGCGATGGGCAGGAAGGTGGCGGCGAAGGCGGCGATCAGCAGCAGCGGCGTGCCGTAGAGGTTGAAGGGCGCGCGGGTGTAGGCGGCGAAGAAGCCGACCGACAGCACGATGCCGGGGATGACGATGGGCACCGTCGCCACCGCCCCCAGCAGGGAGGCGCCGGTCATCAGCCGCCGTTCGACGATGTAGGCGACCAGCGTGCCCAGCGCCACGCACAGCGTCGCCGCCAGGGTGGAGTAGACCAGCGAGTTGACGATGGCCGTGTGGGTCTCCGAATTGCCGAAGATCGCCCACCAGTACCAGTAGAGGGACAGGTTCTCCCAAGACAGCCCCTGGCCCCAGGCGCGGGTCAGCGACACCAGCAGCAGGGCGGCGTAGGGCAGGAAGACGGCGGTCATCGGCATCAGCAGCGCGAAGAGCAGGGCCGGCCAGCGCCAGCCGCCCAGACGGATCTGCCGTCCGGCCCGCGTCTTGCCGGAAATCGTGACGTACTGCTTGCGGCCCAGATAGCGGCGGCGCATCCAGAACAGGCCGCCGGTGACCAGCAGGAGCGGCATGCAATAGGCGGCGGCCAGATAGATTTCCGGCGGGAAGAGTTGATAGAACTCGGCCAGCTTGGTGGTGACGACCGGGATGCCGGTCGGCGTCAGCAGGAAGGCCGGGACGCCGAACAGGGTCAGCCCCTGGATGAAGGACAGGATGAAGCTGGCGATCACCGCCGGGGCGGCCAGCGGGATGGTGATGCTGAGCATTGTCCGCAGCACCCCGCAGCCCAGCGTCGTCGCCGCGTCCTCCAGCTCCACCGCCATCTCGTCGAGCGCGCTCGACACCATGGTGAAGCTGTAGGGCACCGTGTAGATGCCGCAGACGAAGACGGCGCCCGCCATCGAGTAGATGTTCAGCGGCGTTCCGCCGTCGGCTCCGGCCAGCGACCGCCACAGCACGTTCAGCCAGCCCGAATTGGGCGCGGCCAGCAGGATCCAGCCGGTGGCGCCGATGAAGGACGGGGTGACGAAGGCGGTCAGCGTCAGCACGCGGATGCTGCGGCGGAACGGCATGTCGGTGCGCGACACCAGCCAGGCCAGCGGCACGCCGATGCCGACCGCGATCACCGCCGTGGCGGTGGCCAGCAGCAGCGAGTTGACCAGCGGCTCGATCAGATCGGCGGACTGGACGACGCGCGCGTAGTTGTTCAGGGTCCAGGCGCCGGTCGCGTCGTCGTGGAAGCTGTTGAACACCACCCAGCCGAAGGGCTGGACCACCAGCATCGCCAGCAGGAGGACGACGGCGCCGAGGATCGCGGTCTTGACGACCGGCACTCGGGCCATGACGGGACGCGCTTCGGCGCCACGGGAACTGGTTGAGATGACCCCCATTGGGTCTGCCTCCCGTTGCCAAGGATGGGCCTTGCGACCCAGCATGATGGAGTGTCCCCGAACCGGCGGCCGGGTGGCAACCGCCGCTGGTGCGGAGTTCGCGGTGATCGCCTAGGGCACCAAAGCCCTCTCCCGCCCCGGGAGAGGGAGGGGACCCGCGAAGCGGGGAGGGTGAGGGGCTAGCGGGCGTGGTACGCAATCCATGTCCCTCTAGCCCCTCACCCTTCCCACGGCATCCGCCGTGGGCCCCTTCCCTCTCCCGGGGCGGGAGAGGGAGCTGAATGCAGCCGTTAGCGCACCAGTTCCTTCCACTTGGCGATGCCTTCCGCCACCTCGGCGGCGAGGTCGTCGCCGGTGTTGCGGAACCACTTCATCTGGTCGAGCGAGCGGCCTTCCGCCCAGGCGACGTCGGTGCGCAGCGTCGGCCAGAAGTTCCTCGACAGGATGTCGGAGACCTCCTTGGAATAGAGGAAGTTGGTGAACAGCCGGGCGGCGTTGGGGTGGGGCGCCTTGGCCGGGATGCCGGTCAGGCCCAGGTTCAGGATGGCGTCGTCGGTCGGCACGCTGACGTCGATGGGGTTGCCGGCCGCCTTCTGGGTCAGCGTGTAGCTGAACGGCGCGCCCGATCCGACGACGCGCTCGCCGGCCAGGATGTCGGTGACGGTGTCGACGTTGGACTGGCCGACCTTGGGCTTCTGCTGGCCGAAGCGGCGCAGGTAGTCGTCGCCGTACTTGCGGCGGATGGCGACCACCCAGCTCGCCACGTCGCCGGAGAAGGCGGGGCTGCCGGTGGTGATCTTGCCCTTCCACTGGTCCTCCAGCAGCGCCATCCAGCTCGTCGGCGGGGCGGAGACCTTGCCCGGCGCGTAGTTGATGCTGGTCAGGCTGATGGCGCCGACGTGGTACATGGCGTCCTTGTCCAGCCCCTTGAAGGCGGCGGGCAGCATGGCCGCGTCGGGCGGGTCGTAGGCGGCCAGCGCGCCGATCTTCTTCAGCTCGGTGTAGTGCAGCAGGTTGGTGGTGCCCAGCGAATCGCACTCGGCGACGCCGTTCTGCAGCTCCAGCCGCAGGCGGGTGTAGACGGTCTGCGAGGCCTGGCGGAGAAGCTGGACCTCGATGCCCGGATACTTCGCCTTGAAGGCGTCGCGGATCGCCTCCATCGTCTGCTGCTCGTAGGAGCCCCAGTAGAGCGTCAGCGCGCCTTCCTTGCGGGCGGCGGCGTAGAGCGGGTCGTCTTGCGCGGCGGCCAGGCGGGCGAAGCCGGTCCCGGCGAGGCCGCCGGACAGCAGCGCCGTCCCGACCAGCCCGCCCGTCTTCAGAAGCCCGCGGCGTGTGATGTCCGTCATGTTCGTCGTCCCTGTTCCAGGTTGTTGAGGGTCGCCGTTCCGGCGTTGTTGGTCTTGGTGTCGTGTTCAGTAGTCGCCGGTGGTCGCGCCGCCGTCGGCGACGAGGGTCTGGCCGGTGACGTAGGCCGCGTCGTCCGACGCCAGGAAGGCGACGATGGACGCGATCTCGTCGGGCTTGCCCAGCCGGCCGATGGGGGTCTTCTCCACCCACTGGGCGCGGATCGCGTCGGGCACGCCCTCGACGATGCTGGTCTCGACCACGCCCGGCGCCACCGCGTTGACCAGGATGCCGCGCTTGGCGCCTTCCAGCGCCGCCGTCCGCGTCAGCCCGACCACGCCCGCCTTGGAGGCCGAGTAGTTCGCCTGCCCGAAGGTGCCGAGCATGGCGGTGGAGGCGATGTTGACGATGCGGCCCCAGCCCCGGTCGCCGACCAGCTTGAAGGCCGTCTGGCAGCCGAGCCAGGTGCCGCGCAGGTTCACGTCGATGACGGCGCTCCATTCCGCGTCGCTCATCTTGATCAGCGAGCGGTCGCGGACGATGCCGGCGACGTTGACCAGGATGTCGACGGCGCGGAGGGGCTCGGGCAGGGCGGCGACGGCGGCGTCCCAGCTCGCCCGGTCCGACACGTCGAGCTGCACCGCGCAGGCGTTGGTCCCGCCGTCGCGCAAGGCCGCGGCGACCCGTTCGGCCGGCTCCAGCCCGATGTCGGCGACGATCACGGCGGCGCCCTCGGCGGCCAGCCGCTCGCACACCGCGCGGCCGATGCCGCCGCCGCCGCCGGTCACGAAGGCCGTGCGGCCCTTCAAACGATCCTGCATGGTCATGCTCATGCCGTCACCCGCCGCCCGATGGAGAACACGTCCTCGCCTTCCTGCACCGTGCCGCCGCTCTGGTTGCGCACGGTGATGCCGACGCGGACGATGCCACGGTCGGGCTTCGACGCGCTGGGGCGGACCTCCAGCACCTCGGCCTCGTACTGGATGGTGTCGCCGGCGAAGACCGGGCCGACGAAGCGGCGGCGGGTCTCCAGGAAGGCCAGGATCGCCCAGTCGTCGATGGCGGAGCGCAGGCCGGTGCTCATCGAATGGGTCAGCATCCCGTGGGCGATGGTCCGGCCGAAGCCGTTCGCCTTGGCCGCCTCGGCGTCCATGTGCAGCGGGTTGAAGTCGCCGGTCAGCCCGGCGAACCAGACGATGTGCGCCTCGGTCACGGTGACGCGGGTGGACAGCGCGCGGGCGCCCGGTTCGATGTCGTCGAGGTGGATGGGGGTGGTCATGCGTCGCTCCCTCCTGCGTCGCTGGGGGGCCGGAAGACCGGCAGGCTGATGGTCTCGTCCACGCGGTGGAAGGCGACGGACAGCGGCAGGCCGGCGCGCAGATCCTCCTCCGCGACGCCCTCGATCCGCGAGAAGACGGTGACGCCCTCCTCCAGCCGGACCAGGGCGCAGGTGTAGGGATCGCCCCGCGTGTTGCCGCGATGGATCACGGAATAGGTGAGCAGCTCGCCGCGCCCGCTCGTCTCGACCCAGTCGGGCTTGGCGTGGGGGGCGTGGATCGAATGGGCGCGCGGATACCATTGATGGCGCCCGGTCTCCGGGCAGCGCTGGATCAGGAACCGGCCCTCGCGCGCCGCCTCCCAGAAGGGGGCGGAGGTCTCGTCGGGGATCGGCAGGACGGTCATGGCGGTCATGGGATCCCCTTTACACGGTGAGAATGACGGTGGCGGCGGAGCAGAAGGTCCCGCCCAAGCCATGGGCCAGCGCGACCTTGGCATCCGGCACCTGCATGCCCGGACCCTCGCCGCGCAGTTGGCGAACGCTCTCGATCAGGGTGAAGATGCCGCGCTTGCCCGGATGGTTGGACGACAGCCCGCCGCCGTCGGTGTTGGTCGGCAGGCTGCCGCCCTTGGCGGACAGGTTGCCGTCCGCGACGAAGGCCCCGCTCTCGCCGCGCCCGCAGAAGCCCAGATCCTCCAGCGCCAGCATCGGCGTGATGGTGAAGGCGTCGTAGATCTGCGCCACGTCGATGTCGGCCGGCGTCACCCCGGCCATGGCGAAGGCGCGCGGGCCGGACAGGGCGGCGGGGGTGGACAGGTCGTCGGGGATCTGGCTGTTCTGGGTCCGCGCGACGGCGGCGCCGTAGCCGGCCAGATGGACGGGGCGGCGCTTGAGGTCGCGCGCCCGCTCCCGGCTGGTCATCACCACCGCGCCGCCGCCGTCGGTGACGACGCAGCAGTCCAGCCGGTGCAGCGGCGAGGCGATCATCGGCGAGGCCAGCACGTCGTCCACCGTGATCGGCTTGCGCAGCCGGGCCTGGGGGTTGGCGGCGGCGTGCTCGCGGAAGGTCACCGCCACCTGGGCCAACTGCTCCGGCGTGGTGCCGTAGAGGTCCATGTGGCGCCGGGCGAACAGCCCGTAGGTGGAGATCAGCGTCGGCGCGTAGGGGATCTCGTATTGGCCGGGGCCGGCGGGGAAGACGAAGGGGTCGAAGGACGGCGTGTTCAGCGGCCACCAGCGCGGGCAGGCGGCGTAGCTGATGACCACCACCTCGGCCAGGCCCATGGCGATGGCGGCGGCGGCCTGACCGGCCTGCAGGATGTAGGAGCAGCCGCCGACGTCGGTGCTGTTCACGTAGGTCGGCTGGATGCCGATGTATTCGGCCAGCTCGATGACGTCCATCGTGCCGCCGCCCTCGGCCCAGTCGCCGGACGCGGCGCAGAGCCCGTCCACGTCCTTCAGCGTCAGCCCGGCGTCGTCGAGCGCGCCCAGGATGCACTCCATCTGAAGGGCGAAGGGGTGGACGCGGGGGGCATCGCGGCGGGGCGATTCGAAGGCGCCGACGATGGCGGTTCTGCCCGAGAGATCCTTCACGGCCCTGGTCGTCCTTTCACGGTTGCGGGAACCTTGCGCGGCGCCTGGCGCCAGCGTGCAAATGGGCTCCGTTGGACAAATATCGGAAGACGAGGCGACCGTCCGGCACGGGGAACGCGAAGTCTTCCCGGTGCCTTTGGCCGATGTGGACAGATGTCGATCGCCGCCGGTCCGCTCCCGGCACAATCGAGAATACCGGAGACCCTCCGTGTCACAAGCAGAAAAAAGGCTGCGGTCCGGTGCATGGAACGCACCAATGAAACGGCCGGTCCACGCCACGTCCGGTGCTTTCCATGCACCGGATTGGGCCAAACTAAGCGATTGTTTTCCGGGCGCCGCGGCGCAAGCCTTTGGGCATCGCATTCCCGTCCCAAACCCAGCCGGCGCCTTGCGGCGCGGCCATCTCCGGCCCGGTCCCCCGGTGTCCGGCAGCCCCGAAGGATCGCTCATGACCGACACCGAAACCCAACGCCGGGACGGCCCGCTGGCCGGCGTGCGCGTTGTCGATCTCACGCACATGTTGGCCGGTCCCTACAGCACCTGGCTGCTCGGCGCGCTGGGCGCCGACGTCATCAAGATCGAGCGTCCGGGCAAGGGCGATTTCACCCGCGTCATCGCGCCGTTCAGCGACGACGAGAGCATTTACTTCATGAGCGTCAACCGCAACAAACGGAGTCTTACGCTCAACTTGAAGGAGGAGAAGGGGCGGGAGATCCTCAAGCGCATCGTCGCCTCCAGCGACGTGCTGGTGGAGAACAACCGGGCCGGCGCGATGGACCGGCTGGGGCTGGGCTACGCCGATCTGAAGGCGGTCAACGAGAAGCTGATCTACGCCTCGATCTCCGGCTTCGGGCAGGACGGCCCCTACCGCCACCGGCCCTGCTTCGACGTGGTGGCCCAGGCGATGTCGGGAATGATGAGCATCACCGGCGAGCCCGGCGGCCAGCCCAACCGCGTCGGCGCCTCGATCGGCGACATCGGCTCCAGCCTGTTCGCCGCCATCGGCGTCCTGTCGGCCCTGCAGAAGCGGAACAGCACGGGGGAGGGCAGCTTCATCGACGTGGCGATGCTGGACTGCCAGCTGGCGCTGATGGAGAACGCCATCGCGCGCTACCTCAACGCCGGCGACGTGCCGCGCGCGCTGGGCAGCCGCCACCCGCTGATCGCGCCCTTCCAGTCCTTCCCCACCGCCGACAAGCCGATCGCCGTCTGCGTCGACACCAACGAGCAGTGGGAGCGGATGTGCGGCGCCATGGGGCTGGAACACCTGCTGACCGACCCGCGCTTCCTCACCGGCTCGCAGCGCAACGCCAACCACGCGGAGCTCGAGCCGCTGCTGATCCCGGTCTTCGCCACCCGGCCGCGCGACGAATGGCTCGACCTTTTCGACGAGGCCGACGTGCCGTCCAGCCCGATCAACAGCGTGCCCGACGCGCTGCTCGACCCGCAGGTGGTCCACCGCAACATGGTGGTGGAGGTCCCGGCCGGTTCCGGCAAGCGCTTCGCCGCCGTGCCGATCCACATGCAGGGCGCCCCGCTGGCGGCCGAGGCCCCGGCGCCCAAGCTGGGCGAGCACACCGCCGACATCCTGGCGGAGCTGGGCTTCAGCCCCGCCGACGTCGAGGCGCTGCGGCGCGACGCGGTGGTGTGAGGACGGGCGCGATGACGGACGGGCGGGGGAAGGGGACGGGAGAGCGGGCCGGTGACGGGACGCGTGCGGCGCTGGCGAAAATGCTTCATGATGCCATCGGAATCGTCCCGTCACCCCCAGCCCCGCCCCTCTCAACCTCGATGGCCCAGCCCCGCATGGCGCGCCGCCTTCCCCCGCTTCTCGCCCTTCGCGCCTTCGACGTCTTCGCCCGGCTGGGCACCGTGCGCGCGGCCGCCGACGAGCTGGCGGTGTCGCACACGGTGGTGTCCCGCCACATCCAGAACCTGGAGCAGTCGGTCGGCGTCAAGCTGGTCGCCAAATCGGGGCGCGGCCTGTCCCTGACCCGCGAGGGCGTGCGCTTCGCCGCCCAGATGCGCCGCGCCTTCGACCTGATCGCCGACGCCTGCGGCGAGCTGCGCAACGGCGGGATGGAGGCGGTCCACATCTGCTGCCTCGCCGGTCTGGCCTCGCGCCGGCTGCTCGCCCGCCTGCCGGAACTGGAGGCGGCGGTGGCCGGGCGCGAGGTGACCCTGCAACCGACCTCGACCCGCCCCGATTTCGGCCGGGGCGAGGCCGACGCCGAGATCATGTATCTGGAGGACGGCTCCGTCGCCGAGGGGCTGCGGGCCGAGATGTTCGCGAAGCCCCGCATCCTCGCCATCGCCAACCCGGAGTTCAAGGCGCGCTACCCCGACGTGCGCACCCCCGCCGATCTGCTCGACCTGCCGCTGATCCACGAGCAGTCCACCGGCATGTGGGAGGCGTGGCTGGAGGAGGCCGGCATCACCGACCCGCCCCGGCTGCGCGGCCCCCGGCTGTGGCAGGCGCATCTGACCATCGAGGCCGCCCGGCTCGGGCGCGGGGTGGCGCTGGTCAGCGACCTGCTGGTCGCCGACAACCTCGCCAGCGGCGAGCTGGTGGAGATGGTCGAGAGCAACGTGACCATCGGCGGCTATTACTTCATCGCCCCGGCGCAGAAATGGAACACCCCGGTCATCGCCGCGATCCGGCACTGGCTGCGCGACGTGTTTCCGCCGCCGGACTCCCAGCCTCCCGTCTGACCCCCCATTGTCTGGAACGGCGCCGTCCGGCCCCTTCGACCATCGCGGAACCCCGATCATGACCGACACCCTGTTCGACCATCTGCTGAGCCCGGCCACCGACCCGGCGCGCCTCGCCATCGAAACGGCCGACGGCGCCCGCCTGTCCTACGGGGATTTGCGCGCCGCGACCGGCCGGATGGCGAACGTCCTCGTCGCCCTGGGCGCGCGGCCCGGCGACCGCGTGGCGGTCCAGGTCGAGAAGTCGGTCGAGGCGCTGGTCCTCTACCTCGCCTGCCTGCGGGCCGGCGTGGTGTACCTGCCGCTGAACACCGCCTACACCCCGGCGGAGCTGGCCTATTTCGTCGGCGACGCCGAACCGGCCCTGATCGTCTGCGACCCCGCGCGGCTCGACGCCACCGTGGCGCTGGCGGCAGGCGCGCCGGTGCGCACGCTGGACGCGCAGGGCAGGGGCAGCCTGAGCGACGCGGCGGCGGGCCAGCCGGACGATTTCGCCACGGTCGCGCGCGGCGCCGACGATCTGGCCGCCATCCTCTACACGTCCGGCACCACCGGGCGGTCGAAGGGGGCGATGCTGACGCAAGGCAACCTGCTGTCCAACGCGCGGGTGCTCCAGACCGAATGGCGGTTCGGGGCCGACGACGTGCTGCTCCACGCCCTGCCGATCTTCCACACCCACGGCTTGTTCGTGGCCTGCAACCTCGTGCTGCTGTCCGGCGCCTCGATGGTTCTGCTGCCGCGCTTCGACCCGGCCGACGTTCTGGCCCGGCTGCCGGCCGCCACGGTGATGATGGGGGTGCCGACCTTCTACACCCGCCTGCTCGGCCAATCCGGGCTGACGCCGGAGGCCTGCCGGACGATCCGCCTGTTCGTCTCCGGCTCCGCCCCGTTGCTGGCCGAGACGCACCGCGCCTGGGAGGAGCGCACCGGCCACCGCATCCTGGAGCGCTACGGTATGACCGAGACCGGGATGCTGACCTCCAACCCCTACGACGGGGACCGCATCGCCGGCACGGTCGGCTTCCCGCTGCCGGGCGTGGACCTGCGCATCACCGACCCGGCGACCGGCGAGCCGCTGGAGGCTGGCGCCATCGGGGCCATCGAGGTGCGCGGCCCGAACGTCTTCAAGGGCTACTGGCGGATGCCGGAGAAGACCGCCGCCGAGTTCCGGCCGGGCGGCTTCTTCATCACCGGCGACCTCGGCCGGATCGACGAGCGGGGCTACGTCCACATCGTCGGGCGCGGCAAGGACCTGATCATCAGCGGCGGCTTCAACGTCTACCCCAAGGAGGTGGAGGGCGAGATCGACGCGCTGCCCGGCGTGCTGGAAAGCGCCGTGATCGGCATTCCCCACCCCGATTTCGGCGAGGGCGTCGTCGCCCTGGTGGTTCCCGACGGCAAGACCCCCGTCACCGAGGCCGGCGTTCTCGCCGCCCTGAAGGAGCGGCTCGCCCGCTACAAGCAGCCCAAGCGCGTGGTGCTGGTGGCCGAGCTTCCGCGCAACAGCATGGGCAAGGTGCAGAAGGCGGAGCTGCGCAACGTCCACGCGGGGGTGTTCGGATGAGCGACCGGAATGTCTCGACGGATTCCTTTTCGACCGAGATCCCCGTTTCCGAGCCGTTGCGCGTCGCGGAGGACTGGATCGACCTCTACGGCCACATGAACATGGTGCGCTACGTCGGCGTGTTCGACGAGGTCGGCTACGGCCTGCTGGACCGCTGGGGCCTGGGCGAGACCTACACCCAAGAGACCAGGCACGGCCTGTTCGTCGTCGACGTCGCCGTGAACTACCGGCGCGAGATGACCGCCGGAACGATGCTGACGTTGTCGCTGCGGGTGCTGGAGGCCGACGACAAGCGGCTGCTGAGTCTGATGGAGTTGCGCCGCGCCGACGACGGGACCCTGGCCGCGACGATGGAGCAGCTGTCCATCCACGTCGATCTGACGACGCGGCGCGTGGTTCCCTTCGCGGAGCCGGCGGCCCTGCGGCTGCGCGCGCTGGCGGAGGCCCACGCGCAAACGCCCCTGCCGCCGGGCCACAAGCGGCGGCTGGAGTGCCGGGCGCCGTAAACAGGATTGGGCACGTCCCGCCCTGGGTGTTCCCCTTCTCCCCCGCTGGGCGCCACGGCATGCGCAGGGCTCGCACACGCGGTGAGACAGGCGCCTCATGGCTGAGCAAAGCCCCCATCCCATGACGGGACAGGGGCTTTTGCGCCTGTAGGGTGTGTTTCTTCGCAAACGCGCGATGTGTGCAGCAGGGTATGCGCGTTGGTGTTGAGCAAAGCCCCTCTCCCCTCGCGGGAGAGGAGTTGGGGTGAGGGGGGCAAGCTTCCGCCTTCGGCGAATACCCCTCATCCCAACCCTTCTCCCGCAAGGGGAGAAGGGCCATTCGCCTACAAAGGTTGCGGCGCCTTCGCGGATGCGAGAGGTGTGCATACCGTAGCGGGGGCAGGGGGACTGAGGCGGCCTCCTGCAGGCGGGTGGACATGTTTGCTCCTGGGAGTCCCCCGGCGGCCTAGGCGATGTCGCGTCCACGTTCGGCGCCGCGCTGCGGTCATCTGGCTTTTGAGATCACGCCATTCAAATACTCATTCAGGTCGCGAAAATCCTTCACTGTCCATGCGAAGGCAGGCAAATTCACATCGTTTTCCCGCAAGGTCCTTGGGATCAGATCGCCATTCGGACGTAATATTATGGATGATACGATGACGCCGGGGTAATCGAGCAAACGCTTCTTGAACTCGGGTGTCGTAAGATCGGGCGTTGGAGGATTGCTTTTCTTGGCCAAAGGTCCTGTGCCTCTAACGTCACTGCCATGGCACATGGCGCAACGGTTCAAAAAAATCCGCTCTCCATTGCGACTGTCCGCCAAGGACGCTGATGGTATGAAAAACGGCATCACCAACGCGGCAATGAAACTTGCTCCAAGCCTCATGAGGTCATGTCCCGGACGGTGCTGAGTCATCGTGCATGAAAAGGCTGAAGGAGTGATTGAGGCGTCTCTCGGTTGTCTTAAAGCTTCGCTCCTTTGTCGCCAAGGGCGGTGCTGATGCTGGTTGGCGCCGTCAGCGCGCAGGGACTGCGGGCGGAGGAGCGTTGGCTGACGTGGCCCAACGGCTGGGGAGCGAACATTTTTGTCCGCCGACAACCCTCGAAACCGCATTTTCCCAAAATTCCCCAAAGAAGGAAAATTTACCTATAAATTGGCGCTCCCGTTCCCGCCGCCCCCGGAGCCCCCCATGCCCCTCGACGCGCCATCCATCCCCGCCCCCAACTTCCCCCGTTGGGCCGAGGAGCCTCCGGTGCCGCCGGACGGCTCGCTGGTTCCGGGATCGCGCTTCGCCGAGGAGCAATGGGTGATGGCCGCCGGCATGCTGGCGCGCGGGTCCTCCTTCCTGCACGTCGCGCGCGCCCTGGGGTGCAGCCGCACCACGCTGTGGCGGGCCTATTACGGCTCGCAACCCCTGCGCGTGCGCGTCTGGTGGGAGCGTCAGGCGCTGAACCGCGAGGCGGAGCTGCGGCTGTCGTCGCTGCGCGATCTGGTGGCGCAGCAGGTGGAGCGGCTGGTGGCGATGGGCGATCCGGCGACGGTGCGCTGGGCGGCCGACCGGCTCGGCCTGTTCGGCGCGCCAAGTGGGGCGTTCCAGAGCCAACCTGAGACCGGAATCGGGCATCTGTCTCCCTCTCCCGCCCCGGGAGAGGGCATGGAGCCGACGGCCGCAGGCCGGACGGGCGCCGAAGGCGATCGTAGTGCGGAATGCGGTCGCGAGGCTTGCGAGCGACCTCGGGGCCCGCCGCGCAGCGGCGGGAAGGGTGAGGGGCTATCGGAACATGGATCAAGCACCACACCCGATAGCCCCTCACCCTCCCCGCTTCGTGGGTCCCCTCCCTCTCCCGAGACGGGAGAGGGCTTTGGCGCCACAGGTGATTGCGCCGCTCCCGCCGGAACCGTCTTCGGTCCGCCGGCCGCACCCCTGTTCCCCGCCTTCGACGACGCGGTCCCCGGCGCGTTCCGCGAACCGGCCCTGCCCGATCCCGCCATCATCGCCGCCATCCTGGCGCGCCCGGAAGCGGATGGTCCCAAGGGCGCCTATCCCTGGACCTTCAACCCCGACGACGCCTACCCCAGCCTCGGCTCGGCGGAGGAGCGGCGCGGCAAGGGCGTCTACGGGCGGTGCGGCGGTGGGGCCGCCGGATGAGCCGCCGCGCGCCGGAACGCAACACGGAACGGGACGGAAAAGCGTTCCACGGTGTTTCAAACGTTCCAAAGCTGCCAGCCGCCAGCCGCCAGCCGCCCTTGGCGCGGCCCGTGCCCTCACCGGTCCGCGCAAATTTTTTTCCGTTCCCCGCGATTAAAACGCTCCGCCGTTCGTATGCTTGAGGACGGAGTTGGAAAAGACGGGGAGCATGGACATCTCAGGTCATCTCGCGGTGCTGCGCCGCTACGCGTTGGTGTTGACGCGTGAGCCGGAACGCGCCGAGGATCTGGTCCAGGAGGCCGCTCTCCGCGCGCTGGAGGGCGGCCACACCTGGCGGGATGGCCATGACCTGCGCAAATGGCTGCTGGCCATCGTCCACAACACCCACGTCTCCCGGTGCCGCCGCCAGCGGACCGAGCGGGAGGCCGAGGCGACGCTGACCCTTCAGTCCGCCGGAACCCAGGCCCCCAACCAGGCGGACCGCGTCACGCTCGGCGAGACGATGAACGCCCTGATGGGACTGCCGGAGGACCAGCGCGCGGTGCTGATGCTCGTCGCCATCGACGGCATGAGCTACCGCGACGCCGCCGAATGCCTCGGCATTCCGATGGGCACCCTGATGTCCCGCCTCGGCCGCGCCCGCGCGGCCCTGCGGGCGGCGGCCGACCAGACTCCCGTGTCCCATCTGCGTCTGGTGAGGTGATCCATGCCGATGCCCGTCTCCGAGGACGATCTGCTGGCCTATGTCGACGGCCAGCTCGATCCCGCCCAGCGCATCGCGGTCGAGGCCTACCTCCAGGAGCACCCGGTCCTGGCCGCCCGCGTCATGCAGGATCTGCGGCAGCGCGACGAGGTCCGCCTGTTCCTGATGGGCGACGCCACCGCAAACGACACGGCCCCGCCGGCCCCCGCAACGCCTCCTCCCGCCCCCGTTCCGGCCGGAATCGTCAAGCCGGCGGTCCGCTGGCGCCCGGCGCGGCGCGCCCGCTCCGCCATCGCGGCGGCCATCCTCATCGGCCTCGGCTGGACGGCCCACACCCTGGTCGGGGACGTGCTGATCGATCCGGTCGCGGCGGCGCATCCGGTCCCGGTCTTCGCCGACGAGGCGGTCGAGGCCCATCGGGCGGCGATTTCCGTCGGTCCGACCTTCAGCGGGCTGGCGCCGGAGGAGGCGCCCCGGCTGGCGCAGCTCGTCTCGCGCGCGGTCGGCGGGCTGCTGCCGATTCCGAGCTTCCCGGAGGATCTGCTTCCCCTGGCGTCGCGCATCGTCCCCTGGGACGAGGGCAGCGCGGTCCAGGTGGTCTACACGACGCACGGCTTCGCCCGCGTGACGCTGTTCGCCGCCGAGGAGCGCCGCTTCGCCGTCACCACCCCGGAGGCGGCCGAGATCAGCGGGCTGTCGGTCGTCTACTGGCGGCAGGGCCATCACGTCTACGCGCTGTGCTCCAGCGTTCCGGCCAAGGAACTGCTGGCCCTGGCCGAGGCGGCGCAGGCGTCGTGGTTCTGACCCCCCGTTCCTTCATCCCATCCCAGCGCTCCATCCATCGCACCGTAAGAGGCTTCCATGTGGAACCAGCAACAGCCCAACCAGTCCCCCTTCGGAGGGTACGGCCAGACCGTTGACCGCGCGGTCTTCGACGAGGGCCTGCGCAAGCACATGCTGCGGGTCTACAACTTCATGATGATCGGCCTCGCGGTGACCGGCCTGGTCGCGGCCCTGGTCGCCAGCACCCCGGCGCTCTACGTGCCGATCTTCACCACGCCGCTGAAATGGGTGGTGATGCTGGCGCCGCTGGCTTTCATCATGGTGCTGTCCTGGAAGTTCGAGAGCATGTCGGTCGGCGCGCTCCAGGGGACCTTCTGGGCCTTCTGCGCCGTGATGGGCGTGTCGATGGCGTCGATCTTCCTGGTCTTCACCGGGGCCAGCGTCGCGCGCGTCTTCTTCATCACCGCCTCGATGTTCGCGGCGATGAGCCTGTGGGGCTACACCACCAAGGCCGATCTGTCGAAGATGGGCGCCTTCCTGATGATGGGCCTGATCGGCATCGTCATCGCCAGCCTGGTGAACATCCTGGTCGGCTCGACCGCGCTCCAGTTCGCGATCTCGGTGATCGGCGTGCTCGTGTTCACCGGCCTGACCGCCTACGACACGCAGCGCATCAAGCAGGAATACGCCGAGCATTACGGCCACGACACCAACACCAAGCTCGCCATCATGGGCGCGCTGTCGCTGTATCTGAACTTCATCAACCTGTTTCAGATGCTGATGCAGCTGATGGGACAGCGCGACGAGTAACCGTTTCCTCCCTCTTACCATCGAAGGCACACGTTCACCATGGACCAGACTGAGCGCCAGATCATCGACGACCTGTTCGCCAAGCTGCGCCAAGCCGAGGCCCAATCCGGCCCGCGCGACCCGCAGGCGGAATCCCACATCCACGACCAGATCGCCCGCCAGCCGGCGGCGCCCTATCTGATGGCCCAGTCCATCGTCATGCTGGAGCAGGCGCTGGCCGCCTCCCAGTCCCGCAACGAGGAGCTGGAGCAGCAGATCCGCCAGCGCCCGGCGGCCCCGGCGAGCACGGGCGGCGGCGGCATCTTCGGCGGCCTGTTCGGTGGCTCCAAGCCCGCCGCCCCGGCCCCGATGGCTCCCCCGATGGCCCCGCCGCGTCAGGCCGCCGGCCCTTGGGGGCACCAGCAGGCCCAGGCGCCCGCCTACGGCGACCCGCGCGTGGCCGCCTACGCCAACCCGAACCAGCCGCGCCAGGGCGGCGGCTTCATGGCGGGCGCCATGCAGACCGCCATGGGCGTCGCGGGCGGCATGCTGCTGGGCAGCGCGCTGAGCAGCGCGTTTTCCGGCGGCGGGGAAGCGAACGCGGCCGAACCGCCGGCGCCCGCGCCGGAACCGGCACCCGAGCCGGAAACCTCCAGCTGGGATGACGGCGGCGGCGATTTCGGCGGCGACGAGGATTTTTGATTCCCTGAGCCGGCGCCGTCCCGATCATCGTCGGGACGGCGCCGGCCGTCATCCCATGGCACGCAACTTTTCCAGCCGCCCAGCCCCAAGGCCGGGCGGCTTTTTCTTTGCCCGCATCCCGGTCGGCAGCGGTTTGTTGACAGTGGTTTCAAGTGAAACTAAATTGACGGGCATGAGGCGCGCCCACGGTCCTTCCGCCGGAGACGGCCCGCCGAAGAAAACGGGAGCGAGCACCCATGCTGGTCGAGAAAATCCATCACGTCGCCTACCGCTGCAAGGACGCCAAGGAGACGGTGCAATTCTACAAGACGGTCCTCGACATGGACCTGATCGGGGCGATCGCCGAGGACAAGGTGCCCTCGACCAAGGAACCCGATCCCTACATGCACCTGTTCCTGGACGCCGGGAACGGCAACATCCTGGCCTTCTTCGAGCTGCCGAACTCGCCGCCGATGGGCCGCGACCCCAACACGCCGGAATGGACCCAGCACATCGCCTTCCAGGTGAAGGACGTGGAGACCATGCTGTCGGTCAAGGAGCGGGCGGAGAAGGCCGGTCTTTCGGTGCTGGGGCCGACCAACCACGCGATCTTCAAGTCGATCTACTTCTTCGACCCGAGCGGCCACCGGCTGGAGGTCGCGGCCTGGACCGCCACCGACGACATGCTGAAAAGCATGAAGGACGTCGCCCACGCGATGATCGATGAGTGGAGCGTCACCAAGCAGCCGCCGCGCCACACGGCTTGGCTCCACAGCAGCGAATTCGCGAACTGAAGGCAGCGTTCACGCCTTCGCCCACGGCATCAGCGAGGCCAGCACCGCCGCCGGGGCGTTGGTGGACGGGCTTTCCCCGGTGATCAGGGTGTCGCAGGGCAGCCCGTCGAGCACCTCGTGCGCGACGCTGCCTAGGACGGCGCGCGACAGGCCGTTGCGCCGCGCCGACCCCATGACCACCAGATCGTAGCGGCCGTTCCGCGCCGCCGCGACGATCTGCGGGGGCGGTGACCCGGTCCGCACCTCCACGGTCACCGTCCGGTCGATGGCCTCCGCGTCGTCCAGCAGGGCGCGGAAGTCGTCGGCGAACTCCGTCGTGTCCAGCCGGGTCGCCGGCGGGTGGGCGATGGCCGGCACGTCGAAGACGTGGAGCAGGTCGAGCCTCCCGTCCGGCGCCAGCAGACGCGCCGCCGCGACCGAGGGCCGCGACCGTTCGGAGAAATCGACCGGAACCAGCGGCCGCGCGTAGGGGCCGAGCGGCTTGGCGCGCACGATCAGCAGCGGGGTCTCGTCGGCGATGGCGATCCGTTCGGCGGTGGCCGGGAGGAACAGCTCCGTCACCCCATCGCGCTGGTGGTGGCCCACCACCACGAGATCGGGCTGCCACGTTTCCGCATAGCCGGCGACCTGCGGCCCGACCGCCTCGCCCTTCACGGCGACCGCCCGCGTCGCGATGCCGGCGGCGCCGGGCGTGGCGAGGAGATGGCGGCGAATCTCCATCTCGACATGGTGCAGCGGCATGGCGCCGTAAAGCCGATCCCCGTCCCGGACGACGTGGAGCGCCGTCAGCTCGGCCCCGAATTGGGAGGCCAACCGCACCGCACGCTCCATGGCGCGGTCCGATTTCGGTTCGAGATCGGTCGCCAGCAGGATCCGCCGAAGAGTCGCCATGGGGGTTCTCCGCATCCGTTCAAAGCCCGCCGCCTCGCGCCCGGCCATCCGTTCCATGATCGGAAACGGGAAGGAGCCTTGTCCATGCCGGCTTTTACGGACTATGACCGGGGATCGCGACGATTTGGCGGGAAACAAGGCCGGACCCAAGGAAGCATGACGGATTTTCGCGACCGCTGGCGTCTCGCCCCGGCCTGGGTGAAGGTGGCCTGTCTGACGCTCGCCTATCTGGCCGCGCACGTGTCCCTCGACTGGATCAGCTTCATCCACGAGGTGTCGCCGCTCAACGTCACGCCGTGGAATCCGCCTTCGGGGCTGATCATGGGGATGTCGCTGGTCTTCGGGGTCCGGGCGGCGCCGCTGGTGTGGCTGGGGCTGATGGCGTCGGATCTGGTCGTGCGTGGGTTGCCGGTGGCCCTGTGGGCGACCATGACGGCGAACGCCGTCGTCGCCGCCGGCTATGGGGCGGCGGGCTGGATGCTGCGTGAGCGGCTTGGCCTCGACCCCGGCCTGCCCCGGCTGCGCGACGTCGTGCTGCTGCTGGCGGGCGGAGCGGGCACCGCCATGGCCGCCGGGGCCGGCTACATCGCTATCCACACGATGATCGGGCTGTTCCCCTGGTCGGGCTTCCCCGACGCGCTGCTGCGCTATTGGGTCGGCGAGATCATCGGCATCGCCGTGCTGACGCCGCTGGTGCTGGTCGGGCTGCGTGGGCCGGCGCTTCGCGTCTCCTGGGCCGGGGCGGCGGAGGTCGGCGCCCAGGGGTTGCTCATCGCCTTCGCGCTCTGGCTCGATTTCGGGCCGCTGGGCTCGGCGCAGTACGAGCATTTCTACCTGCTCTTTCTGCCGGCCGTGGCCATCGCCGTCCGCCACGGGCTGCCGGGGGCGGCGCTGGCGTCGGTCATCACCCAGGCCGGGCTGATCGTCGCCGTCCAGGCGACGGGGGTGGAAACGGCGCGGATGACCCATTTCCAGCTTCTGATGCTGACGCTGGCGGTCACGGCGCTGCTGCTGGGCACGGTCGTCAGCGAGCGGCGGCGGGTGGAGGCGTGGGTCCGCGAGCGCCAATCGGACCTCGCCGGCGCCGCCCGGCTGACGGAGGCCGGCGAGATGGCGGCGGCCCTGGCCCATGAACTGAACCAGCCTCTGTCGGCCGCCATGAGCTACGCGCGGGCCGCCCGCAAGATCGCCCGACTGGAGGAGACCTCCCCCCGTCTGGGAGAGATCCTGGACAAGACCGTGGCCCAGACCGAGCGGGCCGACCGGGTCATCCGCAGCCTGCGCGACTTCGTGCGGAAGGGCCGGAGCGAGCGGTCGCCGCTGCCGGTCGCCGGGTTGGTCGCCGACTGCGTGACGCTGGCCGGTCCGCTCGCGACCCGCCACCGCGTTTCCATCGCCGCCGAGGTGGCGCCCGGCCTGCCGCCGGTGCGCGGCGACGCGGTGCAGTTGCAGCAGGTGATCCTCAATCTGGTGCGCAACGCCGCCGAGGCGATGGCGGAGGGGATGGCCGAGGGGATCGAGGATCCCGGCCCGCGCAACCGCCGCATCGTCCTCTTCGCTCATCTCGCGGGGGAGGCGGACGCCGTCGTCATCGGCGTCCGCGACAGTGGGCCGGGCCTTGCCGGGGTGGTGGAGCGCAACCTGTTCGCGCCCTTCGTCACCACCAAGGCGACCGGCATGGGGCTTGGCCTGTCCATCGCCCGCACGCTGGTCGAGGGGCATGGCGGCAGTCTGACCGGCCGGCGGCTGCCCCATGGGGAGACCGTCTTCGAATTCACCATTCCGGTCCATGGAAGCGACGCCGGGGAGGCCGCAGGATGATCACCGACCCGCCCGTCACCTTCGTGGTGGACGACGACGAGGCCGTCCGCGATGCGCTGGCCGTTCATCTGGAGCTGGCCGGGCTGGCGGTGCGGACCTACGCCTCGGCCGCCGAATTTCTCGACGCGGTCGATCCCGGCCAGCCGGGCTGCGCGGTGCTCGACATCCGCATGCCGGGCATGGACGGGTTGGCTCTCCAGCAGGAGATGGCGCGGCGCGGTCTGACCCTGCCGGTGATCGTCGTCACCGGGCATGGCGACGTGCCCGCCGCCGTCCGGGCCTTCCGGGCTGGGGCGATCGATTTCCTGCAGAAGCCCTTCGACGAGGACCGGCTGATCGAGCGCGTGCGGGAGGCTTTCGCGCGCGATGCGGCGGGGCGGCAGGCCGACGCCGAGGCCGCCCGCATCCGCCGCCGCATGGACCTGCTCAGCCCGCGCGAGCGCGAGGTGATGGAACTGGTCGCGCAGGGCCTGCCGAACAAGACCATCGCCCGCCGGCTGGACATCGGCACCCGCACGGTGGAGACCCACCGCGCCCGCGTGCTGGAGAAGATGGAGGCCCGCAACGCCCCGGAACTGGCCCGGATGCGGATGCGCCTGGAAGAAGGGTGAGGCCCGCCCGGCCGCGTCAACCGTAGCCGGGGGCGAGGTCGAAGGTGCCGTCGCGGCCGGAATTGGCCACCGACATCACCACGTCCTTGACGTTGTAGCCGTCGTGGTCGTTGGGCGAGAAGCTGTACTCGCCGAAATAGCCGGGCCGCTTCTTCAGCGTGTTCCAGTAGCCGATGATCTCGGAGGGGGCGGAGCCGGCGTTGCCGGCCGCCTCGGCGATCAGCGACACCGCGTCGAAGCCGCAGGTCACCCACCACAGCAGGGTATCGTTCAAGGGCACGCGGTCGCGGAAGCGTTGCAGGAACTCCTGGCTGCGCGGCGGCAGGGTCCGGCCCGCGCCGTGGTGGCTGGAACTGCGGAAGCCGAGCGCGAAGACGTTTTCCCAGTTGGCCAGCTTGGCGAGCTGCGGGCCGATGGCGCCCGACGAAAGCGTCGGGTGGCCGACGACCGAAACGTCCCAGCTCACGGCGGCGCGCGCGTTCAGCAGGCGCGACACGAGGCCCACCGAATTGCTCCACAACACGACGGCTTCGGCGCCGGACTCGCGCGCCCGCCGCAGATCGGCAAGCAGGTCGGTCTGGGTCGGGTCGATGCTGGCCTTGTCGGCGATCTCCATCCCGTCCGTGACGAAGCTTCGCGCCGAATCGTTGACCGCGTTGACGCCGTATGCCGACGTGTCGCCGAACAGCGCGACCCGCTTGGTTTTCAGGACCGACCGGCAATAATGGCGCACCGCTTCGTCCCATTGCGCGTTGGACGGCGCCGAGCGGAAGGCGTTGGGGTAGCGCAGCGGTTCGATCAGGCTGTCGATCACGCAAGGGTGGATGTTGGGCATCTTCGCCTTGGCGACCAGCGCGGTGATCGCCAGCGATTCGCCCGAACTGGTCGGCCCCCACAGCGCGTCCACCTTGTCCGCGATCATCCGCTGGGCGCCGCCGACCGCCTTCGACGGATCGCCCTGGGTGTCCTGCGTGACGATCTCGATCCGGCGCCCCTTGACGCCGCCGGCCGCGTTGATGGTTTCGGCCCCCAGGATCGTGCCCCGGTGATGCCCGGCGGCGGAAGCGGAGATCGGCCCGGTCAGGGCGACCAGCCAGCCGATCCGGATGGGTTGGCTCTGCGCGATGGCCGGACGTGGAAGGATCGAGGCGGCGACCAGCGCGCCCGCCGCGCCGATGCCGAGCTTACGACGGTTGATTGTCATGATGTCCTCCATGGACCATGCCAACATTGTAAGGCGGGCCGTCGGTCGTGGCGCGACAATCTTTTTGCCGATGCATCCTCACGTCGTGGTGCGGCGCTGTCCGTCCGGAATTTCCCGCTTCTTCGGCATCATGAACGCGCGGTCGCCCTGACCCTGTCGGCATGGTCCGCCGCCATGCCGGCGGGCGCCGGTTCCGCCTCGCGTTCGATCAGGGCGCGCTTGCGCTCGATGCCCCAACGGTAGCCGGACAGCGCCCCGTCGCTCCGTACCACCCGGTGGCAGGGGATGGCGACCGCCAGCGCGTTGGCCGCGCAGGCCCCGGCCACCGCCCGGACCGCCTTGGGCGCACCGATCCGCGCGGCGATCTCGGCGTAGCTGGCGGTCGTGCCGGGCGGGATGGCGCGCAGCGCCTGCCACACGCGCCGCTGGAACGCGGTGCCGCGCAGGTCCAGCGGCAGGTCCAGGCCGATCCCCGGCGCTTCGACGAAGCCGACCACCGTGGCGACGACGCTCTCGAACGCCCCGTCGCCGCCGATCAGGCGGGCGTGGGGAAAGCGGTCCTGCAGGTCGCGCAGCAGCGCTTCGGGATCCTCGCCGATCAGGATGGCGCAGACGCCCCGGTCGCTCATGGCCACCAGAATCGAACCCAGCGAGCAGTCGCCGACGGCGAAGCGGATGTTGGCGTTGGTGCCGCCGGCTTGGTAGTCGCCGGGCGTCATCCCCAGCATCGCGTCGGAAGCCTCGTAGAACCGCCCGCTCGAATTGAAGCCGGCGCCGTAGATGGCCTCGGTCACGCTGCCGCCGCGCGCAAGCTCTTCATGGACCCGCCTGGTCCGCCCTGCCGTGGCGTAGTCCCTGGGCGTCACGCCGACGACCGCCTTGAAGACGCGGTGGAAATGATGCGGGCTGAGACCGGCCTCCCGGGCCAGCTCGCTCAGGCTCGGCGTCTCCTCGGCCTCGTCGATCCGGCGGCAGATGGCGGCCATGCCGGCCGCGTGCCGGTCGCGCAGCGGCGGGCGGTCGGGCTCGCAGCGCCGGCAGGGGCGGAAACCAGCGGCCTCCGCGTCGGCGGCCGTCCGGTGGAAGCGGACGTTCTTCGGGTTCGCGGCCCGCGACGGGCAGGAGGGGCGGCAATAGACCCCGGTCGTCGCCACCGAATAGCAGAACTCGCCGTCGGCGCTCCGGTCGCGGGCCAGCACGCGGAACCAGCGCGGGTCCCGTTCGGTCGCCGTTTCTGCCGGTGTCGGGGCGGGTGCGGTGGACGTGCTCATCGCCAACTCCTGTTCGAATTCCGTGTCGTCCAGCCAATCTGGCATCGGGCGGCGGAACCGGCACTCCGGCCCTTGCGGTCGAATCGAAATCGGGCCTTTTGCCGTCCGCGGGCCGGATCAGGGGCTGGATCAGGAGAGGACGGCGGCGCCCTCCCGCTGCTTGCGGATGCGGTCGTAGGCGGCGTTGATCAGGGCGATCTTCTGGGTCGCCAGATCGATGAACTCCTGGGGCATGCCCTGGGCGACCAGCAGATCGGGGTGATGCTCGCGCACCAGCCGCCGGTGGGCGGTCTTCACGGCCGCGTCGTCGGCGGCGCGGGGGATCCCCAGCACATGGTAGGGATCGGTCTCGTCGCTCTCCCCGGCCAGATGATGCCCGGCGAGGATGCGTTCGAACTCCGCGTCGGCGAAGCCGAAGATGTGGGCGACCGCCCGCAGATAGGCGACCTCCGTCTCGTGCAGCTCGTCGTCGGCCTCGGCGATCATCAGCAGGCTGTCGAGCAGTTCCTCCAGCACCGCGTGGCGGTCCTCGAACAGGTCGGCGATCTGCCGGGCGTACTCCTCGAAGCCGTGGGTGTCGCGGCGGGCGAGGTCGAAGACGCGCCCGACGTTGTCCAACTCCTCCGGGGGCACGCGGAACAGGCGCTTGAAGGTGTCCACCTCCACCCGTTTGACGACGCCGTCGGCCCGCGCCATCTTGGCGGCCAGCGCGATCACGCCGATGGTGAAGGCGATGGTCTGGGTGGCGGGGTCCGGTTCGTCCCCCTTGGCGGCCTCCCCGGTGGACGGCGTGCCGCAGCAGCCGTCGCTCAGCCGGCCATCGCTCAACTGGTCGACCGCGTGTCCGGCCAGAGCGCCGAGCAGGGCGCCCAGCGGCCCGCCGATGGCGAAGCCCGCCGCTCCGCCGAGGATCTTTCCCCAGATGCTCATGGACTCAACCCACCCGATTCGCCGATGCCGCTCCAAGCATAACGGCGGCGCCGGGCCGGGCCAACTGTGTCCTTGCCGCAACAGAAAAGAACGGTTCGCTTTGCAAAGTTTTCATGAGCGCTTGCGAATTCCAGCGAACGGTCCATGTTGCACTGCAACAGAGACGGCTGTGACAAAGCGCCGTCCATCGGTGACCGCAGACCCGGCAAGAGGGGCGGCACCGGCTTTCTGGGGTTGAACGTTCTGCGCAATGCGTTTTCGAAATCGAGAACCGTGAGCGAGAGCCATGACTGTCATCCGCAAGATCCTGCCGACCGAACTGCCCCTCTACCGGGCGCATCTTCTTCGCCTCGATCCTGCCGACCGCTACGCCCGCTTTGCCGGAACCGTGTCGGACGAGGTGCTGGAGCGCCACTGCGCCGCCATCGACTGGACGCGCACCACGCTGATCGGCGCCTTCCTGAACGGCGAACTGCGCGCCGCGCTGGAGCTGTGCGGCGACCGCGTCCTGTGGCCGAACGAGGCCGAATTCGGCATCAGCGTCGAGACGGAGCTTCAGGGCCGGGGCGTCGGCAGCACGCTGATCCGCCGCGCGCTGACCGTCGCCCGCAACCGCTCCATCGGCAAGGTCCACATGCTGTGCCTGGCGGAGAACATCCGCATGCGCGCCCTGGCGCGGCGCTTCGGCGGCAGGATGGAGATGGAATACGGCGAGATCACCGCCCGCTTTGATCTGCCGACCCCCAACCAGTTCTCCTTCGCGCTGGAAGCGCTGGAGGACGGATCGGGCGCGTTCAACAGCCTGCTCGCCAGCTTTTCCTCCGGCCAGAGCGATCTGGCCGCAGCCTGATGGACGCTGCCCTCGGGAGCGTCATTTGAGTCGTTGACGTTGGCGTCCGGATCGCGAAACTCCGCCCTCAAGCGCGGCGCGTGTGCCGCGCGGCGGAGCCTTGGGTGCGAGCATGGACGGCAAGACGCGTGAGGGGAACGGCCAGAATGGACTGGGCCACGAGGGTGGCCGCTGGCAGTTCTGGATCGACCGTGGGGGCACCTTCACCGACATCGTGGCGCGGCGCCCGGACAGCGCGGTCGTCACGCACAAGCTGTTGTCCGACAACCCGGAGCGCTACGCCGATGCCGCCGTCCAGGGCATCCGCGACCTGCTGGGACTGAAGCCCGGCGAGTCGATCCCGGCCGACGCGGTCGAGGCCGTCAAGATGGGCACGACCGTCGCCACCAACGCCCTGTTGGAACGCAAGGGCGAGCCGACCGTGCTGGTGGTGACCGAGGGCTTCGGCGACCAGCTCCGCATCGGGCATCAGGCGCGGCCCAAGATCTTCGCCCGGCGGATCGTGCTGCCCGAACAGCTCCACACCCGTGTGGTCGAGGTGCCGGAACGGGTGATGGCCGACGGCCGCGTCCTGAAGCCGGTCGACCTGCACGCCGTTCGTCGCGGATTGGAGGAGGCCTACCGGCTCGGTTTCCGCGCCGCCGCCGTGGTGCTGATGCACGGCTACCGCTACCCCGAGCACGAGCGTCAGGTCGCCTCGCTGGCCCGCGCGGTCGGCTTCACCCAGGTCTCGGTCAGCCATCTGGTCAGCCCGCTGATGAAGCTGGTCGGGCGCGGCGACACCACGGTGGCCGACGCCTACCTCTCGCCGATCCTGCGCCGTTACGTCGACAGGGTGGCCGGCGACCTGAACGGCGTGCCGCTGATGTTCATGCAGTCGAACGGCGGGTTGACCGACGCCCGGCGCTTCCAGGGCAAGGACGCCATCCTGTCGGGGCCGGCGGGTGGCGTGGTCGGCGCCGTGCGCACCGCGCGGATGGCGGGGTTCGACAAGGTCATCGGCTTCGACATGGGCGGCACCTCGACCGACGTGTCGCACTACGCCGGGGAGTACGAGCGCGCCTTCGACACCACCGTCGCCGGGGTGCGGGTGCGGGCGCCGATGATGCACATCCACACGGTGGCGGCCGGCGGCGGGTCGCTCTGCGTCTTCGACGGCACCCGCTTCCGCGTCGGGCCGGACAGCGCCGGGGCCAACCCCGGCCCGGCCTGCTACCGGCGCGGCGGGCCGCTGACCGTCACCGACTGCAACGTGATGGTCGGCAAGCTCCAGCCGCGCTTCTTCCCGCAGGTCTTCGGACCGGAGGGGAACCAGCCGCTCGACGCCGAGGTGGTGAAGGCCCGCTTTACCGAACTGGCGGCAACGGTCAACGCCGCGCTCGGCACCACGATGACGCCGCATCAGGTGGCCGAGGGCTTCCTGCGCATCGCGGTGGACAACATGGCCAACGCCATCAAGAAGATTTCGGTGGAGCGCGGGCACGACGTCACCCATTACACGCTGAACGGCTTCGGCGGCGCGGCCGGGCAGCATGTCTGCGCGGTCGCCGACGCGCTGGGCATGACGCGGGTGTTCCTGCACCCGCAGGCCGGCGTGCTGTCGGCCTACGGCATCGGGCTGGCCGACACCGTCGCCATCCGCGAGCGCGCGGTCGAGGGGCCGCTGAGCGAGGCGGTGGTCGACCGCCTGACCCTGCTCCTCACCGATCTGGAGACCGAGGGGCGGGCCGAGCTGACCCGCCAGGGCATCGCGGCGGACCGCCAGACCATCCACCGCCGGGTCCACGTCAAGGCGTCGGGGTCGGACACGGCGCTGGCGGTGCCGTTCGGGTCGCGCGTCGCCATGACGGCGGCCTTTGCCGACGCTCACCGCCGCCGCTACGGCTTCCTCACCCCCGGCACCGCGCTGGAGGTGGAATCGGTGACGCTGGAGGCGGTCGGCCTGACCGACGCGGCGGAGGATCCCGATTTCGCCGGCCAATCCACCAGCGCCCTGCCGCGCCGGCTCGCCACGGTGGCGCTTTACACCGGCGACAAGGCGCGCGAGGCCCCGCTCTACGACCGCGCCCAGTTCCAGCCGGGCAACCGCGTCGTCGGCCCGGCGGTGCTGGCCGAGGCGGTCGCCACCACGGTGATCGAGCCGGGCTGGATCGCCGAGGTCACCCGCAAGAACCATCTGGTGATGACCCGGCTGGAACCGGCCAGCCAGCGCCTCGCCGCCGGGACCACGGCCGACCCGGTGACGCTGGAGGTCTTCAACAACCTGTTCATGTCCATCGCCGAGCGCATGGGCGTGACGCTGGAGAAGACCGCCCGTTCGGTGAACATCAAGGAGCGGCTCGACTTCTCCTGCGCGCTGTTCGACCGCGACGGCGGGCTGATCGCCAACGCCCCCCACATGCCGGTCCATCTGGGGTCGATGGGCGAGAGCGTGCGAGCGGTGGTGGAGCGGCGCGGCGGCGCCTTCGCCCCCGGCGAGGTCTTCGCGCTGAACGACCCCTACCACGGCGGAACCCATCTGCCCGACATCACCGTCGTCTCGCCGGTGTTCGACGAGGCTGGGAAGGAGCTGCTGTTCTTCGTCGCCTCGCGCGGGCACCACGCCGACGTCGGCGGCATCACCCCCGGCTCGATGCCGCCGGACAGCGTCACCATCGCCGACGAGGGCGTGCTGCTGGACTGCGTGCCGCTGATCGAGGACGGGCGGTTCCGCGAGGAGGAACTGCTGGAGCTGCTGGGCTCCGGCCCGCACCCCGCGCGCAACCCGGCGCAGAACATCGGCGATCTCAAGGCGCAGATCGCCGCCAACGAGCAGGGCATGCGGGAGCTTCACCGCATCGTCCGCTCCCATGGGCTGACCACCGTCGCCGCCTACATGCGCCACGTCCAGGACAACGCCGAGGAGCAGGTCCGCCGCGCCATCGGCGTGCTGCGCGACGGGGCTTTCTCGGTGACGCTCGACAACGGTGCGGTCATCGCGCTGGCGGTGTCCATCGACCGGGAGACGCGCTCGGCCAAGGTGGACTTCACCGGGACCAGCGCGCAGCTCGCCAACAACTTCAACGCCCCCTCGGCGGTGTGCCGGGCGGCGGTGCTCTACGTCTTCCGCACGCTGGTGGACGACGACATCCCGATGAACGAGGGCTGCCTGCGCCCCATCGAGATCGTCATCCCCGAGGGCAGCATGCTGGCGCCCGAAAGCCCCGCCGCCGTGGTCGCCGGCAACGTCGAGACCAGCCAATGCATCGTCGACGCGCTGTTCGGCGCGCTGGGGGTGATGGCGTCCGCCCAGGGCACCATGAACAACACGACCTTCGGGAACGAACGGCACCAGTACTACGAGACGGTCTGCGGTGGCTCGGGGGCTGGCGACGGCTTCGACGGGACCGACGCGGTGCAGACCCACATGACCAATTCGCGCCTGACCGACCCGGAGGTGCTGGAATGGCGCTTCCCGGTGCTGGTCGAGAGCTTCCGCATCCGGCGCGGGTCGGGCGGGGCGGGGCGCTGGCGCGGCGGCGACGGGGTGGTCCGCCGTCTGCGCTTCCTGGAGGCGATGACCGCCGCCATCCTCGCCAACCACCGCAAGGTGGCGCCCTTCGGCCTGAAGGGCGGGGCGGACGGCGCGCTTGGCCGGACCTGGATCCAGCGGGCGGACGGCAGTGTGCAGGAACTGGCCCCGCAGGACCGCATGGCGGTCCAGCCGGGCGACGCGCTGGTGGTCGAGACGCCGGGCGGTGGCGGTTACGGGGAGGCGGCGGGAGCCTGAGGCGGTCGGGGGAGCGTAGGGTGACGACGCTTCGCGGCAACCCCCGCCCGACCCAGGGCATCAGGGCTGGAAACGGCGCTCCAGCCCCTGCCAGCAGCGGTAATACTCGTGCTGGAGCTGCGCCGTCTCCAGCGCGAAGCGCGTCGGCCGGATGACGGCGCGGGTCTCGACCATGAAGGCCATGGTGTCGGCGACGCGCTGGGGGGCGGACGTGTCGGCGGCGGTCGCCTTGGCGAAGGTCTCGGCGTCGGGGCCGTGGCCGCTCATGCAGTTGTGCAAGCTGGCGCCGCCGGGCAGGAACCCCTCCTCCTTGGCGTCGTAGACCCCAACGATCAGGCCCATGAACTCGCTGGCGTAGTTGCGGTGGAACCAGGGCGGCCGGAAGGTGTCCTGCTGCACCAGCCAGCGCGGCGGGAAGATCACGAAGTCGATGCTGTCCACGCCGGGCGTGTCGCTCGGCGATTGCAGGACCAGGAAGATCGACGGATCGGGGTGGTCGAAGCTGATCGAGCCGATGGTGTTGAAACGGCGCAAATCGTATTTGCAAGGCGCGCAGTTGCCGTGCCACGCGACCACGTCGAGCGGCGAGTGGCCGATCCGCGCGGTCCACAGATTGCCCAGGAACTTGGCGACCAGTTCGAAATCGCCGTCGATGTCCTCGTACCACGCCGTGGGCGTCAGGAAGTCGCGCGGGTTGGCCAGACCGTTGGCGCCGATGGGGCCGAGGTCGGGAAGCTGGAAGTGCGCCCCGTAATTCTCGCAGACATAGCCGCGCGCGGTGCCGTCCGGCAACTCGACGCGGAAACGGAGTCCTCGCGGGATCAGCGCGATCTCCTGCGGCTCGACCTCCAGCACGCCCAGTTCGGTGAGCAGGCGCAGCCGGCCCTGCTGCGGCACGATCAGCAATTCGCCGTCGGCGTCGTAGAAGAAGCGACCGGTCATCGGCCGGTTGGCGGCGTAGAGGTGGATGCCGCAGCCGGTCTGCGCCTCCGGCCCGCCGTTGCCGGCCATGGTGACCAGCCCGTCGAGGAAGTCGGTGGGCGTGTCCGGCATCGGCGGAGGGGCCCAGCGCAGTTGGTTGGGCGGCGTCGGCACCGCGTCGAAGCGGCTGAGCAGCCGGTGGTTTCCCTCCAGCGGCTCGAAGGGCAGATGAACCGCCGCCGGGCGGATGCGGTAGAGCCAGGAGCGCCGGTTGCGCGCGCGCGGCGCCGTGAAGGCCGTGCCCGAGAGCTGTTCGGCGTAGAGCCCGTAGGGCGGGCGCTGCGGCGCGTTGCGGCCGACCGGCAGCGCGCCGGGCAGAGCCTCGGTGGCGAACTCGTTGCCGAAGCCGGACTGGTAGGCGAGGGGGGCGGGGAAACTCATGGGCTTGGCTCTCCCGGAACGGAGGGGCGGTCAGGACGCGATGCGGACGAGGCCGTCGGGATCGACCAGGACCGGCACCGCCGCCAGACGGCAGCCGGGCGTCACCGGGCCGGACAACGGCCGCCCGTCCTCGACCGAGAATTCAGCGAAGTGACTGGAGCAGATCAGGCGCCGTCCGTCTTCGCTGAGCACCCGGCCGTGCCGGTAGGTCAGCGGCAGCCAGACATGCGGGCAGGCGTTGACGTAGGCGCGGACGGCGTCCCCCTGGCGAATGGTCAGCATCGAGAAGACGCGGCGGCCCTCGCCGAAGCGGAACTCCTTGGCCTCGCCATCGGGCAGGGCGTCCAGCGGCCCCAGCGCCGTTCCCGGCGCCGGGGCTTGGGGATCCTGGCGCCAGGACTCGTCGTCCGCCGGCAAGGGGTCCTTCCTCACGCCGCCGGGCCGATGACGCCGCGGTTGAGCTGGTCGGCCTCGATGCTTTCGAACAGGGCCTTGAAGTTGCCCTCGCCGAAGCCGTCGTCGCCCTTGCGCTGGATGAACTCGAAGAAGATCGGGCCGATCACCGTCTTGGAGAAGATCTGCAGCAGCAGCTTGGTGTCCTTGCCCTCGACCACCCCGCCGCCATCGATCAGCAGGCCGTATTCGCGCAGGCGTTCCAGCGGCTCGCCATGGCCGGGCAGGCGGTCCTCCACCTTGGCGTAATAAGCGTCGGGTGGGGCCGGCATGAAGTCCAGCCCGTTGCGGCCCAGCCGGTCCACGGTGTCGTAGATGTCGTCGGTCTCCAGCGCGACGTGCTGGATGCCCTCGCCCTTGTAGTCGCGCAGGTATTCCTCGATCTGGCTCTTGTCGTCGGCGCTCTCGTTGATTGGGATGCGGATCTTGCCGTCCGGGCTGGTCAGCGCCTTGGAGAACAGGCCGGTGAACTTGCCCTCGATGTCGAAGTAGCGGATCTGGCGGAAGTTGAAGAGCCGCTCGTAGAAGCCGGCCCACACCGCCATGTTGCCGCGCTGGACGTTGTGGGTCAGGTGGTCGATGGTGTGCAGCCCGACCCCCTCGGGATGGGCCTCGCGCGCGCCCGCCCAGCGGAAATCGACGTCGTAGATCGACCCGTTGTCGCCGTAGCGGTCGACGAAATAGAGCAGGCTGCCGCCGATGCCCTCGATGGCCGGGATGTTCAGCTCCATCGGGCCGACCGGGTTGGGCACCGGCTTGGCGCCCAGGCTCACCGCGCGGTCGAAGGCGTGTTTGGCGTCCGCCACGCGGAAGGCCATGGCGCAGGCGCAGGGGCCGTGCGCCTCGGCGAAGCGGCGGGCGAAGCTGTCGGGCTCGGCGTTGACGATGAAGTTGACGTCGCCCTGGCGGTAGAGGGTCACGTTCTTCGAGCGGTGCCGGGCGACGGCCGCGAAGCCCATCGTCTCGAACAGCGCGCCGAGCTTCTCCGGTTCGGTCGAGGCGTATTCGACGAACTCGAAGCCGTCGGTGCCCATCGGGTTGTCGTCGGTGATGATCGTCAAGGCGGCGTCTCCTGGTGCGGCGCGGGGAGCCCGGAACCGGTTTCCTCCATGTCGTTTCAATTGAAACCATAAAACGATCCGTTTGTGAAACGGAAAGTCCAGGGGGCCGCCATCGCCCCCCGTCATGGATGGTCCGGGCTACGCCGGAAGCGCCGCGCGCTCGCAGGCTTCGTAATGGTCGGCGATCTCGCGGCCGGTCGCCCACCACACGTCGTCGTATTGGCGGACATGGGCGAAGAACTCCTCCAGGATGCGGTAGCGCATCGGGCGGCCGGTGACCTGCGGGTGCATGATCATGGTGGCGACCCCGTTCCAGTCGCGGGTCTGGTCGAACTCGTCGCGCCAGATGGACAGAACCTCCTCGCGGCCGAACAGGGCGCGCGGGCTGCTGCGGTGGCTCATGCCGAAATTCCAGTCGTCGAAGCTGTAGTTCACCGGAATCTCGATCGGCCCGGCGCCGTCGGGCAGGGCGTGGCGGTAGGGCCGGATGTCGTCCCGCCAAGAGCTGGAGTAGCGGATGCCCCGGTCGCGCAGAAGCTGGAGCAGCTCGGTGAAGTTCTCGCCGGACGGCGCGCGGTAGCCGACCGGGGTGACGCCGAGGATCCGCTTCAGCGCGTCGAAGCCGCGATCCACCTCCTCGACCATCGTCGCCAGATCGCCCGGCTCGGGCCGTATGTGCAGATAGCCGTGATGGGCGATCTCGTGGCCGCCCTTCAGGATCGCCTCGCAGGCGGCGGGGTGGGCCTCGGCCGTCCAGCCGGTGACGAAGAAGGTCGCCTTCACCGCGTGACGGGCGAGCAGTTCGAGGATCTTCGGGATGCCGACCCGCGCCTCGTAGCCGCCGTAGGACATGGTGACGAGGCGTTCGGCGTTGCGGCGATCGCCGCCGAGCCAAACCGATTCCGCGTCGACGTCGAAGCCGGGGAACAGCGCGCAGCGGGCGCCGTTCGGCCAGGGGAAGTCGGGGGCGGGCGGGGCCGGGTTCGCGGGTTTGGGAGTGAGGTCTGGCATCATGGGACGGTCCTGCCGGGTTGCGGATCGCTGCGGGATGGGGTGGGATGGCGGCGTGTGTCCGTCTCGCCACAGGAAAGCCGGGAATGATCGAACTGAGGAGCGCCAGCCTTGCCGATGCGGGGGAACTGGCGCGGATCCACGCCGGGGTCTGGCGCCACACCTACCGGGATCTTGCGCCGGAGGCGGCGATCCGTCTGTTGAACGAGGACCGGCGGCGGGCCTTCTGGGTGACGTTGCTGCAAGATCCCGGCCCGGACACGGCGCTGATCGTCGCGACCTGGGATGGGGCGGTCGCCGGGTTCGCGCTGGGCGGTCCGTCGACGGAGGCGGCGTTCGGAGGGCGGCCGGAGGTCAAGTATCTCTACGTCGACCGCGCCCACGCGCGACAGGGGATCGGCCGGCGGTTGCTGACCGCGCTGGGCGCGGAGCTTTTTGCGCGTGGGGCGACGGGGGTGGGGCTCGGCGTCGTGATCGGCAACGATCCGGCGATTGCCTTCTACGAGGCCATGGGCGGGCGGTTGCATGGGCGCTACGTCGATCCGGGGCCGATCTGGCGCTCGGAGAATTTGCTCTACGTCTGGGACGATCCGGCGTGTCTTCTGGGGCGGGATGCGGAGGCCGGTTGAACCGAACGGCGAGGGAGAGGCGCCGGTTGCCCCCTCCCTAACCATCCCCCGCCCTTGGCGGGAGAGAGAACTCCGCCGAACACCGACAAGGGTCCGGCCCCCTCTCCCGCCAGAGGCGGGGGAGGGATGGGGAGGAGGCAACCGAGGCCGGACTCTTTCGATACCGTTCGGACGCTCAAGAGGAAGACGTGCCGGCCGGTCCATGGCGGTGCCCTCCCTGCCCGTCAGGCGAAGCGGCGCGGTGCGCCCAGCGCCCGCAGCCGTTCCGCCAGCCCCCGGACATCCGCCTCCTCGTCAAGTCCCTCGACGGTAGCGATCAGACGGGCGACCGCATCCTCCTCCAGCGCCATTCCGGCAAGGCGCCGGATTTTCGCCAGATGCTCGGCGGGCGGCAGCGGGTTGGTGGGCGAACCGAGCGGATCGACGATTCGATCAACAAGGCTGCGGCCATCGGCGGTTTCCACCGTCACGAACGGCTCCTCCGACCCGCCGAGCGCGGGATCGGTCTCCAGAACCACCTTCTCCATCGCCGCGCGCAAAGCGGAGTCACCACGCCGCCCGGCCCGGAACGCGTCGAGACCGACCCCGCCCTCCGGCGCAACGATCAGCGTGGCGAGCGCGAAGGGAAGGCTCATCTGCGCGGCGGCGAGGCTGGAGACTTCCCGCCCCCCGCACATGCCGACGAGGAAGGCCGGCGCCCGCACACGAACGTAGCGGATGTCGTCGGCCCGCAGGCCGTGCCGGCGGATCAGCGCGCCCAGCGCGTCGATGGCACCGTGGGTGCCCCGGCAGGAGGCGTGCGGCTTGATCGCCACCCGCTCCAGCCGCCAGCGCTCGCCGAGCCCGTCCACCAGCGCCTCCGGCACCGCCGAGCCCGGCGCGAAGGTGCGCAGGAACCCACCCCACACGTCCTCGAACACGGCCGCCGGCCCGGTCAGCCCGCCCCGCGCCAGCAGCGCCGCCAGCAACCCGCCCTCCGCCGCGCGGCCGGCGTGGACGCGCTTGGTCTGGCTGCCGTCGTGGATGAAGGCCCACAACCCACCGCTGAAGCTCGCGGCGTGGCCCAGCGCGTGGGCGACGGCCTCGGCGGGCAGGCCGAGGATGCGGGCCGCCGCCGCCGCCGCGCCGAAGGGGCCGCAGGTGGCGGTGGAGTGCCAGCCGGCCTCGTTGTGCGGCCGGTAGGCGCCGCAGGCCTCCAGCACCCGGCGCGCCACGTCGTAGCCGAGCGTGACGGCGAGGAGGAACTCGCGGCCAGAGACCGGCCGCTCGGCCAGCCCCAGCGCCGCGACCGCCGCCGGCACGACCACCGCGCCGGAATGGTCGCAGCCGCCGGTGTCGTCAAGTTCGAAGGCGTGGCAGGCCGTCCCGTTGACCAGGGCCGCCGAGCGGGCGCCGACCCGGCGGTCGGTGCCCCAGACCGGTTCATCGCCGGCCGGCTCGGTCGCCAGCACCGTGGCGAGCAGCGCCGCCCCCTCCGCCGAGGCCGCCCCGGCGATCCCGCAGGCCAGCGTGTCGAGCGTGTGCCGCTTGGCCTTGGCGAGGATCGCGTCGGGAAGGGCGTGGGCGGCCGTGCCCGCGACGAAGCGGGCGAGGACCCGCGCATGCTGGGAGTCGGATGGCATGGTTCCGGCCAATCGAAAGGGTCTCGGTGCGAACCGCCGCGTCGCCGCGACGGTTCGCAAGACGGATCACGGTGTGGGCGCCGCGCTCACTTCACCGGCTGGCCGTTGACCAGCGCCGTCGTCACGCCGTTCGCCTCCAGGTTCCACTTGGCCAGCACGGCCTTGTAGGTGCCGTCGGCGATGATGTCCTGCAACGCCTTGGCGACCGTGTCGCGCAGGCCGGGGGCGGTCTTGGCGAAGGCCATGCCCTGGTGCTGCTGGGTGAAGGGCTGGCCGATGATCACGTAGGCGTTCGGCTCCAGCGTCAGCAGGTAGGGCAGGGTCTCGCTGCCCTGGACGGCGGCGTCGAGGCGCTTCTGGCGCAGCTGGGTGCGGGCGTCGGCGGAGCCTTCGGTGCCGACGATGGTCAAAGCCGGCTTGCCGGCGGCCTCGCAGTTCGCCTTGCTCCACTTCTCCATCTCGCCGGGGAAGCTGGTGCGGCGGCTGGCGCCGACCGTCTTGCCGCACAGGTCGGTCATCGCCTTGAAGGCGTCCTTGTTGTCGATGGTCGTGTAGAACTGCGCGCCGGTGGTCAGGTAATCGACGAAGTCCAGCGTCTCGCGGCGGGCCTCGGTGTCGGTCATGCCGGACAGGATCATATCGACGCGGCCGGTCGTCAGGCCGCTGACCATCTGCTCGAAGCTGATCTCCTGCCACTTCACCTCGAGGCCGAGCTTCTTGAACAGCGCGTGGCCGAGGTCGATGTCGAGGCCGGTCAGGGTCGCGGTCTTGGGATCCTTGAACTCCATCGGCGGGTAGTTGGGCACGTTGGCCACGGTGATGGTCTTGGACGCCTTGATGTTGTCCGGCAGCCCTTGCGCCGAGGCGGGGGCGGACAGGACACCGGCCGTCAGGGCCACGGCGCAGACGGTGGAAAGAATGCGGTTCATGACGAAAGCTCCTTGTTCATTTGGTTTGTTTTCAAAACACGAAACGTTGGGTGTCGCGTCCTGTCCTGCTTGCTTCCGGAAGCTCTATTTCCGAACCATGGAGATGAAATCCTGGGTCCGCTTCTGGGTCGGCTTGGCGAGAACCTGCCGGGGATCGCCGATCTCGACGACCTGCCCGCGATCCATGAAGGCGACGCGCTGGCAGACGTCGCGGGCGAAGCCCAGCTCGTGCGTCACCACGATCATCGTCATGCCGCTGGCCGCGAGGTCGCGCATCACGGTCAGCACCTCCCCCACCAGCTCGGGGTCCAGCGCGGAGGTCGGCTCGTCGAACAGGATCAGCTTGGGCCGCATCGCCAGCGTCCGCGCGATGGCGACGCGCTGCTGCTGGCCGCCCGACAGCTCGGCGGGGTAGGCGTCGCGCTTGTCGGCCAGCCCGACGCGCTCCAGCAGGGCGTGGGCGTGGTCGCGCGCCTCGGCCGGGCGTTCGCGCAGCACCTGCACCGGTCCCTCGGTGATGTTCTGGGTGACCGTCAGGTGCGGGAACAGGTTGAAGCGCTGGAAGACCATGCCGATGGAGCGGCGCTGGCGGGCGATCTCGCCATCGTCCAGCTCGTGCAGCTTGTCGCCGACCCGGCGGTAGCCAATCAGTTCGCCGCCGACGAAGATGGCGCCGCCGTCGATGCGCTCCAATTGGTTGATGCAGCGCAAAAAGGTGCTCTTGCCCGACCCGGACGGACCGATGACGCCCAGAACCTCGCCCTTGGCCACCCGCAGGCTGATGCCCTTGAGGACCTCGACGGAGCCGAAGCGCTTGCGGACGTCGGCGGCGACCACCAGCGGCTCGTCGCCGACGGCGTGGAGATGCAGCGGATCGCTCGCCATCATGCGTTTCCTCCGACCGGGCGGACGCCCTTGGCGTAATACCGTTCGATGCGCATCTGGATCAGGCTCAGCGCCGTCACGGTGACGAGGTACCAGCTGGCCGCGACGATCAGCAGCTCGATGACGCGGGAGTTGGCGTAGTAGATGTTCTGCGCGCTGTGCAGGATGTCGGTGAACTGGATGACGCTGGCTAGCGAGGTCAGCTTCACCATGCCGATGAACTCGTTGCCGACCGGCGGCACGATCACCCGCATCGCCTGCGGCATGATGATCCGGCGCAGCATCTGCAAGCGCGGCATGCCAATGGACTGCGCCGCCTCGTACTGCCCCTTGTCGACCGACAGCAGGCCGGCGCGCACCACCTCCGCCGTGAAGGCGCCCTGCTGGATGCCCAGCCCCAGCAGCGCGGCGACGAAGGGCGTCATCACCTCCACCGTCCGCACGCTGAACACCCCCGGCAGGCCGATGTACGGGAAGATCAGGGCGAGGTTGAACCACAGCAGCAGTTGCAGCAGGGCCGGCACCGCCCGGAAGAACCAGACATAGGCGATGGCGGTGTATTTCAGGACCGGGTTCTCGGACAGCCGCATGACGGCGAAGACGACGCCCAGCGCCAGCCCGAGCAGCATGGCGAGGATCGCCATCAGGATGGTGTTGCCCAGACCGTGCAGGATGACCGGGACGGTCAGGAACTCGGCGACGTAGGACCATTCGATCTGGCCGACGGCGAAGGAATAGACCAGCGCGGCCAGTAGCCCCAGCACGACCGCCGCCCCGACGGCGCGTCCGGGGTGGCGCCGGGGCACCAGCGTGAGGTGGCTGATCTCGTAGACGGTGTCGGTCATGGCGCCCTCACAAGACGGGATGAGCGGGAACCCACAGCGTACGCTCCTCCGGGGCGCGGCCGACACCGCGTTTCCGGGGGAGCCTCGCCGGTCTCGGACGGGGTCAGGCCGCCGCCCATTGACGCTGGCTGTCGCACAGCGTCCGCAGCCGGTCGATCTGCTCGGCGACGCGGGCCGGGGCGGTGCCGCCGTAGCCGGAACGGGCCGCCACCGCCGCCTCGGGCGTCAGGTGGGGCAGGACGTCCGCCGTCAGCCGGGGATCGACCGAGGCCAGTTGTTCCGGCGACAGATCCGACAGGCCGACGCCGTGCTCCTCGCAATACCGGACCAGCGCCCCGGTGATCTCGTGCGCCTCGCTGAACGGCACGCCGTTGCGCGACAGCCAGTCGGCGACCTCGGTCGCCAGGGTGAAGCCTTCGGTCGATTGCCGGGCCAGCGCCTCGGTGCGGACCGTCATCGTCGCCACCATGCCGGCCATGGCGGGCAGCACCAGCTCCAGCGTGTCGATGGCCTCGAAGGCGGCGAACTTGTCCTCCGACAGGTCGCGGTTGTAGGCGAAGGGCAGGCCCTTCAGCGCGACCAGCATCAGGTTCAGCCCGCTGATCAGCCGCGCCGCGCGTCCCCGCGTCAGCTCGGCGATGTCCGCGTTCTTCTTCTGCGGCATGATCGAGGAGCCGGTCGCGTAGGCGTCGTCCAGCTCGACCCAGCCGAACTGGCGCGACGACCACAGGAAGATCTCCTCGGCCAGCCGCGACAGGTCGACGCTGAGCATGGCGGTGACGAACAGGAATTCCGCCACGTGGTCGCGGCTGCCCACCGCGTCGATGGAGTTCTCGCAAGGCGCGTCGTAGCCCAGTTCGCGCGCCGAGATCTCCGGGCTGAGCGCGATGGCCGACCCCGCCAGCGCGGCGGCGCCGAGCGGCGAACGCGCGGAGCGGCGGTCCCAGTCGGTCAGGCGGTCGATGTCCCGCGCGTAGGCCTGGGCGTGGGCCAGAAGCTGATGGGCGAAGGTCACCGGCTGGGCCGGTTGCAAATGGGTGAAGCCCGGCGCCAGCGTTTGCTGATGCGCGGTGGCCTGGGCCAGCAGCGCGTCCTGCAACTCCAGAACCCCGGCGGCGATATCGCGCGCCTTTTCCCGCAGGTAGAGCTTCAGGTCGTTGGCCGCTTGGTCGTTGCGCGACCGGCCGGCGCGCAGCTTGCCGCCCAGCGTGCCGAGGCGCTCGACCAGCGCGCGCTCCAGGAAGGTGTGGACGTCCTCGTCCTGGGGCGCGGGCTGGACGGTGCCGGCCGCGATGTCCGCGCCAAGGGCGGCCAGCGCCGCGACGATCTCGTCGCCCTCCGGCGCGGTCAGGATGCCGGCGCGGACCAGTTCCCGCGCGTGGGCGGCCGAGGATCTCAGATCCTGCGGAGCGAGCCGGAAATAGCTGTTGGGCGAGCGGGACAGGCGCTTCATGGCCGGAGACGGGGCCGAACGGAAGCGTGCTCCCCAAAGCTGTGTGCCCTGAGTCATGGACCTTGTCCCTCGTGTTTGGATGACGAAACGGTGACGCAGGATCGGGCTCTGGACAACGGAATTGATTTCCGGAACTCTAGTCGCAAATGGAATACCGCCCCGGCGGCAGGGAGGCCGCGACGCCATGGTTGCCCAACTCTACCCCACCGTGACCGCGCTGCGGGTCGTCGTGGCGCTGGCCCAGGGCGGCACCGTGTCGGCGGCGGCGCCGCTGCTCCACCTGACTCAGAGCGCGGTCAGCAAGCAGTTGAAGAGCATCGAGGATCTGGTCGGCGCCCCGCTGTTCACGCGGACCAGCCACGGGCTGGTGCCGACGGAGGCCGGGGCCATCTACATCGCGCAGGCGCGTCTGGTGATCGGGGCCTTGGAGACCGCCGCCGTGAAGGTGGCCGAACTGCGGCGGTCGCAATCGGCGATCCGCGTGCATGTCCTGCCGATCCTGGGTGACCGCTGGTTCATGCCGATCTACCCGCGCTTCATGGAGCGCTGCCCGGACACCACGGTGCAGTTCACCACCTTCGCGCCGACCGACACCGCCGAGGAGGCCGATCTGGTGTTCCGTTTCGGCCAGGGGCCGTGGCCCGGCTGGCACGCCGACTATCTGTTCGGACGCGACGTGCTGCTGGTGGGGGCGCCGTCGATGATCGAGCGCAACGGCGGGTTGGCCGACGCCGCCGACGCGCGGCGCTTCACGCTGCTCGATCACCCGCAGACGCCGCTGCGCTGGGCGATGTTCGCCGCCGCGCACGGGCTGGGCGACGCGCCGCCGGCCGGGCTGATCCGCTTCGGCTACTACGCGCTGGTGATCCGGGGGGCGATCACCGGCCAGGGCCTGGCACTGGTGCCGCGCTGCCTGATCCTGGACGAGCTGGCCGACGGGCGGCTGGTCAACCCGCAGGGTCTCAGCTTCCGCAGCGAGTACCGTTACTGGCTGACCATCCGCGAGAACCAGCGCCTCAACCCCGGCATCCGCGCCTTGCGCGACTGGATCCTCGAAGAGGCCGCGAAGACAGAAATTCCGGTCATTGCGTAGAGGGTCGAGCAAAGCCCCTCTCCCCTCGCGGGAGAGGGGTTGGGGTGAGGGGGTGCAAACATTCGTCTTCGCCTTCGGCAAATACCCCTCATACCGTTTCGAAGGAATGACGTCGTTGAGCGTATGAGCATAGCTACGTCTTTCTTTCCGGATGCGGGGGCACTG
>NZ_RZIJ01000089.1 GCF_003989665.1 Azospirillum doebereinerae | reverse complement strand
CCGGCCACCTCGGTGGGTAAGAACGCGCTGCCCCGCGTCGCCGCCCTGCTCGACGTGGCGGCGATCTCCGACATCACCGGGGTGGTCTCGACCGACACCTTCGAGCGGCCGATCTACGCCGGCAACGCCATCGCCACCGTGCAGTCCAAGGACCCGGTCAAGGTCGTCACCGTCCGCACCACCGCCTTCGAGGCGGCGGGCGAGGGCGGCTCGGCGCCGGTCGAGACCGTCATCGCCGCCGGCAACCCCGGCCTGTCCAGCTTCGTCTCGGCCGAGTTGTCGAAGTCGGAGCGCCCGGAGCTGACCTCGGCGCGCGTCGTCGTCTCGGGCGGGCGCGGCATGCAGTCGGGCGAGAACTTCCCGCTGCTGGAAGCCATCGCCGACAAGCTGGGCGCGGCGGTCGGCGCGTCGCGCGCGGCGGTGGACGCCGGTTTCGTGCCGAACGA
>NZ_RZIJ01000088.1 GCF_003989665.1 Azospirillum doebereinerae | reverse complement strand
CGCCAAGTTCCTCAAGCAGGCCCGCTTCGCCTACGCCCAGGACACCGTCGAGGCCACGCTGGCCGCCCACCCGCAGACCGCGCGCCTGATCGCCCGCCTCTTCGCCGCCCGCTTCGACCCCAGGCACCGGGCCGACGAAGCCCCCATCGTGGAGGCCATCGACACCGCCCTCGACGCCGTCACCAACCTCGACGACGACCGCATCCTGCGCCGCTTCGTCACGCTCGTCCGCGCCACCCTGCGCACCAACGCCTACCAGACCGCCCCCGACGGCGCGCCCAAGCCCTACCTCTCCCTCAAGCTCGACAGCGGCGCCATCGACGAGCTTCCGCTGCCCCGCCCCTGGGTCGAGGTCTTCGTCTACTCCCCGCGCATGGAGGGCGTCCACCTGCGCGGCGGCAAGGTCGCGCGCGGCGGCATCCGCTGGTCCGACCGCCGCGAGGACTTCCGCACCGA
>NZ_RZIJ01000087.1 GCF_003989665.1 Azospirillum doebereinerae | reverse complement strand
TGCTGGCCATCGACGCCGCCTCGACCGAGTTCTTCAAGAACGGCAAGTACGAGCTGGCCGGCGAGGGCAAGTCGCTGAGCCCGGAGCAGATGGTGTCCTACTGGTCCGATCTGGTCGGGCGCTACCCGATCGCCTCGATCGAGGACGGCATGTCAGAGGACGACTGGGAGGGCTGGAAGGCGCTGACCGACGCCATCGGCAGGAAGGTGCAACTGGTCGGCGACGACTTGTTCGTGACCAACCCGCTGCGTCTGGCCGACGGCATCAAGAAGGGCGTCGCCAACTCGATCCTGGTGAAGGTCAACCAGATCGGCACGCTGTCGGAGACGCTGGAAGCCGTGGATATGGCGCACAAGGCCGGCTACACCGCCGTCCTGTCGCACCGCTCGGGCGAGACCGAGGACAGCACCATCGCCGACCTCGCCGTCGCCACCAACTGCGGCCAGATCAAGACCGGCTCGCT
>NZ_RZIJ01000086.1 GCF_003989665.1 Azospirillum doebereinerae | reverse complement strand
CAGCGACTTGCCCTCGCCGGCCAGCTCGTACTTGCCGTTCTTGAAGAACTCGGTCGAGGCGGCGTCGATGGCCAGCATCACGTCGTCGCCCGGCTTGTAGCCGGCGGCCTCGATGGCCTTCATCACGAAGCCGAGCGCCTCGTCGGTCGAGCCGATGTTGGGGGCGAAGCCGCCCTCGTCGCCGACGTTGGTGTTGTGGCCGGCGTCCTTCAGCTTCTTCTTCAGCGCGTGGAAGATCTCGGCGCCCATGCGGATGGCGTCGGCGCCGGTCTCGGCGCCCACCGGCATGATCATGAACTCCTGGATGTCGATGGGGTTGTCGGCGTGGGCGCCGCCGTTGATGATGTTCATCATCGGCACCGGCAGCAGCGAGGCGAAGGCGCCGCCGACGTAGCGGTAGAGCGGCAGGCCGGCTTCCTCGGCGGACGCCTTGGCGACCGCCAGCGACACGCCCAGGATGGCGTTGGCGCC
>NZ_RZIJ01000085.1 GCF_003989665.1 Azospirillum doebereinerae | reverse complement strand
CACAGCGAGGCGCTGACGGTCAGCGTGGCGGCGGTGGCCGACGCGCCCAGCCTGACTGTGGCGGCGGCCTCGGGCAGCGAGGATCAGGCCATCGCGTTGAGCATCAGCAGCGCGCTGGTGTCCCCGGCGGCGGGCGAGGTGCTCAGCGTGGTGATCGCCGGGGTGCCAGCGGGAGCGGTGCTGTCGGCGGGCAGCGACAACGGTGACGGGACGTGGACGCTGACGGCGGGCCAACTCTCCGGGCTGACGTTGACGCCGCCGGCCGAGTTCAGCGGCAGCCTCGGCTTGACGGTGACGGCGACGGCGTCGGTGAACGGCACGCAGTCCAGCCACAGCGAGGCGTTGACGGTCAGCGTGGCGGCGGTGGCCGACGCGCCGGTGCTCAGCGTGGCGGCGGCCTCGGGCAGCGAGGATCAGGCCATCGCGTTGAGCATCAGCAGCGCGCTGGTGTCTCCGGCGGCGGGCGAGGTGCTCAGCGTGGTGATCGCCGGGGTGCC
>NZ_RZIJ01000084.1 GCF_003989665.1 Azospirillum doebereinerae | reverse complement strand
TTATCGCAGCGTGCTACGTCCTTCATCGCCTCTCAGTGCCAAGGCATCCACCAGATGCCCTTCAGACGCTTGATCTCTCTCAACGAAGGTCATTGCGCCACGCGCAGGAACAAACCCGCTCGTAGACACGACGCTCTCCATCGTTTCGATGCATGACCTCAGCCAGGGGATAACCCGGCCGAGGTCAGTCCTCGGTCACTTGCACTTCATCTTCACTTGTCCATGATCCCGCCCCGCTCGTCCCCGAGAGAGGCACAGGAACGAGCGCGAAGCGCTCGTTCCTGTCCACGTAGTCCGTGTTGTGGTCCCTCCAACGATCCTCGTACCCTGGGCGGTCCGGCGTCCACTCCCCATCGATACGATGGTGGAGGCAGACGGGATCGAACCGACGACCTCCTGCTTGCAAAGCAGGCGCTCTCCCAACTGAGCTATGCCCCCAAACCGGTCTGAACCGACGCTTGAAAAACATGGTGGGCCAGGGAGGATTTGAACCTCCGACCTCACGCTTATCAAGCGCGCGCTCTAACCAACTGAGCTACTAGCCCCTCGGTGCTGGTAACAGCACCACGAGAACCGTGAGAAGGGATGCGCCGGCGGCGGCGCGGCATCATCGTTTGAAGCAAGGCTCCGACCCATGCCTGGGTCAGCGTCCTTAGAAAGGAGGT
>NZ_RZIJ01000083.1 GCF_003989665.1 Azospirillum doebereinerae | reverse complement strand
TGAAATCTGAATCGGCGGTTGCGCTTGGGCCGCTGACGTGATTCACCATTGTTGGAGGTGGATCATGGGGCGCAGCTATTCGTCGGACCTTCGGGTTCGGATTTACGGCGAGGTCGAGAAAGGCGGTTCGCGTCGGGCGGCGGCGCGCCGGTTCGATGTGAGCGCGAGCACGGGCGTGCGGCTTGCTCAGCGCATGGCGGCAACGGGCTCGCTGGACCCGGCCCGGCAGGGGCGCCCACCGGGCGGTGGCAAGCTGGCCCCGCATGCCGAACTTCTGATCGGCTGGGTGGAGAAGCAAGGCGACATCACCATGCCCGAACTGGCGGCCAAGCTGAAAGCCGAGCGCGGGGTCACGATCCACCCCGCCTCGCTGTCGCGCTTCCTGCTCGCCCGCGGCTTCACCGTCAAAAAAAACGGTGCTGGCGAGCGAGGCCGGTCGCGCTGACGTTGCTGAGGACCGCCGGAGTTGGCGCAGCCACCGTCAGCCCCGGATGCGCGAGGAGCCGGACCGGCTGGTCTTTCTCGACGAGACCGCGACCACCACGAAGATGACCCGACTGCGCGGACGGGCCAGGCGCGGCCAACGGTTCAAGGCCACGGCGCCGTTTGGCCATTGGGGCACCCAGACCTTCGTCGCCGCCCTGCGCTGCGACGGGCTGACCGCCCCGTGGATCA
>NZ_RZIJ01000082.1 GCF_003989665.1 Azospirillum doebereinerae | reverse complement strand
AGAGCACCTAACAAAAGGGTGTTTTGGCTGTTAAGGGGCTATGGCACGCCCCCTCGTCCCGGATCGGCTTTGGTCGATCATCGAACCGTTGTTGCCGCCGCCCAAGCCGGCAGGCAGCAACGGGCGCCCTCCTGTTGGTCACCGTGAAGCGCTGACCGGCATCCTGTTCGTTCTGAGAACCGGCATTCCCTGGGAGTATCTGCCCGTCGAGATGGGGTGCGGCTCGGGGATGACCTGCTGGCGGCGTCTGCGCGACTGGCAGGCCGCCGGGATATGGGACAAGCTCCTTCATGCGGTCTTGCAGGAGTTGGCGTGGTCCAAACAGATCGACTGGAGCCGGGCTTCGCTGGACAGCGCCAGCCTCCCGGCAAAAAGGGGGGCCAGGAGACGGGCCCGAACCCGACGGACCGTGGGCGGGCAGGCACCAAGCGCCATGTCCTCACCGACCGCAACGGCACCCCGCTCGCCATCCGTCTGACCGGCGCCAACCGCAACGATTCCATGATGGTCGAGACCATGCTGGACGCGGTGCCGCCTCTCAAAGGACCACTCGGACGACCGCGCCGAAGACCGGACAAGCTCCACGCCGACAAGGCCTACGATCACCAGCGCTGCCGGCGCGAATGCCGCGACCGCAACGTCATCCCGCGCATCGCCCGACGCGGCGTCGAGAGCAGCAAGCGCCTGGGACGGCACCGCTGG
>NZ_RZIJ01000081.1 GCF_003989665.1 Azospirillum doebereinerae | reverse complement strand
CGGGTGTCGGGCTACGCGGTGAACTTCATCAAGCTGACGCGCGAGCAGCAGCTCGACGTCATCAGCCGCACGTTCCACGACCAGCACTGACGCTTGAGCCGGATCGGGGGTGGGGGCGGTTTGCCCCCTCCCTAACCCTCCCCCGCCTTTGGCGGGAGAGGGAACTCCGCCGAACGCCGACAAGCCTCCTACCCCCTCTCCCGCCAAAGGCGGGGGAGGGATGGGGAGGGGGCAACCACGGCCGGACCTCCACACTCTCCCCTTCTTCCCATTCTTCCAGAGGCCCGGCGTCCAAGACCGCCGGAACGCATCCCCATGAGCGTCATCACCGACATCCACGCCCGCGAGATTCTGGACAGCCGTGGCAACCCGACCGTTGAGGTCGACGTGGCGCTGGAAAGCGGCGCCTTCGGCCGCGCCGCCGTGCCCTCGGGCGCCTCGACCGGCGCCCACGAGGCGGTGGAACTCCGCGACGGCGACAAGAGCCGCTACGGCGGCAAGGGCGTGCTGAAGGCCGTCGAGGCCGTCAACGGCGAGATCGCCGACGCCCTGACCGGGCTGGAAGCCACCGACCAGCGCCTGCTCGACCTGACCATGATCGAACTGGACGGCACCGCCAACAAGGCGCGGCTGGGCGCCAACGCCATCCTGGGCGTGTCGCTGGCGGTCGCCAAGGCGTCCGCCGAGGAAGCCGGCCTGCCGCTCTACCG
>NZ_RZIJ01000080.1 GCF_003989665.1 Azospirillum doebereinerae | reverse complement strand
CCTTCCGCTTCCCTTCCGCTTCCCCTTGAGCCTGCGCATGGTCGAGGAGATGTTGGCGGCCCGCGGCATCACCGTGAGCCATGAGACGGTGCGGCAATGGGCCTTGACGTTCGGCCGCGAGATCGCGGATCGGTTGCGTCGGCGGGCGCCACGCCGGGGCGATAAATGGCACCTCGACGAGGTCGTCTTGACCATCGCCGGCACGAAACATTATCTCTGGCGGGCCGTCGACCGCGATGGCTTCGTGCTCGATGTGCTGGTGCAGAGCCGGCGCGATGCCGAAGCGGCCAAGCGCCTGCTGCGCAAATTGCTGAAAAAGCAGGGCCGCGCGCCGCGGGTGCTGGTGACCGATAAGCTGAAGTCCTGCGCCGTGGCCAAGCGGACCATCATGCCGGGGGTGGAGCACCGTCAACACAAGGGCGTCAACAACCGGGCCGAGAACTCGCACCAACCGACCCGGCGCCGCGAGCGGCAGATGAAGCGCTTCAAATCGCCCCGACCGGTGCAGCGCTTTCTGTCTATCCAGGACCCGATCGCCAACCTCTTCCACCTCCGCCGCGACCACCGCCCCGCCTCCGACTACCACGCCGCCCGCGCCCAGGCCTTCACTGCCTGGGTTGAGGTCGACCGTGCGCCGCTGGCCGCTTGATCCCCCGATCTCTGGGCATCCGTGGCCGAACTGCGCCAGCCATCATGGTCGGTACCAACGAGTTGA
>NZ_RZIJ01000008.1 GCF_003989665.1 Azospirillum doebereinerae | reverse complement strand
AGCACAACCTCTCGGTCGTCGCGCATCTGTCGGACACCATCACCGTGCTGCGGCGCGGCGAGATCCTGGCCGAGGGTCCATACGACGTCGTATCAAAAAATGCCCAAGTGATGGAAGCCTACATGGGGACGGGACATGCCTGACGGCGCGATGACCAAGACCGCGATGCTCGACATCGCCGACCTGCAAGGCTTCTACGGCGAAAGCCACGTCCTGCACGGCGTCAGCCTGGAGGTCCGCCAGGGCGAGGTGGTGACTCTGCTCGGCCGCAACGGCGCCGGCAAAACCTCCACCATGCGGGCCGTCATGGGCATCATGGGCAAGCGCACCGGCTCGATCCGCTTCCAGGGCCAGGAGCTGATCGGCATGGCCCAGCACAAGATTCCGCGCCTGGGCATCGGCTATGTGCCGGAGGAGCGCGGCATCTTCTCCAGCCTCAGCGTCGACGAGAACCTGACGCTGCCGCCGGTCATCAAGGACGGCGGCATGACCGTCGAACAGATCTACGACCTGTTCCCCAACCTCAAGGGTCGCGGTTCGACGCAGGGGACCCGGCTGTCGGGCGGCGAGCAGCAGATGCTGGCCATCGCCCGCATCCTGCGCACCGGCGCCACCCTGATCCTGCTCGACGAGCCGACCGAGGGGCTGGCCCCCGTCATCATCGAGCAGATCGGCGTCGCGGTGCGGGCGCTCAAGGCGCGCGGCTTCACCATCGTGCTGGTGGAGCAGAACTTCCGCTTCGCCGCCACCATCGCCGACCGCCACTACGTGATGGAGGAGGGGCATGTCGTCGACATGATCCCCAACGACCAACTCGAAGCCAACATGGGCAAGCTCCACACCTATCTGGGTGTGTGAGGTCCATGTGCGGGTGAAGGCCGCGCTTTGAAAAGCCGCCGTTCCTTTCCAATTGAAAGGAACGGCGGTCAGTCCAGCCGCCCTTCCGCGATCTTCCGATCCTCGCCCGTCGCCAGAATCGTGTCCACGGCGATGCGCAGCGCTTCGGCAACGCTCTCGATGGCCATGGATGGGCTGCCGGGATGGCGGGCGGCCTGGGCCGGCGACAGCGGAATGTGGACGAAGCCGACGCGCAAGTCCGGCCGACGCACGGCCCGCAGGTGGCAGGCACCATAGAACAGGTGGTTGCAGACGAAAGTGCCCGCCGTCTGCGACACCGAGGCCGGCAGACCGGCGGCGCGCACCGCCGCGACGATGGCCTTGATCGGCAGGCTGGCGAAATAGGCCGCCGGACCTTCCGGAATCACTGGAGCATCAATGGGCTGATTCCCGGCGTTGTCGGGAATGCGGGCGTCGTCGAGATTGATGGCGACGCGTTCGACCGAAAAATCGCTGCGGCTCTGTGCCTGACCGACGCAGAGGAGCACCACGGGATCGGCCAGCTTCACCGCCCGATCCAGCCCGTCCAGCGCCGCACCGAAGACGCAGGGAATGCGGTGGGCCACCACGCGATGGCCCCGGCATTCCCAGCCGTCGAGGCGGCGCACCGCCTCCCAGGACGGGTTGGTGTCCTCACCCCCGAAGGGCTCGAAACCGGTCAGCAGAACGTTGCGCACCGGATAGGCGCCTTGTTACGCCGCCGCGGCCAGTTGCAGCGTCTGCTTGGCGACCTTGGCGAAGGCCCGCTCCTCGATCTGGCGGATGCGCTCGCGGCTGACGCCGTAGCGGACGGCCAGATCCTCCAGCGTCAGCGGCTTCTCGGACAGGCGGCGCGAGGTCAGGATGTCGCGTTCCCGCTCGTTCAGCACGTCCATCGCCGCGCGCAGCAGGGCGCTGCGCCGCCCGGCCTCGCCGCGCTCGACCAGCGTGTCCTCGACGGTCGGACGCTCGTCGGCCAGCAGGTCCTGCCATTCCGAATCGCCTTCCGACGCGATGGGCGCGTTCAGCGAGGCGACGGGACCCGACAGGCGGCGGTTCATCGTCACCACGTCGCTCTCGCCGACCTCCAGGTCGTTGGCGATGCGGGTGACGTTCTCCGGCAGCAGGTCGCCGCTGCCCAGTTCGCCCAGCTTCCGCTTCAAGCGGCCCAGGCTGAAGAACAGCTTCTTCTGCGCGGCGGTGGTCCCGATCTTCACGAGGCTCCAGGACCGCAGGATGTAATCCTGGATCGAGGCCTTGATCCACCACATCGCGTAGGTGGACAGGCGGAAGCCACGGTCGGGTTCAAACTTCTTGACGGCGGTCATCAGGCCGAGGTTGCCCTCGGCGACCAGATCGGTCAGCGGAAGGCCGTAGCCGCGATAGCCGCTGGCGATCTTCACGACCAGCCGCAGATGGCTGGTGACCAGCGCGTGCGCGGCCTTGACGTCGCCGTGCTCGGTCCACGCCTTGGCCAGCATGAACTCGTCGTTCGCGGCCAGGACCGGGTAGCGGTGGGTCTCGTTGATGTAGCGGGACAGCAATTCGCCGGAATCGGTCGAACGGAGCGCAAGTGCGGTGCTCATGTCACATCCTCACGGAAAGCGATATGACGGAACGGGACCCCCATCCTGGCGGACCCCGACCTCTCCGACGGAGCAGGTCGGTTAATATTTACGAATAGGCCTTCTGTGTCAAGCGATGTGCGCGTTTTGATCCCGCTCAATGCGCGGGAAGCGCGAGCGTGGCAGGAGGGCGGCGTCGTCGCTGGAACAGGGACTTGCCCGCCTATGAAGATCGCCGTCGGCACCCAGGATTTCCATACCATCGCCACCCATGGCGGCCGCACCCGCCGTTTCCTCGTCTTCGAGGCCGAACCGGGCCGCCCGCCGTCCGAGGTCGCCCGCATCGAGCTGGCGGAGGACGAGGTGCTGCATCTGTGCGGCGACGGCCGTCCACATCCCATCGACGCGGTGGGTCTTGTGATCGCCGGCGCGTCGGGAGCCGGCTTCGTCGCCCACATGAAACGGCGCGGCATCGTGCCGGTGACGACCACCGAAACCGATCCGATCCGGGCGATCCGCGCCTGGTTCGCCGGCACCATCGAAACGGCGGCGGAGCCCGCCCACCCGCACGAGCACCATGACGGCGCCCACCATCATGAACATGAACCCGGCTGACGGCGCCGGACGCGTCAGATCGGGAAGCTGACTCCGGCGGTGGTGCCGGCCGCGTCGGAGTCGGTCGACAGCGTGTCGCCCAACTGCCCGGCCAGCGCCTCGGCCAGCATCAGCCCGTCCTCCGCCGTGGTGTCGAAACCGGCGGGCAGGGCGCGGCCGTTGTCCTCCACGGTCAGGCGGGCGCGACCGTTCGGCTCCTGACGCACCGACACGCGGATCCAGCCGTCGTCGGGGTAGGCGTGGTGCAGGCTGTTGGTCAGCAGTTCCGCGATGATCAGGCCCAACGGCATCGCCTCGTACAGCCCGATCTGGATCGGATCGGAGGTGATGGAGACGGGAATGCGCGCGGTGCCCCCCTGCGCGTTCCCCTTCACCGCGTCGCACAGCGTCTCGACGTAGCGGCCGAGATCGACATGGGTGCCCGACCCGGTCTCGTGAAGCTGGCGGTAGAGGATCGCCAGGGTCTCGATCCGCAGCATGGTCTGTTCGTAGGCGGCACGGGCGTCGGGATCACGGATGCGCCCGGCCTGAAGCTTCAGCAGGCTGATAACCATCTGCAGGCTGTTCTTGGCGCGGTGCTGCAACTCCCGCAACTCGGATTCGAGTTCGAGGATGCGGGTGTTCAGCCGGTCTTCGAACGACTCCGCCTCCGGCGCCGGCGCGCTGCCCGGATGATCCGGCGGGAGGAAGACGGCACTGGACCGCAAGGGCATCGGCATCGGGACAATCTCGGGGCTCGGGCGGCGCAACAGAATGCAGGGATATGCACCAATTTAAGCACTTGCCGGCCCCCCCGAACCGGTTCTGAGGGGGTAATCCAGCGCGCCTAGCCGAAAGGTCAAGGCTTCCTCCACCGGCGGCCAAGTCCTAGCCAGCCGTCCGTTTTCGCTCCGCCACGAAGGGGCCACGCCCAACGGCCGGTTTCCCGGCGGCGGCGGACGTGGCATGAGTGCGGGCATGAAAACGCGCGCCAAGACCCTGTCGATCCTGCTGCTGCTGACGCTGTCCGGCGGCTGCGCCGTGCTGTCCGGCGCCGAGCCGGCGCCGCCGCACGCCTCCGCCGTTCCACTGGATCACGGACGGCCGGAGGTCGTTTCGGTCGGGGGCCTGCGCTTTCGCGGGGCGCTGGAATTGAGCGGCGGCGGCATCGGCGGGCTGTCCGGCCTGTGGGTGGCGCCGGACGGGGCACGCTTCGTGGCCATTGGCGACACCGGCCTCGTCGCGACCGGCGGGCTGGACTATGACGCGGCCGGACGGCTGAGCGGCGCCACGGATCTGCGCACCCGCCCCCTGGCCGTGGAGGAAGGATTCTCCAAACGGAAGAAGCGCACCGACGCGGAAGATCTGGCGCGTCTTCCCGATGGGGGATGGCTGGTGGCGTTGGAGCGCGACCACCGCATCCTGCGCTACCCATCCGGCGAAAACGGCCCGGAAGGCGTCCCCACTCCGATCCCGGTGCCGCCGGGCGTGACCGAGGACACGCCCCCCAACAGCGGCCTGGAATCGCTGACCCGCTTGGCGGACGGGCGTTTCCTGACCATCGAGGAGGGCGAGGACGGCGCCGCCCAGGAGCGCCGCGCCTGGGTGACGCGCAGCGCGGCCCTGCCGGAGCGGCGCGGGGATTGGCTGCCGCTGACCTACCGCACGGCGCCGCGCTTCCGCCCGACCAGCGTGGCGCCGCTGCCGGACGGCGGTGCGCTGGTGCTGGAACGGCGGGTGTCGCTGCTGGGCGGCTGGTCGTCGCGAATCGTGCGGGTCGCGGCAAAGGAACTGCGGGCGGGTGCGGTTGCCGACGGGCGGGAGTTGGCCCGGCTGGAGGCGCCGCTGCTGAACGACAACTTCGAGGGCATCGCCACCCGCAGCGATCCGGCGGGGGAGACGCTGGTCTATCTGGTGTCCGACGACAATTTCAGCGCGTTGCAGCGCGGCTATCTGGTGATGTTCGCCCTGCCGGACGAATGACGGTGGCCTACACCTTCTTCGTGCTGCTGGACGCCTCGACCCGAAGGGCAACCACGGAGGAATGCCCGCCGCCCATTTCCATGAACGTGAAGTTCAGGTGTGCGAGAAACACATCGATGTCGTCGGCAGGGATTTTGAACTCTCCCCGATTGGGATCGAAGAAATAGAGATGCGACGACGTCCCGCGCTTGCCGTTGGATTTGTAACAGCAGGTCGTGTGCTGATGGCCGCCATCGAAGTTGATGATGTGGAAGCTGTGCGGCTGGTTGAGAAAGGTAGCGAGATCCTCGAACTTGACACGCGCGGCCTCGACGTAGCTGGACCGCCCCTTGTATTTGTCGCGGTATCCCGCCGTGAATCCAAGATAAAGCGTTTGCATGCTTTTGCTCAACCCGAGCCCGTAGTTTCCGAGAAACGATCCGAGCGCTTTTCTGTAGATTTCCGCGCTGCTGCTTTGCGACTTGTCGCGGGCAATGTCTCCGTAGCTGCTCTGAGCGCGGCAGATCGCTTCGAATTTGTTCTTGCTGCGGAGAAATTCGAGGCGCGCATCGGACGACTTCTTCTTTCCCCAGAAAGAGCGGTATTGGCGGTGGTGGGCGATCCAGTAGGCGCAGGTGGCCATGCAGACTCCACCCTGGAATTCCTGATTCGCGGTCTTGAGCAAATCCGCCTGCTCGAACGTGCCTTGCAGATAGGACGAATACCACTCCGTGGCCGGGGCTATGGCCTCAGTCAACGACATCCGCATCTCCCAATGTCGGCGCGCGAGCGCACGATGATGACGATGGCGGAAGGCTAGAAACGCACTTCATCCAAATCAACGATGTTGTGCGCTCCAAGATGGGGCGGTTCCTGGCTGGTTATCGCCTCGGAGATCCATTTCCAACCCAGCAACAATTCGCCTTAATTGTCGTCGGTTTTCGATGCTTGTTTGGGAAGAATTTCATTGATCGGGGTGTAAGCTTTTCGCCACCGTTCAGCCGCCCCGAGACAGGACAGGCGATCATTCCTGCGGCTTGGCCTCGCCCTCGACGACGACGGGGGTCGGAGAATCCGGACGAAAGGCAAGGCGGCCGACACCCGGCAGCTTGACCGCAAGGTCCAGCGGATCGACGCCGACCGTCAGACCAAGCAGGTTGACCTCCAGCCCTTCCTCCGCCGCCAGCAACACGCCGGCGACGCCGAACAGGCTGACCTGCCAGCCGGTGCCGCTGGGCGCCCGCGCGAACAAGCCGGTGCCCAGATAATCCTTGCCGAGCGCCGTGGAGGGCAGGTCGAGCCGCAGTTCCGGAACCGCGCGCGCCACCCAGGCGGCGAAGGTGTTGCTGTTGGGGCCGGGCCAGATCCGGTACTCCCCGGCGTAGGGGTAGGTCCCGGCGGCCTCCGCGATCTTGGGGATGGCCGCCGCCGCCGCCGCGCCGCGCAGTTCCGCCAGCACCATGGGCTGGGCGCCGAACCAGCGCCCGTCCGGGTCGCGGTGGCTGACCGCGACGGCCGGCATGCCCCGGTAGACCCGCCAGCCGATCACCTCGTAGACGGTGTAGGCCCGCGCGCCCGCCGGCTTCACGGCGAACCAGGGATGCACGCCGAAGGCGCCGCGCCAGGACAGGACCCGCGCGGCGTAGACCTGCACCACCGCCTCCGGCGTCGTGGCCGGGTCGGGGGCGAGCCCCACGGACGTCCGGTCGGCCTTGCTCCAGTCGACGCCCAGCGACGCGGTGCCGGACGCGATCACGAAGACCGGCCCGGCGAGCAGCAGGAGCAGCGTGAACAGACAAACCAACAGCACTTTCACCGCCCGCTCTCGCTTCGTTCCGACCCGCCGCGCCAGGATAGCATCGCCACGCCGGGCGTCCCTGTTATACGACGGTGACCGCGTGGGCGATTCGGGGCTGTCCCGTTCGGGAGGCGGTGAGCGTTTCACGCCATGTCCGGATCGACCACGTCCAGCGCAATCACGTCGGAGTCGATCAGCACCTTTCCGGCATGCTCGAAATTCACCGTGATCCGGTTGCGGATCGCCGATTGGACCTGCCCCAGACCCCAGTCGGGTTGGCTCGGGTGACGCACCCACGCGCCGGGAACCAGGGAATCGTCCATGAAGCGTCCTTTCCGAAACGCGAATCGTCCGCGCCGATGCTACACTATCGCCCGTGAATTTCGGGCCATAAGCCGCAACCGCTCCCCTATCCGTCTGGAGACCCCGCCTTGACCATCGACATTCGGGTGCTCGAACTGCTCGCCTCCAAGGTCTGCCACGACCTCGTCAGCCCGGTGGGCGCCATCCGCAACGGGCTCGAGCTGATCGAGGAAATGCAGGACGAGGAGGAGGACGGCGCGCCGGCCGGCGGCTTCTTCGGCGAGGCGGTCAAGCTGATCGACCACTCCTCGGCGCAGGCGGACCGCCGGCTGCGGGTGTTCCGGCTGGCCTACGGCTTGGCCGGGCGCGACCAGAAGGGGTTCGGCGACGCGCGCGCCGCCGCCACCGGCTGGCTCGACGGCGGACGCACCACGCTGGACTGGCCCGACCGCGTGCCCAGCGACATGATCGCCTACCGGCGCGGCGTGGTGAAGACCATGCTCAACCTCGTCCTGCTGGCCGACGAGGCGCTGACCCATGGCGGCACCGTCACCGTGACGGGGGAGGGGAGCGAGGAGAGCGGCCGCCTGACCGTCACCGCCGCCGGCCGCCCCGGCGCGCTGCGCCCGGATTCGGCCAAGGCCCTGGCCGGAGACGCGACGACGGAGGAACTGACTCCCCGCACCGTCCACGCCCATCTGACCGGCCGCTTCGCCGAGGACGACGGCTTCCGCCTGACCGTCACGCCGTCCGGGCCGGACAAGCTGGTGTTCACGGCGGATTGGTAAGCGCGGGGCTCCCGCCTCAAAGCCTTTTGTGGATCTGCGTTTCCACGACGACCTGCTCGACGCCGCCGGTCGTCTGGTGCGCGGTTGTGCGCAGCGTCACCGCAAGATTGTGCTTGGCCGCCTCGGCCAGCGTTTCGTTCAGCACGGCCACCGCGTCGCGCACGGCCTTGGCGAGTTCCGCGTCCATCCTTTTATCCTCCTGTGACAATCCGCCCCGACGACGTTCGGCGGAGCGCTGCGCGGTTTCCCTGTCCGAACGGGTAAGGTTCTCTTAATCAGTGTTTGACAGGCTCCGGGCATACCTGGACTGGAACGCAACCGGTGGCCCACTTGTGCCGCCTGTTCGGGCCGGCGGGCCGGAACGGACCTAACATTGGGCCTGGGGAATGCGACATGGATGATCTGCTCTCCGAATTTCTGACGGAAACCAACGAAAACCTATCGGTGCTCGACGTCGAGTTGGTCCGATTGGAGCAGAACCCCAACAACCCGGAACTGCTGTCGAACATCTTCCGCCTCGTTCACACCATCAAGGGCACCTGCGGCTTCCTGGGGCTGCCGCGCCTGGAGAAGGTGGCGCACGCGTCGGAAAACGTGCTCGGCAAGTTCCGCGACGGCGAACTGACGATCAACCCCGAAGCGGTGTCGTTGATCCTCCAGGCGCTCGACACCATCAAGAGCCTGCTCGCCGTGCTGGAGGCCACCGAGGCCGAACCGCCGGGCGACGACCTGCCCCTGATCGAGCGGCTGAACCTGTGCGCCGAGGGCAAGCTGGGCGCGCCGCCCGCCGCCGCGGCGCCGGCGGCGACCGCCCCGGCCGTCGCCGCCGCCGAGGAGCGTCCGAACACGCTGGACGAACTCGAAGCGCTGTGGAACTCCATCCCCGGCCCCGAGACCCCCGTTCCGCCCCCGGCCCCGGCCGCCAGCACCGCGCTCGCCCCCCGCGCGCCCGAACCGGCGCCCGAGCCCGCCCCGTCCCAGGATCTGGTCGTTCCGGAGCCGGAACCGGCGCCCGCCGCCAAGGTTCCGGTCGCCGCGACCCCGGTCACGGGCGGCGGTGGCGGCAACGACGGCAACACCGAGACCGCGACCAAGGAATCGGCGGTCGCCGCGCAGACCATCCGCGTCAACGTCGACCTGCTCGAAAACCTGATGACCATGGTCTCGGAGCTGGTGCTGACCCGCAACCAGCTGCTCCAGATCCTGCGGTCGCAGAAGGAGAGCGAGTTCGCCGCCCCGCTGCAGCGCCTGAACCACGTCACGTCGGAGCTGCAGGAAGGCGTCATGAAGACGCGCATGCAGCCCATCGGCAACGCCTGGGCCAAGCTGCCGCGCTTGGTGCGCGATCTGGCGCACGAACTGAACAAGAAGATCGACCTCCAGATGCTCGGCGCCGACACCGAGCTGGACCGTCAGGTGCTGGAGCTGATCAAGGATCCGCTGACCCACATGGTGCGCAACAGCGCCGACCACGGGTTGGAGATCCCGGCCGAGCGCGTCAAGGCCGGCAAGACCGAGACCGGCCGCGTCACGCTGAACGCGTATCACGAGGGCGGCCACATCATCATCGAGATCCAGGATGATGGTAAGGGCCTGGCGATCGACCGCATCAAGCAGAAGGCCATCCAGAACAACATGGCCTCGGAGATCGAGCTGGCGTCGATGACCGACCAGCAGATCATCCAGTTCATCATGAAGCCCGGCTTCTCGACCGCGGCGAAGGTCACCAACGTGTCGGGCCGCGGCGTCGGCATGGACGTGGTCAAGACCAACATCGAGAAGATCGGCGGCACGATCGAGATCAAGTCGGTCCAGGGCAAGGGCTCGACCTTCGTCATCAAGATCCCGCTGACGCTGGCCATCGTCTCGGCCCTGATCGTCGAATGCGCCGGCGAGCGCTTCGCCATCCCGCAGATCAGCGTGGTCGAGCTGGTGCGCGCCGCCGCCGACAGCGAGCACACCATCGAACGCCTGAAGGGCACGCCGGTGCTGCGCCTGCGCAACCGCCTGCTGCCGCTGGTCTCGCTCCAGCAGCTCCTCAAGCTCGACGACGCCGCCGAAGCCGCGAAGAAGACCGAGGACGAGACCTTCATCGTCGTCACCCAGGTCGGCACCTACACCTTCGGCATCATGGTCGACCGCGTGTTCGACACCGAGGAAATCGTCGTCAAGCCGGTCGCGCCCATCCTGCGCCACATCGAGATGTTCTCGGGCAACACGATCCTGGGCGACGGCTCGGTCATCATGATCCTCGACCCCAACGGCATCGCGTCGGCCACCGGCGAGATGGCGATGGCCGAGACCGCCGGGAGGGAGGCCGCCGCCGTCCAGACCCAGCGCAAGGAGGATAAGATGGCGCTGCTGCTGTTCCGCGCCGGGGACAGCGCGCCCAAGGCGGTGCCGCTCTCGCTGGTCGCCCGCCTGGAGGACGTCGACCTCGCCACGGTCGAGCTGTCGAACGGCCTGCCGATGGTCCAGTACCGCGGCAAGCTGATGCCGCTGGTTCCGATCGACCCCAACTTCACGCTGGCCAGCGAGGGGCGCCAGCCGGTGCTGGTCTTCGCCGACGGCGACCGTTCGATGGGCCTGATCGTCGAGGAGATCGTCGACATCGTCGAGGAGAAGCTCAACGTCCAGCTCGCCGCCGAGCGTCCCGGCCTGATGGGCTCCGCCATCATCGCCGGCAAGGCGACGGAGGTGATCGACGCCGGCTTCTTCCTGACCCAGGCCTACAAGGACTGGTTCGGCTCGGCCGCCAACGAAGGGTTCGAGGAGGAGAAGCTCCAACGCGTGCTGCTGGTCGACGACAGCCCGTTCTTCCGCAACCTGCTGACGCCGCTGCTGTCGGTCGCCGGCTACGACGTGACGGCGGTCGAGAACGCCGGCGACGCGCTCGCGCTCTGCGAGGCGGGCGAGGACTTCGACGTCATCGTGTCCGACATCGAGATGCCGGGGATGAGCGGCTTCGACTTCGCCGAGGCGGTGCGCCACGGCAGCCGTTGGCATCGCGTGCCGATGGTGGCATTGTCGAGCCACGCCAGCCCGCGCGACCTGGATCGCGGCCGGATCGCCGGTTTCAACGACTATGTCGCCAAGTTCGACCGTGATGCTCTGCTCTACGCTCTCCAGCAGACGCTGACCGAACAGAAAGGTGCCGCATGAGCAACGCCAAGCTGCCGTCCACCGTCCGGAAGTCGAAGGGCGACGATCTTGTCGCCAACGGCAACCAGGATTTCGTGACCATGACGATCGCCGACCAGATGTTCGGCATCCCGGTCCTTCAGGTGCAGGACGTGCTGGGCCATCAGCGGATCACCCGGATCCCGCTGGCCCCGCCCGAGGTGGCCGGGTCGTTGAACCTGCGCGGGCGCATCGTGACCGCCATCGACGTCCGGCTGCGGCTGGGGCTGACCGGGCGTCCGAAGGACAAGCCCGGCATGTCCATCGTCGTCGATCTGCGCGGCGAACTGTACAGCCTGATGGTCGATTCGGTCGGCGAGGTTCTGAGCCTGACCACCGAGGATTTCGAGCGCAATCCGGCCACGCTGGACCCGCGTTGGCGCGAGGTGTCGACCGGCATCTACCGGCTGAACGGCCAATTGATGGTGGTGCTCGACGTTCCGCGCCTGCTGAACTTCACGACCGTCGAAGCGGCGTAAAAGCCGCCCCTCCGGATCCTCGCAAGGGGCGGCGTTCCGCGCCGTCCCCGGGATTCCCCACCGGATTTTCAGCAACGCCCGAGGCCCTACCGAGATGAAGTCCTGTCTGGTGGTCGATGACAGCCGCGTGGTGCGCAAGGTCGCCCGCAAGATCCTGGAAGAGTTGAACTTCGCCTGCTCCGAGGCGGAGGACGGCAGACAGGCGATGGACGCCTGCGCCGCGCGGATGCCCGACGCGATCCTGCTGGACTGGAACATGCCGGTCATGAACGGGATCGAGTTTCTGCGCCGGCTGCGCAAGATGAGCGGCGGCGATGTCCCCAAGGTCGTGTTCTGCACGACCGAGAACGACCTCGCCCACATCCAGGAGGCGCTGTCGGCCGGGGCCAACGAATACATCATGAAGCCCTTCGACACCGACATCATCCAGACCAAATTCGCCCAGGTCGGGTTGCTGTGACGCTTCGCGTCACGATCCCCGTCCCGCCGCTGAGTTGAAAGGCGATACGTCGTTATGTCGGACAGTTTTGGCAGAAGTCCTTTTTCCACGACGCGGCCGGCGGCACCCCCGCCGCCCCCGGCGCCAGCCAACCCGGACCCCATCCGGGTCATGGTGGTCGATGATTCGGCCGTCATCCGCGGCCTGCTGACCCGCGCGCTGGAAGGCGACAAGGACATCCGCGTCGTGACCTCGGTCGGCGACGGGCAGATGGCCGTCAACTCGCTCCAGCGCAACTCGATCGACGTCATCGTCCTCGACATCGAAATGCCGGTGATGGACGGGCTGACCGCCATCCCCAAGCTTCTGGCGGTGGCGCCGCAGGTCAAGATCATCATGGCCTCGACGCTGACGCTGCGCGGGGCCGACGTCTCCATGCGCTGCCTGTCGGCGGGCGCCGCCGACTACATCCCCAAGCCGACCTCGACCCGCGAGATCGGCGGGGCCGAGGATTTCAAGCGCGAGCTGGTCTCCAAGGTCAAGGCGCTGGGCGCCGCCGCGCGCCGCGCCGGGTCGCGCAGCCGGGGCGAAATCCGCCCGTTGTCGCCGGCCGTCACGCCGATGTCGCTGAAGCGCGAGGTCGGTCCGATCTCCACCCGACCGGCGCCGATGGGCCTTCCGGTGAAGCCGGACGTGATCGCCATCGGCAGCTCGACCGGCGGTCCGCAGGCGCTGTTCGAGGTGCTGTCGCACCTGAAGACCGGCGTCACCCAGCCGATCCTGATCACCCAGCACATGCCGGCGACCTTCACCACGATCCTGGCCGAGCACATCACCCGCCAATGCGGCATCAACGCCCAGGAGGCGAAGGATGGCGAACCGGTCGTGCCGAACCGCTGCTACATCGCGCCCGGCGACTTCCACATGCTGGTGACCCAGCGCGCCGGGGTGAACGTGATCGCGCTGACCAAGGATCCACCCGAGAATTTCTGCCGCCCGGCGGTCGACCCGATGATGCGGTCGATCCTGAAGGCCTATGGCGGCCGCAAGATTCTGGCCTGCATCCTGACCGGCATGGGTCAGGACGGGCTGAAGGGCTGCACCGAGGTCGTCAACGGCGGCGGCACCCTGATCGGCCAGGACGAGGCGTCCAGCGTCGTCTGGGGCATGCCGGGCGCGGTGGCCCAGGCGGGCATCTGCTCCGCCATCCTGCCGCTCAAGGAAATCGGTCCCCACATCCGCAAGCTCGCGTCGAGGGCAGCATGAGAGTCGAAGATTTCGACATGTTCTCCACGCTGCTGAAGCAGCGTTCGGGCTTGGTCCTGACCCGCGACAAGGCCTATTTGCTCGAATCCCGGCTGATGCCGGTGGCGCGCAAATGGAACATGAAGGGGCTGGAGGAACTGGCGACGACCGTCCGCACCCGCAAGGACGAGGCGTTGCTGCGCGACATCACGGAGGCGATGACGACCAACGAGTCGTCCTTCTTCCGCGACCAGAAACCCTTCGACCAGTTCCGCGACCTGGTCCTGCCCAAGCTGATGCAGGCGCGGGCGACCAAGCGGTCCCTGCGCATCTGGTCGGCCGCCTGCTCGTCGGGGCAGGAAGCCTATTCGCTGTCGATGATCCTGAACGAACAGGCGGCGAAGCTGGCGGGCTGGCGGATCGAGATCGTCGGCACCGACATCTCGTCCGAGATGGTCGAGCGCTGCAAGGCGGGCGTCTACACCCAGTTCGAGGTGCAGCGCGGCCTGCCGATCACCATGCTGGTGAAGCATTTCAAGCAGAACGGCGACAAATGGCAGATCAGCCCGCAACTGCGCCAGATGGCGTCGTTCCGGGAATGGAACCTGCTGGGCGATTTGTCGCCGCTGGGGCAGTTCGACATCGTGTTCTGCCGCAACGTGCTGATCTATTTCGACGGTCCGACCAAGGCCAAGGTGCTGGACAGCATCGCCCGCCAGATGCCGCAGGATGGCGTGCTGTATCTGGGCGGCGCCGAAACGGTGCTGGGCATCACCGACCGGTTCAAGCCGGTGGAAGGCCAGCGCGGCCTCTACAGCCTGGGCGGCTTCTCCTCGGCGGGGATGAAGACGGCGGTGTGAGCCGCCGTCGACCATCCCGGCATGTTACCCGTCCGAGCGCGCGATCGACTTGATCGGTCCGCGCGGGTTGCCTGACATTTCCGCGATCTTGCGATCCTGCGCCTCGATGAAGGCGCGGATCGAGTTCTCGTCGTCGAAGGACTCGATCTCGGTCGTCGGGATCTTGCGGTTCGAGGTGCGGGCGCCATCCTGATAGAAGACGTCGTACAGAACGTAGCCGTTGTCCGCCGGCTGCTTCTTCTTGTTGCGTGCCATGTCCCATACTCCTGAAAGGCGTGATCGGACTCAACCGTTCCCGGTCGCGTCCTTTTGCATGGTCTCGGGCGCCGCCCCGGCGTCGTCGCTGTCCGTGTCGTCGGTCTCGGCGGTCTCAACCTCGTCGAGCGGCGGCAGGCCGGCGGCCCGACGGGCGGCCTCTTCCTCGCGGCGCTGCTGCTTTTCCTGCTTTTTCAGTTCCTTGGCGCGGTTGCGTTCGGCGCGCTGCTGGTTGTAGTTCGGCTTGAAGGCCATGGGCTGGGGACTCCGATTCGGGAAGCACGGAAAAAGGGCATCGGTTTCCCGATGCCCTTTTCTCTGAAAGCGCTGAAGACGGGTTAGACCGCCTTCAGGTTTTCCGCCGAGGTCTTGCCACGCTTCGGATCGCGCTGCTCTTCGTAGGAAACCTTCTGGCCTTCCAGCAGGCTGCGCAGCCCGGCGCGCTCAACGGCGGAAATGTGAACGAACACATCCGCGCCGCCGCTTTCCGGCTGAATGAAACCGAAGCCCTTGGTGCTGTTGAACCATTTGACGGTGCCGACGGGCATCTCTGTCTCCCATAACGCAAGTGGCGCCGCATCACCGATACGTCGCATCAGACTGAATTTTGGATTCGCCGCAATCTGGCAAGCTCGCGAAGCGAGGTCGAGGGCGTAACAGGCCCGGCAGTCCGAAGCAGCATGACCCCCTATACATGGGCGTCATACCCGGCTTGTTCAAGCGGTAATCGTGGAAGCCTGCAAATAAGGCAGAGGGCGTCCGCGATTACCGCTTGGAAAACGGCGGCTTCAGCCCGCCGCCTGCTGCGACACGCGGGGCGGCGGCGGGGGGGCGGCCTCGGTGATCTCTTCATGCGGGTCGCGCAGGACGTAGCCGCGCCCCCACACCGTCTCGATGTAGTTGTCGCCCTGGGTGGCGGCCGCCAGCTTCTTGCGCAGCTTGCAGACGAAGACGTCGATGATCTTCAGTTCCGGCTCGTCCATCCCGCCGTAGAGATGGTTCAGGAACATCTCCTTGGTCAGCGTCGTGCCCTTGCGCAGGCTCAGCAGCTCCAGGATGCCGTATTCCTTGCCGGTCAGGTGCAGCGGCTGGGTGTCGACCTCCACCGTGCGGGTGTCGAGGTTGACGGTCAGGCGGCCGGTGCGGATGACGCTGTCGGAATGGCCCTTGGACCGGCGGACGATCGCCTGGATGCGGGCGATCAGCTCGCGCTTGTCGAAGGGCTTGGTCAGGTAATCGTCGGCGCCGAAGCCGAGGCCCTTGATCTTGTTGTCCATCTCGGTCAGGCCGGAGAGGATCAGGATCGGCGTGGTGACGCGGGCGGCGCGCAGGCGGCGCAGCACCTCGTAACCGTCGATGTCCGGCAGCATCAGATCGAGGATGATGATGTCGTAATCGTAGAGCTTGCCGATCTCCAGCCCGTCTTCACCCAGGTCGGTAGAGTCGACGATGAACCCTTCCGTGTTCAGCATCAATTCGATGCTTTTGGCGACGGAGGAGTCGTCTTCAACCAGCAGAACCCTCATGGCGATATCCCGACGTTTGATGGCGCGCTTTCGCAACCGGAACCTCGGCGCGGTACCCGCTCCTTCATGAACGGTTCACCATCCGCCGTTTACACAAGTTAACAGACGATTCAGCTTAACGCCAGTGCGATGCGCTTCATCCAACGTTAATGCTTCCATCGGAAGATGCGAGAATGGTGGTTAACAAAGGTAACGCCCACCGCTCTACCTCCGAATTGCCGCCGTTTTTCGTCCCGCCTGCCTGGACATCGACCATGCCAGCCGACATTCCCCAACTGATCCGCGACATCGACGCCATTCCCGGCACCAGCCGGTTTGGGCGCGTGACCGCCGTACTCGGCCTGATGGTCGAGGTCGGCGGCATCGAGAAGGAGCTGTCCGTCGGCGGGCGCTGCATCGTCGAGACGCGCGACGGCCGCCCGGTTCCCTGCGAGGTGGTGGGCTTCCGCCAGAGCCGCGCGCTGCTGATGCCGTTCGGCGGGCTGGACGGGGTGGGGCTGGGCTGCCGCGCCCTGGTGGCGGGCGACCAGCCCAGCATCTTCCCGACCGACGCGTGGCTCGGCCGCGTGGTCAACGCGCTGGGCGAGCCGGTGGACGGCAAGGGACCGCTGCCCAAGGGGCCGCGCCCGACCCCGATCCGCAACGCGCCGCCCAACGCCCACGCCCGCGCGCGGGTGGGGGAGAAGCTGGATCTGGGCATCCGCGCCATCAACGCCTTCCTGACCTGCTGCCAGGGGCAGCGCATGGGCATCTTCGCCGGGTCGGGCGTCGGCAAATCCTCGGTCATGTCGATGCTGGCGCGGTTCTCCGGCGCCGAGATGGCGGTGATCGGGCTGATCGGCGAGCGCGGCCGCGAGTTGCAGGAGTTCATCACCGAGGATCTGGGCGAGGAGGGGCTGGCCCGCAGCATCGTGGTCTGCGCGACGTCGGACGAGGCGCCGCTGATGCGCCGGCAGGCCGCCTACATGACGCTGGCGGTGGCCGAGCATTTCCGCGACGAGGGCCGCAACGTGCTGTGCATGATGGACAGCGTGACCCGCTTCGCCATGGCCCAGCGCGAGATCGGCCTGTCGGCCGGCGAGCCGCCGACGACCAAGGGCTACCCGCCGACCGTCTTCGCCGAGTTGCCGCGACTGCTGGAGCGCGCCGGTCCGGGGCTGGCCGGATCGGGGTCGATCACCGGGCTGTTCACCGTGCTGGTCGAGGGCGACGACCACAACGAGCCGATCGCCGACGCGGTGCGCGGCATCCTGGACGGCCACATCGTGCTGGAGCGCCAGATCGGCGAACGTGGGCGCTACCCGGCCATCAACATCCTGCGCAGCGTGTCGCGCACCATGCCGGGCTGCAACTCGCGCAACGAGAACGAGCTGGTGGGGCACGCCCGCCGGCTGCTGTCCTCCTACGACAACATGGCCGAGATGATCCGGCTGGGCGCCTACCGCAAGGGGTCCGACCCGCAAGTCGACGAGGCCATCCATTACCAGCCGGCGCTGGAGGCGTTCTTGAAGCAGGGCAAGCGGGAGTCGACCGATCTGGCGACCAGCTACGCGCTGTTGGCTGAAATCTTCGGGGTGCAGTGGCCGCAATGAGTCTCAAGACCATCATCCGCCTGCAAAAGCTGCAACTCGACGAGAAGCGCCGGGTCCTGGCGGAGCTTCAGAACCTGGGCGACCGCCTAAAGGCCGAGATCGAACGCCTGAAGGAGGAGATCGCCCATGAACAGGCGACCGCGCGCGAGGATTTCGCCGTGTCCTTCACCTACGCCAGTTTCGCCCAGGCGGCGCTGGAGCGTGGGCGGCGGCTGGGGCAATCGCTGGCGCAGGTCGAGGCGCAGATCTCCGTGGCGACCGACCAGATGGCCGAGGCCTTCCAGGAGCTGAAGCGCTTCGAGCTGGCCGAGGAGGAACGGCTGAAGCGCGAACGCGAAAAGCAGAAGCGCAAGGACGCCATCATGCTGGACGAGACCGCGTTGGTCGGCTTCCGGCGGCGTCAGGCGGAAGAAGAGGCGGCCGGCGGCTAGGGCACGATCTGGCCCCCAATTCCAAACCGCGCGATGGAGGATTCAGGGAGAAAAGACCCAGACCCTTGGTTTCCGTCCCTCATCGGGGCGCAGATACCCATTGGACGCGGATGGCACAAGCGGTGTCGTCGCGGAGGATTGGGCGGTGCCCGGCTCGGCAAGCTTACCCAGTCCAATCAGGATCGCTTCCCGCTTCTCCTTGAACTCCGCTTGCGTGATATAGCCGGCGTCGCGAAGGCGCCCCAACGTATCGAGGCTGGTCTCGACATCATCTTTCTTTGTCGCTTCCGGCGTTGCCTTGCAGGATGACGCCGCTTTGTGCGCCGCATGCGCGCTTTTTAGGGCGTCATACATCATCCGAGACAATTGCCTTTTCTCCCTGACCCGGAAATCGATCGTCTTTCCGCTGGCAAAAAGCTTCACGCCATCTCTAATCAAATAAGAACAATATTCAATCGACGCGAAATCACTCATGGAAATTTTAACAAAAAACTCCCGCCTCAATCCAGTCGCATAAAACCGAATCCCTTTGCTCGTCAATATCAGAACGCAGGGAATTTCCTTCGCCTCCTCAGGAAAATTCCCATTGTTCACAATAAATCCATTGACGAATATGATGATTTTTTCGTCAGAATCGGCCTTGTTTTTCTTGAAGAAGACCGTATAGAGGTTTTTATCTTCTTTCACTTAACGGTCTCCAAGAAAAAGATCATTTTCAAGATTTGACCAAAGACGGCATCAAAGAAGCGTTATCGATACTGGACCGCAGGGGGCGATCCGCCGCCCATGAAATCCTTCGCGATCGGGTCGAGTGAGCCGATGGCACGATCCATTGGGAGGGCGGGCATGGAACCGCGCGTCACTGCATCTGGATTTCCATTCGACAAGTTCGCCTTTAACGTGCACGATCCCGCTGACGAGCGCAAGCTGGAAGGCTGGGAATGGAACTCCTGTCAATCGTCATGAGCGGTGCGCTGTGCGCGCTGATCGCCCGCAAGCGCGGGCGCAGAGCGTGGCTATGGTTTCTGCTGGGGCTGTTTCCGCCGATGCTGCTCGTTGTTCCGATGCTTCGCCGCATCAATCAAATCATCCCCGATCAGGCCGGTGCTTCACCGCGCACTTCCACCTCATCCCCTTACGACATGAAGCCGGCGCCGGGTTTGCCATCCCGCAGCCTGACCGACACGAGGCCTTGCCCGCGCTGCGCAGAAACCATCAAACGGGCGGCTCTGGTCTGCCGGTTTTGCAACGCCAATCTCGAAGCGGAAAGTCCGGGCCCGCACGGCGCCACGGTGGGCGACACCGTCATCCACCCCATCATGGGCACCGGCATCATCGCCAGGATCGAGGCCGACGGGGTGGCCCTCGTCCAGTTCGGCCGGGAGGAAAGCCGAATAGCGCTTCGGCACTTGAAACCAAAGGAAACCGCAGAGGCGAAGTCCGAAGACGCCCTGTCGTGAGGACAGCCGGTCTTCGGACCGGACGCCCCACCCCGCAAAGTTTCGCTTGGTCCATCCGCGCCGAGGTGGTTTAAAACGGGGCGTTTTTCCCGTCCGCAACCCGCCTCCGGTGGAGATCATGAGCGACACCGCCCCCCTGTTCGACCGCGTTGCCATCATCGGCATCGGCCTGATCGGTTCCTCCCTGGCGCGGGCCATCGCGGAGTATGGAATCGCGCGGGAGGTCGTCTGCGCCGACCGCAGCAAGGACGCCTGCGTCGTCGCCATGGAACTGGGCATCGTCGAGATGGCGACGACCGAGGTCGAGGTGGCGCTCGACGGCGCCGATCTGGTCGTGCTGGCGACCCCCGTCGGCAGCTTCGCCGAGGTGGGCGAGCGCATCGGCCCGCTGCTGGCCCCCGGCACCATCGTCACCGACGTCGGCTCGGTGAAGGAGGCGGTGCTGCGCGACGTCGGTCCCAACCTGCCCGACGGCGTGCATCTGGTTCCCGGCCACCCGGTGGCGGGCACCGAGCATTCCGGCCCGGCGGCCGGCTTCGCCAGCCTGTTCCAGGGCCGCTGGTGCATCCTGACCCCGCCGTCGGGCGCCGACGCGGCGGCGGTGGAGAAGGTCACGGAACTGTGGCGCCGTGTCGGATCGAACGTCGAGATCATGGACGCCGCCCACCACGACCGGGTGCTGGCCATCACCTCGCATCTGCCGCACCTGATCGCCTACACCATCGTCGGCACCGCCTCGGATCTGGAGGACGACACCAAGTCCGAGGTCATCAAATTTTCGGCCGGCGGTTTCCGCGACTTCACCCGCATCGCCGCCAGCGACCCGGTGATGTGGCGCGACGTGTTCCTCAACAACCGGGAAGCCGTTCTGGAGATCCTCCAGCGCTTCACCGAGGATCTGACCGCCTTGCAGCGCGCGATCCGCTGGGGCGAGGGGCAGCAGTTGCAGGACCAGTTCACCAAGACCCGCGCGATCCGCCGGGGCATCATCGACGCCAAGCAGGCCTGATCGCCCCTGCATCCCAAGCGCCGTCCAACAACGACTGCCCAAAACAAAAAGCCCCCCGCTCCGGAAGGAGCGGGGGGCTTTTCACATCACGAGACGAGATGTTACGGCAGTTCGACGCGCTGCGCTTCCGGACCCTTGGCGCCCTGGCGGATGGTGACACGCACCTGCTCGCCGTCGGACAGACCCTGGATGCCCGAACGCTCCAGTGCGCGGATGTGGACGAAGATGTCCTTGCCGCCGCTGGCCGGGGCGATGAAGCCGAAGCCCTTGGTCACGTTGAACCACTTGACCGTGCCGTCGACGGTCTCGCCGTCGCCCGAATCGGCCTCGTAGCCGCCACGACCGCCGCCGTAGCTGTTGCCGCCGCCGTAGCCGCCGTCGTTGCCCCAACCGCTGTCACGGTCGCGCGACGGACGGGCCGACGGACGGCTCGGGGCCGCCGTCGACAGGTCGACGGAGTGGATGGTGGCGACCTGCGGGCCCTTCGGGCCGCGCGACAGATCACACACGATGGTCGCGCCTTCGTCGAGGCTGTCGTGTCCGCAGAACTGCAGAACCGTGGAGTGGAGGAAGGCATCCGGCGAACCGTCTTCGGGCGTGACGAAGCCGAAGCCCTTGGTGGCGTTGAACCACTTGACGGTGGCGCGGATGTCGCGCTGGGTGATCTCGGGAGCGCGGAAGGAGTTGTTGTTGCGCTGCGGACGGTCGAACATCAGTGTAGTCTCATCTGTCGTGATAGGCCGCGATCCAAACGCCGGAACTCGGCACGCGCAAGATGATCCGTTCCCGACCACATTTCAATCGGGATCGCATCGAAGCGCGAGAAAGACTCGATAAAGTCTCGACCGCGCCCATTTTGCTGGGCGCGCCGGGAAACAAGACCGGTCCGGAACCGCATCGGGACAAGAAAAAACGGCCGAATCAGACCGAAGCCCCGTGGCATTTCTTGTACTTCTTGCCGCTGCCGCAGGGGCAGGGCTCGTTGCGGCCGGTCTTCGGGCCGCTGCGCGGGCGGGCGCCCAGCGTGCCGTCCACGTAGTACCAGCGGCCGTCCTGGTGGGCGAAGCGGCTGGTCTCGTGGTGGGTCATCGGCTTGCCGTTCATCGAAAAGCGGGCGACGAACTCGACCACGCCCTCGCTGTCGCCCGGCTGGCCGGCCTCGGTGCCACGGATCTCAAGCCCGGTCCAAGTGCTGTTCTTGGCCCAAGCCTCGACCTCCTCGCGGTTGAAGTCGTCGCGGGTGCTCGGCAGCAGGGTCTCGCGCAGGTAGTCGATGTCGCCGGTCGAGAAGGCCGAGTAGCGCGACCGCATCAACGCTTCGGCCGTCGGCGCCGGCAGGCCGGCCAGATAGGGGCCGCAACAGGCCTCCAGGGTCTTGCCGGACCGGCAGGGGCATTCGGCGGTGGCGGGCATGGTTTCGGCGGTCATGGCGGGTTCTCTAAAGCTATGGCGCGTTGCGGCGGCCGGTGCCGACGCGGGGCGCATCCATACCGCAGCCGCGAGGGGCTTCTCAAGGGAATGATCGGAAAAACCACGGTCCCCCGACTTCGCGGCCACCTTGCGGCCATCGCCCCGGCCGGATAATCCAAGCGGATCGTTCCCATCCGCAAAAGCCCCGCCATGCCCCGCAAAGCCGCCTCCGCCGCGCCGCGCCCGCCGCTGCCCCGGTACCGCCCCGATCTGTCCTTCGAGACCGCCTTCGGTCCCGGCCGCCGGGTCTGCGGCATCGACGAGGTCGGGCGCGGGCCGCTCGCCGGGCCGGTGGTCGCCGCCGCCGTGGTCCTGCCCCCCGAAGGGCTGCCGCCGGAGATCGCCGCGCTGATCGACGACAGCAAGGCCCTGGCGCGCCGCCTGCGCGAGGAGATCGAGCCGGCCATCCGCGCCCACGCGCTCGCCTTCGCCATCGCCGAAGCCTCGGCCCAGGAGATCGACGAGCTGAACATCCACAAGGCGACGCTGCTCGCCATGAAGCGCGCTTATCTCGCGCTGCCCGGCGCGGCGCCCGACGCGGCGTTGATCGACGGAAAGTTCGTCCCCGACCTCGGCTGCGAGGCCGTGGCCGTGGTCAAGGGCGACAGCCGCAGCCAATCCATCGCCGCCGCGTCTATTCTCGCCAAAGTGGCGCGCGACAGCGAGATGTTGCGGTTGTCGGCCACCCATCCACACTATGGCTGGGACCGCAACGCCGGCTACCCGACGCCCGAGCATCTGGCCGCGCTCGGCGTCCACGGCGTCACCCCCCACCACCGAGTCTCTTTTGCACCAGTTGCCCGGCAAAAGGCGCTAACCGGCTGACTCTCAAGATTCTTGGCGAAGAAAGCTGTTGACGGCGACTCGGGCAGGAATCATTGTCCGGCCGAGTCCCCGCTTCATTCGGTTGCCAACATGCTCCCTCACAATCGTATCCTCGTCGGCGACTGCATCGCTCTCATGAACGAACTGCCGCCCGAGTCGGTCGACCTCGTCTTCGCCGACCCTCCCTACAATCTCCAGTTGGGGGGCGAGCTGCTGCGGCCGAACCATTCCCGGGTCGCCGGGGTGGACGACGAGTGGGACAAGTTCGACGACTTCGAGACCTACGACCGCTTCACGCGCGACTGGATGGCGGCCGCCCGCCGCATCCTGAAGCCGGACGGGTCGCTGTGGGTGATCGGCAGCTACCACAACATCTTCCGGGTCGGCGCGACGCTCCAGAACCTCGGGTTCTGGATCCTGAACGACATCGTCTGGCGCAAGACCAACCCGATGCCGAACTTCCGCGGCACCCGCTTCGCCAACGCGCACGAGACGATGATCTGGGCGTCCAAGGACAAGGACGCGCGCTATCACTTCAACTACGACGCCATGAAGAACCTCAACGAGGATCTTCAGATGCGCAGCGACTGGGTGCTGCCGATCTGCACCGGCGGCGAGCGCCTGCGCGACCAGGACGGCAAGAAGACCCACCCGACGCAGAAGCCGGAATCGCTGCTGTACCGGGTCATCATGTCGTCGTCCAAGCCGGGCGACACGGTGCTCGACCCGTTCTTCGGCACCGGCACCACCGGCGCCGTGGCCAAGCGGCTGGGCCGCAAGTGGATCGGGCTGGAGCGCGACGACACCTACGTCAAGGCGGCCCAGGCCCGCATCGACGCGGTGGAGGAGGCGCCCGAAGGCGCCCTGCTCGACACGCCGCCCAAGCGCAGCGCGCCGCGCATCCCCTTCGGCTGGGTGGTGGAGCGCGGGCTGCTGCGCCCCGGCGCGACCCTGTTCGACCTGCGGCGCCGCGTCGCGGCCAAGGTGCGCGCCGACGGCACGCTGCTCGGGTCCGGCCCGCGCGGCGACCATCGCGGCTCGATCCATCAGGTCGGCGCCGCCATGGCGGGTCTGCCGGCGTGCAACGGCTGGACCTTCTGGCATTACGAGGACGGCGACGCCCTCCAGCCCATCGACGTGCTGCGCGAGCGGATCCGGGCCGAGGCCCCCTGAGCCGCGCCTGATGTGAGGACGGGCCGCCCATCGGGGCGGACCCTGGGTTGCGGCGACGGCGGCTTGGCAAGCGCGGCGCCGCCGTGTTAGGCGTTCGCGCATGAACAAGCTCTTCGCCACCGTCACCGCCCCGCTGCCGCGTTCGGCGCCGGCGGTGCTGTCCACCCGCTGTTTCGTCCGCGATCTGGTGATGGACGCGCTGATCGGCGTCTACGCGCACGAGCGCATCAAGCCGCAGCGCATCCGCCTGAACCTGGACCTCGACGTGATCGCCCCCGGTGTGACCGGCGAGGACATGGCGTCCGTCGTCAAGGGCGTGGTGACGGACGGCCATGTGACGCTGGTGGAGACGCTGGCGGAGCGCATCGCCGAACGCTGCCTTGCCGACGCGCGGGTGACGGCGGCGAAGGTCCGCGTCGAGAAGCTCGACGTGTTCCCCGACGCCGCCAGCGTCGGCGTGGAGATCGAACGCGCGCGGGCGTGAGGTTCTCCCCGCTTCATAGTCCTCTCCCCCCGAGGCTCCGGAATTCACACATCTCGCATCCGCAAAGGCGTCGCAACCTTTGGAAGCGGATAGCCCTTCTCCCCTTGCGGGAGAAGGGTTGGGATGAGGGGTATTCCGCCAAAGGCGGAAGCTTGCACCCCCTCACCCCAACCCCTCTCCCACGAGGGGAGAGGGGCTTCCTCAACACCAGGGTGCGTTCTTCATTGCCTGTGCGAGATGTGTGAATGCCGGAGCCCCCCGGGGAGAGGGTTGGGGGAGGGGGCGCGCACGGCGGCCGTTTGACGGTGATGAATGCCGAGCCGATTTTCTTTTTCCGGCCTGCCGGCCGTAACGCCCCCTCACCGGCCCTGCGGGCCATCCTCTCCCCGGGGGTGAGAGGGTTATGGAGAGGGCACGGCACCCTCAGCAGTCGAAGAACACCGTTTCGTCGTCGCCCTGGATGCGGATGTCGAAGCGGTAGACCGCGCCGCCCCGTTCGCTGCGGGTGGCGATCAGCGTCGAGCGCCGGTCCTCCGGCACCGCCGCCAGGACCGGATCCTGGGCGTTGGCGCTCTCCTCGTCGGAGAAATGCACGCGGGTGAAGGCGTGGCTCAGCATGCCGCGCGCGAAGACCGTCACCGCGATGTGCGGGGCCTGTCCGTCGCCCAGCGCGCCTGGCTTCACCGTGTCGAAATGATACTCGCCCGCGTCGTTGGTGGCGCAGCGGCCAAACCCCGCCGTTCCGGGCTGGTGGCGCCCCTCGGCGTCGGCCTGCCAGATCTCCACCACGCAGTCGCGGACGATGGCCCCGGCGCCGTCGTACACCACGCCCTCCAGGCGGATGCGCTCGCCCGGCGTGCCGACGCGGGTCAGGTCGTTGGTCGCCAGCGGCCGGCGGCCGTAGGTTTCCGGGGTCCAGGCGTAGGCGAAATAGGGGCCGACCGTCTGGGACGGGGTCTGCTTCAGCATGGCTCAGGCCTCCATCGGCGTGGAATGGCGTCCGCGCAGGACGATGTCGAACTCGTAGCCCAGCGCCCAGACCGGCTCGGTCACGTCGATCGAGAAACGGGACACCAGCAGGTCGCGCGACTGCTCGGGAACCCCGTTGAAGATCGGGTCGAGCGGCAGCAGCGGATCGCCGGGGAAATACATCTGGGTGACCAGACGGGTCAGGAAGGACGGCCCGAACAGCGAGAAATGGATGTGCGCCGGGCGCCACGCGTTGTGGTGGTTGCCCCAGGGATAGGCGCCGGGCTTGATCGAGGTGAAGCGGTAGCGCCCCTGCTCGTCGGTCATGCAACGCCCGGCCCCGAAGAAGTTCGGGTCGAGCGGCGCGTCGTGCTGGTCCCAGCGGTGGACGTAACGGCCGGTGGCGTTGGCCTGCCAGATCTCCAGCAGCGTGTTGGGGACCGGGCGGCCATCCTCGCCCAGCACGCGGCCGGTGACGATGATGCGCTCGCCGATCGGCTCGCCGTTGACGCGGCCGTTCTTCGTCAGGTCGGCGTCGAGCGGGTCGAGGCTGTCCTGCCCGAACACCGGGCCGGTGCGGACCGACAGGCTCTGCTTCATCGGGATCAGCGGCTTGCGCGGCGAGCGCAGCACCGTCGATTTGTAGCCCGGCGACAGGTAGGGCGGGTGCTGCGCCCAGTCGCGGGGGGTGAAATCGGCGTCCGGCGGGAGTGGGGTGTCCATGTCAGGCGTCTCCTGTGCGGGCAAGGTTTCCTCCGGGCGGCCTTGGTGCGGACCGCTCTCGTTCATTGGTCGGTGGCGTGGGCGGCCAGGACGCGGTCGATGAAATGCCCGGCCGATCCGGTGTAGTTCAGCGGGTCGAAGAGCCGGTCGAGGCCGTCGGCGCCCAGCGCCGCGACGATCTCCGAATCCTCCTCCAGAACGTCGCGCAAGGGGCGATGGTCGGCCGCAGCGCGGCGGCTGGCCTCGGCGACGCGGGAATGGGCGGCGAGCCGGCCCATGCGCTCGCCCAGCGCCATCGTCACCGCCTCGGCCAGGATCAGGCCGCGCGTCAGGTCCAGGTTGGCGCGCATGCGCCCGGCGTCCACCGTCAGCCCGGCGATCAGGCCCGACGCGTGGCGCGCGGCCCCGGCGACGATGCGGGCAAGGTCGGGCAGGGCCTGCCATTCGGCGTGCCAGCCGCCGAGGCCCCGCTCATGCTCCTGCACCTGCGCGGCGAGCAGCCCGCCGACCAGCGCCGGGGCGCGGATCGCGGCCGAGAGCAAAACGGCGCAGGACACCGGGTTGCGCTTGTGCGGCATGGTGGAGGACCCGCCCCGGCCGGGACCGGACGGCTCGAAGGCCTCGGCGACCTCCATCTGCATCATCAGCGACACGTCGCGCCCGATGGTCCCCAGCGTGCCGGCAAGGATGCCCAGCGCCGACGCCAGTTCGGTGATCCGGTCGCGGCTGGTGTGCCAGGGCAGGGCGGGGAGGGGGAGGCCCAGTTCGCGGGCGAGCGCCCCGGCCACCGCCGGCCCGGCCCCGCCCAGCGCCGCCAGCGTTCCGGCGGCTCCGCCGAACTGGAGCGCCAGCCGCCCGCGCGCCGCCGCCAGCCGTTCCCGGTCGCGGCCCAGCGCGTCGAGCCAGACGGCGGCCTTCAGACCGAAGGTGGTCGGCAGCGCGTGCTGCAACCACGTCCGCGCCACCATCGGCGTGGAGCGGTGCCGGTCGGCGAGGTCGGCCAGCGCGGCGGACAGCGTCTTCACGTCCGCGTCCAGCCCGTCGATGAAGCCGCGCAGTTGCAGCATCAGGCCGCTGTCCATGGCGTCCTGGCTGGTGGCGCCCCAATGGACGAAGCGCGCGGCCTCGGGGTCCGTTTCCTTGACGCGGGCGGTCAGGTGCTTGACCAGCGGAATGGCGGTGTTGCCGGCCAGCGCCGCCTCCGCCCCCAGCGCGTCCGTGTCGTAGAGCGCCGCGTCGCAAGCCGCCGCGATGGCGGAGACCGCGCTGTCCGGAATGACGCCGGTGGCGGCCTCGGCGCGGGCCAGCGCCGCCTCGAAATCCAGCATCCCCTGCAGGCGCGCGGCCGGGGAGAAGGCTTGCGACGCCTCGGCGGTGGTGAACAGCGGATCGAGAAGCGGGTCGGTCATGGCGGCCTCAGCCCTTCGCCTCTTCGGCGTCCATCTCGTCGTAGACGCTGCGCGCCAGCGCGATGGCGTGGTTGGCGGTGGGAACCCCGGCGTAGACGGCGGTTTGAAGCAGGATTTCCTTCACCTCGTCGCGGGTCACGCCGGTGTTGCGGGTGGCGCGGATGTGCAGCTTGAACTCGCCGTCCTTGCCCAGCGCCGCCAGCATGGCGATGGTCAGCATGCTGCGCGTCCGTGTGTCCAGCCCCGGCCGGGTCCAGACCGATCCCCAGGCCTGCTTGGTGATGTATTCCTGGAAATCGGCGTCGAACGGCGTGGCGCGGGCCAGCGAGCGGTCGACATGGGCGTCGCCCAGCACCGTGCGGCGCACCGCCATGCCCCGGTCGTACAGATCCTTGTCGAGCATGCCCTTCGGGGTTTCGTCGTTCATCGCGGCTTGCTCCTTCTCAATCGCGCGGCAGGGCGCCGAGGAAATCCTCGATCAGCGCGGCCAGTTCGTCCGGGCGCTCCACGCAGGGGATGTGGGCGGCGTCGGGCAGCAGGGCGAAACGGGCGCCGGGGATGCCCGCGGCCAGTTCCTCCGCCAGGGCCGGCGGGGTCGCCAGATCGCGCTCGCCGACCACCACAAGCGTCGGCGCCGCGATGCGCGCGTTGTCGGCGCGCAGATCGGCGTCGCGGATCGCCATCGCGCAGCCGACATAGCCGTCCTCGGTCGTCCGCCCGAGCATGGCGACGTAGCCGCGAATCTGGTCCGGCCGTTCGGCGCGGAAGCCCTCGGTGAACCAGCGCGCCATCACGCCCTCGGCGATGCTCGCCATGCCGCGCGCGCGGATCGCCGCGATGCGCTCCGCCCACACCGAGGGCGGGCCGATCAGCCCGGCCGTGTCGCACAGGACGAGGCCGCGCACGCGCTCCGGTGCCTTCACGGCCAGCCGCTGCGCCATCATGCCCCCGATGGACAGCCCGCAGACATGCGCCCGCGCGATGCCCAGCGCGTCGAGCAGCGCCGCCGCGTCGTCGGCGAGCGTGTCCATCGTGTAGCCGGCCGCCTCCGTCACCGTCGTGACCTGGGTCAGCCCGTGCCCGCGCATGTCGTAGCGCAGCAGGCGGTAACGCCGGGACAGCGCCGGAACCATCGCGTCCCAGATGTGGAAACTGGTGCCGATGGAGTTGGCGAGCAGCAGGACCGGCGCGTCGGCCGGGCCGGTCAGGTCGTAATGGACCGTGATGCCGCCGGCGTCGATGAAGGGCATGGTGTCTCCCGATGTTCTTGTGGTTGCGGCGGCCCCCTCCCTGACCCTCCCCCGCTTTCAGCGGGAGAGGGAACTCCGCCGCTTCGCAGAAGGCACCCTCTCCCGCGCAAGCGGGGGAGGGCTGGGGAGGGGGCACACGCTTGTTCCGAGCCTACACCCGCTCGATCATCACCGCGATGCCTTGGCCGACGCCGATGCACATGGTGCAGAGCGCGCTGCGCCCGCCCGTCCGCTCCAACTGGTGGAGCGCCGTCGTCACCAGACGCGCGCCGCTCATGCCCAGCGGATGGCCGAGCGCGATGGCGCCGCCGTTCGGGTTGACGTGCTCCGCGTCGTCCGGCAACCCCAGCTCGCGCATCACCGCCAAGCCCTGCGCGGCGAAGGCCTCGTTCAGTTCGACCACGTCGACCGACCCGATGGTCCGGCCCAGCCTTTCCAGCAGCTTGCGCGTCGCCGGCACCGGGCCGATGCCCATGACGCGCGGCGGCACGCCGGCCGTGGCGCCGGCCAGGAGGCGGGCGCGCGGCGTCAGGCCGTGGCGCTTCACCGCCGCCTCCGACGCGATCAGCACCGCGCAGGCGCCGTCGTTGAGACCGGACGCGTTGCCGGCCGTCACCGTGCCGCCGGGGCGCACCACCGGCTTCAGCGCGGCCAGCGCCTCCAGCGTGGTGGCGCGGGGGTGCTCGTCGGTGGCGACCACCGTCTCGCCCTTGCGGCCCTTGATCGTCACCGGGACGATCTCCTGCGCCAGCCAGCCCTCGGCGATGGCGCGGGCGGCGCGCTGCTGGCTGCGCAGGGCGAAGGCGTCCTGGTCGGCGCGGGCGATCTTCCAGTCGGCGGCGACGTTCTCGCCGGTCTCCGGCATGGAATCGGTGCCGTAGAGCGCCTTCAGCGCCGGGTTGACGAAACGCCAGCCGAGCGTCGTGTCGTGCATCTCGGCGGCGCGCGAGAAGGCGCTGTCCGCCTTGCCCATGACGAAGGGAGCGCGGCTCATGCTTTCGACGCCGCCGGCGATCATCAGTTCGGCGTCGCCGGCCTTGATGGCGCGCGCCGCCGTGGCGATGGCGTCCATGCCCGAGCCGCAGAGCCGGTTCATCGTCGTGCCCGGCACCGCGTCGGGCAGACCGGCCAGCAGGGTGGACATGCGGGCGACGTTGCGGTTGTCCTCGCCGGCCTGGTTGGCGCAGCCGAGGATCACGTCGTCGACGGCGGCCCAGTCGACCCCGGCGTTGCGCGCCATCAGCGCCCGCAGCGGCACGGCGCCGAGGTCGTCGGCGCGCACCGAGGACAGGGCGCCGGCGTAGCGGCCGATGGGGGTGCGGATGGCGTCGCAGAGGTAGGCGTCACGCATGGCTCAACCCTCCCCGCCGCTGGAATCCTGGCCGTGCGCCTTGGCGGTGCGGGCCTGAAGGTCGCGCAGGGCCGTAAGGGCTTCGGCGTCCGGAATCGCGGTGGTCTTGAGATCGGGGGAAACCTTCAGATCCCAGCCGGTGGCTTCCCTGACCTGCTCCACCGTCACGCCGGGGTGGACGCTGGTCAGGGTCAACTCGCGGGTCACCGGATCGGGCGTCAGGATGCCGAGGTCGGTGATGACCGCCGTCGGACCGCCGCCGGTGATCCCGGCCTTCTCGCGCGCGTCGCCGCCGTCGAGGAAGCCGGCCGAGGTGACGAAGGGCAGGCGGTCCACGAAGGCCTTGCGGCTCTGCTTGAGCACGATGAAGACCTCCTTGGCCTGCGCCGCGATCTCCGGCGCGCCCCCGGCGCCGGGCAGCCGCACCTTGGGGTCGTCGTAGGGGCCGATGACCGTGGTGTTGATGTTGGCGAAGCGGTCCACCTGCGCGGCGCCCAGGAAGCCGACGTCGATCCGCCCGCCCTGGAGCCAGTAGCGGAAGATCTCCGGCGTGCTGACCACGGTGTCGGCGGTCAGCGCCAGATCGCCGTCGCCGATGGACAGCGGCAGCACGGTCGGCTTGGCGCCGATCGGGCCGGATTCGTAGATCAGCACCACGTCGGGCGCGTGGGTCAGCCGGGCGAGGTTGGCCGCCGTGGAGGGCAGGCCGATGCCGACGAAGCACACCGTGCCGTTCTTCAGCAGGCGGCTGGCCGCCACGGTCATGATCTCGGTCGCCGAGAAATCCAGTTCCGCCATCACGCACCCTCCTGCCTTGCCGTTCCGGGGCCCGAGGTTTCGGCGAGGACCCGCCGGAACTCCGCGAAATCCCCGGTGTCGAGCACGTGCCGTTTCATCCAGGCGAGGAAGCCGTCGCGCGAGCGGGCGACCGGATCCCAGTCCTTGTAGAAGCGGTTGTCGCGCTCCGAGTAGCCCTGCGCGTAGGACGGGTAGGCGCCGCCGGGGACGTGGCAGACGGCCGACAGCGCCCAGCTCGGCAGGACGCAGGCGTTGGGCGGCGCCTCCAGGTCGTCGACGATCTCCTCGACCGTGACGATGGAGCGCTGGGCGGCCAGCACCGCCTCCTTCTGGACGCCCAGGATGCCCCACAGCAGCACGTTGCCGCGCCGGTCGGCCTTCTGGGCGTGGATCACCGTCACGTCGGGGCGGACCGAGGGGATGGCGGCCAGCTTCTCCCCCGTGAAGGGGCATTCGACGAAGCGGATGTTCGGGTTGACCTTGGGCAGGTCGGAGCCGGTGTAGCCGCGCAGCAGCGCGAAGGGCAGGTTGGAGGCGCCGGCCACATAGGCGTTGGCCATGCCGGCGTGGCTGTGCTCCTCGATCTCCAGCCGGTGCGGCCACTCCCGCTCGACCGCATCGCGGAAGCGGTGGAGCGAGCCGACGCCGGGGTTGCCGCCCCAGGAGAAGATCAGCTTGCGGGCGCAGCCCATGCCGATCAACTGGTCGTAGACCAGATCGGGCGTCATGCGGACCAAGGTCAGATCCTTGCGGGCCTGGCGCACGATCTCGTGCCCGGCGGCGTGCGGAATGAGGTGGGTGAAACCTTCGAGGGCAACCGTGTCGCCGTCGCGCACGAGGCTGGACACCGCCTCGCGCAAGGGCGTGATAAGGGCCATACGACCTCCCGATATGTGCGAAGACCGCACATTGCCATTCATTTACGCACAGATTGAGCGTCAGCCCAACAAAGTGTCAAGGGCGAAAGTCATCAAAATTGGGCGATTAACGCCCATATTGCGGCGCACAATTAGAGAACCCGGAAGCCTCTGTCGTTGCTCCATAATTTTTCCACGTTAATTCAATTGTTTAAAAGAAAACCGTTGTTTGTGCGTTTATCGCCCTATAATTCTAATATCGCACTTGACGGTTCGTTTGCCCCTCAGTACGCTTTGCGGAACACTGGAAACGACCGGCGGCGTCCGGCGCGTCTCACGGACAAGAACTGGGAGGAACAATGACGAAGCATCTTCGCACAGCTTTGCTCTGCACGGCGTTCGGATTGGCATCCGGATGGGGGGCGGGGGCCGGTGGCGCGCAGGCGGCGACGATCAAGGTGGGGGTGATCGCGCCCTTCTCCGGTCCCTTCGCCATGGTCGGCAAGACCTTCAAGGAGGCCATCGCCGTCTACCAGGCCGAACACGGCACCACCGTCGGCGCCGACACCGTCGAGTTCGTCTTCAAGGACCTCGACCAGGCCAACCCGGCGCAGAGCAAGGCGCTCGCCCAGGAGCTGATCGTCAAGGAGAAGGTCGGCTACCTCGCCGGCTTCTTCTTCACCCCCGACGCGCTCGCCGTGGCGCCGCTGATCGACGAGGCCAACATCCCGGCGGTGATCTTCAACGCCGCCACCTCCGCCATCACCGAGAAGTCGCCGCGCTACGTCCGCACCTCCTTCACGCTGTGGCAGAACACCGTGCCGCTGGCCGAGCACATGGCCAAGCAGGGCATCAAGAAAGTCGTCACCGCCGTCAGCGACTACGGTCCCGGCATCGACGGCGAGACCGCCTTCAAGGCGACCTTCGAAAAGGCCGGCGGCAGCGTGGTCGACACCATCCGCATGCCGCTGAAGTCCAACGATTTCGCGCCCTTCATGCAGCGCATCAAGGACAGCGGCGCCGAGGCGATCTACGCCTTCCTGCCCGCCGGCCCGACCACGCTGGCCTTCGCCAAGGCCTTCGCCGACAACGGGCTCAAGGACAAGGGCATCAGGTTCTTCGGCCCCGGCGACATCACCCAGGAGCCGGACCTGCCGGCGCTGGGCGACGCGGCGCTCGGCATCACCACGACCTTCAACTACAGCCAGTCGCACGATTCGGCCAAGAACAAGGCGTTCCTGGCCAAGCACAAGGAGCTGTTCGGGTCGAGCGACACCGTCACCTTCACCTCGGTCGGCGCCTATGACGGGGCGCACGTCATCTACACGATGATCCAGAAGACCGGCGGCAAGTCCGACGGCGCCAAGGCGGTGGACGCGGTGAAGGGGATGAGCTGGGAAAGCCCGCGCGGTCCCCTGACCATCAACCCCGACAGCCGGCACGTGACCCAGACCATCTACCTGCGCGTGGTCGAGAAGGTGGACGGCAAGCTCCAGAACGTGGAAAAGGCCGCCTTCGCCGACCAGCCGGATTACGGCTACAAGGTCGGCAAGTAACACTCCCTCTCCCGCCCCGGGAGAGGGAAGGGGCCCGCGAAGCGGGAAGGGTGAGGGGCTACGGGAACATGGATAAGCACCACGCCCGATAGCCCCTCCCCCTCCTTATGCTTCGCATGGGTCCCCTCCCTCTCCCGGGGCGGGAGAGGGATGAAACAGCACCAGCGAAAGAGACACAGGACAGCCATGGAAACCTTGTTCGGCATCGCGGTGGACGGCGTGGCCTACGGGATGATCCTGTTCATCATCTCGGTCGGGCTGTCGGTCACGCTGGGGCTGATGCGGGTGGTCAACCTCGCCCACGGCGCCTTCGCCATGGTCGGGGGCTACGTCGCCTCCTACGCCGCGCAGTCGCTCGGGCTGCCCTATCCGGCGGCGCTGGTCGTCGCGGTGGCGCTCACCGTGCTCGCCACGTTGCCGCTGGAAAAGCTGCTCTACCGCCGCATCTACGGCCACGCCAACGAACTGGGGCAGGTGCTGCTGACCATCGGGCTGACCTTCGTCATCGTCGCCACCGTCAACTACCTGTTCGGCCCGACCCTCAAACGCATCCCGCTGCCCGACCTGCTGCTCGGCACCGTGTCGCTGGGGCCGAAGGCGATCCCCACCCACCGCGCCTTCGTCATCGGCATGGGCGCCGTCACCCTGCTGGGGCTGTGGTGGCTGCTGGAGCGCACCGATTTCGGCATCCGCCTGCGCGCCGCCGTCGACGATCCCGCCATGGCCGCCGCGCTGGGCATCCGCACCGAGCGGCTCTACATGGCGACCTTCGCGCTGGGCACCGGGCTGGCCGCGCTGGGCGGCGTGCTGGGCGCGGAACTGCTGCCGCTGGAGCCCTACTACGCCATCCGCTACATCGTGCTGTTCCTGGCCGTCGTGGCCGTCGGCGGGGCCGGCAGCATCTTCGGATCGGCCGCCGCCGCGCTCGCGCTCGGCATCACCGACACCGCCGGCAAGTACCTGATCCCCAATTTCGGCGAGTTCTTCTTCTACGCCGCCCTCATCCTCATCCTGTTCCGCTGGCCCCACGGCTTCTTCAAGGGGAGGACGGCATGATGAGCGCCACCCCATCCGCCGCCACATCCGACCGGACCGACGCCGCCCGCATGACCGCATCCTCCCCCCCGCTCGCCGCTCCGCTCAAGACTCCGCGCGACCTCGGCTGGATCGGTGTGCCGGTGGTCGCCGTCGCCGGGCTCGCCGCCTTCTGGCTGTTCCCCAGCGACCTCGGCCTGCTGACCCGCATCCTGGCCGCCGCGCTCTACGTGCTGTCGCTCGACCTCGTGCTCGGCTATTGCGGCATCGCCACGCTGGGGCAGGCCGCCATGTTCGGCACCGGCGCTTACGTCGCCGGCATCGCGGCGGTGAACTGGGTCGCCGACCCGCTGGCGCTGCTCGCCATCGGCGGCGTGGCCGGCGGGCTGATCGCGCTTGCGACCGGGGCGCTGATCCTGCACGCGCGTGGATTGACCCTGCTGATGCTGACCGTCGCCGTCACGCAGATCGTCCAGGAGGTCGCCAACAAGGCGCGCGACTGGACCGGCGGCAGCGACGGGCTGTCGGGCATCGACCCCAACCCGGTGTTCGGGGCGTTCCGTTTCGATATGGTCGGGCGCACCTCCTACCTGTTCGCGCTCGCGGTGCTGGTGGTGGCGCTGCTGGTGGCGCGGCGGATCGTGCGCTCGCCCTTCGGGCTGGCCTGCCGGGGCGTCAAGGAGGACCCGCTGCGCGTCTCGGCCCTCGGCGGCTCGCCCAAGGCCTATCTGGTGGCGATGTACGCGGTAGCCGGGGTGTTCGCCGGGGTGGCCGGGGCGCTGACCGCCGTGACCAGCGGCATCGTCGGGCTGGACAGCGCCAGCTTCTCGTGGTCGGCGGAGGCGCTGGTCATGCTGGTGCTGGGCGGCACCGGGCGGCTCTACGGCGCGGTGATCGGCACGGTCGCCTTCATGGCCGTCCACCACATCCTGGCCGCCACCGACCCGTTCCACTGGATGCTGTTCATCGGCCTGTTCCTGATGGGGGTCGTGCTGTTCCTGCCCGGCGGCATCCTGTCGGGCTTCGAGCGGCTGGCCGGGCTGCTGCGCCGCAAGGGAGACAAGGCATGAGCGCGCTGCTGGAGGTCGAGGGTCTGAGCAAGAACTTCGGCGGGCTGCAGGTGTCCTCCGACATCACGATGAGCCTGCATCCGGGCGACCGCTGCGCGCTGATCGGGCCGAACGGGGCGGGCAAGACGACCTTCGTCAACCTCGTCACCGGGGTGATCCCGCCGACCGCCGGGACGATCCGGCTGGCCGGCCAGGACGTGACCAAGCTGTCCTCGGCCGAACGGGTGCGGCGCGGGCTGATCCGCAGTTTCCAGGTGGCCCGCCTGTTCAAGTCGATGACGGTGCGCGAGCATCTGGAACTGGCCGTCCTGCAACGCGACGCCAAGACCTTCCGCCTGTTCGCCTCGGTCTCCGGAACGCCGGGGCTGGCCGACGAGGTGGCGGGCCTGCTCGACACCATGGGGTTGGGGGCGGTGGCGGCGACGCCGGTGGGCTCGCTGGCCTACGGGCAGCAGCGTCTGCTGGAGATCGCGCTCGCCCTCGCGATGAAGCCCAAGGTGCTGATCCTCGACGAGCCGGCGGCCGGTGTGCCGCATTCCGAAAGCCAGCGCATCCTCGATGCCATCGACCGGCTGCCCAAGGATCTGGCGGTGCTGATGATCGAGCACGACATGGATCTGGTGTTCCGCTTCGCCCGCACCATCGTGGTGCTGGCGCAGGGCCGGTTGCTGTGCAGCGGCACCGCTAAGGAGATCGTGGCCGACCCGCGCGTGCGCGAGGTCTATCTGGGGAGCCGGGCGCATGCGCACTGACGAGGTCGGAACCACGGGGAAGGGGTTGCTGCGGGTCGAGGGGCTGACCGCCGGCCACGGCAAGACGCTGATCCTGGAGGGCGTGTCCTTCACCGTGCCGGCGGGCGGGCGTCTGGCCCTGCTCGGCCGCAACGGGGTGGGCAAGACCACCACGCTGGCGACTCTGGTCGGGCAGACGACGCGCCACGCCGGGACGATCGCGCTGGACGGGGTGGAACTGGGAAGCCTCGCCTCGTCGGCACGGGCGGCGGCCGGGCTCGGCTACGTGCCGCAGACGCGCGACGTGTTCAAGTCGCTGACGGTGGAGGAGAACCTCGTCACCGGCTTGAAGGGCCGCCCGCGTTCGGCGTTGGAAGAGGCCTACGCGCTGTTCCCGCGCCTGGGCGAGCGGCGGCGCAACGGCGGCGGCGAGTTGTCGGGCGGCGAGCAGCAAATGCTGTCGGTGGCCCGCGCCCTGCTGGGCAAGCCGACCGCGCTGCTGCTGGACGAGCCGCTGGAAGGGCTGGCCCCGGTGATCTGCGACCAGTTGATGGAGGCGCTGTCGCGGCTGGACATGACGGTGGTGCTGGTCGAGCAGCAGGTCGACCGGGCGCTCGACTTCGCCGACAGCGTGGTCTTCCTCGACCGTGGCCGCGTCGTCCACGCCGGCCCCGCCCATCAGGCCAAGAACGACGCCGCCCTGCTGGAACGCCACCTCGGCGTCGCCCTCGCCGCGTAATGGGCCGCGTAATGGGGAGGGGTCAGATTCCCACCTCGATGGCGGCGTTGACGACGTAGATCAGTTCGTTGCGGTCGTCCTTGTCGGCCAGGAAGATGCCGCTCGGCGCCAGCATGCCGCCCGAGTCGACGGTGATCGACACGTCGCCGTAGGGGAAGACGGCGCGGACGGCCTCCTGGTCCAGCTTCTCCGCATCGGCCGGCACCGCAAGGTGGACACGCACCCGCATCTTGCTGGTGTCGCCGTTCACCAGCGCCCGCATCCCCGGCATGGAGTTGCGCTCGATGGCGTTGCGCACGGCGCGCACCGCCGCCTTGGTGACGTCCTGCCCGTGCAGGTCCACACCCATGCCGAGTTCGACGAACATCACCTGTTTCATGGCCGCGCTCATGGCCGTTCCTTCCATCCACGCCGTTGGTCCGGGCAGAGTGCCCGAGGCGCCCACGCCGCGACAGGCCGATTCCGCGCTTTTCCACCGTCCGGAAAGAGCGTGGAGGCCAATGTGCATCAATGGTCGCGGACCATCGCCTCACGAACGTCCTCGGCGGGACCGGACTGGTGAGGATGGAAATCCACCGCCGGTCCACCTTCCGCTTCAGATGACCAGGTTCTGGTCGCTCTTCTCTTGGCTGATCCCAGTCTTGAGCGCCTGGGTAAGCGCGCTCAGTGCAGCGTCCTCCGCTTTGTTCGTGTTCGACAGAGCGCTGTCCGACGCCTTCTCGTTTCCCTTGTCCAGCGCGGCTTGCAACATCGACGCTGCCGCCCTGGCGTTGCCGGGATCGATGGGAGCCGCTGGTTTCGAAACGGCTGCGGTCGCAGCAGGCGGCGGATTCGTTGTCGCCGGACTGGCGGCCGGTTGAGAGGATGTGGTCGCCGTGGTCGCCGTGGTGGGAGCCGGCTCCGCCGGTTGGGTGCCGCGACCGATGCCCGGAATGTCGAGTTCCGATGCGTATTGCTCAAGCGCATCCCGGTAGTTGACGGGGGAGAAGCCGAGGCTGGACAGTTTTTGTGCGGCGGCGCTTCCCTTGGCGTCGTCGAGGGACAGCAGGCCGTCCTCGGATTGCCCGAAGGACAGCTTCGAGAACATCGCCATGTTTTTTGAAAGACCGGTGTTCACCAACCCCGTCTGAATGGCATCGGTCTCTCCACCGAGGGCCTTTTTCTGCTCGGCGTTGATGCCGGCGCTGATTCCGCGCACGTCCGGCATCAGCGCGTTCATCTCTTCCGCCGAAATCTCCTTGCCCTCGTAGCGTCTCGTGACGTCGCTTACCCGCTGGTTGAGATCGTCCAGTGCCTTGGTCTTCTTCAGGAACGCGTTGTCGAGCGCCGTCTGCGCCGCCGCGCCGGCACGATCCTGGTCATCCTGCGGTCGCTCGCGCGAAAAGCGTCCGAAGGCGGCGCTCGTCGCCAGCGACCGCAGGCCGAGCGCCACGTCGTCCGCCGTCATGCTGCCATTCGCGACGAACCCGCCCAACATGTCCCGTGCCTTGGAATCGAGATGCTTGAAGACGTCCGCGGCGGCACCGGTCAAGGCTTGACCGAGTTTGCTGACCGAAACGACGTCTCCCTTCGCGCCGGTTGCGGTGGCAGCCATGTCCGCCCCATTCTTTCCCGTCGAGACCGCTTTCCATTGGGAAACCGTCGCAGTCGACGCAAAAGAGCCGATCGTATTGTTTGCCATGGCCAAAAAACCTCCTTCGAAAATAGAGAACAAGATCAAGAGTGGGTTAATAAATAGGATCGACGAGTGGATAATTTTAAATTAAATTACCAACAACACAAATCATAAAAAATAATTAGATAGCTAACTATATTTCTGAAGCAGCAATACACGAGTATGTCACGGATCCTTCAAGGCATATCGGCTCTTTTATTGATCGAAACTTCAGATCTGTCTATTTTTAAACGTTCCCAACCGATCCTGTCGCCATCCCATTGGGACACAAACCGGAGGCCGTTACCATGATCAACGCGACCGCATTCGGAAGCACGTCGTCGTCGGTGCAGTGGAAGGCCGTCACAACCTCGTCGTCCGGCAGCGCAGCATCGCTCTTCAAGCCGTCGGGCGGTTCGACCGACAGCGTGGCGGTCAGCAAGCTCGGACACGCGTTGAGCGGTGTCGCCGCCGACGCGTTCAAGCATCTCGATCCCAAGGCGCGCGGTACGCTCGAAAACCTCGTGAACTCCGGCCAGATCAGCGCGGACGACGCGGTGCTTGGTTTGCGGTCCCTGGCGACGAAGGCCACCTTCGGCCGCTACACCCGTGAACGCCCCCAGGACGACCAGGACAAGCAGATGCAGAGCGCCAAGGAAAGCGCTTGGAACAATCTGCAGACATCCGGCGACCGCATGGGGGCGGCGCGGGCGGAGTTCGGCAAGACCTTCGCCGATCTGCAAGCGTCGCAGGAGCGCGGCGAGATCTCCATGGAGGAGGTTCAGGCCAAGCTTGCGCCCGCTCAGAAGAAGCTGGACGAGACGCTGACATCGATCCGTGCGTCGAGCGGGGAAGCGGAGGGCGACAACTCGGTTCTTTTCAACGCCGACGGCTTCACCAAGAACGCAAAGGGCTTCGACGCGGCGATGGCGGGTCGGGCGACGGAGGACGGCCTCACCGCTCTCTATTCGGAAAAAGGCAACGCGGCGGAGCAGAAGCTGGCGTCGCTTGGTTTCAACGCGCGTGTTTTCGGCAGCGCGTTCAAGGATTTCGCGGCCACGGTCGACATCCCCGGCATCGGCCGGGCGGCCGGAGCGGCGGCTCCGACGGTGGAGACCGATGCTCCGGCGGCCAAGACTTCCGCCACAGCCGCGAAGCCCACGGAAACGGTCCTGACGGCGGCGGCCTCCGCCACGCCGGCACCGGACTCCGCATCCGCATCCGCCAAGACGTCCGCCACGGCCGCGACGCCCGCCACCGATCCGGGCAACGCCCAGCAGGCGGCGGCCATGCTGGCGGCGGCGCTGGAGGGTGGCGGAACGAAGGCCACGGGCATCCTTGGCGCCCTGTCTGGCAAGGACGACGACGCGTCCGACACCGTGTCGATTTCCCTGGTCCAGTCCCTGAAGACCGGCACCGCCCAAAACAAGAGCGATACGGCGCAATTGGCGTGACGGCATAGGGTAGGACCGGCGCGGAGGGGCCGCCGCCGGATCAGTCCATCGGCAGCCCCACATAGTTCTCGGCCAGCGCGGTCATCGCCGCCCGCGACGAGACCACGTAATCCAGGTCGGCCAGATGGACGCGCTGCTCGAACGGCGTTTCGGCCGGGTTCCGGTGCAGCATGGTGGTCATGTACCAGGAGAAGCGCTCGGCCTTCCAGATGCGGCGCAGGCACACGGCGCTGTACGCCTCCAGCCCATCGGTCCGCCCGGACTTGTAGAAGGCGTCCAGCGCCCGCGACAGCACCAGCACGTCGGCGACGGCGAGGTTCAACCCCTTGGCCCCCGTCGGCGGCACGATGTGCGCGGCGTCGCCGGCCAGGAACAGGCGGCCGTGCCGCATCGGCTCGCAGACGAAGCTGCGCATGGCGATGATGCCCTTCTGGAAGATCCGCCCCTCGGTGAGCGTCCAGCCGTCGCGGTCCTCCAGCCGGGCGTGCAACTCCGACCAGATGCGGTCGTCGGACCAGTTGGCGATGTCGTCCTTCGGGTCGCACTGAATGTAGAGCCGCTGCACCTCGGGCGAGCGGGTGCTGAGCAGGGCGAAGCCGCGCTCGTGGTTGGCATAGATCAGCTCGGGGTGCGAGGGCGGCGCCTCGGTCAGGATGCCGAGCCAGCCGAAGGGATAGACGACCTGGAACTCGTTGCGGACCGCCTTGGGAATCGCTTGGCGGCTCGGCCCGTGGAAGCCGTCGCAGCCGGCGATCCAGTCGCAGCGCAGCGCCTCCAGCGGCCCGTCCGGCGAGCGGCGGAAGGCGATGCTCGGCCGGTCGCTTTCCACGCCGTGCAACTGCACGTCGGACACGCCGAAAAGGATCTCCCCACCGTCCTCCAGCAGCGCCGCGACCAGATCGCGGATCACCTCGTGCTGGGCGTAGACGGTCACCCGCTTGCCGCCGGTCAGCCCGGCCATGTCGATGTGGTGGCTCTCGCCGTTGAAGCGCAGGGTGATGCCGGAATGGAAATGCCCCTCCCGCATCATCCGGTCGCCGAGGCCCATCTGGTTCATCAGGTCGACGACCCACTGCTCCAGCACCCCGGCCCGGATGGTGTCCTCGATCTCGGCGCGGCTGCGGCTTTCCAGAACGACGCAGTCGATGCCCTGGCGGCGCAGCAGATGCGCCAGGAACAGCCCGGCCGGGCCGGCACCGACGATGCCGACCTGGGTCCGGTTGGAGGTCTGGGTGCTGGTGGATGCCGCCATGTCTCTCGTCTCCTCACGCATGGATTTCATGGATGCGCGCCGTTTCCCGGATGGTTCGGCACGTCAATCGTCAGGATTCCATCCTAACCGCCCCCCCCACCCGGCCGGACATAGACGAACCGGCAGAAATCTTGTACTTTCCATCATTCCCCGGCCGAACCATCCGTCATGACCGCAAACGGCGAACCGATCCCGCGCTACTGGCTTTACGGCGAACCGCACGCCGTGCCGGAGCTGCGTTTCGTCCACATCGAGACCATCCCGGAGCGCATGCGCTTGCACAATTGGGAGGTCCAGCCCCACCGCCACGACGGGTTGAGCCACACGCTGCTGGTGACCGAAGGGGGAGGGCGGCTGACGGTGGACGCCACCGACTGGGTGTTCCGCGCGCCCGCCCTGATCGCGGTTCCCGCGCAGGTGGTGCACGGCTTCCGCTTCGATCCCGGCACCGACGGGCAGGTGCTGACCTTGTCGGAAGGCTTTCTCGGCGGCGTGCTGGCCGCGATCCATGAGGCGGAACTGCGCGCCGCGCTCGCGCTGCCCTTCGCCCGCGACCTCGACCCCGCCGCGCCGGACCGGCCGGCGCTGGAGCGCGCCTTCGCCGCCATCGCAGAGGAATTCCGCGCCCATCATCTCGGCCGCGCCAGCGCCATCGCGGCGCATGTGACGCTGATGCTGGTGACGGCGGCACGGCTGATCGCGGCGGAGACCATCGCGGCGGCCGGCGGGGCGGGGCGGGGGCGGTCGCCCGACGTGCGGCTGCTCGCCCGGCTGCGTCCCCTCATCGACGAGCGTTTCCGCGAGCATTGGCCGGTCGAGCGCTACGCCGGCGCGCTGGGCGTCACGGCGGGGCGTCTGAACGCCGCCTGCCGGCGGGTCACCGGCCGCTCCACCCTGCAACTGGTCCACGCCCGCGTGATGCTGGAGGCCAAGCGGTCGCTGACCTACACGGGGCTCGGCATGGCGGAGATCGGCTACGCCCTGGGCTTCGAGGATCCGGCCTATTTCTCGCGGTTCTTTGCCAAGCGGGACGGCCGGTCGCCCCACGCGTTCCGGCGGGCGCATCTCGCCGACGACGGGTCCGCGCCGCCGCCGGGGGGCAGCCTTGACGGCAACGGGCTTGACCCGGATGGGGCGTCGTCACCACAGTAGCGTTTCGTGATGGTTTGGCTGGGAAAGACGCAACGGATGGACACCCTCGGCCTTGCGGTGCGCGACCCGTCGCCGGTCGGACAGGATTTGTGGCGGACCCTCTGCGCCGACGCGACCCGCGTCGCGGCGGAGGAAAAGACCCTGCGCGTCTTCCTGAACGAATCCGTGCTGTCCCACGACTGTTTCGGCTCGGCCCTGGCGGCGCTGCTGGTGCGCAAGCTGACCGACCGGGTGATGCCGGCCGACCGTTTGGCGGTGACCGTCGAGGCCGCCATGGAGGCCGACCCCGGCATCGTGCAGTCCGCCGCCGCCGACCTCGCCGCCATTCTCGCGCGCGACCCGGCGGCCGACAGCTGCCTGACCCCGTTCCTGTACTTCAAGGGCTACCACGCGCTGCAATGGCACCGCGTGGCCCATTGGCTGTGGGGGCAGGGGCGCCACAACCTTGCGCATTTCCTGCAAAGCCGGGTGTCGGAGACCTTCGCGGTCGACATCCACCCGGCGGTTCCGGTCGGGCGCGGGGTGTTCATCGACCACGGCACCGGGGTGGTGATCGGCGAGACGGCGGTGATCGGCAACGACGTGTCGATTCTCCAGAACGTGACGCTGGGCGGCACCGGCAAGGAGCACGGCGACCGCCACCCCAAGGTCCGCGACGGCGTGCTGCTGGCGGCCGGGGCGAAGGTTCTGGGCAACATCGTGGTCGGCGCCCACGCCAAGGTCGGCGCCGGCAGCGTCGTGCTGAAGGACGTTCCCGGCTGCGCGACCGTGGCCGGCATCCCGGCGCGGATCGTCGGCTGGTGCCGCGACGAGGTGGCGCCAGCCCTCAGCATGGACCAGAGCCTGCAACAGGGCGACTACAGCATTTGAGGCTGAGGCGTGGGCCGCGCGGAGCCGGAGCCGGAGCGGGGGTCGCCGGAGTCCGGCATGGACGCCGTCAGCCCCCTGCCGCGAGGAGCGCATAAAAACACATAATCAACATTATGGAAAATATGCTGCATCCGCGCACGGATGGTTGAAACTTGAACAGGAATAGGCATTCTGTGGGGGTTGGTCTGATCGTTTTCCACGCAGACCGGATCTTGCTGTTTCTTTGATCACAGCCCGCCACCGATCCCGTCCACGCCTGCCTTAGGAAACCATCGCCCATGTCAGCCATCGTGCTCACCCAGGAAGAACCCGAGAAGGACCTTCCGCTGCGCGACGACATCCGTCTTCTCGGCCGAATCCTGGGCGATACCGTGCGCAGCCAGGAAGGCGAAGCGGTCTTCGACATCGTCGAGCGCATCCGCCAGACCTCGATCCGCTTCCACCGCGACGAGGACCAGGGCGCGCGGCGCGAGCTGGAAGGCATCCTCAACAGCCTGTCGCCGCCGCAGACGGCGCGCGTCGTCCGCGCCTACAGTTTCTTCTCGCACCTGTCGAACATCGCCGAGGACCAGCACCACATCCGCCGCACCCGCGCCCACGCGCTGGCCGGATCGGCGCCGCGCGACGGCACCATGGCGCACGCGCTCGACGAGGCCCGCAAGGCCGGCGTCACCACCCAGCAGCTCCAGGCCTTCTTCGAGACCGCGCTGGTCAGCCCGGTGCTCACCGCCCACCCGACCGAGGTGCAGCGCAAGAGCATCCTGACCGTGCAGATGGACCTCGCCCGCCTGCTGGCCGAGCGCGAGCGCGGCCCCATGACCGAGGAGGAGGAGCAGGCGAATCTCGAAGGGCTGCAACGCTCGGTCCTGACGCTGTGGCAGACCTCGATCCTGCGCTGGACCAAGCTGGCGGTGACCGACGAGGTCGCCAACGGGCTGACCTTCTACGACTACACCTTCCTGCGCGAGATGCCGCGCTTCTACGGGGCGCTGGAGGACCAGCTCCGCAAGATGGACCCGAGCTGGGCCACGACGGAGCTGCCGTCCTTCCTGCGCATGGGCAGCTGGATCGGCGGCGACCGCGACGGCAACCCCTTCGTCGTCGCGCCGGTGCTGCAACAGGCCCTGCGCATGCAGAGCACGCGGGCGCTGCGCTTCTACCTCGACGAGTTGCACAGCCTGGGCGCCGAGCTGTCGCTCAGCACCCGCGTCATAGCCGTGTCGGAGCCGCTGCGCCAACTGGCCGAGCGGTCGCCCGACACCTCGCCGCACCGCAACCTGGAGCCCTACCGCCGCGCCATCTCCGGCATCTACGCCCGGCTGGCGGCGACCGCGCGGCTGCTGGACGGGCATGAGGCGGAGCGCCACGCGCTGGGCGACGCCCCGCCCTACGCCACCCCGGCGGAGCTGCGGGCCGATCTCGACATCCTCGACCGCTCGCTGACCGTCAACGGCTCGGCGGCGCTGGCGAAGGGACGCCTGCGCAGCCTGCGCCGGGCGGTGGCGCTGTTCGGCTTCCACCTCGCCAGCCTCGACCTGCGCCAGAACTCCGACGTGCACGAGCGCACGGTGGCGGAACTGCTGGCCTTCGCCGACCCGGACATCCGCTACACCGAGCTGTCGGAGGACGAGCGGATCGAGCGGCTGCTGACCGAATTGCAGACCAACCGCCCGCTGGCCTCGAACTACGCCGATTACTCGGACGAGACCAAGTCGGAACTGGCGATCCTGCGCACCGCCGCCGAGAACCGCGCGCGGCTGGGCAACGACGCCGTGGTGAACTGCGTCATCTCCAAAACCGACGGCGTGTCGGACATCCTGGAGGTCGCGGTCCTGCTGAAGGAGGCCGGGCTGCTGCGCCCGAAGGACGGCGCGCTCGACCTCAACATTGCGCCGCTGTTCGAGACCATCGGCGATCTGCGCAACAGCGCCGCCACCATGGACCGCCTGCTGTCCCTGCCCGTCTACCGCCGCTTCATCGAAAGCCGCGGCGGTTTGCAGGAGGTCATGCTGGGCTATTCCGACAGCAACAAGGACGGCGGCTTCCTCACCTCCGGCTGGGAGCTGTACAAGGCCGAGATCGCGCTGGTCGAGGTCTTCGCCAGGCACAAGGTGCGGCTGCGGCTGTTCCACGGCCGGGGCGGCTCGGTCGGCCGGGGCGGCGGACCCAGCTACCAGGCGATCCTGGCCCAGCCGGCGGGCGCCGTGCAGGGCGCCATCCGCATCACCGAGCAGGGCGAGGTCATCGCCGGCAAATACTCCAACGCCGAGGTCGGCCGCCGCAACCTGGAGACCCTGGCCGCCGCGACGCTGGAAGCCACCCTGCTCCACCCCGAGGCCGCCGCGCCCTGCGAGGAGGTCTTCCTGGCGACGATGGAGGAGCTGTCGGCCCACGCCTTCAGCGCCTATCGCGGGCTGGTCTACGAGACCGAGGGTTTCGAGAAGTATTTCTGGGAATCGACGGTGATCGGCGAGATCGCCAACCTGAACATCGGCAGCCGTCCGGCGTCGCGCAAGAAATCGACCAGCATCGAGGATCTGCGCGCGATCCCCTGGGTGTTCAGCTGGGCGCAGTGCCGCCTGATGCTGCCGGGCTGGTACGGTTTCGGCTCCGCCGTCAAGGCGTGGCTGGCCGACCATCCCGACGACGGGATGGAGCGGCTGCGGACGATGCACCGCGACTGGGGCTTCTTCCGCACGCTGCTGTCCAACATGGACATGGTGCTGGCGAAGTCGAACATCGCCATCGCCTCGCGCTACGCCGAGCTGGTGTCCGACGTGGCGCTGCGCGAGGCGATCTTCACCCGCATCCGGGCGGAATGGCAGGACAGCATCGACGCGCTGCTGGCGATCAGCGGGCAGACCGCGCTGCTGGAAAGCAACCCGCTCCTGGCGCGCTCGATCCGCAACCGCTTCCCCTATCTGGACCCGCTCAACCACGTCCAGGTCGAGCTGCTGAAGCGTCACCGCAGCAGCGACAGCGGCGAGCAGATCGCGCGCGGCATCCACCTGACCATCAACGGCATCGCCGCCGGCCTGCGCAACAGCGGCTGACCGGAGAGTCTTTGCCGCCCTGCGAAGCCCGCCCCTCGTCCGGGGGGCGGGCTTTTTTCATAGGGCGGAAAGTCCAAAACCGGTACTGTTCACATCGGGATTGTTTGGATCAAGATCGTTCCAATTTCCGTTGATCGCCGGCAGGACCTCTGATAGACCGGCGCCTTCACAGGGAGAAATTGGTATGACCACTCAGTCTCAGCAGCAGCGCATGGCCCAGCCGGAGACCGGACGCGCGGGCGACACGGGCACGGCCTCGACCCAGGGCGGCGCGTCGGACGGTTTCGTGGGCGCGGCCTGCGGAGCCGGTGCTGGTGCCGCGATGATCTGGCAGCCGGTGACGGTGAAGGGCGGCGCCGTGCCGGATCGGCGCTGAGGGACGTTTCCAGCACTACGGAAAAGGGCGCCTGCGGCTTTCCGTAGCGTGGCTGCCCAACCATGCACCGCTTGGGGTCCGAGTGGCAGCCGCAATGGCCGCGGTTCGCCACGGGCCACCGGCTCGGGCAGGGGGCCGAGGATGCTCTTGGTCTTCCGTCAGAAAGCTAACGGGCATAATCGCTTCGCAGCCCCCCTAAAACCTGTTGCATTGCACAAACCGTTGCTACAATTGCCTCAATCTTCGCGATCAGATTGCCTTTTTTTGTGACGGCATCAACAAATGCAGCTTTCGGACCTCGGCCAACGCATATGTATTCTAGGACCATCCAATAGCGGAAAATCTACGCTTGCGGAGGCGATTGCGCGAAAGCGTGATTTACAGATCGTTCACCTTGATCAGCTTTACCACGTACCCAATACGGATTGGAAGCCGCGCCCGATAGATGAGTTCGTTGCTCTTCACGATGCCGCTATTGCCGGCGATTGTTGGGTTATGGAGGGAAATTATTCAAAGTGCATGCCGCAGCGCTTCCTGCGTGCGACGGGCCTGATCCTGTTGGACATATCCACGCCAGCTAGCTTGTTGCGGTACTTTCGCAGAACATGGTTTGAATGCGAAAGACGTGGCGCATTGGAAGGCGGTCATGATAGCGTTAAATGGAACATGATTTACCATATTTCCGTGACAACCCAAAAAAATCGAAAGCGGTATTCAATTATGTTTGATCAGATTGACCTGCCAAAGGTGCGTTTATCTTCAATCAATACAATAAACAAATGCTATGAACAGTGGGGACTGAAAAGATAAAAGGCATATCGAGCTTATGCTCATGCCGCGTTCTCATGTCGTGAACAATCTGCGCACTTTCGTGCAGTGCCCCCCTTGAGGGAGAGGTGCTCTTTAGGTCTGTAGGGTGTGTCTTATTCGCAAATGCGCGTTCTGCGCACGCCGCGGCCCCAGAGAGAGAGCGAACGGAGTCGGCCCCCGAAACCCGCATTTTCCCGAAAATCCTCCATAAGAGGAAAATTTACCTATAACTTGGCGCTCCCGTTCCTGCCGGCCCCGGAGCCCCGCCATGCCCCTCGACGCACCCGCCACCCCCGCCGCCGCCCTCCCCCGCTGGGCGGAGGAGCCGCCGGTCCCACCGGAGGGCTCCCTGGTTCCCGGCTCGCGCTTCGCCGAGGAGCAGTGGGTGATGGCCGCCGGCATGCTGGCGCGCGGCTCCTCCTTCCTGCACGTCGCGCGCGCCCTGGGGTGTAGCCGCACCACGCTGTGGCGGGCCTATTACGGCTCGCAGGCCCTGCGCGTCCGGGTCTGGTGGGAGCGTCAGGCGCTGAACCGCGAGGCCGAGCTGCGCCTGTCCTCGCTGCGCGATCTGGTGGCGCAGCAGGTGGAGCGGCTGGTGTCGGCGGGCGATCCGGCGACGGTGCGCTGGGCCGCCGACCGCCTCGGCCTGTTCGCCGCACCGGACGCCGGCCTCCATGCCCAACCCGGCCCCGACGCCGGGCACCCGCCGCCGGAGCCCACCGCCCAACCCGCCGAGGCCGTCATCGCCCCGCCGTCCGCACCCCCGCCGTCCATGCCCCCGCCGTCCATGCCCCCGCTGACCGCCTTCGACGACGACGACGCAGTTCCCGGCGCCTTCCGTGAACAGACCCGGCCTAACCCCGCCATCGTTGCCGCCATCCTGGCGCAGCCGGAAGCGGACGGTCCCAAGGGCGTCTACCCCTGGACCCTCAACCCCGACGACGCCTACCCCAGCCTCGGCTCGGCGGAGGAGCGGCGTGGCAAGGGGCCTTGCGGACGGCGCGCCCCATGACCCGCCGGGCGGGGGAACGGAACACGGAACGGGACGGGAAAGCGTTCCATGGTGTTTCAAACGTTCCATTTCCCAACGTCCCCGGTGCGGCCCGTTCGGAAGCAGGGCAGTCGGCCATGGGATTCAAGGGTCTTCGAAGGGGTCTTCGAGGGGGTCTTCCGTCATCCCCGCCAAGCGCCCCCGTCGTTCACGGCTCCCGGCTCTGCGGGAGGCCATGCACGCTGGTGGTGGACAAAGGATGCCGCCGCCTCGCGCATGCGAAATATGTGCACGCCGCGGCGCTCAGCGGGGGAAAGGGCCGGATTGGGGGCAATCCGAGCCCGGTCTCCCCTACCCCGTCACGCGCGCCAGCACGTCCGACAGGCTGTGCTCGTTGTAAGGCTTGCGCAGCAGCAGCGCCCCCGGCACGCGCTCCCCGCCCGCCACGCGGTCGTGGCCGGTGGCGAACACCACCCGCAGGCCAACCGCCCGCTCCACGGCGGCGACCGCCAGATCGGAGCCGGAGCCGTCGGGCAGGCTCACGTCGGTCAGCAGCACGTCGAAGCGCCCATCACCCAACGCCTCCAGCGCCGACTCCGCGTCACCGACATCCACCACGCTGTGGCCAAGCTCGCCCAGCATGTCGGCCGTCGCCAGACGGATCAGCTCGTCGTCCTCGACCAGCAGGATCCGCAGGCCGGTCGGCGCCTCGTCGGCCGTTTCCGGCAGCGGGGGAACCACCGCCAAGGGCTGGTTGCGCTGACGCTGATTGCGCAGGACATGCTGCACCTTGCGGGCAAGCGCTTCCCGTGTGTAGGGCTTGCTCAACAACTCCACCCCGGCGTCGAGCCGGCCACCATGGACGATGGCGTTCTCGGTGTAGCCCGAGGTGAACAGCACCGCCAGATTGGGCAGCCGTTCCCGCGCCTTGCGCGCCAGATCGGGGCTGCGCAGCGGTCCCGGCATCACCACGTCGGTGAACAGCAGGTCGATGGCGACGCCGCTCTCGACGATGGCGAGCCCGCTCTGGGCGTCCTTGGCCTTCAGCACGCGGTAGCCGAGGTCGGACAGCAGCTCGATCACCGTGGCGCGCACGTCGGCGTCGTCCTCGACCACCAGCACCGTCTCGGCGCCACCGGTCACCGGGCCGCCGTCCACCTCGGCGGTGACGTCCTCCTCCTGCCGGACGCGGGGCAGGTAAACGCGGATGGTCGTGCCCTGCCCTACCTCGCTGTACAGCTTGATGTGGCCGCCCGACTGCTTGACGAAGCCGTAGATCATGCTGAGCCCGAGCCCGGTGCCCTGCCCTTCCGGCTTGGTGCTGAAGAACGGCTCGAAGACCCGCTCCATCACCTCCGGCGTCATGCCGCAGCCGGTGTCGGTCACCGCCAGCATGACGTATTGGCCGGCGGTCACCTCCTCGTGCCGGGCGGCGTAGGCGTCGTCGAGGAAGGCGTTGCCCGCCTCGATGGTCAGCCGGCCGCGCCCGTCCATGGCGTCGCGCGCGTTGATGGCGAGGTTCAGCAAGGCGTTCTCGACCTGGGTCGGGTCGACCAGCGTGTTCCACAGGCCGCCGGCGATGACCGTCTCGATCTCCACCTCCTCGCCCAGCGCGCGGCGCAGCATGTCGTCGAGCGCGCGGACCAGACGGCCGAGGTTGATCGCCTTGGGCTCCAGCGGCTGGCGGCGGGCGAAGGCCAGCAGGTAGGAGGCCAGCTTCGCCCCGCGCGTGACGCCGCTCAGGGCGTTGCGCAGACGGTGCTCGGCGCGCGGGTTGTCGGCGATGTCCTTGGCGAGAAGCTGAAGGTTGCCGCTGACCACTTGGAGCAGGTTGTTGAAGTCGTGGGCGATGCCGCCGGTCAGCCGGCCGATGGCCTCCATCTTCTGGGCTTGGCGGAGCTGGATTTCGGCCTTCTCGCGCTCGGCGATGGCGACGCCGACGCGCATCTCCAGGCTTTCGTTCACTTGGCGGAGGTGGTCCTCCGCCTCGCGCCTGGCGCGGGCGAGCGCCAGCGCGCCGTCCACCCGCGCGATCAGCTCGCGCGCCGAGAAGGGCTTGACCAGGTAATCGTCGGCGCCGGCCGACAGCCCCTCGACGCTCGCCTCCTCGCCCGCGCGGGCGGAGACCAGGATCACCGGCAGGTCGCGCAAGGACGCGCTCTCGCGGATCGCCTTCAGCAGGCCGAAGCCGTCCAGGCGCGGCATCATCACGTCCGACAGGATCAGGTCGGGGCGCCGTTCGTGGATCGCCTCCAGCGCCGCCATGCCGTCGCCGACCACCTCCACCGTGTGGCGGGTGCCCAGCAGGCGGCGCATGTAGTCGCGCATGTCGGTGTTGTCGTCGACGATCAGCACCCGCGCCGCGTCGGTCGAGGCCGGCAGATCGGCGACGTCCGCCGCGACCGGCCCGCCCCGCGCCTCCTCGGGCAGCCAGCGCAGCGCCTCCTCGACGAAGGCGTTGGCGCCCGTGGCGGTGGAGACGCGCGCGCGTTCCGCCCGCAGCCGGTCGGCCGGCAGATGGGCGTTGCCGAGCGGCAGCGTGACGCTGAAGGCGCTGCCCTGGCCATGCACGCTGTCCACCGCGATGGTGCCGCCGTGCAGCTTGACCAGTTCGTTGACCAAGGCCAGACCGATGCCGGTGCCCTCATGGGTGCGGCCGTGCTGCCCCTCGATGCGGTGGAAGCGCTCGAACACGCGCGGCAGCTCGGCTTCCGGGATGCCGACGCCGCTGTCGCGCACCGTGAAGGTCACCGCCGGTCCATCGTTCGACAGCGTCACCCGGATCCCGCCCTCCAGCGTGTATTTGAAGGCGTTGGAGATCAGGTTGAGGACGATCTTCTCCCACAGGTCGCGGTCCACCCAGACCGGCTCCGCCAGCGGCGGGCAATCGACCGTCAAAGCCAGCCCGGCCCGTTCGCAGGCGGAACGGAAGTTGCTGGCCAGCTCGGCGGTGAAATCCGCCAGATCCAGCGGCTCGAAGGAGGCTTGGACGCGGCCCGCCTCGACCCGGCTGAAATCCAGCAGCGCGTTGACCAGACGCAGCAGCCGCAGGCTGTTGCGGTGCGCAACCTCCAGCAAGGCGCGTTCGCGGTCGCCGATCACCTCGACGGGGCGCGACAGCACCTCCTCGATGGGGCTCATCATCAAGGTCAGCGGGGTGCGGAACTCGTGGCTGACGTTGGAGAAGAAGGTGGTCTTGGCGCGGTCGATGGCGGCCAGCGCCTCGGCCCGGCGGCTCGCCTCCTCATAGGCCTGGGCGTTGGCGATGGCCGAGGCGATCTGTCCGGCGACCAGCTCCAGGAAGCCGCTGTAGTCGCCCGCGTAGGGACGGTACGGGTTGATGCCGGCGACCAGCACGCCGGCCGGCCGGCTCTGGCCCTGCCGGGCGATGGGAACCGCCACCGCCTCCCGTGGCGTCTTGTCCCAGGCGCCGACCGGAAGATGGGGAAAGCGCGAATCGAGGTCGCCGATCATCACCGGCTCCCCCCGCTCCAGCACCTCGGCGACCGGCCAGATCCCGTTGCCGTCCAGCGCGATGGTCTCCGGCGCCGCGTCGTGTCCATCGGCGAAGCCGGTGCAGCCGACCAGCCGAGCCTGCTCGCCCGTCTCGTCGAACAGGTAGATCAGGGAAAAGGGCAGGTCGCGGTCGGTGACCCCGGCCAACCGGCTGAAGGTCGCGAACACCTCGTCCAGCTCGGTGATCCCGGCGAGGCCGGCGGCCAGCTCGCGCAGCGCCAGCATGCGGCGGTCGCCGATCACCCGCTCGGTCTCTTCGGTCACGATGCACAGCATGCCGGCGACCGCGCCGTCGTCGCCCCGCACCGGGCCGTAGGAGAAGGTGTGGTACGTCTCTTCCGGGAAGCCGCTGCGCTCCAGGAAGAGCAGCAGCGCCTCGTCCCAGGTCGCCTCGCCGGTCTCCAGCACCCGGTGGATGCGCGGGCCGATGACGTCCCAGATCTCCGCCCAGACCACCGGGGCCGGCTGGCCCAGCGCGCGGTCCTGCTTGATGCCCAGCGTCGGCCGGTAGACCTCGTTGCACAGGAAGGTCAGCTCCGGCCCCCAGGCCATCCACATCGCGTAGCGCGAGGGCAGCATGATCCGCATGACGATCTTCAGGCTCTGCGGCCACTCCTCCGGCGCGCCGAGCGGCGTCGTGGTCCAATCGAAGGCGCGGATCATCGCCCCCATCCGGCCGCCGCCGCTCAACGCGTCCTCGGTCTGTCGCAGGGAACCGAGGGTCTGGGTGTCGTCCTGATCACGCATGCTGAAGGGGTCGTCCTTGCGACAAGAATCCTTGGCCGACCGGATATTTTTGGTCGTGGGCAAAACGCAGTGTCTTTAGCAGGCCCGGCAGGGTCAATGCCACGGTGGTCATAGGCGCAAAGGTGAAGCGTCCATCACGTTTCCGCAACCCAAACGCCCGGCTGAAGGCCGGGCGTCGCGGAACGGAGGGTTGGAAACGCGCGATGAACAGGCTTGCAGGGCTCAGCCCGCGCGCATCCGGTTGACCAGCGTGTCCACCTGCGAGCCGAGCGAGCGCACCTCGTCCGCCACCGTCGAGGAGGCCGTCAGCACCCGGTTCGCCGACTGCCCCGATTCGGCCGCGGCGTGCGCGACGGAATCGATGCTGTGGCGGACGTGCTGGGTGCCGTCGGCGGCCTCGCCCACGTTGCGGGCGATCTCGCGGGTCGCGGCGCTCTGCTGCTCCACCGCCGCCGCGATGGTCGCGGCGATCTCGTTGATGTCGCGGATGGTGCCGGCGATGGAACGGATCGCCTCCACCGCCTCGCGCGTCACCGCCTGCATCGCCGTGATCTGGCCCGAGATCTCCTCCGTCGCCTTGCCGGTCTGGTTGGCGAGGTTCTTCACCTCGCTCGCCACCACCGCGAAACCCTTGCCCATCTCGCCGGCCCGCGCCGCCTCGATGGTCGCGTTCAACGCCAGCAGATTGGTCTGGCTGGCGATGTCGTTGATCAACTGCACGACCTCGCCGATCTTGTTGGCGGTGGTCGACAGCCCCTCCACCGTGCGGTCGGTGCGCTCGGCGTCCTCGGCCGCCTTGCGGGCGATCCGGCTGGAGGCGGTCACTTGGCTGCCGATCTCCTGGATCGAGGCCGACAGCTCCTCCGTCGCGGCGGCCACCGCCTTGACACTGCCCTCGGCCTGCTGCGAGGTGCTGGCGGCGGTCGCCGCCTCTCCCGTCGTGGTCTCGGCGTTGCGGGTCATGCGCTGCGCCATGTCCTGCATCTCGCCGGCCGCGCGGGAAACGCGCTCCAGCACCGAGCGGACGCTGGTCTCGAAGCTCTCGGCCATCTCGACCATGGCGCGGCGGCGTTCCTGGGCTGCCCGTCCCCGCTCGGCCTCGGCCCGCGCGTTGGCCTCGTTGGCGCGGTTGGCCGTGTCCCGGAAGACGATCAACGCCTGGGCCATGTCGCCGATCTCGTCGGAACCGGCCTGCGGGATGCGGGCGTCGAGGTTGCCCCCGGCGATGGCCCGCATGGCGTCCGACAACTGGCTGATGCGGGCGACGATGCTGCGGCCGACCACGAACCATGCCAGCGCGGCGGCGACGATCAGGCTGGCGGCGGCGAACAGGATCATCATCATGCGGCCGTTGCCGATGGCGGCGGTGGCCCCGGCGGCGGCGCCGTCGGCCTCCCCCTTCATCGCCGAAATCTGGCGGTCCACCGTTTCGGTGAAGCGCTGGGCCAGCGCGCGGTTCTCGGCCAGAACGCCGTTGCTGCCCTCGATCGCCGTCAGTTCCGCCCGGCGCAGGTCGAACACGCCGCGCTCACCCTTGCCGAAACCGGCCAGCACCTCGGCGGCCTTGGCCAGCTTGGGCAGGCCGTCGTCGCCGGCCTTCTTCAACTGGGAGATCCGGTCATCCAACTCCTTGGCGGCGGCGGCGTAACGCACCTCCAGCGTCTTCAGCCGCTGGGCGTCCGCGGCCTGCGCCGCCTCGCTCAGGATGCCGTTGACGGCGTTGCCATGGGTGGACAGTTCCAGATAGGTGCGGAAGCGGACCAGCCCCTCGCCCAGCAGATCCTGCGTGGAATCGCGCGTCTGGGCGCGGATGTTGACGCTGGACAGCTTGATCTCGGCCTTGAGCCGCAGCAGCGGCGATTCCATCCGGTCGAGCAGCGCCAACTGTTGCTTTTGCGCCTCGGCCAGACGGTCGAGGATGCGGGCGGTCAGCGCGTCGCGCCCGGCCTCCGGGGTTTCGAGCAGCTTGCGGCGCAGGTCGAAGATCCCATCCGCCCCGTCGCCCAGCCCGAAGAACGCGTCGAGCGCTTCGGTGGTCTCCGCGTTCAGCCGGTCGCCGACCTGGGCGGTGGCGGTGACCAGACGGGCGGCGGCCTCCAGATAGGATTGCTGGTGCTGGGTGACCGAGAAGGCGGTGACGGCGCCGCCGGCCCGGCTCATCGCCTCCGACGCGACGGAAATGTCGCCGCGCAGTTCGAACAGGCTGATGAGCGAGCGCACGGCGTCGCTCAGCCCGTTCATGTCACGCTCGGTGTTGGCGTCCAGTTCCTCGCCCTTGGTGCGCAGCGTGGCGCCCGCCCTCTCGGTCAGCGGCGCCAGGGCGGCGGCGAAGGCCTCGTAGCTCCTGGACAACTCGCCCAGCGTCTCCTCCCGCTTCGCGCGCAGGCCCAAGCGGCGGTCGACGGCGGCATTCTCCGCCTCCAGCGTGGCGATCAGCGCCGTTGTCTTGGCGCGCAAGTCGGGCAGGACGGGATCGGACGGGCGGCGGGCCTCCAACTCGTCGACCAGGCCGACCAGAGCCTTGCCGCGCCCCATGATCTGGCCGAACAGCCGCTCGCGCGCGCCCTGGTTCTCGGCCGCGTCCAGCGTCGGGGCGGCGGCGGCGATGCCGCCGCTCTCGCCCGACAAGCGCTTGGCGAGTTCCATCTCCGGCAGGCTGGTACCGACGATCCGGGTCAACGGCGCTTCCACCGCCGAGAACGAGGTCAGGCCGACCCCGCTGGCCGCGACCGTCATGCCGGCCATGCCGGCGAACGCCATCAGGAGCTTGGCGCGCACACCGAAGCGGTGGCCCTGGACGGGCGTGGACTGGATGTCGATGGTCATCGTGCTCTGTTCCTCCCGGCGTCGATCCAAGATCCGGACTTGCCGTCCGTTGTGTCGTTTTTGGCGTTTCCCCGGCCACAGGGCGGCGCCCGCTATCAGCCGCCCCACCCATTGATGGTCATGCCAATCATACGCCAGTGTGGTTGACACTTCCTTACGGGAACACCCCTAATTTCGCTGCCCAACCGATATTTTGCATGATGCTGGCGATGCTTTGTTCCGCTGGATGAAAACCCTCCATTATGACCTATGGCTATTGTCGAATGTAATAAACGGGCTGCCAAATGGGCGGGATATGCTAGCATGCCGCAATGAAAATCTGTTTTTAGGGAATTTCATGCCCATCCTTCATCCGAAGGTTGTTCGCCCAGGCGCCGCCGGCCATGCCTCGGCCTCGACAGGCACCATCACGCGCGTGTCCGAAACCGCTGGGCGTTGACCGCATGCACCCCCTTCTGCAAAGCCAGTTCGAACGCATGTTCGGCCTCCGCAAGCGGGCCGACGTCCAGGTGCTGCTCGGCGAGTTGGCGACCCTGGCGGATCAGGAAGGGCTGAGCCCCACGGCCTCGCGCTTCCTGGCGGAGGCGAGCCTCCTGTTCGACCGGATCGCGGAGGCCTGCGAACAGCAGGCCCCCCGGATGGAGGCGATCGCCGAGGCCAATTCCGCGGCGCAGCGCAAGCTGGACCGGCTGAAATTCGCGCTGGACCAGCACGCCATCGTCAGCATCACCGACGCGCGCGGCCGGATCACCCACGCCAACGACAAGTTCTGCCGGATCAGCGGCTACAGCCGCGAAGAGCTGATGGGGAACGATCACCGGATCGTCAACTCCAGCCACCACCCCTCCGCCTTTTTCAAGGAGATGTGGCGCACCATCGCCAGCGGGCAGGTCTGGCACGGCGAGATCTGCAACCGCACCAAGTCCGGCCTGCCCTATTGGGTGTCGGCGACCATCGTGCCCCAACTGGGCAGCGACGGGCGCCCCCTGCAATACGTCGCCATCCGCACCGACATCACCCTGCGCAAGCGGATGGAGGCGGCGCTGGAGGAAAGCCGCCGCTTCCTCCAGGGCATCACCGAAAGCATGGGCGAGGGCGTCTTCTCGCTCGACCGGGACGGCTACTGCACCTTCCTGAACCCGGAGGCCGAACGGCTGCTCGGCTGGTCGCAGGAGGATCTGGGCGGCATCCTCTTCCACGACGCCGTCCACCACACGAACGGCGCCGGCCAACCCGTGGCGAAGTCGGATTGCCCGGTCCTGCATTCCATAGCGCAGGGCAAGACCTACCGGTCGGAGAGCGACCACTTCATCCGCCGGGACGGCACCATGTTCCCGATCTCCATCACCTCGGTGCCGCTGCGCGAGGACGGACGGATCGTCGGGTCGGTCGCCATCTTCCAGGACATCACCGAGCGCCAGCGCATGCTGACGGCCCTGCGGGAGAGCGAGGAGCGGCTGGCCATCGCGCTCGACGCCTCCAACATCGGGCTGTGGGACTGGAACCCGGTCACCGACCACGCCTACTACTCCGACCATTGGCTCGGCATGCTGGGCTGCGATCGGGCCGAGGTCGAAGGAACCGGCGCCTCTTGGCTCTCGCGCCTGCACCCCGACGACCGCGCCGAGACGTTGGCCCGGCTGGACGAGCATGTCCGGGGCGAATCCCCGGTCTACGAGATCGAGTACCGAATGCGGCACGCCTCGGGGCGCTGGGTGTGGCTGCTGACCGCTGGCAAGGTGACCGAGCGCAACGCCGATGGCGTGCCGACCCGCATCACCGGCATCCACAAGGACGTGACCGACCGCAAGCGCACCGAGGCGGAACTCGCCCGCGCCAAGGAGGAGGCCGACCGCGCCAACCGGCTGAAGAGCGACTTCCTGGCCAACATGAGCCACGAGATCCGCACGCCGATGAACGCGGTGATCGGCCTCAGCCACCTGATGGCGAAGACGGAGCTGGCGCCCCGCCAGCGCGACTATCTCGACAAGATCCAGGCCTCGTCGCGCAATCTGCTGGGCATCATCAACGACATTCTGGACTTCTCGAAGGTCGAGGCCGGCAAGCTGACCATCGAGGCGATCCCCTTCCGCATCGGGACGGTGTTGCAGGAGGTCGCGGCGGTCGTCCAGCCCCGGATCCGCGAGAAGGGCCTGGAGCTGATCGTCGACCTGCACGAGGGCGTGCCCGACACCCTGGTCGGCGACCCGCTGCGGCTGGGGCAGGTCATTTTGAACCTCGTCGCCAACGCGGTGAAGTTCACCGAACACGGCGAGGTCGTGGTGGTGGTGGACGGCGCCCGCATCGCCGGCTCTCCCGACGCCTACCGGCTGGAGGTCGCGGTCTGCGACACCGGCATCGGCATGAGCGCCGAGCAGGCCGCCTCCCTGTTCCAGCCCTTCACCCAGGCCGACACCTCGACCACGCGGCGCTTCGGCGGTACCGGGCTGGGGCTGGCGATCTGCCGGCAATTGACCGAGCTGATGGGCGGCGGCGTGTCGCTGGACAGCACGCCCGGCGTCGGCAGCAGCTTCCGCTTCACCGTCGAATGCCGCGTCGGCGCCACCGGCACCACCGACAACCGCCTGCCGGGCGACCTGATGGGCCGCCGCGTGCTGGTGGTGGACGACAGCGACGCCGTGCGCTCGATCCTGGCGGACATGCTGGGGCGCTTCGGCCTGACCGTGGAGACGGCGGGCGGCGGCTGGACGGCGCTGGAGCGGCTGGAGCGCGGGCAGGCCGGGGCCGAGCCGCCGGTGGATTTGCTGGTGCTCGACTGGCGCATGCCCGACCTCGACGGGATCGAGACCCTGCGCCGGCTGTGGGCGACCCCTGGCGCGCATCCCCCGACCATCATGACCACCGCCTACGGCGCCGAGGGCGTCCACGCGGCGCTGGAGGACCGGACCGTCTCCGTGCTGGAAAAGCCGGTGACGCCGTCCGCCATGTTCGACGCCGTGATGATGGCGCTGGGCCATACCGCCCCCGCCCCGGCCGATCTGCTGCGCCGGACGCCGCGCGACGCGGCCGAGGCCACCGACTTGTCGGCGCTGGTCGGCCGCACCGTGCTGCTGGTCGAGGACAACGCCATCAACCAGCAGGTCGCCTGCGGTCTGCTGGAACTGGTCGGGATCGAGGCCATCGTCGTCAGCAGCGGCGAGGAAGCGTTGCAAAGTCTGCGCGAGGTCAAGTTCGACCTCGTGCTGATGGACGTGCAGATGCCCGGCCTGGACGGCTACGAGACCACCCGGCGGATCCGCCGCCAGTTGGAGCGGGTCGCCATGCCGATCGTCGCGATGACCGCCCACACCATGGCCGGCGACCGCGAGCATTGCCTGGAATCGGGCATGAACGACCACGTCTCCAAGCCGATCGACCCGGAGGCGCTCTACGCCACGCTCGCCCGCTGGCTGAAGCCGTCGCGCTCGCTGGGGATGGCGCCGAGCGCCGCCGCGTCGGCGCCCGTCCCGGCGCGGGCCGGGGCGTCGCCCCCCGCCGTGCCCGATCGGCTGCCCGGCCTCGACCTGACGGTCGCGCGGCGCAACGTCAACGGCAATCTGGCGCTGCTGCGCCGCATCCTGACCGACTTCGCCGGCTCCCACGCCGACGAGGCGGTCAAGCTGGCCGACGCCGTCCACGCGGAGCGCTGGCGCGACGCGTTGCGCCTCGCCCACACGCTGAAGGGCACCGCCGCCACCATCGGCGCGCTCGACCTGTCGGCGCTGGCCGCCCAGATCGAACAGGCCGCCCTTGGAGAGGAGCCCGCCGTGCCGGGCGAGCTGCTGGCCCGCTTGGCCCTCGCGCTCGGCGTGGTGGTGGGCGGGATCGGCACGCTCGGCCGTCCGCAACCGGTGGAGGCCGTGTCGACGGCCTTCACGGCCGAACGGATCGAGGAGGCGCTGGCCCTGGCGGACCGGCTGCACGGCCTGCTGGCCGCCGGGGATCCCGAGGCGGGCGAGCTGGCCGAGACGCTGGCCGCGACGCTGGCCGGTTCACCGGCCGCCGGTGCGGCCGGGGCGATGGCCCGCCACGCAGGGAATTTCGATTTCGACGACGCGGCGGCGGCGCTGGCCGACGCGCGCGGCTGCCTGGACGCCTGGAGGGAGACACAGTCATGACCGGCACCCGCGCCCCCGGAGACAAGCCGCGCGTCCTGGTCGTCGATGACGAGCCGATCAACCTGAAGCTGCTGGCCGACCTGCTGCGCGACAGCTACGGGCTGAGCGTCGCCAAGGACGGGCCGCAGGCGCTCGCCCGGCTGGCCGCCGACCCGCCGCCGGATCTGGTGCTGCTCGACGTGATGATGCCGGGCATGGACGGGATGGAGGTCTGCCGCCGGATCAAGGACGACCCGCGCACCGCCGACATCCCCGTCATCTTCATCACCGCCATGGGCCAGCCCCACGACGAGGCGCGCGGCTTCGCCGCCGGGGCGGTCGACTACATCACTAAGCCGATCTCGCCGCCGGTGGTCCTGGCCCGCCTGCGCACCCACATCGCGCTGCGCGACGCCCGCCACGCGCTGTCGGACGAGAACCGCACCCTCGAACGCCGCATCGCCGAGCGGACCCGCGACCTGCAGCGGGTGCAGGACGTGACCATCCGGGCGCTGGCCTCGCTGGCCGAAACCCGCGACAACGAGACCGGCAATCATATCCGCCGGACCCAGCATTACGTCCGCGCGCTGGCCCTGCACCTGCGCCGGGATCCCCGATTCGCGTCGCAGTTGGACGAGGAGACGATCGACCTTCTGTACAAGTCGGCGCCGCTGCATGACATCGGCAAGGTCGGCATCCCCGACGCCATCCTGCTGAAGCCCGGCAAGTTGGACGACGACGAATTCGCGATCATGAAGACCCACGCGCAACTGGGCCATGACGCGATCTTCGTTGCCGACGAGGGCGACCACGAGGAGATCGCCTTCCTGCGCATCGCTCGCGAGATCGCCCACGGCCACCACGAGAAATGGGACGGCAGCGGCTACCCGCGCGGGCTGTCGGGGGAGGCGATTCCGCTGTCGGCCCGGCTGATGGCACTGGCCGACGTGTACGACGCGCTGATCTCCAAGCGCATCTACAAGCCGGCCTTCCCGCACGCCAAGGCGGCATCGATCATCCGGGAAGGGCGTGGCAACCATTTCGACCCGGCGGTGGTGGACGCCTTCGACGCGCTGGAAGCCGAATTCCAGGACATCTCCGTGCGGTACAAGGACGAGGACTGAGTCGCCCCGTTGCCCGATGGAGGTCCCGAAGCCAAGCCCGATCTTGGGCTGGCATCGGGATCTTCCCATAGGGTGGTTCTTCTTTTGTCATGTCAGACAAAATCACAGATCCTTGCGATCAGGCGGAGGAAATGACCATTCCGCCCTGCCCATGCTCCCGCCCCAACATCGGGATCTTTAGGCCGCGCGCCCAAGAACCGTCACCCCACGAAGACGGGAATCCAGATTTTTTTCTTTGATTCTCCTTGGAAACACTAGCTCCCGCCTTCATGGGGAGGAGGTGTGGAGAACGCGTCGTTCACAGCCGTTGGCACGAGAACAGCTCCGCAACGAATTCAAAGATCATCCGCCTTACAAGCATAATATGTTTGACATCACACAAGCTCGCCGTTACTGCTGTGGGTGTCGATGGTCACAGGCGCTTCCCGACCGTCGGCTGGTCAGACGCTGGAGCCGCCGCCTCCGGGTTTCATGGTCCCACCCGGTGCTCTCCCCCTAGCGCGCGGCTCGGTCCACTCGGGCGCCCCTTCCCAAGCGAAGGTGGCGCCCGATTTTTTTGGTGTTTGGGGAATGCGATGCTCACCTCAAATTGAGTGAATGCGCGACTTCGTGGAACGCCTCTCTATGTCCACATCTGACCCGAACCGGACACTCGTCCAAAACCAAAATGCGTCGAGAGCAAATCAACTCGCCTATGGACTGCCGAAGCTCCGGCAGATGAGGGGGTGGGTTTCTGGCATCGGTCAACACCTCCCGAGCAAGCCGGGTGGGGGCCACTCAACTGAAGAAACTCCCGTTCAGGCCGGCGAGCTGGAGCTCAACTCTACGACGACGCGCAGGAACAGGCTGATGTCAAGCGGTTTGGCGAGATAGTGCAGGAAGCCTGCCTCCAACCCCCGGCGGACGACGCTGGGGGTGACGTTGGCAGACAGGGCGATGACCGGGATGCGGCTGGTTCTGGGGTCGGCCTTGAGCAGGCCCAGCGCCTCGATGCCGTTCATGCCGGGCAGGTTGATGTCGAGCACGATGACGTCGGGCTGGGTCGTCACCGCCATCTCGATGCCGATCTCCGCGGTGGGTGCCGAGGCCAGGGTGAAGTTGGGCAACTCGGCCATCAACTCGCGCATGAGCTGGAGGTTCGCCGGATTGTCCTCCACATAGAGCAGCCTGCGGGGGACGCCGGCCGCAACGACCCGCAGCACATCGCGCGTATCGTCCTCGACCGCATCCGGCGGGGCGGCCAAGGGATCATGGCTGGCGGGCACCTCCACCCAGAAGGTGGTGCCGCGCCCCACCTCGGTCTCGAAACCGATGCGGCCGTCCATGGCTTCAACCATGCGCTTGGTGATGGTCAGGCCAACGCCGGTGCCCTCGATTTCGGTGGTTTCGGCGCCCAAGCGGTTGAACGGCTGGAAGAGCTGGGAGTGTTTCTCAGGCGGGATGCCCGGGCCGTCATCGCTGACCACGAAGCGCACCGAGCCCCCGTTACCCGCCTCCGCGGCCAAGTAAACCGTGCCGCCGTCGCGATTGTACTTCAACGCGTTGGAGGTCAGATTGAGCAGCGCTTGCTTCAAGCGCATGTAGTCGGCCCGCACCCGATCGGCCAGGTTGTCGGCCACCTTCCAGTCCTGGACCGCCGTGTTGCGGCGTGTGGGGAAGGCGCGGGTCAGTTCCAGCACCTCGGTCATCAGCGCCTTGGTTTCAATGGGTTCGACCGACAGCGTCTGCACGCCGCTCTCGATGCGGGCGAGGTCGAGCACCTCGTTGATCAGGCTGAGCAGGTGGTTGCCGCCTTTCATGATCTGCTGAACGCGAAAGCGTTGCTTGTCGTCGAGCGGCGTTGAAAAGGCACTGTCCAGGATCTGAGCGAAACCCAGGATGGCGTTCAGGGGCGTGCGCAGTTCGTGACTCATGGACGACAGGAAGTCGGACTTGGCCCGATTGGCGCTTTCAGCGGTCTCCTTGGCGATGCGCAATTCGTCTTGATGGCGCTCCAGCTTGGCCAGGGCGTCGCGCAACGACCGGGTGCGTTCGAGCACCCGCTCCTCCAGCTCGTCGTGGGCGCGCTGAAGCTCTTCCTCGGCGCGCTTGCGCTCGGCCACCTCGGCCGCCAGGGTGGTGTTGGTGTGGGCCAGCTCCTCGCCCTGCAAGCGCAGTTCCTCGTTGGCGATGCCCATGCTGGCGATCATGTTGGTGACGAGGGTGAAAAAGCCCATCATCAGCCGGACCCGGTCTTCTGAAAAAACCGGAACCCGCTTCAGGGCGGCAAGATAGTCCTCTTCAGGGAAGCCGAATTGGCGGGCCTGGGCCCGAAAGGCATCGGCGTCGGGCTGGTCGAAGAAGAACTGCCCTGTGAAGAAGTTGCCGACATGCTGGCCCCCGACGACGATCGGCATGGCGGCGTCGACCAAGCCGTTGCGGCATTTGTAGACCTTGTAGGGCTGGCCCCGGTCGAGGCTGGCCGCCAACTCGGTGTCGCTTTCGTGGCAGCGGGACACGGTGCCCGGATGGACGCGGTGGAAACGTGTGCAGACATCCTGCCAACCGGTGGCGACGAGGATGTTTCCCTCGAGATCGAGGACGGCGGTCACGGCGCCGGTCAGGGCGGTGAATTCCTCGCAAAGCCTTTGCAGGTGGGCGACCGGTAGGAGTTCCGACAATTTCACGGCATCCGCTCCGGCTTAGAGGGCAAGCAAAGAGGCCCAGCATTCACACCGTAGCAAGGTAACACTTTCGGCCGATACGTCCCAGATAGTCGGAGCAAGGTAAAACCCTAAGTGCTCGAGGAACTGGCCGACTATGAGTGTGGCTGGGATCGGACCGGGTTGAGGTGTCTTGACGGGACATTGTGTGATGGGCTGTAACGTCTCCAGTGGGGCGCCATCCGCACAAGTAGCGCAAAAGCCCGCTTGTGGCGCTTAACGGACAATCACTTAACCCTGCCCGCCCTTGGCTTCCCAATAGGCCCGCAGCCGTTCGCGGCTGCCGGTCAGGTGCAGGCGCATCGCGGCTCTGGCGGCGTCGCCGTCCTGGCGGAGGATGGCGTCGAACAGGCCCCAATGCTCGTCGTTGATGCGGCGCAGATAGGCCTCGCGCGGCTCCGAGGCGAGGCGGAAGGTCTGCACATGGGTGCGCGGGATCAGCACCGATCCCAGATACTGGAACAGCTCCAGCATGTAGCGGTTGCCGGTCGCCTCGGCGATGGCGCGGTGGAAGTCGAGGTCGTGGGACACCGCGTCCTCCCCCGCCTCGACCGCCGCCGCGATCCGTTCCAGCGCGTCGCGCATCGCGGCGAGGTGGGTGTCCTTGCGGCGCTGGGCGGCGAGCGCCGCCGCCTCCGTCTCGATGCCGATGCGCAGTTCCAGCACCGACATCACCTCGTAGACGACGCCGAGATCGGCCTCGTCGATGCGGAAGGGCGGGGCTGCCGTGGGCGCCTGAACGAAGGCCCCGACCCCCTGCCGCGTCGCCACCAGCCCACCGGCCTTCAAGGTCGCGACCGCCTCGCGCACCACGGTGCGGCTGACGCCGAAGGATTCGATCAGCTCGTGTTCGCTGGGCAGCTTGGCGCCCGGCGGGAACTCCCCACCCTCGATCCGCGCCCGCAGCGCCGTCACCAGTTGGGAGGTCAAGGTCTCCCGCCGCTGCAAGCTCATGCTTTGCTTTCCCTCCACAGAGAGTCGGCCACGCCGCCCTCTTTCCCCTTCGATATCACTCGTCATGTCAAGTTACAAGAGAGATGGCGGAACAAGCGGACAGTCCGCCTTATGGAAGGACTCACTTGTATGACGACACGATGTCGTGTAAGGCTTGGACCAGCCGAGCCCCGGCACGCCGCCGATCCCTGTCCGGTCGCGGACGCTGCGCAAAACCAAGGGGGCCGGACAGGTCCGTCCGACCCACGGGCCGCTTTCACTGGGAGAGCGTCATGGCACACCACGCCTATGGGGACCTTGGCTTGTTCATCGACGGCGACTGGCTGGCGCCGTCCGACGCGGCCCTTGCGCCGGTTGCGAACCCCGCCACCGGGGAGATTCTGGCGCATCTGCCGCTCGCAGGATTCGCCGATCTCGACGCCGCGCTGGAGTCAGCCCGCCAGGGCTTCCGGACATGGCGCAAGGTTCCGGCCTATGACCGCGCCAAGTTGCTGCGCCGCGCCGCCGATCTGATCCGCGAGCGCCTGGACCGCATCGCACTGGTCCTGACGCTGGAGCAGGGCAAGCCGCTGGCCGAGGCGCGGGCGGAGGTCAACGGCGCCGCCGACATGTTCGACTGGTTCGCCGACGAGGGCCGCCGCGCCTGCGGCCGCGTCATCCCGGCCCGCCAGCGCGGCGGCCGGCTGACCGCCCTGCGCGAGCCGGTCGGCCCCATCGCCGCCTTCACGCCCTGGAATTTCCCGGCCATCACCCCGGCCCGCAAGATCGCCGCCGCGCTGGCGGCCGGCTGCTCCTGCATCCTGAAACCGGCCGAGGAAACCCCGGCGACCGCGCTGGAGCTGGCCCGCGCGCTGGACGATTCCGGCCTGCCGCTGGGCGTGCTGAACGTGGTGTTCGGCGACCCGGCCGAGGTGGCGGAACGGCTGATCCGCTCGCCGGTCATCCGCAAGATCTCCTTCACCGGCTCCGCCGCCGTCGGCGCCCGCATCGCCGGTCTGGCGGCGGAAGGCGTGAAGCCGGTCATCATGGAGCTGGGCGGCCACGCTCCGGTGATCGTCTGCGAGGACGTCGACGCCGATGCCGTCGCCGCCCTGTCGGTGGCGGCCAAGTTCCGCAACGCCGGGCAGATCTGCATCTCCCCCACCCGCTTCCTGGTTCATGACACGCTGTTCGACCGCTTCACCACCCGCTTCGCCGAGGCCGCCCGCGCGCTGACCGTCGGGGACGGGCGCGACCCGGCGGTGCAGGTCGGGCCGCTGTCCAACCGGCGGCGCGTCGACGCCATGGAGCGCCTGATCGGCGACGCCCGCGACCGGGGCGCCCGCTGTCTCGCCGGAGGGCGCCGTATCGACGGCCCCGGCCTGTTCTTCCAGCCGACCGTCCTGGCCGACGTGCCCCTCGACGCCGACGCCATGTCGGTCGAACCCTTCGGCCCCCTGGCCCTGGTCAACCGCTTCTCCACGCTGGACGAGGCGCTGCGGGAGGCCAACCGGCTGCCGCAGGGGCTCGCCGCCTACGCCTTCACCCGTTCCTCCCGTCGGGCCGCCGATCTGTCGGACGGGCTGGAAAGCGGGCTGGTCGGGCTGAACAGCTACGGGATCGCCTTCGCGGAGGCGCCCTTCGGCGGGGTGAAGGAAAGCGGCTACGGCAGCGAGGGCGGCGCGGAAGGGCTGGACGCCTATCTCGTCAACAAGACCGTCGCCGAGCTTCCCATGGAGTGAGCCGGCGCTCCACCCCCGAAAGGTCCCCCTTCCCCATGGAGCCGCAAGCCCTCAAGGCCGCGCTGTCGTCCGGCCTGTTGTCGTTTCCCGTGACCGATTTCACCGCCGACGGCGCCTTCGACGCCGCCGGCTACGCCCGTCGCCTGGAGTGGCTGGCGCCCTACGGGGCGAGCGCGCTGTTCGCCGCCGGGGGAACCGGCGAGTTCTTCTCCCTGGAGCCCGACGAGTACGGCGCGGTCGTCGGCACGGCGGTCGAGGCGAGCGGCGGACAGGTTCCCATCATCGCCGGCACCGGCTACGGCACGCGGCTGGCGATCCAACTGGCGCGCCGGGCGGAATCGCTGGGCGCCGCCGGGCTGCTGGTGCTGCCGCATTACCTGACCGAGGCCGACGAGGAGGGCGTCGCCCGCCACGTCGCGGCAATCTGCGGATCGGTCGGCATCGGGGTGATCGTCTACAACCGGGGGGTCTGCCGGCTTGGGCCGGACTCGCTGGCGCGTCTGGCCGAGCGCTGCCCGAACCTGATCGGATTCAAGGACGGGATCGGCGATCTGGAACTGATGCTGCGGGTCCGCCGCCGCATGGGCGACCGGTTCTGCTACCTCGGCGGCCTGCCGACGGCGGAGTTCTTCGCCAGCGCCTACAACGCCATCGGCGTGCCGGTCTATTCGTCGGCGGTGTTCAACTTCATCCCGCGCACCGCGCTGGACTTCTACCGCGCGGTGATCGCGGGCGACGACGCGACGGTCAACCGCTTGATGGACGACTTCTTCATCCCCTACGCGGCGATCCGCAAGCGGCGGGCCGGCTACGCGGTCAGCATCGTGAAGGCCGGCGCCCGTCTGGTCGGCCGCGACGCCGGCCCGGTGCGCACCCCGCTGATCGACTGCGGCGAAGAGGAATGCGCGGCGCTGGGCGCGCTGATCGAGGCGCTGGGCCCGCAGTAGAAAGGTTTGATGGCGCAAACAAGCCCCTCTCCCCTCAAGGGGGGAGAAGGGCTCCACCTCGTCACGCCGAGCGGACCTGGTTCAGGAAGCGCTCGATCTGTTGCAGCAGGTGCGAGGTCTCGTTCGACACCTGCCCGGCCACCGACAGGACCGCCTGCGCCGACTGACCGGTCTGGCCGGCGGCGTTGCGCACCATGCCGATGTTCTCCGACGCCTGCGCCGTGCCGCCCGCCGCCTGTTGGACGTTGCGGGCGATCTCCGCCGTGGCGGCGCCCTGCTCCTCCACCGCCGCGGCGATGCCGGTGGCGATGTCGTTCAGGCGGGCGATGGTGGCGCCGATGGTGCGGATCGCCTCCACCGCGTCGCCGGTCGCCGACTGCATGGCGCCGATCTGGCTGGCGATCTGGTCGGTGGCCTTCGCCGTCTGGCTCGCCAGCTGCTTGACCTCGCTGGCGACGACGGCGAAGCCCTTGCCGGCCTCCCCGGCGCGGGCCGCCTCGATGGTCGCGTTGAGCGCCAGCAAATTGGTCTGCCCGGCGATGTCGGTGATGAGATCCAGCACCGCGCCGATCCGCGCCGCCGCCCCGTTCAACTCGCGCATGGTCGCGTCGGTGCGCTCGGCGTCGCGCGCCGCTTGGCCCGCGATGGTCGCCGATTCGGTGACCTGACGCGAGATCTCGGTGATCGACAGCGACAGCTCATGCGCCGCCGAGGCCGCGCTGTCGACGTTGCTCGACGCTTGCTCCGCCGCCGCCGCCGCGCTGCCGGCCTGACGCGAGGTGTCCTGCGCCGTCTCCACCATGGTCGAGGCGGTCTGGTGCATCTGGGTCGCGGCGGCGGACACGGTCTCCACCACCATCTTCACGCCGCTCTCGAACTGGTCGGCGATGGTCAGCATCGCCTGACGCCGCTCGCCGGCCGCCTTGACGCGGTCGCTCTCGGCCTGGGCGCGGGTGATCTCGACCTCGCGCGCGGTGTCGCGGAACACGCGCAGCGCGGCCCCCATCTCGGCGATCTCGTCGCGCCCGTCGAGCGCGATGTCGGCGTCGAGGTCGCCCGACGCGATGCGCCGCATGCCGCTTTTCAGCGTCATTAGGCGCTGCACCACGCTGCGCCCGACGTAGAGCCAGACGACCAGGATCGACACGACGATGCTGACCACGCTGACGGCGATCTGGGTCAGGCGGCTGTTGTCCAGCATGCGCCCGGTGGCGCCGCTGGCGGCGGCGATGCCGGTCTCCTGCTCCTGCACCATCCCGGCGATGCCGGCGGCCAGGGTTTCGGCCAACGCGTGGTTGCCCTCCACCAGCGCGCGCGAGCGGTTGAGGATCTCGAGTTCCTTGCCGCGCGCCTCGATCAGCCCGTCCTTGCCCAGCGCCGTCGCCCGCAGCACCCCGGCCTGCGCGGTGGCGACCTCGGCCAGCTTTTCGGGAAGCTGCGCGGCAGCGTCCTCCAGATTGGCGAGGACGAGGCCGAGCCGGGTCTCGATGATGACCAGCCGCTGCTCCTCGCTCGTGCCCGACGCCTCCAGCAGCATGTTGCGGGCGTTGCCGGACTCCTCGATCACCGAGGCGAGCGGCTTGGCGCGCTTGGCCACGTCGATCAGGGTGGCGGCGGCGCGGCGCAGGTCGTCCGGGCTGGAGGAGGGGGCGGCCAGGGTGTCGCGCGCCTGCTCCTCCTCGCTGGCGATCACGGTGCGCCAGGGGGCCATGAATTTCTGGATCTGGCCGTCGGCGCCCAGCATCCGGGGCAGCAGCTCGCCCCGCAGGCTCGCCTGCGCCACGCGGTCGGCAGCGGCCGCGTCGAGCTGGGCAAGGTTGCCGAGCAGCGCCTTCGACGCCTCCTCGATGGCGCCGAGCCGGTCGCCGCCGGCCCCGGCGGCGCGCAGCCGGTCGAGCCGGACGGCGAACTCCTCCTTGGCTTGGCGGATGCGGGCGGACACCGTCTCGCGCTCCTTGGGATCGGCGACCGAGGACAGGGCCGGGGCGAGCGCCACCAGACGCTCGGCTTGCTGGGCAACGCCCATGCCCTCCTTCATGGCGGGCACGGCCTGCCCGACGATGACGTCGATGGTGCTGCGCACGTTGCCGTAGCCGGCCAGCGCCACCGCCGCCGCGATCAGGGTGCCCGACAGCACGACGCCGATGGCGATCATAAGCTTGCCGCGCAGACCGGAATACCAGCGCCCGGCGGCCTCGGGAGCGCCGCTGCCAGTCGCGATGTATGACATCTCTTCCTCCCCCAAACCGGCCTTGAGCCGGAGCACGGACCGCGACGGCCCTTTGCGGATCTCATCGCACCAAGTCATCTTACCACTTGACCACTTAGGCGCAACATGGCTAGAGTGATCATCAGCAATGCCAACGATACGGATGCACCAAAGAACAGAGTGTGCGCTGCGCCGGCCATGGGCCAAAGAACGGCCAGGGTCCCGGAACAGACACTTTTCCGACAGCGCCATCAAAGCCGACAAAAGACTAAGAAAGAAATAAGGAGGATCCACAATCCGACTGAAGACACACCGTGAACCGACAGGGAATTTCGGTCCGGTTGTCTGACAGAACGGCCGTACGGCGGCGCACGGATTGTCGGGATCCTCTTATGGTTGAATCTTTTAGGCATCCACAGAGGCTCGCGCCGGCCTTCCCGGCCCGCCGTTCCGACGCTTCGCAAGACCGAAAGCCGCTCGCGCGGCCATGGCCCAGCCTTGGCGCGCGCCAATAACAATGGAGGAGACGTTGATGACCGGGTTGTTTCGTTCCCTGACCGTCGCGGCGGCGGCCCTGACCTTCGGCGCCACGATCGCGCTGACGGCGCCGGCGGCGCTGGCCCGCGACTTCCGCTCCGCCGACATCCACCCGGCCGACTACCCGACCGTCGAGGCGGTCAAGCAGATGGGCAAGGCGCTGTCCGAGCAGACCAACGGCAAGCTCGGCATCCGCGTCTTCGCCTCGGGCGCGCTCGGCACCGAGAAGGACACCATCGAGCAGTTGCGGCTCGGCGGTCTGGACATGATGCGCATCAACGTCGGCGCGCTGAACAGCGTGGTGCCGGAGACCATCGTCACCGTCCTGCCCTTCATCTTCCGCGACACCAAGCACATGCGCACGGTGCTGGACGGCCCGGTCGGCGACGACATCCTGAAGTCGATGGAAAACCAGGGCCTGATCGGGCTGGCCTTCTACGACAGCGGCGCGCGCTCCTTCTACACGGTGAAGAAGCCGATCACCTCGCTGGCCGACTTCAAGGGCCTCAAGATCCGGGTGCAGCCGTCCGAGCTGTTCGTCGGCATGATGACCGCGCTGGGCGCCAACGCCACCCCGATGCCCTACGGCGAGGTCTACACCGCGCTGAAGACCGGTATCGTCGACGGCGCCGAGAACAACTGGCCCAGCTACGAATCCTCGCGCCACTTCGAGGCGGCGAAATACTACAGCCTGACCGAGCATTCGCTGGCCCCCGAGGTCGTCGTCTTCTCCAAGGTCGTGTGGGACAAGCTGTCGAAGGACGACCAGGCGCTGATCCGCAAGGCCGCCAAGGACTCGGTGCCCTTCATGCGCAAGCTGTGGGACGAGCGCGAGATCAAGTCGCGCAAGATGGTCGAGGACGGCGGCGCGCAGATCACGCAGATCGCCAACAAGCAGGAACTGATCGACGCGATGAAGCCGGTCTACGCCAAGTTCGCCGACACGCCGGCCCTGCAAAGCCTCGTCACGCGCATCCAGGACACGAAGTAACCGCGCACCGGCGGGCCGTCCAACGGCGGCCCGTCGGTTTCAGCGCCAAGGGTTCCATGAGGAGCGACCATGATTCAGGACTGCCTTGTGGAAGACGGCGTCCGGGCGCAGCCCCGGCGGCTTCTGACACGGCTCAACATAGGATTGGCGCGGGTCAGCACGGTGATCGCGGTCGTCGGATTGCTGTGCATCGTCGGAATCGTCTTCTACGAGGTCGTCGGGCGCTACGTATTCAACCGGACGCCGACCTGGGCGGAAAGCCTGGCGCTGGTGCTGGTGCTTTACGTCACGATGCTGGGCGCCGCCGTGGCGGTGCGCGACGCCGGCCACATCGGCATGGATTCCATCCTCGTCCTGCTGCCGGCGCACGTGCAGCACTGGTTCGAGATCCTGATCCATCTGCTGGTCGCCGGCTTCGGCGTCGCCATGGCCTGCAACGGCTGGATCCTGGGGATGTCGGTCGCCAACTTCCTGATCCCCAACCTTGGGCTGCCAGAAATCCTGCGCTACATCCCGCTGGCGCTGTCCGGCGCGATGATCGTGCTGTTCTCGGTCGAGCACACGCTCGCCCTCCTGCGTCATGAAGAGGTCGAGCCGACATGGAACTGACCGTCCTAGCCGTATCCTTTTTCGGGCTGCTGATCCTCGGCGTGCCGGTCGCCTTCGCCATCGGCCTGTCGGCGCTGTTCACCATCATGTACGAGGGGCTGCCCTACGCCGTCATCTTCCAGCAGATGACCTCGGGCATGAACATCTTCTCCTTCCTCGCCATCCCCTTCTTCGTCTTCTCGGGCGAGCTGATGCTGCACGGCGGCATCGCCGACAAGATCGTGACGCTGGCCCGCAACATGGTCGGCCACATCCGGGGCGGGCTGGGCATGGCGAACGTCGTCGCCTGCACGATGTTCGGCGGCGTCTCCGGCTCGCCGGTGGCCGACGTGTCGGCCATGGGATCGGTGATGATCCCGATGATGAAGCGCGAGGGCTACCACACCGACTACGCCGTCAACGTGACGACGCACGCGGCGCTGGTGGGCGCGCTGATGCCGACCAGCCACAACCTGATCCTCTATTCGCTGGCGGCCGGCGGCAAGGTGTCGATCGGCTCGCTGATCGCCGCCGGGTTGATGCCGGTGGTGGTGATGACGGTGTGCATGCTGGCCGCGGCCTATTTCGTGGCGGTCAAGCGCGGCTATCCGGCCGGGCGCTTCCCCGGCTGGGCGGAGGTCACCCGTTCGCTGCTCGCCGCCCTGCCCGGCCTGTTCGTGGTCGCCATCATCCTCGGCGGCATCCTGCTGGGCATCTTCACGGCGACGGAGGGCGCCTCGGTCGCGGTGGTCTATTCGCTGGTGCTGACGGTCTTCCTCTACCGCACGCTGAGCTGGAAGAAGTTCGTGCTGGCGACGACCAAGGCGGTGAAGACCACCGGCGTGGTGCTGCTGCTGATCGGCGTCTCCACCATGTTCCAGTACCTGATGGCCCTCTACGGCGTCGCCGAGCTGACGGGGGAGATGATGTCCAATCTCTCCTCGAACCCGTGGGTTATCTTCCTGATGATCAACGTCATCCTGTTCGTGCTGGGCACCTTCATGGACATGGCGAGCACGATCCTGATCTGCACGCCGATCTTCCTGCCCATCGCCCAGGCCTACGGCATGGACCCGGTGCAGTTCGGCATGGTCATGCTGATCAACTGCGCGCTGGGCCTGAACACCCCGCCGGTCGGCACCACCCAGTTCGTCGGCTGCGCCATCGGCGGCATTTCGGTGGGCGAGGTGATGAAGACCATCCTGCCCTTCTACGCGGCGCTGATCCTGGCCTTGGGTCTGGTCACCTACGTGCCCGACTTCTCCATGTGGCTGCCGCATCTGCTGATCAACTGAGGTTCGGGCGCGCTTCCAAGGCGTTCCTTCCTTGGCCCGGCCCGTCGACGATGGGCCGGGCCTTCTTTTCCACCCGACTCATCGAGGATACTGTTTCATGAAGATTCTGGCCGAAGCGGCGCAAGAGACGCCGGTCGTCACGCCCGAGGGCGCCGAACGCCGCGTGCTGAGTTACGGCCCCGGCCTGATGCTGGTGGAGTTCACCTTCAAGCCCGGCATCGTCGCGCCCATGCACAGCCACCCACACGAGCAGGTCGGCTACATCGTGTCGGGCGCGCTGGAGCTGACGATGGACGGCCACGGCACCACGCGGCTGGGCGCCGGCGGCAGCTATTACGTGCCGCCGGGCACGATGCACGGCGTGACCATCCTGGAACCGACCGTGCTGGTCGACGCCTTCACCCCGGTGCGGGACGATTTTCTGGGGTGACTTTGCCGACACGCTGATTGAGCCCCTCTCCCCTTGCGGGAGAGGGGTTGGGGTGAGGGGGGCGCCGGCGTCAGCCGGCCGGGAATGTTCTCCTCCTTTTCCGCCTTTCAGGCGGAATACCCCTCATCCCAACCCTTCTCCCACAAGGGGAGAAGGGCTCTGTCAACGTCTCCGCAGCCTCTGGAAACGCTCACACATCCGACTGCTGTTCGGTGATCCGCTGGCGGGCGCGGTTGATGTGGTAACGCATCGCGAGGTTCGCGGCGTCGGAATCGCCGATGGCGATGGCCTCATAGATGCGGCCGTGCTCGTCCAGAACGCGGCGGCTGCGCTCGGCGGAGCCCTGGGCGGTGATGTTCAGCGCCAGCGTCATCGAGTTCTCGACGGCCGCGTGCAGCGTCTCCAGAATCGAGACGAACATGTCGTTGCCGCTCGCCTCGGCCACCGCGCGGTGGAAGGCGAAATCGGCGGCGGCGGCCGAGGCGGGGCTCTCCAAGGCGCGGGTCAGTTCGTCCAGCGCGGTCTTGATCCGCTCCAGCTGCTCGGGCGAGCGGCGCTTGGCGGCGAGCGCCGCCGCCTCGCCCTCCAGCGGCACGCGCAGCTCGTAGCAGCGCAGGATGCCGGCGACGTCCGACGCGCCGGCCAGCGCGATCAGCCCCTGCGGAGGGCGGCGCTGGACATAGGTGCCGGAGCCCTGGCGCGCGACGACCAGACCGTCGGCCTGGAGCAGCATCATCGCCTCCCGCACCACCGGGCGCGAGACCTCGAACATCAGGCAGAGTTCCTTTTCGGAAGGCAGCTTGTCCCCTTCCGTCAAGGCGCCGGAGACGATCTGCTCCAGGATCTGTCCGTAGAGCTGGTCGCCCAAACGTTCCTTCCGCTTGGGCAGCAACTTCAGACCGGCCATCTTCGCGATTCCTCACACCGAATTTTATCCGCCCCAAAGTCATGTTAGCAGACAAGTTGACATATGGGAAAGCCGCAATTCGGGCGCACGAACGCCGAGCGGGCCGGCGCGCTTGCGTGCGCCCGCCCGATCAAGCCAGAACCCTGCCGGAGAGGAAGCGTTATGAGGCGGGTGGCGCCCCCCGGTCGTCGATGAACCAGTCCGGCTCCCCGATGCGGAAGGCGTCGATGCCGTCCCGCAGGTTGCCCAGATGGTGCCGGATGGCGCGCGCCGCCGCGTCCGGGTCGTGCGCGGCGATGGCGGCGACCACCGCCGCGTGCTCCTCGACCACCCGCTCCATCCGGCCGGGTTCCGGCAGGGTCAGGCGGCGGTAGCGGTCGATCTGCACCTTCACCTGCTGGATCAGCGTCCAGATGCCGGGAAGCCCGGCGGCGTCCGACAGCCCGGCGTGGAACTCCTCGTCGGTGGCGTGGAAGCCCTCGCGGTCACCGGCCGCCGTCACGACGCGCTGGCGGTCGATGATGGCGGTGAGGCGGGCGATCTGGTCGGGGGTGGCGCGCTCGGCGGCGTGGCGGACGCTGGCCTCCTCCAGGGCGGAGCGGATGATGATGCTCTGCGGCAGGTCCGACAGCGGGATGCGGGCGACGAAGGTGCCGGATTGCGGGAACACCTCGACCAGCCGCTCGGCGGCGAGCTTCAGCATCGCCTCGCGCACCGGCGTGCGGCTGATGCCGTGGGCCTGGGCCAGTTCCTTCTCGCTCAGCGGCTCGCCCGGTTTGCGGCGCAGGCCGACGATCTCGGCCCGGAGCTGCTGGTAGACCTGCTGCGCGGCGGTGATGCCGCGCTCCCGGCTGGCCGACGCCGGCTTGGGCACGCGACGCCGCACGGGCGCGGAGCCGTTCGCCGGCGCCTCCATCACAGCGCCTCCTTCAAGCCGGCGGTCGCCTCGGCCGGAACGATGGCGCCGGGATGGCCGATGACGATGCCGGCCAGCCGGTGGCCCAGCTTGGCCGACGCCTCGATCCCCTGCCCGGCTCGGCGCGCGGCGAGGTAGCCGGCGCAGAAGCTGTCCCCGGCCGCCGTGGTGTCCACCACGCGCTCGACCGTCGTGGTCGGCACGCTGCGGATGGCGTCGTCGCCGCTCTCCCAGACCAGGCAGTCGTCGCCGCCGCGCTTGACCACCACCTCGGTCGCCCCGGCGTCGCGCCAGCGGGCGACGATGGCCTCCGGCGCTTCCACGCCGTAGAGCAGCGCCTCGTCCTCGACGCCCGACAGCACGATGTCCACCCGCCCGGCCAACGCCTCGTAGGCGGCGCGGGCAGCGTCCAGGCCGGGCCAGCCGCGCGGGCGCAGGTTGGTGTCGAAGGCGACCTTGGCTCCCGCGGCCCGCGCGCGGTCGAGGGCGCCGTGCAGTTGGACGCGCCCCTCCTCGCCGTACAGCGACAGCGAGATGCCGGACAGCATCAGCAGCCCGTAGTCCGGCAGCGCGTCGACCAGGGGCTTGGCGTCGGGGTGGGTGAACAGTTCCCGCGCCGGGGCGCGGTCGCGCCAGTAGGAGAAGGAGCGCTCGCCCTTGTCGTCCGTCTCGATGGCGTAGAGGCCGGGCAGCCGCCCCGGCAGCCGGACGACGCGGCCGGTGCCGACGCCCTCCGCGTCCCAGGCGGCCAGCATGTCGGCGCTGTAGGGATCGTCGCCCAGCAGCGTGACGTAATCGACCGTCTCGCCCAGCCGGGCGAGGTACAGCGCGCAGTTCAGCGTGTCGCCGCCGAAGCCGAAGCGGGCGGCGCCGAAGCCGCTGCTGCGCAGCTCCAGCATGCATTCACCGATGGCCGCGATGCGTTTCATCGTCTCAAACTTCCTTGATGCCAAAATGGGCCAGCAGGTTGTCCCGCATGACGTGGCCCATGCGCGCCCGCGTCTCGACGGTGGCGCTGCCGACATGGGGCAGCAGCACGATGTCGGGGTGGCCGATCAGCTCCGGGCGCGGGTTCGGCTCGTTCCGGCAGACGTCCAGCCCGGCCCCGCCGATGGTGCCGTCAGCCAGCGCGGCCAGCAGCGCGTCCTCGTCCACCACGCTGCCGCGCGAAACGTTGACGACCACGCCGCCGGCCCCCAGCGCGCGCAGCACCTTGGCGTCGATCAGGTTCAGCGTCTCCGGCCCGCCGGGGCAGCAGACCGCGAGAATGTCGGACTCGGCCGCCAATTCCTCGGCGGTCGCGTGGTAGGCGTAGGGCACCTCGGGCTTGGCCCGGCGGTTGTGGTAGGCGATGGACAGGCCGAACGCCGTGGCCCGCGCCGCGATGGCCTCGCCGATGTGCCCCAGCCCGACGATGCCGAGCCGCCGCCCCTTCAGGCCGCGCGCCAGCGGGAACGGCCCCTCGGCCCATTTCCCTTCCAGCACATGGCGCTCCGCCGCCGCGAAGCGGCGGACCGTCATCAGGATCAGCGCGATGGCGGTGTCGGCGACCTCCTCGTCCAGCGCGGCCGAACTGTTGGCGACCACCAGCCCCAGCCGCCGGGCGGCGTCGAGGTCGATGTTGTCCAGCCCGGCGCTGTAGGAGGAGATGATCTCCAGATTGGGCAGCGACTCCAGCAGCGCCGCGTCCACCCTGGCCGGCTCGCGGCTGGCCAGACCGCGGATGCGCGGGGCCAGCTCCGCGAAGCCGGGGGACCCGATGACCTCGGGTCCATGCAGGGTGAAATGCTGTGCCAGATCCTCGGCCAAGCCGGGCGGCATGGTCGTGGAGAGCAGGATGTCGATGCCCGATCGGTTCATGTCTTCAGCCTTGGATCACGTTCTGGCGCTGGCTGCCCAGCCCCTCGATGCCCAACGTAACCACATCGCCGGCCTTCAGGTAGACCTGAGGCTTCTGCCCCAGACCGACGCCCGGCGGCGTGCCGGTGGAGATGATGTCCCCCGGTTGCAGCGACATGAACTGCGACAGGTAGGAGACGAGATGGCGCACGCCGTACACCATCGTCGCGGTGCTGCCGTTCTGGTAGCGGTGGCCGTTGACCTCCAGCCACATCGGCAGCTTCTGCGGGTCCTCGACCTCGTCGGGGGTCACCAGCCAGGGGCCGGTCGGGCCGAAGGTGTCCGCCGACTTGCCCTTGGTCCATTGCCCTTGGCGCTCGGCCTGGAAGGCGCGCTCGGACACGTCGTTGACGACGCAATAGCCGGCGACGTGGTCCATCGCCTCGCCTTCCGAGACGTATTTGGCGGTCTTGCCGATGACCACGCCCAACTCGACCTCCCAGTCGGTCTTCTCGGAGCCGCGCGGGATCTCGATGTCGTCGTTGGGCCCGACGATGGCGCTGGTCGCCTTCATGAAGATGATCGGCTCCGGCGGCACGGTGGCCCCGGTCTCCGCCGCGTGGTCGGAGTAGTTCAGGCCGATGCAAACCATCTTGCCGGTGCCGGCGACGCAGGGGCCAAGGCGCGGATTCCCCTCGACCAGCGGCAGGGAAGCCGGATCGATGGCCTTCAGCTTGGCGATGCCGTCGGGCAGCAGGACGGCGCCCGCGATGTCGGCGACATGGGCCGACAGGTCGCGGATGCGGCCCTCAGAATCGAGGAGGCCCGGCTTTTCCTGGCCCGGCGGGCCGTAGCGAAGCAGCTTCATGGCGGATGTGTCCGTTTCGTGTGTCGTTGGCGTCTTCAGGCGGTCCAGCCGCCGTCGATCACATGGATGGCGCCGGTCGTGTAGGCCGCCGCGTCGGAGGCAAGATAGACGACCAGTTCGGCGATTTCCTCCGGCTTTCCGAAGCGGCCAACCGGCTGGCGGGCGACGAAGGCGGCGCGGGTCGCCTCGTAGTCGCCCTGGGCGCGCAGCCGCTCCTCCAGCGAGGGGGACTCGACGGTGCCGGGGCAGATGGCGTTGCAGCGGATCCCCCGCGCCACCGTGTCGGCGGCGACCGACTTGGTCAGGCCGATGACGGCGGCCTTGGTGACGCTGTAGGCGAAACGGTTGGGCACCGCCTTCACGCTGGAGGACACCGAGGACATGTTGACGATGGCGCCGCGCCCGCGCTCCAGCATGCCGGGCAGCACGGCGCGGATCATCCGGTGCATCGACTTGACGTTCAGGTCGAAGCTGAAGTCGAGCGCCTGCTCGTCGCAGTCGAGGATGCTGCCGCTGTGGACGAAGCCGGCGCAGTTGAACAGCGTGTCCACCGGGCCGATCGCCGCCACCGTCGCGGTCACGGCGGCGCCGTCCAGCACGTCGAGCCGGCGGGTGGTGATGCCGGGAAGGCCGGCGAGGTCGGCCAGCCGCTCCTCGTTGATGTCGAGCGCCCAGACCTGGGCGCCTTCCCGCGCGAAGGCCTCCGCCGTGGCGCGGCCGATGCCTTGGGCTGCGGCGGTGACGATGGCGGTCTTACCGTGAAGTCTTCCGGGCATGATGGGGTCCTGTCGATGGAGGCGCTTGCCCCCTCCCTCCCACGCTGGCGCGCGGGTCCCTCCCTCCCCCGCTGCGCGGGAGAGGGCCTGGATCCCCTCTCCCGCACAGCGGGGGAGGGTTAGGGAGGGGGCACCGGCGCGCGGCTGTTCAAACGCTCACTGGCGGGTCAGCAGGTCCTGCGGCAGGTCGCGGTCGTGGAAGGTGGCGAAGATCGCGTTCATCTTGCCGTTCTGGAAGTTGGTCTTGATCCAGGTGTTGACCCACTCCTTCAGCCGGTCCTCGCCCTGCGGCAGGGCTATGCCGAGGTTCAGCTCCTGCTGCACGAACTTCACCTTCAGCGGGCTCTGCGGGCGCTTCTCGTTCATCGCGGCCAGCACGGCGGTCTGGGTGGACACCACGTCGAGCTGGCCGGAGACCGCCGCCGTGATCAGCGTCGCGTCGTCCTCGAAGCGCACGACCTCGGCGCCCTTGGCGCCCTTGGTCACCATGCTGTCGTTCACGGTGGCGCGGGTCAGGCCGATCTTCTTGCCGTTCAGGTCGTCATAACCCTTGATGGCGTTGCCTTCGGTGCCCGCGACGATGATGTCCAGCGTCGCGTAGGGGATGGTGAAGTCCACCACCTTCTTGCGCTCCGGCGTGATCGCCAGCGTGGCGATCAGCAGGTCGGCCTTGCGGGTCTGGATGGTCGGCACGCGGGCGGCGTTGGTGATCTCCACCAGCTCCAGTTCCACGCCCATGTCCTTGGCGATCAGCCGCGCGGTCTCCACGTCCGACCCGGTCGCCTTGACCTCCTTGTCGACGAAGGCGAAGAGCGGGATGCCCATGGCGACGGCGATGCGGATCTTCTTCGCCTTCATGATGTCGTCGAGCTGGTCGGCGTGCGCCACCGGGGCGGCGGCCAGCCAGAGAGCGGCGACGGCGGTCGCGGTGGCGGCGAGAAGCTTCTTGATGCGCATGGTCCGGTTTCCTCCTGGGTTTGTTTCTTTGAAAAGCGTGGGACGCGTTACAGGCCGTTCGAGATGAAATCCCGCAGCTCCGCCGTCTTGGGGTCGGCCAGCATGTCGCCGGGGCCGGTCTCCCAGACCTTGCCCTGGTGCATGAAGATCACCCGGTTGGCGACGCGGCGGGCGAAGGCCATCTCGTGCGTCACCACCGCCATGGTCATGCCGCCTCGCGCCAGCGTCTCCATGACGCGCAGCACCTCGCCGGTCAGTTGCGGGTCGAGCGCCGAGGTGACCTCGTCGAACAGCATCACCTTGGGCTGCATGGCGAGCGACCGCGCGATGGCGACGCGCTGCTGCTGGCCGCCGGAAAGCTGTTCGGGATAGGCGTCAATCTTCTCGGCCAGCCCGACCCGTTGCAGCGATTCCAGCGCCAAGGCGCGGGCCTCGCGGTTGGGCACTCCCTTCACCCGGCGCGGCGCGAGCGTGATGTTCTGCTCCACCGTCAGGTGAGGGAACAGGTTGTAGCTCTGGAACACCATGCCGACGTCCTGGCGCAGCGCGCGCAGATCCAGGCTCTGGTCGTCGACGCGGTGGCCGCAGACCTCCAGCGTGCCGGACTGGATGGTCTCCAGTCGGTTGATGCAACGCAGCGCCGTGCTTTTGCCCGAGCCGCTGCGGCCGATGATGGCGACGACCTCGCCCTTCTCGATCTCGAAGGAGACCCCCTTCAGCACCTCGACGCTGCCGAAGGATTTGTGGATGTCATGCAGCTTGACGACGGCCGACATTGAGCTTCCTCTCAAGCGAACGGCTCCAGCGCGACAGCGGGTAGCACAGGGCGAAGTACAGGACGCCCGCGATCCCGAAGACGAGGAACGGCGTGAACAGCGAGTTGTTGACGACCTGCGCGGCGCGGGTCAGCTCGACGAAGCCGACGACCGAGGCCAGCGAGGTGCTTTTCATCACCTGGACCAGGAAGCCCACGGTGGGGGGCGTGGCGATGCGCGCGGCCTGCGGCAGGATCACGTCGACCAGCGTCTGCCAGCGAGTCAGCGCCAGGCATTCCGACGCCTCCCACTGGGTGCGCGGCACCGATTCGACGCAGCCGCGCCAGATCTCGCCCAGGAAGGCGCTGGAGTAGACCATCAGCGACACGCCGGCCGCCAGCAGCGGCGGCAGTTCGATGCCGACCACGCCCAGGCCGAAATAGACCACGAACAGCAGGATCAGCAGCGGCGTACCCTGGACTAGCTGCACGAAGACGAAGGAGATCTGCCGCAGCAGCCGGGTGCGCGCCGTGCGCATCAGCATCACGCCGAAGCCGGCGACCCCGCCCAGCACGAAGGCCAGCGCGGACAGCACGACCGTCCACATCATGCCCTGCAGCAGGTAGACGAAGTGGTTGAAGGTGAAGGCTCCGCCCATCATCGCTCAGATCCTTTTCAAAGCGGCGTGCCGAGCCGGCGGCGGCGCGGGAAGATGGCTTGGCCGAACAGGTGGAAGGCGAATTTCAGCAGCATCGCCATCGCGAAATACAGCACCGCCACGACGATGAAGGTCTCGAAGGAGCGGAAGCTCTCGGACTGGACCGAGTTGGCGACGCCGGTCAACTCCTCCGCCGAAATCTGCGAGGTGACGGACGACGACAGCATCATCAGCACGAACTGGCCGCTCAGCGACGGGTAGACCCGTTCCAGCGAGGGGCGCAGGATCACGTCCCAGTAGATCTGCGGGGTGGACAGGCCCAGCGCCTCGGCCGCCTCGATCTGGCCTGGATGGATGGTGTCCATGCCGGCGCGCACGATCTCGGCGGTGTAGGCGCCGACGTTGAACACCATGGTCAGCACGGCGGCGGCGAAGATCGGCAGCTTCAGTCCGGCGCTCGCCAGCCCGAAGAAGATGAAGAAGATCTGGATCAGGTAGGGCGTGTTGCGCACGATCTCGACGTAGGCGCCGCACAGCGTCGCCAGCCATTTGCGTTTGCCGCGCCGCCCGATGGCGCAGAACACGCCGATCACCAATCCCAGCACGCAGGCGATGACCGTCATTTCCAGCGTCATCAGCGCGCCGCGCAGGAATTCCGGCCAGTATTCCTGCAGACTGGCGAAGTCGAAGTTGTATCTCACGAGGACGCCTCCCGATGCGTTCGGCTTTTCGCCGTTTTTTGTTTGTGTGAAGTCATGGCCCGGCCGCCCCCTCCCCATCCCTCCCCCGCTTCGCGGGAGAGGGGGGCAGGACTCTTGTCGGCGTTCGGCGGCAGTCCCCTCTCCCGCCAAAGGCGGGGGAGGGTTAGGGAGGGGGCAACCGCACACCCCCTCCCCCGAAAACCCTCAGCGCGCCAGCCATCCCCCATCGACCGGCAGCACGATGCCGTGCACGTAGTCCGACGCCGCCGAGGCCAGGAACACCGCGGCGCCGCCCAATTCCTTCGGCTGGCCCCAATGGCCGGCGGGGATGCGGGCGAGGATGTCGGTGTTGCGCTTGGGATCGGCCCGCAGCGCCTCGGTGTTGTTGGTGTCGAAATAGCCGGGCGCGATGGCGTTGACGTTGATGCCCTTGCCCGCCCATTCGCAGGCCAGCAGCCGGGTCAGCCCGGCCAGCCCGCTCTTGCTGGCGGTGTAGGACGGGATGCGGATCCCCCCCTGGAAGGACAGCAGCGACGCGATGTTGATGATCTTGCCGCCAAGCCCGTCCGCGATCATCGCGCGGCCGACCGCCTGGGTCAGGAAGAAGGTCGTCTTCAGGTTGACGTTCATCACGTCGTCCCAGTCGGCCTCGGTGAAGTCGATCGCGTCGGCCCGGCGGATGATGCCGGCGTTGTTGACCAGGATGTCGATGCGCGATCCGGTCGCCGCCGCCTGCTCCATCACCGCCGGAACGGCGTCCATCCGCGACAGGTCGGCGCGGATCTCGTGGAAGGGCACGCCGGCCCCGGCGACCAGCGCCGCCGTCTCCGTCATCGCCGAGCGGCCGACCGCGACGATCCCCGCCCCGGCCTCGGCCAGGGCGACCGCGACGGCCTGCCCCAGCCCGGTGTTGGCGCCGGTGACCAGCGCCGTCCTGCCGGACAGGTCGAACAGAGCGTTGCCGCTCTTCGGCCCATTGCTCATCGCAGCGTCTCCATGGGGATCCAGTCCATGTCGGTGTAATCGACGTTGTCGCCGCCCATGCCCCAGATGAAGGCGTAGTTGCTGGTGCCGACGCCGGAATGGATCGACCAGCTCGGCGAGATCACCACCTCGTCGCTCTTCATCACCATGTGGCGGGTCTCGGTCGGCTCGCCCAGCAGGTGGAAGACGCGGGCGTTGTCGGCGAGGTCGAAGTAGAAATACACCTCGCAGCGGCGGCCGTGGCTGTGGGCCGGCATGGTGTTCCACATGCTGCCCGGCTCGAGCTGGGTCAGGCCCATCACCAGTTGGCTGGTCTCGCAGACGCCCGGCAGGATGTACTGGTAGATCACCCGCTTGTTGGAGGTGGCGGTGTCGCCGACCGCCATCGACTTGGCCTGGGCCTGGGTGATGACGCGGGTCTCGTAGCGGGCGTGGGCCGGGGTGCTCATCAGGTAGAACTTGGCCGGGTTGGCCGGGTCGGCGCTCTCGAACCGCACGTCGGCGGTGTCCTTGCCGATGTAGATGGCGTCGCGGTTGCCCAGCTCGTGGGACGTACCGTCCACCACCACGCGGCCGGGCGCGCCGATGTTGAAGACGCCCAGTTCGCGCCGCGCCAGGAAGGTCGGCGACCCGATCTCCTTCGGGGAGGTCAGCGCCACCGACTCCGTCGTCGGCAGCACGCCGCCCACCACCACCCGGTCCACCGTGCTGTAGGTCAGCACGATCTCGTTGGGCTGGAAGATGTCCTGCATCAGGAAATGCCGGCGCAGAGTCTCGGTGTCGTAATGCTTGGCGTCGTCCGGGTGCGGTGCGTAGCGGAGGTCGATCTTCATGTTCTCTCCCTGGGGACGCTCTGGTTCCCGTGGCCGTCGATCCCGTCCCTTCGGCCGGGCGGCCGGAGCGGGTTTTCGGTTGGGTGCGCGGAGGCACCGTGTCTCGGATCATCAATAGGACGTACTAGTATATCAGTCAAGCGGGAAACTGTGCGGACCGCAAACCTTTCGTAGCTCCGTTTCATCGAGGGTCGACGCGGGAGTCTTTATGTAGTAAAACTACAAAATCGTTTTTCCCGGACGCCGCCATGCTCGCCGCCATCGAAGCCTCCCTCGGCCATCTGCGCCGCGCCGAAACCGCCGTGGCGCGCGTCGTGCTGGCGGCGCCCGACGCGGTGCTGGGGGACAGCATCGGCCAGCTCGCCGCCAAGGCCGGCGTCAGCGAGCCGACCGTGCTGCGCTTCTGCCGCGCCGCCGGTTTCGCGGGTTTCCAGGACTTCAAGCTGCGCTTGGCCCAGCATCTGGCGGCGACGGCGGCGCGGGCCCAGGCGGCGCGCGGAACGGTGGCGCTCGCCCGCGACCTGGAGCCCGGCGACAGCGTCGGCGGCGCGGCGGAGAAGGTGCTGAACCGCGCCATCGACGCGCTGACCCGCCTGCGCGACACGCTGGACCCGGCGGCACTGGAGCGGGCGGCGCGCGCGCTGGTGAAAGCCGGACGGGTGGAGATCGTCGGGATGGGCGCGTCGGGCGCCGTGGCCCAGGACGCCTACCACAAGCTGTTCCGCCTGCTGCGCTCGGTCGCCGCGTCGTCGGACGCGCATCTCCAGGCGATGGCGGCGGCGACGCTCGGCCCCGGCGACGTGATGCTCGCCATCTCGAAGACCGGCACCAGCAACGAGATCCTGGAGGCCGCCGCCATCGCCCGCGAGGGCGGCGCGACGGTCATCGCCATCACCGGGGCCGGCACGCCGCTGGCGGCGCTGGCCGGCACGCTGCTGGTCGTCGACGTGGACGAGGACACCGCCGTCCACACCCCGATGGCCTCGCGGCTGGCCCAGCTGGCGCTGATCGACGCGCTGACCGTCGCGGTGGGCCTGCTGTCGCCGCCGGACCTGAACCAGCGGCTCGCCCGCATCAAGGCCGCGCTGCGCGGCCGTCACCGGACCGGGGACGCCACGCCCCCCGCCCGCCACCTTGAGGAAACCTGATGTCCACCACCGCCATCCTGGACCAGCTCGTCGCCTACGGCGTCGTCCCCGTCATCCGCAACAGCTCCGCCGATCTGGCGCGGACCGCCGTGGGCTGGCTGCGCGAGGCCGGCTACGGCACCTTCGAGATCACCATGACGACCCCCGGCGCCGTTGGCCTGATCGAGGAGCTGGCCGCCGAGGGCGGCGCCCCGTCCAACAGCATGCTGATCGGCGCCGGCACGGTGCTGACCGCCGCCGGAGTCGCCGAGGTGGTGAAGGCCGGCGCGCGCTACGTGGTGTCGCCCTGCGTGGTGCCGGAGGTGGCCGCCGCCTGCCGCGACCACGGCGTCGCCTGCCTGATGGGCGCCCTGACCCCGACCGAGGTCCACGCGGCGATGCTCGCCGGGGTGGACGCGGTGAAGGTCTTCCCGGCCTCCACCGTCGGCCCGGCGCACATCAAGGCGCTGAAGTCGGTGTTCCCCTCGGTCCGCTTCGTGCCGACCGGCGGCATCGACGCCGGCAACGTGGCGACCTACATCGCGGCTGGGGTCGCCTGTGTCGGGGCCGGCGGCAAGCTGGTGGACGAGACCTTGGTCAAGCGCGGCGACCGCGACGCCATCCTGGCCGCCGGACGCCAGCTGCTCGACGCCTACCGCGCCGCCAAGGGCGCCTGAGGGCATTCAAGCGCGCGGGCGCTCCTTCCGCCCCCCGACGGAAAAAGCGCCCGCACCGCCGCCGTGTGGGCCGCCGCTCAGGTGTCGGCCCAGTGGCGGAGCAGGTTGTGGTAGAGGCCGGTCAGCTGCACGACGCCCGGATGGTCGGGAACGTCGGCGCCGATCTTCTGGATCGCGGTGTCGAGGTCGAACATCATCGTCCGTTGCCCGTCGTCGCGGATCATGCTCTGCATCCAGAAGAAGGAGCAGACCCGCGCACCGCGCGTCACCGGACGGACCTGATGCAGGCTGGTGGACGGGTAGAGCACCATGTCGCCCGCCGGCAGCTTGACCATATGGACGCCGTAGGTGTCCTCGACCGTCAGCTCGCCGCCGTCGTACTCGTCGGGGCCGGTGAAGAACAGGGTGGCCGACAGGTCGGTGCGCACGCGGTGCGCCGTGCCGGGCACCTGCCGGATCGCGTTGTCGACGTGGACTCCGAAGGTCTGGCCCTCGGTGTAGCGGTTGAACATCGGCGGGTAGACCTTCAGCGGCAGGGCCGCCGACATGAACAGCGCGCTGCGTTCCAGCGCCGCCAGGATCATGTCGCCCAACTGCCGGGCCGCCGGGTGCTGCTCGGGAATCTGCATGTTGTGTTTGGCCCGCGCCGACTGGTGGCCGGCGGTGACCGAGCCGTCCACCCAGTCGGTCTCGTCGAGGACACGGCGCGCCTCGGCGACCTGTTCGGCCGTCAGGACGTTGGGAATGTGCAGAAGCATGCGCGTCTCCGTGCCGGCAGGGTCGGGTTTGATTAAGAAGGCTCGATGGAGAAAATGGCGCCGGAACCGCCGTTGCAAAGCGGAACGGCCCCGGCGCCGAGTTTGGATGGACCTGGGAACCAGATGCTGGCTTAGAACTTGACGCTGGTGGTCAGCAGCGCCGTGCGGCCGGCGCCCGGAACGGCGTGGCCGCCGCCGGCGTGGACGCGCTCGATGTAGAACTTGTCGGTGATGTTGTAGACGTTGAGCTGGAGATCGACGCCCGGACGGATCGTGTAGGCCGCCATGGCATCGAACACGGCGTAGTTCGGGATCTTGCCGAGGTTGGCGTCCGACCAGTAGCGGTCGGCCACCACCTGCACGCCGCCGCCGACCTTGAGGTTCCACGGCAGCTCGTAGGTGGTCCACAGGCTGAAGGTGTGCTTGGGCGTGCTCGCCAGCTCGTTGCCCTTGTTGGCCGCCGTGAAGGTCTCGACGATCTCGCTGGTCTGGTAGGTGTAGCCGCCGAAGACCTGCCACTTGCTGGTCAGCTGCCCGGCGACGCCCAGCTCGATTCCGTCCACGCGGCGGACGCCGTTGAGCACCTGGATGGTGCCGCCCGGCAGGGTCTCGCGCGCGTCGGTCTTCTCGGTGCGGAACACGGCGCCGGTCAGCGACAGCGTGTCGGCCAGCACGTCCCACTTGGCGCCGACCTCGTAGGTCATGTTCTTTTCGGGCGGGGTGTCGGCGGTGGTCGCCGACAGCGCCAGCCCCTCGGCCGACGGGTTGTAGGAGGTGGACGCGCTGACGTAGACGCTGGCGTTGGGCACCGGCTTGTAGATCAGGGCGCCGCGCCAGCTCACCAGATTGTCGGTGCGCTCGAACCGGCCGCCGGTCGAGGGGATCTTGGTCTCGGCGTTGAAGCGGTCGTAGCGCAGGCCGCCGGCGATCTCCCACTGCTCGCCGATCTTGACGGTGTCCATCAGGTAGAAGGCGACCGTGTTGCTGTCCGTCTCGGTCTTGGCGCCCAGCGTGCGGGTGCCGGTGTAGCGGGCGAACGGGTTGGGCGTGAACAGCCGGTCGGTGGTCGAGGCGTTGGCGGAGAAGGTGTAGGGCTGGTTGTCGTAGCTTTCCGCCGCCAGTTCCACGCCCGTCACCACGCTGTGGTTGAGCGCGCCGGTGGCGAATTTCAGCGTCACGTCGGTCTGGTTGTCGAGCGACTTCAGGGTGGCGTCGCGGGCCGTCGGCACCTTGGTCATGCTGTTGGCCAGCACGTTGGCGGCGCGCGGAACCGAGACGTTGGACTGGCGCCGGGCCTGGGAGGCGCGCAGGGTGTTGCGGACGGTGACGGCGTCGTTGAACTCGTGCTCGAAACGGGCGGTGCCGATGTCGACGCGCGTGTTCTCGGCGTTCAGATCCTTGAAGCCGTAGTAGTTCTCCCGCTTCACGTTCGGCAGCGAGGTCGCGCCGACGACCGGGATGCCGTAGTCCGGCATGTTGTCTTCCTGGATGTGGAAGTAGCTGAGCGTCAGCTTGGTCGGCCCGGTCACGCCGAAGGTCACCGACGGGGCGAAGGCCCAACGGTTGTTCTCGACCACGTCGCGCCCGGCGATCCCCGAGGTGTGGCCCATCACGTTCAGGCGGACGGCCGCGTTGTCCAGCCCCAGCGCGGTCAGCGGCTGGTTCAGGTCGGCGGTGATCCGCTTGGTGCGGTCGGTGCCGAGCGCCACGGTGCCGGCGGTGATCGCCTCCTTGACCGGCGCCTTGGTGACGAGGTTGACGGCGCCGCCGGTGGCCCCCCGGCCCGCCGACGTCGCCGATCCGCCCTTCACCACCTCGACCTGTTCCAGGTTGAACGAGTCGCGGCTGTACTGCCCCTGGTCGCGCATCCCGTCGATGAACAAATCGGTGTTCGCCGCGAAGCCGCGAATCTTCAGGTTGTCACCTTGCGGCCCGCCCCCCTCGCCGGCCGAAATGGTGACGCCCGGCACCGTGCGCAGAACGTCGCGCAGCGAGTTGGCGCCGCGATCCTCGATCACCTCGCGCGGGATGACCGTGATCGTCTGCGGCGTGTCGAGCAGCGGCTCGCTCGTCTTGGGCGAGGACGCGCGGTCGACCTTGTAGTCGGTCTGGGGCTTGGCGCCCTCGACCGAGATGGCCGGAAGCTGCTGCGACGGCTGGGCCGGCGTCGCGGTCTGCGCGGCGGCCGGCAGCAGCGAGGCGCAGGACAGCGCCAAGCCCAGGGCGGACGAGGTCGCGACCTGCCGGGACACTCTCATGGAAACCAGAACGGCGTTGGATGACACGTGTAACCCCCCAAAGGTCGTACGCAAAAAATCTGTGTGCGAATTGTTCTTAAAATCACTTAGGGGTTGAAGCAACGCAAAACTGCAAACGATTCTTAGTCTCATCACAACGAAAAAGGCCTGTGTCCGTTTGGACACAGGCCTTTTTCAAAGAGAGGCGAAAGTATGGTTTATTTCAGGAAAAACTGAACCGGGACAACGAGTTCGATGCGGTCCTGCGCCATGTCGTCGGGTGGGGCCGGCAGTGGCGAGGCGCGGCGCACCATCTCCACCGTCTCTTCGTCGAGCACCCCATGCCCCGACGTCTTGTCGAGTTGAACCGACAGCACGTTGCCCTGACGGTCGATGGTGAAGCGGACCTGCGACACCCCTTCCTGGCGGCGGGCCTGGGCGGAGCGCGGGTAGCGCTTGTGTCGTTCCAAGTGACCGAGGACCCGGCCCTGCCAACTGGGCATCGACCGGCTGGGCGCCACCGAGGGCGCGGGCGCCGCGGCGACGGGGGCCGGAGCCTGGGCCGGAGCCGCGGGCGCCGTCGGCGCGACCGTGGTCTGGGGGACCGGACGCGGCGGCGGGGGCTTCGGCTTCTCGGGCTTGGGCTTGGGCGGTTCCTTCTTGGGTTCCGGCTTGGGCTTCGGCGGCTCGGGCGGCGGCTTGGGGATCACCACCTCCGGCTCGACCACCGGGGGCGGTTCGGGGGGCGGGGGCGGCTCCTCGATGACCGGCTCGGGCGGGGGCGGCTCGACGATCGGTTCCGGGGGCGGGGGTTCGACCACCGGCTCGGGCGGCGGGGCTTCCACGGCCGGGGTCGGCTCGGGCGGGGCGACCGGGAGCGGGGCCAGTTCCAGCATCACGGCGGGCGGTTCGGCGTCCATCGGTTCCAGCGGCACATGCCACGCCACCATGGCGAGCGCCGCCGCCCCGTGCACGCCGAGCGCGATCAGAAAGCTGCCGCCCCACCGGGTCGCACCCGAAGGCGGAGCCTCGTCGACCTCCAGATTTGGGTCGTAGGCGGACACGCTCATGGCGACGGTGCCGATTCCAGACCGACCAGCCCGACCTTGAGATAGCCGGCGCCGCGCAGCGCGTTCATCACCTCGGTCAGTTCGCCGTAATCGACCGTCTTGTCGGCGCGCAGGAAGACGCGCGTGGCCTTGTCGCCGTGGGTCACGGCGTCGAGCGCGGCGCCCAGCCCCTCGCGCGTGGTCTTGGTCTCGCCCACCGCCAGGGTCTTGTCGGCCTGGATGGACAGGAACAGCGGCTTGTCCGGGCGCGGGGTCGGCGTCGCGGTGGAGGCCGGCAGGTCGACCGGCACGTCCACCGTGGCCAGCGGCGCCGCCACCATGAAGATGATCAGAAGGACGAGAACGACGTCGATGAAGGGCGTGACGTTGATCTCATGGGTTTCGGTGAGCTCGTCGTCACCGCCGGAACCGAGACGGGCACCCATGCTCCGTCACTCCGCCGCGCTGGACGCGCCGGTCGCGCGGGGCAGCGCGCGGCGGTCGATGTCGCGGCTCAGCAGGCGCAGCACGGCGGCCGACGCGTCGGTCAGCTGCGCCTTGTGGCCGCCGATGGCGCGGGTGCAGGCGTTGTAGACGACGACGGCGGGGATGGCCGCGACCAGACCGATGGCGGTCGCCAGCAGCGCCTCGGCGATGCCCGGCGCCACGACGGCGAGGTTGGTCGTCTGCGCCTTCGAGATGCCGATGAAGCTGGTCATGATGCCCCACACCGTGCCGAACAGGCCGACGAAGGGGCCGGTCGAGCCGATGGTGGCGAGCATGCCGGTGCCGCGCGCCATGCGCCGGCCGGCCGCCGCCTCGATCCGCTCCAGCCGCGAGGCGGCGCGGTCCATCAGGCCGTCGCGCGACGGCGCGTCGGCGGACAGGTGGGTCTCGGCGATGACCGCGCGGACCAGCGTCGCCGCCGTGCCCTGGCTGAAGCCGACCCGCTCGGCCGCCTGGCCCAGCGAACGGGCGTCCTCCAGCATGGCCAGCGCCTCACGGGCCTTGCGCTTGGCCGAGGACAGCTCGATGGCCTTGGCGATGGCGATGGTCCAGGTGGCGACCGAGGCGAGCGCCAGACCGATCATGACCGCCTGCACCACCGGGCTGGCCGCGACGAACATGCCCCAGGGGGACAGGTCGTGCGGCAGGATCGCGGCGGTCGCGGCCGCGGCGGCGGCGGCATCGGCGGCCGGCACCACCGCCGAGGCGGCGGCGCCCAGCGCCGGAGCGGCGGTCGCAGCGGCGTCGGCGGCCGGGGCGATGGCCGGAGCGGCGGGCGCGGCACCGGCGGCGGCGCCTCCCTCCTGCGCCCAGACGGCCACGGTGGTCAGCAGCGTGGCCAACCCAGCGGACGCGGCAACGGCGACGCGATGGCGGTGAAGCGGTGTCGGCATTGGCGGTCGAACTCCCCCAGAACGCGTATCCAAAACGCGCAAGATGCGAAATCCCGATGAACCCCAGAGCAAAGCCCCGAGCGGTCTTATAGTGCGAATGAATATCAATCGCATCCAAAATCGACCGAAGTCAGGGTTGATTTCTGGGGTTTCCGCTCCCTAGGGGTGCTTTTTTGTTCGTTGCACCAACTGTTTACACGGATCGTCGCGCGTTCGGCGCGGTGGAATTTTCTTGCGAGTGAGTTTCAATACCATTTCTGCGCGTGGCTGTCCCGTGGAAAAAACGCCGCACCGCCCACGCACCGTAGCGGGGAAACGCAAAAAGCCCCTCTTCCACAGGGGAGGAGAGGCTTTCCGGTCAAGGTCCCGTCATCGAACCGGCATGGGGCGCCGGCCCGGCCGGATCGTCATTTCGGCAGCGGCGCCAGACCGGCCAGGACGTGATCCTTGCGGTCGGCGTAAAAGCCGCCCAATTCGGCGGCGCGGCCGTCGTCGAGATACTCCTTGGCTTCCTCGAACAGCTCCTCCTCCTCCTCGTCGAGGTGGTGGCGGACCAGCTCGCCCAGAACCTGGAGCTTCTCCTTCCAGCCGCTGTCGGTCGTCTTCATGGCGTTCAGCTCGTCGAGCAGCCCGTTGATCAGGTGGTGCTCGTTCAGACCCTCGATGGTTTCGGACTTGGCGTCCTTGGCCTTGGAGAGCGAGGCGTAGAAAATGCCCTCCTCAACCTTTGCATGCGCCCACAGCTCGCGCTGAAGATCCTCGAAGACGGCGCGGCCGTTCCCGTTGGCCTCCTCGGCCTTGTCCAGCAGGGCGCGGATGGTGTCGTGATCGGTCTTGATGCGGGCGAAGATGTCGGTCTTCCGGGCCATCGCGGGGTCCTTCCTGATGAAATCATTGCCAGGAAAACCCCTGTGACCGGCGGGTGTTCCACCCCCCTCCTTATGCACGCCCCTCGGCGGGGTGGGTGGCGACGAAGTCGGTCAGCACCGCCACCAGATCGGCGGCGTGGCCGGTGCGGCCATGAGCGCGCGCCTCGGCGATGTCGTCGGCGAGGATTTGGACGATGCGCGCGACGCCGCCGGGGCTGTGGGCCAGGCAGCAGCCCAGTTCCACCGCAACCATTCCCGGCAGGTGCTCGTGTTCGGCGATCGCGTCGATCTGCGCTTCGGTCAGATCGGTGAAGGCGATGCAGTCGTTGATCGTCAGCATGGCGGGTTCCTCCCAGAACCGCCGGAGCCCCTTCGGCTTGGGGTCCATCCGGCCGCTCCGGGAGGCGCCCCCGCGAAAAGCGCGGCGGGGGCGCGGCCGGAACGGCCTAATGGACCATCAGCACCGGAAGCCCGGCGTGATTGAGCACATAACGGGTAACGCCGCCCAGAATCATTTCCCGCATCCGGCTGTGCCCGTAGCCTCCCATCACCAGGAGGTCGGCGCCAAGCTCCGCGGCCTTTTTGGTGACCGTCTCGCCGACGGGTTCCGATCCAGGCTTGAGAATGGTTAACTCAACATTAACTCCATGCCAAGCCAGGTATTGGGATATGCGACTTCCGGCCGCAGCGTCGGTCACCGAGGTCTCGGCGGTCAGCGCGTGGACCCGGTCGGCGCCGCGCAGGAACGGCAGGGCGGCGGCGACCGCGCGGGCGGCCTCGATCTTGCCGTTCCACGCCACGGCGACCGTGTGGCCGATGGTGGCGGGCAGCACCCGGGGCACCAGCAGCAGCGGACGGCCGGACCCGAGCAGCGCCGTCTCCATGGTCGCGTAGCCCTGGGTGTCGGAGTCGAGCGTGGTGTGGGCGAAGACGATCAGGTCGGCCAGCCGCCCCTCGGCGGGAACCACGTCCTCGACCCGGCCGACGACCTCGCGCCACGCGGCCGAGGGGGCCTCCTCGGCACCGGGAACCTCGCGCAACGCGATGCCGCCGTCGCGCACCACGTCGTCGAAATGGCGGCGGGCGACGGCGCGGTGGCTGTTCGATTCCCCCTCCGCCGCGCGCATGATCTCGTCCACCATGGCGCCGGACATTCCTTCCCCCAGCATCGGCACGGCGTCGCGCGGGTCGAGCGCGACGAAGAGCGCGACGACGTGGGCGTCGAAATCGCGCGCCACCGCCAGGGCGGCTTTCAGCGCGACAGGGTCGTTGTCGCCGCCACCGAGCGGCACGAGAATGGTCTTGTAGGTCATCGCATTCCTCCCGGACCGGATCGAGCGGTCCTCCCGGACGATGGTGGCCGGCACGGCCCGGTGCCAGGGACCGGTGCCAGGGACAGGGGGCGACGGCCACCGCCGTCATTGCCGTTCAACATCCTACCGCCCGGCGTGTCGTCCGCCGTCCGTCCACTTCGAATTACGCCAGCGTTCCCGCCGCAGCGTCCAGCACATCCGCTGCAACCCTGCCAGAATCCAGGCGCACCCGGCGCATGGCTCGAAAACCTCAGCGTTTCCGCCATTTTACGGGTTCCCGCCGGGCCGGCGGCGCCGCGTTGCGACGATCCGCCACAGCAGCGGCTGTCCGGCCAAAACCTCCGGCGCCGCTCGCGCTTTGCCGGTTGATTCGGCCCATGTCAGAACCGACATAGTTGGAGGTAGTGCGGATACACCTGCGGACGGGGGGCCGGGCCCTTCGTTATGGTGGCACCGTCACGCCGCCGGAGGGGGCCGCCCGTGAGCCGTCGATCCTTCATCTTGTGTCTGCCCGTGCTGGCCACCGCGCTTTCGGCGCTGCCGGCCAAGGCCGATTTCGTGTCGGTCGGCAACGACCGCATCGGCGACTGGACCATCGGCGGGCTGGCCTACACGGTGCAGGCGCCGCCGGAAAACACCGTGACCGGGCTGAACAGCAAGATGCGGCTCGGATCGGGTTCCCTGATTCCGCAGATCGAGTCCTTCGCCAGCGTCCGCCCGTGGATCGGGCCGGGCGCGCAGCCGGTCGACGGCGCGGCGCGCGGCGCGACCGGCACCGTCGGGCTGATGGGCGGCGTGCTGATCGACGTGCCGCTCGGCTCCTTCGTCTTCACCCCCAGCTTCGGGGCCGGCACCCTGCCGCGCACGCCGCGCGACAACGGGACGGTCACCGAGTTCCGCTCGCAGTTGGAATTGGGCTACGAGTTCGACAACAAGTCGCGCTTCAGCCTGGGCTACAGCCGCATCGCGACCGACGGCAATCCGGCGGAGGCGGGCTCCACCCCCAACAACGTCTTCGGGCTCTACTACCGGCTGCCCTTCGGCGGCCCCTGAGCGGTGCGGCGAAACGGCCCGTCGGTTGTGGGGACCGGCACCTTTCCTCACCTCTTAACCACATGTTAAACATGGGCGGCTCTAGTGGGCATGGAATAACGCTCCCGGGGAAACGACCATGGCCACCAAGCGCAAGACCGCCGCCTCCGCTCCGCCCGCCCAGATTTCCGAAAGCGCGCCCGCCACGGGGGCGTCGTCCGTGGAGTCGTCGTCCGTTCTGGCCGACACCGGCGCCGAGGTGATCCTGCGCACCAACTTCGCCGTGGTGGAGCAGGACAGCATCGCCCTGCTGCACGCCGCCAGCCTGCTGCTCGATGCCGACACGGCCGAAAAGGTCAACGTCGCGCTCGACCACAACCTGAAGCTCTGGATCGCCATCAAGGCGGTGCTGGTGAACGAGGAATGCCCGGTCGAGCCGGAAGTGAAGGCGAACCTGCGCAATCTGGCGCAATACGTCGTCAACACCACGATGGAGGCCACCGGCGGCACCATCGAGGAGCGCCGCCTGGTGTCGCTGGCGCGCATCAACATGAGCATCGCCGAGGGCCTGCTGCGCGGCCAGCAGAACAAGATGATCCAGGACCGCGCCTATGAAATCTGGGAGGCCGAGGGCCGTCCGGAGGGCCGCGAGCAGGAGCATTGGCTGCGCGCCGAGTCCGAGGTTTCGGTCTCCCTGAAAAACTGAGGCCGGACAAGCCGTTAAGGCCGCAGGGCCGCCATTCCGCCGAGACATGCCCGCCCGCGTCGCGACATCGTGACGCGGGCGGTCGCGTTTTGATAGATTGGGGTCCATCGTGACCTCCCCTCCCCCCCCGTCCAAGCCCAAGCCTCACCGGAGGGTGGACAACACCCCGCTCGGCATCGCCGCGATGTTCGGGTCGGTGTTCTTCTTCTCGCTGATGAACGTGCTGGTGAAGTTGCTGGTGGAGCGCTTCCCGGTCACCGAAGTCACGTTCTTCCGCAACCTGTTCGCGCTGATCCCGGTCTGCATCGCCATCCAGATGAGCGGCGGCTTCGCCAACGGCCTGCGCACCGCCCATCCCTGGGGCCATCTGGGCCGGGCGCTGATCGGCATGACCACCATGGTCACCATGTTCTGGTCGTTCCATCTGCTGCCGCTGGGCGACGCCATCGCGCTGAACTTCGCGGCGCCGCTGTTCCTGACCGCGCTGTCGGTGCCGCTGCTGGCCGAGAAGGTCGGCATCCACCGCTGGAGCGCCGTTCTGGTCGGCTTCCTCGGCGTGCTGATCATCGCGCGGCCGAGCGGCGACGTGTTCAACCTGGGGGCGGGGGTGGCGCTGATCGGCGCGATGGGCAACGCCTTCGCCGTCATCGCCATCCGGCAATTGAGCCGGACCGAGCCGCCCAACACCATCGTCTTCTATTTCTCCCTGCTGACCACGCTGGTGCTGGGACTGACCTTGCCCTTCGCCTGGATCACGCCGACGCTGGCCGACTGGGGCCTGCTGGTCGCCATGGGCATTCTGGGCGGCGCCGGCCAGTTGATGGTCACACGGGCCTATTCGCTGGCGCCCGCCGCCGTGGTGGCGCCGCTGAACTACACGGCGCTGCTGCTGGCGGTGCTGTTCGGCTGGCTGGTCTGGGACGAGGTGCCGACCGGGGCGATGGCCGTCGGCGCCGCCGTGGTGATGTCCAGCGGCCTTTACATCCTGCACCGCGAGACCCGCCGCAAGGCCACCCCGTCCAAGCCGGTGCCGCCCGGTTCCGACGACTGACCGCCCCGGCGCGGGCCCCAGACACGAAAAGCCCCTCTTCCCGTGAAGAAAGAGGGGCTTTTTCTTACAGCGCTACAACGCGCTCAGGCTCAATAGAACGCCTGGATGCCCGTTTGCACACGGCCCAGGATCAGGGCGTGGACGTCGTGGGTTCCCTCGTAGGTGTTCACCGTCTCCAGGTTCACCATGTGGCGGATGACCTGGAACTCGTCGGAGATGCCGTTGCCGCCGTGCATGTCGCGGGCGACGCGGGCGATGTCGAGCGCCTTGCCGCAGTTGTTGCGCTTCATCAGCGAGATGATCTCCGGCGACCAGTCGCCGTCGTCCATCATGCGGCCGGCGCGGAGGCAGCCCTGGAGGCCGAGCGCGATCTCGGTCTGCATGTCGGCCAGCTTCTTCTGGACCAGCTGGTTGGCGGCGAGCGGACGGCCGAACTGCTTGCGGTCCAGCGTGTACTGACGGGCGGCGTGCCAGCAGAACTCGGCGGCGCCCATCACGCCCCAGGCGATGCCGTAGCGCGCCTTGTTCAGGCAGCCGAACGGCCCGCCGAGGCCCGACGCGTTGGGCAGCAGGTTCTCTTCGGGGACGAAGGCCTCGTCCAGCACGATCTCGCCGGTCACCGAGGAGCGCAGGGACAGCTTGCCCTCGATCTTCGGGGTCGAGAAGCCCTTGGTCCCGCGCTCGACGACGAAGCCCTTGATCTTGTTGTCATGGGCGTCCGACTTGGCCCACACCACGGCCAGATCGGCGATCGGCGAGTTGGTGATCCACATCTTGGAGCCGCTCAGCAGATAGCCGCCGTCCACCTTGGTGGCGCGGGTCTTCATGCCGCCGGGGTCGGAACCGTGGTCCGGCTCGGTCAGGCCGAAGCAGCCGACCAGCTCGCCGGTGGCCAGACGCGGCAGCCACTTCTTCTTCTGCTCCTCGCTGCCGTAGGCGTAGATCGGGTGCATGACCAGCGAGGACTGCACCGACATCGCGGAGCGGTAGCCGCTGTCCACCCGCTCGACCTCACGCGCGACGAGGCCGTAGGCGACGTGGTTGACGCCCGGCCCGCCGTACTCCTCCGGGATGGTGGGGCCGAGCAGACCCAGCGCACCCATCTCCGTCATGATCTCGCGGTCGAAACGCTCCTCGCGGAAGGCGCCGATGACGCGGGGCTGCAACTTGTCCTGGCAGTAGGCGCGGGCGCTGTCGCGAATCAGCTTCTCGTCCTCGGAAAGCTGGGCGTCGAGAAGGAAGGGATCGTCCCACTGCATGCTCTTCACGGTGCGTCTCCTGCGGATTGGATTTGGTTCGTGTTCGAAAAGGTTGGCCGGTAAAGGCGATTGGGCGGCACTGTGCCGGGTCCTTTCCATAGTGACAAACACATATTCGCGATCCGCCCCATAACGAATTCCTATGCCCTATCCGGATCTTCCCTACGCGAACGATTCCGGAAAATTTTTAACGTGAAGCTTACCAATTCTTATGCAATTTTATCCTCATATCCTCAATTGGATACCCACTCAGACGGACTGCCAAGCTCGTGTTTGCTGCATTGCAACCAATAACGGCGTTCTCCGACCTCCCCTTGTTGTTTGGTTTGGCCTTGCTGACACTGTTGCACGAAGACGTCGCGATTGCGGCGGGGGCGAGCCTCATCAGTGTCGGCACCCTCAACATCGGCTTGGCAGCCTTCGCGTTGCTGGGTGGTATTGTTGTCGGCGACCTTATCATTTATTTCCTCGGAATGCTGTCGCTTCGGGTCGCCTGGCTGCAAAAGCGGACCGAGGGGCCGTTGCTTGAGCGGTGCCGTTCGGGATTGCAGAGGAATTTGCTGCCCGCGCTGGTGACTTGCCGTCTGGTGCCCGGTGTCCTGTTTCCCACCTATTTCGCCTGCGGCGCGATGAAGGTTCCCTTCGTTCGCTTCATCATCATCACCCTGGTCACCGCCGTCCTCCATGTCGGGCTGCTGCTGACCCTGATGACTTCGTCGCTCGAAGCGGCGGCTTTCGAGATGCAGGCCATCGGCCTCGTTCTGGTGCTGTGCATCGTCGGTCTGCGCACCAAGACGGCTCGTTCGGTCATGGCCACGGCGTTCGCGCGGCTGCGCCGGACCGTCGAACCGCATCTGCCCGACGCGCTGAAGGGCATGCCGACTCCGAACGCCATCGTGCTGCCCGGCCTGCCGGTGGTTCCGGCCGGCGCCCCCACCATCGGACTGGCCGAGCGCATCCCGCCGCTGCTGTTCTACATCCCGCTGGTGGTCCAGTGGTTCGCGCTGGGCATCCGGCACCGCAGCCTGACCCTGCCGACGGCGGCGAACCCGTCCATCGAGGCGGGCGGACTGCTGGGCGAATCCAAGATCCAGTGCATCGACCTGATCGGGCCGGAGGCGCGGCGCTGGGTCGCGCGCTCGGCCGCGTTGGTCAACCGGCCGACCTTGACCGAGGCCGATCTGGAACGGGCGGTGTCCGTCGCCGACCTGCGCTTCCCGCTGGTCGCCAAGCCGGACATCGGCTGGCGCGGCATCGGCGTGCGGCTGGTCCACGACGTGGCCGACCTCGCCGGATACCTGCGCGGCTTCCCCGAGGACTGCCGGGTGATCCTGCAGGATTACGTGCCCTACGCGGGCGAGGCCGGAATCTTCTACGTCCGGTTGCCGGGCGAGCGCAGCGGCCGCATCTTCTCGATGACCTTCCGCTATTTCCCCCATGTCGTCGGGGATGGGCGCTCCACCCTGCGCGCCCTCATCGCCCGCGACCCGCGCGCCGGCTGGAAGGCCGACCTCCATCACGAGGCGCTGGCCGACCGGCTGGACGAGGTTCCGCCGCCGGGCGAGGTGGTTCGCCTCTCGCTGGTCGGCAGCAGCCGCGTCGGCGGGCTCTACAAGGACGCCCGCGCCCATGTGACGGCGACGCTGGCGGCCCGTTTCGACGAGATCGCCGATTCGATGCCGGACTTCCATTTCGGGCGCTTCGACGTGCGCTTCCTGTCGGTGGAGCGGCTGGGCATGGGCGAGGATTTCCAGATCATCGAGGTCAACGGCGCCGGGGCGGAGGCCATCCACATGTGGGATCCGGAATTCCGCCTGACCGATGCCTACGCCGCGCTCTTCCACCAGCAGGCGCTGATGTTCGAGGTCGCCGCCGCCAACCGGGAGCGCGGGTTCAAGCCGCTGACCGCCATGGAGCTGGTCCGCTACCAACGGCGCCAGCAGGCGCTGCTGCCGCTCTACCCGGCATCGAACTGACGGCGGGAGCCTCCGGTTGCACCACAGCCTGCGCCATCTCCGCAACCGCCCCTCGCTGCTGACCGCCCTGGCCATGGCGATGGCCGGCGCGGGAGTCGCGGCGGTCTGGGTGAGTCCCCTGACCGCGTTGCTGATCGGCTGGAACGCCGGGGTGGCGCTGTACATCGTCCTCGCCTCCGCCCTGATGAGCCGGGCGACAATCGCGTCGATGCGCCGCCGCGCCCAGCGGCTCGACCCCGGCAAATGGGGGGTGCTGGTCGGAGCGGTGGCGGCGGCGCTGGCCTCCCTGGTCGCCATCGCGGTGGAGCTGATCGCCGCCAAGGGCCAGCCCCACGCCGGTCTCGCCGCCGGTCTCGCCGCCGTGACCGTGCTGCTGTCCTGGAGCTTCCTGCACGTCTTCTTCGCCCAGCATTACGCCCACGACTATTGGCTGAACGGCGAGAATTCGGATGGGAAGGGGCTGGATTTCCCCGGCAACGACCAGCCGGACTATCTGGAATTCCTGTATTTCAGCTTCACCGTCGGCATGACCGCGCAGGTCTCCGACGTGACCACCCGCGACGCCGGGATGCGGCGGCTGGTGCTGATGCACGGCGCCCTGTCCTTCCTGTTCAACACGGCGGTTCTGGCGCTGGGGGTCAATCTGGCCGCCGGACTGGTCGGCTGATCCGCGCTTGGCGGTCCGCCGCCGATTGGAGGGGTTCCATGGGTTGGTCGGCTTGGACACGCGCGTCGGGACGGCGGGTGGCGCTGCTGTGCCTGTTGGCCGGCGCCCCCGGCGCGGTCGCGGCGGAGGAGACGACCGGCGCGGCGCTCGCCGGCCTTCTGCGCCGCTACGACGCGCCGGGCGGGGTGCTGGCGCTGTCGGGTCCCGACGGCATCCTGCGCATCGCCGCCGCCGGGCTGGCCGACCGCGCCAGGGGAATCCCGGTCACGCCGGACACCCGTTTCCACATCGCGTCCACCGGCAAGATGATGACGGCGGTCGCGGTGATGCAACTGGTCCAGGCCGGACGCCTCGCGTTGAGCGACCCGGCCCTGCCGCTGGTCGACCTGCCGGGGGCGGAACGGCTCGCCAACCTGGGAACGGCGACGGTGGCGGATCTGCTCTCCCACCGCTCCGGCATTCCCGATTGCCTGCGCAACGCGGCGGCGTCGTCCGCCCGCCACCCGAGCCCGCGCTGGACGGTGGCGGAGGCGCTGACCGAGGCCCCCTGCGGCCCGCCCACCAAGCCCGGCGCCTACGTCTACTCCAACACCAACTACATGCTGCTCGGCCGCATCGTCGAGCGGATGGACGGGACCGGGCTGGCCGAGGCGCTGGAGGCGCGGATCTTCCGCCCGGCCGGGATGACCGCGACCAGCCTTGGCGCCGACCCCGCCGATCCCGCGGTCGCCCATGGCTACCGCGCGCCCAAGCCGGACGGCAGCCGCGCGGACGCCAGCCTCTACGCCTACTCCAGCCCGCTGGGCGACGCGCCGGTGACGACGACGGCCGGCGACCTGGAACGCTTCATGACCGCGCTGTTCCGCCGGTCGGGTCTGCTGCTCGACCCGGCGCTGCTGCGGGAGATGCTGGTGGACCGGGCCGGCGACGCCGAGGACGGCTATGGCTACGGCATCATGGTCGAGGACAGCGATTTCGGCCCGAAACACGGCCATCCCGGCCGGCTCGCCGGCTTCCGCACCGAGGCGTGGTACTACCCGGAGCGCGACAGCGTCGTCATCCTGATCATGAACGGCGACGAGAACACCGACGACGACGTCGGCCTGCTGCTGGCGCGCAAGCTTCTGGCCCCCTGACTTCGCGCCTTCTGAAAATATCACGCTTTTTATCCGACGACTCCTCCCCGACCGCCCGTACCAAGACATGCCAAGGAAACGCGGCCAGGAAAAACACGGGCGAGCGAGCGTCGGGACTGTCATGAAGATTCGTTGGAAACCGGTCGTCACCGGTGTGGTTCTCGCCGGTCTGGTCGGCGGCATCGGTTACGCGGTGGAGCAGAAGCTGTCGGCGCCCGCCAAGACCGCCGGTCGCGACGCCGGCCCCCCCGGTGGCCCCCCCGGTGGCCCTCCGGGTCCGGGCGGCCCTCCGGGTGCCCCCCCCGGTCCCGGCGGCAGCTCCCGCAACCCGGTCATCGCGGTGCAGGCCGGGACGGTGGCGCGCGAGGACGTCGCCATCTGGTTCGACGGCATCGGCACCGTCCAGGCCTTCAACAGCGTCACCGTGCGCGCCCGCGTGGACGGCGAGTTGCAACGGCTCGACCTGCGCGAGGGGCAGATCGTCAAGGCCGGCGACGTGCTGGCGATCATCGACTCGCGCTCGCTCCAGGCCCAGCTCGCCCAAGCCCAGGCCAAGAAGATGCAGGACGAGGCGCAGCTCGCCAACGCCAGGCGCGACCTGGAGCGCAACATGAACCTGAAGGAATTCGCCTCCAAGCAGACGGTGGACACCCAGCGCGCCCTGGTCGCCCAGTACGAGGCGCAGATCCGCGCCGACGAGGCCTCGATCGAGGCGGTGCAGGTGCAACTGAACTGGACCACCGTCACCGCCCCCATCCCCGGCCGCATCGGCCTGCGCAACATCGACACCGGCAACATCGTGCGGGCGAGCGACGCCAACGGCATCGCCACCATCACCCAGATCCAGCCGATCTCGGTCGTCTTCACCCTGCCGGAGAAGCAGCTTCCCGCCATCCTCGCCGCCCAGGAGCGTGGCGAGGTGGCGGTCCAGGCGCTCGACCGCGAGGCCAAGGCGGTGCTTGGCGCCGGCAGCCTCCAGGTGGTCGACAACCTGATCGACAGCGGCACCGGCACGATCCGCCTGAAGGCGACCCTGCCCAACGAGCCGCAGCGCCTGTGGCCCGGCCAGTTCGTGAACGTGCGTCTGCTGTCGGCGGTGCGGCGCGGCGCCACCACGGTGCCGGCCATGGTGGTGCAGCGCGGTCCGCAGGGCACCTTCGCCTACATCATCAAGGACGATCAGACCGTCGAGCAGCGCCCGATCACGGTCGGTCCCATCGAGGACAACAAGGCCATCGTCGAGGCCGGCCTCGCTCCCGGCGAGCGCGTGGTGGTGGACGGCCAGTACCGCCTGCAACCGGGCTCGCGCATCCGCATCGTCGATCCGGCCCCGGCCGGCGGCGCGCCCACCACCGGCGCTCAATCCAACGCCGTCCAGCCCAACGCCGTCCAGCCCGGCGCGGATCAGCCCAACGCCGCCGCCCCCGCCGGTCAGCCCACCCCAGTCGCCAACGGTGAACACCGGCGGGAGCGCGGTCCCCGCGACCCGAACACCCCCGACGCCCCGCGCCGTCGCCCACCGCCCGCCGAGGGCGCAGCTCCGGGGGGCAACGGCAGCGCCCCGGCCGAGACCGGCGCCGCTCCGGCGCGTGAGCGGCAGGAACGCTCATGAACATCTCCGCCCCCTTCATCCTGCGGCCGGTCGCCACCGGACTGCTGATGGCGGCGGTGGTGCTGCTGGGGCTGCTCGGCTACAGCACGCTGCCGATCTCGTCGCTGCCGACGGTCGATTTCCCGACCGTGCGCGTCACCACCCAACTGCCGGGCGCCGCGCCCGACGTCATCGCCTCGTCGGTCACCGCGCCGCTGGAGCGGCAACTGGGGCAGATCGCCGGCATCTCCTCGATGATCTCGACCAGCTCCTTCGGGCTGTCGAGCATCACCCTGCAATTCAACCTGTCGCGCAACATCGACGCCGCCTCGCAGGACGTGCAGTCGGCGATCAGCGCGGCGGCGGGCAGCCTGCCCAAGGGGCTGCCGAACCCGCCCGTCTACGACAAGGTCAACCCGGCCGACACGCCGATCATGGTGCTGGCGCTGAGTTCGGAAAGCCTGCGGATCGAGACGGTCAGCGACGCCGCCGACACGCTGCTGGGGCAGAAGCTCAGCCAGGTGGACGGCGTCGGCTATGTCGGCATCGAGGGCGGTCTGCGTCCGGCCGTGCGCGTGCAGGTCAACCCGGCGACGGTCGCCGGGCTCGGCCTGACGCTGGAGGACGTGCGCACCACCATCACCCAGGCCAACGTCAACGCGCCCAAGGGCAGCTTCGACGGGCCGCGCCAGTCCTGGACCATCGGCGTCAACGACCAGATCGAGAACGCCGCCGCCTACCGCCCGATCATCGTCACCTACAAGAACGGCGGCCCGGTGCGGCTGTCGGACATCGGCGCGGTGGTCGATTCGGTGGAGAACACGCGGCTGGCCGCGTGGCACGACGGCAAGCCGGCGGTTCTGCTCAGCGTCCAGCGCACGCCCGGCGCCAACATCATCGACACGGTGGACCGCATCCACGCCCTGCTGCCGTCCTTGAAGGAGACGCTGCCGCCGCAGATCCACATGGCGGTGCTGACCGACCGGACGGAGACGATCCGCGCCTCGGTGCTGGACGTGCAGAAGACGCTGGTGCTGACCTCGGCGCTGGTGGTGATGGTGATCTTCCTGTTCCTGCGCAAGGCGTGGGCGACGGTGATCCCGGCGGCGGTGCTGCCGCTGTCGCTGATCGGCACCTTCGGCATCATGGCGCTGTGCGGCTTCAGCCTGGACAATTTGTCGTTGATGGCGCTGACCATCGCGTCGGGCTTCGTCGTCGACGACGCCATCGTGATGATCGAGAACATCGTCCGCCACATCGAGAAGGGCGAGACACCAATGGCGGCGGCGCTGAAGGGCGCCCGCCAGATCGGCTTCACCGTGGTGTCGCTGACCTTGTCGCTGATCGCGGTGTTCATCCCGCTGCTGTTCATGAGCGGCGTGGTCGGCCGGCTGTTCCGCGAGTTCGCGCTGACGCTGTCCATCGCGGTGCTGGTGTCGATGGTGATCTCGCTGACGCTGACGCCGATGATGTGCGCCCGCCTGCTCAAGCCCGAGACCCACGACCGCCCGAACCTGCTGTTCCGCTGGAGCGAGCGCGGCTTCGACGCGCTGCTGCGCGGGTATGCCGCCTCGCTGCGGGTCGTGCTGCGCCACCAGCCGCTGACGCTGCTGTTCACCATCGCGACGCTGGTCGCCACGCTGTGGCTCTACGATTCGGTGCCCAAGGGTTTCCTGCCGCAGCAGGACACCGGCGTCATCATCGGCGTGACCGACGCCGCCCCGTCGATCTCCGTCAAGGCGATGGCCGAGCGCCAGCGCGCCGTCGCCGAGATCGTCCGCCGCGACCCCGACGTGACGGCGGTGGCGAGCTTCGTCGGCACCGGCTCGGTCAACGCCACCACCAACACCGGCAGCCTGACCATCGCGCTGAAGCCGCGCGACGAGCGTACCTCCTCGGCCGAGGAGATCATCGCCCGCCTGCGCGCCGCCACCGGCGGGCTGCACGGCGTGTCGCTGTTCATGCAGGCGGTTCAGGACGTGCAGATCGACAGCCGCGTCAGCCGCACCCAGTACCAGTACGTGTTGCAGGACGCCGACCCGCAGGAGCTGGCGAACTGGACCCCGCGCCTGATCGACGCCCTGCGCGCCCGGCCCGAGCTGACCGACGTGGCGAGCGACCAGCAGCCCGACGGCCTCCAGGTCTACCTGACCATCGACCGCGACGCGGCGTCGCGCCTGCACGTCCTGCCGCAGGCCATCGACGACACGCTCTACGACGCCTTCGGCCAGCGTCAGGTCTCGACCATCTACACCCAGACCAACCAGTACCGCGTGATCCTGGAGGTCGAGCCGTCCTTCCAGATGAACCCGGAGTCGCTGTCCAAGATCTACGTGAAGGCCAGCGGCGGCGGGGTGGTCCCGCTGAACGCGCTGGTGAGGGTGGAGCGCACCACCGCCCCGCTGGTCATCACCCACCAGGGCCAGTTCCCCTCGGTCACCTTGTCCTTCAACGTGGCGCCGGGCGTGGCGCTGGGCGACGCGGTGACGGCCATCGCCCAGGCCCGCGCCGGCATCGGCATGCCCGACACCGCCCGCTTCGCCGGCACGGCGGCCGAGTTCAACACCTCGCTGGAGACCCAGCCCTGGCTGATCCTGGCGGCGGTGGTCGCTGTCTACATCGTGTTGGGCATCCTCTACGAGAGCAACATCCACCCGATCACCATCCTCTCCACCTTGCCGTCGGCCGGCGTCGGCGCGCTGCTGGCGCTGATGGCGACCGGGCACGAGCTGTCGCTGATCGCGTTGATCGGCATCGTGCTGCTGATCGGCATCGTGAAGAAGAACGCCATCATGATGATCGACTTCGCGCTGGAGGCCGAGCGCCACCAGGGCATGGCGCCGGAGCGTTCGATCTACGAGGCCTCGCTGCTGCGCTTCCGCCCGATCATGATGACGACGATGGCGGCGCTGTTGGGTGCCCTGCCGCTGGCGCTGGAGCACGGCGCGGGGTCGGAACTGCGCCGCCCGATGGGCATCGCCATCGTCGGCGGGCTGCTGGTCAGCCAAGTGCTGACGCTCTACACGACGCCGGTGGTCTATCTCTACATGGACCGGCTGGGCCGGCTGCTGCGCCCGCGCCGCAAGACGCAAGCGCATCCGCCCGGCAACGCCGAGCCGGCGGCGGCGGAGTAGACGGCGATGTCGCTCTCCACCCCCTTCATCCACCGTCCGGTCGGCACCTCGCTGCTGATGGTGGGGTTGATGCTGCTGGGCATGGTCGCCTACCGCTTCCTGCCGGTCGCCCCGCTGCCGGCGGTGGAGTTCCCGACCATCGTCGTCTCCGCTTCGCTGCCCGGCGCCAGCCCGGAGACGATGGCGGCCTCCGTCGCCACCCCGCTGGAGCGCCGCCTCGCCCGCATCGCCGGCATTTCGGAGATGACGTCGAGCAGCACCTCGGGAAGCGCGTCGGTCGTCGTCCAGTTCGACCTGAACCGCGACATCGAGGCGGCGTCGCGCGACGTGCAGGCCGCCATCAGCGCGGCCGGGGGCGATTTGCCGGCCGACCTGCCGAGCCCGCCCCGCATGCGCCGGATGAACCCGGCCGACGCGCCGGTGATGACGCTGGCGATGACCTCCACCACCCTGCCGCCGGGGGAGGTCTTCTCGCTGGCCGAGACGGTCATCGGCCAGCGCCTGAGCCAGCTCGACGGCGTCAGCCAGGTGAGCATCAACGGCGCCGAGAAGACCGCCGTCCGCGTGCGCGCCAACGCGGCGGCGGCCGCGTCGATGGGCGTCAGCCTGGAGATGATCCGCAGCGCCATCTCGCAATCCAACGCCAACGGTCCAAAGGGCAGCTTCGACGGCGCGCACGAAACCTGGGCCATCGGCGCCAGCGACCAGATGTTCAGCGTCGATGCCTACCGCGACCTGATCGTCACCGAGAAGAACGGCCGCACCATCCGCCTGTCCGACGTGGCGGACGTGATCGAGGCGCCGGAGAACAGCCGCACCGCCGCGTGGTACGACGGCAAGCGCGCCGTCCTGATCAACATCCAGAAGCAGACCGGCGCCAACGTGGTCGACACGGTGGACCGCATCCGCGCCGAGCTGCCGGTGCTGGAAAGCTGGATGCCGCCCAGCGTCAGCATCGCCATCCGCAACGACCGCACGCCGATGATCCGCGCCTCCATCGTCGACGTGCAGAAAACGCTGGCGATCACCGTCGCGCTGGTGGTGATGGTGATGGCGCTGTTCCTGCGCCGCCTGTGGACCACCGTGATCCCGACCGCCGCCGTGCCGCTGTCGCTCGCCGGGACCTTCGCGGTGATGTGGGCGGCGGGCTACAGCCTGGACAACTTCTCGCTGATGGCGCTGACCATCTCGGTCGGTTTCGTGGTCGACGACGCCATCGTCGTCATCGAGAACGTCGTCCGCCACATCGAGAAGGGCGAGACGCCGTTGCAGGCCGCCCTGAAGGGCGCGCGGCAGGTCGCCTTCACCGTGGTGTCGATCAGCCTGTCGCTGGTCGCGGTCTTCATCCCCATCCTGTTCATGGGCGGCATCATGGGCCGCCTGTTCCGCGAGTTCGCCGTGGTGCTGTCGGTCGCCATCGTCGTCTCGGCCTTCGTGTCGCTGACGCTGACGCCGATGATGTGCGCCCACCTGCTGACGGCGGAATCCGAGCGCAAGCCGCCGGGGCGGGTCGGCCGCGCGCTGAATTGGATCGGCGACCGGCTGTTCGGGCTCTACGCCGACGGGCTGGATTGGGCGCTGGCGCATGGGCGGGTCATGCTGCTGGCGACCGTCGCCATCCTCGGCGTCAGCGTCTGGCTTTACGGGCAGGTGCCCAAGGGCTTCGTGCCGCAACAGGACACCGGCCTGCTCAACGGGTTCAGCGACCCGCCGCCCGACATCTCCTTCCAGGGGATGCTGGCGCGCCAGCGCGCCTTGCAGGACGCCATCGCGGGCGACCCGGCGGTGGAGAGCGTCGGCGCCTCCATCGGCGGCGGCGGGCCGGGCGGCACCTATTCCGGCCAGATCTTCATCGCGCTGAAGCCGCCCGCCCAGCGCGAGGACACCACCACCGTCACCCAGCGCCTGCGCATGCGGGCGGCCCGCGTGCCGGGGGTGCAGCTCTACCTCAGCCCGGTGCAGGACATCCGCATCGGCGGCTTCTCCGGGCGCAGCCAATACCGCTATTCGTTGATGGACTCCAACATCGAGGCGCTCAACACCTGGGCACCCCGGCTGGTGGACAAGCTGCGCACCCTTCCGGAACTGGTGGACGTCGCCAACGACCGCCAGAACGGCGGCGTCCAGGCCAACATCGCGGTGGACCGCGACGCCGCCTCGCGGCTGGGGGTGTCGCTGAGCGCGCTGGAGGCGACGCTCTACGACGCCTTCGGCCAACGTCAGGTCTCGACCATGTACCTGATGCAGAACCAGCACAAGGTCGTGCTGGAGGTCGCTCCCGAGAAGGCGCTCGGCCCCGACGACCTTAAAAAGATGTACATCCCCGGCCGTGAGGGACTGGTGCCGCTGTCCACCGTCGCGACTGTGACGCTCGGCAACCAGCCGACCGGCATCCGGCACCAGGACGGCTTCCCGGTCGCCAACCTGACCTTCGACCTCTCCCCCGGCGTCTCGCTGTCCCAGGCGACCGAGGTCATCGCGCGGGCGGCCGAGGACATCGGCATGCCGGCCAGCATCCGCGCCGGCTTCCAGGGTTCGGCCCGCGCCTTCCAGCAGTCGCAGTCGAGCCAGGGGCTGCTGATCCTGGCGGCGCTGATCACGATCTACGTGGTGCTGGGCGTGCTGTACGAGAGCCTGATCCACCCGCTGACCATCCTGTCCACCTTGCCCTCGGCGGGGCTGGGGGCGCTGATCGCGCTGATCCTGACCGGCTACGAGCTGTCCATCGTGGCGATGATCGGCATCATCCTGCTGATCGGCATCGTCAAGAAGAACGCCATCATGATGATCGACTTCGCCCTGGAGGCGGAGCGCACGCGCGGCCTGACGCCGCTGGAGGCGATCCGCGAGGCCGGTCTGGTGCGCTTCCGCCCGATCATGATGACGACGATGGCGGCGCTGCTGGGCGCCGTGCCGCTGGCCGTCGATTACGGTATCGGCGGCGAGCTGCGCCGGCCGTTGGGCATCGCCATCATCGGCGGGCTTCTGGTCAGCCAGATGCTGACGCTCTACACGACCCCGGTGGTCTATCTGGCGCTGGAGCGTCTGGCCCTGCGCCGCAAGCGCGGCCGCCACACGCTGGCCCCGGCGGAGTAGAGGGGTGCTTAGGCTTCAGCGATACAACCGCTCAAAGCCCCTCTCCCCTTGCGGGAGAGGGGTTGGGGTGAGGGGACCGCAAATCTTCCGCCTTCGGCGGAATACCCCTCATCCCAACCCTTCTCCCGCAAGGGGAGAAGGGCTCTTTCATTAAGGGAGGCGGCGACGGACGGGTGCATGTTCTGGCCATTTGCCGTAATCCTGCCCCATGCGGCGGCACCGGATGGAACGGCGATGAGCGACACCGACAGCGACGGCGCCCTGATGGCGCGCGTGGCCGGCGGCGACGCGGGTGCCTTCGACCGGCTGGCGGCGCGCCACATGCGGCGCGCCGTGGCGCTGGCCCAGCGGATGACCGGCAACCCGTCCGACGCCGACGAGATCGCGCAGGACGCCTTCCTGCGGGTCTGGCAGCACGCCGCCCGCTGGGACGGCGCGCGCGCGGCCTTCACGACTTGGCTGTACCGGATCGTCGTCAACCTCGCCATCGACCGGGGCCGACGGCCCGGCTGGGACCCGCTGGAGGCGGCGGGCGAGCTGCCCGATTCCGCCCCCGACGCGGTGACGCAAATCGCCGAGCGGCAGACCGCCGCCCTGGTCAACCGGGCGCTCGACGCGCTGCCCGACCGCCAGCGCGCCGCCGTCGTGCTGTTCCACCAAGAGGGCCTGAGCCTGAAACAGGCCGCCGAGATTCTGGGAATGAACGAGACCGCCTTCGCCTCGCTGCTGGCGCGGGCCAGGGCGGCGCTGAAGACGGCGCTCGCCGCCGGGAGGATGCCATCATGACCGACCGCCAATTCCTCCAGTGTATGGACGCCTACGGCGCCGATCCCGTCCGCTGGCCGCCGGAGTTGCGCGCCGCCGCCGAACAGGCGCTGGCCGCCTCCCCCGCGCTCCGCGCCGCGTTGCGCGAGGCCGAGGCGTTCGACGGCTTGCTCGGCGGCCTGCCCCCCGTGGTCGAGGAGGCCCGAGTCTCCCGCCTGCTGTCGGTCGTCGGCGAGGCGGCGCGGGCGACGCCCCAGAACGCGGCCCCGGAGACGCTGATGGTGCTGCTGCTGGGCCGTATGCCGCGTCGGATGGCGGCGACGCTGTGCGTGACGCTGGTGGCGCTGGGCTGGCTGGCGGGCAGCCTCGCTTTGCCGACGGGCCTGCCGCGCCCCCCCACGCGGGACGTCGCCCTGCTGAGCGACGACGTGGTGACGCTGTTCGATGGAGATTCGCGATGATCGGCACCCGGATCGGTTCGGCCATCGGTTCGGCGGCGGCGCGGGTCCGGCCGCGCACCAGTCTGCGCACGCTGGCCCTGCTGTCGCTCGGCCTCAACCTGTTCCTGGCGGCGGCCCTGCTGGCGACGTGGCACCATCCGCCCCCGCCGCCCTATCAGCCGATGCCCGACCGCTTCGTCGAGCGCATGGCCCCCGACCTATCCCCCGCCGACGCCGCCCGCATGCGCGCCGCCTTCGAGCCGCTGCGCCCGCGCTACGCCGCGCTGACCGAGGAGTACCGCGAGGCCGGGCAAGCGGTGCGCGCCCTGATTCAGCAGGAGCGATTCGATCCCCAGGCCCTGCGCGCCGCCACCGAGGCGGCCCGCGCCAAGCGCCGCCAGCTCGGCGAACTGACCGAGGAGACCGTTCTCGGCCTGATGCCGGAGCTGTCCCCGGCCGGGCGACTGCGGCTGATCGGCTCCGGCCGGGCGTTCTGAGCGGAACCTTTCCCATATGCCTAAAAATTAGGCAAACCCACTCATCCACAGGCGGGACAGGCCCGACGGAAGGGTGCGGCCGATCTTGTTCGGGAACTGCGCACACATCTATCCACAGATTCTGTGGAGAAGAAAACGGGTCGAAATCTTATCCACACAAATTCACATTCTATCATCCCCAGGAAATATCGATTCATGACCCGACGATCCTTGTATCCACGCCCGATCTGAAATATTCAAAAAGGACGGATCGGCAAGGATGAAAGGTATTCATCATGATCGGGGATGTGTTTCATCCAAGAAAATCGACCATTTCATTGCGTGTCGATCATCGCGTCAAAGCAGCGGCGAAGAATTACGCACGCCAACGGCAAACCCCGTTGGCCGAGGTGATGCGCGACCTGCTGGCGCGCTACGTCGCCGAATGCGCGACGGAGAACGCGTCGGCCAGCCCGGACCTGTTGAAGGACCGGCCGACCCAGTTCGTGGACTTCGCCCGCCTCCAACGGATCCTGCCCCCCGCCGAGTGAGTCCCCGTCACCGCCCCCTCATGCCAAGGGGCGATACCCCGAACCAGCGGCGGAAGGCACGGCTGAAGGCGCTGACCTCCGAATAGCCGAGCAGCGCGCCGATGTCGGCGATGGGCACGTGGCGCTGGCGGATGTAGACGGCGGCCAATTCACGCCGCACCTGTTCGACGAGGTCGGAGAAGCTCAGCCCCTCCTCGGTCAGGCGGCGTTGCAGGGTCCAACGGGCGATGCCCAGCGTGTCGGCGATGTCCTCAACATAGGGATAGCCCTCCGGCAGGCGGGCACGGACCTCCGCCTTCACGCGGTCGAGCAGGGCCGGGGCGCCGGTGTCGCCGGCGATGTCCACAAGCGTGCCGCACAGCGCGGTCAGCCGGGCCATGTCGCCGCCCGGCATGCGGCGGTCGAGGTCGCGGTCGCGCAGCACCAGCGCGTTGGTCCGCTGGCCGAAATGGGCCGGGGCCTCGAACAGGGATTCGTGCTGGCGCCAGCCTTCGGGGCGGGGATGCTCGAAATGGACCTCCTCCGGCATCCAGGAGGGCCCGAGCCCGGCGCGCACCACATTGGCGAACATCCCCATGGTCAACTCGGCGTCCTGCCGCCGCTCGACGATGCGGCCGTCGAGGATGCGGTATTCCAGCCGCAACAGCCCGCCGTCGCGAACGAAGCGCGTCTCCGTCGCCTGCTGGTGAAAGGGAAACAGCCGGGCCAGATGGTCGAGCGCCGCGCCCAGCGTCGGCGCCGACAGCGCGATGCGGCCGATCAGCCCCAGCCTCTCGGGCTGGAACTGGCGTCCGAACAGCAGGCCGAAATTGTCGTTGCCGGTGGCGCCCGCCGCGACCTCCATCATCGCCACATAGGCGCCGAGATCGAGCGCGAGGTCCGGCCGGCCCAGGGCCTTCTCCTCCACGCCCGCGCGATGGAACACGTCGTCGGGGCAGCCGCCCTGCCCGACGATGAAGCCGGCGACGCCCGACGCGGCGGCGGCCAGGATGTTGTGCTGCATAAAGGGTGGGCGTTGCCCGTAAGTCTGCCTGGAAATCGTTCCGCGCGGCGTCATGGAGCAGCCTTTCGAAACCGGTTTGCCGCAACGCAGCAAACGCCGTGCCGAAGTCGTCGCCAAGAATGCCGATTTAATTCGCCGCGCACTATTGCACGAAGGGCGGAGGTTTTCTTGGCACGCGAAAGCACCGCCACAGCGTTCGCGGTGGCGGTGCGGGTGTCGCGTCTTGTGCGGGAGCAAGCCCTTCTCCCCTTGTGGGAGAGGGGCTTCACCCCGTCACGGCGTATCGGTCATCGTGCGCGCTTCCATGTGCGCGAGGTTCAGCAGCGGGTCGCCGCTGCCGCGCAAATCGGCGGTGAAGCGGTAGAACAGGTAGCCGACCGCGAAGAGCCCGACGAACAGCCCGAAGACCAACGTGTTGAAGTAGATCATCGTCCCCAGCGCCAGCACCGCCAGCACCAACGAGATCGCCGGGAACACGGGGTAGAAGGGCGCGCGGTATGGGCGCTCCAGCTTCGGCTCGAGGACGCGCAGGCGGAACAGCGCGGCCATGCTCATGATGTACATGACGATGGCGCCGAACACCGACATGGTGACGATGTTGGCGGTCAGCGGCAGGCCGCCGATCTGGATCAGTTCGTCGGAGAAGATGGCGGCGATGCCGACCACGCCGCCGGCCAGGATCGCCCAATGCGGAGTCTTGCGCGTCGGGTGCACGGTGGCGAAGACCGGCGGCAGGAAACCGGCGCGCGACAGCGCGAAGATCTGCCGGGAATAGCCCATGATGATGCCGTGGAAGGACGCGATCAGCCCGAACAGGCCGATCCACACCAGCATGTGCAGCCAGCCGCTGGATTCGCCGACCACCGCCTTCATCGCCTGGGGCAGCGGGTCGTTGATGTTGGACAGCGCGTTCCAGTCGCCGACGCCGCCCGCGAAGATCATGGTGCCGAAGGCCAGCACCACCAGGGTCAGGATGCCGCCGATGTAGGCGCGCGGCACGGTGCGGCGCGGATCCTTGGCCTCCTCGGCCGCCATCGCGGCGCCTTCGATTGCCAGGAAGAACCAGATGGCGAAGGGGATCGCCGCGAAGATGCCGCTGAGGCTGGTGATCGAGAAGCTGTTGCTGCCGGCCCAGCCGTTGGCGGCGAAGTTGCTCCAGGCGAAGCCCGGCGACACCACACCCATGAACACGACCAGTTCGAAGATCGCCAGCACCGTCACGAACAGCTCGAAGGTCGCGGCGATGGACACCCCGGCCACGTTCAACCCCATGAAGATGACGTAGGCGCCGACCGCCGCGACCTTCGGGTCGAGCGCCGGAAACTGCACGTTCAGATAGGCGCCGATGGCCAGCGCGATGGCTGGCGGCGCGAAGACGAACTCGATCAGCGTCGCGAAGCCGGCGACGAAGCCGCCGGTCGGCCCGAAGGCGCGGTAGCTGTAGGCGAACGGCCCGCCCGCGTGCGGGATGGCGGTGGTCAGCTCGGTGAAGCTGAAGATGAAGGTGGTGTACATCGCCGCGATCAGCACGGTCGTGACGAGGAAGCCGAGCGACCCCGCCGCCGCCCAGCCGTAGCTCCAGCCGAAATACTCGCCGGAGATCACCAGCCCCACGGCGATCCCCCACAGGTGGAGCCCGGTCAGGCTCTTGCTCAATTCAGGCTTCGTGTTCCCAGACATGAAGATCCCTTCTGCCCCTGTTCAAGGCGTCGGTCACGGGTTGTGGATCAGGTCCGGTCCCTGCTTTTTCGTGTCGTTGTCCGGACCCACCAGGGACGGGGTGTCCTCCTTCAAGGCGACTCCCGTCAGTTTCAGCCGCGCCGCCTCGGTGGCGAGCCAGCACAGCTTGTCGGCCGCCGCCCCGATAGGGAGGCCGCCGGCGTGGATGTTGGAGATGCAGTTGCGCTCGGAATCGGCGCGGCCGGGCTTCGGCTCCCAGGTCAGGTAGACGCCCAGCGAGTCCGCCGCCGACAGGCCGGGCCGCTCGCCGACCAGCAGCGCCACCAGACGCGCGCCCATCGCCGCCCCGACCGCGTCGCCCAGCGCGACACGCGCCTGTTCGGCCAGCACCACCGGCCCGACGCGCAGGGTCTTGCCCAGCCGCTCGAAACAGGCATGGACCAGCGGCGCCGCGTTGACCTGCACCGCCGCCGCCGAGAGCCCGTCGGCGATCACGAACAGCAGGTCCCAGTCGCCGGCCGGCAGCCCGGAGGCGCTCGCCGGGTCCAGCCGGCGCCCCAGGTCCGGGCGGCGCAGGTAGGTGGCGCGGTCGGGAGCGGCGCTGTGGACGCGCAGGCTCGGGTGCGGCGCCAGATCGGCGGCCAACCGGTCGAGATCCACCGCGCTGTGGACCGCGTCGCGGGCGCGGGCGTGGGCGAGCTGGAACTCCAACAGGGCCGTGGTGGGCAGCGCGTCGCCGCTGCGCCCCAGCCCGATCCGCGCGCGGGTGGCTTGGCGGAAGCGCGCCCAGGGATCCTTGGAATCGTTCATACGGCGGCCCTCCCCAGCAGGGCCGAGACGACGAGGCTCCGGTCGGGCCAGGGAGGCAGGCGGCGCTGCTCGTCGAGCCAGCCGGCCTTGTCCAGCCACGCCTCGAACTCCGGGGCGGGCGGGCGCTTCAGCAGGTGCCGCAATCCCAGCACGTCGTGGTAGGACAGGCTCTGGTAGTTCAGCATGACGTCGTCGGCGCCGGGCACCGCGATCAGGAAGTTGACGCCCGCCGTCGCCAGCATCGTCATCAGGACGTCCATGTCGTCCTGGTCGGCCTCGGCGTGGTTGGTGTAGCAAGCGTCGCAGCCCATCGGCACGCCGAGCAGCTTGGCGCAGAAATGATCCTCCAGCCCGGCCCGCGTGATCTGCTTGGCGTCGTAGAGGTATTCCGGCCCGATGAAGCCGACCACCGTGTTGACCAGCAACGGGTCGAAGGCGCGGGCGACGGCGTAGGCTCGGGCCTCGACCGTCTGCTGGTCCACCCCGAAATGCGCGTCGGCCGACAGGGCGGAGCCCTGCCCCGTCTCGAAATACATCACGTTGTCGCCGACGGTGCCGCGTTTCAGGGATTTGGCGGCGTCGCGCGCCTCGGTCAGCAGCGCCAGCGACACGCCGAAGCCCCGGTTGGCCTTCTCCGTCCCGGCGATGGACTGGAACACCAGATCGACCGGAGCGCCGCGCTCGATGGCCTGGATCGTCGTGGTGACGTGGGCCAGCACGCAGGACTGCACCGGGATGTCGAAGCGCGTGCGCACCGCGTCCAGCATCTCCAGCAGCGCGACGCAGGCCGGGACGTTGTCGGTCGCCGGGTTGATGCCGATCACCGCGTCGCCGATGCCGTAGAGCAGCCCGTCCAGCGTCGAGGCGGCGATGCCGGCCGGGTCGTCGGTCGGGTGGTTGGGCTGCAACCGGCTCGACAGCCGCCCCGGTAGCCCGATGGTGGTGCGGAACCGCGTGACCACCGAGCATTTCGCCGCAACGCAGACCAGATCGTGGTTGCGCATCAGCTTGGACACCGCCGCGACCATCTCCGGCGTCAGGCCGGGGGCGAGGGACGCCAGCGCCGCCGTGTCGGCCGCGTAGGACAGCAGCCAGTCGCGGAACTCCCCCACCGTCATGTGGGCGACCGGGCGGAAGGCCTCGGCGTCGTGGCTGTCGACGATCAGCCGGGTGACCTCGTCGGTTTCGTAGGGGATCAGGGTCTCGTTCAGGAAGGTCTTCAGCGGCAAATCGGCCAGCACCATGCGGGCCGCGACCCGGCGCTCGTCGCTGTCGGCGGCGATGCCCGCCAGCTCGTCGCCCGACCGGCGCGGCGAGGCGCAGGCCATCACCGCCTTGAGGTCGTCGAACCGGTGGCGATGCCGCCCCAGATCCCGCGTGTGGACCGCCATGGCCGTCCTCCCTGCTCTGCGTCACGGGATGAAGCATGGCATGGACGGCGGCGGGGTCGGTTGACATTGGAACACAAAAACCGGCGGCCATAGACCGATGGAGCGGGCCTCACACCAACGGGGCAGACAGGAGGCGCAATCGGAGAGTCGGTGGCCGACCGTGGTCCGAACGCTTGGCCAGGGCGTTCATTCGGTCATGGGGAGCGCGGCGAAATCGATATCGCCGGAACGCTCCCCCGGTTTTTGACGATTGGAGATCGACATGCTGACGCTTCTGCGCACCGCCGCCCTGGTTCTGCCCCTGATCGCCGTCGCCGCCTGCGACCGAGAAGGCCCGGCCGAGCGCGCCGGCAAGTCTCTCGACAACGCCGGCCAGAGCGTCAAGGACGCCATCGACCCGCCGGGTCCGGCCGAAAAGGCCGGCCGCGCGGTCGACAGGGCGGTGAAGTAACCAGCGTTACAAGGTCGTCCGCAGCTCGCCCGTCAGCAGGCGCGTCACGCCGGCCGGCAGGGCGAGGTGCCGGACGCTGCGGTCCTGCATCACCAGTTCCAGCGCCAGGGCGTTCGTCGCCGCCAGCGCGCGGATGGTGTCGACGACGCGGGAATCGTCGTCGCGCACCGCCCAGTCGGACTCCTCGACGCGCGGGCGCTTCAACGAGAAGCGAAGCGCGAGGCTGGGGTCCTCGGCCATCCGGCCGTTCGCCTTGGCGAAGGCGCGCAACGCGTCGCCCAGCGATTCCACCACGCCGCTGATGAACAGCAGGGAGAGCGGCGGCTGCTTGTCGCGGGCGAACTTGATCAGCGCGCCGCCCTCCCCGCCCGTGTTCCGCGCCACCGCCGCGCTGGCGACGATGCAGTCGGGGCCAAGCTTCAACAGATGCGCCAGCGGGGTGTCGGTCATGGGGAGCGGTTCCATCGGGTCCGGTTCCCCACGACGGTAGCCGCTAACCGCCGGATTGTCGCCGGTCGCTTGCCTGTTTTTCCACATCCCGGATCGCCAGTTCATGATCCCCCGGCATGGGATTTGGCGTGAGACCCGACACCTCCAGCAGCAGCTTGCTGAGGATCGCGTCGGCGAAGGAGTTGAAGTCCGTCGCCGGCACCAGGAAGGCGCCGGGGCCGCCGATGACGTGGTCGCGGTAATAACGGTCCAATTCGGTGGAGGGCGAGCCGCCCCACGGGTTGGGCCGGTCGTTGAGGATCGGCAGGCCGTTGATGGTGATCCCCCGCGCCACCGCCGCATCGCGCGCCGCGTCCACCGGACGGCCCCGGTTGTTCTCGCCGTCGCCCGACACGTCGATGACGCGGCGGGTGCCCTCGACCCCGTTGTTGTCGAACAGGGGAACGGCGTAGTCGATGGCCGCGCTGATCGAGGTCCATTGCGCCGAGGTGATCGGCGCCTCCGCCACCGCCAGCGCGAAGCTGCGCACGCTGGCGGGGTCGCTCAACAGCGTCCAGTCGACGATCGTGTATTGGTGGTTGTCGCCGGCCCATTCGACGTAGGTGGCGGCGATGCGGCCGAAGGGACCGCCCCGGATCGCCCGCTGCACCTTGTCGTTCAGGAAAGCCTGGACGTAGCCGTCGCGCTGGAGCTTCGCCTCCTCCGGATCGACGCTGCCGGACACGTCGACCGCCAGGACCAGTTCCAGATCGACCGGCTGCTGGGCGCGCGCGCCGCCGGGTAAGAGCAAGGATAAGGGGAATGTCAGCGCGAGACCGAGGAGCAAGATCGAACGACGGCACACAGGCATTGCGCGTCCCCCTTCCGCTGTCCAGACCGACTTAGGGCAAGAAGCACACATGGAACCCGCAAGGCCGGCTGTCCATCGTCCGATTCGGAACCACCCGTTCGCGCCGCGAACCCGGTCTTAAGGACCGGTCCCATGGCAGCATGGCAGCGCTACCTCCGGCGCCGGTTGTGAAGCGCGAAGGTTCATGGTCCTCTGGACTCCTGATCATCCGGAGCCGCATCATGAGCTGGCAGACGCTCGCCTTCTTCTTCGCCACCGCCTTCGTCATCTCGGCGACCCCCGGCCCCAACATGCTGCTGGCGATGAGCCTCGGCCTGCGCTTCGGCGCGCGGCGCGCGGCCTGGGGCGGAATCGGCATGTGCGTGGCGCTGGCGATCATGGCCGCGCTGTCGGCCTTCGGGCTGGGCGCCCTGCTCTCCACCTCGGTGCTGGCCTTCGAGATCGTGCGCTGGGCCGGCGTCGCCTATCTGACCTGGCTCGGCATCGCCGCGTGGCGGGCGCCGGTCGAACCGGCCGGGGAGCGCGACAGCGTTGCGGCGGCCGGCGGCGAGGCCTCGCCAATCCGCCTGTTCCTGCGCGGCCTGCTGGTGGCGTTCAGCAACCCGAAGGCCCTGGTCTTCATGGGGGCGCTGTTCCCGCAGTTCATCGACGCCGCCGCCCCGCTGGCACCGCAGTTGATGGCGCTGGTCGCCACCATGATCGTCATCGAGTTCGGCTGGATCATGGCCTACGCCACCGGCGGCGACCGTCTGGCGAGCAAGCTGACCAGCGTGACCGCCGCCCGCAGCCTGAACCGGCTGACCGGCGGGCTGATGATCGGGGCCGGCGGGCTGCTGGCGCTGGCCCGCCGGGTCTGAGAACCGGCTCCGAAGCGGCTCAAGCCCTCTTCGGGCGGACGACGTGCTTGATCTCCTGGAAGGCCTCCAGCCCCCAGGGACCGAGCTCCCGCCCGATGCCGCTGCGGCGGTAGCCGCCCCAGGACGCCTCGACGAACACCATCTGCGGGCAGTCGATCCAGGCGACGCCGACCTCCAGCGCCGCCGCGACCCGTTCGGCGCGGGCGTCGTCGCCGGTGACCACCGTGGCGACCAGCCCGAACTCGCTGTCGTTGGCGAGGCGGACCGCCTCGGCCTCGTCGCGGAAGGGGTGGACGCACAGCACCGGGCCGAAGATCTCCTCCCGCCACAGCGCGCTGTCGAGGGGGACGTCGGTGAAGACGGTCGGCTCGACGAACCAGCCCTCGGCCTTGTCGGCCGGAACCCCGCCGCCGGTCACCAGCGTGGCGCCATCGGCGACGCCCCGGCGGATGGCGGACAGGACCTTGCGGTGTTGGGCCTCGGTGGTCATCGGCCCCATGGTGGTTTCGGGATCGAGGCCCGGCCCGAGCCGCAGCCCGCGCGCCGACGTCACCAGCCGGTCGAGCAGCGGCTGGTAGACCGACTCCTCCACCAGCAGCCGGCCGGTCGCCGAGCACATCTGCCCGGCGTTGGTGAACAGGCCCGACACCACCAGATCCGCCGCGTGGTCGAGATCGGAATCGGCGAAGACCAGGATGGCGGACTTGCCGCCCAACTCCAGCGAGACGCGCTTGGTCCCGGTCGCGGCGGCGGCCATGATGCGTTCGCCCACCGCGTTGGAGCCGGTGAAGGAAATCTTGGCGATCTTCGGGTGCGCGCAGAGCGCCGCGCCGACCGTCTCGCCGCCCCCCGGCACGATGTTCAGCACGCCCGGCGGCAAGCCGGCGGCCTCGGCCAGCGCGCCCAGTTCGAGGTCGAGCGGGGCGGTGAACTCCGAGGGTTTCAGCACGACGGTGCAGCCGGCGGCCAGCGCCGGGGCGACCTTCCAGGCCGAAGTCACCAGCGGAAAGTTCCACGGCGTGATCAGCGCCGCGACGCCGACCGGTTCACGGCGCAGATGGGCCTGGAAGCCGGGATGGGCCAGCGGCACCGGCGCGTCCTGCCGCGCGTCGAGGGCGCGGGCGAGGGTCGCGTAATAGGCGAAAGTGGCGGCGGAATCGGCCAGATCGACCTCGGCCTCGGCCAGCGGCTTCCCGTTGATCCCCGCGGACAGGCGCGCGAGATCGTCGGCACGGGCTTGGAGGCCCTCGGCGATGGCGTCGAGGAAGGTGGCGCGGTGTTCGCCGGTGGTGCTCGACCAAGTCGGGAAAGCAGCGGCGGCGGCTTTCACCGCTGCATCGACGTCGTCCGGGCTGCCCGCCGCGATGTGATGGATCACTTGGCCGGTTGAGGGATCGGAGACGGGAAGCGCACCGCCGTTGCCCGCAGCCCAGCGTCCGTCGATGAAGAGTTGATCACGCATGGTGGCTGTCCTTTGGTCGGCGCAGGGGAGGAACGTTTTTTATTGTCCACAGATGAACACAGATAAACACAGATGAATTTTGACGAGTGCCGGCCATTCTGCAGAATCCAGGCTCATTCGACTATTTTTATCTATCTGTATTCATCTGTGTTCATCTGTGGACAAATATTTACCCCAACCCAAACCCCGCGCGTTCGTCGATCTCCAGCAACGTCGGCACCGCCCGTCCCGCCGCTTCGCTCAATTCCCGGCGCAGGTCGGCCACACTCCCGACCCGCCGACCCTCGCAGCCGAAGCCCTTCGCGAGCGTCACGAAATCCGGCACCACCAGATCCACGCCGATGGGCTCGATCCCCCGGTCCACCATGTAGCCGCGGATCTCGCCGTACCCGCCGTTGTTCCACAGCAGGACGACGACCGGAGCCCGCGCCTCCACGGCGGCGGCCAGCTCGGTCAGGGTGAACAGAACGCCGCCGTCGCCGACCAACGCCACCACCGGCCGGTCCGGGGCTGCGACCTTGGCGCCGATGGCGGCGGGAAGGCCGTAACCGAGCGTTCCGTACCCCGTGCTCGCGTTGAAGAAGGACCGCGCGGCCTCCGGACGGAAGAACTGGTTGGACGCGTAGACCGGCTGCGTGGAATCGCCGACGACGATGGCGCCCGGCAAGGCCGCGTCGACCGCCTCCATCAGTCGCTGGTGCGGCACCGTCCAATCCGGCAACTGCTGGGCCACAGCCTCGCGCAAGCTCGCGGCCCGCTCCGCCCCATCGCTCGCCGGAACGGCACCGTCCAGCACGCCGAGCAGCGCCGACAGGGCCAGCCGCGCGTCGGCCAGGATCGGCACGGCGGCGCGGAACTGCCGCACCAGCTGTTCGGGGTCCAGGTCGATGCGGATCAGGGCGCCGCCGATCTCCAGCGGCACCGGGCCGGGGAAGAGTTCGGTCTCGCCGAACTCGGTGCCCACCGCCAGCACCACGTCGGCCGCGCGCAGCGCCGCGCGCAGAGGCTCCGCCGCCATGTTCTCGCCCGCCGCCAGCGGGTGGCCGCGCGGAACCAGCCCCTTGGCGTTGATCGTGTTGATGACCGGCAGCCCCAGCAGCTCCGCCACCGCCAACGCCACGGGTCCGGCCTCCACCGCGCCGCCGCCCAGCACCATCAGCGGCTTCGCCGCACCGCGCAGCAGGACCGCCGCGCGCTCCACCGAGACCGGATCGGGGGCGGGTCGGCCGGGCAGCGGCCACGCCTCGGCGCGGAGGTCCCCGGCGGGCCGCGCGATGACGTCCACCGGGATCTCCAGATGCACCGGGCGCGGCCGGGCGCTGGCGAACAGGGCGAAGGCGCGGGCCAGCGCCTCGGGCAGTTGGTCGGGGTGCAGGATGGTCTGGCTGAACGCCGCCACCCCGGCCGCCATGTTGCGCTGGCTCGGCAACTCGTGCAGGCGGCCCTGGCCGGTACCGAGATGCGCCAGTTGGTTCACGCTGGAGATCACCAGCATCGGAACGCTGTCGGCGTAGGCCTGCCCCATCGCCGTCAGGATGTTGGTCAGCCCCGGCCCGGTGATGGTGAAGCACACGCCGGGCTTGCCGGTGACCCGCGCGTAGCCGTCGGCCATGAAGCCGGCGCCCTGCTCGTGCCGGGGGGTGACGTGGCGGATGCCGGTGGCGGGCAGGCCCCGGTAAAGCTCCACGTTGTGGACGCCGGGGATGCCGAAGACGGTGTCCACCCCGTAGGCTTCCAACAGGCGGGGCAGCAACTCCCCGACGGTCAGGGCGCCGCTCATGACCCGCGCCGCCGCTTGAGAGCGTCGGTGGCGAGGCAGAGGATCTCGAACAGCATCTGCGCCCCGGCCTGCGCCGTGTTGCTGGTGGCGTCGTATTGCGGCGCGACCTCCATCACGTCGCCGCCGATCACGTCGATCCCGATCAGGCCGCGCAGCAGCTCCAGCGCCTCGCGCGTCGTCAGCCCACCGATCTCCGGTGTGCCGGTGCCGGGCGCAAAGGCCGGGTCCAGACCGTCCACGTCGAAGCTGACATAGACCGGCCCGTCGCCGACCACGCGGCGCGCCGTTTCGAGGGCGGCGGCGATGCCCTTCTGCTGGACCTCCTCGGCGTGGATCACGGTCATGCCGCTCTCGTAGGAGAACTCCCACAGGAACTCGGCGTTGCCGCGGATGCCGATCTGCACCGTGCGCTCCGGGTCGAGCACCCCGGCCAGCACCGCCTGCCGGAACGGACCGCCATGGTGGAACTTGGCGCCCTCGTAATCGCCGCTGGTGTCGCAATGGGCGTCGATGTGGACCATGCCGACCGGCTTGTCGCGGCCCAGCGCCCGCAGGATCGAGTAGGTGATCGAATGGTCGCCGCCCACCGTCAGCGGGACGACGCCGGCGTCCTTGATCTTCGAATAGAAGTCGAACAGGTCGGCGTGGCACTGGTCGAGGCTGAAGCGGCTGCTGAACGGCACGTCGCCGATGTCGGCCAGCTTGCACTCCGCCGCCGGCACCATGCGCAGCGCGTGCTCGTAGGGGCCGATGCGCTCCACCGCGCGGACGGCGCGCGGCCCCAGACGGGCGCCGGCCCGGTTGGTGACGCCCAGATCCATCGGCGCGCCGAGCAGCGCGATCTCAAGCCCGCCGAAATCGGCAAGGTCCGCCGCGTCGGGCCGGTAGGGCGCGTCAAGCAGCGTCGGCGCCCCGGCGTAGGGCAGCGCCCGCTTGTTGCCATCGGTGAATTGCAGCGCCGCGACGCGGGCGAACTCGGGATCGAAGATGTCGCCGCCCGATGCGTTGGCGTAGCGGTCGCGCAGGCGCTGAAGCTTGGTGGCGTCGAACATGGAAACGTCCTCTCCTAAAATCAGCGCTCGTCCGAGGACCAGGCGCCAAGCAGCTTGGGAAGATCGCCGAAGCGGGCGATCAGGCCGAAGACCAGGGCGGCGACAGCGACGAACAGCACGGCGATGGCGGCCATCGTCGGGGTGTAGCCGTAGCGCAGCGAGTTGAAGATCTTGACCGGCAGCGTCTCCATCGTGAAACCGACGGTCATGTAGGTGATGATGTACTCGTTGAGCGACAGCACGAAGGCGAAGGCGAAGCCCGAGATCACGTAGGGCCGGATCAGCGGCATCACCACGGTGCGCAGCACCGTGCGGTCGTCGGCCCCCATGGTGGATGCCGCCTCGACCAGCGTCGGGTCGATGGCGGAGAAGCCCAGCGTCACCGTCACCAGCGGCAGGGTGACGAAGAAAATGCCGTGGCTCACCACCACCGTCCACGCCTCGCCGTAGAAGCCGGTCGAGGTCCAGAACCCCAGGAACCCCAGCGCCGTGATGACCGGCGGCAGCACGAAGGGCATCAGCCCCAACGCGTGGATCACCTTGGCCCAGGGCGCGTGGTAGCGCCACAGGAACCACGCCAGCGGAAAGGCGACCAGCACCGACAGCGCCGCCGACACGGTGGCGACGATCAGGCTGGCCTCCAGCGCCGCGCGCCAACCGCTATCGGCGAAGATCTCCAAGTACCAGTTCAGCGAGAAGCCCTGCGGCGGAAAGGTCAGCGCCTTCTTGGCGTTCACCGACACGCCGGCCACGACGACCAGCGGCAGGGCCAGGAACAGCGCGACGGCCGACAGGAACAGGCGGTTGACCCAGGGAAACAACGAGGGGCCGCTCACGACGCGTTCTCCTTCTTGCCGACCAGCAGCGACAGCCCGACCAGCGCGAGGCTGACCAGCACCAGGAACACCGCCATCGCCGCCGCGAAGGGCATGTTGGCCTGGAACAGCGCCTGGTCGGTAATGAGCACCGACAGCGTCCAGTGCTGCGGCCGTCCCAGCAACTGCGGCAGCAGATAGGATCCGAGCGCGAAGACGAACACCATGATCAGCGTCGCCACGACGGTGTTGCGCAGCGCCGGGACCACCACGGTGAAGAAGCTGTTGAGCGGCGAGGCGCCCAACGTCCGCGCCGCCTCGGTCAAGGTCGGGTCGAGCCGCGACAGCGCCGGGTAGAGCACCAGCACCGTGTAGGGGAAGGCCTGATAGACGATGCCGGTCAGCACCGCCCCCAGGCTGGGCGACAGCGAGGTCGGCGCGTCCAGCAGCCCGACCATCACCAGCAGGTTGGAGATCCCGGCGTTGGCCGAGAACAGCGTCGCCCAGGCGAAGCCGATGATGACCTCCGACAGCGACAGCACCGACAGCAGGAAGACCAGCCAGACCACCTGCGCGCGCCGCCGCAGCCGGGTCAGCAGGAAGGTGAAGGGAAAGGCCAGCGTCACCGACAGCACCGCGACGCCCGCCGCCAGCATCATCGAAAAGCTCAACACCCGCCCGAAGAAGACCGAGAGGAAGCGCGCGTAGTTCGACCAGACGAAGGCCGGCTCGTAGAATCCGCCCTCGATCCGCTGGAAGAAGGACACCGCGATCATCAGCCCGAAGGGCACGGCGAAGAACAGCAGCAGCATCGCCGCCGGAAAGGCGATGGGACCGTAATCGAGGATCCGCCGGGGGGGATGGCGGGTCATGATTCCAGCACCACGCAGGAGGCGGGCGGAAGCTCCACCCCGACCGGCTGGCCCGGCTGCACGTCGGGGCGGTCCTGCGGGGTGGCGACGGCGATCATCTCGCGGCCGGCCACGTCGATGCGCAGCTCGACATGCGAACCGAGATCGCGCACGAAGGACACGGTGCCGGCCAGCCGGTTCGGCCCGGCGGCGTCGCGGTGGACGCGCAACTCCTCCGGCCGGACGGAGATCGTCGCCTCGCCGGCCGGCGGCAGGCCGGGCAGCGCCAGCGTGCCGCCGTCGACCGCCAGCGCCCCGGCCGCGATCCGGCCGCGCAGCAGGTTGGTCATGCCGATGAAGTCGGCGACGAAGCTGTCGGCCGGACGGCGGTAGACCTCGATGGGCGAGGCCGCCTGACGCACGCGGCCCTGCGACATGACGACGACCAGATCGGCCATGGTCATGGCTTCCCGCTGGTCGTGGGTGACGACGATGGTGGTGATGCCCAGGCGTTCCTGAAGCAGCTTCAGCTCGATCTGCATCTGCTCGCGCAGCTTGGCGTCGAGCGCGGAGAGCGGCTCGTCGAGCAGGAACAGCTTGGGCGACAGGGCCAGCGCGCGCGCGATGGCGACGCGCTGGCGCTGGCCGCCGGAAATCTGCGAGACGGCGCGGTCGGCGACTCCCGGCAGCCGGACCAGCGCCAGCAGGCGCTCGACCTCGCGCCCTTGATCGGCCTTGGACACACCACGGATGCGGAGCGGGTAGGCGATGTTTTCGCCGACCGTCAGGTGGGGGAACAGCGCCAGCGACTGGAAGACCATGCCGAAATTGCGCTGGTGCGCCGGCGTTTGGGTGATGTCGGCGCCGTCCAGAAGGATGCGCCCCTCGGTGGGGTTGTCGAGCCCGGCGACCATGCGCAGCAGCGTGGTCTTGCCGCAGCCGGACGGTCCCAGCAGGCAGACGAATTGGCCGTGCGGGATGGACAGTTCGGTGCGTTGCAGGGCGGTGAAGGAACCATAACGCTTGACGAGACCGTCGAGGACGAGACCGGACATGGCGGATTCCCGGAGTGAGAAGGGACGGGAAATACGACGTCTTGCCCCCTCCCCATCCCTCTCCCGCCAGGCGGGGGAGGGTTAGGGAGGGGGCAAAGCCCCTTACCCGACGATCAGCTCCGTCCACTTCTGGTTCAGCCAGTCCGCCTTGGTCTGGTAGAGGTCGTAGCGCGGCACGATCGGCGCGATGTCGCTCGACACGCCCGCGAACTCCTTGTCGGTCAGGTCGGTCAGCTTGCGGTCGATGGTGGGCGCGGTGCCGACCTTGCGCGACAGCAGCGCCTGGATCTGCGGCTGGCACATGTAGTTGATGAAGGTGTGCGCCAGTTCGGCCTTCTTCGACGCCCGGCTCACCGCCCAGCTTCCCGAATCGTTGATGCCGCCCTCCTTCGGGAAGGTCGAGCGCACCGGATGGCCGTCGGCCACCGCAAGCCCGGTCACGTCGTGGTAATACTCGCCCATCGGCACCTCGCCGGCCTTCAGCGCGGACTCGAACTGGGCCTCGTCGCGGTACCAGAGCTTCACGTTGGGCTTCAGCTCGCTCAGCTTCTTGAAGCAGTCGAGCTGCCCGGCCTCGGTGTCGAGATGCTTGGTGCCGCCGAAGAAGGTCGCCGCCGTCACCTCCAGCAGGAAGCTGTTCGACACCAGCGCCATCAGCCCCAACTGATCCTTCAGCTTGGGATCCCACAGCGCCGCCCAGGAGGCCGGAGCCTCGGGGAAGGTCTTGGTGTTGGACACCAGCGTGATGTACCACGACACGGCGCCGAGCCCGGCGACCTTGCCGTCGGGATACTTGTTGACCAGATGCGGCAGGATCGCCGCCGCGTTCGGGATCTTGGCGAGGTCGAGCGGCGTCCACAGCTTGGACGCGATGCCCTTCAGCATGCCGACCTGAGCGATCATCGACACGTCGGCCGGGGCCTGGTTGGCGCGGGCGGCCTGTTCGAGTTGCACCAGCCACGCGTCGCCTGTCGGCTCGGCCACCGATTCGATGGCAATGCCGGTCGCCTTGGTGAAATCGGGGAAGATGTGCTTGTCGAAGCTGTCCTTGAAGTAGCCGCCATAGACGCCGACCTTCAGCGTCTCGGCCGCGCGGACGATGTTGGGCGCGGCCATCAGCCCGGCCACGGCGGCGCCGCCGGCCAGAACGGTGCGGCGGGACAGGCTCAGGCTGCCGATGCTGCTTTTCTTGTCCATTGTCGTGAAACTCCCCGTGAGTGCTCCCGTGTCGCCCGTCCGGCGGCCGTTTTAGTTGGATTACGCTCGATCGGCGTTCCGGCCTTGGGAGGGCATGTTCCTGAGTAACCGGCGGCGCATCGGGGAAGAATAGCGATTCCCGGAAATTCGCTTTGGTCCCCGTCGAAGTGATGGGCCGCGCGGCGGGCTCCCCTGTAGAGTGGCACCCTCGAAAGCGGCCGCCAATATGGGAGAGACGCCTATGCCGAACGACCAAAGCAACGACCTGTTCGACCGTCTCGCCAGCGGCGCGGCGGCGGAATGGAGCCGCTACGTCGACCACGCCTTCGTGCGAGGGATGGGCGACGGATCGCTGCCGGAGCCCGCCTTCCGCCATTATCTGGCGCAGGATTACCTGTTCCTGACCCACTTCGCGCGAGCCTACGCGCTGGCGGTCTACAAGGGGCGGAACCTCGCGGACATGCGGGCCTCGCTGAACGGGCTGAAGGCGATCCTGGACGTCGAAATGGACCTGCACGTCAGCCTGTGCGCCGGCTGGGGCATTGCGGAGGACGAGTTGGAGCGGACACCGGAATCCAAGGCGACCATGGCCTACACGCGCTACGTCCTGGAGACGGGGCTGCGCGGTGATTTGCTGGACCTGCATGTGGCGCTCAGCCCCTGCGTGATCGGCTACGCCGAGATCGGCAAGCGGCTGGCCGCGACGCCAGGCGCGCTGGACGACGCCAACCCCTACCGCGTCTGGATCGCCGAATACGCGGGCGAGGCGTACCAGTCGGTCGCGGCGTCCGCGCGCGCGACGCTGAACCGCCTCGCCGCCGACAGCCTGACGCCGGCACGCTTCCCCCGTCTGCTGACGATCTTCGCCCAAGCCAGCCGGTTGGAGGCGGATTTCTGGGATATGGGGCTGACGCTGACCGACTGACGCAATCGACTGACGGCGCGCGCCTACCCCGCCAGCAGCGGCGCCACCCAGCGCCGCAGGAAGGCGTCCTCCGGCGGGGCGGCCAGCGCCGGACGGGCGGCCAGCAGCAGTTGCAGCAGCGCCGTGTGCAGCTCCGTGCAGGCGGCCAGATCGACGCGCGCGGCCTCCGTCGCCTCCAGCCACTCGGCGAGCGGCAACGCCTCGTCCACCGCGCAGAGGCCCTCGAAACGGGCCAGCCCGTCCTCGTACCGGATCGGCATCACAGAAGCTCCCGCAGATCGAGCACCAGCAGCAACCGCCCGTCGCCCAGCGCCGCCGTGCCGCTGTAGCCGCGCAAACCGCGCAACACCCCGTGCATCGGGCGCAGCATCACGTCGGCCCGCTCGCGCACGTCGTCCACCACCAACGCCACGCCGGTGCCGCCGAGGTCGGCGACCAGCACGTATTCGGCGCTCCGCTCGCGCGGGTCGTCGGGGAAGCCCAGCAGGCGGCGCAGCCGAACCACCGGCACCACGCGATCGCCCAGCACGACGCTTTCCGCCCGCTTGACCGCGCGGATGTCGGCGCAGGGCACCCGCCGCATGCCGCCGACCAGCGTGACCGGAACGCCGAACAGCTCGCCCGCCGCCTCGATCACCACGACCCGCGTGATGCTCAGCGTCAGCGGCAGCACCAGCCGGATCCGCGTGCCCTCGCCGGGGGTGGAGGCGATCTCCACCCGGCCGCCGGCACGCTCCACGGCGGCGCGCACCGCGTCCATGCCGACGCCGCGCCCCGACAGGTCGGAGACGCCGGACGCCGTGCTGAAACCGGGGGCGAAGACCAGCCGCACCGCCTCGTCGTCGCCGAGCGCCTCGGCGGCGGCCGCGTCGAGCAGACCCTTGCGAATCGCGGCGGCGCGCATTTTGGCTGGATCGATTCCGGCGCCGTCGTCGGAGACCTCGACCACCACCCCGTCCTTCTCTTGGAAGGCATGGACTCGGATGACCCCGCTTGGCGGCTTGCCGGCGGCGGCGCGGCGGTCGGGCGGCTCGATGCCATGGTCCAGGCTGTTCCGCACCAGATGCAGCAGCGGCTCGCCCAGCACGTCGAGGATGTCCTTGTCGGCCTCGGTGTCGCCGCCGCCGAGCGCCAGTTCCACCGTCTTGTCGAGCCTCCGCGCGGTGTCGCGCACCAGCCGGGGCAGCGGTTCGAACACGCGCGACAACGGCAGCAGGCGCAGGCGCAGGGCGGCGTGCTGCAACTCGCCGACCAGCGCGTCGAAGCGCGCGGAGACCGCCTTCAAGCCCTGCCCCAGCGAATCGGCCCCGGCCTGCCGGGCCAATGCGGGAAGCTGGCTCTTGGCGACGGTCAACTCGCCGATCAGGGCCATCAGCTGGTCCACCCGCTCCGGCTCGATCCGCAGCAGGGCGCGGCGTCCGGACGGGGTCGCGACCGGCGCTGCTTCCACGGGCGGAGCAACGGGCCGCGCGGCGTCGAGGAAGCGGCGCAACGCCCCGGCGTCGGCGCAGGCGGTGTCCAGGGCGGCGCGGTCCACCGCGTGGCCCTGCGCGCCCAGGATGTTGGCGACCGCGCGCGCCACCGCGGCACGGCGCCCGTCACGGTCCAGGGAGTCGCCGGGCAAGGTCAGGATGCGGAGCTGCTCACGCAGGATCGCGCCGGCCAGCCCGTCCTCCGGACCGCCCGCTTCTCCGGGCAGGGCCCTCAGCGTCACCGGAGCGATCCGCACCTGATCGGGGACCGCGCGGAACACCGACGCCACCTCCGTCGCGGCGGCGCCGCTCAGCGCGTGGAAGCGCAGCAAGCAGCGGTAGGGATCGAGCCCGGCCAATAGCGGCAGCGGTTCGGCCGGCTCGATGGCGAGGAGGCGCAGATCCGGGATCTTCCGGCACAGCGCCAGAGGGTCGTCGCCAGTGAAGAAGCATTCCGGATCGGGGGCGTAGACCAGCGCGGTCAGCGTGGCCGCGTCGATCAGCCCGGCGGCGCGGCGTGCCGCGTCGTCCAGAGCCTCCACCCATTCCAGCCCGGCGACCGGCGCGACGGCGGGGGCCGCGTCTGGCGTGCCGGTCAGCCCGGCGCTCAAGCGACGCGCCGTCTCGTCCGCGTCGCCCGGCAGCGTGCCGTCGCTTTCCAGCGCGTCCACCCAGCGGGCACCCTGGTCCAGCGCGCGGAACAGCCGGTCGGCCAGCTCCGCGTCCAGCCGTCGGCGGCCGTCGCGGAGCGCGGACAGCGCGTCCTCCCCGGCGTGAACCAGCCGGGTGAAGGGCGCCATGTCGAACAGGCCGGTGGCGCCCTTCAGAGTGTGGAAGGCGCGGAACAGCTCGTTGATCGCCGCCCGGTCGGCGGGGTCGCGCTCCAGCGCCAGCAGGCTGGCTCCGGCCGTGTCCAGAAGCTCGCGCGCTTCGCCGACGAACTGGTCGAACAGGGCGCTCATGGCGCGGCCTCCCCTTTGGCGGGCTCCTTCGCGGGCCCCTTGACCGGTTGTCCGGTCAGAAGGCGGGCGGCGGCGGTCAGCGCGTCCGGGCGGGCGGGCTTCACGATGTACCAGTTGGCGCCCGCCAGCAGCGCCTGCTCGCGGTCGCGGTCCTTGGCTTCGGTGCTGACCATGATCGCCGGCACGTCGCGCAGCACCGGATCCCGGCGCAGCACCCGCAGCATGGCGTAGCCGTCCATCTTAACCATGTTCACGTCCACGATCAGCAAGTCGGGCGGCCGGGCCAAGGCGCGTTCCAGCCCCTCGATGCCGTTCACCGCCTCCTCCACCGTGAAGCCGTCGCTTTCCAGCACTTGGCGGGTGTAGGCGCGGACGGTGGCGGCGTCGTCCACCACCAGGACATGAGGCTGCTGTGTCATGGCGCGGTCCCTCCCGCCGGCTTCTGGTAGAGGATGGCGTCGGGGAAACGCCGGGGAACGAACAGGGAGGACATGCGGCTCATGCTCTCCGAATGCCCGAGGCAGACGAAGCCGTTGGGCGCCAGCGCATCGTGGAACATCGAGGCGGCCTCCCGTCGGCCAATGTCGTCGAAATAGATCAGCAGATTGCGGCAGAAGATCACGTCGATCCCGCGAAAGGCGCGGACCTGCTGGGGGTCGGTGATGTTGACGCGCGAGAACTCGATGGAGTCGCGCAGCTCCTCCATGATCTGCCAGCGGTCGGGTGCGGAGCCCACCTTCTGAAAATACTTGGCCCGCAGATGCGCCGGCAAGCCCTGGAGCGAGCGTTCCTCGTAGATTCCGGCCTGCGCGCGCTCCAGCACCGTCGAATCGATGTCGGAGGCGTGAAGCTCGATCTCGAAATCATCGACCCGCCGCCAATGCTCCAGCAGCATGATGGCGATGGAGTACGCCTCCTCCCCGGTCGAGCAGCCGGCCGACCAGATGCGCACCCGCGACCCCGGCGGCCGTCCACGCACCACCTCGTCCAACGCCGCGTTGACGAGGCAGTCGAACTGGTACTTCTCGCGGAAGAAATAGGTCTCGTTCACCGTCATCACATTGACGAGACGTTGCAGCTCCTCCCCCGACGCCTGGAATCGCAGCAGGTTCATGTAGTCGCGGATGTCACGCGCGCCCACCGCCGCCATGCGGGCGGCGACGCGGCGGTCCACGAAATAGCGCTTGGCCTCGGTGAAGGACAGACCGGTCCGTTCCCGCAGGAAATCGCAGAGGATCGCGTAATCGGCCGGCGGCAGGCCCGCGTCCGAATCGTCGGAAAAACTCTCCATGCCGTGGATCACCCGCCCTGAAAACGGCGGCGCGCCGCGTCGACGGAAAAGCCGACCATGGGATCGCCGGGAAAGCGCAGCGCCAGCCGCTCCAGGCTGGGCAAGGCGGCGGGATCGCCGGTTTCGGCCAGCGCCTCGGCGGCGGCGAGGCAGACGTTGACGTGGGCATCGCGCTCCACCACGCCGGACAGCCAGCCCAGGCGTTCGGGGTGGCTCATCGCGCCCAGAAGCTGGACCGCGAAGATCCGCAGATCGGAATCGGGATGGTCGAGCAGCGGCAGCACCGCCGGGGCGGCGGCGGCCGCCGGCATCTGCTGGACGCTTTCCAGCACGGCGTTGCGCAGGCCCGCGTCCTCGCGGTCGAGCAAGGGCAGCAGGGCGGCGGCGGCCTCGCCCGTGCCGATGCGGACCAGGGCGGTCAGGATCGCCTCGCGCACGCCGGGGTCGTCCTCCACCACCAGCCGGCCCGCGAGCGCCGGCACGGCGCCGGGGGCGGGGGATTGCGCCAGCGCGCGCGCCGCCTGCCGCCGCGCCGCCGGATCGGCGTCGGTCAGCCCGGTGTGCGGGCCGGTGGACGGATTGGCGGCCGGATCGGCCGCCGGGCCCGGCTCCGAGGGGGTCGTGGTGTTCTTCTTGGCTTTCACCAGCGCCATGTCGGTTCCTCCCTCAAAGCCTTTTCATGGGGCGTCATCCCGCCCGCTTCGCCGCTGCGGCGACCATGCGGTTCATATGCCCGGCGATCCGCTCCGACGGCAGCACGACCCCGGCACCGCCCAGTTGGATCAGCGCCTGCGGCATGCCGAAGACGACCGCGCTCTCTTCCGATTCGGCGATGGTGCGGCCACCCTGCCGGTGAAGCTCGGCCATCGTCTCGGCCCCGTCGTTGCCCATCCCGGTCAGCAGAACGCCGATCAGCCGGCTGGCCGGGAGTTGGCGCAGGGCGCTGCGCATCAGCCGGTTGGCGTTGGGGTGCCACAGAGCGTCGGGCGCCGGCGGAACCGGCGTCACCACCAGCCGCCCGCCCCGCCGAACCAGTTCGACGTCGGCGCCGCCGCGCGCGATGTAGACGGTCCCCGGTTCCACCGCCGTGGGAAGGGTGGCCTCCACGATCCGCACGGCGCTGATCTCGTCGAGCCGCCGCGCCAGCGTCGCCGTGAAGGCGACCGGCATGTGCTGCGCCACCACGACCGCCCAGGGGAAATCGGCCGGCAGGAGCGGCAGGATGTCCTCCAGCGTGCTCGGCCCCCCGGTGGAGACGCCGACCACCACGATCCCCGGTTCGTCCGTCTCGGACGGCACGGCCGCGAGCGGTGCCACGGGCGGAGCCGCCGATCCTCCGGCCGGCGACGCGGCGGGCGGCGACCCGGAGGCCGCGAAATCCTCCCCGGCGATGCGGGCGCGGGCCAGCCGCAACCGTTCGCGCAGGCCCCGCGCCCGGCGCGGGCGCGATCCGGCGGCGGCGCGCACGGTGTCGACCAGCGTCTCGCCGATGGCGCCGATGGACGAGGCCGAGGGCTTCTGCACCGCCTCCACCGCGCCCAGCCGCAGCGCCTCCAGCGTCGCCGAGGCCCCGGCGGCGGTCAGGCTGGAGACCATCACCACCGGCTTGGGGTGCTCCACCATGATGCGGCCGAGGCAGGTCAGCCCGTCCATGCCGGGCATGGTGACGTCCAGCGTCACCACGTCGGGGTCGAAGACCGGCAGGCGCGCCAGCGCCTCCTCGCCGTTCGGCGCGGTTTCCACGGCGAAGCCCGCCGCCCCCAGCAACTCGGCGATCCTCCGGCGCATCAGCGCCGAGTCGTCCACCACCAGAACCTTGATCATGCCCCCGTCCGCTCCACCGCTCACACGGACGCCAACAGGGCGGAAAGGCGGTCCATGTCGAGCAGGGCGGCCGGATCCATCAACAGGATCAGCCGGGCGGCCCCCTGCCCGACCGGCGGGGTCGCGACCCGGCGGATCAGGCGCCGCTGCGCCTCCGACACCGCCGGAGCGGGACCGATGCAGGAGTCCGGCACCGCCAGCAGGCCGGACAGCCCGTCGACCAGCAGGCCGACGCGCGCCTCGCCCTGGGCGACCACGACGACGCGGCCCCGATCCACGCCCGCGCCGCCCCCCTCGCCGACCGCCGGCAGATGCAGCAGCCGGCGCTGGTCGATCAGCGGCAGCACGGCGCCGCGCAGGGTCACCACCCCGGTCACGAAATCGGGCGCGTTGGGCAGCGACGTCGTGGCGTCGGGCCGGCGCAGCACCTCCTGCACGGCGGCGACCGGCAAACCGTATTCCGCCCCGGCCAGCCGGAACACCACGAACCGCTCCACCGCCTCGCCGGCGCCAGCGTTGGTCCGGGCCCCGGTACCGTCCATCGTCGCCACCTCAGCCTCCCCGCCCAACGACACGCCGTGGCGGAACATGCGCGCCGCCGACAGCACCGAGACCAGACGGCGCCCGCCATCGGCCCGTGCGATGCCGTCGAGATCCTCGAATTCGGCTTCGCGCGCCAGCAGCGGCGGCACCGGGTCGATCAGCGAACGGGCGATGCGCAGGATGTCGCGCACCTCGTCCACCACCACCCCGACCGAGGCGTCGGCCCCATCGGTCTGCACCACCACCACCCGTCGCCCGGCGTCCGCGCCGCCCTCACCGGCCTCGCCCAACCCGAACAGCGCGCGCAAGCCCACCAGCGGCAGCAGCCGGTCGCGCAGGGGCATGACGCCCAGCAGATGCGCCTTGGCCTTCGCCATGCGGGTGACGCTGTCCGGCTTCGGCAGGATCTCCCGCACGCGCTCCACCGGCAGGGCGAATTCCTGGCCGGCGACCTCGAACACCACCAGCTGGGCCTCGTCGGCGGCCGACATCGCCATGGAGGACGCCGCACCGCCCGACGATTCGAGAGCCGCCGCGCGCGGCGCCGCCGCGCGCCAGCCCGCGCCGAACTGGCGGTCGATCAGCGCGCCGGCGTCGAGGATGGTCACCGCGCCGTCGCGCAGCACCCCGGCCAGCAGGCCGGAATCCACCTCTAGACCCTCTTCGTCGGTCAACGCGTCGATGCGGTCGGCCGTGCTGCGAATCATGCCGGCCATGCCGTCGACCAGCAGCCCGACCGGCTGCCCCTGGTGCCGCACGACCACCACCCGAGCGGCAACGCCGCCGCCGTCCGTCCGGCCATCCGCCCCGTCGCCGCCCGCGCGGCCGAGCGCCCGGCTCAGATCGAGCACCGGCGTGGGCGTTCCATGCCATTGGGCCAACCCCACCAGCCCCGGCGGACCCAGCGGAACACGGACGAGGGCCGGCGGCCGGACGACCTCCAGCACATCGGCCAGCGGCAGGGCGAAGCCGAGCCCGCCGACCATCACCGTGACGAAGGCCAGAACGGTGTCCCCAACCCCCTGGCCGGCGCCCCGGCGCTCCGCCTGCCCCCCCTCTCCGGGCGACGGGTCCGCCGTCCTTGCGGTCCCGGCGCGGGTCAAGCCACGCCCGCCAGACTGTCGGCCATCGCGGCGATCTCCTCGATGGCGGCGGCCAGCTCCTCGGCGCCCTTGGCCTGCTCGCGCGCGGCCTTGGAGGCTTCGGCCACCGAGACGGTGGCGGCGGCGGCGGCGGTCGCCACCTGATCCACCCCCGTCCGGGTTTCGCGCAGGGCCGTCGCCACCTCGGCCGAGGCATCGACGATCTCACGGCTGCCGGCCGTCACCACCCGCAGTTCCTGCGTGGCGGCGACCAGCGTCACGGCGAAGGCGCGGTGGCGCGCGGTTTCGGCGGTGGCGGCGGTGGCGACCTCCTCGATGTCGCGGCGGACGCGCAGGACCTGATCCTGGATGTCGCGGACGATGTCCTTGACCCGTTCGGCGTTCTCCGCGCTGTCGCGGGCGAGGTTGCGGATGTCGGTGCTGACCACGGTGAAGCCGCGCCCGTATTCCCCGGCCCGCGCCGCCTCGATGGAGCCGCTGACCGCCAGCATGCCGGTCTGGATCGAGATGACGGAGATCGCGTCCACCACCTTGTCGATGCGCCGCCCCAGCCGGTCCAGCGCGTCCATGCGGGCGACGGCGTTGCGAGCGGTCTCCACCGCGCCGGCCACCCCGTCGGCGAACTGCCCGATGGTCGTGCGCGTGTCGCCCAGCAGCGCCTCCAGCGTGGTGCAGCGGTTGAACGCGTCCTCCGCCCGCCCCGCCCCGAGCCGGGCGGCGGCGTCGATCTCCGTGATGGCGGAGGCAAGCTGATGGGTGGCGGCGCTCTGCGACTGGGCGCCGCTGCCGATCTGGCCGATGGCGGTCATGACCTGGGCGGCGGCGCGGTTGATCTCCTCGATGGCGGCGGACAGCTCCTCGGCGGCCGAGGCCAGCTCGTCGGCGGCGGTGGCGAGGTTGGCCGAGCCCTCCAGCTCGTCGGCGATCTCGGCCAACTGGCTGGCGGCGCGCTCGCTCTGGCCAAGGGCGCGGGTCTGCTCGTCCACCGTCTTCAGCGCCTCCTCGGCGGCGGCGGACTGTTCCTCGGCGCTGGCGGCGATGGTCTCGGCGCCCCGCTGGGCCTCGCGCGCGGCCTGGTCGGCCTCCAGCGCGGCGCGGATGGTCTCCTGCGCGCCGTCGGCGATGCTCGCCATGTCGGCGCGCACCGTCCCCAACTGCTCCACGACCGCGCGGCCGCGCACCACCTCGGCCTTGGCGGCGTCCGACGAGGCGACGATGCCCGCGGCGATGGCGCTCACCGCCTCCTGGATGTCGGCGACCATCGTCTTGATGTCGTTGGCGCTGCGCTCCGACCGGTCGGCCAGCCCCTGCACCTCGTCGGCGACGACGGCGAATCCGCGCCCGGATTCCCCGGCCCGCGCGGCCTCGATGGCGGCGTTCAGCGCCAGCAGGTTGGTCTGGTCGGCGATGACCGCGACGCCCTGGACGATCGTCCCGATCTCCGCCGCGTGGCGTTCCAGGTCGCGCACCAGCCGTACCGAGTCCTCCTGCCGTTCGGAGGTCTGCACGATGGCGCCGATGGAGGTCAGGATCTGCTCGCTGACCTCCTTCAAGGTGGCCTGCAGACCCTCGACCCGGATGACCGCCTGTTCGGCGTTGACCCGCGACTTGCCGACCAGCGCGACGGCCCGCGCGATCATGCGCTGGGACTGCTGGGTGGCGCCCGCCGCCTCCTCGGCCCCGGCGGCGATCTGCTCCATCGCCTTCCCCAGCTCCTCCGCCGCCGACGAGGCCTGGGTGACGCCGCTCGCCAGCTCCCCGGCGGCCGACGCGATTTCGGTGGCGGCCTGCCGGCGCCGGGCGGTGGCGCGGGCCGTGTCGTTTCGCTTGCGCGCGGCGGAGGCCGCATTCCCGTCACCGGAACCGGTGGCGGCCGGAGAGGGCGCGGGAGCGGCGGGAACGGCGGTCGCCTTCGCGGCGCCGGTGGCGTCCTGGATGGCGCGGGCGGTGTCGATCTGCTTCTTCTTGATGAGTGCCATGTCCCTCGGTGTCCCCCGGCGCACGCGCGCCTTCTTGATCGTTCCGGCCTTGATCGTTCCGGTGCGCCTTGCCTCGTGCGCTTTCTTGAAACCGGGTCCTTAAACGCCGACGGCCCTGCTGCGCCCGATGAACCCGCCCAGCGACGCCTTCAGCCTACCCATCGAGCCGGCGTCCAGCACCAGCACGACACGCCCACCGATCGTCTGCGCGGTGGCCCTGAGGTCGATGTGCAGCAAAGGCAGATCCTCGCCGCCGACAGTACCGCCGGTGCCGCGGCAGGCCGCCAGGATCGCTCCGGCCGTTCCCCGGCGGACGACCGGCAGGCCGGTGTCGATGCCGCCGCCCAGCTGGTTGGCGACCAGGGCCAGCGCGCTGTTCAGCACGACGTTGCCCAGTTCGGCCAGCGCCTCCTCCTCCAGCAGAGCCGCGTCCTCCGCCGGCACGTCGGGCGGCAGGACCGCGCGCACCAGCGGGAGACTGTCGGCCTCGGGGAATAGGAACAGCGCGGTGCCGTCGAAGATCCCGCCCAACGACTCCGACACGCCGACCAGCGGACCGGACAGCGCCGCCTCGAGCGACGGCGCGACCTCGTCCAGCGGGAGCACGTCCACCGACGGCACCGACACCACCACCAGCTCGCCGACCATCCGCCCGAGCGCGGTCGAGGCCTTGCCCAGCCCGATGTTGCCGAGTTCCGCCAGCGCGTCGCGTTCCAAGTCGTCCAAAGCCGCCTCCGGCGGCATGCCCAAGGCCGCCCCGGTCATCGCGGCGTCACGCTTGCGGCGCGCGGCGGCGCGGCAGGGCGGTGGAGGCGAGGAAGCGGCTGACCTGCTCCTCGTCCAGCGGCTTGGGCATGAAGGCCGCGCCCAGCGCCCGGATCCCCGACACCACGGCGTCCTGCGCGTTGGCGGTGATGATGGCGATGTGGATGTCCGGATGCAGTTCGCGCAGCTTGCCCGCGGCCTCGACTCCGTTGTCGCCGGGCATGTTGTAGTCGATGATGGCGACATCCACGGTGGTTTCGCCCAACCTCTGGAAGAGTTCGTCGCCGTTCGCCGCCTCGACCACCGACCAGTCCGGCTTGTGGCGCAAAACCATCGCCCGCACATGCATTCGGGACAGCTTGCTGTCGTCAACAATGATCGCAGTCTTACTCACGTTATATGCCCTTAGGTGGTAGGCGGCTGTATATTTGCGTGGATTATACAGGTTGTTTACCAGGGCACCAGTCTTCTCTTGGCGTCCAAGTCTTCGGGTCCAGGTCTTCGCGTTCCGAAGACGGGAAATGGGAAGCGTTTTTTCGCGGCGGATCGCCAGCCCCGAACCGTGCTACCAAGGGTGGGCCGAGACCGCAACCCAGCCGACCGCATGACCGCCCCCGTCCCTCCCTCCACCGCCCTGGCCGCCGCCTTGGCCGACGCGCTGGCCCGCCACCGCGCGGGCGATTTCGCGGGGGCCGAGCGGGGCTACCGCGCCATCCTGGACTCCCATCCGGGCCAGCCCGACGCACTTCACCTGCTGGGTGTGCTGGCGCACCAGTGCGGCCATCACGGGGAGGCGGCGCGGCTGATCGGCGAGGCGCTGACCCGCCGCGACGGAATCGCCGACTACCACGCCAATCTGGGCCTCGCCCTACACGCGCAGGGGCGCGCGACGGAGGCGGAAGCCGCCTACCGCCGCGCGCTGGCGCTGCGCGAGGCCTATCCGGAGGCGCACAACAGCCTCGGCAGCGCCTTGCAGGAGCGTGGCCGGCTGGACGAAGCCATCGTCCATTACCGGCGCGCGCTGGACCTGCGCGACGGTTACGCCGAAGCCTGGACCAACCTCGGCACCGCCCTGCACGCCGCCGACCGTCACGCCGGGGCGGAAGAGGCGCTGCGTCGCGCCCTGCGGCTCGACTCCGGCGACGCGGTGGCGTGGACCAACCTCGGCGTCGTGCTGAAGGAGGCCGGGCGACTCGCCGAGGCCGAGGCCGCGCACGCCGAGGCCCTGCGACTGGCTCCCGGCGACCCGGAAACGCTGGTGAACATGGCCCTGCTGCGCAGCGCGCAAGGCCATTTGGCGGAGGCCGAGGCGCTCTATCTCCAGGCCGTGGCCGTCGATCCGGCTTTCCCGTTGGCGCGCTGGAACCTCGCGCTGCTGCGGCTGGGCCAGGGACGGCTGCCCGAGGGACAGGCGCTGTACGAGGCGCGCTTCGCCTCCCGCCGGGTGCAGGGGGGACGCGACGACCTGACCCTGCCGCGCTGGGACGGACGCGATCCCGTGACCTCGCGAATCCTGGTTTGGCGCGAACAGGGCTTGGGCGACGAATTGCTGTTCGGGTCGGTGCTGCCCGATCTGGTGGCGCGCGCCGGCCATGTCACCGTCGAGTGCGACGCCCGCTTGGTCGGCCTGCTCGCCCGCTCCCTGCCCGGCGCCACCGTGCGGGCGCCGACCCGGGCTCCCACCGATGCCGACGCGCAGATCGCCATGGGGTCGCTTCCCGGCGTGCTGCGGCGGAGGCTGGCCGATTTCCCGACGGCGGCAGGCTGGCTGCGCCCCGATCCGGCCCGCGCGGCGCCGTGGCGCGACCGGCTGGCGGCGCTGGGGCCGGGGCTGCGGGTGGGAATTTGCTGGCGCAGCCAGCACCGGGCCGGCGAGCGGAAACACGCCTACACCGCGCTAAAGGATTGGGCGCCGCTGTTCGCCGTGCCGGGCCTGACGCTGGTCAGCCTGCAATACGACGACGCCGGCACGGAGATCGCCGAAGCCGAGGCGCGGTTCGGGGTGCGGTTGCACCGCTGGGCCGACACCGACCTGAAACACGATTTGGAAGCGGCGGCGGCGTTGACGGCGGCGCTCGACCTCGTGGTGACGGTGGCGACCTCGGTGGGCGAGATGGCCGGGGCGCTCGGCGTGCCGGTCTGGCGCTTCGGGGGACCGGGAGACTGGACCGCCCTGGGCACGGCGGTGCGCCCCTGGTTCCCGGCCATGCGGCTGTGGAGCGCTCGCCCTGGCGAGGATTTGGCCGGCGTGCTCGGGCGGATCGCCGGGGAGCTGCGCCGCCTGACGCCGCCGGTTCCCGCTCTGGCCCCCTCCCCTGTGCCCGGCCTTCTGGCCGAAGCGCGCCGGCTGCACGACGGCGGGCAGTGGCCGGAGGCGGAGAAGATCTACCAGCGCATCCTCGATCTCGACGTCGAAAACGCCGAGGCGCTGGAGGGCTATGGCTGGCTCGGCCAGCAGGCCGGACGGCCGGACATCGCCGTCACCCTGCTGACCCGCGCCCTCGCGGCGGAGGCGACGGCCGGACGCCACAAACGACGGGCGCTCGCGCATCAAATCCTTGGCGATCTGGCCGCCGCCGAGGCCGACTGGCGCGCCGCCGCCGCTCTGGCCCCCGGTGATGTGGAGGTTCTGGGCAGCCTGGGCGGTCTTCTACTGGGGCGGGGGGACGCCGAAGGATCGGCCTTGGCGACCACGGAGGCGCTGCGCCACGCCCCCGCCCACGCGGGTCTGCACGCGAATCTCGGGCTGGCGCTCCAGGCGGCGGGGCGGGACGGCGGAAGGGGACTGCGGCGCGCGCTGGCGCTCGACCCGGCGCTGGCCGAGGGGTGGAACGGGCTGGCGGCGCTGGGGGTTCCGGAAACGGCGGAACGCGACGCGCGGCGGGCGCTGATTCTGCGGCCCGGCTACCCGGAGGCGCTCGGCAACCATGGCGTCGCCCTGCTGGCGCTCGACCGGACTGGCGAGGCGGTGGCGAGCCTGCGCGCGGCGCTGCGCGCGCGCGCCGAGGATGGCGGGACTCTCGCCAACCTCGCCTTGGCGCTGGAGCGGAGCGGCGACGGCAACGCCGCCGGGCTGGTCTGGTGGCGGACGATCCTGCTTTCTCCCGGCGGCGGGACCGGCTGGGCCGGGCTGGCCGACCTGCGGCAGCGGCAGGGCCGGCTGGACGCCGCGATGAAGGCGTGGAGCCGGGCGCTGGCGGTGGCTCCGGGTCGGGCGGATTGGCGCTACAACGCCGGCAACGCGCTGCACGCCGCCGGGCGGATGGCCGAGGCCGACGCCGCCTATCGCCTTGCGGTGGAGACGGACCCGTCGCTGACCTTGGCGGCGTTCAACCGGGGTTACGCGGCGCTGGCGCGCGGTGATTTGGAAGCGGGCTGGGCCGGGCTGGAGGCGCGATTCGCCTCGGGGCAGGCGGTGCCCGACCGGCGCTTCCGCATCCCGGCCTGGGACGGCGGCGATCTGGCGGGACGAACCGTTCTGGTCTGGCGGGAGCAGGGGGTTGGGGACGAGCTGATGCACAGCGCCTGCTACGCCGACCTGATCGCGCGGGCGGGGCGGGTGATCGTCGAATGCGAGCCACGGCTGGTGGCGCTGTTCGCGCGCTCCTTCCCCACGGCGCTGGTGCGCGCGGCGACGGCGGATCCGGTGGACGCCGACTGCCACGTCGCGGCGGGGTCGCTGCCGCTGCGCCTGCGCGGGCGGTTGGCCGATTTTCCGGCGCGGAAGGGATGGTTGCGGGCGGATGCGGGGGCGGTGGAGGCGTGGCGGCGGGTGGTTGCCGCTCCCTTCTCCTCCCCCCAAGACGATCCCCCTCTCCCCGGGGGGGAGAGGGGGCAAGGCGCGGGAGGCGGAAACGTGCACCCCCTCACCATCGGCCTGTGCTGGCGCAGCCGCTTCCAGACCGCCGGGCGGTCGGCCAACTACACCACGCTCGACCGTTGGGGGCCGATCCTGACCCTGCCCGGCCTGCGCTTCGTCAATCTGCAATACGACGACTGCGAGGCCGAACTCGCCGAGGCCGAGTCCCGGTGCGGGATCGCCATCCTGCGCCCCGGCCTCGATCTGCTGGACGACCTCGACGGCGCGGCGGCGCTGACCGCCGCGCTCGACCTCGTCATCTCCGCCGGAACCTCGGTGGCGGAGATGGCCGGCGCGCTGGGGGTGCCGGTCTGGCGGATCGGTCACGCCGGGGAGTGGACGGCGCTCGGCACCGGGTGCCGCCCGTGGTTCCCGTCGATGCGGCTGTTCAGCCCGCCGCCCGGCGGCACGCTCGACGACGCGCTCAGCGCCGCCGGGCGTGCGCTGGCTCACATCACCAGGCCGGAACGACCGCGTCCTTGAACTTGGCGAGGACGAACTCCTTCACCTCGGGGCTCTGGTAGATCTTCACCAGCTTGGCGACCCAGGGCTTGTCCTTGTCGGCCTTGCGGACGACCAGCACGTTGGCGTAGGGGCTTTCCGCCGCCTCGCGGGCGATGGCGTCCTTCACCGGGTCCATGCCGGCTTCGATGGCGTAGTTGCCGTTGATCGCCGCCACCGTCACATCGTCCAGCGAGCGCGGCAGCTGCGCCGCGTCCAGCTCGACGATCTGCAGCTTCTTCGGGTTCTCGACGATGTCGACCGGCGAGGCCTTCAGGGTGCCGCCGTCCTTCAGTTTGATCAGCCCCTTGGCCTGCAGCAGCAGCAGCACGCGGCCGCCGTTGGTGGGATCGTTGGGGATGGCGACCTTGGAGCCGGGGGTCAGCTCGTCCAGGTTCTTGATCTTCTTGGAGAACAGGCCGATCGGGAACACCACGGTCTTGGCGACGGTGACGATCTCGTAGCCCCGGTCCTTCACCTGGTTGTCCAGATAGGGCTGATGCTGGAACGAGTTCACGTCCAGATCGCCCTGCGACAGCGCCTGGTTGGGGATCACGTAGTCGGAGAACTCCAGCACCTGGAGGTCCAGCCCTTCCTTGGCGGCGAGCGGCTTCACCGCCTCGAAGATCTGGGCGTGCGGGCCGGGGGTGACGCCGACCTTCAGGCTTTCCGCCGACGCGCCGAAGGCGATGGCGACGGTGGCGACGCCGGCCAGCAGGGCGGCCAGGGGACGGATACGCGGCATCTCGAACACTCCTCAGACTTTCAAATTGCGTTTGTTGACGCGGCGGGCGATCCAGTCGCCCGTCGATTGCACGAGCTGCACCAGCACGATCAGCACCACGACCACCGCCAGCATCACCTCCGGCAGGAAGCGCTGGTAGCCGTAGCGGATGCCGAGATCGCCCAGCCCCCCGCCGCCGACCGCGCCGACCATGGCGGAATAGCCGATCAGGCTGACCGCCGACAGGGTCAGGCCCATGGCGATGGCCGGCATGGCTTCGGGCAGCAGCACCTTGCGGACGATCTGGAAGGGCGTAGCCCCCATCGCCTGCGCCGCCTCGATCAGGCCGCGGTCCACCTCGCGGATGGCGTTCTCGACCACCCGCGCGATGAAGGGCGCCGCCGCGACGGTCAGCGGCACGATGGCGGCGCTGGTCCCGATGGAGGTGCCGGCGACCAGCCGGGTGAAGGGAATGATCGCCACCACCAGGATGATGAAGGGGGTGGAGCGCGTCATGTTGACGACCGCCCCGATGATCCGGTTGAAGGTGAGGTTCTGCAACAGCTCGCCCCGCCCGGTGACGGCCAGCAGCACGCCCAGCGGCAGCCCGATCAGCGTTCCGATGGCGCCCGACACCGCCACCATGTGCAGCGTGTCGATCAGCCCCTTGATCAGCAGGTCAATGATTTGCGGGGACATGGCCCAGAACCTCGACGCCCAGATGGTTGCTCTTCAGGAATTCGACCGCCGAGGCGACCTTGGCCTCGTCGCCCAGCGCCTCGACCACCAGCGTGCCGAAGGGCGCGCCCTGGATCTCGTCGACCTGCCCGTGCCAGATGTTCAGGTCCAGCCCAAGATCCCGGCTGATGGCGCTGATGACCGGGCTGGTCGCCTTCTCGCCGGTGAAGGTGATGCGCAGCACCGGGTTGGTGCCGGGCTGCGGCGCCGGGGACAGGCGCTCCTTCAAGCTGTCCGGCATGCCCCGGTTGATGACCGGGTCGACGAAGCTGCGGGTCGTCGGGTGGGCCGGGTGGGCGAAGATGCCGAAGACCGGCCCCTGCTCGATGACGCGCCCGCCCTCCATCACCGCCACCTTGTGGCAGATCTCCTTGATGACGCCGATCTCGTGCGTGATCAGCACGATGGTCAGCCCCAGCCGCCGGTTGATGTCGGCCAGCAGATGCAGGATCTGCGTCGTCGTCTCGGGGTCGAGCGCGGAGGTCGCCTCGTCCGACAGCAGCACCTTGGGCTTGCTGGCCAGCGCGCGGGCGATGCCGACGCGCTGCTTCTGCCCGCCCGACAGCTCCGCCGGGTAGCGGTCGCGCTTGTCGGACAGCCCGACGAGGTCGAGCAGCGGCTCCACCGCCGTGCGGATTTCGGCCTTGGGCACCCCCGCCAGTTCCAGCGGCAGCGCGACGTTGTCGAACACGGTGCGCGAGGACAGCAGGTTGAAGTGCTGGAAGATCATGCCGATGGAATGGCGCGCCTGCCGCAGTTCGGCGGCGGACAGGCCGGTCATCTCGACCCCGTCCACGGTCACGCTGCCGGTGGTCGGCTTTTCCAGCAGGTTGATGGTGCGCAGCAGGGTGGACTTGCCGGCGCCGGAGCGGCCGATGATGCCGAAGATCTCGCCGCGACCGATGGTGAGGTCGATGTCGGCCAGGGCCTGGACCGGAACGCCCGAACCGCGGGCGGGGAAGGTCTTCTGAAGATTTGTTAGCGTTATCATCTTTTGATCGGCGAAAGGGGGAGGCACGCCTCCCCCAGCCCCATTACCACGTCGGGATGATGGTGCCGTTGAAGCGCGTCTGGATAAACTGCCGCACTTCGGGCGAACGATACAGCGCGATGAAGCGCTTGATCGCCGGATCCTCGGCGCGGTCCTTGCGGACGGCCCAGACCAAGTGCCATTTCGACTGGTCGTCCTCCAGCACCAGGGCCTTGGTCGGCTCCAGCCCGGCGAGCACGGCGTAGTTCAGCGTGATGACCGAGGCGTCCACGTCGTCCAGCGAGCGCGGCAGCTGGGCGGCGTCCAGCTCGACGAACTTGACGTTCTTCGGGTTGCTGGCGATGTCGGCGATGGTGGTGGAGATGCCGGCGTCCGGCTTCAGGCCGATCAGCCCGGCCTTGGCCAGCAGGAACAGCGCGCGGGCGGCGTTGGTCGGGTCGTTGGGGATCGACACGGTGGCGCCGGACTTCAGCTCGTCGAGCTTCTGGACCTTCTTGGCGTAGATGCCCATGGGCACGACGACGCTCTTGGCGACTGACACGATGTCGTAGTTGCGCTGCTTGATCTGGTTGTCCAGGAAGGGCTGGTGCTGGAAGTTGTTGGCGTCGATGCTGCCGTCCTGGAGCGCCGCGTTCAGCATGTTCCAGTCGGTGAACTCGATCACCTTGGCCTCGATGCCTTCCTTGGCGGCGAGCTTGGAGGTGAATTCGAGGATCTCGCCGTAGGGGCCGGCGGAGACGCCGAGCTTCAGCGGGTCGGCGAAAGCGGCGGTGGCGGCGGAGAAAAGCCCGGCGGCCAGGACCACCGACGTCAGGAAACGCTTCACGGCAGACGTCCTTCGTTCTTCTTGGGGATGGTATAGCGGATCGTGTGGATCGGTGAAAACCGGGATTCAGCGGCGGCGGGTGTCGGGCAGCCGGCTGTAATGCTGGTGCGCGGCGCGCTGGGCCTGCCCGACGTTGCGGAAGGTCCGGCGGTCGAGGTCGCGGAACGCCCAGTCGGACACGAAGAAGGTGAAGCCGCCGCGCTCGGCGACGACGATGCCGGCGGAGCGACCCTGGACTTCGATGGCGTAGGCGGTGTTGGCGTGGGACATGGAAAAACACTCCTCTCGGCCCACGGCGATCCGCTCATGCTCTTCTGAGTCATGGGGTCAGCGGCGCGGGCGATGTCTCTCTGCGGTCGGCGATGGGAACGGCGCTGGGGTTCAGCGGCGACACATTCGGACGGGAGAGCGGCGACAGGAGTGCCGGAGATCGGGAGGGGCGTCGATTCGCTGGGTCATTCCGGTCTCTCCTTCATCAGGTCCACGACCGGTATCGTGGCGCTTTAGCGTTTGGTGACGCGGCGCAAGCTGCTGGGTTCAAATTGCCGCGGGAGCCCGCCATCGGGCGTCCGATGACACTTATCTATTCGATAGGTCGGGATAGTGTCAACGTGCTTTTTTCGTGGAAAGTGTGGAATGTGATATTAAACAAAAAAATCTTGTTTTTTATCCACTTTCCAGGGCGGAAAAGCGCCACCCTCACCACAGAGGTGACGCGCGCGTGGAATGTGCTATCTATCCCGTCTGCGGTTCACCCGAGGAGAGTGTTTTGTCCGCCGATACCAGCGCACCGGGGACTCCGGCGAATTCGGCCCCGGCCCCAACACCGGCCGATGACCAGTTGGTGCTGGCCTTGCCCAAGGGCCGGATCCTGAAGGAACTGCGCCCGCTGCTGTCGCACGCCGGGATCGAGCCCGAGCCGGCCTTCGACGACGACAACAGCCGTCTTCTGCGCTTTGCCACCAACGTGCCGAATCTCAGCATCATCCGCGTCCGCTCCTTCGACGTGGCGACCTTCGTCGCCTTCGGCGCGGCGCATCTGGGCGTCGCCGGCAACGACGTGCTGATGGAGTTCGACTACCCCGAGATCTACGCGCCGCTCGATCTGGGCATCGGCAAATGCCGCCTGTCGGTCGCCGAGCCGGTGGAACTGGGGGAGAGCGACGATCCGTCGCGGTGGAGCCACGTCCGCGTCGCGACAAAATACCCCGAGGTGACCAAGCGGCATTTCGCCGCGCGCGGAGTCCAGGCCGAATGCGTCAAGCTGAACGGCGCGATGGAGCTGGCGCCGACGCTGGGCCTGTGCCGCCGCATCGTCGATCTGGTCTCCACCGGCTCGACGCTGAAGGCCAACGGGCTGGTCGAGGTGGAGCACATCGCCGACGTGACCTCGCGCCTCATCGTCAACCGCGCCGCCTTCAAGACGCGGCCGGACGAGATTTCACAGTGGATCGACCGCATGCGGGAGGCGACCGATGCCCGTCAGGCTTGACATCCGGGACGCCGGCTTCGCGGACGACTTCGAAAAGCTGCTCCACGCCAAGCGCGAGGCCAGCGAGGACGTGCAGACGCTGGTCGCCGGGGTGATCGGGGAGGTCAAGGCGCGCGGCGACGCGGCGCTGATCGACTTCACCGCCCGCTGGGACCGCCAGACGCTGACGCCCGAGACCCTGCGGATCGCGCCGGAGGAAATCGACGCCGCCACCGCCAAGTGCAGCCCTGAAACGCTGGAGGCGCTCGACCTCGCCGCCGCGCGGATCGAGGACTTCCACCGCCGGCAGGTGCCGGAAGTGGTGGACTACCGCGACGCCCAGGGCGTGCGGCTGGGCGCCCGCTGGACGCCGGTGGGCGCGGTCGGGCTCTACGTGCCGGGCGGCACCGCCTCCTACCCGTCCTCGGTGCTGATGAACGCCCTGCCCGCCAAGGTCGCGGGCGTGGAGCGCATCGTCATGGTGGTGCCGACGCCGGACGGGGTCATCAACCCGCTGGTTCTGGCCGCCGCCAAGCGCTGCGGCATCACCGAGCTGTACCGCGTCGGCGGCGCCCAGGCGGTCGCGGCGCTGGCCCACGGCACGGCGACGATCCGCCCGGTGGACAAGATCGTCGGCCCCGGCAACGCCTTCGTCGCCGCCGCCAAGCGGCAGGTCTACGGGCTGGTCGGCATCGACAGCATCGCCGGCCCCTCGGAGATCCTGGTGGTCGCCGACGCCGCGAACGACCCGGCCTGGATCGCCATGGACCTGCTCTCGCAGGCCGAGCACGACACGTCCGCCCAGTCTATCCTGATCACCGACGACGCCGATTTCGCCGACGCGGTGGCCGCCGCCGTGGACAAGCATCTGGAAACCCTGCCGCGAACCGCCATCGCCGGTGAGAGCTGGCGCAAGCACGGCGCCATCGTCCTGGTGGGCGATCTGTCGGCCGACGCCCCCGCACTGGTCGACCGGCTGGCGCCCGAGCATCTGGAGCTGGCCGTCGCCGACCCCGACGCGCTGGCGGCGAAAATCCGCAACGCCGGAGCCATCTTCCTCGGCCGCTACACGCCCGAAGCCATCGGCGATTACGTCGCCGGGCCGAACCACGTGCTGCCGACGGCGCGCAGCGCGCGCTTCTCGTCGGGGCTCAACGTGCTGGACTTCATGAAGCGGACGACCTTCGTCGGCTGCGACGCCGACAGCCTGCGCGCCATCGGCCCGGCGGCGGTGACGCTGGCCCGCGCCGAGGGGCTGGATGCCCACGCCCTGTCGGTGGCCCTGCGCCTGCCCGGCGGAGACCACTTACCCAAGGGAGGGCGGGCGTGACCGCGAAAAGCAACCGCCGCATCACCCACGTCGCGCTCGACGAGCGCACCGTCGTCCGCCGCAAACCGGAGGTCGAGCACGAGCGCGCCGTCGCCATCTTCGACCTGCTGGAAGACAACGAGTTCTGCCCCTGCGACCACCCGGACGCCGGCCCCTTCCACCTCCACCTGTCCATCGAGGACAACCGGCTGCTGCTGGACCTTCGGCGCGAGGACGACAGCGAGTTGGACAAGATCGCCCTTCCGGTCACCGGCTTCCGGTCGATCGTGAAGGACTATTTCCTGATCTGCGAAAGCTACTACGCGGCGATCAAGCGCTCGACGCCGTCGCAGATCGAGGCCATCGACATGGGCCGGCGCGGCCTGCACAACGAGGGGTCGGAGATGCTGCGGGAACGGCTGGCCGGCAAGATCGACATGGATCTCCAGACCGCGCGCCGGCTGTTCACCCTGATCTGCGTTCTCCACATTCGCGGCTGAGGGGGGCGGACGGCGCATGGTCATGCCGATGGCCCCGGCCTTCCAGACCCTTCCGGTCACCAGCGTGCTGTTCGCCTGCACCTACAACATGATCCGTTCGCCGATGGCGGCGGCGATGATGCGGCATTTCCACGGCTCGCGCGTCTACGTCGATTCGGTCGGCGTGCGCGAGGGGGACGAGGTCGACCCCTTCGCCGTCGCGGTGATGGAGGAGATGGGCATCGACCTGTCCAAGCACCGCTGCCGCACCTTCGAGGATCTGGAAGACACCAACTTCGACCTGATCGTCTCGCTGTCGCCCGAGGCCCAGCACCGCGCCATCGAGATGACGCGCACCATGGCCTGCGACGTGGAGTTCTGGAACACCTTCGACCCGACCCTGGTCGACGGGTCGCGCGACGCGATGCTGGACGCCTACCGGCAGGTCCGGGACAGCCTGCTCGTGAAACTGAAGCAACGCTTCCCGCTGTCGCGCGGCCCCTCCATCTGACACGCGCGACCGGCGCGGCGCCTTGGGACATTTTCAACCCATTGCGCCCGGCCGGTTTCCAGAACGGCGTTCCCGGTGCTATTGAGCTGTGTCATGGAGGCGCGACATGCCGCATCCTAAGGTCGGCCCGAATTCAAGGCCGGCCTGACGCCGTTCCACCAACCCGCCGCGACGGAGAGCCGCCTGACCATGCCCGCCGCCGGTCCGCTGTCCCGCCTGCTCCGCGCCGCCAACCCGCGCAGCCTGCGCGTGCGCCTGATGGGCGTCGTGTTGGCGTCGCTGGCCCTGCCGCTGCTGGGCGCGCTGTACCTGTTCGACCAGCAGCTCGAAGACCGCCTCGACGCCGCCCGCGAACTGGCGGTCCATCTGGCCGAGGACGGAACGGAGCGGCAGCGCGACCTGATCGGCGAGGCGCGGAACCTGCTGGGCGTGCTGTCGCTGGTGCCGGCGCTGCGCGACGCGACCTTCGCGGACACCGATTCCTGCGTCGCCACCCTGGCCCCGATGCCGCGCCAGCACCGCTGGACCACCGGCGTCTGGCTGACCGACGCCGAGGGCCGGATCATCTGCGACACCAGCGGGCCCGGCGGCGGCATCAGCCTGCACGAGCGCGAGTATTTCCAGCGCGCCCTCGACACCAAAGGTCCGGTGGTCAGCGACTTCATCATCGGCAAGCGCTCGCTCAAGCCGCTGATCATCGTCGCCGCCCCGATCATGGAGAACGGCGTGGTCCGGCGCGTGATCGGCGTCGCCGTGGACCTGACCTGGCTGACCGACCTCGTGAAGGTGCTCAAACAGCCCGACGCGCGCGTCCTGGTGCTCGACCGCGACGGCGTCATCGTCGCCCGCCAGCCGGACCCCGAGGGCTGGCTGAACCGCAACATCGCCGACCAGCCCTACATCCGGCAGATGCTGACGCAGCGCAACGGCACGATCGACGGGGTCAGCGCCGATGGGCGGAACCGGCTGTGGGCCTTCCAGCATTCGCCCGAGACCGGCACCATCTTCGCCGTCGGCATGCCGACCGAGCCGATCATGAGCGAGGCGCGGCGCGACCTGCTCCAGGGGCTGGGGCTGCTGGGCGCCGCCGGTCTGGTCAGCGTCGCCGCGCTGTGGGCGCTGCTGCGCGCCTCGGTGCTGCGCTGGGTCTGGGAGCTGTCGGGCGCCGCCAAGCGGATCGGGGCCGGCGGCGGCGGCACCGTCATCGAGGCCGACCGCGCCCCCCATGAGTTCGCCATCGTCTCCCACGCCTTCAACGACATGTCCCGCCGCCTGCAACAGCGCGAGCAGGAGCTGCGCGGCGCGATGGAGGAGGCGCGGGCCGGCAGCCGCGCCAAGGAGGAGTTCCTGGCGACCATGAGCCATGAGATTCGCACGCCCATGAACGGGGTGATCGGATTCGCGGAGATGCTGCTGGAGACCCCGCTGACCGCCGAGCAGCGCCGCTACGCCTCGCAGGTGCGCGAGGCCGGGCGGTCGCTGCTGACCGTCATCAACGACGTGCTGGACCTCTCCAAGCTGGAGGCCGAGCGGGTGGATCTGGTCAGCGTGCCGTTCCGGCTCGACGATCTGGCCGACCGCTGCGTCGCCATCGTCCGCCTGACCGCCGAGCAGAAGGGTCTGGAGTTGCAGACCACCATTTCCACGACGGCGCGCGGCTTCGTCATGGGCGACCCGGACCGGGTGCGGCAGATCCTGCTGAACCTGCTGGGCAACGCGGTGAAGTTCACCGACCGCGGCTCCGTCCGGCTCAGCGTGAAGGCGGCGGACAACGGCCAGGGCTGCCGGCGCTGCACCTTCACCGTGACCGACACCGGCATCGGCATCCCGGCGGAGCGTCAGGCCGACCTGTTCCAGCGCTTCAGCCAGGTGGATCGCGGGCGCGGCGGCACCGGTCTGGGGCTGGCGATCTGCCGACGGCTGGTGGAGCTGATGGGGGGCGAGATCGGGGTGGAGAGCGTGGCGGGCGCCGGCAGCAGCTTCTGGTTCGCGTTGCCGCTGCTGCCCGCCGGCAGCGCCGCGATCCAGCCGGAAAGCGCCGCCCCCTCCCGGATCGAGCCGAGCGGCCCCGGCGTCCGCGTGCTGCTGGCCGAGGATCTGGCGATGAACCGCGACCTCGCGGTGACCATGCTGACCAAGGCCGGGCACCGGGTCGATGCGGTGGAGGACGGCGCCGCCGCCGTCGTGGCGGTGCAGGAGACCATCTACGACATCGTGCTGATGGACGTGCAGATGCCGGTGATGGACGGGCTGGAGGCCGCCCGCGCCATCCGCGCCCTGCCCGGCCCCGCCGCCCGCGTGCCGATCCTGGCCTTGTCGGCCGGCGTGCTGGCGGTGGAGGTCGAGCGCTGCCTGCAAGCGGGCATGAACGCCCATCTGCCCAAGCCCCTGGACAAGGCGAAACTGCTGGCCGCCATCGCCCACTGGGCGACTCCGCTGAACCAGGACGCGGTTCTGGAGATCGACCCGCCGTCGGACTCGCACTTCCTCACCCACGGCTGACGAGTCGGTGCTATACTGGTCCGTCCGCGGCCGCCGTCGGGTGGCCGCTGTGTCGATCGTGCCCGGTGGTTCATGAAGGTTGCGCAGCCCCCCCTCGCCCCCATTCCGGAGCGGAAGCCCGATCCGCCCCCGGCCAACCCGGCCGCCGATGGCGACGACGCGTCCTTTCTCGACGTCATGGCGCGGTCGCAACCCCTGCCGCGCGGCCGCCTCGCCAACGGGCAGAAGGCGCCGGGCGTGCCCGACGCCAAGCCCGAGCCGCCGATGCAGCTCGCCGACGGCACGCTGGTGCCGCTGCCCGACCGCAAGCCGTCCGCGCCCCAGGCCGCGCCGCAGGGCAGGATGGGGCGCGCCACCGCCCTTGCGACCGCCGACAACCCCACCGCCGCGCGGGTCACGCTGGCCTCCCAGCAGGTCGCCGGGCTGTCGGGCCACAGCTTCACCGCCATCCTGGCGCAGGCGACCCAGGAAAGCGGCCTGAACACCGCCGCGAAGAATTCCAACAGTTCCGCCGCCGGCCCCTTCCAGTTCCTGGAGAGCACGTGGCTCGACCTGTTCCGCCGCCACGGCGCCGCCTACGGCCAGGGCGAACTGGCCAGCCAGATCCAGAGCAAGGGCGGCGTCTCCTCGGTCAAGGACCCGGCGGTGCGCCGGAAGATCCTCGACCTGCGCCACGACGTGGACGTGTCGGCCGGCATGGCCGCCCGCTACCTGTCGGAGGGCCGGGAGCGGCTGGAGAAGCGGCTGGGCCGTCCGGCCAGCGAATCCGAAAGCCGAATCGCTTACGTCATGGGCGTCGGCGGGGCCGCGAAACTGATCCGCGCCGCCGAATCGGCCCCCCAGACCGTCGCGGCGGAGCTGCTGCCGAGCGCCGCCAAGGCAAACCACAATCTGTTTCACGACCGCGCGTCGGGCCGGGCGCTGGGCGCCGGAGAGACGGTGGCGCGGCTGACCCGGCGCATGGAAATCGACCAGAGGGAGATGTTCGCCGCCATCTCGAAGGCCTCGGAACCGTTGCAAAGGCTGGACGGCGGGAACCAATCGCCGCTCAGCCCGTTCCGCACGGTGGGTGTGTCCGACGAGCAATCCGGTGACCCGGCCGACAACGATCCGGCGAACGCGCAGGGCTGACCCGCATCGCAAAGCTGCGACCGAACGCACCGGGAATGGGAATCCCCCTTGACCCGGCGGCTTCGGAAGGCCAGTTATTGCCGCGAAACTTTACGCACGGACTAAAGGTCATATGGCAAAAGAAGATCTGATCGAGTTCTCGGGGTCCGTCGTCGAATTGCTTCCGAACGCGATGTTCCGGGTCAAGCTCGACAACGATCACGAGGTCCTCGCGCACACCTCCGGGAAAATGCGCAAGAACCGGATCCGGGTTCTGGCGGGCGACCGCGTCAACGTTGAGATGACGCCGTACGACCTGACCAAGGGCCGGATCACCTTCCGGTTCAAGTAATTCCCACCCGACGACGCCGTCCCGCGTGATGAGCATGCCCAAGGCGCCCCGGCTGGTCCTGGCTTCGGCCTCGCCCCGCCGGCTCGACCTGTTGCGCCAGATCGGCATCGTGCCCGACGCGGTGGATCCGGCCGATCTCGACGAAACTCCACTGCCGCGCGAATTGCCGCCCCAGCACGCCTTGCGCCTTGCCGGGGAAAAGGCGGCCTGCGTCGCCGCGCGGCATCCCGATTCCTGGATCCTCGCCGCCGACACCGTGGTGGCCTGCGGCCGCCGAATCCTGCCCAAGGCCGAACAGGACGGCGAGGCGCGGAAATGCCTGGCCCTGCTGTCGGGCCGACGGCACCGGGTGTACGGCGGCGTGGTCCTTCTGGTCCCCGACGCCGAGGGCGGCCACCGCCGCCTGGAGCGTCTGGTCCGCACCGACGTGACCTTCAAGGCCCTGTCCGATCCGGAGACGCGGGATTACCTCGCCTCGGGCGAATGGCGGGGCAAGGCCGGCGGTTACGCCATCCAGGGCCGGGCCGCCGCCCTGATCCGCTGGATCGGCGGCTCCTACAGCAACGTGGTCGGCCTGCCGCTGCACGAGGTGGCCGGGCTGCTGCACGGTTCCGGCTTCCCTCCGTCGTGAGCGGGGCCGGCCCCCTCATCGAAATCCTCATCGACCGCGACGGCCCGCTGACGCGGGCGGCGGTGGTGAGCGACGGGCGCCTGACCGACCTCCACATCGACCACGCCGACCACCCCTCGCTGCTCGGCCGGATGTTCCTGGGCCGGGTCGAGCGGATCGTCACCGCCATGGACGCGGCCTTCGTCGATCTCGGCGAGGGCCTGTCCGGCTTCCTGGCCGCCGCCGACGTGCGGCGCGCGGACGGAAAGCCCAAACAGGGCAACGACCGGATCGGCACCCTGCTGCGAACCGGCCAGCCCGTCCTCGTCCAGGTGAAGGCCGACCCGGTCGGCGCCAAGGGTCCCTCCCTGACGATGGACGTGACCCTGCCCGGCCGCTTCCTGATCCACGCCCCCTTCGGCCGCGACATCGCGGTGTCCAAGCGCTTGGGCGCCGGTCCGGCGCGGGCCGAGTTGACCAAGCGGATTCAAAGCCTCGTCACCGGCTCCGGCTGGATCGTCCGGGCGGGCGCGGCCCAAGCCGGCGACGACCGGCTGGCCGCCGAATCCGAAGCCCTGCATCTGGCGTGGCGCGGCATCCGCGACGCCGCCGCCAGCGCGCCGGTGCCGTCCCTGCTGTATTCCGGCGCCGATGCGACGGCCCGGCTCCTGACCGAGCTGGGCGGCACCGTCCCGGCCCGCATCCTCGTGGACGGTCCGGACCTCGCCAAGCCCCTGTCCGCGTGGTGCGCCGACCGGACGCCCGACCTGCTGCCGCTGATCGAGCAGCACAAGGACCCGCGCCGCCTCTTCGACCTGCGCGACCTCGACGGCGCCATCGCCGAATTGCTCGGCACGCGGGTTGCCCTGCCCCGTGGCGGGTCGCTGGTGATCGAGCCGACCGAGGCGCTGACCGTCGTCGACGTGAACGCCGGGGAGCGCGGCAACCCGCTTGAGGTCAACCTCGAAGCGGCGGCGGAGATCGCCCGGCAGCTGCGCCTGCGCAACGTCGGCGGGATCGTCGTGGTCGATTTCGTCAACATGCGCGCGCGGAGCGATGCCGAGCGCGTCCTGAACGCCCTGACCGAGGCGGTCGAGTCCGATCCGGTGCAGACCCAGGTCTACGGCATGTCCAAGCTGGGGCTGGTCGAGGTCACCCGCGCCCGCCGGGGCTCGCCGCTCTCGGCCCTGCTGCGCGTGGCCCATCGTCCCTGACCAGAGCCGCTCAGCGCTCCACCGCCAGATAGATCAGGTAGCGCCCGTAGGCCAACAGCAGCTTGTTGTATTCGTTGACCAGCAGGTTGGCGGTGCCCGGCCATTTCCACCAGTCGGCCAGATGCACCGTGGGCGCCACCACCGGGTGCGGCACCAGTTCCACCTCCGGCATCGCCATGCCCAGCTCCAGCAGGCTGCGGCGGATGTGGTAGTTGGCGGTCACCACCCGCAGCGAGCGGAACCCCTGGTCGCGCATCCAGTCCGCGGTCTCGTAGGCGTTGCCGATGGTGCTGTCGGCGGAATAGCCCAGCGCGATGCAGCACTCCATCTCCGTCGGCGCGCGGCGGGACAGCTTCAGCAGCTCCTGCACATCGACCCCGTCGTAGACGCCCGAGACGAACAGCTTGCGCGCCCGCCCGGCGGCCAGCAGTTCCAGACCGGTGCCCAGGCGGTTGCTGCCGCCGGTCAGCACGACGATGGCGTCGGTCGCCCGGTTCGCCACCGGGTCGGCCGGGTTGGGACCGACGCGCGGCACCCCGGCGGCGAACCAGACCAGCCCCAGCCCCCAGGCCACCGCCACCAGCAGCGCCGCCACCAGCAGCCGGCCGATAACCCGCGTCACGGCAGCGACCCCAGCGTGCGCAGCACCGTCCAGCGCGCCGTCGCCATCGCCAGCAGCACCGCCGCCATCGGCACCAGCCCCAGCGCCGCCCACTGCCAGGGCGCCAGCGTCAGGTCGGGCAGCAGGCTGGCGCGCAGCCCGCTGGAGACGTGCAGGATTCCCCCCAGCACCGCCACCGCCAGCGCCAGCCCGGCCAAGCCACCGCGCAAGCTCAACCCCGCCACATGCGTCTCGAACTGCCGCGAGACGTAGCGGTCGGTCGCCCCCATCAGATGCAGCAACTCCACCACGTTCCGGTGGATCGCCAGCCCGGTCCGCACCGAGAACACCACCGACATCACCCCAGCCCCGCCGATCAGCGCCACCACGCCCAGCGCCGCCAGATGGACGGCGCCGGTGAAGGCGCGGAGATCGGCCAGCCAGACCGCATGGTCGTCCAACGTCGCGCCGGGCGCCGCCGATTTCAGCCGCAGCGTCAGCCCGGCCACGTCGACCGGCCCGTCGGTGGCGACGTCGATCAGGCGCGGCATCGGCAGCAGCGGGTCCGCCGCCTCCGGCCCCAGCCAGGGCTCCAGCAGCCGCGCGGTGTCCGACGCGGTCAGCGCGGTCGCCGACTTCACGCCAGGGGCGGAGCGCAGCACGGTCAGCGCCGCCTCGACCCGTTCGTCGAGCGGCGGCGCGCCGGCGGCGCCCGGCAACGGCGCGATCTGCACCGTCAGCCCGCCGGCCAGCCCGCTGTCCCAGCGCCGCGCCATGTCGGACACCACCATCGCCCCGGCCAGCGCCAGCGCCGCCAGGAACACCATCAGCGCCGTGATCCAGGCGAGGAAGCGCGAGGACGGATCCCGCGCCAGCGGCAGGTCGGAGGGCCGCCCCCCGAAGAACAGCGCCATGCCCTAGCCCCACTTCGCGTTGCGGGCCGGCATGACGTGCAGCCGCCCGTTGTCGAGGTGCAGGCGCGGGTGGTCGAAGCGGCGGATCAACGCCTCGTTGTGGGTGGCAATGACGACGGTGGTGCCCAGCTTGTGCAGTTCCTCGAACAGATAGAGCAGCCGCATGCCGATGCCGTCGTCGACGTTGCCGGTCGGCTCGTCGGCCAGCAGCAGGCGCGGCCGGTTGATGACCGATCGGGCGATGGCGACGCGCTGCTGCTGCCCGCCCGACAGGGTCGATGGCTTGGCGTGCAGGTGGTTTCCCAGCCCCACCCAACGCAGGATCTCGGTGCAATGGGCGACCGCGTCGGCGTCGGGCGTGCCGCCCATGCGCAGCGGCAGCCCGACGTTGTCGAGCGCCGACAGGTGGTCGAGCAGCGCGAAATCCTGAAAGACGACGCCGATCTGGCGGCGCATCTCCGGCAGCTCGGCGCGGGTGACCCGCGCCATGTCGCGGCCGAACAGGGTGATCAGGCCGCGCGAGGGGCGGTGCGCCAGATACATCAGCTTGAGCAGCGACGATTTCCCCGCCCCGCTCGCCCCCGTCATGAAATGGAAGGAGCCGGGTTGAAGCGTGAAGCTGATGTCGCGCAGCACCTCCGATTCGGTGCCGTAGCGCAGTCCGACGTTTTCGAAACGGATCACGGTCCCACCAAAGCCTGGCCCTCAGCAACGGCAACCGACAATGCACCGGGGCGCGGCCCGGAGTCCACAGGCGACACCCGCGACACGCGACCGCTCTTGAGAAGCCCGACGAATCCTGACAAGTTGCCGGCCATGATCTGGCTCCGGTCCCTCGCCTTCAACATCGCGTTCCATGTGTGGACCGCGCTGATGTGTTTCGCCCTGCTGTGGATGCTGCTGCTGCCGCGCCCACAAATGGTCGCCGTCGTCATCTGGTATCTGCGCAGCGTCGGCTGGCTGGAACGGGTGCTCGCCGGCATCACCTACGAGGTTCGCGGGCGGGAGAACCTGCCCGCGGGCTCCTTCCTGCTGGCGGCCAAGCACCAGTCGGCGTGGGAGACGATGAAGCTCCACCTGTTGGTGGACGACCCGGCGATCATCCTGAAGCGCGAGCTGATGTGGATCCCGATCTGGGGCTGGTACGCGGCGAAGGCCAAGATGATCCCGGTCGACCGGGGGGCCGGCGGCGCGGCGATCAAGTCGCTGATCCGCAACTCCCGCCCGGTGCGCGACGAGGGCCGCCCCATCGTGATCTTCCCGCAGGGCACGCGGGTCGCGCCCGGCACCTACAAGCCCTACCGGATCGGCGTCGGCGTGCTCTACGAGAGCCTGAAGATTCCCATCGTGCCGATGGCGCTGAACGCCGGGGTCTACTGGCCGCGCCAGAGCTTCCTCAAGCGTCCCGGCACCATCGTGGTCGAGTTCCTGCCGCCGATCCCGCCGGGTCTCCCGCGCGCGGACGCGATGCGCGAGCTGGAAGACCGCCTGGAAGCCGCCAGCGACCGCTTGGTGACCGCCGCCGGCGGCCCGGCGACGCTCAAGCCGGTGGCCGATCCCGTTGCCGCCGTTCCGGCGCCCGCCACCGTCGCCCCTGCGCCCACAAGCCCTCTCCCCCCCGGGGAGAGGGTTGGGTGAGGGGGACCCACGGCGACCGGCAAGCATCGGCAGCAACCCCGCGTTTTCTCCCGACCTGACGGTCTCCACCCCGGCCGCCACCGCGCACATCCCTGCAACTTGCTAGCCGAAAACTGGCAATCCCTCGGCCATGCCCGTGCCATGGAGCGGCAAGCCCCCGGCCAAACTGGCAAGTAACTTGCCAATTTGCCGGCGCGCTGCAATGTTGATATCCACAATCGCTTCCCGAACAAATCATGTCGCAAAATTTTCCCTGACATTTCATACGCTTACCAAAGGTCTTATTCCTGGCACGCCCTTTGAAAAGGAAAGCGTCGACGGCACGGCGCCGCGCATGACGAGGAAGGGGAGACAGGCATGGTCCAAGACGACCGCATCCTAGTGCTGGGCATTGGCAACATCCTGTGGGCCGACGAGGGCTTCGGCGTCCGCGCGGTGGAGCGCCTGGCGGAGGAATGGTCCTTCCCGCCCAACGTCACGCTGATGGACGGCGGCACCCAGGGTCTCTACCTGCTGCCCCATCTGGAGGAGGCGGACGTCCTGATCGTGGTGGACGCCATCGACTACGGCCTGGCCCCCGGCAGTCGGCGCGAGATCCGCGACGACGACGTGCCGGCCTTCCTCGGCGCCAAGAAGATGAGCCTGCACCAGACCGGCTTCCAGGAGGTGCTGGCCAGCGCCATGCTGCTCGACCGCTGCCCCGCCCGGCTGATCCTGTTCGGCGTCCAGCCGGAGAACCTGAAGGATTACGGCGGCGGCCTGACCGCCACCGTCGCCGCCCAGGTGGCGCCGACCCTCGCCGACATCCGGCGCGTCCTGCGCGACGAGTTCGGCGTCGAAGGCGAGCCCCGGACGGCCGAAGCGACGCTCTCCACCGCCGCGATCACCCGCCACGCCTACGAGAGCGGGCGCCCGAGCGCGCAGGACGCCTGCCGCGTCGGCGACGCCCGCGTGCTGGCCGTCCACCTCGCCGGTTAGGGGCTTCCGCCATGTGCATCGGCATTCCCCTGCGGATCCGGACGGTGGACGGCATCGCGGCGACCTGCGACGACGGGTCGGGCTCCCCCACCATCATCGACCTGTCCTTGCTGCCGGAGGCTGTGCCCGGCGACTGGGTGCTGACCTTCCTCGGCGCCGCGCGCCGCCGGCTCGACCCCGACGAGGCGGCGCTGCTGAACGACGCGCTGTCGGCGATGACCGCCGCGCTGCGGGGCGAGCGGGACGACGACGCCTTCGCCGACCTGACCGGCCGCACGCCCACCCTTCCCCCCCATCTGGAGGCGGCCCGCGCCGCCGGACGCTCCGAGGGCTGACGCCGCATGACCGACGATCTTCCGCCCGCCGCCAAGCCGGCCAAGCCCAGCTTCCCGCTGCCGCCGCTGGTGGACCAACTGACCGACACCCATGGCTACCCCCGGCTCGACGGCGCCGACGACCAGCCCTGGCGCGGCGACAGCGACACCTGGGTCGTCTTCCTCCCCGGCCATGGCAAGGGTAACGGCGAGACCGCCGACGTCGCGGTGATCCTGCCGGAGCTGGTGCGCGTCCTGTCGCCCCACCTCAAGCCCGCCGTCGCCGGCCCGGCCGCCGAACAGGCGCTGCTGGCCCGCGCCGGTATGATGAGCCTGCCGGCCCTGCTTTTCCTGCGCGGCGACTCCGTGCTGGGCAGCATCCCCCGCGTGCGCGACTGGACCGATTACCTGGAGCGCATCGCCGCGATCCTGATCGGCCCCGAAGCCCCCGCCAGCCGCTTGCAGTAAGGACCGCGCGCCCATGGACCCGATGTTCGGCATGACCCGCCCGCCGGTCGGCTTCGGCCCCGGCAGCCAGCCCGAGGCCGACGAGGAGGGCTTGGCCTATCTTCCCATGCCGTCGGGCATGCGGACCTACGACCACCACCTGCCGGAGATCGCCGACCCCGCCCGCGCCGCCGCCGCCCGCGCGCTGCTGGAGCGGGTGCGGACGGCGCTGGCCGGCTGGACCGAGGGCGAGGAGATCCGCATTCCAGTGGACCGGCTCGACGCCCCCGCCCTGTCGCTGATCGACGAGGCTCTGGGCGAGGGCGAGGTCGCCGTGCGGGTCGAGCGCGCCGCCGACCGGCTGGAAATCCAGGAGGCGACTCTGGCCGGGGTGTGGCGGGTCCGCTCCTACGAGGCGGGCGACGACGCCCCGCGCGAGACCGTGCTGGTCGGCGCCTTCCCGCGCGTGGCCCTGACCCGCGCCTTTCCGGCCGCGCCGCCCGCCGCCGAAACGCCCGCCCGGTTGCCGGAGGGCCTGATGAACGGCCTGCCGATCCTGACGGAGCTGCTGGACCGCAGCGCCGGCTGGACGCGCGGCGACGCCGTCCACGCGGTGAACTTCAGCCTCCTCCCCCACACACCGGAGGATCTCGCCTTCGTCGAGGCCCGGCTGGGGGTGGGCGCGACCACCATCCTGTCGCGCGGCTACGGCAACTGCCGGGTCACCGCCACGGCGACGCCCAACGTCTGGTGGGTGCGCTACTACAACTCGGTCGACACGCTGATCCTGAACACGGTGGAGGTCACCCTTGTCCCCGCCGTGGTCTGCGCGGCGGCGGAGGACATCGCCGACAGCGCCGAACGGCTGGCCGAGATCCTCGACGCCATCGGCGGAGACGCGCCATGACCGCCTTCGCCGTGCCGGGCCGGTTCGAGGGCTCCTACCTCGGCGACGCCTCGCGCATCTCCGCGACGGCGCGGATGGAATGCAAGATCTGCTGGCACGTCTACGACCCGGCCGAGGGCTGCGAGCTGTGGCAGGTCCCCGCCGGAACCGCCTTCGCGGCCCTGCCGGACGATTGGCGCTGCCCGGTCTGCGACGGCGCCCGCGACCAGTTCATGACGCTGGATGTGGGAGCCGATCCGGCGCCCGACACTCCCGCGCGTCCCGTCGCCATACCGCCGGCCGCGCCGCCCGGCCTGCCGGTCGAAACCATCCGGAGGCTGGAGCGCGCCTTCCGCGAGATCCACACCGCGCAGATGCGCGGCGTCCCCATCGTCAACGACGCGCTGGCGGTCAAGGCGGTCGGCTTCCGCGCCTGGGAGGGCCGCTGGCTGGGCGCGCTGGTGACGCCGTGGTTCCTGAACCTCGTGCTGCTGCCGGGCGCGGAGGACGACTGGTCGGGCTTGATCCCCGGCGCCAAGGAACTGGTGGAGTTCCCCTCCGGCCGCTACGAATACGTCCACGCGCTGCGCAAGGACGTCGGCCCTTACAAGGCGTGCTCGCTGTTCTCGCCGATGTTCGAGTTCACCACCATGCTGCACGCGACGGAAACCGCGTCGGCGGCCCTGGTCGCCCTGTTCGACCCCGCCAACCGCGAGGACGGCACCCGCAGCGCCGAGATCCGCCGCCTGCGCGAGGCCGAACTGGCCCCGCCGCCCGAGGCGGTGGAAACCGTGGAACCGGCCCCCGCACCGGAGCCGCCGCGCCCGTCGCGGCGCGCCCTGCTGCTGGGCATGGGCGCCACGGAGCGGGACGCGCCCGATGCATGAGATGGCGCTCTGCGAAAGCCTGCTGCTGGCGATGGAGGAGTCCGGCCGGGCCAACGCCTTCACCCGCGTGCGCCGGGTCCGGCTGGAGATCGGCCGCTTCGCCGGGGTGGAGATCGAGGCGTTGCGCTTCGGCTTCGACGTGGTGACGCGCGGCTCGCTGGCCGAGGGGGCGGAGCTGGTGATCCAGGAGGTACCGGGCCGGGGCTGGTGCTTCACCTGCAACGAAACGGTGTCGCTGGACCACCGGCTGGCCTCCTGCCCATCCTGCGGCGGCGACCGGATCCAGCCCAGCGGCGGGACCGAGATGACGATCAAAGATTTGGAGGTCGAGTGATGTGCACGGTCTGCGGCTGTTCGGGTGCCACGGTCGGTGGCGAGGATCACCAGCATGGGCACGGCCATGGGCACGATCACGGCCATGGGCACGATCATACACACGATCATGACCATGGGCACGACCATCCTCACGGCCACGGCGGCCATTCCCACAGCCACGACCACGGCGATCACGGCCACGGCGACCACCACCACGCCGCCCCCGGCCTGCTCGACTACGGCGCCGGCCCGGCCCGCGCGCACGCGCCGGGCCTGACGCAGACCCGCATGATCGAGATCGAGCGCGGCATCCTGTCGAAGAACGACGGCTACGCCGCCGCCAACCGGGCGCGCTTCGGGCGCGACGGGGTGTTCGCGGTCAACCTGCTGTCCAGCCCCGGCGCCGGCAAGACCACCTTGCTGGTCGCGACGCTGACGGCGTTGGCCGGGCGCTGGCCGGTGGCGGTGATCGAGGGCGACCAGCAGACCTCCAACGACGCCGAGCGCATCCGCGCCACCGGCGCCCCGGCCGTCCAGATCAACACCGGCAAGGGCTGCCACCTCGACGCCCACATGGTCGGCCACGCGCTGGAAAGCCTGCCCGCTCTGGACGGCGGCGTGCTGTTCGTCGAGAACGTCGGGAACCTCGTCTGCCCCGCCGCCTTCGACCTCGGCGAGGCCAAGCGCGTGGTCCTGCTGTCGCTGACGGAGGGGGAGGACAAGCCCCTGAAATACCCCGACATCTTCGCCACCGCCGACCTCGTGCTGGTGACCAAGGCCGATCTGGCGCCGCATCTGGACGTGGACCGCGCCGCCATCGACCGGGCGCTGGCCCGCGTCAACCCCGCCGCCACGGTGCTCGACGTGTCGGCCCGCAGCGGCGACGGCATGGCGGCGTGGCTCGGCTGGCTGGAGGCGGAGCGCCGCGCCGCCCTGACCGCGCTCGCCGCCCAGGCCGAGGCCCGCGCCTCGGCCCTGCGCAGCGCCGTCTCCGGTTGACGCCGATGGCCGCGCCCGCCCGCCCCGGCATCCTGGTGGTCGACGACGAGCCGCGTTCGGTCGAGGTGATCGCCCGCGTCCTCGACGAGGATTTCGAGGTCCACACCGCGCTGTCGGCCGCGGACGCCATCCGCATCCTGGAGACCGAGTGGATCCAGACGGTTTTCTCGGACCAGCGCATGCCGGAGGTCAGCGGGGTCGAGTTCCTGACCCAGGTGCGCCAGCGCTGGCCCGAGGTGGTGCGCATCGTCATCACCGGCTACATCGACCCCGAGGACATCATCGGCGCGGTGAACACCGCCGGCATCCACCAGTTCATCACCAAGCCCTGGCACCCCGACCACCTGCTGCTGACCGCCCGCAACGCCGCCAAGCTGTATCAGCTTCAGCGCGAGCACGACCGCCTGTCGGGCGAACTCAAGCTGCTGACCCCGGTGGCCGAGAGCCGCCTCGTCACCCGGCGCGAGCGGGTGCGGCAGGAATACCGCTTCGACACGCTGGTCCGCGCGCCCGGCAGCCCGGTGGACGCGATCTGCCGCAAGGGCGCGCAGGTCGCGGGATTCAATGTGCCGGTGCTGGTGCTGGGCGAGACCGGCACCGGCAAGGAGCTGCTGGCCCGCGCCATCCATTACGGCAGCCCGCGCGGCGACCGCCCCTTCTACGCCGAGAACTGCGGCGCCATCCCCGACGACCTGCTGGAATCCGAGCTGTTCGGCCACAAGAAGGGCGCCTTCACCGGCGCCCACACCAGCCGGATCGGCCTGCTGGAGCAGGCGGACGGCGGCACGGTGTTCCTGGACGAGATCGGCGACATCTCCCCCGCCTTCCAGGTCAAGCTGCTGCGCTTCCTCCAGGAGGGCGAGATCCGGCCGGTCGGCTCCAACGAGGTCCGCAATGTGGACGTCCGCGTGCTGGCCGCCACCCACCGCGACCTGCCCGCCGCCGTGAAGGCCGGGCGGTTCCGCGAGGATCTCTATTACCGTCTCAGCACCCTGACGCTGACCATGCCGCCGCTGCGCGACCGCCCCGCCGACATCCCGGTGCTGGCCCGCCACCTGCTGGCGCGGCTGGGCGCCGCCCATGGCAAGCCGGTCGCGGGCTTCGCGCCGGAAACCCTGGCCTGCCTGGAGGGCTACGCTTGGCCCGGCAACGTGCGGGAGTTGCAGAACGAGATCATGCGCATGCTGGTGCTGTGCGAGGGCGACCGGCTGGGGGCGGAGCTGCTGTCCGAGCATGTGCTGCGCGGCGCCGCGATGAACGCGCGGGCGCAGCCCGACCTCAACGCCGCGACGGTGGAAGCGCTGTCCCAGGGCGGCCCGCTGAAGACCCGCATCGAGCGGATCGAGGCCGGCATCCTGCTGGAAACGCTGGTGCGTTGCCGCTGGAACAAGAGCCGGGCGGCGGACGAGCTGGGCCTGTCGCGCATGGGCTTGCGCGCCAAGTTGGAGCGCTACGGGATCGAACGCGGACCGATGACCCAGCGTCACTGACCGGGCGTCATCGATCGGGTGTTTTTTGAAGAAGGGAGCCAACCGATGTGTCTGGGCATACCGGGCCGCATCGTCGCCATCGCCGACGCGGACGCCCTGCTGGCGACGGTGGACGTGTCGGGCGTCCGCCGCGACGTGGACGTGACCTGCGTCGCCGAACCGGGCGCGCCGCTGGAGGATCTGCTGGGCCGCTGGACGCTGGTCCATGTCGGCTTCGCCATGAGCCTGATCGACGAGGACGAGGCCAAGGCGACCCTGGCCATTCTGGCCGAGATCGGCGAAGCCGACGCCGAACTCGCCGCCTTCGCGACGGAGGTGGAGTGATGGCTTTCACGCACGCATCGCCCTCTCCCGCCCCGGGAGAGGGAGGGGACCCGCCGAAGGCGGGGAGGGTGAGGGGCTATCGGAACATGGAGTCCGTACCACGCCCTGTAGCCCCTCACCCTTCCCATGCTCTGCATGGGCCCCTTCCCTCTCCCGGGGCGGGAGAGGGACCAAGGAGGCCGCTTCGATGACCGCCACCCCCATGACCACCCCCTTCCACGACCGCGACACCGGGCAGCGCCTGCTGGCCCGCATCGGCGAGAAGCTCCACGCGCTGGGCGCCACCGAGCGCGCCCCGATCCGCCTGATGGAGGTCTGCGGCGGCCACACCCACGCGATCTTCCGCCACGGCCTCGCCGGAGTCATGCCGCCGGGGATGGAGTTCCTGCACGGCCCCGGCTGCCCGGTCTGCGTGCTGCCGATGGGCCGCATCGACGACTGCGTCGCCATCGCCGAGGACCCGCGCGTCATCCTCGCCACCTTCGGCGACGCCATGCGGGTGCCGGGCTCGCGCAAGTCGCTGCTCCAGGCCAAGGCCGACGGGGCGGACATCCGCATGGTCTATTCGCCGCTCGACGCGCTGACCCTGGCCCGGCGCAACCCGGACCGCGAGGTGGTGTTCTTCGGGCTGGGCTTCGAGACCACCATGCCGTCCACCGCCCTGACCGTCCTGCGGGCCGAGCGCGAAGGGATCGCCAACTTCTCGCTGTTCTGCAACCACATCACCATCACCCCGACGATCAAGGCGGTGCTGGATTCGCCGGGCATGGCGGTGGACGGCTTCATCGGCCCCGGCCATGTCAGCATGGTGATCGGCCTGCGCCCCTACCGCTTCATCGCCGAGCGTTACGACCGCCCGCTGGTGGTGGCCGGGTTCGAGCCGCTGGACGTGCTGCAATCGGTCTGGATGCTGCTCGACCAGATCGGGCGCGGCGTCGCCCTGATCGAGAACCAGTACGGCCGCATCGTCCCGGAGGACGGCAACCCGCAGGCCCAGGCCGCCATCGCCGAGGTCTTCGAGACCCGCGCCTTCTTCGAATGGCGGGGCCTTGGCAGCATCGATGAGTCCGGCGTCGCCATCCGCGACCGCTACGCCCGCTTCGACGCCGAGCGGCGCTTCGCGGTGCGCAGCCCGACCGTCGCCGACCCGGACGGCTGCCGCTGCGGCGACGTGCTGAAGGGTGGCATCAAGCCCTGGCAATGCGGGTTGTTCGGCGGCGCCTGCACGCCGGAAACCCCGGTCGGCGCGCTGATGGTCTCCTCCGAGGGCGCCTGCGCCGCCCATCACCAGTATGGCGGCCTGCGGAAAGGTGCGGCATGACGGTCCTTCCCCTCCGTCCTCCCCGAAGGGTCCGGCACGAGACCGTGACGCTCGCCCATGGCGGCGGCGGCAGCGCCATGCGCGATCTGGTCGAGGACGTCTTCGTCTCCGCCTTTGCAGTCCATGAGGAGGGCCAGCCGCTGGAGGACCAGGCCCGCCTCTCCCTGGCCGAACTGATGGCGCGCGGCGACCGGCTGGCCTTCACCACCGACAGCTTCGTCGTCGATCCGCTGGAGTTCGCCGGCGGCGACATCGGCAAGCTGGCGGTCTGCGGCACGGTCAACGACCTCGCGGTCGGCGGGGCGGTGCCGGTGGCGCTGTCCTGCGCCGTGGTGATCGAGGAGGGCATGGCCGTCGCCACGCTCCGCCGCATCGCCGCCTCCATCGCGCGGACCGCGCGGGAAGCCGGGGTGCGCGTCGTCACCGGCGACACCAAGGTCGTGGCGCGCGGCGCCTGCGACAAGCTGTTCATCACCACCAGCGGAGTCGGCGTCATCCGCACGGGGCTGGACCTCGGCATCGCCCGCGCCCGGCCGGGCGACGTGGTGCTGATCAACGGCCCGCTCGGCGACCACGGCGCGGCGATCATGGCGGCGCGCGGCGAGCTGGCGGTCTCCGCCCCGGTGGCGAGCGACTGCGCGCCGCTGAACGGGCTGATCGGCGCGCTGCTCGACGCCGCCCCCGGCACAAGGCTGATCCGCGACGCGACGCGCGGCGGGCTGGCCGCCGTGCTGAACGAGATGGCCGAGGCGTCCAACATCGGAGTCCGCGTCGCCGAATCCGCCATCCCGATCCGGCCGGAGGTGCGCGGCTTCTGCGACCTGCTGGGCCTCGACCCGCTCTACCTCGGCAACGAGGGCGTGGCGGTCGCGGTGGTGCCGCCCGAGCAGGCCGACGCCGCGCTGGCCGCGCTGCGCGCCCACCCGCTGGGCGTCCTTGCCGCCGCCATCGGCACCGCCACCGCCGAGCGGCCCGGCCGCGTCGTCATGGACACCCCCTTCGGCGGCACCCGCATCGTCGACATGCTGGTCGGCGACCCGCTGCCCCGCATCTGCTGACCCACAAGAAACTTCCAGAACCCGAGGACGTGCCTGTCATGAACACCCCGACCGCCACCCGCACCCTGGCCGTTGCCGCCGCCCTGTCGGCCATCGCCCTGCCCGCTTTGGCCCATCCCGGCCACCTCGCCACGGCGGGCTTCCTCGACGGCGCCGAGCACCCGCTGACCGGGCTGGACCATCTGATCGCCATGGTCACCGTCGGCGTCTACGGCGCCACCATCGGTGGCCGCGCCCTGTTCGCCGTGCCGGCGAGCTTCGTGGCCGCGATGCTGGCGGGCGGGCTGCTGGCCCTGTTCGGGGTGTCGCTGCCGCTGGTCGAGCCGATGATCTACGCCTCGGTCGTGGTGCTGGTCCTGCTGTGCGTCATGCCGATGTCGCGCAACCTGTGGATCGGCGCGGTCTTCGCCGGCTGGTTCGGCGTCTTCCACGGCTTCGCCCACGGCGCCGAGATGCCGGCCGACGCCTCGGCGCTGGGCTACGCCCTGGGCTTCGTGCTGTCCACGGTTGGGCTGCACGCGGTTGGGCTGGGGGTGGGATTGGCGCTTCACCGGCTGCTGGGGCGGGGGGAAGAGGTGCGGCGGTTGGGCTGACGGGGTGTTTGGGAAGAAGGATGCCGCGAGTTGAGAAAGGGACTGCGATGGTCGGCTATGATGGCCGACCATCGCAGTTCATACGACACACACGGTGAACAGCGTCAGCTTTACACCAGTAGCGGGAACACCCCAAAAAAACCATTCAAATTGGGCGATTGACAGATTGAATGCACCCTCAGTTGTGGGAGACGTCTCAAACTGGCAAGGTAGGCCTTCGGTTTCACATTTTTCTAGCTTCTGGCCGTTTACCGTTACAACCTTGGGCGCCAACTCTGATGAACCAGGAACGGTGGGATCAGCATCCACTGCGCCGCAGCTGTACTTGGCTGAAAATGGCAGAGTATTATATTCTCAGGACTGAATGCATACTCGAATATGTATAGGTGCTTTTGAGAAATCGTCGAATTAATTATTGCATTTCATATATTGCAGATATTAGATTGATTTATCTTTTGCTGTCAACTTTATTAACTGGAGGTTTTTGTGAAATGAGTGCGTTGCCTGCTGCACGCTTTGAGCGGTATACCAGTCCTTATCCTTACTCCTTTACGTGGCAGGTTTTCAAAAACGACCTTACAAATATTAATAATTCTATATGGACATTCCTTCCATCAAGCTCGTTTATTTCATCAAATCTCGTTAGTATAAAAAATTATAATACAGGGTCAAGCTTCTCTAGTGAAGATCTATCAAGATTGAATGTATCAGGTACAGTTTGGTCCTCTAATGTAGATTCTCTTAAAAATTGGATTCTGCAGAATTCTATTATGTCGGCGGCAACAATGCTGGAGATGTTTATAAAATACGGCGCTATGACTGCTATACATTCCCGTCCAGAATTAATTGATAGAAGAATGTTGGGAATCGATGGAATTTCTATTCTAAAGGATCCAGCAAAGAAAACAAAAGAATTTGATGGTATTTTGAAGCAATCAATCAAAGGCATGACTCAAGGGGACTGGTCAAGCCGCATGCTGAATATGTCTGTGTGCCTTGGCTCCTTGCCAGAAAAAGTAGAAGAGAAACAATCTGACCTGAGAAAATTCCAAAAAATCAGGAATAAAATTGCTCATGAGCAAGGGGTTGAAGACCAGAAAATAGAATTTGTTCCTTGGAGAAATCCGGAGAAGGTAGAGATATCTCATCAGGATGTAAAGGATTTTCTGTCCATCGTTAAGCTAGTTGCTGAAGAGCTAGATAAAAATGTCTTCCAAAAACATATTGGTTGCTACGACATAATTCGCGAATATCACCATTGGATATTTAGAGAAAAAAAATCGCCCAATGAAAGATCGGCAAAAGAATACAAGGCCTACCTTGGGCAATCGTTTGGCACAATCCCTTCCTCGGAATTCTTTAAGGATATGGCGGTCTATTATAATCAATGCTAGAAACATTAATAATGTCAGCGATTGTGGGGTCAGCAGTTATCGTTTGACAGCTTCGGTGAGTAACGCGCTCGCCGGAGCAGCAAGCTCGCTACGGCCACATCACCGATTTTGAGACAGATGAGAATGCCTGTCGCGCCCACCAATTGAAGGCGAATTCGACTTCCCCAAACGTGCTTCGGCTTGAGCGGGGGGCCAAATTAGGCGGTCTTTGTTCCACAGGACCCGAGGAACCGGTTGCTCATGTCCGCTCCGGGTCATGTGCGGCCTGTTCGAATGTATAAGAATGAAGCAATGCGCGGCTGACTTCCGTTCACCCCAGTCTCACCCCCCATCCAGTGTGATCCGAACCTCCGCGACCGGCCCCGGATCGGGCTGGCTGTGATGGAAGGTCGCCACCTCGCCGGGAAGCAGTTGCTCCGGCGAGGCGCCCATGGTCCAGGCCTGCAACGGCTTCTGGTCGCCGCCGAGCGCGGTGGCGCGCAGGCGCGGGACCGGGCGGGGCGCATCGGACGTGTTGGCGATCTGCCCATCGACGATCAGCACCGCGACGCCGCCCTCCACCTTCTGCTCGGACCGGACGTTCTGCAACGTCAGCCCGGCGCCCGGCGGCTCCACGGCAAGGCCGACGGTCTCGTAGAGCAGTGCCGCCGGCGGCCATGCGCGGACCACCGCGTCGCGCGCGACGTACCCCCCCGCCAGGATACCGGCCAGAACCACGCCGAGCGCCGCGAGGCCGACCGCCGTGCGCCGGTCGGGCGGGGCGTCGGCCGTCTTCCCGGCGGGCGTCTTGCCGGTCTTGGTCTTGGCGGCGGAGCGGGACGGGCGGATTTCGGTCGGCGCGTCGGCCATCACGTCGGCGAAGTCCGGGGCGGCCTCCGGTCGCTGCCACCACATGTTGCCGCATTTCGCGCAACGCACCTTGCGCCCGTCGGCCCCGAGCGACGAGTCGGACAGGGTGTAGCGCGTCGAACAGCTCGGGCAGGAAACGATCATCGCGCCGTCCGGGAAGAGTCACCGCTTGCCTTATAGATAGCCGCGCTTCCCGGCGCAACCGGCGGCGGACCCTGAGAGCCCGCCGCAGCCTCCAACGCTCAGGATTTCTTGACGAGCGGGCAGTTTCCCTGGTCCAGCGGGCGGAAGGCCTCGGCCGCCGGGATGGTCTTCACATGGGTGTAGTAGTCCCACTCCGCCTTCGATTCGGACGGCTTCTTGACCTGGAAGAAGTGCATGTCGTGCACCGCCCGGCCGTCCACCCGGACGTTGCCCTTGCCAAACAGCGCGTCGTCGATGGGCAGGTCGCGCATGGCGCCGGCCACCGCCGCCGCGTCGGTGCTGTTGGCGGCCTTCACCGCCTTCAGGTAATGCAGGGCGCCGCTGTAGACGCCGGCCTGGTTGCCGGTCGGGCGGCGGCCCTTCATCTTGGCGGCGAAGCGGTCGGCGAAGGCGCGGGTGCCGTCGTTCAGGTCCCAGTAGAAGGCCTCGGTCAGGTACAGCCCCTGGGCCGATTGCAGGCCGACCGCGTTCACGTCGGTCAACTGCATCAGCAGCGCCGCCAGCTTCTGTTGGCCGCCGCTGGTCACGCCGAACTCGACCGCCTGCTTGACCGAGTTGATGGTGTCGCCGACCGCGTTGGCCAGACCGATGATCTGCGCCTTGCTCGCCTGCGCCTGGAGCAGGAAGGACGAGAAGTCCGAGGCGTTGGGCGGGTGGCGGACGCTGCCCAGCACGGTGCCGCCGGTGGCGGCGACGACCGCGCTGGCGTCCTTCTCCAGGGCGTGGCCGAAGGCGTAGTCGGCGGTCAGGAAGTACCAGCTCTTGCCGCCCTCCCCCACCACGGCCCGCGCGGTGCCGTTGGACAGCGCGTAGGTGTCGTAGGTCCACTGCACGGTGTTGGCCGAACATTTCGGCCCGGTCAACTCGGTCGTGCCGGGGCCGGACGCGACGAACATCGCCTTCGACCCGCGCGTGACCTCGTTCACCGCCAGCGCGACGGAGGAGAACGGCACGTCGAGGATGACGTTCACGTTCTCCTGGTCCAGCCATTGCCGGGCGATGGAGGAGCCAAGGTCCGGCTTGTTCTGGTGGTCGCCGAGCACGACCTCGATGGTGACGCCGGGCAGCTCCTTGGCGAAATCCTCCGCCGCGAGCTGCGCCGCGACGACCGAGCCGGCCCCGGTGGAATCGGCGGCGAACCCGCTCATGTCGGTCAGCACGCCCAGCTTGATCCGCTTGCCGGCGATCTCCGCCGAGGCCGGGGCCATGCCGGTGAGCAGCACCGCCGCGCACAGGGCGGATGTGCCCAGGAACCCACGCTTGGTCATCGTTTCCTCCGTTTGTGTTCTTTGTTCGATCGGGTGTGGGACTGACCTCTGAGAAAGCCCTTCTCCCCTTGCGGGAGAAGGGTTGGGATGAGGGGTATTCCGCCGGAGGCGGAAAGGTTTGCGTACCCCTCACCCCAACCCCTCTCCCGCAAGGGGAGAGGAGCTCCCGCGTCACGCCCCGCGCAGCTCGCCCAGCACCGCCTGCGCCACGTCGATCCGCACGGTGCCGCGCTCGACCAAAGCCTGCGCCACCCGCTCGATCTCCTCGCCGACGGCGCCGGCCATCATGGCAATGTTCTGGGCGTGCAGCGCCATGTGGCCCTTCTGGATGCCGGTGGTCGCCAGCGCCTTCAGCGCCGAGAAGTTCTGCGCCAGACCGACCGCCGCGATGATCCGGGCCAGCCTCTCCGCCGAGGTCACGCCGAGGATCTTCAGGCAGGTCTGCGCGGTCGGGTGCAGCTTGGTGGCGCCGCCGATCAGGCCGACCGCCATCGGCAGCTCGATGGAGCCGCTGAGATGCCCGTCCTTGGTCACCTCGAAGCGGGTCAGGCTGCCGTAGGAACCGTTGCGGGCGGCGTAGGCGTGGGCGCCGGCCTCCACCGCGCGGGTGTCGTTGCCGGTGGCGAGTACCACGGCGCTGATGCCGTTCATGATGCCCTTGTTGTGGGTGGCGGCGCGGTAGGGGTCGGCCGCCGCGAACTGGTAGGCGGCGATCATGCCGTCGCGCACCGCCTCGCCGCCGATCCGGTCGAGGTGCCAGACCGCATGGGCGCGGGCCAGACGGCGGTCGGCGAGGTTGGACAGGATGCGCAGGTAGACCCGGCCGCCGGTCCACTCCTCGATGCTGGGGGCCAGCTTCTCCGCCATGGTGTTGACGGCGTTGGCGCCCATCGCGTCGCGGGTGTCGACGATCAGGTGGGTGATCAGCATGGTGCCGCCGGCCGTCTCCAGCACCCGCACCTCGACGTCGCGGAAGCCGCCGCCCAGGCCCAGCAGGATCGGGTCGCAGCCGTCGCAGACGGCCTTGATGGCGTCGCGGCGGTCGAGAATGCGCAGCCGCGCCGCGTGGGGATCGGCGACGCCGACCGCCTGGATCTGCGCGATCATCAGCGTGCCGGACAGCGAGCTGGTGAAGCCGCCGGTCTCGTAGCACTGCCGGGCGGCGTTGCAGACCGCCGCGACGACTGAGGATTCCTCCGTCGCCATCGGGATCAGCGTGTCCTCGCCGTCGATCCGCATGTTGGTGGCGATGCCGAGCGGGATGTTCATCGTGCCGACGACGTTCTCGATCAGCCGGTCGGCGAGCCCGGCATCGAGGTTGCCGGTGTCGCCCAGCCGCTCCACGGCGGCGGCGTCGAGCCCGGCGAAGGCGGCGACCGTGTCCAGCCGTTCGCGCGGCGACATGCGGTGGAAGCCGGAGATGCGGGAATTCCGGGGCGGGGTCGACACGGGGCGTTCACTCCTCTGGAAGCCCGGCGTTCCGGTGCCGGGCGATTTTGTTTGCGTGTTTTATGGTCCGTGATACGAAGGGACGGAACAAGGGACAGTTGCCCGGTTTGTTGGCCGCACTGTCCCAGCGCATGAACCGGGACGATCACAGGAACCCAGAGCGGAGGACCTCCGATGAGCCGCACCCGATGAGCCGCACCGCCGACATCGTCGACCGCATCACCAGCCAGATCGAGCGCGGGCTGCTGAAGCCCGGCGACCGCCTGCATTCGGTGCGGGCCGGGGCGCAGGAACACGGCGTCTCCAAGAACACCATGTCGGAGGTCTACGACCGGCTGGTCGCCATGGGCCGGGTGGAGGCCAAGCAGGGCTCGGGCTATTACGTCGCCCGCGCCGCCAAGCCCCGCGTCGAGCCGCGCCCGCCGCATCTGGCCGAGGCGGTGGACCACGTCTCGCTGCTGCGCGAGCAGTTGGAGCGGCATTACAGCGTCCGGGTCGGCGACGGCCGCCCGCCGCCCTCCTGGCTGGAGCGGCTGGAGGTCGGCGCCCACGCGCGGCTGGTGCGGCCGGTGGGGGGCAGCGACCTCGACCACGGCTACGGCAATCCCTGGGGCTACGCGCCGCTGCGCGAGCGCATCGCGCTGATGCTGGCGGACCGCTCGATCACCGCGCCGCCGGAACGCATCCTGCTGACGCAGGGCGCCAACCACGCGCTGGATCTGGTGTGCCGGCAATTGCTGGAGCCGGGCGACACCGCGCTGGTCGATACGCCCGGCTACTACCCGCTGTTCGGCAAGCTGAAGTTGGCCCGCGTGACGGTGGCCGGCGTGCGGCGCCGCGCCGACGGCCCCGACCTGGAGGATTTCGCCGCCAAGATCGCCGCGCTGAAGCCGAAGGTCTTCTTCACCCAGTCGCTCGCCCACAACCCGACCGGCGGGTCGATCTCCATCGCGGTGGCGCACCGGCTGTTGCAGATCGCCGCCCAGCACGGGGTCCTCATCGTCGAGGACGACCCCTTCGCCGACGTGCTGCCCGCCTCGGCCCCGCGTCTGGCGGCGCTCGACCAGTTGGAGCGGGTGATCTACATCGGCACCTTCTCCAAGACGCTGTCGGCCAGCCTGCGGGTCGGCTACATCGCGGCGGCGCCGGCCCTGGCGCAGAGCCTGTGCGACCTGAAGATGCTGACCGTGGTCAGCACGTCCGACTACGTGGAGCGGCTGATCTTCACGCTGATCGCCGGCGGGCAGTACCTGCGCCATCTGCGCCGGCTGCGGGCGCGGATCGAGACGGCGGGCGCGCAGGCCCTGGCGGCGCTGGAGCGGGTCGGCATCGCCGTTCCGGCCGCGCCGGCCGGCGGCTATTACATCTGGGGAACCCTGCCCGCCGGGCTGGACGAGGCCGAGTTGGTCCGCGCCGCCGCCGACCGGGGCATCTTCCTGGCGCCCGGCTCGGTCTTCTCCACCGGCAAGATCGCCGACGCCGTGTCGCTGCGCATCAACATCGCCTACGCCAGCGACCCGCGCTTCCTCGACTTCATCGCGGAGCAGGTCGCCGGCATCGGCAGATAGAGGCTCAGTCGCCGGCCTCGCAGGCCAGCTCGTTTTCCCGCCTTGCGGTGGACCGCGCCGTCAGGACGAAGGCCAGCGCCAACGCCGCGAAGCCGGCCCCGACCCAGGGCAGCGCCCCATAGGCGATGCCGGCGTTCAGCGCCACCCCGCCGACCCAGGCGCCCAGCGCGTTGCCCAGGTTGAAGGCCCCCTGGTTCAGGGTGGAGGCGAGGTTCGGCGCGTCGGTCGCCGCATCGACCACCCACATCTGCAACGGCGACACCAGCGCGAAGGCCAGCGCCCCCCAGACGGCCAACGTCGCGATGGCCGGAACCGCCGAGCGGCTGGTGAAGACGAACAGCACCAGCACGGCGACGACGGCGATCAGGCTGGTGACGATGGTCGCCATGGCGCCCCTGTCGGCGAACCGGCCGCCGACCAGATTGCCCAGCGTCAGCCCGACGCCGAAGACCAGCAGCGCCCCCGTCACCCCCTGCGGGGTCAGGCCGCTGACATGCTCCAGCAGCGGGGCGATGTAGGTGAAGACCACGAACAGGCTGACCGAGCACAGCGTGCTGATCAGCATCGGCAGCAGCACCGACCAGCGTTTCAACGCCCGGAACTCCGACACCAGCCCGCCGCTCGACCCCGGCATGCCGGCCGGGACGAAGCGCAGGATCGCCAGCCACGCCACCACCCCGATGGCGACCACCGCCACGAAGGTGGAGCGCCAGCCCGCCGCCTGCCCCAGCGCGGTGCCCAGCGGCACGCCCAGGATGTTGGCGATGGTCAGGCCGGAGAAGACCAGCGCCACCGCCTGGGTGCGCTGGTGGCGCGGCACCAGATCGCTGGCGACCACCGCGCTGATCCCGAAGAAGGCGCCGTGCGCAAACGCGGTCAGCACGCGCGCCGCCATCAGCAGCCAATAGCCCGGCGCCAGCGCGCAGCCGACGTTGCCGACGATGAAGATCAGCATCAGCGCCAGCAGCGCCGTCTTGCGCGGCAGCCGCGCCGTCGCCATCGCCACCAGCGGCGCCCCCACGACCACGCCCATCGCGTAGCCGGACACCAGATAGCCGGCCTCCGGCACGCTGACGCTCAGGCTGCGGGCCACGTCGGGCAGCAGCCCCATGATGACGAATTCGGTGGTGCCGATCCCGAAGGACGCGGCGGCGAGAGCCAGAATGGGAAGCGAGACCATGCGGGTTCCTGGATGGTCGAGGGGATGTCGGTTGGAAGGGCAACAGGAAAAGGCAGCTTATGCTGCGGTGCAGCGTCGCACCCCATGAAACCTCAGGACCGACGTCTTGCCCAGCCCTCCGACCGCAAGACAGCCCTGCGGCCACCGCGCGTCCTGCTCACGCCCTGATCAAATGAACGGTCCGTGATCAAATGATTTTGAGAATGACTTGCAATCGCACGAAAGCCTTTGTAGGTTGGACTCATGGCGGGGCGGACGGCGCGACAGCGCGAACGTCCGGCCCGCCGCCCTTCACCCCGCGTCCGAAACGACTTTCCAGCCAGAGAGCAAGGCCATGCAGCAAAACGCCGTCACCGCCTCCCCCGCCGGTCCCGCCGCTTCGCAAGCCATGCCGTGGCAGGGCGTCGCCGCCCTGTCCCTGCCCGTGGTCGAATCGGCCCGCCTGATGGCGGGCGGGCGCGAGATCGTGATCCAGCATGCCGGGCAGAGCTATCGCCTGCGGGTCACCCGCGCGAACAAGCTGATCCTCACCAAGTAACGGCCGGGGACGCGGGGCGCCGCCCGGCCGACTTCCCCGGTCAGGCGGCGTCCCGCACCTCGTATCCGGCGTCCTCGATGGCCTTGCGGATCGCCCCCGGCTCGGCGCTCCCCTCGACCACGACCTCGCCGGTCTTGAGATCGACCAGCGCACGCTCCACCGCCGGCAGCGCCTCCAGCGCCTTGGTCACCGTCTGGGCGCAGTGGCCGCAGGTCATTCCGTCCACTTTCACCGTCTGCATGTCGTCCTCCGATCACGATTGGGGGTACCGATAAACGTCGATGACCGCCAGCGTGGGGCTTCCAGCCGCTGGAAGGTCAAGCCTGGGTTGACGGATCATGCGCTTGCCCAAGGGCACGCGCTGCCGCAGACTTCAACCATGGCAAACACCGCTCCTCCCCCGTCACGATCGCGCGACATCCATTTCGCCGAGTTCGTTACCCTCATCGCCGTGATGATGGCGCTCACGGCGCTCTCCATCGACATCATGCTGGTCGCCCTGCCCGACATCGCCCACGCGCTGGGCGGCGACGGCCCCAACGACCGTCAGCTCATCATCACCGCCTACATGCTCGGCTTCGCCGCCGGACAGCCCTTCGTCGGCCCGCTCTCCGACCGCTTCGGCCGCAAGCCGGTGCTGGCGGTGGGGCTGGTCGTCTTCGCGCTGGCCTCTCTGACGGCGGTCTTCGCCCCCAGCTTCGGAGCGATGCTGGCCGCGCGCGCGGTCCAGGGCTTCGGCGCCGCCGCCCCGCGCATCGTCGCCGTCGCCATCGTCCGCGACCGCTTCGCCGGGCGCGGCATGGCGCGGGTGATGTCCTTCGCCATGATGGTCTTCATCATCGTGCCGGTCGTCGCCCCGGCCATCGGCGAGCTGATCCTGCACCTCGGCTCCTGGCCGTGGATCTTCGCCGCGCTGTTCCTGGCCGCCTGCGCCGTCCTGACCTGGGCGGGCCTGCGCCTGCCGGAGACCCGCCACGCCGAGGACCGCATGCCGCTGTCGGCGGCGGCGCTGGGGGCCGCCTTCCGCACGGTGGTCACCACGCGGCAGACGGTCGGCTACACCCTCGCCATGGGCTTCATGTTCGGCAGCCTGCTGAGCTACATCGGCAGCGCCCAGCAGATCTTCGTCGACGTCTACGGGTTGGGCGACCTGTTCCCCTTCGTGTTCGGGGCCATCGCCGCGGCCATGGCGGGGGCGTCGCTGACCAACGCGCATCTGGTCGGGCGGCTGGGCATGCACCGCGTGTCGCACGCGGCGCTGCTGGGCTTTCTGGCCGCCTGCGCCGCGATGGCGGTCTTCGGCTTCCCCGAGCGTCCGCCGCTGTGGGCGCTGGCCGCCTTCCTGGCCACGACCTTCTATTGCTTCGGCCTGATCGCGCCGAACTTCAACGCGATGGCGATGGAGCCGCTGGGCCACATCGCCGGCATGGGATCGTCCTTCACCGGCTTCTACTCCACGGCGGCCGGCGCCCTGTTCGGCTGGGGCATCGGGCAGGCCTTCGACGGCACCGTCCGCCCGATGACCGTCGGCTTCACCGTGCTGGCCGTGCTGGCCTTCCTGACCGTGCTGAAGACCGAGGGCGGCGTCCTGTTCCGCAGCCGCAACGCGGCGCCGGTGGCTCAACCGGCGGCGGGGGAGTGAGAGCCTGTCCGATTTGATCGTGCCCCCTCCCCTTGTGGGGAGAAGGGCTGACGCCCCCAAACGAAAAGGCCCATCCCTCACGGGACGGGCCTTTTTCATGCAACGCCGGACGAAGTCCGGTCCACGCCAGACGCGGTTTTCAGCGCGGCGAGAGGACCATGATCATCTGACGCCCTTCGAGGCGGGGCATCTGCTCGACCTTCGCCATCGGCTCCAGCTCGTCGCGGACGCGCATCAGCACGTTCATGCCGATGTCCTGGTGGGCCATTTCACGGCCACGGAAGCGCATGGTCATCTTGACCTTGTCGCCTTCCTCCAGGAAGCGGCGCGCGGCGCGCATCTTCACCTCGTAGTCGTTGTCGTCGATGTTCGGACGGAGCTTCAGCTCCTTGATCTCGACGATCTTCTGCTTCTTGCGCGCCTCGTTGGCCTTCTTCGCTTCTTCGAAGCGGAACTTGCCGTAATCGAGGATCTTGCAGACAGGCGGATCGGCGTTCGGCACGATCTCGACAAGGTCGAGATCGGCATCGGCGGCCATCGTGAATGCCTGATGCAGCGGGACGATGCCCACCATCTCGCCATCGGCGTTGATGAGGCGCACCTGCCGGGCCGTGATCTCGCGATTGAGTCGCGGGCCTTCGCGAACCGGGTCTTGATCGTAAAGCTTTGCTATGACCATCTCCTTGGATGCGCCGACCGGAAGCCCATCCCCCGACCAGCAACGACGGCGCCGAACGCAACCGATACCATGGCGCCCATTAACAGCAACCATGATGCGGGTGCAAGAATTTCTCGGTTCCATAACCATGAAACCGGCGGTCGTGACGCCCAGCGCTGCCGCTTCGGCGGGACACCCCCGCTCCGGCAACAAAAATACGGTCGCGGGGACGATAAATCCAGGGCTTTCCGCGGGGTCCACCAGCGAATCCAAATGTCTCTAATTTGATAATTTTATCGTTTTATAGACAAATATTCATGGTTAATCTCATTATCGAGAAATTTTCGGCGCGGCCGCCCCATCAAAACCCCTGAAAAACCTGAGGTTTCCCGTGTCGCAGCGCTCCGACGTTTCTGGCACGACGCTTGCTCATACAGGGGTAATCCCCCGCCAGGGGTAACCCCTCGGTCCAAGCGCGACTCCGATGATCACCACCTCCATCCTGCTGCCCGACCCCGCGCGCCGTTTGTGGCCGCTGGTCCGTTGGGACGGCCGGCTGTGCGACTGGTATCCCGGCGCCGTCGCCCTGACGGTCGAGGGGACCGGAAAAGGCGCCCTCCGTCAGCTTCTGCTGAAGGACGGCACTCGTCTGGTGCAGCGACTCGAGCACACCAGCCGAATCGACGAGGCCTACACCTACGCCGTGGTCGAGAGCCCCTACCCGGTCGCGGACCTGCTGGCGCAGATCCGGGTCCAGCCGGAGGCCGACGGGCACGCGACGCTGATCTGGACCGCCACGTTCAAGCCCACCGGCCTGAGCGAAGCCAGGACCGAGCTTTTCGTCCGCGATCTCTACGACGCGGGCGTGGAACGGCTGCGCGGCCTTTTAACCCGCTGAACACGGCGCCCTGACCAACCGACGCCCAAAAGAACAACGAGGGAGCACCCGTCCAATGAGTTTGCTGATCTGCGTGGGAGCGCTTGCGTTCCTGATGTTCGTCGCCTACCGAGGCTTCAGCGTCATCCTCTTCGCGCCCGTGGCCGCCCTGGCCGCCGTGCTGCTGACCGACCCGGCCGCCGTGCCCCCCATCTTCACCGGCCTCTTCATGGACAAGATGGTCGGCTTCGTGAAGCTGTACTTCCCGGTCTTCCTGCTGGGCGCCGTCTTCGGCAAGGTGATCGAGCTGTCGGGCTTCTCCAAATCCATCGTCTCGGCGGTCATCAAGCTGATCGGGCGCGAGCGGGCGGTGACCTCCATCGTGCTGGTCTGCCTGCTGCTGACCTACGGCGGCGTGTCGCTGTTCGTCGTGGTCTTCGCGGTCTATCCCTTCGCCGCCGAGATGTTCCGCCAGGGCGACATCCCCAAGCGCCTGATCCCCGGCGTGATCGCGCTGGGCGCCTTCACCATCACGATGGACGCGCTGCCGGGCACCCCGCAGATCCAGAACATCATCCCGACCACCTTCTTCAAGACCGACGCCTACGCCGCCCCCTGGCTGGGCATCATCGGCTCGATCTTCATCATGGTCGTCGGCCTGGCCTATCTGGAATGGCGCGTCCGCTCGGCCATCGCTAGGGGGGAGGGCTACGGCACCGGCCACAGCAACGAGCCCGAGGCCGTTTCCGCCGAAAGCCTGCCGAACCCGATCGTCGCGCTGCTGCCGCTGGTCATCGTCGGCGTGCTGAACAAGGTCTTCACCCTGGCGATCCCCAAGGTCTACGGCTCCAGCTACGAGGTCGCGCTGACCCCCGGCGCCAAGCCGCTGGTCACGGCGGTGTCGTCGGTCGCCGGCATCTGGGCGGTCGAGGGCGCGCTGCTCTGCGGCATCCTGACCGTGCTGGTCTTCGCCTGGAAGCCGGTGACCCAGCGCTTCGCCGAGGGCACCAAGGCCGCCATCGGCGGTTCGCTGCTGGCCGCGATGAACACCGCCTCGGAATACGGCTTCGGCGCGGTGATCGCGGCGCTGCCGGGCTTCCTGGTGATCGCCGGCGTGCTCCAGTCCATCCCCAACCCGCTGGTCAACGAGGCCGTCACCGTCACCGCGCTGGCCGGCATCACCGGCTCGGCGTCGGGCGGCATGAGCATCGCGCTGGCCGCGATGGCCGACCAGTTCATCGCCGCCGCCAACGCGTCCGGCATCCCGATGGAGGTCCTGCACCGCGTCGCCTCGATGGCCAGCGGCGGCATGGACACCTTGCCGCACAACGGCGCCGTCATCACCCTGCTGGGCGTTACGGGCTTGACGCACCGTCAATCCTACGGCGACATCTTCGCCATCACCTGCATCAAGACGCTGGCGGTCTTCTTCGTGATCGCCGTCTATTACCTGACCGGGATCGTCTGATCATGAAGAACAAGCTCATCTCCCTGGAGGACGCGGTCGCGCGGATACCCGACGGCGCCTCGATCCTGTTCGGCGGCTTCATGGCCGTCGGCGGCCCGAGCCGGCTGGTGGACGAGATCATCCGCCAGCGCAAGACCGGCCTGACCATCATCGCCAACGACACCGCCCGCCCGCACCAGGGCATCGGCAAGCTGGTGGTGGAGAAGCTGGTCGCCAAGGTCATCACCAGCCACATCGGCCTCAACCCCGACACCCAGAAGCAGATGATCGCCGGTGACATCGAGGTGGAACTGGTGCCGCAGGGCACGCTGGCCGAGCGCATCCGCGCCGGCGGCGTCGGCCTGGGCGGCGTGCTGACGCCGACCGGCGTCGGCACCTCGGTCGAGGAGGGCAAGCGCACGGTCGAGATCGACGGCAAGACCTTCCTGCTGGAGACGCCGATCAAGGCCGACTTCGCGCTGCTGGCGGCCAAGCAGGCCGATCTCTACGGCAACCTGACCTACGCGTTGACCGCGCGGAACTTCAACCCGATCATGGCGCTGGCCGGCGCCACCGTGATCGCCGAGGCCGAGGACATCCTGCCCGTCGGCTGCATCGCGCCGGACGCGGTGATGACGCCCTCGGTCCTGGTGGACCACATCGTCACCGCCAAGCCGCGCTGAGACGGGAGACCATAGCCATGGACGAAAAGACCCTGATCGCCAAGCGCGTCGCGCTGGAGCTTCTGGACGGCGACCTCGTGAACCTGGGCATCGGCCTGCCGACGCTGGTCGCCCGATACGTGCCCGCCGGTCGCCACGTGTTCTTCCAGTCGGAGAACGGCATCGTCGGCATGTCGGGACCGATCAACGGCGCCGAGAACCACGACCTGACCGACGCCGGCGGCTCGCCGATCTCGGCGCTGCCGGGCGCCGCGTCCTTCGACAGCGCCATGTCCTTCGGCCTGATTCGCGGCGGCCATCTGGACGTGACCGTGCTGGGCGGCCTCCAGGTCGACCAGGAGGGCAAGCTCGCCAACTGGATGGTGCCCGGCAAGATGGTGCCCGGCATGGGCGGCGCGATGGATCTGGTCACCGGCGCCCGCCGGGTGATCGTCGCCATGCAGCACAGCGCCAAGGGCGAATCCAAGATCGTCAAGCGCTGCACCCTGCCGCTGACCTCGGTCCGCCGGGTCGATCTGGTGGTGACGGACCTCGCCGTTCTCGAGCCGACCGACGCCGGTCTGGTCTTGAAGGAGACCGCGCCGGGTGTCACCGTGGAGCAGGTGATCGCCAACACCGGGGCCGAGCTGATCGTGTCGCCGGATCTCCGTACCATGCCGCTGGAAGGTTGAAGACCATGACTTCGTTGAAAGGCAAGATCGCCCTCGTCACCGGCTCGACCAGCGGGATCGGGCTCGGCATCGCCCGCCAGCTGGCGGCGCAGGGCACCGACCTGATGCTGAACGGCTTCGGCGACGCCGCCTACATCAACGACCTGTGCGCCTCGCTGGCCGAGGAGTTCAAGGTCCGCGTCGCCCACAACGGCGCCGACATGTCCAAGCCCGCCGAGATCGAGGCGATGGTCGCCGCCGCCGAGGCCGAGTTCGGCCGCGTCGACATCCTCGTCAACAACGCCGGCATCCAGCACGTCTCGCCGGTGGAGAGCTTCCCGGTCGAGCGCTGGGACGCGGTGATCGCCATCAACCTGTCGGCGGTCTTCCACGGCACCCGCGCGGCGCTGCCGGGCATGAAGGCGCGCGGCTGGGGCCGCATCATCAACATCGCCTCGGTGCACGGGCTGATCGCCTCGGTCAACAAGTCGGCCTATGTGGCGGCCAAGCACGGCGTCATCGGCCTGACCAAGGTGACCGCGCTGGAGAACGCCGAGGGCGGCATCACCTGCAACGCCATCTGCCCCGGCTGGGTCCTGACCCCGCTGGTCCAGAAGCAGATCGACGCGCTGGCCGCCAACAAGGGCCTGTCCATCGAGGACGCCGGCCGCGAGCTGCTGAGCGAGAAGCAGCCGTCGAAGTCCTTCGTCACGCCCGAGCAACTGGGCGAGCTGGCGGTGTTCCTGTGCTCCGACGCGGCGTCCAACATGCGCGGCACGGCGCTGACCATGGACGGCGGCTGGACCGCGCAGTGATCTGAAAAAGTTTAGACTGACGGCGTCGCGCCGGCGGTTTGCTTCATGAAAAGGCCCGGCGCTCCCCTTCACGGGAGGGCGCCGGGCCTTTCACGTTTGGCGCCGGCACAGCTCCAGGAAATCCTCGCGCTCGGGCCAGGGTTCGGCCTTGTGGGCGTAGAGGCAGAACGCCGCCACCGGCAAGGCCGGCAGGTCCAGCGCCGCGCCGACGTCGGCCAGCGGCGTCCCGGTCAGGCTGTGGCGCGTCCGCACGGTCAGCCCCATCCCGGCGCTTCGTGAGTTCGCCGCCGACGGTGTTCCGCTCCAGCGGATCGGCGTAGGACAGCGCAGCGCTGACGGCCTTCTCGGCGCGCAGGATCGGCAGGGCGCGCCGCAAAAACCACGTCTCGTCGTTGAAGGCGACCTCGGACGCGCAAATGAACCGGCCCAGCTCGACACTGTCCGCCGCCGGCAGCCCGGTGTAGCGGGTGATCGAGGCCTGCTGCATCGGCACGCTGAAGACAGCGACGCCGACCGGCGCGGCCGGTGCGACCCCGGTCTTGCGGAACAGTCCCACCGACAGCCGCGCCGCCGGAAAGCTGCCGCTGTAGTGGTGCTGGCGCACCAGCTCCCGCGCGGCGGCTTCGGCGATGACCTCCACTCCGAACTCAGAGGAGAGCGCGATAGGTGTTAGAGGCTGACCGGAAATAAAGTTGCGTGATTTCGGATGGCCGTGCTTCGGTTGAGTTGCGACACAAAACCGGAAGCCACTGATGGCCTGGACCGAAACCACGCGCCCGAAGTATCGTCGGGACGGGCTGCGCTATGCAAGTGATACGACCGATGCGGAATGGGCGGTGATTTCCCGTCACCTGCCCGATCCCTGCCGACGTGGCCGCCCTCGGCGGGTTGCCTTGCGCGAGGTGGTGAACGCCATTTTCTACATCGGGCAGACGGGCTACCAATGGCGCCTTTTGCCCAAGGATTTGCCGGCGTTCACGACGGTGCAGGGCTATTTCTACCGCTGGCGCGACGATGGGACCTGGGAGCGGATCAACCATGCCTTGGTGATGGTGGTCCGTGAGGCGATGGGACGCGAAGCCAGTCCTTCGGCGGGCGCGATCGACAGCCAGTCGGTCAAGACCACCGAGGCGGGCGGGCCACGCGGCTACGACGCGGGCAAGCGCATCAAGGGGCGCAAGCGCCATCTCCTGAGCGATACCAATGGCTTGCTCGTAGCGGCAACGGTTCACGCCGCCGATGTCCAAGACCGGGACGGAGCACCAGCGCTGTTGGCTTCCATCCGAACCCTTTTCCCTTGGCTGCGTCATGTCTTCGCCGATGGCGGCTATACCGGTCCCAAATTGGAAACCGCGCTCGATCGGATCGGCACTTGGACCGTGGAGATCATCAAGCGCTCCGATATCTCCAAGGGCTTCGAACTCCTCCCCCGCCGCTGGGTCGTCGAGCGCCTGATCGCGTGGCTCAACCGAAACCGCCGCCTGACCAAGGACTTCGAGGCTACCGTCGAAAGCGCCTTGGCGTGGCTCTTCATCGCCAGCGTTAAAATCCTCGTTCGACGGGTCGCCAGAACATGACCACAGCCAGAGCGATTCAGAGTCAGACTCTAACACCTATCGCTCGCTCCCAACGTAATGGAATTCACCTGCGGGTGATTTTAAATATGTCGCCAAGTAATAAAATAACTAGATAATCTGATGTTAGCCGAATGGCATATCCGCGTATGTTTGTCGCATGGGAAAACCTAATTGTTCCACTGGACAGCCTTAGACATAATAATGCAATAATTGGCGGACTTGCTGTTATAGCCTTAGCATGATCGTACCTGCCGCCCTTCTTATCTTGCGATGAATAGGATAAAAAGAATGCAGATCAAGTCATTTCAGTTGAAGATCGCTTCGCTCTCCGGACTCTGTCTGGCAGGAACGATCGTGGCTATGGTTGGCTTTGGTATTTTCTCAGCCAATGCAACCAACGACTTCGTTGGCCAGAACGTCTCCGAACTCCTCGAAAAGAAATCGAAGGAGGCCATTCAGAATCTAGCCTCAACCCAAGCCGGCTTGATCCGTTCAGAGTTCGAAACCGCCCTCAATGCCGCTCGCACCATGGCGCACGGCTTTGCCACCATGGTGGACCAGAAGAACGTTGGTGCAGTGCCCGTTGAACAGCGCCGTGAGGCACTCAACGCAATGCTGCTGAACGTCCTGAGCAACAACAAGCTGTTCAATGGCACCTACACGGCTTGGGAAACGAATGCCCTCGACGGGCGTGACGAGCAGTTCCGCAACAGGCGTGATACCGGCACCGACGCAACGGGCCGGTTCATCCCCTATTGGAACCGCGATCACAACGGTCGGATCGCCATGCAGTCGCTCGTAGAATATGACAGCCGCGACCTGCACCCCAACGGCGTCATGAAGGGCGGCTGGTATATCGGTCCAAAGGAAACGGGCAAGGAGAGCGTTCTCGATCCCCTGCCATATATCGTGCAAGGCAAGCAGGTCTTTCTGGCCACGCTTTCCGTGCCGATCATCGTCGACGGCAAGTTCCAGGGAGTCGCCGGCTCCGACTTCGACCTCGATTTTGTGCAGAAGCTGACCAGTCAGGTCAGCAAGTCGATCTTCGACGGGCGCAATGAAGTAATAATTGTATCCAACATGGGCTTGATCGTCGCACACAGCGCGCGGCCTGAGTTGATCGGTCAGCCACTCTCCAAGCTCAATACCTCCTGGGAGCAGGATATTGCCGTAGTGAAGAGCGGGCAGCCGAAGGTCGAGATCGACACCCAGTCGAAGATGTTGCGGACGCTCGCCCCTATTACCCTGGGGCAAACCGGGAAGCCATGGGCGGTGCTGATCCAGGTGCCGCAAAGCGTCGTTCTCGCGGACAGCGTTACCCTTGGTGCAGCGCTGGATGAGCGGGCAAATTCCACGGTGCTATGGCAGGTCGGGATCGCGGTGCTGGTGGCATTCGCGGCGGTCGGGGTTATGTGGGGCATGGCACGTGGTGTCGCGCGGCCAATTCGTGCGTGCGTCGGCTTTGCGGAGGGGATCGCCGCCGGTCGCTTTGACCAGAAGCTTGACGTCGAGCAGGTGGACGAGGTTGGCGTCCTGGCCGATGCACTGCGCAAAATGCTTGCCGACCTTGTGCGTATGAACACTCAGCGGGCCAAGGACCAGACGCGTTCGGAGGAAGAGCGGCGCACAGGGATGCTGCGGCTTGCCGACGATTTGGAAGGGCAAGTCATGAGCGTGGTCGAGGGGGTGGACGGCGCCGCCCGGGCGATGGGCATCACCGCCCAGAACATGACCAGCACCGCAACACAGACGAGCCAGCAGTCGGTGGTCGTTGCATCAGCCTCTGAAGAAGCCAACGTGAATGTTCAGACCGTTGCGGCGGCAACGGAGGAACTGTCCGGCTCCATTCGCGAAATCGGACAACAGGTCAACCGCTCAGCGGACATCGCTCGCGATGCCGTCGCTGCCGCTCAACAGGCGAACAGACAAGTGTTGGGGCTGAACGAGGCGGCGCTGAAGATCGGAACGGTGGTGCAGCTCATCCAGTCCATCGCCGCCCAAACCAACCTGCTTGCTCTGAACGCGACCATTGAGGCGGCTCGTGCCGGAGAGGCGGGCAAGGGCTTTGCGGTGGTCGCCGGAGAGGTGAAGAATCTTGCTAACCAGACCGCCAAGGCAACCGAGGAGATCGCTGGTCAGGTGAATGACATGCAACGGGTCACTGGGGAGACCACAGCGGTGATCAAGAGTGTTGGCACGATCATCGGCCAGATCAATGACATCGCCACCACGATCGCCGCCGCGGTGGAGGAGCAAAACGCAGCGACACTGGAAATAGCCCGCAACGTTCAGCAAGCTGCCAACGGCACCCAGGAGGTCACATCGAACATCGAAGTTGTCCGGCAAGCAGCGGCGGAGGCCAGCGAGTCCGCAGGGCAGGTGTTGACCGTCGCCGCCCAGCTTGGCGACGAAGCGGGACGCCTGCGTGCGGTGGTGACCGGTTTCCTGTCAAAGGTCCGCACTGCCTAGAAGCTGCTACGACCTCCCTTGTATGAGGGGGTCGAGTAGCAAGCGAACGGAAAACCTAGGTAAGGACAATGGGCATCCAGAGGGAGTGTCCGGAAAGCTGCGCCCTGGTCCACGAGGTTCCGGCGGACGCCTACGGCTATGGCGGGCGCACGCAGGAACACCGTACCATCGCCGGCCGGCTGGCGGCGTAAGACCGGTTACTTCCGGCGGTATTCGAACAGGACGCTGCCGTTGAAGCCGCACCAGTTGGAGCTGGCCACCTTGTTGTGCGGGGTTTCCGGAATCTCGACGACCGAGGTTCCCTTGGCTTGCAGGACCAGCCCCTCGCCCTCGTCGTTGGGGGTCCCGACGACGAGCCGGCCGGCGGCGTCCAGGCTGCCGACGCCGGAGAAGTCGCAGACCCACCGCGCGTTGGTCGGCTCCGCGCCGCTGACGCTGACGGCCACGCGCCCGTCGCGCAGCGCCATGGCCGCGATCCCGACGAAGCCCTCGTAATCGAAGGTGCCGACGTAGCGGTCGGCGGGCTTGGGCGCGCCAGGGTCGGGGCGGAAGCTCAGCACCGCCAAACGCCGTTCATACGCCATGCGCAGGCAGGGCACGGCGTTGCCGCAGGCGTTGCGGTCGGCGATCCACGCCTTCTGGTCGGCCTTGACCGCCGTTCCCGCCGCCCCGTCCTCCGGACTGGCGCCCGACAGCCGCTTGAGCGCGGCCCGGTAGGCGGCGGACAGCCGCTCATCCAGCTTCGACGTGACCGAGTCGGCGCAGATCGCCGTCTCGGTCGCGGTGGACGCCTTGGCGCAAGGGAAGCTCGCGGCCCCGGCGGCGGACGGCAGAGCCAGCAGGACGAGGGCCGGAATCAGACGGAACCGCATGCGCGAACCTTCGGTCGTGGACACAGCTTCCGGACCGGACGGCCCCCACCGGACCATCCCCGGACGCTCTCAAGCCGAAGCCTGACGCAGCAACCGGGGGCGGTCAACGGGCGCGCGGCCCCCCTCAGGACGCCGCCACCAGCGGCGGCGGGAAGCCCTCCCAGTTCAGCCGGGTCTCCGTGCGCGCCGCCACCGGGGCCGGGACGGGTGCCAGACGGTCGCGCCGGCCGCCGGCCGGGATGCCCAGCTCCGGGAACAGCAGTTCGGCGACCCGGTAGGATTCCTCCAGATGCGGGTAGCCCGACGCCACGATGGTGTCGATGCCCAACGCCTGATACTCGCGGATGCGCGCCGCCACCGTCTTGGGATCGCCGACCAGCGCCGTGCCGGCGCCGCCCCGGACAAGGCCGATGCCGGCCCACAAATTCGGGCTGATCTCCAGCTTGTCGCGGCGCCCGCCATGGAGGTCCGCCATGCGGTGCTGGCCGACCGCGTCGGATTCCTCGCGGAACCGCTTCTGGGCGGCGGCGATGGTGTCGTCGGACAAATGGCTGATCAGCCGGTCGGCGGCGGCCCAGGCCTCGGCCTCCGTCTCGCGCACGATCAGGTGGACGCGCAGGCCGTAGCGCAGGGTGCGGCCCAGCTTCGCCGCGCGCTCGCGCACGTCGTCGATCTTGGCCTTCACCTGCTCGGGCGGCTCGCCCCAGGTCAGGTAGGCGTCGTGCAGTTCCGCCGCCAGTTGGTGCGCGGCCGGCGACGAACCGCCGAAATAGAGCGGCGGGTGCGGGCGCTGGACCGGCGGGAACAGCAGCCGGCCGCCGTCGGCCTTCAGATGCTCGCCCTCGTAGCGCACCGTCTCGCCGGCCAGCAGGCCGCGCCAGATGTGCAGGAATTCGCGGGCGTGGTCGTAGCGCGCGTCATGGTCCAGGAAGAAGCCGTCGCCGGCCAGCTCCTGCGGCGCGCCGCCGGCCACCACGTTGATCAGCACGCGCCCGTTGCTGAGCCGGTCCAGCGTCGCCGCCTGTCGCGCCGCCAGCGCCGGGGTGAACACGCCGGGCCGCAGCGCCAGCAGGAAGCGCAGCCGCTCGGTCTGCGGGATGAGCGCGGCGGCGGTGATCCACGGATCCTCCATCGACTGGCCGGTCGGCACCAGCACGCCGTAATAGCCGAGCCGGTCGGCGGCGCGCGCGATCTCCGCGAGGTATTTCGGATCGACCGGCCGGTGCCCGATCTCCGAGCCGAGATAGGCGCCGTCCCCGGCGGTCGGCAGGAACCACAGGATGTCCGGCGCGGCGGGCGTGGCGGCGGTCGCGGGCGAGGGGGTGGTCATGAACGGAACGCTCCCGATGGTCAAGGCGGCGGTGGGGGGCTGCGCGGGGGGCGGCGGAATTGAACGCGGCGCCCTGCGTCACGCCCGGAACAATGAACGCGCTGAACGCAGGGAATCAACATTAAAATCTATCTTTGAAGTAGGGTTATATGCGACAAAATGCCCACGTCGTATGCTGCACCGCCGTCCGTGAAACCGGCGGACGACGCGACGACTGACGTACAGGAAAACAAAGGACACCACGCCGTGACCGACACCGGACCGCGTTCCCTGGCCGAACTGGAGGCGCGCTTCGCCCGCGACCTCGACCTGCTGATGGTGCCGCCGCCCGCCTGGGTGCCGCCGCAGGACGGCGCGCTCGACGTCGCCATCGTCGGCGCCGGGATGGCCGGGCTGACGGCGGCCTTTGCGCTGCGCAAGCTCGGCATCACCAACATCCGCCTGTTCGACCGCGCCCCGGCCGGGCGGGAAGGGCCGTGGGGGACCTACGCCCGCATGGAGACGCTGCGCTCGCCCAAGACGCTGGCCGGACCGGCGCTGGGCTTCGCCAACCTGACCTTCCGGGCGTGGTTCGAGGCGCAGTTCGGCCGCGACGCCTGGGAGACGCTGCACCGCATCCCGCGCCTGCAATGGCTGGACTACCTGCATTGGTACCGCCGCGTCACCAACCCGCCGGTCGAGAACGGCGTGGCGCTGACCGGGCTGGCCGGCGGCGCGGACGGCGTGACGCTGAACCTGAACGGGCCGGACGGCGAACGCCGCGTCGCCGCGCGCCGGGTCATCCTGGCGAACGGCCGCGACGGGCTGGGCGGGCCGTTCGTGCCGCCCTTCTGGAAGGCGGTCGACAAGCGGTTCTGGAGCCACGCCCATGAGGACATCGACTTCGCGGCGCTGGCCGGCAAGACCGTCGCCGTGCTGGGCGCCGGGGCCGGAGCGGTCGACAACGCGGGCACGGCGCTGGAGGCCGGGGCCGCCAAGGTGTACATGCTGATCCGCCGCGCCGAGGTGCCGCGCGTCAACAAGGCGCTGGGCGCCGGCCATCCCGGAATCGTGCTGGGCTTCAACGACCTGACGGACGCGCAGCGCTGGGAGCAGAACCAGTACATCGCCGACACCGCCGTGCCGGCCCCGCACAATTCGATGCTGCGCTGCTCGCGCCACCCGAACTTCGCGCTGCTGACCGGCTGCTCCATCAACGGCGCCACGGTCGAGGACGGCCGGCTGGTCTTGGACACCACGCGCGGCCGGGCGGTGGTCGATCACGTCGTGCTGGCGACCGGCTTCACCGTGGATTGGGAACAGCGGCCGGAACTGGCGGCGCTGGCCGAGAACGCCCTGCTGTGGCGCGACCGTTACGTGGCGCCCGGCAAGGAGGGCAGCGAGTTCGCCCAATACCCCTATCTCGGAAACCGCTTCGAGTTCCAGGAGCGCAACCCCGGCCAAGCGCCATGGCTGGGCCGCGTCCACGCCTTCAACTACGCGGCGGTGATGAGCCACGGCCGGGTGACCGGCGACATTCCCGGCATCAGCGCCGGAGCGGAGCGCTTGGCGGAAGGCATCGCCAGCCGGCTGTTCGCCGAGGATTACGACCGGCACTGGCAGCGGTTGCAGTCCTTCGAGACGCCGGAACTTCTGGGCGACGAATGGACCGAGGCGGACGGCTTCGCCTGAACGGCATCGACGGTGCCTGCGCGTGCGGGCGGCGGTTCTCCCCGCCGCCCGCCGCAGGATGGTCAACATTTTTTATAAAACTATATCTATGTAGGTTTATAGATTCGAATTGACTCGGCATTTCACGATGACCATCCTGTTCGGCAACAGAAAGCACACACAAAGTTTGCTTTTTAAAAGCCATAACAGGGGTATCTCGCGACATGCCGCCCATCCGCTCCGTCTCCCCCCACGCATCCGGATCGCCGCTGGGGCGGGTCCGCCGCGCGCTGATGGCCGCCGTCGGCGCCGCGGTGCTGCTGGGCTCGCTGGCCGTCCCCGCCGCCGCCGAGGGCACCATCCGCATCGCCGAGCAGTTCGGGCTGGGCTACCTGCCGCTGCACGTCCTGCGTCACCAGAAGCTGATCGAGAAGCACGGCAAGGAGCTGGGCGTCGACGTCACGGTGGAATGGGCGCAGCTCTCCGGCGGGGCGGCGATGAACGACGCGCTGCTGTCCGACAGCATCGACCTGGGCTCGGCCGGGGTCGGGCCGATGCTGACCATCTGGGACCGCACCAAGGGCAACGCCAACGTCAAGTCCATCGCGGCGCTGAACAACATGCCGCTGTTCCTGACCACCACGAATCCCAACGTGAAGACGGTCAAGGACTTCACCGACAAGGACAAGATCGCCCTGCCGGCGGTCAAGGTCGGGGTCCAGGCCCGCATCCTCCAGATCGCCTCCGAGCAGGCCTTCGGCGAGGGCAAGTTCGACGCGCTCGACAAACTGACCATCTCGCTGCCGCACCCGGACGGCACCGCCGCCCTGCTGTCGGGCTCGTCGGAGATCACCGGCCACATCTCGGCCCCGCCCTTCCAGTACCAGCAGCTCCAGGATCCCAAGATCCACAAGGTGTTCAGCTCCTACGACCTGCTGGGCGGGCCGCACACCTTCAACCTGATCTGGTGCAAGGAAGCCTTCCGCACCAAGAATCCCAAGACCTACAAGGCCTTCCTCGACGCGCTGAAGGAAGCCGTGGCGATCATCAACAAGGACCACGCGGCGGCCGCCGACGCCTATCTGGCCGTGAACAAGGGCGACCTCGACCGCGCCTTCCTGCTGAAGCTGCTCGACGACCCGGACATCCAGTTCACGGTCGTCCCCCGCGAGATCGAGCGCTTCGCCACCTTCATGCACAAGGTCGGCGCCATCAAGAACAAGCCCGCCTCGTGGAAGGACACCTTCTTCGAGGATCTGCACACCGAAACCGGGAGCTGACGCCATGAACGCCCTCTCCTACCCCGCCGTGGACACCGCCGCCGACGCCGCCTCGCACCGTCCCCTGCTGGACGTGTCGGGGGTGACGCTCCAGTACAAGACGCGCGACCATCTGGTGACGGCCTGCTACCGGGTCGATTTCCAGCTGTTCCAGGCGGAGCGCTTCGTGCTGCTGGGGCCGTCGGGCTGCGGGAAGTCCTCGCTGCTCAAGGCGGTCGGCGGCTTCCTGGCGCCGGTGGAGGGGGCGATCCGCCTGAACGGGCATGCGGTGACGCAGCCCGGCCCGGACCGCATGATGGTCTTCCAGGAGTTCGACCAGCTTCCGCCCTGGAAGACGGTCAAGCAGAACGTCATGTTCCCGCTGCTCGCCAGCGGCAAGGCCAACCGCCGCGAGGCGGAGGAGAAGGCGCTCGACGCCATCGCCAAGGTGAAGCTGACGAAATTCGCCAATTCCTACCCGCACACCCTGTCGGGCGGCATGAAGCAGCGCGTCGCCATCGCCCGCGCCATGGCGATGGAGCCGGACGTCCTGCTGATGGACGAGCCCTTCGCCGCGCTCGACGCCCTGACCCGGCGCAAGATGCAGGAGGAGCTGCTCCAGCTTTGGGACGACGTGCGCTTCACCATGCTGTTCGTGACGCATTCCATCGAGGAGGCGCTGGTCGTCGGCTCGCGCATCCTGGTGCTGTCGCCGCATCCGGGGCAGGTCAAGGCCGAGGTGAACTGCCACGACTTCGACCTCGCCTCCACCGGAAGCCCGGCCTTCCAGTCGACCGCCCGGCGCATCCACACCATGCTGTTCGCCGACGAGGTCGAAGCGCAGGGGAGCACCGGCGCATGACCGACCTGTCCGCCCCCGACCGTTTCCGTCCCACGCCCCCGATCCGTCCCGAATACGAGCGCGCGGTCACCGACACCGGGGTGATCGGCGACGCCGCCCGCCCGCTGTCGCCCTGGGAGAAGCTGGTCAACGTCGCGGCGCTGCGCCGGGTCCTGCTGCTGGCGGTCATCGCGGCGGTCTGGCAGGCGGCGGCGGTCTGGCAGAACAACCCGTTGATGTTCCCCACCTTCACCGCCACGGCGGCGGCGCTGTGGGACGCGGCGCTGAACGACACCCTGCTGCCGATGGCCTGGGTGTCGCTGTCGATCCTGCTGAAGGGCTACGCCATCGCCGTGGTGCTGGCGGTGGGGCTGACCACGCTGGCGGTCTCGACCCGGATCGGCGACGACCTGCTCTCCACCCTGACCGCGATGTTCAACCCGCTGCCAGCCATCGCCCTGCTGCCGCTCGCCATGCTGTGGTTCGGGCTGGGGGCGGTCAGCCTGACCTTCGTGCTGGTCCACGCCGTGCTGTGGCCGCTGGCGCTGAACACCCACGCCGGCTTCACCTCGGTGTCGGAAACGCTGCGGATGGCCGGGCGGAACTACGGGCTGCGCGGGCCGCGCTACGTGGCGACCGTGCTGATCCCCGCCGCCTTCCCGGCGATCCTGACCGGGCTGAAGGTCGGCTGGGCCTTCGCGTGGCGCACCCTGATCGCGGCCGAGCTGGTGTTCGGCGTGTCGTCGGGTAAGGGCGGGCTCGGCTGGTTCATCTTCCAGAACCGCAACGAGCTTTACACCGACAAGGTTTTCGCCGGTCTGGCCACGGTCATCCTGATCGGGCTGCTCGTCGAGAACGTCGTCTTCCGCTGGATCGAGGCGCACACCGTGCGCGCATGGGGAATGGTTCGCTAAAATCATGACGTCACCTCGTTTCGATGCCAATCTGACCACCGAACGCCCGACCTTCGTCACGCATCTCGACTGCGCCTACACCGGCGAGCGCTACGAGGCCGACACGGTCCACAACCTGTCGCGCGCCGGCAAGCCGCTGCTGGTCCGCTACGACCTGGACGGCGTCAGGCGCGCTCTGACCAAGGAGGCGCTGGCCGGGCGCCCGCAGGATCTGTGGCGCTACCGCGAGCTTCTGCCGGTCCGCCGGGTCGAGGACATCGTCAGCCTGGGCGAGGCGGTGACCCCGCTGGTCCCGCTGCCCAAGCTGGCGGCGAAACTCGGCGCCTCCGAACTGCTGGTGAAGGACGAGGGGCGGCTGCCCACCGGCTCCTTCAAGGCGCGCGGGCTGGTGATGGCGGTGTCGATGGCCAAGGAGTTCGGCATCACCCACATGGCGATGCCGACCAACGGCAACGCCGGCGCCGCGCTGGCCGCCTACGCCAGCCGGGCGGGGATCCGCACGACGGTGTTCTGCCCGGCCGACACGCCGGAGGTCAACGTCTCGGAGATCGAGCTTCAGGGCGCCACGGTCTACCGGGTGAACGGGCTGATCGACGATTGCGGCAAGATCGTCGGCGAGGGCAAGGCCAAGGTCGGCTGGTTCGACGTCTCCACCCTCAAGGAGCCCTACCGGATCGAGGGCAAGAAGACGATGGGGCTGGAGCTGGCCGAGCAGCTCGGCTGGGAGCTGCCCGACGTGATCTTCTACCCGACCGGCGGCGGCACCGGACTGATCGGCATGTGGAAGGCCTTCGCGGAGTTGGAGGCCATCGGCTTCATCGGATCGAAGCGCCCGCGCATGGTCGCGGTGCAGGCCGCCGGCTGCGCCCCGATGGTCCGCGCCTGGGAGGCCGGGGAGGAGCACGCGCCGCGCTGGGAGGACGCCCACACCATCGCGTCGGGCATCCGCGTGCCCCAGGCGGTCGGCGATTTCCTGATCCTGCGCGCGGTACGCGAAAGCGGCGGCTTCGCCATCGCGGTGGAGGACGCGGCGATCCAGGCGGCGCTGGACGAGGCGGCGCGCGAGGAAGGCTTCCTGCTGTGCCCGGAGGGGGCGGCAACCTACGCGGCCTACAAGCAGGCGCTCGCCGACGGTCGGGTGGGCCGGCACGAACGCGCGGTGCTGTTCAACTGCGCCACGGGCTTGAAGTATCCGCTGCCGCCGGTGCATCGCACGCTGGACCGGCATCAGCCGATCGATTGGGAAGGGTTCTGAGGGGAGGCCTCGGCTGGCGATTGCCCCTCCCTAACCCTTCCCCGCTGGGCGCTACGGCATTCACACATCTCGCATATGCAAGAAATTTGCGACCTTTGGTAGCGAATGCCCTTCTCCCCTTGAGGGAGAAGGGTTGGGATGAGGGGTGTTCCGCCGAAGGCGGAAGCTTGCGCCCCCTCACCCCAACCCCTCTCCCACAAGGGGAGAGGGGCTCTATTCAATGCCAAGCCGCATTTCCTACCGCATATGCGAGATGTGTGAATGCCGTAGCCGCCCAGCGGGGGAGGGCCGGGGTGGGGGCAATCGCCAGCCGACGCCCCCGCACCCTCACTCCAAAATGCGGTTGCGCAGATGCCCCTCCTCCAGCAGCAAGCGCACCGTCTCGGCGGCGTTCGTGCGCATCTCGATGGCGGCAGCGTCGGAATGGAAGGCGTTGTGCGGCGTCACCACCAGACGCCCCGCCAGCCAGTCGGCCCGCTCCCGCCACGCGTCGAGCAGCGGGTGCGGGGCGGGCGGCTCGCTCGGCAGCACATCCAGCCCGGCGGCGGCCAGCCGCCCGCTCCGCAGCGCCGCCTCCAGCCCGTCGAGCCCGTCCAGCAGCTCGCCGCGCGCGGTGTTGACCAGGATGGCGCCCGGCTTGAACCGCTCCAGCCGTTCGGCGGACAACAACCCGCGCGTCGTGGAATCGAGCGGGCAATGGAAGGTCACGATGTCGGCCTGACCCAGCAGATCCTCCAGCCGGCGGACCCGCGCATAACCGACCGCTTTCTCGTGCCCGGCCGGCTGGTGCGGATCGAAGCCGAGGATGCGGTGGCCGAAGGGCTTCAGCCGGTTGACCACCGCCGTGCCGATCCGACCGACGCCCACCACCCCGACCGTCGCCTTGGCCGAGCGCAGCAGCGGCGACAACGTGTTGGTCTGCCACGTCGTGGTGTGGGACCGGGCGCGGTGGTCGTGCTCCCACAGCCGGCGCTGCAACGACAGGATCAGCGCGACGGCGTGGTCGGCGACCTCCTCCGTCCCGTAATCAGGGTTGTTGGCGAAGGGGATGCCGGCCTCGGCCAGCGCCGCCACGTCGATCTTGTCGTAACCGACGCCGAACCGCACGACGCCCTTGCAGCGCGTCAGGTGCGGAACGCTGCGCCGGGTCACGGGGGCGCCCCAGACCAGCAGCGCGTCGAGCCGCGCGAGCCGGGCCGGGTCGAAGTCCTCCTCCCGCCGGGTGTCGAAGAAGTCGACCTCCACGGCCTCGCCCAGCACCTGGGCCTCCAGCACCGGCGGTCCCATCATGTGATCGGTCACGCCGACGACCCAACGCTTGTCCCCCGTCATTCCCTCATGCCTTCCTGCTGCGAGTGAACCCAATGAGCGCGTCTTTTCCCGCTGGCCGTTTTTCCCCCGACCGCCTCGTCGCCACGCTCGACGCCATCCTGCGCCGCGCCGGCAGCGCGCCGGAGGAGGCGGCCATCGTCGCGGCCAACCTTGTCGACTCCGACGCCAAGGGCCACGCCAGCCACGGCGTGTGCCAGATCGCCGTCTACATGACCAGCCTGGAGCGCGGATACCTGACCCCCAACCGCCACGCCCGAATCCTGCGCGACGAGCCGCCCTTCCTGGTGGTGGACGGCGACGTCGGCTACGGGCAGGTGATCGCGCGCGAGGCGACCGATCTCGCCATCAAGCGGGCGAAGTCCGGGACCGGCGCCACCATCCTGGCGCTGCGCAACGCCCACCACATTGGGCGTGTCGGCGCCTATGGCGAGCAATGCATAGCCGCCGGGCTGATCGGGGTGTTCTTCGTGAACGTGGTCAGCCGGCCGCTGGCGGCCCCCCACGGTGGAGCGCGGCCGCGTCTCGGCACCAACCCGATCTGCGTCGCGGTGCCGGGCACGCCGGGCCACGCGCCGGTGCTGCTCGACTTCGCGACCAGCGCGGTCGCCGCCAACAAATGCCGCGTCGCCGCCTCGAAGGGCGAGGCCGTCGCCGAGGGCCTGCTGGTCGATCCCAAGGGCCGTCCCACCACCGATCCGGCCGTGATGTTCGCCGAGCCGACCGGCGCCATCCTGCCCTTCGGCGGGCGCAACTCCGGCCACAAGGGCTACGGCTTGGCGCTGGCCTGCGAGATCCTGGCCGGCACCATCGCCGCCGGGCTGCCGGCCCTGCCGGAGAATCTGCGGCCGGGCCGGGTGGTCAACAACGCGCTGGCCTTCCTCCTCGATCCCGACCGGGTCGCCGGTCCCGGTTGGCAGGCGCTGACCGACGCGGTGCTGGACTACATGGAGGACACCCCGCCCGCCCCCGGCAGCGACCGCGTCCGCATCCCCGGCGAGCCGGAGCGCGCGCACGCCGCCCAGGCGGCAGACCGCGGCATCGCGCTCGATCCCGACACGCTGGCGGCGCTGCACCGGATCGGCGGCGGCTTCGGCTTGGACGTGGCGGCGTTGCTGGGGCATGGCTGAGGATCCTGATTTCACATCATTGTACCGCATATGTGTGGAAATATAGTCTATATTGACAGTAGAAATAAAGCCGCGTAGCGTCGGCGCATGGATCGCTCGCTTGAGGGAATGAGACCATGCCGGACACCAACCAGCTTTTCACGCTCGACCGCCTCGACCCGCAGGTCGTGGCCTTGCACGAGGGGATGCAGGCGCAGGGGCTGGTGTCCGCCGACCCGCTCGCCATGCCGCTGCACGAGGCGCGCGCGGCGGCGGAACGGTCGCACGTCTTCCTGAACCGCAACGCCCCGGCGATCCGCACCGAGGAGATCGAGGCCGCCGGCCCGGCGGGGCCGCTGCGGCTGCGGCTCTACCGCCCACCCGGCGGAGAGGGCCGTCCGCTGCCGGCGCTGGTCTATTTCCACGGTGGCGGCTTCGTGGTGAACAGCGTCGACACCCACGACCGTCTGCTCCGCCTGCTCGCCGTGCGCAGCGGCGCGGTGGTGGTCGCGGTGGCCTATGGCAGGGCGCCGGAGCACCGCTTCCCGCACCAACACGACGAGGCGCTGGCGGCCTTGCGCTGGGTCGCCCGGCACGGAACCAGCCATGGTCTCGACAGCGGCCGCATCGCGGTCGGCGGCGACTCCGCCGGGGCCAACCTCGCGCTCGGCGCCGCGCTTGCCGCCCGCGCGCCCGGCGAGCCGCGCGTGTCCTTCGGTTTCCTGTTCTACGGCATGTTCGCGCACGACTTCCACACGCCGTCGCACCGCCGTTTCGGCGACGGGCGCTATGGCCTGACCACGGCGCGGATGCGCTGGTACTGGGGGCAGTATCTCGGCCATGGCGAGACCACCCGCGACCCGCGCGCCGCGCCGCTGCTGGCCGACCTGTCGGGCCTGCCGCCGCTGCTGCTGCTGGCCGCCGGGCTGGACTGCCTGCGCGACGACAGCCTGCGGCTGGCCGAGCGGCTGGCGGCGGCCGACGTGCCCTACGACCTGACGGTGTACGAGTCCCTGCCCCATTCCTTCGCCAGCATGACCCGGCTGGTCGAGGCGGCGGACGGCGCCGTCACCCGCGCCGCGCTGGCCGTGCGCCGGCATCTGGGGACCTGAGCCAGCGGACGGGAGTTCCCCTCATGCGTCACAGCCTCCACCGTCTTGTCGAGCCGGCGCCGTCCGCGCTCGGCAGCCACGCGCAGATCCTGCAACTGGTCCTGGACAACATGGCGGAGGGGGTCTGCGTCGCCGATCTGGACGGCCGCATCATCACCGCCAACCCGGCGGCCGAGGCGGTGTTCGGGCCGCTGCACGGCGTCGCCTTCGACGAGCGCTTCGGGTCGAGCTTCCGGTTGGACGATCAGGTCACGCCCTGCCCGCCGGCCCTGCGGCCGATGACCCGCGCCATCCGCGGCGACAGCATCGAGCGCCAGAGCCTGTTCATCGCCGGCAACCGCAGCCCCGACACCTCCGGGGAGGACCAGCGGCGCGGCACTTGGATCCGGCTGAACGCCCGCCCGCTCTTGGAGCCGGACGGGCGGATCGTCGGCGGTGTGCTGGTGTTCCGCGACATCACCCACATCAAGTCCACCGAAGACCGCATGGCCTATCTGGCACAGTTCGACCTGTTGACCGGGTTGCCCAACCGCTTCCAGTTCCGCCAGCGGCTGGAGCGGGCGATGGCCGGCGCGCGGGCCGGCGGGCGGCGGCTGGCCGTTTTGTTCCTCGACTTCGACCGCTTCAAGGAGATCAACGACACGCTCGGTCACGCGCTGGGCGACGATCTGCTGGCCGCCATCGCGCGGCGGCTCGCGGACAGCCTGGGGCCGGCGGTCTTCCTGTCGCGGCTGGGCGGCGACGAGTTCACCGTGATCGTCGAGGACGCCAGCCGGGACGAGTCCGTAACGGCGGTCGCCGACGCCGTGCAGCGGGCGCTGGCCGAGCCCTTCCCCTTGGGCGACAACGCCTACGCCCTGTCGGCCAGCATCGGCGGCGTGGTGTTCCCCGACGACGGCGAGGCCGTCGACGACCTGCTGCGCAAGGCCGACATGGCGATGTATCAGGCCAAGGAGCGCGGTCGGAGCAACGTCCAGTTCTACGACGCGTCGATGACGGCGGTCGCGGCGGAACGGCTGTTCATGAAGACCATGCTGGCCCAGGCGCTGGCGCGCGGCCAGTTCTTCCTGCACTACCAGCCGCTGGTCGAGGCCGCGACCGGCCGGCCGGTCGGGGTGGAGGCGCTGCTGCGCTGGCGCTGCGACGAGCTGGGCCTCGTGTCGCCGGCCAAGTTCATCCCGGTGACCGAGGAGACCGGGCTGATCCTGCCGATCGGGCGCTGGGTGCTCGATACCGCCTGCCGGCAGGCCCGCGCGTGGCAGGAGGCCGGGCATCCGCCGGTCGAGATCGCCGTCAACCTGTCGCCCCGCCAGCTGCGCGACCCGTCGCTGGTGGACCACGTGCGCTCGGTGCTGGCCGACACCGGGCTGGACCCGGCGCTGCTGGTGCTGGAGATCACCGAGGGCCTGCTGATCGAGGACATGGCGCTCAGCCGCCGGGTGCTGACGGCGTTGAAGGGGCTGGGCATCCGGCTGGCGCTGGACGATTTCGGCACCGGCTATTCCAGCCTCAGCTACCTCAACTGCCTGCCCTTCGACATCCTCAAGATGGACGGCTCCTTCACCCGCAGCCTCAGCGACGCCGAGGGCGACAACGCGGGCGGGCAGGCCATCGCGCGGGCGATCATCGCGCTGGCCGGCAGCCTGAACATGGTGCTGGTCGCCGAGGGCGTGGAGACGGCCGAGCAGCGCGACTGGCTGACGCGCAACGGCTGCGACCTGCTGCAAGGCTACCTGCTGGGCCGCCCCGCCGACGCCCAGGCCGTGACCCAGACCCTGCGGGCGCTGGAGCGGGAGCACGCCGCGCTTGAACACGGAGATTTCGTTATATAAAAACAAACCACCGGCCGGAAGAAGATTCCTATTTTCAATATAGGGTTTTGGCGCTACTCTCTTCCTTGCGACGGTGAAAGCGGAAAATTCCCTAAGGTTTTCCGCTCGTCGGGACCGACGGCGCTCGCAAGGCGGTCCGGTCTCGGGATCGGTGGCGCGGGTTTTGGGATGGATCCGCGCCGCCGCCTCGCCTCAGATGTCGAAGTTCGGGGCCAGATCGCCGGTGGATTGCCGGTGGCGCAGGGCGTCGGCGAGCGTGTGGTTGTCGAGCACCCCGGCGGTCGCATCGCGCACCTGCACCATCAGCCAGCGCACCGAACAGGTTCCGGGGTCGAGGCAGTCGTCGCAGGGCTTGAAGGAGAATTTGCTGGCGCAGGGGATCGGCGCCAGATGCCCGTCGACCAGCCGGATCACCTCGCCGAAGGTGATCGCCGAGGGCGGTCGGGCCAGCCGGTAGCCGCCGCTCTTGCCGCGCTTGGCGAACAGAAGGCCCTGCTTGCGCAACTCCACCAGGATGGCTTCCAGGAACTTGCGCGGGATGTTCTCGCGTGTCGCGATGTCGGCGATCAGGATCAAGTCGTCGTCGTCGACCCGCTCCGCCAGCATGATCAGGGCGCGGAGCGCGTATTTGGCTTTCTGCGACAACATTCCGACGGAATCCGATCCTGTGCGGCGACAATGGGGATGGCCGCGCGCCCGAACCGCCGCGTGGACGCGCCGGCCAGACACATAAACCGGCTTGGATGTTCGGACAACACCGGCTTTCCCAGCGGCAGAAACGGGAAACGCCCGTTTTGCCTTGCCGAGGCGCGGCCATAAAATACAAGATTTCCTCGTCTTTAAAATCTACATTTCTATAGATTTATGTATTTTAGGGATTGCGCGCTCCGCTCAAGCCGCACTAAGCTTTTCGAACAGGGAGAGACGCGGCGGGACCGGTCAAGCAACGGACAGCCGACGCCGAAGTCCACGCACCTCCATTCAAAACACTCACTCTTCTTGTGGAAGACGACCAATGAATAAGACCCTGACCCGTTTCGCGTTCGCCACGCTGGCCGCCGTCCTTCCCTTCACGGCGGAGGCGGCGGGCGGCAAGGTCGTCGTCGGTTACCAGACGGACGCCCTTCCCTCCTCGGTGGGCATCGCCAACGGCGATTTCGCCAAGGCCACCGGCACCGAGGTCGATTTCCGCAAGTTCAATTCCGGCGCCGAGATCTTCGCCGCCATCGCGTCCGGCGACGTGCAGGTCGGCTATGTCGGCTCCAGCCCCTTCGCGGCGGCGACCAGCCGGGGCCTCGACGTCAAGGCCTTCCACCTCGCCACCATTTCCGGCACCGACGAGGCGCTGGTCGTGCGCAACGGCTCCGGCATCGAAAAGGCCGGCGACCTGAAGGGCAAGAAGCTCGCCGCCGCCCCGGTCTCGACCGACCATTACCAGCTGCTCGCCGTGCTCAAGCAGGAGAAGCTGAGCGAGCGCGACGCCCAGGTCTTCGCCATCCCGCAGCCCGACATCGTGGCCGCCTGGAATCGCGGTGACCTCGACGGCGCCTTCGTCTGGGATCCGGCGCTGACCGAGCTGAAGAAGACCGGCACGGTGCTGCTGACCTCGCGGCAGGTCGCCGACCGGGGCGCGCCCACCTTCACCGCCTGGGTCGCCACCGCCCCCTTCGCCAAGGACAACCCGGCCTTCCTCAAGAGCTTCGCCGGCGTCGTCGAGAAGTACAGCGCCTCCTTCCAGAGCGACAAGGCCGCCTGGGGCCCGGACTCCGAGAACGCGAAGGCGCTGGCCAAGCTGCTTGGCGGCACGCCGGCCGATCAGGCCTCGGCCCTGTCGAACCTGTCGCTGGTCCCGGCGCAGCAGCAGGCGACGGTTTCCTGGCTGGCCGGCGGCGAGGGCAGCGGCGCCGCCAAGATCCTGAAGGCGACCGCCGAGTTCCTCAAGGAGCAGAAGAAGATCACCACCGTCCTGCCGAGCTACGGCGGCTTCGTCACCGCCGACTACGTCAAGGACGCGCGCTGACCGCCAGCGCAGGAAAGGGGATCGCCATGCTCCAGGTCCGCAACGCCAGCGTCTTCTTCCCCGCCCGCGACGGCCGGACGGTCCACGCGCTCGACCGCGCCTCGCTGGACATCGACGCCGGCAGCATCGTGGTGGCACTGGGCGCGTCGGGCTGCGGGAAATCGACGCTGCTGAACGCCATCGCCGGCTTCCTGCCGCTGTCCGAGGGCGCCATCACGCTCGACGGGCAGCCGGTGGAGAAGCCCGGCGCCGACCGGGGCGTGGTCTTCCAGAAGGACACGCTGCTGCCCTGGAAGACGGTGGCCGAGAACGTCGCGCTCGGCCTGAAATTCGCCGGCCTGCCGGCCCGGCGGCGGCGCGAACGGGCGGAGGAGCTGCTGGGGCTGGTCGGGCTGGAGGATTTCGCCGACGCAACCCCGCATGAGCTGTCGGGCGGCATGCGCCAGCGCGTCGGCATTGCCCGCGCGCTGGCGACCGACCCGAAGATCCTGCTGATGGACGAGCCCTTTGGCGCGCTCGACAGCCTGACGCGCGAGCAGATGCAGGAGCTGCTGATCGACGTCTGGGCGCGCACCGGCAAGCGCATCTTCTTCATCACCCACTCCATCGAGGAGGCGCTGTTCCTCGGCACGACGGTGGTGGTGATGTCGCCGCGTCCGGGGCGGATCACCGCGCGCTTCGACCTGGATTTCGTGCGGCGCTTCGCGGCGGACCGCGACGTGCGAGCGGTCCTGTCCGACCCGCGCTTCGCCGAGCTGCACGACGAGATCCGCAACATCGTGCACCGGCCGTCCCATGAGGGGCGACGGGGCGGACAACGCGAAGGGTGGCTGCAATGACCGATCTGGCCCGCGCCGACGACACCACCCCCGCGCCCCCAGCAGCACCCAAGCTGGTGCAGTTGCACCCCTTCGGCCTGGGCGGCGCCCGCACGGCGCCGATCAGCCTCGCGACCGGGGCGGCGCTGCTCGGGCTGTGGTTCCTGGCCGCGCAGTACCGGCTGGTCCCGCCGCTGTTCCTGCCGAGCCCGCAGGAGGTGGCGACCCAGTTCCTCGCCATCGCCGAGGACGGCTACGCCGGGGCGACGCTGTGGGAGCATGTGGCGGCCAGCCTGTTCCGCATCGTCACCGCCGCCGTCATCGCCGCGTCGCTCGCCATCCCGCTGGGGCTGGCGATGGGGCTGAACCGCTGGGCCAAGGGCGTCCTCGACACCCCCATCGAGTTCTATTGGCCGCTGCCGCCGCTGGCCTATCTGCCGCTGATGATCATCTGGCTGGGCATCGGCGAGCTGTCGAAGATCGTGCTGCTGACGCTGGCGATGTTCGCGCCGATCTGCCTGTCGGCCCAGGCCGGGGTGCGGGCGCTGCCGATCGAGCGGGTCAACGCCGCCCTGTCGCTGGGCGCCACCCGCTGGCAGCTGTTCCGCGCCATCGTGCTGCCCAGCGCCCTGCCGGAGATCCTGACCGGGTTGCGCATCGGCATCGGCGTTGGCTGGAGCACGCTGGTCGCGGCAGAGCTGATCGCGGCGACGCGCGGCATCGGCTTCATGATCATGTCGGCCTCGCATTTCCTGGCGACCGACGTGGTCTTCGTCGGCATCGGCGTGATCGCCGTGTGGGCCTTCGCCTTCTCCTACGGCATGCGCCTGCTGGAGGCGTGGCTGGTGCCCTGGAAGGGCAAGAGCTGAACCATCCTCATCCCCGGAGTTCGACCTCAGTGCCGCGTTCGCCCAACATCCTGTTCATCATGGCCGACCAGATGGCGGCCCCCGCCCTGCCCTTCTACGGACACCCGCTGGTCAGGACGCCCAACCTGTCGCGGCTGGCGGCGGAGGGCGTCGTCTTCGAGAACGCCTATTGCAACTACCCGCTCTGCGCGCCGTCGCGCTTCTCGCTGCTGTCGGGGCGGCTGCCGTCGTCCATCGGCGCCTACGACAACGCCGCCGAGTTCGCGTCGTCGGTGCCGACCTTCGTGCATCACTTCCGCGCGGCGGGCTACCGCACCTGTCTGTCGGGCAAGATGCATTTCGTCGGCGCCGACCAGCTTCACGGCTTCGAGGAGCGGCTGACCACCGACATCTACCCGGCCGATTTCGGCTGGACGCCGGACTGGGCGAACGGGGCGTTGCGCTACGACTGGTCGCACCACATGGCCAGCGTGATCGAGGCCGGTCCCTGCCAGCGCAGCCTCCAGATCGACTTCGACGAGGAGACCGCCCATCAGGCGGTGCGCAAGATCTACGACTATGGCCGCACGGCGGCTGGAAAGGGCGACGAGGCCCCCTTCTTCCTGGCGGTGTCCTTCACCCACCCGCACGACCCGTTCAACTGCCTGCCCGAGCATTGGGACCTCTACGACCACGACGCCATCGACGCCCCCGCCGTTCCGGCGATCCCCGTGGCGGAGCAGGATCCGCACAGCCGCCGCCTGCACCTCATGGACAGCCTGCACCGCTACGACCTGACGGAAGAGCGCGTCCGCACGGCGCGCCACGCCTATTACGGCTCGATCAGCTACGTGGACGAGCAGGTCGGCCGGCTGCTGACCGCGCTGGAGCGCGCCGGGCTGGCCGAGGACACCATCGTGGTCTTCACCGGCGACCATGGCGAAATGCTGGGCGAGCGCGGCATGTGGTACAAGATGACCTTCTTCGAATGGTCGTCGCGCGTGCCGCTGCTGATCCACGCGCCGAAGCGCTGGACGCCCGGCCGGGTGTCCGCCCCGGTGTCGCACGTCGACCTGTTCCCGACCTTCCTCGACCTGATCGGCGACCGCGCGCCGCCGCCGGTCGATCCGCTGGAGGGAAGCAGTCTGCTGCCGCTGCTGGAAGGGCGGGCGGGCGACGCGGAACGCCCGGTCTACGCCGAGTATCTGGGCGAGGGCACGCTGTCCCCGCTCTTCATGGTGCGGCGCGGGCCGTACAAATACGTCTCTTGCGAGGACGACCCGCCGCAGCTCTTCGACCTCGACGTCGATCCGCGCGAGCTGGTCAACCGGGCCGGCGACCCGACGCTGGCCGACGTCGAGGCGTCGCTCGCCGCCGCCGTGGCGGAACGCTGGGACGCCCCGGCCCTGAAACGCGCGGTGATCGAGAGCCAGAACCGCCGGTTGTTCGCCCACCGCGTCCTGCTGACCGGCCGCCACACGCCCTGGGATTTCCAGCCCCACCGCGACGCGGCGACCTCCTACGTGCGGAACTTCGGCGTCGCCGAGGACACGCTGAAGGCCATCGCCCGTTTGCCGGCGGTTGAACCGGTGCCGCCGGATTTCCCGGATGTTTGATAAAGGGCACGCCGTACAAAGCCCCTCTCCCCTCGTGGGAGAGGGGTTGGGGTGAGGGGGCGCAAATCGTTCCGCCTCTGGCGGAATACCCCTCATCCCAACCCTTCTCCCACAGGGGGAGAAGGGCTTTCGTCACACCGCCGCCGCCGTCGCTTTGCCACTCTCAACCACCGCCGCCACCGGCTTCTTGAGCAACCGCAACGCCACCGCCGTCACCACCGTGCCGACGACCAGCGCCACGATGTAGCCGCCGAGCTGCGTCACCGCGTTGGGAATCGGCAGCACGAAGATCCCGCCGTGCGGGACCTTCAGCTCCGCCCCGATGGCCATGGAGATGGCGCCGGTCAACGCCGCCCCGGCCACCAGCGCCGGGATCACCCGGAACGGGTCGCGGGCGGCGAACGGGATGGCGCCCTCGGTGATGAAGGCGATGCCGAGCACGGCGGCGGCGTTGCCGGCCTCGCGCTCCTCCTTGGTGAAGCGGTCGGCGAACAGCTTGGTCGCCAGCGCGAGGCCCAGCGGCGGCACCATGCCGGCGGCCATGGCGGCGGCCATCGGCGTGTAGATCTGGCTGGCGATCAGCCCGGTGGAGAAGGCGTAGGCCGCCTTGTTGACCGGGCCGCCCATGTCGAAGGCCATCATCGCGCCGATCAGCAGCCCCAGCAGGATGGCGCTGCTGCCCTGCATGCCCTTCAGCCAGGCGCTCAGCCACGCCAGCGCCTGCGCGACCGGCGCGCCGACGACGTAGATCATCAGCAGCCCGGTCAGCAGCGAGCCCAGCAGCGGCAGGATCAGCACCGGCTTCAGCCCCTCCAAATTCCGGTGCAGCCGGATGTGGCGGTTTAGGAAGGCGACGCCGTAGCCGGCGATGAAGCCGGCGACGATGCCGCCGAGGAAACCGGCGTTGAGGCTGGCGGCCAGCATGCCGCCGACCATGCCGGGCGCGATGCCGGGACGGTCGGCGATGGAGAAGGCGATGTAGCCGGCCAGCGCCGGGACCATCAGGGCGAAGGCCGATTTGGCGCCGATCTGGAACAGCGCGTAGCCCAGCGTTCCGGCGTTGGATTCCTCGTAGACGTAGATGCCGCCCAGCGCGAAGGCCAGCGCGATCAGCAGACCGCCGGTCACCACGAAGGGCAGCATGAAGGACACGCCGGTCATCAGGTGCTTGTAGGGGCCGGTGCGCTGGGCCGAACGCTCCGCTTTGCCGGCGGCGACGGCGTCGCTCAGATGGGGCGAGCTTCCGGCGTCGCCGGCCTCGCCGTGCACGGTCGCCTCCTTGAGGGCGCGCTCGACCAGCGCCTTGCCGTCGTTGATCGCGGGCTTGGTGCCGCTCTTGAACACCCGCTTGCCGGCGAAGCGCGCGAGATCGACCTGCGTGTCGGCGGCGATCAGCACCACGTCGGCGGCGCGGATCTCCGCGTCGGTCAGCGTGTCGCGGGCGCCGACCGAGCCCTGGGTCTCGACGCGGACCCGGTGGCCCAGCGCGGTGGCCGCCTGCTGGATGCCCTCCGCCGCCATGAAGGTGTGGGCGATGCCGGTCGGGCAGGACGTGATGGCGACGATCGCCTTCGTCGCGCCGGCGGCCGGGGCCGCAGCAACCGGAATGACCGCCGGGCCGGCGCCCAGCGCACCTTCCAGCACCGCCCGCGCGTCGGCCAGCACGGCGTCGAGCGCCGCGACGGTGCGTTTCAGCCCGGCGAAGCGCTCCTCGCCGAATTCCCCGCTGCCGACCAGCAGGACGCCCTGCGCGCCCTGCACGGCGGCGGCGTCGAGCGGGGTCTGGATGCCGAGGCTGCTGCGCAGCTCGACCGTGACGGTGTGCCCCAGAGTGGCCGCCGCCTTGCGCAACGCCTCGGCGGCGAGGACGGCCTGGGTGCTGAAATCGCCCGCCGCGATCACGGCCAGCATGTTCGCCATGGTGCTTCCTCCTGGGCGGATCGGGTCCGCCCTTGATCGTTCTACAGGTCGGTCGGCGCGAGATCGGTCAGCGTGACTTGGGCGGCCAGCGCCCGCACCGTGTCCGCCTCCGGCAGGTTGGGGCCGAACTGGCCGAGCTTGGCGACCGCGAAGGCGATGGACAGGCGCGCCACCTCCTCCAGCGGACAGTCGCGCCGGAAGGCGGCGATCAGCCCGGCGACCATCGCGTCGCCCGCCCCGACCGTGCTCAGCGGGTTGACCGCCGGCAGCCGGCCCCGCACGGCCCGGTCGCCCGAGACGAACAGCGCCCCCTCCGCCCCCAGCGAGACCACCACCACGCCCACCCCGCGCCGGTTCAGGTCGCGGGCGGCGGCCAGAACATCGGGCAGGCCGGGCAGCGGCTTGCCGGCCCAGTCCTCCAACTCGTGGCGATTGGGCTTGACGCAGTAGGGCAGCGTGCCGTCGGTGACCGCCAGCGCGGCGGCCAGCGGCGCGCCGCTGCTGTCCAGCACCGTGCGGGCGCCCAGCGCCGCCAGATCCGCCGACAGCGTGGCGTAGCTGTCGGCGGGCAGCCCGTCCGGCAGGCTGCCGGCCAGCAGCACCAGCGCCCCCGGCTCCACGAGGTCGCGCAGGGACTGGCGCACGCGCTCCAGCGCCGCCGCGTCGGCGCTCAACCCCGGCAGGTTGATGTCGGTGGTGTCGGCCCCGGCGAGATCGGCGATCTTGATGTTGGTCCGCGTCTCCCCGGACAGCCGGACAAAGCCGTCGGCGATGCCCTTGGCGGCGAACAGCGCCTCGAAGGGAGCGGCGTTGGCGGCGCCCAGCAGCCCCCCGGCGATCACCGGCACGCCCCAGTCGGCGAGGCAGCTGGCGACGTTGACGCCCTTGCCCCCGGCGTTGTGGCGGACCGCCTTGGCCCGGTGGACGTGGCCCGGCCGCAGGGCGTCCAGCGTGATGGTCTGGTCGATGGCCGGGTTCAGCGTGACCGTCAGGACGGGGGTGGTCATGGCGCCCCCCCTTCCCCGGCCGCGCCCCCGTCCAGCGCGCGCACCGCGCCGGCGGTCTCGCACGCCAGCGCGCGTTGCGCCAGCTCGTGCAGCGCGGTCAGGCTGCTGTCGCGCAGGCGGTCCTTCACGCCGGGGATGTCGCGGGGCGTCATCGACAGCTCCCGCACGCCCAAGCCCGTCAGCAGCGCCGCGCCGAAGGGATCGCCGGCGATGCCGCCGCAGACGCCGACCCAGCGCCCGTGCCGCTCCGCCCCCTCCACCGTCATGCGGATCAGCCGCAGCACGGCCGGGTGCAGGCTGTCGGCCTCGGCCGCCAGTTCGGGGTGCTGGCGGTCGATGGCCAGCGCGTATTGCGTCAGGTCGTTGGTGCCGATGGAGAAGAAATCGACGTGGCGCGCCAGCACGTCGGCCAGCACGGCGGCGGCCGGCACCTCCACCATGATGCCGAGCGGCACCGCCGGAGCGTCGAGTTCCGCGCGGATCCGGTCGCACACGGCGCGCAGGGTCTCGACCTCGGTCAGGGTGGTGATCATCGGGAACATGATCGACAGCGCGCCGGGCTTGGCGTGCTTGGCGGCGCGGTAGAGGGCGCGGAGCTGCGGCTCCAGCAGATCGGGCTGGCGCAGCAGCAGCCGGGCGCCGCGCACGCCCAGGAACGGGTTCTCCTCGTGCGGCAGGTGCAAATGCGGCACCTGCTTGTCGCCGCCGATGTCGAGCGCGCGGACGATCAGCGGACGGCCGTCCAGCGCGTCGAGCATGGCCCGGTAGGTCTCGAACTGCTCGTCCTCGCCGGGCGCGTCGCCGCGCTCCAGGAACAGGAACTCGGTGCGCATCAGCCCGACGCCCTCGGCCCCCTGCGACAGGGCGACGGGGACTTGGTCGGGACGGTTGACGTTGGCGCCGATCTCCACCGCGTGGCCGTCGCGGGTGCGGGCGGGCAGGCCGCGCCGCTCCTCCTGCCGGGCCTTGCGGAGTTGCTGCTCCTCGATCCAGCCATGGGCGGCGGCGAGGTCGGCCTCGGTCGGGTTCAGATAAAGCCGGCCGGACTGGCCGTCGAGGATGGCCGGCGTGCCGTTCGCCACCCCCAGCAGCCCTCCGCCGCCCGCCACCATGGCCGGCAGCCCCAGCGTGCGCGCCAGGATGGCGGTGTGCGAGGTCGGGCCGCCCTGCGCCGTCGCCAGACCGATCACCCGCGCCATGTCCAGACCGGCGGTGTCGGACGGCGACAGATCCTCGGCGATCAGGATGCAGGGGGTGTCGGGCAGGTCGCGCAGGGTTCCGCCGCGCAAGCTCGGGTCGATGCGGGCCAGCACCCGGCGGCCGACGTCGCGCAGGTCGGCGGCGCGCGCGGCCAGCACCGGGTTGGGCAGCGCCGCCAGCCGCGCCGCGCCGCTCTCCACCGCCTCGTGCCACGCCCAGGCGGGTCCGTGGCCCTCGACCATCAACTGGCAGGCGCGGGTGATCAGGTCGGTGTCGTTCAGCAGCTCGGCCTGGGCGGTGAAGATCCCGGCCTCCGACGGACCCAGCCGGCGTGCGGTGTCGTCGGCCAGCGCCTTCAACTGCTGGCGCGTCAGGTTCAGCGCCTCGTGCAGCCGGTTGCCGCCGTCGATCAGCGATTCCGGACGATCGGGGACCGTCAGAGCGGCGCTCAGCACCGCGTGGACCGGCCCGATGGCGAGGCCGGGGCTGGCGCCGACACCGGCGACGGCGGGCAGCGCGGTCGGCGGCGTCCAGCCCTGGACGGGCGCGCGGGCCTTGCGCTCGGCCGCCGCTGCGTCGGCCTGCTCCTTGGCGGTCAGCCGGGTGATGGCGGCCTTCATCCGGGCGACGGTGGTGGCCGCGTCGGCGCCCTCGGCCGAGACCACGATCCGATCGCCCATCCGCAAGCCGAGTTGCAGCAGCGCGACCAGCGCCTTGGCGTCGGCGGTCTGGTCGCCGTGGCGGACCTGGACGCGGCCGGGCGCGGCGCGGGCGGTCTCGACCCAGACCGACGCCGGGCGGGCGTGCAGGCCGGTCGGGTAATCGACGGTCCACTCGAAGCGCTCCGCCAGATCGACGGCCGGACCGGTGGCGGCTGGAAGCGCGCTGTCCTCCGACAGGGCGGTCAGCAGCACCGCCGGGTCCGTCGCGGTGAACAGGCCGGCCAGCCGCTCCTCGTCCTGCATCAGCCGGGTCAGGCGGCGCAGCACCGCGATGTGCGCGTCCGACCGCGCGGCGATGGCGACCACCAGCCGGGCGGTCTGCCCCTCGTTCCACAGCACGCCGCCGGGAACCTGGAGGATGGCGATGCCGTTGCGGCGCACGAGGTCGCGGTCCTCGACCATCCCGTGGGGAATCGCGACGCCATGGCCGAGGAAGGTGTTCGCCACCCCCTCGCGCCGCAGCATGCTGTCGGCGTAGGCCGGGTCGATGCAGCCGCTGGCGATCAGCAGTTGGGCGGCCTCGCGGATCGCCTCCTCCTTGCCGACGGGATTGGCGCCCAGCCGGACCAGATCCGGGGGCAGCGGGACGTTGAGCGTGTCGGGGGCCATGACGGGTGCTTCCTCCGATTGTTCTTGTCTCTCGCCGTGTCTCGGGCGCCGTGTCGCGGGCTTGGCCTTCGCTGCGCGGCGCTTGGCGGCATTCTGAAAACGATTACACTGAAAACGATTACATTCGCCCTGTCAACGGCTGTTGCGTTGCAACATAACGCTTTCGAATGCGAACGGGCTTGTGCCTCATCAGGAAATGGGTGATTCTGCGGCCATGGCAATGGAAACGTTTTCATCCGGCCTGGAGGGGCATCCATGACGGTCGGGATCAAGGACGTCGCCCTGGCGGCCGGCGTGTCGGTCGCCACCGTGTCGCGGGTCATCGGCAACGGCCCCGTCAGCGAGGCTTTGCGCTCCCGCGTGGAGGACGCGATCCGTGCCACCGGCTACCGCCCCAACCTGTCGGCCCGGCGCCTGCGCTCGCAGCATTCCCAGACCATCGGGCTGATCGTCTCCGACATCCGCAACCCGTTCTTCACGGCGGTCAGCCGCGCGGTGGAGGAGGCGGCCTACCACGCCGGGATGCGGGTGATCCTGTGCAACAGCGACGAGAACCCCGAGCGCGAACTGCTGTACCTGCGGCTGATGCAGGAGGAGCGGATCACCGGCCTGATCTTCGCACCCACGCGCACCACGCTGGACGGTCTCGACGGAATTGGGCTGGACTTCCCGGTGGTGCTGATCGACCGGGGCGGGCCGTCCGGCGGCCACGACGCGGTGGTGCTGGACAACGCGCAGGCCGCCGCCACGCTGGTCGATCATCTGCACGCGCAGGGCTACCGGCGGATCGCCGGGCTGTTCGGCAACACCAGCACCACCGGCGTCGAGCGCCACGACGGCTACCGCGCCGCCATGGCCGCGCGCGGGCTGGAGGCGGACGCCCGCTTCATCCCCCCCTACGCCGAGGCGGCGGAGACGGAAGTCGCGCGTTGGCTGGGCGGCCCGGACCGGCCCGACGCGGTGGTGGTCAGCAACAGCCTGCTGCTGATGGGCGTGGTCAAGGCGGTGCGCGGCCTGGGCCTGTCGATCCCCGGAGACCTCGCCCTCGCCGGCTTCGACAACGAACCTTGGACCGAACTGGTCGGCCCCGGCCTGACGGTGATCGAACAGCCCGTCCACGACATCGGCCGCACCGCGATGGAACTGCTGTTCGAGCGCCTCGACGCCCCGGCCCGCCCGGCCCGCAAGGTGGTGCTGTCGGGAACCTGCGTCGTGCGCGGCTCCACCGCCGGGTCCAAGTCCCTGGCCGGCGCGGCGGTGCCATGAGAAAGGGAAGCAGCGTGGGCACGCCGGACGAGCCGTGGACATCCTTCACCGACCGCCGGGGCGAGCGGGAGGAGAAGCGCATCGCCGTGCTGCGGACGGCGGCGCAGGCGTTCAACGACATGGGCTACCACGCCACCTCGCTGGACGACATCGCCCGCCGCCTCAACGTGACCAAGCCGACGATCTACTACTACGTGAAGAACAAGGAGGAGATCCTGTTCGAGTGCGTGCGGATCGGGCTGGAGATGCTCGACACCGCCTCGACCGAGGTGACCGGCCATGGCGGCAGCGCGCATGACGAGCTGGTGGCGGTGATGACCACCTATGTCGGCGTCATGACCATGGATTTCGGCATGTGCGTGATCCGCGTCGGCGAGGAGCCGCTGACCGGGGAGAGCCGCCGCACCCTGCGCGCCCTCAAGCGGCGCATCGACCTGAAGTTCCGCGACCTGATCGAGCGCGGCATCGCCGAGGGCTCCATCGCGCCCTGCGACAGCAAGGTCGCCGCCTTCACCCTGGCCGGCGCCTTGAGCTGGGTCGCCCGCTGGTACCGCCCCGACGGCGATCTCGACGCCGCCGCGATTGCCCGCCAGTCCATCGCCCTGCTGCTGAACGGGCTGCGTCCACGCCCCGACTGACTCTGGCCACCGCTCCGCTCAGCGCCGCTCGATCCGGCGCAGGCGCAGGGCAACGGCCAGCGCGAGGACCAGCAGGGCGCCGTTGAACCCCGTCACGGCGGTCCAGCCGCCCTCCGCCCAGAACCAGCCGCCGGCCGACCCCAGCACGCTCGACCCGAGATAGTAGGACAGCAGGTAGAGCGACGCGGCGTGCCCCTTGTTGCCCGCCGCCATCCGGCCGACCCAGCCGCTGGCGACCGAATGCGCGATGAAGAAGCCGATCGTCACCGCGACCACCCCGGCGATCACGCCGGGAAGCGAGGGCAGCAGCGACAGCCCCGTGCCGGCCGCCATGACCAGCACACCGACCACCAGGACCAGCCCGCGGCCCACCCGGTCCGCCATCCGGCCCGCCAGCGGGGACGCCACCACGCCGAACAGGAAGACCGTAAAGATCACGCTGACCTGCCCCTGCCCGAGCCCGTAGGGCGGCGCGGCCAGCCGGAAGGTCAGATAGTTGAGGGTGGCGACGAAGACCCCCAGCACGAGGAAGCCCGTCAGGAACAGCAGCGGCAGGCCGGGGCTGCGCAGGTGGCCGAGCCACGCGGCGCGGTGATGCGCGAAGCCGGCGCCCGGCCGCCGCACGAAGTTCCGCGAGTTGGGCAGCAGCAGGACGAAGCCGAGCGCGACGACGAGGTCGATCACCCCCAGCGCCCCCAGCGCGACCCGCCAGGACGTGAATTCGGTGAGCGCGCCCATGCCGAGCCGCCCCATCATGGCGCCGAAGGCGGTGCCGCCGACATACAGCCCCATGGCGGCGCCCAGCGCCTTGGGTTGGACCTCCTCGGCCAGATAGGCCATGGCGACCGCCGGCACGCCGCCCAGCATGATCCCTTCGAGCGCGCGCAGGACCAGCATCATGCGCCAGTCCGGCGCCGCCGCGCTGGCGATGTGGAGGATGGCCGCCGCCGCCATCGAGGCGAACATCAGCCCCCGGCGCCCGGCCGATTCCGACACGGCCCCGGCGCACAGGATGGCGAAGGCCAGGCAGCCCGTCGTCACCGACAGGGCGAGCGAGCTTTCGGACGGGCTGCGGTGGAACTCGGCCGCGAGGCTGGGCAGCAGGGGCTGCACCGCGTAGATCAGCGAGAAGGTCGAGAAGCCCGCCAGGAACAGCGCGACGCTGACGCGCTGGAAACTCGCCGTGCCCGGCTCGGTCCAGACGGCCGGCGAGTCCGGGGAGCGTGTTCGGGAAGAGACGGCTTGGCTTGGCTGGGGGGCGATCCCCCCGCTGGGCTGTGAGAGGGTGGGCTGGGCGAGAGACGCGGTGGTCACGGCGGGCCTTTCCTTTCCGACAGGCCGGACTCTATCGGACCTCCAGCTATCGCACGTCAGCAATTTACCTCAATCAGCTATCGCGCTATTTTATAAGTCCCATGGACATCGCCCAGCTCCGCACGTTCATCCACGTCGCCGAACTCGGCAGCCTCAACAAGGCGGCCGGGCGGCTCCGCATCGCCCAGCCGGCGCTCAGCCGGCAGATCCGCCTGCTCGAGGAGGAGTTGGGGGTCCGCCTGTTCGACCGCCACGGCCGGGGCATGGCGCTGACCGACGAGGGGCGGGACACGCTCCGACACGCCACCCGCGTCGTCGCCGCCCTGGAGGAGCTGAAGGCCAGCGCCGCAGGCCCCGGCACGGCGCTCAGCGGCCATGTCGCCATCGGCCTGCCGCCGACCGTCGCCGACATCGTCTCGGTGCCGCTGGTCGCGGCCTTCCGCGCCCAGCATCCCAAGGTCATGGTGCAGCTGGTCAGCGCCTACAGCGGCTATCTCCTGGACTGGCTGTACCGGGGCGAGATCGACCTCGCGATGCTGTACGACCCGCGCGCGACCTACGCGCTGCGCTCCCAGCCGCTGATGCGGGAACGCCTGTTCCTGATCGGCCCCCCCGGCGCGGGGCTGGCGAAGGACCGCCCGGTGCCGTTCCGGGAGGCCGCCCGCGAACCGCTTCTGCTGCCCAGCCTCCGCCAGGGCCTGCGGGTGATCCTGGAGAAGGCCGCGCTCGACGCGGGCGTCGCGCTGAACGTGATCGTCGAGACCGACAGCTACACGGCCCTCAAGGATCTGGTCCGGCACGGCCACGGCTGCACCATCCTTCCGTTCACGCCGATCCACGAGGACGTGGCCGCCGGACGGCTCACGGCCGCGCCCCTCACCGACCCGGCGCCGACGCGGCAGCTGGTGCTGGCCTATCCCTCGGACCGTCAGGTGTCGCGCGCGGCGCGCTACGCCGGCGAGGTTCTGACCACGATCCTGCGCGACCACGTCGAGCGGGACGTCTGGGCCAGCCCGACGCCGGCGTAAGCCGCGCTACGCGCAGACCTCCCGGACGCAGGCGCGCAACCAGCGATGCGCCGGGTCGGCGTCCAGGCGCGGGTGCCAGAGCAGGGAGACCGTGATCTCCGGCAGCGGGACCGGAAGGGTGAAGCTGTGCATTCCAGCGCGCAGGGCCGCCGTGTGCCGTTCGGGGACGCTGGCGATCAGGTCGGTGGAGCGGGCGAGCGCCAGCGCGGTCGAGAAGCCGGCCACGATCGTCACGATCTCCCGCTCCAGCCCAAGCGCGTTCAGGGCGTCGTCGACCCGTCCCTTGTCGTGCCCCTGCCGCGACACCAGAACGTGCCGGCCGGCGGCGTAGCGCGCGGACGTGACCGCGCCTTGGCTCAGCGGATGGCCCGGCCGCACGACGCCGACGAAGCGGTCATGGAACAGGGCCTGCGCGCGGACCTCCGGCCCCATCGCCTTTCCCACGACGCCGGTTTCCAGATCGACACTCCCGTCGCGCAGCGGTGTGCTGTCCTTGTCCGGCTTGGCCACGAAGCGCAGCCGCACGCCGGGAGCCTCCGCGCCGACGCGCGCGATGAGATTTGGCCCGAAGGTCTCCACGAATCCCTCGCTGGTCCGCAGCGTGAAAATCCGCACGAGCTTGGCGAGGTCGAGCGCCTCGGCGGGCCGCAGAACCGCCTCGCCGTCCTGCACGAGCCGGCTCACCAGATCGCGCAGTTCGAGCGCGCGCGGGGTGGGAACGAGGCCGCGCCCGGCCCGGACCAGCAACGGATCCCCCGTCGTCTCCCGCAGCCGCGCCAGAGCCCGGCTCATCGCCGAGGGGCTGAGCCGCAAACGCCGCGCCGCGCGCGCCACGCTGCCCTCCGCGAGCAGGACGTCGAGGGTGACGAGCAGGTTGAGGTCGGGGGTCACCATGGGGGGATCCTGAGCGGGGTTGTGGAGGTTCGGCCACGGTTGCCCCCACCCCCTCCCTCCCCCGCCTGTGGCGGGAGAGGGGGCCGGACCCTTGTCGGCGTTCGGCGGAGTTCCCTCTCCCGCGCTAGCGGGGGAGGGTTAGGGAGGGGGCAACCGTGGCCGAACCCATCCAGCCCTGCTTAACACGGACCGACCCAGATAGGGCGTCAAACGCACGAATACCCTGCAAACGCTGCGCGTTCCGCCATGTCCCGCCACCAGCTAGCGTTCCGCGCAGCCGTTGGAACATGGAGTTCAAAGTGAAGCCAATCATCGCGGGAAACGTCGCGGAAGACATGGAACGGACGGCGCCGGTCCGCTGGGCACTCGCCGGCCTTTCGCTGTCCATGCTGCTGCCCTCGCTCGGCACCAGCATCGCCAATGTCGGCCTGCCGACGCTGGCGCAGGCGTTCGCCGCCCCCTTCCAGGCCGTGCAATGGGTGGTCCTCGCCTATCTGCTCGCCATCACCACGCTGATCGTCGGCGTCGGGCGGCTTGGCGACCTCATCGGCCGGCGACGGCTGATGCTGGGCGGCATCGCCCTGTTCACGGCGGCATCGGCCCTGTGCGGCGTCGCCCCCACGCTGTGGCTGCTGATCGCCGCCCGCGCGGCGCAGGGGGCCGGCGCCGCCGTCCTGATGGCCCTCGCCATGGCCTTCGTCGGTGAAACCGTTCCGAAGGCGAGGGCCGGCAGCGCCATGGGGCTGCTCGGAACCATGTCCGCCATCGGCACCGCGCTCGGCCCGTCGCTCGGCGGCGCCCTGATCGCCGGGCCGGGATGGCGGGCGATCTTCCTCGTCAACATCCCGCTGGGCGTCCTGACCTTTCTCCTCGCGCACCGCACGCTGCCGGCCGACCGCCGGGGATCGGGGAACGCTGCGGGGTTCGACCGGGCGGGAACGCTGCTGCTGGCTCTGACGCTGGCGGCCTACGCGCTCGCCATGACGATGGGACACGGCCGGTTCGGTGCGCTCAATCTGGGTCTGCTGCTGACCGCCGCCATCGGCGTCGGCCTTTTCCTGCGCGTCGAGGCGCGGGCCGCGTCGCCCCTTATCCGGCCGGCGCTGTTCCGCGATCCGGCGTTGGGCCCCGGCCTCGCCATGAGCGCGCTGGTCTCGACGGTGATGATGGCGACTCTGGTGGTCGGGCCGTTCTATCTGGCGGGCGGGATGGGGCTCGACGCGGCGTCGGTCGGGCTCGCGCTGTCGGCCGGTCCGCTCGCCGCCGCGCTGGCCGGCGTGCCGGCCGGCCGCCTCGCCGACCGTTTCGGGGCCGGGCGAACGGCCATCGCCGGGCTTGCCGGGATCGCCGCCGGCTGCCTCATCCTGTCCGCGATGCCGGCCCCGATGGCGATGACGCTCGGCAGTCCCGGATACGTCCTTCCCATCGTCGTCGTCACCGTCGGCTACGCGCTGTTCCAGACGGCCAACAACACCGCCGTCATGGCCGATGTCCACGCGGACCGGCGGGGCGTGGTGTCGGGCATGCTCAACCTGTCGCGCAACCTCGGCCTCGTCACCGGGGCGTCGGCCATGGGCGCCGTGTTCGCGCTCGCGTCGGGCGCCGCCGACGTCGCGACGGCAAGCCCCGAGGCCGTGTCGACCGGGCTGCGGATCACCTTCGCGGTCGCGACGGGGTTGGTCGTCGCCGCGCTCGTCGTCGGGGTGGGAAGCCGCGTCCGCGCGGCGCGCCTTGGAAACGCGTCCTGATCTGGAAGGATCGCGTCGGGCGCCGGCAAGGCGCCGCTGGTGCTCTGGCGCCGGCAAGGCGCCGTTGGTGGAAGGGACTGGATTTGAACCAGTGTACGCTTACGCGGGCAGATTTACAGTCTGCTGCCTTTAACCACTCGGCCACCCTTCCATCGGGGCGGCAGAGACTTAGCCGCTCGGCCGGGGCTTGGTCAAGCCCCTAACGCAGCCGGACGCGCGGCGACAGCGGGATGGCGAGAACGCAATGCAATCCCTCCGGAGCGAAGGCCAGAACCACGTCGCCGTCCAGCTCATAGGGCAGCGCGCGCTCGATCATGCGGGAGCCGAAACCCCGGCGATTCGGCGCGACGACGGGCGGGCCGCCGCTTTCGCGCCAGTCCAGCGTCAGCGTCCTGCCCTCGCCGTCACCCTCGCCGCCATCCGCCGACCACGTCACCTCCACCCTTCCGCCATCGACGGACAGCGCGCCGTATTTCGCCGCGTTGGTCGCCAGTTCGTGGAAGGCGAGGTGGAGCGACACGGCGACGCCGGTGGACAGCATCACCGGCGGGCCGCCGATGCGCACCCGCCCGGCGCCCTGGTACGGCGCCAGCGTCAGGCCGACGATCTCCTCCAGCAAGGCGCCCTGCCACTGCTCGCGGGTCAGCAGGTCGTGGGCCTGCGACAGGATCCGCAGACGCGCCTGGAAGGCCTCCGTGAAGGCCGCCGGCGATCCCGCCGAGCGCAGGGTCTGCGCGGCGATGGACTGGACGATGGCCAGCGTGTTCTTGACCCGGTGGTTCAACTCCTCCAGCAGGAGGTTCTGCCGCTCCTCCGCCTGCTTGCGCTCGGTGACGTCCAGGGAGATGCCCATCATGCGGGTGGGCGTGCCGTTGCGGTCGTAGACCGCGCGCCCACGCACCTGCACCCAGTGCACGCTGCCATCCGGCCAAACGTTGCGGTACTCGACGTCCAGATCCTCGTGGGCGTCGATGGCATGCTGCACGGCGCGCTGTTGGCCCGGCAGATCGTCGGGAAGGATGCAGGCCTTCAGCGTCTCGTAGGAGGACAGGCCGCGCCCGTCCGAAAGCCCAAAATTGGCCGCGCAGATGTCGGAGACCTGCATCCGCCCGGTGGCGAGGTCGAGTTCCCAGGCGCCGAGCCGACCGGCCTGGAGGGCGTAGCGCAGCTGCGCCTCGCTGTCCTGCAAGGCCTGGGCGGCGCTGCGCAGCCGGTCGCGGTCGCGCGCCTCGATCAGCGCCCGGCGCACGACCAGCCGCAGGCGCTGCATGCGCAGCTTGACGACGTAGTCGGTGGCGCCCTGCTTCAGCGCCTCGATCGCGTTCTCCTCCCCCAGCACGCCCGAGACGAAGATGAAGGGCGTTTCCGGCAGGCGTTCCCGCACCAGATCCAGCGCCTGCATCCCGTCGAAATCGGGCAGCGCGAAATCCGACAGGATCAGGTCGAACGGCCCGCCCTGCTCCAGCGCGTCGAGGAAGGACTGGCGCGAGACGACATGCTCGATCTCGAAGGAGAATCCGTCCACATGGTCGAGATGGGCGCGGGCGAGATCGGCGTCGATCGGGCTGTCTTCCAGCAAAAGCACACGGCAGCGCACCACGCCCTCATCGGTCGTCGCCTCATGGATCATCGACATCATGCCTTGGAACCGCCGCGCCGATGGCTGCCCGGAGGCGGTTCGTTCAGGATGGCCCAGAAGCTGCCCAGGCCGTGGATCGCGTCGAAGAAGTCCCGAAAGCCCACCGGCTTGACCACGAAGGCGTTGACGCCGAGGTGATAGCTGCGCACCAGATCCTCCTCCTCCTTGGACGAGGTCAGCATCACGACCGGAATCTGGCGGGTGGCGTCGTTCGACTTGATCCGCCGCAGCACTTCGATGCCGTCGATCTTGGGCAGCTTGATGTCCAGGATGATCACCGCCGGCCGCTTGAAATCGGTCGGGGATTCGCCGCCTTCCGGCATCAGGTAGGCGAGCGCCTCCGCGCCGTCGCGGGCGACCACGATGTCGTTGGCCAGCTGCGCCTCCTCGAAGGCTTCGAGGGTCAGCTCCAGGTCCTTCGGGTTGTCCTCGACCAGCAGGATGGGTTTCAGTTCGGCCATCGAGTCATACCTTGGAATCGAGAATGGTCAACGGCCGGGGCTGCGACCGGGGAAGCGAAACGGTGAAGGTCGCGCCCTGTTCCAGTTTGCCCTCCGCCCGGATCTGACCGCCGTGGCGCTCGACGATGCGGCGGACGTTGGCGAGGCCGATGCCGATCCCATCGAACTCCTCCTCGCGGTGCAGGCGTTGGAAGACCCCGAACAGCTTGTGCGCGTAGGTCATGTCGAAGCCGGTGCCGTTGTCCTCCACGACGATCTCGAACGCGTCGGGCGTGGCATGGCAGCCGACCCGGATGGCGGCGTCCGGCCGGTTCCGGGTGTATTTGATGGCGTTCGACAGCAGGTTCTGCATCACCAGCCGGATCATCATCGGATCGCCCTGGATCGTGGGCAGATCCTCCACCGTCCAGCGGATGGCGCGCCCCTCCGCCTCGGGCGCCAGCAGGCGGCGGACCTCGACCACCAGCCGGTTCATGTCGATGTCGACGAAGGTCAGCGACGCCCGGCCGAGATGCGAGAATTGCAGCAGCCCGTCCACCAGCTGGCCGGCGGAGGTCGCCGCGTCGATGATGGTGTCCAGATAATGCAGTTCCCGCGTGTCGAGCTTGGACGCCGCGCGGGCGCGCAGCAGTTCGGCGTAGCTCGTCACATGGCGGAAGGGCGCGCGCAGGTCGTGCGACACGGAATAGGAGAAGGCCGCCAGTTCGCTGTTGCTGCGCTGGAGTTCGACGTTCAGCGCCGCCATCTCCTCCGCCTTGCGCAGCACGATGCCGACGATGGCGTTGCGGAAATCGCGCGCGGTCTCGATCTCCCCGGCGCGCCAGGGCATCGCCTGCAGCCGCACCGTCTCCTTCCAGGTCTCGAAGGAGCGGCGCGGCGACAGGGCCGCGCCGGCCGGAGCGGCGGGTTTGTGCGGATCGCCGCCCCATTTCACGGTCCGCACCACCTCGGGCCGGAACCAGAACACGTAGCTGGGATGAAGCTGCGAGATGGAGATCGCCAGCAGCCCGCTGGCGGTGTCCGTGCAGGATTCCGCCTCCGGCAGGAGCGAAACCAGGGAGTCGGTGGCGAACACCTCGTCCTCGCCCCGTTCGCTGAGACGCCGGGCGATGCGACGGATCATGGCTTCCGGCGGCGTGCGGCCGATCCGATGGCAGCGGTCCTCGAAGAGGATGGCGGCCCCCTCCGCGTCGCCCAGCGTCAGCAGATCGTCATGAGCCTCGACCAGCCCGGTCACGAAATGCTCGGCCGCCGCCATGTGGGCGAGCAGCCGGGCCTCGATGCGTTTCAGCCGGATGCGGTGCTCCGCCGCGTCGCCCCGGTCGAGCGCGGTCATCTTGATCGACAGCACCTGCCCCAGCAGGTCGCAGGCCGTGCGGACCGAGAAGGCTGGCTGGCGCGGGCCGGCGTGGTGGCAGGAGATCAGCCCCCACAGGCGGTCGCCGTCCATCACCGAGATCGACATGGACGCCGCCGTGCCCATGTTCCGCATGTATTCGCGGTGCACCGGCGAGACGCTGCGCAGCACCGCGAAGCCGAGATCGAGCGGCGCCTCCCCCTCCCCGCCCCCCTCGCCGACCGGCGGCAGGATCGGCACCGGGGCGTAACGCGCGTCCGCGATCAGGCGCAGCCGGTTCAGCGCGTAGAGCCGCCGCGCCTGCTCCGGGATGTCGGAAGCGGGAAAGCGCAGGTCGAGGTAGGAGGGGAGACGCTCGTTGCGGTCCTCGGCGATGACGGTCCCGTTCCACTGCGCGTCGAATTGGTAGACCATCACCCGGTCGAAGCCGGTCAGCGCGCGCACCGCCACCGCCGTCTGCGCCATCAGGCCGCCCAGGTCGGTGGCGCTCTGGAGGCTGTGGATGCTCTTGCGCAAATCGGGGTAAAGGCTTTCCAGGGTCCGCGCGCCCTCGGACGGCACGCCCTCCAGCTCAAGCACCACCGCATCGCCCGACCGGTGCGCGATGGTTTGGAAACTGCCCGTCGGAAGATGCGCGACGCCCAGCTGGATCGGTTCGCGCGCCGGCGCCTGGCCCAGCCCGCGGCACAGCTCGGCCCCGACCTCGCCCGCGAAGAGCCGATCCGCCGTCTGCCCGAACGCGCGCTCCAGCTCCACGCCCAGCGCCTCGCCGGCCCGCGCGCTGGCTCTCAGCAGGCGCAGATCCGCGCCGGAGAACACCAGAAGATGCCCGTGTGGCTGGACGCTTTCGGGGATGTGGATCGGCTCCCGCGCGCAGGCTTCGGAATCATGGAAGGTGGTGTCGTTCGAAACGGTCGTCGTCACGGTCAGCCGCTGCTCTCCGTTGGGCCTGAACGTCGTTGCGGTCCGGGAAGCCAGGGCTTCGGAACAACGGCGAACCGGATGGAACGGGAGAATAACGGAAAGCCGGCGGAAGGGGATAAACAATTCTCACAACGAAAAATCGCCTTAACATAGGTTAAGTCATATAACTTTCGGCGATATACCGATGTTTTCCAAAAACCCACTCGGTGCTCTGGGTCTTTCGCGGCACGAATCGGATGACGTGCCTTGCCTCATCCTTTGATCGTGAGAATGAATATTGCACAGGTGCCGCCACCACCTTGCCGATTGCGGGATTCGGGACGGGGCAACCGCACTCCACCTTGCGAACCCGGCTTACCAGGGAACGCCGGAGCCTCCCACGGGTTGAAGAGGGATGATCGGCGCTGCGCGGCAGCGTGCGCCGGACCGGTCCACCAGCTTCAAGCCAAGGGGAAGCCACCATGAAACGTCAGCTCCTGCTCACCGCCGCGACGGTCGTGCTGCTCGCGACGCCCGCCATCGGCATGGCGCAGCAGCCGAACCCGACCGCCCCGCCGGCCACGCCCACCCAGGCCGCTCCCAGTCAAGCCGCTCCCAGTCAAGCCGCTCCCAGTCAAGCCGCTCCAGGCCAGGGCCAACTGTCGGCGCAGGACCGCGGCTTCGTCGAGAAGGCCGCGATCAGCGACCAGTTCGAGATCCAGGCGGGCAAGCTGGCCACCGAGAAGGGCCAGAAGGCCGAGGTCAAGACGCTCGGCCGCAGCATGGTCACCGACCACGGCAAGACCGCCGAGACCATGAAGTCGCTGGCCAAGACCAAGTCGGTCGCGCTGCCCACGGCGCTCGACGCCGAGCACAAGCAGAAGCTCGACCGGTTGAGCGGGCTGTCCGGCGCCGCCTTCGATTCCGCCTATGTGCAGGGCCAGCTGGACGCGCACCGGACCGCCGTCGCCCTGTTCGACACCCAGATCAAGGAAGGCCAGGACAACGACCTGAAGCAGTTCGCGCAGAAGACCCTGCCCACGTTGCAGGAGCATCTGCACCACGTGCAGACCCTGCTGCCGTCCGTCGCCTCGACCGCCCCGAACGAGGGAACGCACGGCATGCAGACGAGCAGCGTCCTGCCCGATGGCACGCTGGCGAACGCCGCCCAGGCTCCGCAGAAGGTCAGTTTCAACAACCTGATCGGCACCGACATCTACGGCGAGAACGGCAACAAGCTGGGCGACGTGTCCGACGTCATCCTCGACCCGCAGTCGGGCGCCGCCACGGCGGTGATCCTCAACCGGGGCGGCGTGCTGGGCATCGGCGCCAAGCAGATCGCCCTCGACTACGCGCTGCTGGACACCACCGGCGAGCGCGTCGTCGCCCGCCAGCTGACCGACGACCAGGTCAAGGCCATGCCGGAATTCCGCTACGAGGACACCACCGTGTCGCTCGGCGAGCGGTCGCGCAAGTCCGGCACCGACAAGTCCGGCGCGGACGCCCCGCGCACCCAGGAGTAAGCCTTCCCCTCAACAGCAAAAGGATGCCGACATGGCGAACGCCAGCAAGAAGCACATCGGTCCGGGCGCCCACGGCAAGGGCGCCGGGGTCGGCGCCACCACCGACCTTCCCGAGGGCGCGATCGGCGAGAACATGGTCCTCTCCAACCGCGACAAGTCCCGGCATTCGGACGAACGCGGCCTGGACAGCAAGACCGTCCAGACCGACCAGCTCCGCGACCACGCCGCCAACCGTCCCGCCGAGGACTGATCGGTTCCGCTCCGAAAAAGGCGCCTCCCCAAGGGGAGGCGCCTTTTTTCATTGGGGTGTCCTGGAACGCAGGACGGAGCCTTCGAGACCGTTCCGGCCGAACGGGCTTATGGCCGGTCGGCGGCGAAGGTGTCGCACCGCTTCAGGTCGCCGCTCTCCAAGCCGGTGCGGAACCAGCGGACGCGCTGCTCGGAGCTGCCATGGGTGAAGCTGTCGGGGGAGACGCCGCCGCGCGACTGGCGTTGCAGACGGTCGTCGCCGATGGCGCTGGCGGCGGTCAGCGCCTCCTCGACGTCGCCCGGCTCCAGGATCTTGCGGTCGCGGTTGGCGTGGTTGGCCCACAGCCCGGCGAAGCAGTCGGCCTGCAACTCCAGCCGCACCGACAGCGCGTTCGCCGCCGCCCGCCCGCCGGCGCGCTGCTGGGCCGCCTGGACCTGATCGGAGATGCCCAGCAGGTTCTGCACGTGGTGCCCGACCTCGTGGGCGATGACATAGGCCTGGGCGAAGTCGCCCGGCGCCTTGAAGCGGTCGCGCAGGTCCCGGTAGAAGCCGAGGTCGATGTAGACCTTGCGGTCCAGCGGGCAATAGAACGGCCCCATCGCCGCCTCGGCGCTGCCGCAGCCGGAGTTGACCGCCCCGTTGAACAGCACCAGCTTGGGGTCCTGGTATTGGCGGCCCATCTGCTGGAACAGGCCGGTCCAGGTGTCTTCCGTGTCGGCCAGCACCACCGACACGAAACGGCTCAACTCGTCGTCGGCCGAGCCGCGCGGCGCGTCCTCGCGCACGGAGCCGGTCTGCGTGGTCGGCGCGCCGCCGTTCAGGACCTCCATGGGGTCGATGCCCAGGAACAGCGACACCACGACCAGAACGATCACCCCGCCGACGCCCAAGCCGCCCCGGCCGATGCGGATGCCGCCCCCCGGCAGGCCACCGCCGAAGCCCCCGCCGCCGCCAAGCCCACCTTGGCCGCGCCGGTCCTCGACGTTCTCGCTTTCGCGTCCCCCTTGCCACCGCATGACCATGCCTCCGCTTTCTTGTGCAGAGACCAAACCCCGGCGGCGACCGCGCGTTCCTCGGCCTGTCCGCTTTTGACGGCCGCCCGCCTCAGCGCGCCGGCCCGCCCCCAAGTTCGCCGCTCAGGACCCGGTCGCGCAGGACCCGCTTGGTGACCTTGCCGTTGGCGTTGCGCGGCAGCGCGTCCTCCAGCAGCGTCACGTGGTCGGGCACCTTGTATTCGGCGACCGCCGCGCGGCAGAAGGCCTTCACGTCCTCCGCCGTCAGCGCGGCGGATTTGGCGATGACGAAGACGTGGATCTTCTCGCCCATCACCGGGTCGGGATGGGCGACCGCCGCGACCTCGACCACCTCGGGGTGGCGGGCCAGCGCGTTCTCGAGTTCCACGCTGTAGATCTTGTAGCCGCCCCGGTTGATGACGTCGCCCTTGCGGTCGAACAGACGCACATAACCCTGCGCGTCGACCGAGCCGATGTCGCCGGAACGCCAATAGCCGTCGACGAAGCTGTCGCGTGTGGCGTCCTCGCGGTTCCAATAGCCGCGGATGGTCATCGGTCCGCGGATCCACACCTCGCCGGTGGCGCCCGGCGGGCATTCGCGCCCGTCCTCGTCGACGACGCGCAGGTCGCCGCAGGGCACGCACATCCCCACCGCGTCGAGGCAGGCGCGCGTGTGGCCGACCGGAACGACGGCGATGATCGTCGCGCATTCGGTCGAGCCGTAGGCGTTCAGCAGGTGCAGGGCCGGCAGCCGCTCGGCCATCGCCTCCACCGTCGCCTCGGGCATCGGCGCGCCGCCGAAGCCGCCGATCCGCCAGGACGACAGATCGTGCCTAGTGAAATCGCCGCGCAGCAGGGCGAGGTTGTACATCGCCGGCACCAGCACGGTGTTGGTCATCCGTTCCCGGCTGGCCAAGGCGAGGAAGCCGTTCACGTCGAAGGCCGGCATCAGGATCACGCAGCCGGCCACCCGCACCATCGCCAGCACCACGGCGACCAGCCCGGTGACGTGGGAGGCCGGAACCGCCAGCACCGCCCGCTCCCCGTCGCGGAACCGCCAGCACTCCTCGAAATGCATCGCCGAGTGGATGATGTTGACGTGCGCCAGCAGCGCGCCCTTCGGCTTGCCGGTGGTGCCCGAGGTGTAGAGGATGACGGCGGTGTCCTCCTCGCCCCAGGCGACGGCGGGCAGAGCCGCGTCCGGTCCGTCCAGCAGATCCTCGAAACGGCCGGCGGCCCCGGCGGCGGCCCCCACGGACAGGCGGAGCGCCAGCGACGGCACCGCGTCGGCGTCCGGCATGCGGTCCGTCAGCTCGGCGTCGTGGACCAGGAACCTGGCTTCGCAATCGTTGAGGATGCCGGTGATGCCGGGCTTCTGCTCCCGCGCGCTGACCGGGACCGCGACGACGCCGATGCGCGTCGCCGCCAAGAGCGCGATCAGGAACTCGGCCCGGTTGGACAGCACCAGCGCCAGACGGTCGCCCTGGACGGCGCCGCGCGCGGCCAGCGCGGCGGCGGCCTTGGTCACCTGCGCGTCGAGATCCCGGTAGCTGTAGCGGCGCGCGCCGTCGACCATCGCCTCGTTGCCGGGCGCCCGCTCCACGGCGGCGCGGAACATCGCGTCGAGCGTCTTTGGCCGTTCGCTGTAGCACGGTACGAGGCGCGTGCCGAAAAGAAGCTCGCGCCGCTTGGGAAAGCCCTCACCGTCCGGCCACGCCATGCTCGTCTCCCTCGTGAATTTGCAGCGTCTCCAGCGGAGCCACCATCGATGGGCCACCGCGTCGCGCTTGTCGTGATTTCCAAAATTATGTCATCCTGTGAACTGAGTGTCAAACAATGGCACAATCCGCCGCCGCAACAGTGGCGGGCCGCCGCGCCGGCCAACCAGGGGAGGACGACCATGCCGAAACCTCATTACGTCACCACCGAAGCCGGGCAGCTGCGCCTGTGGCGGGGCGGCAGCGGCCCCGATCTGCTGGTGCTGCCCGGCCTGATCACGGCGGCCTCCGTCTGCGCCGAAACCCTGGCCGCGCGCCTGCCGGGCTGGACGGTGAAGGTGATCGAGCTGCCGGGGATCGGCGGCTCCGCGCACGCCTGGACACCGGAGGACGACATCGGCGCGCTGGCGGCGCGGATCGCCACGGCGGCGCGATCCATCGGGATCGGCGCCTGCGCCGTGCTGGCCCTCGACCTCGCCGCCCCGCTGGCGGTCGCGCTCGGCAAGGCCCTCGCCACGCCGCCGGAGGCGATCCTGCTCGCCAACGCCGACGCGGCCGAGGGCTGGGCCGCGCGCGGCCTGCGCCCGGCCGCGCTGGCGCCGCGCCCCGACGGCACCCACCTCGCCGTGCTGTCCGCGCACATCCGCGACGCCCACATCCTGGAGCCGCGCGACCCCCGCCTGCCGGCGTTGAACGGCGATCCGCTGCCGGACGCGGCGGATCTCGCCGCCACGGTCATCGCCGCCGCCGTGGCCCCGCACCGCTACGAGGCGCTGTGGGCGTTGTGCGCCGGGGCGATGCCGAGCGCCGGGGACGGCGCGACGCGGACGACCCCGGACGATCTTCCGGCCCGGCTCGCCGCTCTGGCCGCGAGCCTGCCGGCAAGCGGCCCGGTGCCGCCGGCCCGGCCCTTCGCCGACCCGGCCCTGGTCTGGCACGATTACGTCGACACGCCCAAGGGCCGGGTGCATCTGCGCCGCTGCGGGACGGGCGGACGGCCGCTGCTCGCCTTCCAATCCGCGCCGGGGTCGTCGGCGCCGCTGCTGCCGCTGATCCGGGGGTTGGCGAAGGATTGGGAGGTGATCGCGCCGGACTATCTCGGCAACGGCGATTCCGACAAGCCGGAGCGGGCGGTGGACATCGGCGCGCTCGCCGACGACGCGCTGGCGGTGGCCGACGCGCTGGGGCTGGAGAGCTTCGACCTGTGGGGCACGCACACCGGCGCGCTGGTGGCGCTGGAGTTGACGGTCCGCCACCCCGAGCGGGTCGGCCGCGTCGTGCTCGAAGCGCCGGTGCTGCTGCCGCCGAGCTTCAGCGCCGACATCCTGGAGAACTACTTCCCGCCGCTGGTGCCCGACCGCTGGGGGCTGCACCTGCTGCAAGCCTGGAACATGCGGCGCGACATGTTCCTGTTCTGGCCGTGGTATCGACAGGAGCGCGCCGCCGGCCGCTCGCTCGGCGTGCCGGAGCCGGAGATTCTGCACGACTGGGTGCTGGGGCTGCTGAAGAGCGGGCTCCATTACGACCGCTCCTACCGCGCGGCCTTCGAATACGACACCCGCGCCCGCCTGCCCCGGCTCACCCGCCCGGCCCTGATCTGCGCCGGCCCCGCCGACATGCTGGTCGAGGGGCTGGTGGAGGCCAAGCGCATCGCGCCCGCCGGCACCGTGGTGACCGGCACCCCCGCCACCGTCTGGTACCCCGGCCAGACGGAGGCGGCGGTGACCGAGACGCTGGGCGTTTACGACGCCTTCCTGCGGGGGTAGGCGACGACGACCGGAAGCGCGGCGCGGCCCCGCCGCTACTCCCGCTCGAAGGAGCGGATGGCGTCGGCGATCATCCCGGCCAACGGCAGGGCGTTGGTCGGGTGGGGCACGCCGTCGCCCGACAGCGGCCGGCCCAGCCCCTCGGCCTCGAAACGGGCGGCGATGGCCTCGCCGAACAGGGCGTGGACGCCGAACACCCGCAGCGACGCGGCGCCCAGGCCGCGCGCCGCCCGCGCGCAGGAGAAGATCGTCTCGCCGGAGCTGATCACGTCGTCCACGATCACCGCCGGGCGCCCGGCCAGCGGCGCGTCGAAGGGCAGCGCCACCGTCACGTCGCGGTCGCCGCGCCGCTCCTTGCGCCCGACGATCCCGGTCAGGCCGAGCGGCCCGGCGACGGCCTCGACCAGCGGGGCGGCCTCCTCGTCGGGGCCGATGACGACGGTGTCGGCGGGCACGCCGTCGGCGCGCAGCCGCTCGACGATGGGCCCCGCTCCGGTCAGCGCGCGCGACGGGCGGCCGACGAACACCTCGTCCAGCGAATGGGTGCGGTGGAGATGCGGCTCGACGCAGACGAAGCGGTCGAAGCAGCGGCCCAGCCAGTCGCCGATCACCGTCTGGCTGACCGGCTCGCCCGGTTTGAAGACCGCGTCCTGGCGCATGTAGGCCATGTAGGGCGCCACGAGGCACAGCTCCGTCGCGCCCTGGCGGCGCAGGACGGAGGCGGCCAACGTCAGCTCCACCAGCTTGTCGTTGGGCTGGTCGAGCGAGCGGTAGACGATGGCGCGCTCCACCGGCTGCGGCAGCCGGACGAGGCTCTCGCCGTCGGGGAAGCGGTGCAGCTCCGCGATGTGGCAGGGAATGCCGAGCGCGTCGGCCAATCCTTGGGCCGCCTGCGCCGATTCCGGAAATCCGTAAACGCCCGTGTAGCGGGCCATGCCCCGTCCCCCCCATCGCCATGCCCCAAGCCGGGGCCGAGGGCAAGCTTGGCGCAGGAAACCACGAAAGGTCAATCGGGGCGAAGGGCAGGGCAATCGGAGGTTATCCCTAGTCCGGATCGATCTCCGGATCGCTCCATGTCCGGATCGGTCTATGCGTCTGGCCGTTCGGGCGGGGTTCCGGTTCCGGCATCGCGGCTGTACACCACTGTCCAGGAACGGCCGCGCCCGTCCGCTCCCGCCACCCGCCGCCTTGCCGGAGTTCCGATCCCGTGCGTCTCCTCCCGTGGCTTCGCGGCTGCCTGCCCAGCACCCTGCGGGGCCGGCTGTTCCTGATCTCGCTGGCCGTGGTGTCGGTGCCGATCTCCGTCGCCGGCTACCTGCTGGAGCACGAGGGCCGCCACGCGCTGCTGCGGGAGAAGGGGGAGAAGCTGTTCGGCCTGACCCGGATCCTCGACGCCCATCTCGGCGCCGGCTTCGACCCGTGGCTGGCCGGCGCGGAGGGCGCGCCGCCCGCGAACCGGGAGGCGGCGATCGGGCGGCTGTCGGCGGCGCTCACCCCCTTCACCGATCTGGTCGCCGAGGCCAACCCCGGCGTCGGCGTCGGCTATTACAGCAAGGCGCTGAACGCCATCGTCACCTACGGGCCGAGCCGCCAGTACAGCGGCACCGTGGGGACGACCATCCCGCCCGACCATCCCGGCTGGACGGTGCTGGACAGCGGAGAAAAGGCGTTGGAGACCGGGCCGCAGGTGCGCGGCCTGATCCTGAACGCGATGTGGCCGGTCACGCGGGACGGCGCGGTGATCGGCTACATCTGGGCCAACGAGCTGTCCGACGACGTGGAGCGTCAGGCCGCCGCGATGGACCGCGCCGTGCTGGCGGTCAGCGCCGGGGGGATCCTGCTGGGGCTGCTGCTGACGCTGGTGATGTCGCGCCGGCTGGACCGCGACATCCAGGGGATCATCCGGGGGCTGGCCCGCATGCGGACCGATCTGCGCCACGCCCTGCGCCCGCCGCCGGGCGAGGTCGGCGAGATCGCCGTCGAGGTCAACGGCATGGCGCGCGCCCTGCTCGACGCCCGCACGCTGACCGAGAACATCCTGCACAGCATCGCCGACGGCGTGGTCGCGGTGGACCGCGAGGGCCGGGTCACCGCGCTCAACCCGGCGGCGGAGCAGATGACCGGCTGGACGGCGGCGGAGGTCCTCGGCCAGCCCTACGGCGCGCTGTTCAAGCCGGACGGGCGATTCGCCAGCGCCCTGCTCGACACCCTGGAGACGGGGCAGGAGCACATCGGCGTGCCGCTCGACCTGCCGACGACGCGGCAGACCCTGCACGTCGCGGTCAGCAGCAGCCTGCTGCGCGACAGCCGGGACCAGACCATCGGGGCGGTGGTCGTCCTCAAGGATCTGACCGAGCAACGCCGCCTGCGGACGCAGATCATGCGCGCCGACCGCTTGGCCGCGCTGGGCGAGCTGGTGGCCGGCATCGCCCACGAGGTGCGCAACCCGCTGACCTCGATCCGCGGCTTCATGCAGTTCCTGGGAAGCTCCGACGACGTGACGGAGTGGCAGCGCTACGCCCCCCTGATCGTGCGTCAGGTGGACAGCCTGAACCGGCTGGTCACCGAGCTTCTGGAGTTCGGGCGCCCGCGCCCGCCCTCGATCCGGCCGGTGCAGATCAACGACCTGATCCGCGAGGTCTCGCTGCTCGCCGGGCGCAAGTCGAACGCGCAGGTGGTCCTGGAACTGGCGCCCGGCCTGCCGCTGGTCGAGGCCGACGGCGAGGCGCTGAAGCAGGTGGTCCTCAACCTCATCATCAACGCCACCCAGGCGATCGCCGAGACCGGAACCATCCGCATCGCCACCGACGACGAGGACGGGCGCGAGGCGGTCGTCGTGGTGGCGGACGACGGCGCCGGGATCGAGCCCGAGAATCTGGACAAGGTGTTCGACCCCTTCTTCTCCACCAAGCTCAACGGCACCGGCTTGGGGCTGGCGATGGTCCACCGGATCGTCGATGCTCACAACGGGACCATCACCGTCGCCAGCACGCCCGGCGCCGGGACCACGGTGACCCTGCGGCTTCCCTTCGTCCACAGCCTGTCGGAATCGTCATGACCCCTCCCTTTCCCACCGCCCTGGTCGTGGACGACGACGAGGCGATCCGCCAGATGCTGGCAGCCGTGCTGTCGCGCGAGGGCTTCGCCGTGACCACCGCCGCCGACGGGGTGGAGGCGGTCGCCGCCTTCGCCGCGCAGCGGCCGGCGCTGGTGCTGATGGACATCCGCATGCCGCGCATGACCGGGCTCCAGGCGCTGGCCGAGATGCGCAAGATCGACCGCGCCACCGCCGTCATCCTGATGACCGCCTACGCCGAAGTCGAAACGGCGGTCCAGGCGATCAAGGACGGGGCCTTCGACTACATCATCAAGCCCTTCGACATCGCCGAGCTGCTGCTGCTGGTCGGGCGGGCGTTGCAGATGCGCAGCCTGCGCGACGACATCGCCGTCCTGCACCGCGAGCTGTCGGCCAGCTACCGCACCGACCGCATCCTCACCGCCAGCCCACGCATGGCCGAGCTGTTGCAGACCATCGCCAAGGTCGCCAAGAGCACCGCCACCGTGCTGGTCACCGGCGAGAGCGGCACCGGCAAGGAGCTGGTGGCGGCGGCCATCCACTACAACAGCCCGCGCAGCGCCGGCCCCTTCGTGAAGGTGAACTGCGCCGCCGTGCCGGAAGGGCTGCTGGAGAGCGAGTTCTTCGGCCACGAGAAGGGCGCCTTCACCGGCGCCGCCGCCCGCCGCCGGGGCCGCTTCGAGCAGGCCGAGCACGGCACCCTGTTCCTGGACGAGATCGGCGACATCTCCGCGAGTTTGCAGGTCAAGCTGCTGCGCGTGTTGCAGGAGCGCGAGTTCGAGCGGGTCGGCGGCACCGATCTGGTGCGGATCGACACCCGCGTCATCGTGGCGACCAACAAGAACCTGGAGGAGATGGTCCGCCAGGGCCAGTTCCGCCAGGATTTGTATTTCCGGCTCAACGTCGTCACCCTGCGCACGGTGCCGCTGCGCGAACGGCCCGAGGACATCCGGCTGCTGGCGAGCCATTTCCTGCAACGCTTCGCGGCGGAGAACCGGATCGACGTCACCGGCTTCGACGACCAGGCGATGGCCTGCCTGATGGCGCACGGCTGGCCCGGCAACATCCGCGAACTGTCGAACGCCGTCGAGCGCGCGGTGGTGATGAGCACCGGTCCGTTGATCTTCTGCGAGGATCTGCCCGAACAGCTCGCCTGCCGGGGCGACGATCCCGCCGAGCCGTCCCTTGGCCCGTCGCCCGAGCCGGACCACCCCCCCGTCGCGGGCGGCACGCCCCTGCGCGACCAGGTCAGCCGCTTCGAAGCCCGCGTCGTCGCGGAAACCCTGGCGCGCAACGGCGGCAACCGCATGCGCACCGCGCAGGATCTCGGCATCAGCCGGCGGTCACTGCTCTACAAGCTCCAGGAATACGGGATTTCGTAAGGAGAGCCGGGGTATGGTCCGCCCTCGGGCCGCTCACCCTCCCCTCCCCGCCCAAGGGGCGCTCACCCCGCCATCGCGCCGCACAGCGCGTCCATCGCCGCGACGCCGCGCGTGAACGCCTCGGCCGCCGTGGCGGCCAAGGCCTGCGCCTCGTCGCGGCGCCCTTCGCGGACGCCGTCCTCCACCGCGCGCATCAGCCCGACGAAGGCCGTCAACCCGAAATGGCTCGCGGCACCGGACAGCCGGTGGGCGATGTCCTCCAGGTCGGCGTCCGCGGTCTCGGGTGCCGCCAGACGCGGCAGCCCGTCCGCCGCCGCCTCCAGCAGCAGCCCACGGATGGTCGCGAAGCGCTTGGCCCCCAGCGAGCGGACGTAGCGGTCGAGGATCTCCTCGTTCACCGTCGCCTCCCTTGGAACCGCCGCCACCGGCCGGGGCTCGGCGGCCGGCTCCGGGCGCATCGGCACGCTGTTGGACAGCAGGTGCATCAGCCGCTCCGGGAAGATCGGCTTCTCGATCACCGTGTCGATCCCGGCGGCGAGGTAGCGCGCGCGGTCGGCGGCGAAGACGTTCGCCGTCACCGCGACGATGGGCACCGCCGCGCGGTCGTCGTCCGGCAGGGCGCGGATGCGGCGCGCCACCTCCGGCCCGTCGATGTCGGGCAGGCGGATGTCGAGCAGCACCGCGTCGAAGCGCCGCTGCGCCGCCAGCGCCAGCGCCTTCTCCCCCGTCTCGGCGACGGTCACCCGGTGCCCGGCGTCGGACAGCAGACCCAGCGCCACCTCGCGGTTGATGGCGTCGTCCTCCACCAGCAGCAGCGCCAGGGAGCGCACCCGGTGGATCGGCAGCAGCCGGCCCGGCGCCTCCGGCAGGGCGACGGCCGCGACCCGCTCCAGCGGGATGGTGACGGTGAAGATGCTGCCCAGACCGACCGCGCTGTCCACCGCGATGGTGCCTTGCATGGCGTCCAGCAGGTGCCGCACGATGGCGAGCCCCAGCCCGCTGCCGCCGAAGCGCCGGGCGATGGTGGGGTCGGCCTGCTCCAGCTTCTCGAAGATGGCGGCGCGGCGGTCGGGCGGCACGCCGATGCCGGTGTCGCGGACGCTGACGGTCAGCCGTTCTCCCTCGTCCTCCCGCGCCAGCCCGACCCGCAGATCCACCCCGCCGCGCTCGGTGAACTTCACCGCGTTGCCGACGAGGTTGACCAGGATCTGCCGCAACCGCTGGCGGTCCACCACGATCAGCTCCGGCACGTCCGCCGCGATGTCGAGGTCGAGCGCGATGCCCTTCTCGCTGGCGAGGCTCTCGACCGTCGCCACCACCTCCTCCAGCACCGGCAGCAGGGCGCAGGGGCCGGGGTCGAGGTCGAGCTTGCCGTCCTCGATCTTGCGCAGATCCAGGATGTCGTTGACCTGATCGAGCAGCCCGTGGCCGCAACGCATGATCGACACGGCGTAGCGCCGCTCCCCCGGCTCCAGCCGCCCGGTCAGCAGCAGCCGGCACAGGCCGAGGATGCCGTTCAGCGGGGTGCGCATCTCGTGGCTGACGGTGGCGAGGAATTCGGTCTTGGCGGCGTCGGCGCGCTCGGCGCGCTCCTTGGCCTGCCGCAGCTCCTCGCGCGCCCGGCGGGACGCGGTGATGTCGTTGGCGATGCAGATGATGTGGCAGCGCCCGTCGCCCGACCATTCGAAGGGGTGGCGCTGGAGCGCGTAGACCGCCGTTTCCCCCTTGCCCGTTTCCCCATTGCGGGCCAGCACCAGCTCCTCCAGCCCCAGCGAGCGCAGCGCCCCCGCCGTCCCGCCGGCCAGCGCGCGCCCGGTCTCCTCGCCCAGCGCGTCCGGCAGCGCGCGGTCCTGGATGGCGGCGCGGCCGGTGCCGAAGGCCTCCTCCGCCGCGCGGTTCCACAGCACGACGCGGCCCGTGTCGCCATCGAGCACGTAGAGCACGCTCGGCACGTTGTCGATCACCGCGTCGAGGAAGGCGCGGGTCCGCCGCAGCATCTCCTCCGCCTCGCGGCGGCGGGTGATGTCGACGACGGAACTCAGCAGCACCTCCTCGCCCTGGAACTCGAAGGCGATGCCCGACAGCAGGCCCCAGATGGTGCCGCCGGACTCGGTGACCAGCTCCGTCTCGACGTCCAGCGCCAAGCCGGTGGCGAACACGTCGCGGACGAAGTCCTCGCGCACGTCCGGCGCCGCCCAGACGCTCGACGCCGGACGGCCGAGCAGGATCGCCGCCTCCGCCACGCCGAACAGGTCGGCGGCGCGGCGGTTGACGAAGCGGATCTGCCCGTCGTCGCGGCCGGAGATCACCAGCGGCACCGGCGCCGCCTCCAGCACCGTGCGCAGCCATTGCTCGTTGCGGCGCAGCGCCTCGCTCTTGACCCCGGTCTCGTGGATGTAGAAGCGCAACGCGCGGGCCAACTCGCCGATCTCGTCGGTGCCGGTGACCGGGATGTCGGCGGCCCCGCCCTCGGTGCGGTCGCGGATCGCCTCGCTGACCGCCCACAGCCGGGCCAGCACCTTGCGGCGGACATAGGCGACGCTGAGGACCATGCCGACCAGCACGACGCCGACCGAGGCGAAGAACAGCCGGGTGTAGGTGGTGGAGACCTCGATGATCTGCCGGCGGCTGTCCTCCGCCGCGCGGGTCTGCTCGACGAAGATGCCGGTGTTCAGCCCGGTGTTGACCAGCGACACCTGGTTGGCGCGGTCGACCAGCCCGGTCAGCGCCTCCGACGCCTGCAACTCGGCCTGACGCTGGCGGAAGACGGAGCGGTCGCCTTCGACCACCGCGCGCATGCCCTCGGTCAGTTGGGCGACGCGCGGGCGCAGTTCCTCCGGCAACGCCGATCGGTCGCCGGCCAGCGCCGCCAGCTGCGCCACGGCTCCGTCGCCCAGCCGCGACAGGCCGAAGCTGTTCTCCGTCTGGTGGACCGACGCGGTCAGGAACAGCAGCCGCTCCGCCTTGGCCAGCCAGCGCTGGACCGCGAGGTCCTCCTGCCCGCGCAGGGCCGGGTCGGCCAGCGCGTCGGCCACCCGCTTCACGTCGCGGTCGCGCTCGGTCAGGGCGCGGCGGGCGGCGATCCGGGCGGCGACGCCCCGGTCGATGGCCTCGCGCAGCCGCAGGATCTCGTCGCGCTGCTGCTTCAGCCCGCCGATGCGCTGGGCCGGTCGGCTGTCGCCGGATTCCAGCTCGGCCAGCAGGCGGTCGTAGCCGCCAAGCTGGTCGGACAGCCCCTGGTTGATCGTTTCCCGGCCGAAATTGTCGTTCGACAAGGCCAGTTGTTCCAGGCTGCGCATGATCCGCTGGTGCTGGCGCTCCAGCTTGGCGGCGGCGACGACGGCGGGGAACTGTTCGGACGTGACCCTGGTGATGCCGGCGTGCAGCCCGTCGAAGGCGACGTAGGCGCCGAGCCCGATGAGCAGGGCGACCAGCCCGTTGAAGGCCAGCGCGCCGTACAGCCGGGCGCCGACACCGATCCTGAAGAGGCCGATCCTGACCACGCCCGCCATGCCGGTTCCGTCTTTCGCCAAGCGCCGCCTTTCGCGCGGCCGTGCCGGCAGAGTATCATGGCGCCGCCGTCGGATAAGGGGAGAAGGATGGGCTTGCACCGTTTGTTGACCGCGCTCGGCCTGCTGGCCGCGCTGTGGGCGGTGCCGGCGCGCGCCGCCGAGAACGCGGCTCCGCGCCCGCCCGACACCGCCCCCGTGCTGGCCGAGATCGAGCGGCGCGGGGTGGTGCGCTGCGGCGTGTCCTTCAACCCCGGCTTCGCCGCCAACGACGATTCCGGACGGCCGGTCGGCTTCATGGTCGATCTCTGCCGGGCGCTCGCCGCCGCCGTGCTGGGCAAGGCCGACGCGGTGGAGATCCGCCGCCTGTCCAAGCCGCAGGAGTTCGCCGCCGTCGCCGCCGGCGAGGTCGACGTGTCCTTCGCCCAGACCTCGTGGACACTGACGCGCGACGCGACGCTGCCCATCGACTTCGGCCCGCCGGTCTTCCACGACGAGCAGGGCATCGCCGCGTGGCGGCTGCCGGACGGGCGCTCCCCGTTGCAGTCCGGCGAGGCGACCATCTGCGTGCCGGCGGCAACCACCTCGCATTGGGCGCTGGAATCCTATCTGGCGCGCGGGGAGAAGCCGTGGACGCTGCGGCCCCTCCCGACCTGGCCGGACGCCTTGCAGGCGTTCATCGGGCGGGAATGCACGGCGCTGGCGACCGACCGGGCGCTGCTGACCGCCGCGCTGCGCACGCTCGACGCGCCGGCCGACGCCATCGTCATCGCCGAGCCGCCGGTGCCCTCGCGCGAGCCCATCGCGCCGCTGGCCGCCAACACCGACCGGATGTGGCTGGCGGTGGTGCGCTGGACCATGTTCGCGCTGATCCTGGCCGACGACGCGGGCGTGACCGGCGAGAACGCCGGTTTCCTGCGCATCACCGGCGGCAGCGAGGTTCAACGCCTGCTCGACGGCCTGCCGGACGCGGCGCGCAAGGTGGGGCTGCGGCCGGACTGGGCCTATCAGGCCATCGCGCAGGTCGGCAATTACGGCGAGATCTTCGAGCGCAACCTGGGCGCCCGCTCCCCGTTCCAGATGGAGCGCGGACCGAACAAGCCCTGGACCCAGGGCGGGCTGCTCTACGCACCGGTGTTTCAATAGGGCGCCGCCGTCCACAGCCATGCACAATTGCTGACGGTCTGTTCAAAAGAGGCCATATTTCCATTCATTCGCCGGGCGGATAGTCACGCGCCGGTCCGACGTCGGGCGCGGCACGCACGAGGCTATGGCTGGAAGTCGAACGATGACGCGGAACGCTCAGACGATGGAAGACCCGGTGATGGAATCCCCAACGGCGGAACAGGATCCGGTGCGGCGGCGCATCGACGACGCGCTGGACCGGGTGGCCGGCCTCGTCCACGAGCGGATCGAGCGCAACGGCGCGTCGACCGTCGAGTGGTTCGTCCACCAGTTCTACGCCAACGTCCCCCCCGACGACCTCGTGCGCACCCCGGACGAGCAGCTCTACGGCGCCGCGCTCGCCATGTGGCAGACGGCGCGCCGCCGCCAGCCTGGGCAGCCCGCCCTGCGGGTCTACACCCCGCGCGTCGAGCAGGACGGCTGGCACGCCCGGCGGACGGTGGTGGAGATCGTCAACGACGACATGCCCTTCCTGGTCGATTCGGTGACGGCGGAGCTGCACCGCCAGGGGCTGACCGTCCATCTGGTGATCCATCCGGTGCTGCCGGTGCTGCGCGACGCTTCGGGCGAGCTGACCAGCCTGTACGAGCCGGGCGCGGACGCACCCATCGGCGCGCGGCCGGAATCGCTGATGCACGTCCAGGTCAATCCGGTCGGCGATCCGGCGGCGCTGGAGCGCATCCGGACCGGACTCGAAACGGTGCTGGCCGACGTGCGGGCGGCGGTGGAGGATTGGCGCACCATCGGCGCCCGCGTCGCTGAATCGGCCGAACTGACCCGCGCCGCGCGCAACGTCCTGCCCGACGACGGAGCCGACGAAGCAACCGCCTTCCTCGCCTGGATGAACGAGGACCACTTCACCTATCTTGGCTCCCGCGATTACCGGATCGTGGCGGGCGACGAACCGTCGCTGGAGTTGATCGAGGGCAGCGGCCTCGGCATCCTGCGCGACGACGCGGTCATCGTCTTCGACGGGCTGCGCCATTCCGCCAGCCTCGCGCCCGAGGTGCGGGAGTTCCTGCACCAGCCGCGCCCGCTGCTGGTCACCAAGTCGAGCCGCCCCTCCACCGTCCACCGCCCGGTGGCGCTGGACGCCGTGCTGATCAAGCGCTTCGACGCCGAGGGGCGCATCGCCGGGGAGCGGCTGGTGGTTGGGCTGTTCACGGCATCCGCCTACAACAGCAGCCCGCGCGAGATCCCGATCCTGCGCCGCAAGGTCGCCGACGTGGCCGCCCGCGCCGGCTTCGACCCGCAGGGCCATGACGGCAAGGCTCTGCTCAACATCCTGGAGACCTACCCGCGCGACGAGCTGTTCCAGATCCAGCCGGCGGAGTTGCACGACACCGCCCTCGGCATCCTGCACCTGCAGGAGCGCCAGCGTCTGGCCCTGTTCGTCCGCCGCGACCCCTTCGAACGTTTCGTGTCCGGTCTGATCTTCGTTCCGCGCGACCGTTTCGACACCGATCTGCGCCGAAAAATCCAGTCCATCCTGGAGGAGGCCTTCGCCGGAACCTGCACCGCCTTCTACACCCAGATGGGCGACGGCGCGCTGGCGCGCCTGCACGTCATCGTCCAGGCCGGACCCGGCGGGCTTCCCACCGTGGACGTGGACGCCGTGGAGCAGCGCCTCGTCCAGGCCGCGCGCGGCTGGGGCGACCGGCTGCGCGACGCCCTGATCGAGTCCTGCGGCGAGGAGCGCGGGCTGGCGCTCGCCGCCCGCTACGCCGAGGCCTTCCCGGTCGGCTACCGCGACAGCCACAGCGCCGTCCAGGCCGTGTTCGACATCGCCCGGATCGAGCAGGCGCTGGCGGGAGACGGCTTCGCCATCACGCTCGGCCGCGCGCTGGAGGCGGAGGAGGACGAGCGCCACGTCACCATCCACCACGTCGGCCGCCCGGTCGCCCTGTCCGACACGCTGCCGATGCTGGAGCACATGGATCTCCGCGTCATCACCGAGGAGCCCTTCGCGGTCACCCCGGCCGGCGGCAAGGAGCCCGTGTGGATCCACGACTTCACCACCCGCAGCGCCACGCCCTGGCCCGCCGACGCGAGCGACGCCAAGCGCCATTTCCAGGACGGCTTCGCCGCCGTGTGGGACGGGCGGATGGAGGATGACGGGTTCAACCGGCTGATCCTGCGCGCCGGGCTGTCGGGGCGCGAGGTCACCGTGCTGCGCGCCTACGCCAAGTTCCTCAAGCAGGCCCGCTTCGCCTACGCCCAGGACACCGTCGAGGCCACGCTGGCCGCCCACCCGCAGATCGCCCGCCTGATCGCCCGTCTCTTCGCCGCCCGCTTCGACCCCAGGCACCGCAGCGACGAGGCCCCGATCCTCGACGCCATCGACACCGCGCTCGACGCCGTCACCAACCTCGACGACGACCGCATCCTGCGCCGCTTCGTCACGCTGGTCCGCGCCACCCTGCGCACCAACGCCTACCAGACCGCACCCGACGGACAGCCCAAGCCCTACCTCTCCCTCAAGCTCGACAGCGGCGCCATCGACGAGCTTCCCCTGCCCCGCCCCTGGGTCGAGGTCTTCGTCTATTCTCCCCGCATGGAAGGCGTCCACCTGCGCGGCGGCAAGGTCGCGCGCGGCGGCATCCGCTGGTCCGACCGCCGCGAGGACTTCCGCACCGA
>NZ_RZIJ01000079.1 GCF_003989665.1 Azospirillum doebereinerae | reverse complement strand
TGGAACGTGCGGCTGATGACGTCGAGCTGCTGCTCGCGCGTCAGCTTGATGAAGTTCACCGCGTAGCCCGACACCCGGATGGTGAGCTGCGGGTACAGCTCCGGATGGTCCATCGCGTGCAGCAGGGTGTCGCGGTCGAAGACGTTGACGTTGATGTGGTGGCCGCCCTGCGCGACGTAGCCGTCCAGCATGCCGACCAGATTGTCCACCCGCTCGTCCTCGGTCCGGCCGAGCGCGCCGGGGACGATGGTGAAGGTGTAGCTGATGCCGTCCTGGGCGTGGGCGTAGGGCAGCTTGGCGACCGAGGCCATCGAGGCGATGGCGCCCTTGCGGTCCCGCCCGTGCATCGGGTTGGCGCCCGGCGCGAAGGGCTGGCCGGCCTTGCGGCCGTCCGGCGTGTTGCCGGTCTTCTTGCCGTAGACCACGTTCGACGTGATCGTCAGCACCGACTGCGTCGGCACCGCGTTGCGGTAGGCCTTCTGCTTGCGCAAAGCGGTCATGAAGGTCTCGACCAGCCACACCGCGATGTCGTCGACCCGCGCGTCGTTGTTCCCGAAGGCCGGATACTCGCCCTCGATCCGGAAATCGGTGGCCAGCCCACGCGCGTCGCGGATCACGTGGACCGTGGCGTGCTTCATCGCCGACAGGCTGTCGGCCACGACGCTGAGGCCGGCGATGCCGCAGGCCATGGTGCGCAGCACGTCGCGGTCGTGCAGCGCCATCTCCAGCCG
>NZ_RZIJ01000078.1 GCF_003989665.1 Azospirillum doebereinerae | reverse complement strand
GTGAAGGCCTACGCCGAGGCCGGCGTCAACGCCTTCGCCATGGAGTTCATGCCGCGCATCACCCGCGCCCAGGTCATGGACGTGCTGTCGTCCCAGGCCAACCTCGCCGGCTACAAGGCGGTGGTCGATGCGGCTTCGGAATACGGCCGCGCCTTCCCGATGATGATGACCGCCGCCGGCACCGTGCCGCCCGCGCGCGCCTTCATCATGGGCGTCGGCGTCGCCGGTCTCCAGGCCATCGCCACGGCCAAGCGGCTGGGCGCCATCGTCTCGGCCACCGACGTGCGCCCGGCGGTCAAGGAGCAGGTCCAGTCGCTGGGCGGCAGCTTCGTCGCCGTCGAGAACGACGAGTTCCGCCAAGCGGAAACCGCCGGCGGCTACGCCAAGGAGATGTCCGACGACTACAAGCGCCAGCAGGCCGCCTTGGTCGCCGAGCACATCAAGAAGCAGGACCTCGTCATCACCACCGCGCTGATCCCCGGCCGCAAGGCGCCGATCCTGGTGACGGCCGAGCATGTGGCGTCGATGAAGCCGGGTTCGGTGCTGATCGATCTGGCGGTGGAGCAGGGCGGCAACGTCGAGGGCTCCAAGCTGGGCGAGACGGTGGTGACGGCCAACGGCGTCAAGATCGTCGGCCACGCCAACTACCCGAGCCGCATCGCCGAATCCGCCTCGCTGCTCTACGCCAAGAACCTGCTGGCCCTGCTGACAGTCCTGCACGACAAGGACAAGGGCGTCACCGTCAACTGGGACGACGAGATCGTCAAGGCCATCGCGCTGACCCGCGACGGCGCCGTCGTCCACCCGGCCTTCGC
>NZ_RZIJ01000077.1 GCF_003989665.1 Azospirillum doebereinerae | reverse complement strand
TCCAATGGAGCCTCCGTAGACCCGCTCTTCACCTACTTCCTCACCCCCAACAAGGCGGCGTTCGGCAGACGCTTACGATCGAGGTGCTGAAGGGCGACAAGCGGGAAATCTTCAGAGCCAGTTCGGACGCACAGAAGGCCGCCGACTGGTGCCTCTCCCGCCATCCTGATTGGAAGGCCGCCATGGACGGCGAGGCGGCCAACGTCGCCGATCCCGTTCCCGTCGCCGCCTGCGGCGTGCCCGAGCGACAGGCTCCCGCCGAGCCGATGCCCGAGCACCTGAAGCGGACGTTGGGGATGCCGACGGCGGCGGCGAAGGTCGCCAACGACACCGATCCCGGCTACCGTTACGGAGGGCCTTCGGTATGACCGCGACCACCGACACGGCGACGGCCGTCCGCGACTGGCTTGCCCGCCGTCGCGACATCGACATCGCCCGATCGATGCGGCGGCTGTTCCACGAGTCGGGGGCCAAGCCATCGGGCTGGTGCTCGCGTCACGACAAAGCCGTCGTCATGGCCGACGCCGAACTGGCCGCCTTCCTGAAGTCGGTTGCCGCGGCGGGTCCCGACGGCTGGCGGGAGGAGATCGACCGCGTTCGGCTTCGGCAGGTGAAGGCCGCGAGGAAGCGGGGCCGCACCCCTGTCGGAGTTGGTCCCCCTGCCCTCTCGCTGGCGGCCATCGTGGACCTTCTGCCGATCTGGCGGGCATGGGGACGGATGCTGATCGACGCGGGCAAGGTGCCGGCGGGCCGATAGGGCGGTGCCCCCATGTTCCCGGTGTTCCGCCTGTTCCGGTGTTCTCCAAAGCGGAGCAAACGCGACATCCGGCGACATCCGATTTACGGACATCACACGGACATGGTTTTGAGACGGACACAGACCAGAAACAAGAAAGCCAGCAACCCCTTGGGATTGCTGGCTGATTTGGTTGCGGGGGCAGGATTTGAACCTGCGGCCTTCAGGTTATGAGCCTGACGAGCTACCGGGCTGCTCCACC
>NZ_RZIJ01000076.1 GCF_003989665.1 Azospirillum doebereinerae | reverse complement strand
TTAGAGCATCGCGCCTGAAATCCGAATCTGAGAGCTTGCGCTTGGTTTGTGGGCGTGATTCACCGTAGTTGGAGGTGGATCATGGGTCGGAGCTATTCGCCGGACCTTCGGGTTCGGATTTACGGAGAGATCGAACAAGGCGGGTCACGCCGGGCTGCGGCGCGTCGGTTCGACGTGAGCGTGAGCACGAGCATACGCCTTGCTCAGCGGATGGCTGAGACAGGTTCGCTGGAACCGGCGCGGCAGGGACGGCCGCCGGGCGGCGGCAAGCTGGCACCGCATGCCGACCTCCTGATCGGCTGGGTGGAGAAGCAGGGCGACATCACGATGCCCGAACTGGCGGCCAAGCTGAAAGCCGAACGCGGGGTCACGGTCCACCCCGCCTCGCTGTCGCGTTTCCTGATCGCCCGCGGCTACAGCGTCAAAAAAAACACTGGTGGCGACCGAGGCCGGTCGCGCTGATGTCGCGGAGGACCGCCGGACATGGCGCAGCCACCGGCAGCCGCGGATGCGTGAGGTGCCGGATCGGCTGGTGTTCCTCGATGAAACCGCGACCACCACGAAGATGGCCCGGCTGCGCGGACGGGCAAAGCGCGGCCAGCGGTTCAAAGCCAAGGCGCCGTTTGGCCATTGGGGCACCCAGACCTTCATCGCCGCCCTGCGCTGTGACGGGCTGACCGCTCCCTGGATCATCAAAGGCGCGATGAACCGGGTGCTCTTCGAAACCTATGTCGAAACCCAACTCGCCCCGACCCTGCGGCCGGGCGACGTCGTCATCCTCGACAACCTCTCCAGCCATAAGAGCGAAAAGGCCAAGGCCATCCTCAAGGAGCGCGGCGCTTGGTTCCTCTTCCTGCCACCCTACAGCCCCGACCTCAATCCCATCGAGATGGCCTTTGCCAAACTCAAGGCTCATCTCCGGCGCATCGGTGCCCGCACCATCGAAGAGCTGTGGAAAGCTGTCGGCTCCATTTGCGACCTCTACACACCCGACGAATGCTGGAACTACCTCAGACACGCTGGGTACGTATCAGATTAAACGCTCGAAACTCTAA
>NZ_RZIJ01000075.1 GCF_003989665.1 Azospirillum doebereinerae | reverse complement strand
CGTGCCGTTCACCGACGCCGTCGCCGTCACGGTCAGCCCGAGGCTGCCGCTGAACTCGGCCGGCGGCGTCAGCGTCAAGCCCGACAGGTCGGTCACGCTCAGCGTCCAGGTCCCGTCGCCGTTGTCGCTGCCCGCCGACAGCACCGCTCCCGCCGGCACCCCGGCGATCACCACGCCGAGCACCTCGCCCGCCGCCGGGGACACCAGCGCGCTGCTGATCGTCAACGCGATGGCTTGGTCTTCCACACCGCTCGCCGCCGCCACAGTCAGGCTGGGCGCGTCGGCCACCGCCGCCACGTTGACCGTCAGCGCCTCGCTGTGGCTGGCCTGCGTGCCGTTCACCGACGCCGTCGCCGTCACGGTCAGCCCGAGGCTGCCGCTGAACTCGGCCGGCGGCGTCAGCGTCAAGCCCGACAGGTCGGTCACGCTCAGCGTCCAGGTCCCGTCGCCGTTGTCGCGGCCCGCCGACAGCACCGCCCCCGCCGGCACCCCGGCGATCACCACGCCGAGCACCTCGCCCGCCGCCGGGGACACCAGCGCGCTGCTGATGCTCAACGCGATGGCCTGATCCTCACTGCCCGAGGCCGCCGCCACAGTCAGGCTGGGCGCGTCGGCCACCGCCGCCACGCTGACCGTCAGCGCCTCGCTGTGGCTGGCCTGCGTGCCGTTCACCGACGCCGTCGCCGTCACGGTCAGCCCGAGGCTGCCGCTGAACTCGGCCGGCGGCGTCAGCGTCAAGCCCGACAGGTCGGTCACGCTCAGCGTCCAGGTCCCGTCGCCGTTGTCGCTGCCCGCCGACAGCACCGCTCCCGCCGGCACCCCGGCGATCACCACGCTGAGCACCTCGCCCGCCGCCGGGGACACCAGCGCACTGCTGATCGTCAACGCGATGGCCTGATCCTCACTGCCCGAGGCCGCCGCCACGCTGAGCACCGGCGCGTCGGCCACCGCCGCCACGTTGACCGTCAACGCCTCGCTGTGGCTGGCCTGCGTGCCGTTCACCGACGCCGTCGCCGTCACGGTCAGCCCGAGGCTGCCGCTGAACTCGGCCGGCGGCGTCAGCGTCA
>NZ_RZIJ01000074.1 GCF_003989665.1 Azospirillum doebereinerae | reverse complement strand
ACCGACTGCGCGTTCTTCATGATGTAGGCGGCGTCCTCGGCCGAGCCGGCCTTGACGCTGCCCTGCGGGCCCTTGGCAGCACCAGCCGCCCCCGCCGCCTCGCCGCCGAAGCCGCCGAGGATGACGTTGAAGATCGAGCGGTTCATGCCCTTGCACATGATGTAGGACAGGATCGCGCCCGAGGAGCCCACCAGCGCGCCGGTGATGATCAGCAGGTTGTTCTGCAGCGTGAAGCCGATGCCGCAGGCCGCCCAGCCCGAGTAGCTGTTCAGCATCGAGATGACGACCGGCATGTCGGCGCCGCCGATGGGCAGGATCAGCAGGAAGCCCAGCGCCAGCGCCACGATGACGATCAGCCACATGGCGGAGGTCGAGTTCGACTGCACCAGCCAGACGATCAGCAGCACCGTCAGCACGCCCAGCGCCGCGTTGAGCGGGTGCTGCATCGGGAAGACCAGCGGCTTGCCGGTGACCAGCCCCTGGAGCTTGGCGAAGGCGACGATGGAGCCGGTGAAGGTGATGGCGCCGATGGCGGTGCCGAGCGCCATCTCGACCAGCGAGCCCTTGGCGATGGCCCCGGCGGTGCCGATGCCGTAGGCCTCGGGCGAGTAGAAGGCGGCCAGCGCGACGAAGACGGCGGCCAGACCGACCAGCGAGTGGAAGGCGGCGACGAGCTGCGGCAGAGCCGTCATCTCGATCTTCTTGGCGACGACGTAGCCGATGCCGCCGCCGATCGCGATGCCGAGCACGATCATCCAGTAGGACTGGACGATGGGCGAGGCCAGCGTGGTGAGAATGGCGATGGTCATGCCGACCATGCCGTAGATGTTGCCCTGGCGCGAGGTCTCCGGGCTCGACAGCCCGCGCAGCGCCATGATGAAGCAGATCGAGGCGACGAGGTAAAGAAGGGCGGACAAGGTTTCCATGGTTTACTTGCCCTTCTTCTTGAACATGGAGAGCATGCGCTGGGTCACCAGGAAGCCGCCGAAGATGTTGACGCTGGCGAGGATGACGGCGAGGAAGCCCAGGACCTTGGAGAAGCCGAAGCCGGCCGGTCCGGCGGCGACGAGCGCGCCGACGATGATGACGGAGGAGACGGCGTTGGTGACGGCCATCAGCGGCGAATGCAG
>NZ_RZIJ01000073.1 GCF_003989665.1 Azospirillum doebereinerae | reverse complement strand
AGGGTGGCGAACTCGACGGCCTCCAGGGTGCGCCATGGCCCACGGCGCCGGATCACCTCGGTCTTGTAGAGGCCGTTGATGGTCTCGGCCAAGGCGTTGTCATAGGAATCGCCGACGCTGCCCACGGATGGCTCGACGCCGGCGTCGGTGAGACGCTCGGTGTACCGAATGGCGACGTATTGCGATCCGCGGTCCGAGTGGTGAATGAGACCGCCGCCCTTGGCTGGCCGGCGATCGTGAAGCGCCTGCTCCAAGGCATCCAGGACAAAGCCGGCGTGGGCGGTGCGCGACACCCGCCAGCCGACGATCTTGCGGGCGAAGGTGTCGATGACGAAGGCCACGTAGACGAAGCCTTGCCACGTGGCAACGTAGGTGAAATCGGCCACCCACAAGGCATTCGGACGCGGCGCCTGGAACTGCCGGTTCACCCGGTCGGCCGGACAGGGCACCGCCCGGTCGCTGATCGTGGTCCGCACCGCCTTGCCGCGTGTCGCCCCCTTCAGACCCATGTGCTTCATCAGCCGGGCCACCGTGCAGCGTGCCACGTCGGTGCCCTCCCGCCGCAACTGTCGCCACACTTTCCGTACCCCGTAGACCTGGAAGTTCGCGTCCCAGACCCGCCGGATAGCCTCCCTCAGCTCCACGTCGCTTCGCGAGCGGGCCGGCGCCTTGGACGGATCGGCTCGCCGGGCGGCATGGGCGCGGTAGGTCGACGGGGCGATCGGCAACACTTTGCAGATCGGCTCGACCCCGTGGACGGCGCGGTGTGCGTCGATGAAGGCGATCATTTCCGAAACGGGCGGTCGAGCTCCGCCTGGGCGAAATACGCCGACGCCTTGCGCAGGATCTCGTTCGCCTGGCGCAGTTCCCGGTTCTCGCGCTCCAGCGCCTTGATCCGTTCCTGCTCGTCCGTCGTCGGGCCGGGCCGCTTGCCCTGGTCGCGCTCGGCCTGCCGCACCCAGCCCCGCAGCGTCTCCGCCGTGCAGCCGATCTTCGCCGCGATCGAGCCGATCGCTGCCCACTGCGAGGCGTGATCGCCTTCGTGCTCGAACACCATCCGAACCGCGCGCTCGCGGACTTCAGGAGCGTATCTACGTGATGCCGCTTTCGTCATGATAACCCCATCTTCTCAAGAAATGGGGCCTCCGACAAACCCGGCGCGGTTCA
>NZ_RZIJ01000072.1 GCF_003989665.1 Azospirillum doebereinerae | reverse complement strand
TCGACCAAAGCCGATCCGGGACGAGGGGGCGTGCCATAGCCCCTTAACAGCCAAAACACCCTTTTGTTAGGTGCTCTTACAGGCCGAAGAAGGCGTCGTGCAGCGCCGCTGCGGGCAGCGCCGCCGCCGGGCCGTCCGCCACCACCCGGCCCAGCCGCAGCAGCACGGCGCGCGGGGCGGCGGACAGGGCGCGCGCGGCGCTCTGCTCGGCCAGCAGCACGGCGGTGCCCGACTCCGCGACGGCGCGAATGGCGGCGAAGACCTCGTCCGCCAGCTTCGGCGACAGGCCGAGCGACGGCTCGTCGAGCAGCAGCAGGCGCGGCCGACCCATCAGCGCCCGGCCGAGGCTGAGCATCTGCTGCTGCCCGCCGGACAGCCGCCACGCGCGCTCCGCGCTCTTGCGGGCAAGGTCGGGGAACAGGGCGAAGACGCGCCCGACGTCCTCGGCACGGGCGCGGCGGTCGGGCAGGCCGGCGACCTCCAGGTTGTCGCGCACGCTCATCCCGGCGAAGACCCGCCGCCCCTCCGGCACGTAGCCGAGGCCGCGCCGCACCCGCTTTTCGGTGGGCAGCGCGGCGATGTCCTCGCCCGCGAAGCACAGCGCGCCGCGCGCCGGAACGAGCCCGAGCAGCGCCTTGAGCAGGGTCGACTTGCCGGCCCCGTTGGCGCCCAGCAGCGCCACCGTCTCGCCCGCCGCGACCGACAGCGACAGGCCGTCCAGCACCGGCGCGCCGCCGTAGCCGGCGGAGAGCCCCTCGACGGACAGAAGCGCGGTCATGACTTGTCTCCGGGGCCGGGCTTGGGGCCGTCGCCGAGATAGGCGGCGATGACGGCGGCGTCGCGGCGCACCCCCTCCGGCGGCCCCTCATACAGCGGGCGCCCGCGATCCAGGCACAGCACCCGGCCGGCCAGCGGCAGCAGGAACCCCATGTCGTGCTCCACCACCAGCAGCGCCGTCCCTTCCGCCGCCAGGGCGCGCAGGCGGGCGGCGAGGTCCGTCTTCTCGGCGTCGGTCAGCCCGGCCGCCGGCTCGTCGAGCAGCAGCACCGCCGGGCGCCGGGCCAGCGCGCGGGCCAGCTCCACCCGCCGCCTTGACGCCGCCGGCAGGTCGCGGCAGCGCCGCGCGGCGAGATCGCCGACGCCCATGCGGTCGAGCGCCCAGCGGGCGTGCGCCTCGGCCG
>NZ_RZIJ01000071.1 GCF_003989665.1 Azospirillum doebereinerae | reverse complement strand
TCATACCGTTTCGAAGGAATGACGTCGTTGAGCGTATGAGCATAGCTACGTCTTTCTTTCCGGATGCGGGGGCACTGGCGGAAGCGTGGCTATGGCTTGGCACCACCAGGGATAGCCGACGAGGCGTTGCAGAGTTGCCGGGACTGTCCAGTAGGGTTCCAGGGCGGCGGCAAGTGCTTCCTGAAGTTGGTCCAGAGACTCGAAGATGCGGTTGGCAAAGACCCGTCGCAGGGCTTCGAACCAGCGCTCGGCGGGATTGAGTTCCGGGCTGTAGGGCGGCAGGGGGATCTTGGTAACGCCCTCTGGCCAGATCACTTTGCCGCTGGTGTGACTGCCGGAGTTGTCCAGCACCAAGCCCAGGCGGTCGGGACCAAGGTCGCGGCGAAGCTCCTCCAGGAAGCGCTGGAAGCAGCGGCCATCGACGTGCGGCAGGAACAGCACGAAGCAGGCGCCGCTGGTCGGTTCGACGGCGGCATAGAGCCACAGCCAGCGGTATTCATGCTCGTGCGTCCAGGGTGGTCGGTGACCGAAGGGACACCACAAGCGACGATGGCTGACCTTGAGCCCAAAGCGCGCCTCGTCCATCGCGAAGACACGCCCTACCTCCAAGCGGGCGGCGGTAGCGGCCAGTTCATTTTTTGAACGCCGCCTGAACAGCGGGACTGGCGGCTTTTCGATGGTGTGGGCGTCCGGTCTTCAGCTTGGTCTTACGGCGCCGGAACAGTTTGGAGATGGCGTCGATCCCGTAGTCGATGCTCCAGTGGTCGCGCAGATACACTTGGGCGTCGTGCAAGCTGCCGATGTGGCCGGCCTCCATCTCGGCCCGCAGGCCGGTCCAGGCCTCGGGCGTGATCCGCTCCGACGCGCCACGGTGCGGCGGCCCCGGCAGCAAGGCCGCGAGCCCTCCGGCGCGATACGTTTGCCACCAGCGCTGAACGGTCCGCAGATGATAGCCAAGCAGCGCCGCCACATCGGCCAGCCGTTCGGCATGGCCTTCCTTCAGCAGGCGAAGAAAACGGATGCGGTCAGCAATCCCCTTGGCGAAAGGTTCTTTCTCACGGCTCTTCAGGTCTGCCACATCTTCTTGGATCTGACGCGAAAATACCGTCTCCATCGCCGTCCTCCCGGGACATAACGCTCGTCCCAGTTAACAGAGCCCGCAGCGCGCCGTCCCTACACCAGCCAAAGGGGCTGCTTCCCGTCCAAATGGCTGGCGGCGCGGTTCCTTCGAAACGGTATCA
>NZ_RZIJ01000070.1 GCF_003989665.1 Azospirillum doebereinerae | reverse complement strand
GAAAGATTCAAGCTGAAGTGCGACACGTGCTTTTATGATAGGTCTACAGTCCTTTTTTTGCGTAAGGTCGTCCCGGTAGTCCACAGGCTTGATCCGACGGTTTCCCATAGCCAAGGCGGATCAAGCCTGTGGACCCACCGGGGCGAGCGGCCGGGGGAGAGAACGCTCAGGACTTTTGACCTGCGTTGAGGCGGCCAGCGCGGTCAGATTGGCGGCGAAGACTTCAGCGGGCGTGCGATAGTCCAGACACCGCCGAGGGGTGTCGTTCAGACGGCGGGCCAGGGTTGTCAACGCTGCCGATGTCCGCTCTGTTTCCGGGCTGGCGAGTGGCAGGTGCCGACGCACACGACCATTGGCGTTCTCGACCCCTCCCTTTTGCCATGGACTGTGGGGATCGCAGAAATAACTGTCCATCGCCAAGGCTTTGTAAGCGAAGAACTCGGTTCCCCGATCGAAGGTGATGGTCTGGCGGGCAGGGCAGGGAAAAGGAGCGAGAGCTTGGGCGATCCGTCCAATGACAGGAACGGAACGGCGATCCTCATTGCTGAGCAGGATATGGAAGCGGCTTTGCCGTTCCTGCAAGGAGGTCACATTGGCCTTGCCGAACTGACGGGCGAAGATCACCAGATCGCATTCCCAGTGGCCGAAACTTTGCCGCGTCGCGATCTCCGCCGGACGGTTGGCGATCCAGCGCTCCGGTGGGATCGGGTTGCTGCGCGGCTTGCGGCCCAAGCGCTGTCGGCGCCGACGCCGGGCCACGGCCAGAAACGCATACAGGTTCAGTTCACGACCATCGGGACCGTAGATGAAGCGGTAGATGGTTTCGTGCGATACGGTTCCCAGGGGCAGGGCATCGTGTTTGAGCCTCCCGGCGATCTGCTGGGGCGACCAGCCTTCGCCCAGTTTGGCGATGACATGGTTGCGCAAGAGTGGGTTCAGCGTCAGCTTCAGCCGACGCCGCGCCCGCCGGTCCCGGGCGTATTTCTGGGCGCTCGTGCAATAGTAGCCTTTGTACTCCTTGCCCCAACGGTCGCGAAACGGGTCATGGTAGAAGTTGCGCCGGATTTCCCGGTGGATGGTCGAGCGATGCCGCCCCAATTCCTCGGCGATCGCTGCGACCGGAACCTCCGCGTCCCGCAGATCCTGGATCCGACGGCGCTCCGCAAAACTGATCTGTGAATAGCGCTGTCCCATGACCGCTCCTGAAGCCTTAACCTCCTGTTCTAAAACAAGAGTTGCACTTCAGGATAGAACCTACCCTC
>NZ_RZIJ01000007.1 GCF_003989665.1 Azospirillum doebereinerae | reverse complement strand
GGCGCCCGCCGGCCGCCAGCGTCCACCACCACGCGGGCGGTCACGCTGCGCCGGCCGCCCGCGTCGCGCAGCCCGACGGTCCAGCCGCCCTCCGGCCGGCGTTCGATCCCGGCGAGGGTGGCGGGGGCCAGGAGGCGGGCGCCGCGCTCCGCCGCCGCCTCGCGCAGCCAGCGGTCGAAGCGGGCGCGGTCGAGATGCCAGCCGTGCCCGCTGCCCCGGCGCAGGAAGTCGTCGGCGCTCTCCCCGTCGCCGCTCCACAGGCTGAGATTGCCGTGGTAGGGGCGGTGGCCGAGCCGCCCGAGATCGTCCGGCAGGCCGAGCCGGGCCAGCAGCGGTCCGACGTTGGGCGTCGCCGACTCGCCGACCCGCAGCGCCGCCCGCTCCGGCGAGCCGTGGGCGGCGCGGTCGACCAGGACCACGCGCGGCACGCCGGCCGCGCGCAGGGCGAGCGCGGTGGCGGAGCCGGCCGGCCCCGCCCCCACGATCAGGACGTCCGCCGCGTCCGTGCCCGGAGGCGCGCCCGGAAGCGGGTCGCGCAACGCCTCGGGGGACAACGCTTCAGGGGACATCGGCCACCAGCGGCCGCGCCGGCTCGCCGATCCCCGCGGTGTCGCCCTGCGAGCCGGGCGTGCGGGGAAGTTGGCGCGCCACCTCGACGAAATGGGGATCGTCGGCGCTGCCGATGTTGAAGACGAAGCCGAGTTGGTCCCACAGCTTCACCATGTCCAGGTCGTCGGCGAACTGGATGTAGTCGTTGGCCTTCTGGTTGTACTCGGTGCCGATCCACGACACCTGCGGCCCCAGGGCCGGGCTGGGCTCGGCCAGAAGGGCCTTGGGCTCGGGCGGCAGATAGACGAATTCCGGCCGCTGCGCCGGCCACCACCACAGGATCCGGCCCTCGATGGGCTGCGACGAGCATTCGTTGAAGTCGGCCTGCCAGGGGACGGCCATGTAGCGGCTGATGTCGCCCGGCTCCATGCCCGCCGCCGGATCGAAGCCGAGGCTGAGCGGGCCGGACACGTCCGGCCGTGCCTTGATGCGGAAGGGGCCGTCGTAGATGGCCGGGTTGCGGGAGATCCAGGTCATCTCGATGCCCGGCGAGAAGGCGCCGCCGACGCAGTTGGCCAGCACGCCGCGGGTGACCGGATCGCCGGCGGTCCCGGCCGGTTCGACCCCCGGCTCGAACCAGCCGTCGGCCCATTGCTGGAGGAGGAAATACTGGGTGTCGGTCAAGCGCAGGTACTTCGAGGTCGCCACGGTGACGGTGCCGGGTTTCGAGGCGCCCAGCGCGTCGTCGCCGGCCAGATAGGGCATGGCGGTGGCGCCGGTGCTGGCGTTGACCAGGACGTTGTCCGCGCCGGGCGGGCGGATGATGTCGAGGATGTAGGCGCGGAAGCCGTTGAGCTTGGGATCCGGGTTGCCGAGCCTGACGAAATCGAAGCTGTGCGGCTTCGGCGGGATCGCCGCGACCCAGGGGTAGCGGGCGACTCGCTCGAAGATCGGCTTGATGTCGGTCTCGAAGAAGGGCTTGTAGCCGGTCGGCCCGGTCTTCCACATCCCGTCCGCGAACAGGTCGGGGCGGAGCCCCTGCTTGCGCACCACGACGTCGAAGATGGTGTCGTACAGCGTCACCAGATTGGGGATCTGCGGCGCGTAGGAGGGCGGTCCGACCATCACCCAGGCGCCGCCGACCTCCACGTCGGGGGGGCCGTCCTCCCCGTCCAGCAGGCTGATCCTCACCGACACCGGCCCGTCCGAGGTGTCGTCCCACCAGCCGTCGTTGTTGGCGTATTGCCCGATGTGGGGCGACGGCCTGTCCGATCCGGAATGCCCCAGCCCGCCCAGCACCAGAAGGCGCCCCTCTTCGTCGGTGCGCAGTTCGCCCAGCGTGTCGATGGGGTAGGGCTTCAGCCCCTCCGGCGGAAAGCTGCCGGCGTAGTCCGGCGGGATGGTGTCGCGCGAGAAGTGCTCGGCCGGGGCGTCGCTTCCCTCGATCGAGCGGGGGCCGGCATCGATCATCAGGGCGCGCCGATCCTCCGCGCTGGTCCGGTCGGCGTTGCGCAGCGGGTGGTTCGACGCGTAGCCGTCCTCGCCCTTCGAGGTCTGGAACTCGTACCAGCTCGACTTCTTGTTGGCGAGGTGGACGTACCAGCGGATCGAGGCCACGCCCTTGCTTTTCAACGTGACCTCCTCGGGCGGTCCGCCGTCGACGCTGCGCATCAGGCGGAAGCGCGCCGCCTGCCGGCGCAGCCGGCCTTCGTCGTCGCGGAAATCCTGCTCCCCGACGGGGCTGCCGTTGGGCAGGGTGGGCAGGGCGCCCTCCGTCTCGGGGCCGATGTAGAAGGCCGTCGGCGCGTTGCCGACGCGCGCGATGCCGATGGCGGGGACGATGGAATAGACGGTGTTGGACATGGTTTTCCCCTCGCTGTCCCGATCTGGCCGGGCTGAATGTTGCCGTTTGGGCGGTGCCGGTCGGGTTACAGCCCGAGTCCGATGGCGTCGGAACGGCTCTTCAGCGTCCGGACGCCGTCGATCACCCCGTGCAGCGCCTCCCGGTGCCTGGGGGCCGGGCCCGGCGGGGCGGGCGGCGCCACCGGGGCGACGAGCAGCGGGGGCAGCCCATGGTCGGCCAGCAGTTTGTCGAGGACCTTCAGGGCCGCGAGGAAGCTGTCGAAGCTGGCGTCCTCGACATACTCGAAGGTCGGGGCGGCGTTGGGACCGACGGACGGGTCGCCGTTCGGAAAGACGGGAAGCTGCATCAGCAGGTTGGCCAGGGTCGGCAGCTGGTTGTGCATCAGCGGCAGGGCGAGCGTGAAGTAGACGTCCGCCGCGCCGCCCCCCGCCTTGGTGAAGGAGGCCTCCAAATTCTTCAGCATCACGCTGTAGCCGACATTGAACGTCTTGACCGCCTGGAGGGCCGTGGGGTTGGTGAAATCCGACACCCGCGGGTTCGAGACGATGGGAAGCGTGTCGGGGAAGTCCGGCGCGTCGGCCACGCGCAGGAACTTGTAATAATGCGACAGCTCGTAGGGCGTGCCGAGGATCGGCCCGTAGGTGCCGTCGGTGCGGGCGCCGTAATGCTCGTAGGCGCCGTAGGGCTGCTGGGGGACCAGCGGGTGGGTCGGGTTCACCGCGCCCTCGCCCTGCTGGACGATCTGCTGGATGGCGAGCTGGGCGCTGTCCGCGTCGGTCACTTTCACGGCCTTGCCGCCGAACTTGCCGAGGTAGATGTCGGTGCGCTGCTCGGCCGACCCATTCTCGGCAAAGACCTTGTCCGCGCCGTACTGCTCGACACAGCGCTCGATGCCGTCCGACAGGGCCTTGTAGAGCTGGCCGATGGTCTGATAGTCGCTGCCCTGCGGCGGCGCGGTGAAGGGGGCGGGGGTCTCGATCGCCATGAAGACGTTGCGGAACACCGCCTGCGAGGCCCGGTACAGCCCGACATAGGGCGTGGCGGTGGTGCTGGCCGAGGGCAGATAGGCCGGGTAGACGGGCACCACGCTCCCGGTCAGCTTGGGCTGCCCGCCGATGCCGACCAGGATGTTGGCCGCCTGGTTGAGGTGGAACATCTCCTCCACCACGACGCTGCGCAGCGCCTGGTAGGCGGCCGAGCTCTTGTCGGTGATCGAATAGAGCGCCGTCAGATAGGCGGGCACCGTGGTGAATTCGACCTGGATCGCCAGCTGCGCGGCGGCGCGCAGATCCGCGAGGGTCGAAATCGGCGTGTAGGCGACCGACAGCGGGGCCGCCGCCTTCCCCTGCGCCCGCTCCAGAAGACGTTGCTCAGTCATGGTCCGCGTCCCTCCCAATCGGTGATGCCGCCCGCGCGCCGTCGTTCCGGCGCGCCGTTATGCGTCGCGTGCGACGACTATCATCAAGCAACGACCGATAATCAACGCATGAATTTCCAAATTTTAATGTACATACCATGATATTATTTTGCACACCTTGCCAAAATCATCCCAAAATTATGATTCCTATGACTGTTTTTACAGATAACAATGCAAGGAAATTTGAAAAATAATCTTTCCAAAAATCTATCCTCTTATCTATTCGGTTGATTCCCGAAAATTTCTCTCAATAATTGATGTCAACCTGTAGTTTCCGGAGTTCATATGCATGAAAATCGCTCCAATCGCCACAAGATCAATCATTGCGCTCGGAATTTTGTCGGTTTTTACCCCTGATGCGGGTGCCCAGCAAGCCAACATCACGTCGAGCGTGACCATCCCGCAGCAGGACGTGATGTCCGGCAGTGTCACGTTGCGGCGGATCGTCGAATCCGGCGCGCATTTCTTCAGCTATCCGTATTTCCCGCAGGACGGCTGGGGCGAGGGCGCGGACGGCCCGCGCGCGTGGCAGCGCAAGGCGCTCTACCCGAATTCGCCGTTCAGCCCCTACGCGACGGCGGATGGGAGCGTGCCGCCGCCGATCCCCTTCCTGCGCCTGAACGGCATCGACAGCCAGAGCTGCTACGAGTGCCACACGTCGATCGGCGCCACCGTCCAGCCCGACCTCGCCGGCGCCAACCCGCCCGGACCGGCGACCCGCACCCAGCCGGCGATCGGCGGCGCCGCCGGCATCGCCAACACCGCCTTCATCAACGGCCAGTTTCCCAACCCGCTGACCCAGTTGGTCCGCAACCCGCCGCACGTGTTCGGGACCGGCTACACCCAGGCGCTGGCCAACGAGATCACCGGGCAGCTGCTCGGGCAGCAGGCCCTTCTCGCCGACCACGCCCGCTACACGCCCGACAAGCCGGTGACCCTGCCGCTGGCGGCCAAGAACCTGTCCTTCGGCTGGCTGGGCGCCACCTACGACAGCAAGACCAAGACCGTCGTCTACGACTACAGCCGGCTGACCGGAGTCGCCCAGGACCTGGTCGTGCGTCCGTTCCAGTGGAAGGGGATCGCCTCGTCGGTCCGTCACTTCGCGGCGGCCGCGACCCAGTTCCATTTCAGCATGGAGGCGGTCGAGGTCGTCGGGGTCAACAACGACAACGACGGCGACGGGGTGATCAACGAGCTGAGCTACGGCAACATCGGCGCGCTGACCAGCTTCGTGGCGCTGACACGGCCCCCGACGGTCGAGACGCCGGCCGACTCCACCCGCAAGGCCCAGGCGACCCGCGGCGCCGCGATCTTCGCCGGCACGGCGACCGACGCCGGACTCCCGGCCGGCAGCGCCATGTGCGCGTCCTGCCACCAGCCGGTCCAGCAACTCGACCGGCCGGTGGTGACGATCGAATGGGGCACCGTGCTTGACCATCCCGATCAGGTCGGCTCCGACGCCGGAATCACGCTGCCGTCGCGCCTCCAGGGACGCGCCGGGGAGACCCGCAAGCGGACCGTCGCGGCCCCCACCCTGGTCAATCCGCTGCCCAGCACGGAACATTTGCCGGTGGTGCGCGAGGTGCGGGCCCGGCTGGCCAAGGTCTCGGCCCAGGCCGACGACGCCACCCGCAGGGGAGAGCCGGCCGCGGCGGTTGCCGCCCTTTACGACAAGGCGGTCGCCGACGCCGACACGACGGCGGTCGGCGGGCTGGAGATCAACCTGAACACGCTGGCGAGCCGGCCGACACCCTCCACGGCATGGCGAAACCTGGACGGAGGAACGCCCGGCGGCACGGCCGGCGCGTTGCCGGCCTACGCCCGCGACCGCCTGCCCTACACGGATCCGAACGCCCCCCTGGCGGTGCCGCTGTTGAGCGACCTGCGCCTCCACGACATGGGCCCCTGCCTCGCCGACATCGCGCCGCAGGCCACGGACGTGGCGACCATCGCCGTTCCGCCACAGCAATTCCTGACCCGGCCGTTGTGGGGCGTCGCCGACAGCTGGCCCTACCTGCACGACGGGCGGGCGCTCGATCTGGCGCAGGCGATCCGGTTCCACGGCGGCACCCGCCCGGCCAGCCTCGCGGCGGAATTCCCCTACCAGTGCGCCGGCAGCGAAGCCGACCCGGTGATCGACGCCTTCTACGCGTTGTCCGCCGGCGACCAGGAGGCTCTCCTCGTCTATCTGACCACCTTGCGGCTGCCGCCGTTGCCGGGAGCGGTGGTTCCGTTCTGAACGCCGCGCCCCCCCCGTGTTCGTTCCCGGTGGGCATACCCCCCGCCGGGAACGAACACGGTGTTATCCATGAGCGGTCGGGCCGTTCGCACCGGCGCGGCCCGCCGCGCATCGGGGCGCAGCGGATGCCGGTCCTGCTCCGTCCTGTGAAGTCTCCTCGAGCGGTTCAGGCTTGGCGAATCAGGCCGCCGCGCCGTCCGTCGCCGGCGCGCGGAAGGCGGCCACGGCGGCGTGGACGATCTGGGCCAGCGCCTCCTGCGTGTTCTCGCCGTCCGCCTCCCCGTCCGACAGGCGCGCCACGCGCCAGGGGTTGATCAGCGTGTAGCTGACCGCCCCCAGCAGGAAATGCGTGCGCCAGACGATGTCGGCGCGCGGCAGGTGCGGCAGGCACTCCTGAAGCGCGTCGATGAAGGCGAGGTTGATCGGGTTGAAGGTCTCCGCGATGATCTTCTGCGCCTCCTCGTGCCGCTCCGCCATCACCACGGCGCGCAGCCGGGCAAAGCGGGCGCCGCCGCCGACACTGCCGTCCGCTTCGGAAAGGGATGGCAGGATGAAGGCGCGAACGATCGCGGCAAGGCGGTCCTCGGGGTCGCGGATGCGCTGCGCCTCGTTCAGCAACTCGCTGCGCCGCCGGTTCATCGGCCCGGAATGCTGGTCGTAGATGGCGCGCAGCAGCCCGTCCTTCGACCCGAAATGGTAGCTGATGCTGCCGAGGTTGGCGCCCGAGGCCTGGGCGATCTCGCGCATCGACACCGCGCGGAAGCCGCTCTTGGAAAACAGCTCTTCCGCGGCGTCGAGAATCGCCTCCCGCATCGAGGTTTGACGTTGCGGCATCGACACGGGCACGGGCGCGACCTCCGGACAAAGCGGGAAAACCGGCGCCATCCTAGCGCGCCTTGGTCAGACGTACAAATTATTTGAACGTGTTAACGCACACTTTGGTCGTCCGTCACAATTCATGTTGACAGGAAACTGTCGCCACGCCTAGCATTTGTACAGGCGTCCAAATGAGGCGGTCGTCCAAACAACAGCCCTCACACAACAGAGCGTAGAGCGTCCATGAGCACGCAATCGCAGAAGAGCGCGCTGGTCGTCAGCGCGCATCCGGGAGACTTCGTCTGGCGGACCGGCGGCGCCGTCGCGCTGCACGTCAAGCGCGGCTACCGCGTGAAGATCGTCTGCCTGTCCTACGGCGCGCGCGGCGAGAGCCAGGGCGCCTGGAAGCAGCCCGGCGCCACGCTGGACGCGGTCAAGCGGCAGCGCCACGACGAGGCGCAGCGCGTGGCCGAACTCTTCGGCGCCGAGATCGAGTTCTTCGACACCGAGGATTACCCGCTGGATCTCAACCGCGCGATGCTCGACCGGCTGGTCGAGGTCTACCGCGAGGTCCAACCGGCCTTCGTGCTGACCCACGCCTCGGCCGATCCCTACAACTACGACCACCCGGACGCCGCCCGCTTCGCCCAGCAGGCGCGCATCGTCGCGCAAGCCGCCGGCCACGATCCGGGCGCCAAGACGCTGGGCGCCCCACCGGTCTTCCTGTTCGAGCCGCACCAGCCCGAGCAGTGCGACTTCAAGCCGAACGTGATCCTGAACATCGACGAGGTCTGGGACATCAAGCGCCAGGCCTTCGAGTTCCTGCCGGCCCAGCGTCACCTGTGGGACTACTACACCCGTGTCGCCTTGCAGCGCGGCGCCCAGGGCGGGCGCAACTCCGGGCGCAGCGCCACCTACGGCACCGCCCAGGGCATGACCTACGGCGAAGCCTACCAGCGGGTGTTCCCGATGGTGCTGGAGGAGCTGGCATGATCCCCGCCGCGAGATTGGGCGTCGTCGTCCGCACCGTCGACCGCGCCGACGCGGCGGCGGTGGAGACGCTTGGCACGCTGGGCGTGTCCACCGTGCACGAGGCGATGGGGCGACTGGGGCTGCTGAAGACCTACATGCGCCCGGTCTGGCCGGGGGCGCGGGTGGCGGGGACCGCCGTCACCGTGCTGGCCCAGCCCGGCGATAACTGGATGCTGCACGTCGCGGTGGAGCAGTGCCGGCCCGGCGACGTCCTGGTCGTCGCCGTCACCACCGACAACACCGACGGCATGTTCGGCGACCTGCTGGCGACCTCGCTGATGGCGCGCCAAGTCCGCGGGCTGGTGATCGACGCCGGGGTGCGCGACGTGGCCAGCCTCCAGGAGATGGGCTTCCCGGCCTGGGCGCGGGCGGTCTCGGCCAAGGGCACGGTCAAGGCGACTCTCGGCTCCGTCAACATCCCGGTGGTCTGCGCCGGGGCGCTGGTCAATCCCGGCGACGTGGTCGTCGCCGACGAGGACGGGGTCGTCGTGGTGCCCGCCGCCCGCGCCGCCGAGGTCGCCGCCGCCGGGTTGAAACGCTCGGCGAACGAGGAGGACAAGCGCAAGCGCCTGGCATCCGGGGAACTGGGCCTGGACATGTACGGCATGCGCCCGGCGCTGGCCGAGGCCGGGCTGGTCTACCTCGACCGCCTCGACGATCCGGGCCGCTGAGTTTGGGCCGCTAAAGCGACCTCCAAAGCTCTTTCAAAGAAAAATACCCCCTCGGGAGGAAAACGCGATGTCTCTTCGTTCCCTGATGCTCGGCACCGCCATGGCGACCGCCGCCATCCTGCCGCTCGCCGACGGCGCCGCCGCCAAGGCTTACAAGGTCGGCCTCGTGGTCTCCCTGTCCGGCCCGACCGCCTCGCTCGGCCAGCAGATCGAGCGCGGCGCCAAGCTCTACCAGTCGCTGCACAAGAACGGCCTCGGCGACGACACGGTCGAGCTGATCGTGCGCGACGACACCGGCCCCGCCCCCGACGTCGCCAAGCGTCTGGCGCAGGAGCTGGTGGTGCGCGACAAGGTCGATGTCCTGGCCGGCATCATCTTCACGCCGAACGCCAACGCCATCGCCCCCATCGCGACGCAGGCCAAGGTGCCCTTCGTCATCATGAACGCCGCCTCCTGGGCGACGACAAAGGCCTCGCCCTACATCGTCCGCGTGTCGCAGACCCTGCCGCAGATCACCGTCCCGCTCGCCCAATGGGCGGCCAAGCAGCCCGACATCAAGAGCGTCTACACCCTGGTGTCCGACTACGCGCCGGGCATCGAGGCGGAGGAGGCCTTCGCCAGCGGCCTCAAGGAGGCCGGCAAGACGGTGACCGCGTCCGTCCGCGTGCCGGTGCAGAGCCCCGACTTCGTGCCCTTCCTGCAAAAGGTGAAGGACGCCAAGCCCGACGCCCTCTACGTCTTCCTGCCCGGCGGCACCCAGTCGACCGCGCTGATGAAGGCCTACCAGAGCCTCGGGCTGAAGGAGGCCGGGGTGCGGCTGATCGGCTCCGGCGAGGTCGCGGTCGAGGACGAGCTGCCCAACATGGGCGACGCGGCGCTGGGGGTGGTGACCGGCTTCCATTACTCCACGTCGCACGACAGCAAGCTCAACGCCGATTTCGTCAAGGCGTGGCAGGCGGCCTACGGCGCCGACAGCGTGCCGACCTTCATGGGCGTCGGCGGCTATGACGGGATGGCCGCCATCCACGGCGCCATCAAGGCGCTGAAAGGCAAGTTCACCGGCGAGGCGGCGGTCGAGGCGATGCGCCACTGGAGCGCCGAGAGCCCGCGCGGCCCCATCGCCATCGACCCCGACACGCGCGACATCGTGCAGAACATCTACATCCGCCGCGTCGAGAAGGTCGACGGCGCGCTTCGCAACGTCGAGTTCGAGACCTTCGCGGCGGTGAAGGATCCGGGCAAGGCGGCGAAGTAAGGTCTCCTCGTCCTGCCCCCTCCCCATCCCTCCCCCGCTTCGCGGGAGAGGGGGCCGGAGCCTTGCGAGAGTCCAGCGGCAGTCCCCTCTCCCGCGAAGCGGGGGAGGGTTAGGGAGGGGGCCGCGTCACCGCACCCACGCCGTCCTTCATCCGTCAGCGCCCTTGCCAAATAAGGAGGCGGCCCCGTGATCACGGCTGCTCTGACCATCCTCTTCCACGGCCTCGCCTTCGCGATGGTCCTGTACATCGTCTCCGTCGGGCTCGGCATCACCATGGGCCTGATGAACTTCGCCAACCTCGCGCACGGCGCCTTCGCCGCCGCCGGCGGCTACGTCGTCGTCGTGGCGACGCGGTCGCTCGGGCTGCCCTTCTGGGTGGCGCTGCCGGCGGCCTTCGTCGTGGTGGCGCTGGCCGGGGCGGTGGTCGAGCGGCTGGTCGTCCGCACCCTCTACGGCGCGGACGAGCTGCGGCAGGTGCTGTTCTCCATCGCGCTGCTGTTCATGGCCATCGCCGGCTTCACCGCCGCCTTCGGCCCGTTGCAGCAGCAGCCGGAAATCCCCGCCGCGCTCTCCGGCCAGATCGCGCTGGGCGACGTGGAGTTCCCCTCCTACCGGGCCTTCGTCATCGCGGCCGGCGTGGCGATCCTGGCGGCGCTGTGGCTGCTGATCGGCCGCACCCGCATCGGCATGCGCATCCGCGCCGCCGTCGACAACCGCAACATGGCCGAAGCCATCGGCGTCGATACCCGGACGCTGTTCACGCTGACCTTCGCGCTGGGCACCGGCATCGCGGGGCTGGGCGGCGGGATCGGCGCCGACATCCTGTCGATCACCCCGACCTACGGGCAGGAATACCTCGTGCTGTTCCTGATCGTCGTGGCGGTCGGCGGGCTGGGGTCGATCTTCGGTCCCTTCCTGGCGGCGCTGTGCATCGGCGTGGTCGACGTGGCCGGCAAGTACCTGCTTCCGGAATTCGGCGCCTTCTTCATCTACGGCGTCGTCATCGCCATCCTTCTGGCCAAGCCCGCCGGCCTGTTCGGCGTGCGGAGCTGACCCATGTCAGGAATCGAACGCGTGAAAAGCATCTCCGCCTCCTATCCGGGCGCCGCCGCGTCCTCGACCTGGCGCGGGCTGGCGATGGGCCGGACCGGCGGCGATCTCGCCATCGCCGTCCTGCTGGGCCTGGGCGCGCTGGCCACCCTGCTGTTCGGCGAGGCCTATTGGCTGCTCGGCAGCCAAGTCGCCATCACCATGATCTTCGCGCTGTCGGTCGACCTGCTGGTCGGCTTCGCCGGGATCGTCACGCTGGGCCACGCCGTGTTCTTCGGGCTGGGCGCCTACACGGTCGGCATCGCGTCGGCCCATCTCGGCTGGACCGAGCCGCTGTCCGGCCTGCTGCTGGCGGGCGTCGTGGCGGCCCTGTTGGGCGCCGTCACCGGGGTGCTGGTGCTGCGCACGCGGGGGCTGGGCCAGTTGATGCTGACCATGGCCTTCGCCTCGCTGGTCTACGAGATCGCCAACCGGGCCAAGCCGGTGACCGGCGGCGCCGACGGGTTGCAGGGCATGGTGATCGCGCCGATCCTCGGGCTGTTCGAGTTCGACATCTTCGGCCTGACCGCCTTCCTCTACACGCTGGCGGTTCTGGTCGCGGTGGTCGGGCTGGCCGTGCTGATGACCCGCTCGCCCTACGGGCGCTCGCTGGTCGGCATCCGCGAGAACCGGGTGCGCATGCAGGCCATCGGCACCAACGTGCAGCATCGTCTGCTGTCGATCTACGTGATGTCGGCGGCGCTGGCCGGGATCGCCGGGGCGCTGCTGGCCCAGACCTCGCAGTTCGTCGGCCTGAACGTCCTGCATTTCAGCCTGTCCGGCGAGATCCTGATCATCGTCGCGCTGGGCGGCGCCGGGCGGCTGTGGGGCGCCCTGCTGGGGGCGCTGGTCTTCACCCTGTTCAAGGACCGGCTGTCGGCGCTCGACCCCGCCTACTGGTATTTCTGGCTGGGGCTGCTGCTGGCGGTGATCGTGCTGTTCGCGCCCAAGGGCCTGATCGGTCTGGTGGACCGCCTGCTGTCGATCCTGCACCGCAAGGAGAGCCTGTGATGACCGCCGCGATCCTGGAAACCCACGCCCTGCACAAGAGCTTTGGCGCCCTGACCGTGGCGCAGAACATCAACTTCTCGCTGGAGCCCGGCACCTTCGAGGCGCTGATCGGCCCCAACGGCGCCGGCAAGAGCACCTTCGTCAACCTGCTGACCGGTCTGATCCCGCCGACCTCGGGCTCCGTCATCCTCGACGGCCAGGACGTGACGGCCCTGTCCATCGAATCCCGCGTCAAGCGCGGGATGGTCCGCACCTTCCAGATCAACACGCTGTTCAACAGCCTGACGGTGGCCGAGAACGTCATCCTGGCACTGGACGAGCACCACGGCCAGGGCTGGCGCCCGCTGCCGAGCCCGTCCCGCCGCCGGATCATCCGCGAGGAGGCCTACGAGATCCTGGGCCGGCTCGGCCTCGACGCCTGGGGCAACCGCGAGGTGAAGGAGCTGCCCTACGGCCGCCAGCGCCTCGTCGAGATCGCCATCGCGCTGGCGTTGCGGCCGAAAGTTCTGCTGCTCGACGAGCCCGCCGCCGGCATCCCGTCCACGGAAACGGGCACGATCATCGAGGTGCTGGAGAGTCTGGCCAGCGACCTCGCGGTGCTGATCATCGAACACGACATGGACCTCGTTTTCCGCTTCGCCCAGCGCATCACCGTGCTGGTGCAGGGCGCGGTGCTGGCGCGCGGCACACCCGACGAGATCGCCAACAACGACACGGTCAAGGCCGTCTATCTGGGAGAGGGCATCCATGCCTGACGACCTGTCGCTGCACAAAATCCGCGCCGGCTACGGCGCCACGGTGGTGCTGGAGGATCTCAGCTTCGATCTGGCCGCCGGCAGCAAGCTGTCGATCATCGGCCGCAACGGCGTCGGCAAGACCACCCTGCTCGCCACCATCATGGGGCTGACCCGCCTGCACGCCGGCAGGATCGGCCTCGGCGACCTGGACGTCGGGGCGTTGCGGCCCAACCGGCGGGCGAAGGCCGGCTTCGGCTTCGTGCCCCAGCAGCGCGAGATCTTCCCCTCCCTGACGGTGGAGGAGAACCTGCTGGTCGGCCTGCGCCCCGGCGCCTGGACGCTGGCGCGCGTCTACGACCTGTTCCCGCGCCTGCGGGAGCGCCGCGCCAACATGGGCAACCAGCTGTCGGGCGGCGAGCAGCAGATGCTGGCCTTCGGCCGCGCCCTGCTGACCAACCCGCGCGTGCTGCTGCTCGACGAGCCCTTCGAGGGGCTGGCCCCGGTGATCGTGGAACAACTGTTCCAGGCTCTGCTGCGCCTGCGCGACGAGGACCAGCTCTCCATCATCATGGTGGAGCAGCACGCCAAGCTGGCCCTGGCCTTCGCGCCCCGCACCATGGTGATGAGCCGTGGCCGCATCGCCTTCGACGGCGACAGCGGCACCCTGATCGACGATCCCGCCCGGCTCGACGCCCTGTGCGGCATCGGCGGCGGCCTGCATTGACCGGCCCCAAGACGCCGGCCCAAGACGAGAGACTCCGATCATGACGGACGCAAACATCGCCTTCATCGGCTTCGGCGAAGCCGCCCGGGCCTTCACCAGCGGGTGGCAAACGCGCGGCCCCGTGAGCGTGGCCGCCTACGACATCCTGTTCGACGACCCCCGCCACGCCGAGGCCAAGCGCGCGGAGTGCCGGGCGCTCGGCGTGACGCCGCTGGACAGCGCCGCCGAGGCCGCCGCCTGGGCCGATCTCGTGATCTCGGCGGTGACCGCCGATCAGGTGATCGCCGCCGCCGACAGCGTGTGTCCGGGCGTCCGTCCGGGGCTGCTCTACCTCGACATCAACTCCGCCGCGCCCTTCCGCAAGGCCGAGGCGGCGGAGCGGGTGGCGGCCAGGGGCGCCGGCACCGTCGACGTGGCGGTGATGGCCCCGGTCCACCCGCGCCGCCACGAGACGCCGCTGCTGATCAGCGGCCCGGCGGCGGCCGAGGCGGCGCCGATCCTCGCCGCCCTCGGTATGAAATTCGAGGTGGTCTCCGACCGCACCGGCGACGCCTCCACCGTCAAGATGATCCGCAGCGTCGCCATCAAGGGCTTCGAGAGCGTGACGATGGAATGCGTCACCGCCGCCGTGAAGCTCGGCATCGAGGACCGCATCATCCCGTCGATCACGGCGTCGCTGTCGAACATCGACTTCGCGGCGCTGGCCGACCACGTCATGGAGCGCGTGGTCGTCCACGGCAAGCGCCGCGCCGCCGAGATGCGCGAGGTCGCCGCGACGCTGGAGCACGCCGGGGTCAGCGGCTTCCTGCCGGCGGCGACGGCCGCCCACCAGCAATGGGTGTCCGACCTGAACGTGCGGGCGCGCTTCGAGGGCGAGGTTCCGCGCAACGCCGGGCGCATCGCGCGCGAAGTGCTGAACGCCATCGCCGAGAAACAGTAAGCACGACGGTCGGCCTGCCCTGCAAGCCCTCTCCCGTCCCGGGAGAGGGAGGGGACCCGCGAAGCGGGGAGGGTGAGAGGCTATCGGGCGTGGTACGCAATCCATGCTCCGATAGCCCCTCACCCTTCCCATGCTCCGCATGGGCCCCTTCCCTCTCCCGGGACGGGAGAGGGGGAGACACGCGCCTCGACCAAAACCGCAAACAAGAACCCCAGGAGGACCACGTGGCACGCATCGTTGGGTCGATCGCGACCTCGCACACCCCGACCATCGGTTTCGCCTTCGACCGGCAGAAGCAGGACGACCCGGTCTGGGCGCCGATCTTCGCCGCCTACGAGCCGGTGCGCCAATGGCTGGACGACCAAAAGCCGGACGTCCTGTTCTTCATCTACAACGACCACGTCACCTCGTTCTTCTTCGACCACTACTCGGCCTTCGCACTGGGCATCGGCGAGTCCTACAGCGTGGCCGACGAGGGCGGCGGCGCCCGCGCCCTGCCGCCGGTCAAGGGGCACGCCAGGCTGGCGCACCACGTCGGCGCGTCGCTGATGACCGACGAGTTCGACATGTCCTTCTTCCAGGAGCGCCCCCTCGACCACGGCTGCTTCTCGCCGCTGTCGATGCTGATGCCGCACGATCCGGACTGGCCGGTCCCCATCGTGCCGCTCCAGATCGGCGTGCTGCAATTCCCCATCCCCACCGCGCGCCGCTGCTACAAGCTGGGCGAGGCACTGCGCCGGGCCATCGAGAGCTACCCGGAGGATCTCAAGGTCGTGCTGGTCGCCACCGGCGGGCTGTCGCATCAGGTCCACGGCGAGCGGGCGGGCTTCAACAACACCGCCTGGGACGCCCAGTTCCTGGAGATGATCGAGAAGGATCCGGTCGCGCTCACCCGCATGACCCATGCCGATTTCGCGCGGCTCGGCGGCATGGAGGGGGCCGAGGTCATCATGTGGCTGGTCATGCGCGGCGCCATGTCGGCGACCGTCCGCAAGATCCACCAGACCTACTACCTGCCCTCGATGACCGGCATCGCCACCGTCATCTACGAGAACGAGGCCATCGAGCCGCCGGCCGACATCCTGGCGGAACACCGCGCGCGCATGGGCCACCAATTGGCGGGCGCCGGGGCGCTGACCGGCACCTACCCCTTCACCCACGCCTCCAGCGTCAAGGCCTACCGGCTCAACCGCTTCCTGCACAAGATGATCGAACCGGCGCACCGCGCACGCTTCCTGGCCGATCCCGAAGCCGCCTTCGAGGAGGCCGCCCTGACCGACGAGGAACGCCGTCTGGTCCGCGACCGCGACTGGCGCGGGATGATCCATTACGGCGTCATCTTCTTCATGCTGGAGAAGCTGGGCGCGGTGGTCGGCACGTCCAACCTTCACATCTACGCCGCCATGCGGGGCGAGACGCTGGAGGAGTTCCAGAAGACCCGCAACGCGCCGGGCGCGCTCTATTCCGTCGCCGGAACGGACGCCCCGTCGCTCGCCTGGGACCGCAAGGCGGAACCCAGCCCGGCCGAGTAACCGCCGCCTCCGCCCGAAGCCGGCGGCGCCTCCAGCGCGTCCTTGAAGCCGGTCGGAAGCCCCGGCGTTCCCCTTCAGCGAACGGCGTCCCGGACCAGCGCCGTGAATTCCTGGGCCTGCGGCCCCATCGCCATCCGGTGCGCGAAGAGGATCTGTCCGTCGGCGGCCGGCGCGTCGATCGGGCGCTGCACCACATCGGCGATCCCGAGCCGCGCGACCAGCGACGAGTAGAGGATCGAGACCCCCAGCCCCGCCGCCACCAGACCGATCGGCGTCCAGGCGCCCCGCACCTCCTGGGCGACCGTGGGGCCGAAGCCGTGCGCGGCGCAGAGGCCGTGGACATGGCCGTAGAGTCCGGTGCCGGCCTCCCGGTCCATCATGATCATCGGCTCGCCCTTCAGCTCGGCCACCGGGATCGCGGGCAGCGCCGCCAGCCGGTGATCCTTGTGGGCGAGCAGAACCAGCCGGTCGGTCAGCACCGGCAGAGTCGCGACGTCGGACGGGATCGGCGGCAGCGGCGCCCGGATGAAGCCGACGTCCAGGCGGTTCTCCGTCATCGCGTCGATCTGCTGGCGGGTGATCATCTCCAGCAACCGGATCTCGACGCCGGGGAAGGCGTGACGGTAGCCCCGCATCACGCGGGGAAACAGCTCCATGAAGGGCACCGAGGGGGTGAAGCCGACCCGCAGAACCCCGATGGTCCCCGCCGCCGCCCGCCGCGCCATCGTCACCGAACGGTCGGCCTGGGCCAGCGTCTGCCGGGCCTCCGCCAGGAAGGTCACCCCGGCCGGGGTCAGGGCGACCTTGCGCGAACTGCGGTCCAGAAGCTGGACGTCGAGTTCGGTTTCCAGCGCCTGGATCTGCTGGCTGAGGGGCGGCTGGCTGATGCCGAGCCGCAGCGCCGCCCGGCCGAAATGCAGCTCCTCCGCGACCACGACGAAATAGCGGAGATGCCTCAGCTCCATGGCTTTACCATTCGTAAAACATATTGATCGGCTACGAAATATATATTGGACCATTCATTCAGCGGCAAGTACCGTTTCAATCAGACGGACGGGCTGGAAGGATGAAGCGGACAAAGTCCCTTGAATTTCCTGCCATTACCCCGAAACAAAACCAAGAATGAAATAAACTTTCAAGGTCAATCGGGAAACCACGCCATGAGAGAGGAAAAACCAATAGCCATATCGTTGCGTTATCTTGTAGCGGAGCCGCGTTCTGTTTTTTTGAAAAAATCTCACTGAACACATCCATTCCTTATCGAAAAAACAGGCCGGTGAACGCAGGAATTTGAAGAAATGTTCGTGAGGCAAATCATTTGCGCTTGAAAATGCGAGCGCTCGCTCCCTGACTGACGGAACGCAAGGCCGGAACCGGCAAACCTTCCCCTCCAAGAAACCCCAAAAGGCCTCGGGATGAAGCAGGAAACACCTTTGCCACTGGAAGGCATCGTCGTCGTCGCGTTCGAACACGCCGTGGCCGCCCCCATCGCCACCCGGCATCTGGCCGATCTGGGCGCGGAGGTCATCAAGATCGAACGCAAGGAGGGCGATTTCGCCCGCGACTACGATTCCTGGGTCCTCGACCAGTCCACCTATTTCGTCTGGCTCAACCGTGGGAAGCGCAGCCTGACGCTGGACGTGAAGAACCCGGCCTCCCGCGACATCCTGGAGCGGCTGCTCGCCCGCGCCGACATCCTGATCCAGAATCTGGCGCCCGGCGCCGCGACGCGGCTGGGCCTCGGCTACGACGACCTGTCGGAACGCTTCCCCCGGCTGATCGTCTGCGACATCTCCGGCTACGGCGACGAGGGGCCCTACGCCGGGAAGAAGGCCTACGACCTGCTGATCCAGGCGGAATCCGGGCTGGTCAGCATCACCGGCACGCCCGAGACGCAGGCGCGCTGCGGGCTGTCGATCGGCGATGTCTCGACCGGCATGTACGCCTATTCCGGCTGCCTCGCGGCGCTGGTGCGGCGGGGGGTCACCGGCAAGGGTGGCCGCGTCCAGGTCGCCATGCTCGACGCGCTGACCGAATGGATGTCGAACTCGCTCTACCGCGTCGGCTACGGCGGGGGCCAGCCGCCGCGCATGCTGATGGGGCACCCGGTGGTCGTGCCCTACGGCGCCTACGCCGTCGGCGACGGCACCCAGGTGATCCTGGCGGTGCAGAACGAGCGCGAGTGGAAGACCTTCTGCGAGAAGGTCCTCGACCGGCCCGATCTGGTCAAGGACCCGCGCTACGCCAGCAACAACGACCGCGTCGCCCACCGTGACGCGATCAAGCGCCTGATCGAGGAGCATTTCGCCGGCATGACCGCGCTGGACGCCGTGGCGTTGCTCGACCGCGCGGACATTGCCAACGCCCGCATCAACGACATCGAGGCGGTGTGGAACCACCCGCAGATCGCCGCGCGCGACCGTTGGCGCGAGGTCGGGACCGAGAACGGCCCGATCCGCGCGCTGCTGCCCCCGGTGCAGCTCGACGGCCCCGAGGCGGCGATGGGCGACGTGCCGCGCATCGGCCAGCACACCGGCGACGTTCTGGGCCAGCTCGGCTTCTCGGCGGCGCAGATCGAGGGCTTCCGCGCGGCCGGCGCCGTCTGAACCGGCCACAAGACATTCTGGGAATGGGAAACACCATGTCGGTCACAACCGGACACACCTATTACGACGACCTCGTCGAAGGCCACGCCTTCCCGCCCTACCAATGGACGGTCACCGACGCGGACGTGGCGGAGTTGGAGGCGTGCGTGGTCGTCGGGCCGCTGCGGACGCCGGACGGCACCGCCGTCCCCACCGCCGTCCCCACCGCCGAAACCGCCACCGAAACCGCCGGGCGCAAGCCGCTGTCGCCCTTCATGCTCAACACCTTCAAGGCGATGCGGGTCGCCATCTCGATGCCGGACGGGCTGCTGCACGCGCGGGAGACGCTGGAGTTGCACGCGCCGGCCTATCCCGGCGACCGCCTGTCGCTGACGCTGCGGGTGAAGTCCAAACACATCAAGAACGACAAGAAGTTCGTCCTGATGGAGCACGAGATCACGCGCGTGGACGACCAGCGCCCGATCATGACCGTCGACCGCCTGATCGTGTGGGTGAAGTGATGAGCGAAGCCATGACGACGACCGCCCTCCCCGCCCCCACCGTGCTGGTGGCGGACATCCCGCCGATTTCCCAGGACCAGATCAACCGGTTCGGCGCCCTGCTCGGCACCCACGGGAAGATCCACACCGACCCGGAGTTCGCCAGGAACACCCCGCTGAAGGGCGTGATCGTCCAGGGCATGCTGGTGCTGGCCCCGATCCACGAGGTGATGAGCCGCATCTTCGGGCCTGAGCGCTGGCTGGCCAACGGTCGTATCGAGACCAAGATCATCGCCTACACCCGCCCCGGCGAGGCCGGGCGCATCACCGTCGAGATCGAGCGGTCGGACGCGGCGGAGGCGTCGGGGTCCTTCACCATCGCGAAGGCGAACGGCGACAGCGTGCTGGTCGGCACCTTCCGCCTCGGGGGCGCCGCATGACGCAGGCGCCCTCCCCCGGCGTCGCGGAGACACGCGCCGCCAACCTCGTCCGCCTCTACGAGGCGTCCTCGGTCGCCGTGCTGGGCGCGTCGGACAACCGGTCCAAGGTCGGCTCCCGCCCGATCGCGCTGCTGAACAAATACGGCTTCGCCGGCCGGGTCTACCCGATCAACGCCAAGCGCGACGACATCGCGGGCCTGCGCTGCTACCCGGATCTGGCGTCGCTGCCCGAGGTGCCAGACGTGGTGGTCTTCTGCGTCCCGGCCCGCGACGTGCCGGCCGCGGTCGCCGACTGCGCGGCGCGCGGCGTGGCGGCGGCGGTCATCTACACCAGCGGCTTCGGCGAGATGGGCGAGGCCGGCCGCGCGGTGGAGGAGGAGCTGCGACGGATCGGCCATGAGACCGGGATGATCCTTTGCGGCCCGAACTGCCAGGGCACCGCCAATTTCCACAACGGTCTGGTCCTGAACTTCACCAGCGCCCTGATGGGCGAGCGCGTGCCCGCCGGCAGCATCGGCCTCGTCACCCAGAGCGGGCTGGTCGGCGGGCTGATCGTCACCGAATGCCTCAACCGGGGCCTCGGCATCGGCTATCTCAGCAGCACCGGCAACGAGGCCGGGATGACGCTGTCCGACGCCATCGGCCACATGGCCCGCGACCCCCGCATCCGCGTCGTCGCCGGCTACGTCGAGCAGGTCCGCGACATGGCGGCCTTCCGGCTGTCGGTGGAGGAGGCGCGGCGCAACGGCAAGCCGGTCATCCTGCTGAAGGTCGGCCGCAGCCCGGACGCCGCGCGCGCCGCCGCCTCGCACACCGGGTCGCTGGCCGGAGCCGCCGAGCTGTACGACGCCGCCTTCGCGGCGATGGGCGTCGTCGTCGTCGAAAGCCTGGAGGAGTTGATCGACCTCACCATGGTCTTCGCCACGGTCCGCCATCGGCCGCGCGGGTCCGGCGTCGGCGTGCTGACCAATTCGGGCGGGCTCGGCGTCTTCAGCGCCGACGAGGTGTTCCGCCAGAACCTGACGATGGCAAGTTTCAGCGACGAAACGGTGGCGCGCATCTCGGCCCGGCTGCTGGATTTCGGCGCCGCCGGCAACCCGGTGGACATCAGCACCCAGGCCTACACCGACGTCGACGCGGTGGCCGCGCACATCGAGCACATCTGCGCCGACCCGGCGGTCGACATCGTCTCGGTCACCTTCGGCCTCCAGTTCCTCAACGCCGAGCCGCTGGCCGAGCATCTGATCCGCATCGCCGGCCAAACCGACAAGCCGCTGCTGGTGTCCTGGATCTCGTCCGACGCCAAGGCGGCGCAGCGGATGCAGGAGGCCGGCGTCGGCACCTTCAGCGACCCGGCGCGGGCCTTGCGGGCGGCGCGGCGTCTCGCCGACTTCGCGGCGCTGTCCGGGGCGCCCGTGTCCGTGACGGACGGCGAGGCGTTGCGGCCGGGGCCGACCCTGGTCCGGGCGCTGGCGGAAAACCATGGCGAAATCGGCGAAGCGACGATGCTCGCGGCGCTGGCCGAGATCGGGCTTCCGGTTCCGGCGATGCGCCGCGCCGCCGGCCCGGCCGACGCGGCGGCGGCCTTCGCCGCGATGGGCTGCGCGGCGGTCGTCCTCAAGATCGACTCCCCCGACATCGCCCACAAGAGCGAGGTCGGCGGCGTCCGTCTCGACATCCGCTCGGCCGGCGACGCCGAGGCCGCCACCGTCGCCATGCTGGACGCCGTTAGGGCCTTGAAGCCGGAGGCCCGGATCGACGGGGTGATCCTGGCGGAGATGGTGCAGGGCGGGACCGAGGCCTTCATCGGCGTCAAGCGCGACCCGGTGCTGGGGCCGTTCGTCGCGGTCGGGCTGGGCGGCATCTTCGTGGAGATCCTCAAGGATGTCGTCCTGCGCCCGGCCCCGGTGTCGGTCGCGGAGGCCGAAGCGATGATCGGCCAACTCAAGGCGCTGCCCATCCTGAAGGGCGCGCGCGGCCGGCCGCCGCTGGACGTGCGGGCGCTGGCCGAGGCGGTGGCGACGGTGTCGCGGCTGGCCGCCGCCTGCCCGGCGCTGGCCGAGCTGGACCTCAACCCGGTGCTGGTGCGGGCGGAAGGGCAAGGGGTGGTGGTGCTGGATGCGCTGGCGAGCGTCGCGCCGGCGCCCCCTCCCTAACCCTCCCCCGCTGCGCGGGAGAGGGAACTCCGCCACCCTTCGACAAGCGTCCTACCCCCTCTCCCGCGCAGCGGGGGAGGGATGGGGAGGGGGCAAGAACTGAACGAAACGAGGGAGGAAACAACAATGACCGAACCCCACACCCCGAAACCGTTCCGCCGCCCATTCCGCCGCCCATTCCGCCGCCGCACGCTCGGCCTGATGGTCGCCGCGTCCTGCGCGCTGTCGGTGCTGCCGAACCTCGCGCTGGCGCAGGGCAGGAAGCCGCCGCTGACCATGGCCATCGGCATCGAGCCGCTGACGCTGGACGCCGGGCGCGTCTCCGGCGGGGCCGACTACATGTTCTTCGGCAACGTCTTCGAAGGCATCTACAGCCACGACATCGACGGCAAGCTGGTTCCCGGTCTGGCGGAAAAGGCGACGGTCAGCGCCGACGGCCTCACCTACGACGTGACGCTGCGCGCCAACGCCAAGTTCCACAACGGCGACCCGGTGACGGCCGAGGACATCCGCTTCAGCTGGGAGCGCGGCGTCGATCCCAAGATCCGCAACCCGCGCGCCAACGTCATCCTGAACAACATCACCGACGTCGAGATCGTCGACCCGCTGCACGTCAAGATCAAGTTGAAGAAGCCCGACGCCTCCTTCCTCGACAACTCCGACCAGTATTGGTACATCGTGCCGAAGACCTACATCGCCCAGGTCGGCGACGAGGAGTTCGCGCGCAAGCCGGTCGGCACCGGGCCGTTCAAGTTCGTCGAGTTCAAGGTCCGCTCGCATCTCAAGCTCGAAGGCTTCGAGCAGCATTGGGGCCGCGTCCCGGCGGTCTCCGAGGTCACGATGAAGATCGTGCCGGAGGAGCAGACCCGCCTCGCCCAGCTCCAGACCGGCGAGGTGGACATCGCCGCCGGCATCACCCCGGTGATCGCGCCGACGCTCAAACGCCTCGCCTCGGTCAAGATCGCCTCGGTCCCGACCTTCGAGAACATCGCGATCGGCATCAACGCCGCCTATTCCTCCAACCCGGATCTGAAGAAGCCGGAGGTCCGTCAGGCACTCAACCTCGCGGTCGACCGCGAGGCGCTGCTGAAGACGGTGATGCTGGGCTACGCCACCCTGTCCGGTCCCCCCTGCGCCCAGGGCGTCGAGGGCTGCACCAAGGGCAACGTCCCCGGCCCCTACGCCTACGATCCCAAGAAGGCGCGGGAGATGCTGAAGGCCGCGAACTTCGACTTCTCCAAGCCGCTGCGCTACGTGGCGCTGGCGCCCGGCCGGGCGCCGCAGAGCAAGGAGATCGGCGAGGCCGTCGCCGGCATGCTGTCCAAGGTCGGCATCAAGAGCGAGATGTCGGTGCTCGATTACGGCGCGTGGCTCGCCATGTACGGCGCCAAGGTCAAGGATCCCAACGTCGATCTCTTCTTCTCGACGCTGACCGACTACAACCCCGACCCTTCGGGCCGCATCACCCGGCTGTTCCGCACCGGCGGGGTCTTCTCCTGGTTCAACGACCCGGCGATCGACGAGAAGCTGGACCGCATCAACAACTTCGTGTCGGTCGACGAGCGCCGCGCCTTCCTGAACGGGCTGTGGACCGACCTCCACACCCAGGCGCCGCAGATCATCCTGTGGTCCACCACCACCATCTACGGCATGTCCAAGAAGATCGACTGGGAACCGTCGCACAACGTGTCCTGGCCGCTCCTGTGGAACGTGAAGAAGACGGTCTGACCGGTTTGGCCCTTCTCCCCTTGCGGGAGAAGGGTTGGGATGAGGGGTATTCCGCCTGAAGGGCGGAAAGAAAAAGGATTTGCGGCCGGCTGAGGCCGGCTCCCCTCACCCCAACCCCTCTCCCGCAAGGGGAGAGGGGCAGAGATAGTGCGGAGGAGGCCCAAGAAATGCTGCTGTTCATGTTGAAACGCCTGGGCCAGACCCTGCTCACGCTGCTGGTTCTGACCTTCATCATCTTCACGCTCGCCCGGATGACCGGCGATCCGACGCCGCTGGTCATGCCGTCGGAGGCGACCGACGAGGACCGCCAGTTCTTCCGGGAGCAATACGGCCTGGACCGGAATCTGGCGGCCCAGTACGTCATCTTCCTCAACAACGCCGCGCACGGCGATTTCGGGGTCTCCTTCCGCTTCCGGACGCCGGCCTTCGACATCGTCCGCGAAGCGGTGGGGCCGACGCTGTCGCTGGCCGGCAGCGCCATGCTGCTGGCGATCCTGATCGGCGTGCCGCTGGGCTGCGCGGCGGCGGTGCGGCGCGGCGGGCGGCTCGACCAGTTTACCAGCCTCTTCGCCAGTCTGGGTCAGGCGACGCCGACCTTCTGGGTCGGGCTGATGCTGATCGTCCTGCTGGCCATCGACTTTCCCATCTTCCCCTCCTCGGGCTACGGCACGCTCGCCCATTACGCGCTGCCGACGCTGACGCTGGGCTTCTACGCCTCCTCCTCCATCGCCCGGCTGACCCGCGCCAACATGGTGGAGACGCTGAAAAGCGACTTCGTCTACATGGAGCGGGTGCTGGGGCTGTCGGGCTGGTCGATCGTGCTGAAGCACGCGCTGCGCAACGCCTCGCTGCCCATCGTCACCTATCTCGGCCTGCAATTCGGGTTGCTGCTGGGCGGGGCGGTGGTGACGGAGCGGGTCTTCGCGTGGCCCGGCATCGGCCAGACCATCGTCGACGCGATCCTCTACCGCGACTACCCGGTGGCGCAGGCCGCCATCCTGACCACCGCCATCCTGTTCCTGACCGTCAACCTCGCCGTCGACCTGATCGTCATGGCGCTCGATCCGAGGATGCGCGACGCATGAGCAACCTCACCCTCTCCGGCCGCGAACGCTGGCATCGGATGTCCCGGCGCGTCCGCTTCCCCTGGCCGCAGGGCTTCCGGCCCGGCTTCGGCGGCTCCCTCGCCCTGCTGTTCTGCGCCGTCATGATCCTGGCCGCCGTCGCCGGCCCGGCGCTGGCCCCCTTCGACGCCAACGAGTCCGACTTCGCGGCGATCATGCTGCCGCCGGCTTGGCTGACCGACGGGCTGTGGGAGCATCCGCTGGGCACCGACCAGCTCGGCCGCGACGTATTGAGCCGCCTGATCGTCGGCACGCAGATCGCCATGATCGTCGCCATCGCCACGTCGGTCGTCGCCGGGGTGATCGGCGTCACGCTGGGGCTGATCGCCGGCTATCTCGGCGGCTGGGCCGACGCGGTGATCTCGCGCATCGTCGACGCCTTCCTGGCCCTGCCCTTCATCCTGATGGCGCTGGCCTTCATCTCGGCGCTCGGCACCGGGGTCGGCAACATCCTGCTGGTGCTGATCATGACCAACTGGGCGCCCTACGCCCGGCTGGTGCGCAGCGAGGTGGTGTCGATCAAGCGGCGCGACTTCGTGGTGCTGGCGCAGATGGCCGGCGTCTCGCGGACCAGGATCATCCTGCGCCACATCCTGCCCAACGCCGCCAACTCGATCCTGGTGCTGGCGGTGCTGGACGTCGGCCGCGCGGTCATCCTGGAATCCTCGCTGTCCTTCCTCGGCCTCGGCATCCAGCCGCCCGACGTGTCCTGGGGCCTGATGCTGGCCGACGGGCGGGCCTACATCTCCATCGCCTGGTGGCTGACCGTGCTGCCCGGCATCGCCATCGTCGCCACCGTGCTCAGCTTCAACGCCGTCGGCGAAAAGCTGCGCGTCTGGTTCGACCCGCGCGGGAATCTCTGATCATGAACCCCATCGTCGAAGTTCCCATCGTCGAAGTCCAGGATTTCGGGGTCGCCTTCGGCCTGAAGGACCGCCCGCTCCACGCCGTCCGCGGGGTGAACCTGACCGTCCGGCCGGGCGAGATCATCGGCATCGCCGGGGAATCGGGCAGCGGCAAGTCGACGCTCTGCACCGGGCTGATCCGGGCGCTGGCCCCGACCGCCAGGGTCAGCGGGCGGGTGTGCTTCGACGGCCGCTCGCTCTACGACCTGCCGATGCGCGAGGTGGCGGCGATGCACGGCCGCGACATCGCCATGGTGCTGCAGAACCCGATGACCTCGCTCGACCCGCTGTTCACCATCGGCAACCAGGTCCGCGAGGTGCTGAAGCGGCGCGGCGTGCCGGGAGCCCAAGTCCGCGAGCAGGCCATCGCCGCGCTGAAGCGGGTCCACATCACCGCGCCCGAGATGCGCGTCGGCCAGTTCCCGCATCAGCTCAGCGGCGGCATGCGCCAGCGCGTGCTGATCGCCATGGCGACCAGCGCCTCGCCCCGTCTGCTGGTCGCCGACGAGCCGACCAGCGCGCTCGACGCCACCATCCAGGACGAGATCCTGCTGCTGTTCCGCGAACTGCGCGACCGCACCAACGCCGCCGTGCTGATCGTCACCCACGAGCTGGAGGTGATCCGCCGGGTCTGCGACCGCGTGCTGGTGATGTACGCCGGCCGCATCGTCGAGCAGGGTCCGGTCTCCACCGTCTTCGCCGCCCCGCAGCATCCCTACACGCGGGCGCTTCTGGCCTCGACCCCGCGCATCGAGGGGACCGAGGTCGTCCTCACCCCCATTCCCGGTCAGGTGCCGGATCTGCGGACCCTCGGCCCCGGCTGCGCCTTCGCCGACCGCTGCCCGCACGTCGTCGATCCCTGCCGCCAGTTCAAGCCGGAGTTCCGGGACCTCGGCCCGGACCACCGCATCCTCTGCCGGCTGGAAGGAGGCGTGCAATGAGCGTCCAGACCATGACTGAAGGCGCCACCATCACGGCGACGGGCTTGCGCAAGGAGTTCACCCTCAGCCAGCGCTCGCTGTTCCGCAAGCCGCCGCGCGTGGTGGCGGTGGACGACGTGTCCTTCACCGTCGCCCCCGGCACCACGCTGGGGCTGGTCGGCGAGTCCGGCAGCGGCAAGACCACCGTCGCCCGCATGCTGCTGAAGCTGGAGACGCCCACCTCGGGCTCCCTGACGCTGAACGGCCACGACGTCCTCGGTTCCCAGACGCCGGAACAGGCGAGGACGTTCCGCCGGACCGTCCAGGCGGTGTTCCAGGACCCCTACAGCGCGCTCAGCCCGCGCCTGCGGGCCGACCGCATCGTCGGCGAGCCGCTGGAGGCCCAGGGCGTCGAGCACGCCGCCATCGACGCCCGCGTCGCCGAGCTGTTCGATCAGGTCGGGCTGGGCCGCGAGGTCCGCCACCGCTACCCGCACGAGTTCAGCGGCGGCCAGCGCCAGCGCATCGCCATCGCCCGCGCGCTTTCCACCAACCCGAAGATGCTGGTGCTGGACGAGCCGGTCTCGGCGCTGGACGTGTCGGTGCGCGCCCAGATCCTGGCGCTGCTGCGCTCGATGCAGGAAAGGCTGGGGCTGACCTACGTCTTCATCGGCCACGACCTCGCCATCGTCCGCTACCTCAGCAGCATGGTCGGGGTCATGTATTTCGGCCGCATGGTCGAGATCGGCGCCGCGTCGGACGTGCTGCGCCAGCCGCTGCACCCCTACAGCCGCCGGCTGGTCGCGGTCGCGTCCGGCGCCACGCGGCTCGGCGACCACCGCATCACCGGCGACCTGCCCAGCCCCTTGAAGCCGCCCAGCGGCTGCACCTTCCGCACCCGCTGCGTCTACGCCGACGAGCGCTGCCGCGCCGAAATTCCGCGCCTGCGCGTCGTCGGAAGCGGCCAGCAAGTCGCCTGCCACCACGTCGAGGCGATCCGCGACGGCGTCAAGCCCGAGACCGGCCCGCTGGGAGGAGACGCTTAAGCCCTTCTCCCCTTGCGGGAGAAGGGTTGGGATGAGGGGTATCGCCGCAGGCGAAGAGGAGATTTGCGCACCCCTCACCCCAACCCCTCTCCCGCAAGGGGAGAGGGGCTTTCCCCCCCGACCGACCTCCATCGATCACGGCGCCCCGGCTTCGAGCCGCGCGCCCAGGAGACCGCCATGCTCACAGGATTCAGCGTCCCGCTTTCGCCGACCGGCGGCAGCAGCCTCGCCCCGACGCCGCCCTGGCATTTCGTCGGCAACTTCCTCGTCGTCGAATACTGGGCCGACCCCGAGGCGGTGCGCGCCGTCCTGCCGCCGGGGCTGGAGCCGGGCGAGGACCCCGGCAAATGCGCCGTGTTCTTCTCCGACAACCAGTACGCCAGCGACGGCGGCCTGGAACTCGCCGACCCGGCGGTCGGCCAATACATGGAAGCCTTCATCGCCGTCAGCGCGACGTGGGAGGGCAAGCCGGCCGGCGCCTGCCCCTACATCTTCGTCGACAACGACAACTCGATGATGCGCGGCCAGATCCAGGGCATGCCCAAGCAGATCGGCACCATCCGCATGACCCGCAGCTTCGCCATCCCCAGCAAGGCGGCGCCCACCGCCGGGCAGGGCGGCCTGTTCGCCGGCACCCTCACCCACCGCGACCGCCGCCTGATCGAGGCGACGATCCGGCTGGAGGAGGAGACCGCCGAGCTGCCCAACCGCATGCTCCAGCGCATGATCAACATGCGCTACTTCCCGACGCTGACCCAGGGGCGGCAGAACCGGCCGGCGGTGCACGAGCTGGTGCGCCAGCGCGTGCGCGACACCGCCATGTCGCCGGTCTGGCGCGGGCCGGCGACGCTGGAGTTCGGCCGCTCGCCGTGGAGCGAGATCGGCGACCTCGCCCCGCTGCGGGTCGGCCACGGCTACCGCTACACCTTCGCGATGACCGTGGACGATCTGCTGACCGTCCGCGACCTGCGCCAGGACTGACCCCCGGAATCCATCATGCTCACAGTGCGAGACAGACTAATCGAGCGGCTGGGTCCGTCCGGCGTGCTGAGCGACCCGGCCGACCTGACGCCCTACGTCACCGGGCCGCGCCGCTTCACCGGCGCCTGCGGCCTCGTCGCCCGCCCCGCGACGGTGGAGGAGACGGCGGCGGTGGTCGCGCTGGCGGCGGAGCATGGCTGCCCGGTCGTCCCGCAGGGCGGCAACACCGGCCTGTGCGACGGCGCCATCCCGACCGACCCGCGCGCCATCCTGCTCAACCTCGGGCGGATGAACCGCATCCGCGCCGTCGACCCGCTGTCCTACACGATGACCGCCGAGGCCGGCGTCATCCTGGCCCACGCCCAGGCGGCGGCGGCGGACGCCGACCTGCTGTTCCCGCTCAGCCTGGGGGCCGAGGGGTCCTGCCAGATCGGCGGCAACCTCGCGACCAACGCCGGGGGCAAGTCGGTGCTGCGCTACGGCTCGGCCCGTGACCTCGTGCTGGGGCTGGAGGTGGTGCTGCCGGACGGGCGGATCTGGAACGGGCTGCGCTCCCTGCGCAAGGACAACACCGGCGGCGACCTGAAACAGCTGTTCCTCGGGTCGGAGGGCACGCTCGGAATCATCACGGCGGCGCTGCTGAAGCTCCAGCCCAGCGTCGCCGACACCGCCTGCGCCTTCGCGGCGGTGGCCGATCCGCTGGCGGCGCTGAAGCTGCTCGACCGGCTGCGCCGCCGGACGGGGGACGCCATCTCCTCCTTCGAGCTCATGAACGCCTACGCGCTGGAGGTCGCCGTCCGCCATCTGCCGGGGGCCGTGCACCCACTGTCCGAACCGGCGGCCTGGACGGTGCTGGTCGAACTGTCCTCCAGCCGGGCCGGCGGCGACCTGAACGCGCTGCTCACCGAGGCGCTGGCCGAGGCGCTGGAGGACGGGCTGGTGACCGACGCGACGCTGGCCCAGAACACGGCGCAGACGGCGGCCTTCTGGCGGCTGCGCGACGAGGGCGCGACGCTCTACTGGAAGGAGGGCGGGTTGCTGCTGCACGATCCCTCGGTCCCGCTGGCCCGCGTGCCCGACTTCATCGAGCGCGTCGAGCGTGAGGTGGGCCGCGCCGTGCCGGGCGCCCGCATCGCCTCCTTCGGGCACATCGGCGACGGCAACATCCACGTCTGCGTCAGCCAGCCCAAGGGCATGGACAAGAGGGCGTTCCTCGCCCTGCGCGGCTTGGTGCAGGATCTCGTCTACGGCGCCGCCGTCGATCTCGGCGGCAGCTTCAGCGCCGAGCACGGCATCGGCCGCCTCAAGATGGACGAACTGGTCCGCTACCGCCCGCCGGTCGAGATCGCCCTGATGACCACGCTCAAGCGGGCGCTCGACCCGGCGGGGCTGATGAATCCCGGCAAGGTTCTCGCCGCGCCCTGATCGGGCGCCGGCCGGCGCGACACCCAACGCTTCCACGACATCGAACAACCGCAACGGTTCGGACTCTCTCCGAACCGAACGCCCACCTGTGAAAGGGTCTCGGATGACACGTCCTCCGGTGTTCCAGCGCCCCCCCCTGTCGCGTCCCCTGTCCCTGCCGGTCATCGCCGCGCCGATGTTCCGCGTCTCCTACCCCGAGCTGGTGGTCGCGCAGTGCAAGGCCGGAATCATCGGCTCCTTCCCCGCCGCCAACGCCCGCCCCGAAGGCGTGCTCGACGAGTGGCTGGCCCGCATCAAGGAGGAGCTGGCCACCCACGACGCGGCGCATCCCGACAACCCGGCCGCTCCCTTCGCGGTCAACCTGGTCGTCCACAAGTCGAACGCACGGCTGGAGGAGGATCTGGCGCTCTGCGTCCGCCACGCGGTGCCGCTGATCATCACCTCGCTCGGCGCCCGGCCCGACGTCAACACGGCGGTCCACGGCTATGGCGGCACGGTCCTGCACGACGTCACCACCATCGAGCACGCCCACAAGGCGGTGGAGCGCGGCGCCGACGGGCTGATCGCGGTGGCGGCCGGGGCCGGCGGCCACGCCGGCCGCATCAACCCGTTCGCCCTGATGCAGGAGATCCGGGCGTGGTGGCGGGGGCCGCTGGTGCTGTCGGGCGCCATCGCCAACGGCCGCTCGATCCTGGCGGCGCAGGTGCTGGGCGCCGATCTCGTCTACATCGGCTCGCCCTTCATCGCGACGCGCGAGGCGGCGGTGGAGGACAGCTACAAGCAGGCGGTGGTCGCCACCACGGCCGGCGACATCGTCTACACCGACGCCTTCAGCGGCGTGAACGGCAACTACATCCGCGCCTCGATCGTCAACTCCGGGCTGGATCCCGACAATCTGGAGCATCTGCGGACCGGCGGAGTCAGCTTCCGCTCCAGCAGCAGCGGCACCGTGAAGGTCTGGCGCGACATCTGGGCCTGCGGCCAGGGGGTCGGGCTGGTCGAGGGGGTCGTCGGCGCCGCCGAACTGATCGGCCGCCTCAAGGACGAGTACCGGACCGCCCAGCGGTCCCTGTCATGAGGGCGCCGTCATGAAGAAGCGGACGCCGGCGGCGCTGAGGACCGCCGCCAGCATCGAGGATCTGCGGGCCGAAGCCCGCCGCCAAATCCCGCGCGCGCTGTTCGACTACGTCGACCGCGGCTCCTACGCCGAGCAGACCCTCCAGGCCAACCGGCGGGATCTCGACCGGCTGCTGCTGCGCCAGAGGGTGCTGGTGGACGTGTCGAAACGCAGCCTCGGCACCACGCTGCTGGGCGAGCCGGTGGCGCTGCCGATGGCGCTGGCCCCGGTCGGCCTCTGCGGCCTGCTCCACGGCGACGGCGAGATCCACGCCTGCCGGGCGGCGCAGGCGGCGGGGATCCCCTTCACGCTCAGCACCCTGTCCATCGCCTCGATCGAGGACGTGGCGGCGGCGGTGGAGAAGCCCTTCTGGTTCCAGCTCTACATGTGGCGCGACCGTGGCGTCACCCGCTCGTTGATCGAGCGCGCCATCGCCGCGAAATGCAGCGCGCTGGTGGTCACCGTCGATCTCCAGGCGCTCGCCCAGCGCCACGCCGACATCCGCAACGGCCTGACCGTGCCGCCGCGCGTCACCCTGCGCAACGCGCTGGAGATCGCGCTGCGCCCGCGCTGGGCGCTGGGCGTCCTGCGCGGCAAGCGCCGCACCTTCGGCAACCTCGCCGGCCATGTCCCCGACGCCGACGGCGTGAACGGGTTGACGCGCTGGAGCAACGGCCAGTTCGATCCCGGCCTGAGCTGGGCGGATCTCGACTGGATTCGCGGCGTCTGGCCGGGCAAACTGATCGTCAAGGGCATCCTCAACCCGGACGACGCGGCGCTGGCGGCGCAGGCCGGGGCGTCCGCCATCGTCGTCTCCAACCACGGCGGTCGGCAATTGGACGGCACCTGCTCGACCATCGCCGCCCTGCCGCCCATCCGCGACCGGGTCGGCGACACTGCGGAACTGATCGTCGACGGCGGGATCCGCTCCGGCCAGGACGTCCTGCGCGGGCTGGCGGCGGGCGCGCGGGCCTGCATGGTCGGCCGCGCCTTCGTCTACGGGCTTGCGGCGGCCGGACAGGCGGGAGTCGCGCGGGCGATCCGCATCCTCGGCCGGGAACTCGACGTGTCCATGGCGCTCTGCGGCGTGGCCCGAGCCGCCGACATCGACCGCCGCCATCTCATGAGCCCGACGCCCCCCGATGGCCGGCCCGGCGCGGTGCGCGCATTAAGACAATGTTAGGCGGGATCGTATCTCCTGCGACGCAAACGGGTTGGAGTGGAAGGGTGCGGGCGATCGACGCCGGACGGGGGGGACCGACACGGTCCGGGCTGCGGCGCGGGGCGCTGAAGGCCGGCGCGCTGCTGCTGGCCCTGGCGACGGCCGGAACCGCCCTGCCGGCGCTCGCCGGCCGCTCTCCCAAGGGCATCGACGCGGTTCCGCCGCTCTGCCTGGATTACGCGGCCGAGGAATGGGGCGTTCCGGCCGACGCGCTGCGGCTGATCCTGGCGGTGGAACAGGGAACCCCCGGCGCCTGCTCGGCCAACACCAACGGAACCGAGGATTGCGGGCCGGGCCAGATCAACACCATCTGGTTCTCCGTCATCGCCGCCGGCCGCGTGCCGCCCGCGTCGATCCGGCAGGCGCTGACCAACGACGCCTGCTACAACATCCGGGTGACCGCCTGGATACTGCGGCGGGAGATCGACGCCGTGGGTTGGGACCGTTTCTGGACGGCGGTCGGCAACTACCACAGCCGCACGCCGGAGCTTCACGCGAAGTATCTGCGGCGCATCGTCGAGGCGGCCAAGGCCCTGTCCATCCAGCCGTGACGCGGGCGCCCCAAAGTCAGGAGCCCGCGCGCCGCAGTTCCATCCGCATGGCGACCTTGCCGTCGGCGCCGCAGCCCTTGCCCATGCAGAAATAGGCCATCTCCATCCCCGGACAGAAGGCCAGCAGGCCCGAGGCGTCGGTCAGCGCGGTGCGCTGGTCGGCCGTGTCCGGCACCGCGAGGATCAGCCCCTCGGCGGTCGGCGCCACCGCGCCGCCGATCCGGCGGGCGGCGGCGAAACAGGCCGCCTCCGCCTGCCCGCCGCCCTCGGCGACCGCATCGGCCAACAACAGGCCGCGGACATGCAGGGCCACCCCGGCGCCGCCGAAGAGCGCGCCCAGGACCAGCAGGGCGATGCAGGTGACGCGGAGTGTGCCGGGTTCGAACATGGCGGACAAAATGGCAGGCTCTAGAAGGGCTGTCGTGCGATTTGTTCGGAAAGCTGGAGGATCGGGATGATGGTCAGGCCGAACAGCACGATGCCGGCGACGCTCACCACCAGCACCGACAGCCCGCGCAGGACCGGCTCCGTCACCGCCACCGCGTGGAGGTAGAGGTCGCGGTGCTGCTCGGCCAACGCCGCGAGGCTCTGCGCCAGCTCGACCCGGTTCTCGGCGGCGGCCAGCGCGGCGCGGTCGGTGCCGTGCACGCCGCGCATCGCGTCGGTCCAGGGCTGGCCCAGGGTGATCGCCCGCGTCGCCGCGTCGAGGTCGGCGCGCAGCGCGCCCGGCGGAGCACCCTCGGCGGTCAGCCGCAGCGCGCGGTCGATCGGCACGCCGCCGCCGACCAGCAGGGCCAACTCGCGGAAGGTGACGTGGTTCTGCACGCCCAGCGCCAGATCGCGGTAGAACGGCACGCCCAGGATCAGCCGGTCGATCCGTCGCGGCGCCAGCCGCCGGCCGGCGGTGGCGAGCCCGGCCAGAAGCGCCACGACGGCCAGCAGCACCGCGACCAGCCCGGTCGTCAGGTCGGACAGCAGATAGACCCAGCCGACGTCGACCTCCTGCCCCGCCCGCTTGAACACGTCGGTGTCGAGCAGCAGCGGCGTCAGGAAGACCGAGGTTCCGACCATCACCGCCCCCGCCATCACCGCGTAGAGCACGGCGAGCATCAGGCCGGACCGGAACTCCTGCCGGGCGCCGGCGATCTGGCGTTCGAAATTGGCGGCGCTGCGCAACGCCGCCGAGGTGCCCTCGCCGAAACCGCCGGCGCGGACCAGCGCCACCAGATTGGGCGGGAAGTCGCGCGGCAGGCGCTGCATCGCGGCCGCCAGATCGTCGCCCAGCTCGACCGCGTCGGCCATCCGCTCCGCCGTGCGCCGGATGCGCCCGCGAAAGGCGGCGGCGATGCGGCGCAGCGCCTCCGCCAGCCCGACGCGGGAATCCAGCATCGCCGCCAGCCGGATGAACAGGATGTGCCGCTCGTTGCGGTCGAGCGGGCGGCCCCAGCCGCCGATCCTCCGGCGCCGCCGCACGGCCAGGATGCGGCCCCGGCCACTCAGGGAATCGCGGGCGGCCGGCGCGCTGGCGGCCTCGACCTCCACGCTGCGCACGCGTCCGTCGGCGATCAGCCGGACCTCGAACCACGCCATGGCGGGGCGGCCCCCTTTTCCGTCAGTTCGCCGTTTCGCGGAAGACGGTCACGGTCGGCCGCAGGATCAGGAACAGGGCGTCCTTGTTGATGTCCTGCGCCCGCTTGCCGATGCCCTCCTCGATCACGCCGCGCGTCGCCGTCGGCTGGTTGCCGCTGAAGCCCCGGCTGTCGGTCTGCAGGCCGCCCAGCACGACGGTGCTGCCGGCGACCACCCGGACGATGTCGTTCAACGCCTGCTCCTGCGTCACCGGCTGGGTCAGGATGCCCACCTGGTTGCCGGCGTTCAGGTCGCGGAACTCGATCAGGTTGTTCAGCAGCAGGTTGAGGTCGACGGTGACGATCCGGGTGTCGGCGTCGTAATGCGGCGTCAGCTTGATGGTCAGGCCGGTCTGCACCGTCCCGGTCTGCGCCGACCCGACGACGCCCGGCGCGTTCAGGTTGGTGGCGGAGTTGCCGGCGGTGGACGCGACGCCCAGCCCGCTGACGGCGGTGACGCCGACGCCGGTCACGTAGGGGATGGTCTGGCCGCTGCGCAGCGTCACCTCGGCGCCGGACAGGGTGTGGACCTCGACGTTCTGGCGGGTGTCGGTGTTGCCGAACTTCGACAGGAAGGCGATGGCGCCGGCGACGTTGAAGGCGCCGCTGACCCCCAGCAGGGTGGCGGGCTTGACGACGTCGAAGGACAGCGGCTGTTGGGCGGTCGCGCTCACGACCGACCCGTTGCTCGTGACGACCGTGCCGGTCGAGGTGGTTGTCGTCGTGCCGTTCGACAGCCGGTTGAATTGCAGGGCCAGCGCGTTCCAGTCGAAGCCGCTGGCCGACTGGTCGGTCAGGCCCAGGCTGACGACCGCGAGTTGGATGCGCACCATCGCCATGTTGCGGTGCAGGCGGTCGACGTAGGGCTGGATCACCTCGCGGTAGACCGTCGGCGAGGCGGAGAAGACGACCTGCCCGCCGCGCAGCGACTGCGTGATGTCGGTGGCGCCCAGCGTCTTCAGGTCGCTCATCACCGAATCGATGACCGCCTGGTTCTGCGGGACGGTGAAGGCGAAGCGGTCGCGGTTGCTGAGGAACAGCGTCCCGTTCTGCCACCAGGCGACCACCCCCATGCCGGTCTCCAGCACGCCGGCCAGATCGGTGAAGCTGCCCGAGAAGGACTGCATCGGCAGCGTCTGCCGCAGCATGGCCGGGCCGTCGGTGCCCTCGAAGCGGGTCGCCACCGGCACGCCGGAATAGGCCATCATGCTGGACAGCCGCTCCAGCGTGTTCTCGCCGGACGGGAAGCTGACGGAGATGCGCCGCGCGGCGAGGCTCGCCGGCAGGGATTCGCGCAGGGAGTGGGCCACCAGCATGCCGCGGCTGACCGGCACCTCGGTCACCGCCGGGGAGGGATCCTGGGTCAGCGTCTGCCGGGCCTGGGCCACCACCGTTTCGCGCGGCGGCAGGTTGCCCACCTCCGGCAACGAACAGGCCGACAGCCCGAGAACGGCGAAAGCCGTGGAGAGCCGGAAGCGGGTCAGCGCGCGCATGAGGAGGGTCCGCCGGGTGACGCCGGGAAGGCGCGCGGATCGATCAGGAAGGGCGTTCCCGAGCGGTCCTGGAAGAAGGCGCGGCCGTCGAGGCAGCCGACGAAGGTGGCGCCGGCCGGGACCAGCTCGGCGCCGTTCAGGTTGGGCAGCGGAGGCAGGCGGGGGGCGTTGCCGCCGGGGCCGGTCGGCGGCCTTCCGGAGGCCGCGCCGCCGGTCGCCGCCATGCGGCGGGCCATCGCGTCGTCCACCGCGCGGGGCAGTGCGCCGTCGCGGGCCTTGCCGTCGAAGGCGTCGATCACCGTCTTGGCCAAGCGCTCCTCCAGACCGGAGACGGCGTTGTCGATGCGCTGCTGAATCCGGGCCTCCAGATGGTCCTGGCGTTCCTTGGGCGACAGGAAGGGGCTTTCCTCCGCCGTGGCCACCGCCAGGGGGGACGCGATGAGAAGCGCGGCGGCCATGCACGCCCGCAGCCTCCGCCGGATCATCGCACCGGCCCTCCGCTCGTCCATCGCATCCGCCCGCACAGCCTGACCATCGGCGGCAGTTAGCCAGAGAATTCGTAAAGCAATGGTGATTGGGGCGCGGTGGAGTGATCGGGGAACGAGTCTCTCCGCTGGAAGGGAGCCCTTCTCCCCTTGCGGGGCGAATCCCGGAGGACGCCAAAGGCGTCCGATGGGTTCGCGGGTTGGGATGAGGGGTATTTCGCCGAAGGCGGAAAGGTTTGCGGCCCCCTCACCCCAACCCCTCTCCCTCAAGGGGAGAGGGGCTTCAAGGACTGGCTTTATGACGCGGTCGTTTGCAGCGTTCATCTTGCCGTCGCGGTCTCGATGGTCCAGCGGCCGTCGCGGAATTCCAGCTTGCTGACGTAGCTGTCCGGCCCGATGGTCGCCAGCGCCTTTTCCCATTGGCGGTGCGGCATCTGGTCCACCGTCAGCAACTGCGGGCGCGGCACGCGGTGGGGCGACCAGTAATACAGCCCGCCCCCCGTGGTCAGCAGGCCGAGCCCGGCGGCGAAGCCGACCGCCGACAGCGCCAGGGGCACCGACACCGGGGTGGAGACCCGCCGCATGCGCCGCGTCGGCCGGATGGTGCGCAGCCGCACCTGGTCGGGCGTCACCCAGGGCGGAATCACCAGCCCATAGGCGCGTCCGTCGACCTTGGCGGTCGGCCGCATCGCCGCCATCTGGAGCTGGACCTGCCGGCTCTTCGCCTCCGGCAGCAACCCGCCGACCGGCCGGCCGTTGCGCACCGTCAGTTCGAACACCCGGCGGCCGGACGGCACCAGCGCGATGCCGCCGGGGTTGGCGTCCAGTTCGGTCACGAGGTCGGGCAGGAAGGATCGGCCGGGGCCGCCCTCGTGAACCTCGTAGAGATAGCCCGTCCACAGCGGCTCGACGGCGTACCAGCAGCGCTCGGAGGTCTTGAGGGTGCGCCGGGCAAAGGACCGCGCGTAGGCCAGCGCGTCGCGGCGCTCGACGCCCTCCAGGAAGCCGTACAGAACATTGGCCGCGAGCCCGCTGTCGCCCAAGAAAGACCCTGCCTTTCGATCCCGCTCCCCAAAAAGGGGTAGCCCGCGTCCGCCGACAATACTCCGAACAGCCGAGTATTGGCAGCTGTTTATGGCGGGGTCCAGGCCCCGGTCAACAGCAAAAGCCGGGACAACGGCCGGGCTTCCGCTGTTCCGATCCTTGTCAACTCACGGCGTCGTTCTCTGCATCCACAAGGTGGCGGCGATGGTACCTTCCGGCGGCCCGCCGGCGCCGCCGCAGCTCCGCGTCACGTCGTAGAGCCCCTGCGGCCGGCGCGTGGCCAACGCGGTCAGCGCCTGTTTCACCGGATCCCGTGACAGCGGCCCGGACAGGCAGAACCACACCCCCGCCGCCTCGACCCCGTAGGACCAGGACAGCCCCGCCACGGCGGCCGGCGGGCTGCCATAGGCGGGGAACAGCGCCGCCTGCCACGCCTCGGCGGCGGGGGCGGTCGCCCCGCCGGCCTGCCGGCTGCGGAAGGCGCTTTCGAGCGTCGAGAAACCGGCGTCGGCCTGGGAGGCGAGGCGGGTGCCCGTCGCGGCGTTGGGGTTGACGTACTGGATGCCGCCCGCCACCGCCATGGCCATCAGCGCGACCGCGAGCACCGCCTGGATGATGTTCATTGGCGGGGCTTCATTGGCGCGGAGACTTCGGCGCCGGTTTCACCGGCGGTTGCGGCACCGGCATGCGCGGCTCCATGCCCGACGCCTCGCTGCCGAAGACCCGGCGCAACTCCGCCGCCGTGGTCAGGCCGGCGTGGAACTTGGCGACGGCGTCGTCGAACAGGGTGGGCCAATTCCGCCCGCCCTTGGCGGCGGCGACCACGGCGGCGGAATCGTCGAAGACCGCGCATTCGCTGATCGCGGTCCGCCCGGCATAGCCGCCGCCGCCGCAGGCGGGGCAGCCGGCGCCATGGCAGTCCTGGCAGGTGGTGCGGATCAGCGACTGCACCATGACGCCACGCAGCAGGCCCTTGATGTCGTGGGGGGGCACGCCCAGATGGCGCAGCCGGTCGATGGCGCCGTTGACCGAGCCGGTGTGCAGCGTGGTCAGCACCATGTGGCCGGTGTCGGCGGCGCGGACGGCGATCTGCGCCGTCTCCTCGTCGCGCACCTCGCCCAGCACGATCACGTCGGGGTCGGCGCGCATGAAGGTGCGGACAACGCGGGCGAAGTCGAGCTTCACCGCCGGGTTGACGTTGACTTGGCCCGTGTAGGCCATGCGGTATTCCACCGGATCCTCGATGCTGTAGATCGCCCGGCCCAGCCGGTCCATCTCGCGCACGGTGGCGGTCAGGGTGGTGGATTTGCCCGACCCCGTCGGGCCGCAGACCAGACAGAGCCCATGCCGGCGGTCGACGCTGCGCCGCCACTCGGCCACCCGGCTCAGGCCCAGCGTGTCGAGGTTGGGCTGCACCCGCTCGGCGTCGAGCAGGCGCAGCACGATGATCTCGCCGTCCACCGAGGGCACGGTGGTGACGCGCAGATCGACCGGCCGCCCCTGGTGCTCGACCTCGAAGCGGCCCTCCTGCGGCAGCCGCCGCTCGGCCAGATCCATGCCCGAGCGGTCCTTGATGCGGGCGGCCATGGTCGCTGCCGGGGCCGCCGCCGTCTCGTCCATCAGCCGGCGGATGCCGTCCACGCGCAGGAAGACGCTGCAGGTCTTGCGGCGCGGGACGATGTGGATGTCCGACGCCCCGGCCTCGATCGCGCGGGCGACCAGCTGTCCGACCGGGTCGCCGTCCTCCTCCCCGTTCTGGCTGCGGCGGACGCGGTCGAGGAACTCGTCGTACTGGTCGGGGACGAAGGCGCTGAACTGGATCGCCTTGCCGGGGTAGTAGGCGGCGATCACCCGCTCCGCCACCGATTCCTCGTGCAGCGTGGCGACCTGGACGGTCTCGGCGTTGAGGCCGGTGACGATGATCGCGTGGCGCTCCAGCAGGGGCAGCGGGATCGGCGTGCCGCCCATGGCGGTCGGCGTTTCCAGCGCCGTCTCGTGGCTGACCTGGGCCTCGTTGAGGTCGGCGCGGGCGAGGAAACCGTTGCGCACCAGGATGGCGCCCAGCGATTCGCCGGTCACCCGCTGCTCGGCCAGCGCCGCGTCGAGGATGCCGCGCGTCACCAGCCCCTTGCGCAGCAGATAGCCGGCCAGTTCCTCGCGGAACGCCGACGAGGGTTTCAGGACCGGCATGTCCAGCTCGCGCGGTTGGCGATGGCGGCGGCGGCCGGGACGCCCGCCAAAGGGGCGCCTCCTACGGCGCTTCCCCCGGCGATCAGGCGGCTGGCCTCGCTCTGGGTGGCCGGCTGGGCGAACAGGGCGCCCTGCGCGCAGCGGCCGCCCGGCGCCGACCAGACCTGGCTGTTGGGATCGGCGATGGCGTGCGACCCGCCGAGGTCGAGGACCCCGGCGCTACCCGGCCGCGCCGCCGGACCGCCGATGACCGAGGCTTTCATCTCCAGTTGACCGTTCTCCACCACCACCCCGAAGGGCGTCCCGTTGTCCATGGCGACGTCGGTGCGGTCGAGGATGGCCTGCCCACCGCCGCTGCGCATCGCCGCCATCGGCAACCCCCGGCCACGGACCTGAAGGAGCGGTCGCCGGGTCTCCGCCGTGAAGGTGACGGCGGCGCCCAGCGTGGAGACCAGCGCGCTGCGCCCGGCGCCGACCGTCGCGTCCACCACCGCGTCGCGGAACAGCGCGCTGCCGCCGTCCACCAGCACCCCGTCGCCGCCGGGCGCCGACAGCGCCAACCGCCCGCCGGCCACGTCCAGCCGCGCGTGCGCCACCCGCAGGGCGGCGATCCGGCCGGTGACGATGGCGTTGTTGCCGGCGAAGGTCAGCTGCGTGCCGGGCAGCGCCTCCACCGGCATCTCGAAGGCGACGTTCTCGACCCGCGCGTCGGTCGGCAGGCGCAGGGCCATGTCGGGCGGAGTCGTCGCCAGCACCACGCCCGCGCTCTCCCCCTTCAGCACCAGCCGCAGCGCCCGCCCGCCGCCGCCCGGCGGATCGGCGGCCAGCGCCTGGACCAGCGCCGCCGGGATTTCGTGGCGGCCGGGGGCCAGCCGCAGCACCATGGTCGCCGGCCGGGTCGCCTGCCAGTGGCCGAGCGCCGCCGTCAGCGCCATGGCGTCCGCCGGAGTCGTGCCGCTGGCGTCGCCCAGCGCGGCCGGCGCCACGTAGCGGGTGACCGTCGCCGAGGCGGCCAGCGCCGCCAGATCGGCCGAGGCGCCACGGGTGACGGCGACGGCGCTGCCCTCGGCGGCGGCGATCTGGCCGTCCTTGAAGCTCAGGGTGGCGCAGTCGGGCAAGGCGGTGGAGCCGATGGCCGGCGCCACGATGGCCGCCACCACCCCGGCGCGGGCCAGCTCCGCCGGGGCGGCGGGGGCGGCGGCGACGTAGGCCCGGCCGCCGCTCGCGGCCCCCGCCGGCCACGCGGCGGTGCGCGTCTGCGCCGCCGCGCGGTCGGCCGAGGGCGCGAAGACGCAATAGCCGTAGACGGCGCCCCACGGCGTCCGGGTGCCGGGCAGCAGCCAGCGCGGCAGGGTGCCCGCCGGCTGCGCGGCCTCCGCCTTGGCGGGCGCCTTGGTGTTCGATGCTTGCGTCTTGGCGGCCTGCCTTCCAGCCGGCTGCACCGGTGGATCCTCGGGGGCCGGCGGGCTGGCGACCCCGTCGTTGTCGAGCGTGCGCAGGTTGGCCTCCACCAGGGCGGCGAGCCGGTGCATCTCGGCGGCGCTGCGCTGGGCCTGGCTGACGCGGTTGGAGGCGTCGACCATGGTGTAGGCGGTGTATCCGGTGGTCGCCACCAGCGAAATGGCCATGATCGTCATCAGGATCAGCGAGGTCATGGCGCGAATCGTCCCTGCGGCGGAAGCCTGTCGGCGCGCACTCTACCCCGTTGGGGGGCGTGGAACCAATCCTGGCGGCAATGGTGCGCCCGCATCAAATAGGCGACCGCCGGAAACGCGATCGCCCCGGCCGCAAGGACCGGGGCGATGGCGTCGGACGTCGATGGCGTCGCTTAGAACTTGTAGTAGGCCACGTATTTGTTGGCGTCGCCCGCAGCGCCGGCAACGTTGTTCAGCGTCAGACCGGTCGCCGTGGTCATCTGGACGCAGCCGAACTTATAGCCGGTGAAGGCCGCGATGAAGTTGGCCTGACTCGCCGCCAACAGGTTCAGGCCGGTGCCGGGCACCGCCAGCGTGCCAGTGGCGGTGATCTGGCCACCGGCGCGGGCGATTTCCGTGCACTGCGACAGGGCGGTGCTGGCCAGCACCAGGAAAACGCCGCCGTTGGCGAAGTTGGTGTTTCCGGTCAGGCCGCTCGCCGTGGCGGGGTTCGTGAGGTCGAGCGCGATGGTGGTGGTGGCGCCGCCTCCCCAGGTGGAGGCGATTGTGGGTGCCGTCGGCACGGCGGCGAGGAAGCCGGTGTTGATGAGGTCCGTTTGCGTCGCCGCACCGCTCATGGTCGGAAAGGTTGCGCCGGCTGCGCCGAACGTGGTCGTGTTGCCGTTGGAGGCGTAGAGCGTCCAGGCCGCGTCGACCTGCGACAGCGACTGGACGATGCCGACGGCGGCGGCCTTCGGGCCTGCGGTCGTGAACGCCGAGCCGACATAGAACACACCTGCGGCGCCCATCACGGCCGTGAGGGCGACGGAAATGATGACGGTCAAAATATTGAACATATGAGCCTCTTAAAATGTCGGCACGCCGTTTTCCCGGCTGGGCGCAGAAAGGCTCCGCCCCCGGATCGCCCGGAGACTTTTTGGAGTCTGATCATCCTGATTCCCACGATTGACGATTTCAGTGGAAAACCATTTATGAGTCGTTAATTTCGAATTGCCGCTAATTTAGGCTCGAATGCCGGAATGGAGATTTCCAAGGAAAGCGGACAATCGCCGGACAGTTTGCGCTCGCACAAAAAGCCCGCCGCCGGGCCATGATCTTCTGACGGCGGTCGTGTGCGGGTCGCCGCGCGCGACGGGTTTCCACCCGCAAGCGTCGTCCAGCCAGCCAGAGAGCCAGCGAGGAAACGCGCGCCCGCGTCCCCTTGCCGCACAGGTCCGCCCATGCCCCGCCTCACCCGCCGCGCCACGCTCGCGGGCCTCGCCGCCGCCCTGACGCTTCCCGCCTTCCGGACATCGTCGTCAGCCACGGTAAGAGCGGCGCCCTTGCCCGAGCTGACCCTGTGGGGGCCGCCGGCCGGCCCCTCGATCACGCTGGTCCACGCCATTGCCTCGGGCCTGACGCGGCCGGTCGCCGACAAGGTCGTCTTCAAGGCGTGGCGCACCCCCGACGAGCTGCGCGCCGGCCTGACGTCGGGCACCATGCAGGCCTTCGTGCTGCCGACCCAGTCCGCCGCCAACCTGTTCAACAAGGGGCTGGGCGTCCGGCTGGTCAACGTGATGACCAACGGGCTGCTCCATCTGCTGTCGGCCGACCCGTCGCTGACCTCGGTCGCCGCGCTGAAGGGCCGCTCGGTCGCGGTGCCCTTCCGCAACGACACGCCCGAGCTGGTGTTCCGCCGCCTGCTGGCGGCGGAGCGGCTGACGCCCGACGCAGACGTCGGCCTCCAGTTCGCCGGCACGCCGATGGAGGCGATCCAGCTTCTCCTCACCGGCCGGGCCGACGCCGCCCTGCTGCCCGAGCCGGCGGCCTCGGCCGCCATCCTGCGCGCGGGCCAAGCGGGCAAGACGGTCACGCGCGTCCTCGACATCCAGAAGGCCTGGGGCGCCGCCACCGGCCTCGGCACGGTCCTGCCGCAGGCCGGGCTCGGCGTCACCGGTGCTTTCCTGGCCGATCACGCCCCCGCCGTCGAGGCGCTGCACGCCGCGCTGGCCGCCGCGACCGCCTCGGTCAACGCCGACCCGGCGCGGGCGGCCAGCGACGCGGCTGCGCCGCTCAGCCTGCCCTGGCCGGTGATCGAGCAGGCGATCCCCCATTCCAACCTCGTCGCGCTCCGCGCCGTCTCCGCGCGGGAGTCGCTGGAATCCCTGTTCCGCGCGGTGTCGGAGTTCGATCCCAAGATCATCGGCGGGGCGCTGCCCGCGCCAGACTTCTACCTTTAGGCGCGGCATGACGACGGTGATCGTGAGGGTGGTTCTCGACCGGCTGGGCCGGGTCGGGCAGTTCCTGTGGTCGGGCTGGGCCGGGCTGGCCGGGCTGGCGCTGTTCGCCGCGCTCTGGCAGGCCGGGCATGAGCGCTACGGCGACTTCATCCTGCCCGCCCCGCTGGCGACGCTGTCCGCCGGGCTGACCATCGCCGCCGACCCCGCCGCCTGGGCGCTGGCCGGGCAGACCACGCTGCGCGCGGTCGAGGGCTTCGCGCTGGCGGGGACCGTCGGCGCGCTCGGCGGCCTGGCCGCCGGCTATTCGGCGGCGACGATGCGGCTGGCCCGTCCGATCCTGACCCTGCTGCTGGGCGTGCCGCCCATCGCCTGGATCGTGCTGGCGATGATCTGGTTCGGCTCCACCGACGGGACCATCATCACCACGGTGCTGGTCGCCGCCACCCCCGTGGTGTTCGTCGGCGTCGCCGAGGGCGCCGTCACCCGCGACCGGGGGCTGGACGACATGGCCCGCGCCTTCGGCGCCGGCCCGCTCGCCCGGCTGACCACGCTGGGCCTGCGCCACGTCGCCGCCTTCCTGTTCCCGGCGCTGACGGTGGCGCTCGGCTCGGCGTTCAAGGTGGCGGTGATGGCGGAGCTTCTCGCCAACACCGGCGGCATCGGCGGGGCGCTGGCGACCGCCCGCGCCAACCTGGACGTCGCCGAGGCGCTGGCCTGGGTGCTGATCGCGGTGGCCGGGCTGATCCTGGTCGAATACACGCTGGTCCACCCGATCCGCTCCGAGTTCGAGCGCTGGCGCAACGCCGCCCGCCCCTGGGGCGTCAAGCGATGACCGCGCCCGCTTCGCGGCCGGTGGAAAAATCGACGGTGTACCCTTCTTTTCCGTCCCGGACTTGACCCCGGACAAACAGGACGCCGGAAAGACCGATAGAGTGCGGGTGACTATCATTCGCAAAAATATCGGCGAACGGCCGTTTCGGGGGACCAACCATCATGACACCACGGGGACAGGCCACCACCACCCGCGACACCACCCTCCTGCTGGCCGGTCTGGCCGTAGCCGGTCTGGCCGCCGCGACGCCGGACCCGGCCCGCGCCCAGTCGGCCGCGCCGGGGGCCGCCGTCCTGCTCGACGCCGTCACCGTCGAGGGCCGCGGCGACGGCGCCGAGGCGACCGCCCGCAAGCGGCTGGAGGCGATCCCCGGCGGCACCGCCCTGGTGGTGGACGAGGATCTGGCGGGCAAGGCCAACGTCACCGTCTCCGACGCGCTGGCCGGGGTGCCGGGCGTCGTGGTGCAGAACTTCTTCGGCGGCAACGACCAGCCGCGCATCCAAATTCGCGGCTCCGGGCTTCAGCAGAACCCGGTGGAGCGCGGCATCCTGGCCCTGCAGAACGGCCTGCCGCTGAACCGGGCCGACGGCTCCTACATCGTCGGGCTGGCCAACCCGCGCCAAGCGGAACTCACCGAGATCTATCGCGGCTACACCGCCAACCGGCTGGGCGCCAGCGTGCTGGGTGGGGCGATCAATTTCGTCTCCCCCACCGGGTCGTCGGCGCCGGGCGTCCGGTTGGGCGTCGAGGGCGGCAGCTTCGGGCAGCTCAACACCACCGCGCAGGCCGGCGGCCGGGCCGGAAACCTCGACGGGCTGATCCAGTTCCAGCGCAGCCGGCGCGACGGCTTCCGCGATTACAACAGCTCCGAGCGCACCGGATTCGACGCCAACGTCGGCGCCACCCTGTCGGACACCGTCAGCACCCGCTTCTTCGCCGGCTACACCGACCTGCCCTTCGACGTCGCCGGCCCGCTGACCCGCCAGCTTCTGAACGCGCGCCCGGAATCGGTCTTCACCGGCCCCACCCTGGTCAACGGCGTCGCCACCAATCCGGGACCGAACGTCGTCCGCGACCGGCCGCAGCGCGAGGCCAGGCAGTTCCGCGTCGGCAACCGCACCACGGCCACCTTCGGGTCGCATCTGCTCGACGTGGCGCTGGGCTACACCCACACCGACGACCGCTTCCGCTTCCCGGTCTCGTCCGGCATCCGCAAGACCGAGGGCGGCGACGTGACCGCCGTGGCGCGCTACGCTTACAACCCCGATTCCAACCAGCCCCTGCCGCTGTTCGAGACGACCGTGCGCTACGTGATCGGCTCGGCCGACCGCGAGGACTACCTGAACGTCGCCGGCAGCCAGGGCGCCCTGTTCGGGCGCAGCCGAATGGACGCCAGCACGCTGGCGCTGCACAGCGGCTTCAACGTGCCGCTGGGCGCCGGAGTCACCCTGTCCCCGGCGGTGACGATCACCCACGCCACGCGCGAGAACGACGACACCTTCGGTGCGGCGCGGCGGCCGACCATCGCCTTCAACCCGGCCAACCCGCGCGTGGCGCTGCCGGCCGGCTCGATCCCGACGGTCGGCACCGGCTACGACCGCGACTACACCGGAGTCAGCCCCAGCCTGGGCGCGACCTGGAAGCCGCACCCAGACCACACCCTCTTCGCCGCCGTCAGCCGCAACTTCGAGCCGCCGACCCACGACGACCTGATCGCCACGATCAACGGCACGCCCAACAGCAGCGCCGGGCGCCCCAACCCGGCCCAACCCGCCTTCATCTCCGCCGCCTACCGCACGCCCGACCTGAAGGCGCAGACGGCGACCACCGTCGAAGCCGGTTGGCGCGGCCGTCTGGGCGTCGTCGCGGTCGACGCCGGGACCTACTATTCCTGGGTCAAGAACGAGTTGCTGAGCCTGCGCGACGTCACCGGCGTCTCGCTGGGCGCGGTGAACGCCGACCAGACACGGCATTTCGGCGTCGATCTCGGGCTGACGGCCAACCTGACCGACAGGCTGAGCGGCCGGCTCGCCTACACCTTCCAGGATTTCCGCTTCCACGACGACCCGGTGCGCGGCGGCAACCGGCTGGCCGGCGCGCCGCGCCACGTGATCAACGCCTCGGCGCGCTACGACGTGACGCCCGCGCTGTCGGTGCAGGCGGAGGTCGACTGGTACCCCGGCAAGACCCCCGTGGACAACATGAACACCGTCCACACCAGCGGCTACGCCACCGTGGACCTGCGCACCACCTACGCCGTCACCGAGCGCGTCAGCGTCTACGGCGAGGCGCGCAACATCTTCGACAAGACCTACGCCTCCTCGACGCTGATCGTCGATCAGGCCTCGGCCACCCAGGCGGTCTACCTGCCGGGCGACGGCCGGGCCTTCTACGCCGGTTTGAAGGTGAACTTCTGAGAGTCCTGACGGAACGGAGAATCCCCCCTCTCCCCTGAGGAGAGGGCAATCGCCTATGACGGCAACAAAGCCCTCTCCCGTCCCGGGAGAGGGAGGGGACCCGCAAAGCGGGGAGGGTGAGGGGCTATCGGGCGTGGTACTTAGTCCATGTTCCGATAGCCCCTCACCCTTCCCACCGCTGCGCGGCGGGCCCCGAGGTCGCTCGCAAGCCTCGCGACCGCGCTTCGCCTATGATCGCCTTCGGCGTTCATCCGGCCTGCGGCCGTCGGCTTCACGCCCTCTCCCGGGGCGGGAGAGGGAGACAATTCGCCGAAACGTCCCATGTTTAAGAACAAATTCCTATATCATGACATCAACCGTTCCCGCCCTCTACGGAGCCCCGCCATGCCCCCCGACACGCCCATCCTTCCGGCCCCGGCCCGGCGCATGAGCCGATGGAACATGGAACGCAACCCGGAACACTGTTCCACGGTGTTTCAAACGTTCCAAACGTTCCACTCCCCGTCCCGCGCGGACGCCTCCCCGCCGAACACGCACCCAGCCTGATGAAAGCCTCCCCGCCATGACCCAGGACCCGACCCACGCCGCCCCCTCCCTGACGCTGTCCGGCGTCGGCCACGCCTATCTCGGGCGCACGGTGCTCGACGCGGTCGAGCTGACGCTGGCGGTGGGCGAGGTGGCGGCGCTCGTCGGACCGTCGGGCTGCGGCAAGAGCACGCTGGCCCACATCGCCGCCGGGGTGGTGGAACCGTCGCGCGGCCGGGTCGCGCGCGGCTACCGCCGCCACGGCATGGTGTTCCAGGACCCGCGCCTGCTGCCCTGGGCGACGGCGCGCGCCAACATCGCCTACCCGCTGCGCCTTCACGGACTGCCCCGCCGGGAACGGCGGGAGCGGGCGGAGGAGGCCGCCCGGCGGGTGGCGCTCGACCCCGCCGACCTCGACAAGTTCCCCATCGAGCTGTCGGGCGGCATGCGCCAGCGCGCGGCCATCGCGCGGGCGCTGGCGATCGACCCCGACTTCGTCTATTTCGACGAGCCCTTCACCGCGCTCGACGTGGCCTTGAAGCGCCGCATGCAGGATCTGGTGATCGAGGCGGCGCGCGCGGCGCGCTTCGGCGCCCTGTTCATCACCCACGACCTGATGGAGGCGGTCCGCATCGCCCACCGCGTCGTGGTGATGGACGTGCACGGGCGCGGCATCGCCGGCTCGCGCGCCGTTCCGGGCGAACCGGGCGGGCGCGACGACGGCGCCCTCTACCGGCTGGTCGCCGGCTTCCTCGCCGACGATCCGCTGTTCCGCCACATCCACGACGTCGACGAAAGGCGGACCCCATGACGGCCCTGACCCTCGGCAAACCCGCCCCGACCCTCTTCGCCATCCTCGGCGACGAGGGGCTGCGGCTGTTCTTCCCGCTGGCGGCGCTGCACGCCGCGCTGTGGCCGGTTTTGTGGGCGGTGGTCAACGGCTTCGCCCTGCCCGGCGACGGCGCGATCCCGCCGGGTCTGTGGCACGCGCACGAGATGCTGTTCGGATCCTTCGGCGCGGCGGTGATCGGCTTCATCACCACGGCGATCCCGGAATGGACCGACACGAAGCGGCTCCAGGGCCGCCCCCTGTTCGCGCTGGCCGCGCTGTGGGGAATCGGGCGGCTCGCCGGGCTGATCGGCGCCGACGGATCGGCCATGGTCGCGACCGTCGCCGACACCGCGTGGCTCGCCGCCCTGCCCCTCTACGTCGCGGCGGTGGCGTGGCGCAAGCGCACCACTAGGCTGTCCGGCGTGCTGCTGTGGCTGACCGCGCTGGCGGTGGCCGGGACCGTGGTCCACGCCGCCTTCGTCCTCGGCGCCGTGGAGCTGGCGCAGGCCGGGCTGCACGCCGCCGGTCTGGTGCTGCTCGGCCTGCTGGGCCTCGTGCTGGCGCGCATCGCGGTGCCCGTCACCAACCTCGTCCTCGATCCCGGCGAGACCAGCTCGCCCTACCGGCCGCACCCCGGCCGGATCAATCTGGCGCCCGGTCTGGTCGCCGTCGCGCTGATCGGCGAGATCGCCGGGGTGTCGCCGGCGGTGGGCGCCTGGCTGACCATCGCCGCCGGAGCCGCCTTCCTCGACCGGGTCGCCGAATCCTTCATCGGCCGTTCCTTCTTCCGCGCCGAGATCCTGGCGCTGGCCGGGTCGAGCCTGCTGGCGGGAAGCGGTCTGCTGCTGGTCGGCGCCGCGCGGCTGGGCGCGCCCTTCCCCGAGACGCCGGCCCTGCATCTGGCGCTGATGGGGGGCTTGGGCCTCGGCGTGCTGGCGGTCTTCGCCATCGCCGGGCTGTTCCACACCGGCCGCAGCCTCCCCCTGCCGGGCGCGGCGCGGGCGGCGCTCCTTCTGCTGGTCGCGGCGGCGCTGCTGCGGGTCCTGCCGGAGCTGGGCGTCCTGCCGCCGCTGCCCGGATCGCCGCACGCGCTGGCGGCGCTGGCCTGGGCGGCGGCCTTCCTGCTCTGGCTCAAGACCTATTGGCCGTACCTGTCGAGGCCCCGTGTGGCCGAGGCCGATGTTTGTTGACTCTTCACAATGCCGACCCAAAGCGACGACCGCGAAAGGCAAGCCACGATGAAGCCCACCACCATGGAGCGCTCCCGCAACTGGACCGGACCGGCCGTCCTCAGCTTCGGCTTCCGGCCGTTCTTCTTCTGCGGGGCGCTCTACGCCGCCGGGCTGATCGCCGTCTGGGTGCCGTGGTTCCTCGGCTTCATCAATCCGGACACGGCCTTCTCCCCCGTCGCGTGGCACGCCCACGAGCTGCTGTTCGGCTATGTGCCGGCCATCGTCGCCGGCTTCCTGATGACGGCGGTGCCGAACTGGACCGGGCGCCTGCCGGTGGTCGGCTGGCCGCTGGCCGCGCTGTTCGCGGCCTGGGCCGCCGGGCGGCTGGGCGTCGCCGGCTCGACCGCGCTGGGGCCGCTGGCGACCGCGCTGGTCACGCTGCTGTTTCCGGTCGCGCTCGCCGCCGTGATGGGGCGGGAGATCGTCGCCGGCAGGAACTGGCGCAACCTGAAGGTCCTCGGCGTCCTCTTCGTCCTGATCGGCGCGCAGAGCCTCTTCCATTGGGAGCTGTGGCGCTTCGGGCAGAGCACCCACGGCGCGCGCCTCGCGGTCGCGACGACGGTGACGCTGATCATGCTGGTCGGCGGTCGCATCATCCCCAGCTTCACCGGGAACTGGTTGAAGAAGCAGGGCGCCGCGCGGCTGCCCGCCCCCTTCTCCCGCTTCGACCAAGTGGCGGTGGGCCTCGGCGTCCTCGCCCTGGCCGGCTGGGTCGCGCGGGACGCCGGACTTGTCGACGAGCGCCTGACCGGCGCCCTGCTGCTGGTTGCCGGAATCGCGCAGGCGGTCCGGCTGGCGCGCTGGCAACCGCACCGCACGCTGGCCGAGCCGCTCGTCCTCGTCCTCCACGTCGCCTACGCCTTCATCCCGGCCGGCTTCCTGCTGGCGGGCTGGGCCTCGGTCGCCGGCAGCGTGGCCCATGGCAGCGCCGCGCTCCACGCCTGGACGGCGGGGGCCATCGGCGGCATGACGCTGGCGGTGATGACCCGCGCCACGCTCGGCCACACCGGGCGGGCGCTCGTCGCCTCCTGGCCCACCATCGCGATCTACGCCGCCGTGACGGTCGCGGCCGGGGCGCGGATCGCCGCCGCGCTGGCCCCGCAGCGGACCATGCTGCTGATGCCGCTGGCCGGGGTGGCGTGGATCGTCGCCTTTCTGCTGTTCGGCGTGGTTTACGGCCGCATGCTGCTGACCGCCCGGCGATGACCGCCCGAACGAGCCCCGCCACCCCGTCAATGCGCCGGGCGAGCCTCCTCGCCGCCGGCGGCGTCGGGCCGGTCGAAGCGGCCGACCCAATCCGCGAGCCGGGGCAGACCGGGGGACAGGGTCGCGGCCTGCCGGACGGCGACGCGGACGGCCAGGCGTTGCGCCCGGTCGAGCGCCGCGTCGTCGATGGGCGGGTCGTTCCGGTGCAGCGCCTCCAGGACCGCGCGCTTCAGGCCGACCAGCGCCGGAACGCCGTGGCGCTCCAGAAGGGCCTGGAAGGCGGCGTGGCGGCCCCGGTCGAACGGGATCGGCCGGCCGTTGCCGTCCTTCGCCGGGTGCGGCGGGAACAGGTGGACGACCGGAACCCAGCCATCGGGAATGGGGGCGGTGGCGGCGTGGGTGCGGCCGGCGGCCAGCAGACGGGGCAGGACGTGGGTGTGCGGCCCTTCCGGGCTGGCGCCGCCGGGCGGCGGGATCGGCTGGCCGACCTCGATCCGGCCGACACGGCCAAGGAAGACGCGGGTGGGACTCAGCTCCGGCATGGCGCGGCCCAACGGGTTTTCGGGATCGAACAGAGCCCGCCCGACCCCGGCGCGCAGCCGCTCCACCACGCGCGGGTCGGCCGAGCGGACGCAGGCGTCGGTCTGCGGCAGCCCAAGGCCGATGTCGAACAGAACGCCGTCCCGGTCCTCGGGCGCGAGGGCGTCGGCGTCCGGTCCCAGCTCGGTCACGACCCCGCGTCCGCTCATGGCGCAGGCGTCGGCGGGCAGGCAGAGGGCCACGGCCTGGCTCCAGCCGGTTCCGGCGGCGGTCTCGTAGGCGACCGGGCGCACCGCCGGATCGAACCGCAACCGCAGGCCGCCGCGCGCCGTCCGGGCCTCCAGCCGCGCGCCGTCGTCGCCGAGCCGCACCGGCTCGTCGGCGTCGCGCAGGAACTCGGCGACGGCGCCGAAGGAGCCGAGGCTCCAGGCGGTCGCCGGATCGGCGACGGCCTCGCGCAGCAGCGCCGCAACCTCGGACGGATCATGGGTGGGAGGAAGGGCGTCGGTCATCGGGCGGGTTCCCCTTGAGTGGAAAGCGCGGTCCAGGGCAGCAGGAAGGGCCGGTCGCCGACCCGGCCGCGATGGGCGGCGATGCCGTAGGCGTCGCGCAGGTTGGCGTCGGTGAGCGTCTGGTCGGGCGGCCCGTCGGCCAGGACGGCGCCGTCCGACAGCAGGATCAGCCGGTCGCAGAAGCGGGCGGCGAGCGTCAGGTCGTGCAGCACGGCGACGACTCCGGTGCCGCTCCGGGCCGCGTCGCGCAGCAGGGCCATCGTCTCCAGCTGGTGGCGCGGGTCGAGCGCCGCGACCGGCTCGTCGGCCAGCAGCAGGGCGGCCTCGGTGGCGAGCGTGCGGGCCAGCAGCACCCGCATCCGCTCGCCGCCCGACAGGGTGCCGACGATCCGCCGCCGCAGGTGCAGCGTGTCGGTCCTCGCCAGCGCGCGCTCCACCGCCGCCCGGTCGGCCGCCGTGACGCCGCCCAGCATCCCCCGGTGCGGCAGGCGGCCCAGCATCGCCAGCGCCTCGGCCCGCAGCGGCCAATGCACCGGCCCGTCCTGCGCCAGATAGGCGATGCGCCGGGCCAGGGCGCGCCGGCCGAGGCGGGCGGCGTCGGCGCCGTCGAAGGCGACGGTCCCGGCGGCGGGCGGGGCAAGCCCGGCGAGGATGCGCAGCAAAGTGGTCTTGCCGGCGCCGTTCGGGCCGATCAGCCCGACGAACGCGCCCGCCTGGAGGTTGAGCGTCACATCGGACAGGACGCGGCGCCCGCCGGCCGAGGCCGTGATTCCGGTGGCGTCGATGCGCATCACGGCTCCTCCCGGCGCAACCGCCAGATCAAGGCAATCAGGAAGGGCGCGCCGATCAGCGCGGTGACGACGCCGAGCTTCAGTTCCGGCCGCGTCGGCAGCAGGCGGACCGCGATGTCGGCGGCCAGCGTCAACGACGCCCCCGCCAGCCCGCTGACCGGCAGCAGCCGGCCCGGACGGGCGCCGACCAGCGGGCGCAGCAGATGCGGCCCCACCAGCCCGACGAAGCCGACCGCCCCCGTCACCGACACCGCGCTCCCCACCGCCAGGGCGGCCCCGGCGATCAGCCGCACCCGCAGCGCCGCGAGGTTGAAGCCCAGGCTGCGCGCGGTGTCCTCCCCCAGCGTCAGGGCGTCGAGCGCGCGGGCGCCCGACAGGGTCAGCGCCCAGCCGGCCAGCATCGGCGGCAGCACCAGCCAGAGCTGGTCGGTGCTACGGTCGGCCAGCGACCCCATCAGCCAGAAGACGATCTCCAGCGCGGCGTAGGGGTTGGGCGCGAGGTTGAGCGCCAGCGCGGTCAGCGACCCGGCGAGGCTGTTGATGGCGATGCCGCCGATCACCAGCGTCGTGGTGCCGGCCCCGCGCGCCGCCATCACGTTCAGCAGCAGCGCCGCCGCGGCGGCGCCGGCCATCCCGCCGAGCGGCAGGGCGAGGGCGACCGTCGCCGACAGGCCGCTGTAGAAGACGACCACCGCCCCCAGCGCGGCGGCGCTCGACACGCCGACGAGGCCCGGTTCGGCCAGGGGATTGCGCAGCCAGCCCTGCATCGCCGCCCCGGTCAGGCCAAGGCTGAACCCGACCAGCAGGCCGAGCGCCGCGCGCGGAATCCGCAACTCGGCCAGCACCAGCGCCGGCAGGGTGGCGCGACCGCCCAGCAGATCCCCGAAGGCGGCGCCGAGATCGAAGGGGACGTAGCCGATGGCGACGGAGGCGAGGCCCAGCGCCAGGGTCAGCACGGCCAAGCCGGCGACCAGCGCGGCGTAGGGGATGCGCTCGTCCAGGGGAAGCCGGCTCATGGCGCGGCTTCCCGGCCGACGGCCAGCAATTCGGCGGCCTCGGCGATCTGCGGGCCGGCGCAGGTCCACAGCCGCGAGGGAAGGGACACCACGCGCACACGCGTCGCCAGCGCCGCCACGGCCGGGTGGTGGAGCACCGCGTGGGCCAGCGACGGCGGCGCGTCGGGCGCGGCGTCGACGATCAGCCGCTCGGCGCCGCCGAGGATGATGGCCTCCAGCGGCAAGGCGCCCTGGCTGCCCAGCGGCAGCCGGTCCGCGAGGTTGTCCAGCCCGGCGCGGGTCAGGATCGTGTCGACCAGCGAACCGGAGCCGGCGACGAAGCCGTTCGGACGCAGCACGACGGCGGTCGGACGTTGCCCTTGCGCAAGGGCATCGAGGGCGTCGAGGGCGTCCAGGCGGGCGGTCATGCCGGCGATCAGCGCCTCGCCGCGCTCCGGCTCGCCGACCGCATGGGCGAGCTGGCGGATCTGCTCCGCCACCGCCTCCACCGTCTGGGGGACGTCCAGCTCCAGCAGGGGAATGTCGAGCCGCTTCAGCAGCCCGACCGTCGTCCGCGTCGTGTATTTCCCGGCGACGACGAGGTCGGGCCGCTGCGGCACGATCTCCTCCGCCAGCCCCCGGTTGACCGGGACCGCCGCCGCCAGCGCCGCCACGTTGGAGCCGCGCGGGTCGCGCGCCAGCCACGTCACCGAGGCGATGCGCTGGGGCTCGACCAGCCGCAGCAGCAGCTCGTCGGCGCAGAGGTTCAGCGACGCGATCCGTTGCGTCTTTGCCGGCGCGTCCCCGGCCAGCGCCGCCCCCCCCGCGAGCGGGAGGACGGCGAGGATCCGCAGAAGCCAACGCCTCACAGCGACAGCCGCAACCCGACATAGCCGGCGCGGCCCGGCGTGCCGTAGGTCCAAACCTCCTGGTAATGGCGGTCGAACAGGTTCTCGACCCGGCCGAAGACGTCCACCTGTTCCGTCAGCTTGTAGGAACCCGACAGATTGACCAGCGTGTAGGGCGCCAGATTGACGACTTGCCGGTTGTAGAACGCGTCGTAGGCCCAGTCGCTGGTCCGGCCGTTGTAGACGATCCCGAGATTGGCGTTCGCCCGGTCGTCGAGGAAGCGGTAGTTGACGTTCAGGCTGGCCAGCTGCTTGGGCCGGCGCACCAGCTCGTTGCCGCTCGAATCCACCCCGTCGGTCAACGTGTAGGAGCCGCGCAGCAGCAGCCCGTCCACCGGCTCGACCGACAGCCCAAGCTCGGCGCCCCGGACACGCGCCTCGCCGGGCAGGTTGATGGCGCTGGTCCCGGTTCCGGTGATCTGGTCGCGGATGCGCTGGTTGAACCAGGTCGCGTCCACCGAGGCCCGCTTGCCCCAAAGCGGCTGGTCGAAGCCGGCGTCCCAGCCGCGCCCCTTCTCCGGCTTCAGGTTCGGGTTGCCCCGGAAGGTCGCGGTGTAGCCGTACAGCTCGAACAGGGTCGGGTTCTTCACCCCGGTGCCGTAGGAGGCGCGCAGCTTGGTGTCGGTGGCCTCGACCAGATAGGCCGCGGTGGTCCGCCAGGTGGTGGCGTCGCGGAACAGATCGTTGTCGTCGTGGCGGACGCTGCCGGTCAGGGTCAGCCGGTCGAACAGCCCGAGCTTGTACTGGCCGACCAGCCCGGTCGTGCCGATGGAGCGGTCGAAATTGGCGAAGCTGCTCTTGCTGATCGCCTTCTCGTCCTCATGCTCGATCGCGGCGGTCAGCACATGCTCGGCCGGGCCGGTGTTCAGGGTCAGGTTGGTCTGGTAGTCGGCCTTGGTCTTGCGACCCTCGTAGCGGCTGGTGACCAGCTTGGCGGAATTGCGGTAGTCGCGCTGCTGGTTGCCGTAGGACAGGCCGACGATGTGCTCCCACCGGCCCTCGAAGAAAGCGGCCTTGCCCTGGACCCGGCCGAAATACTGCTCCCCGGTGGTGTCGGTGCCACTGTCCACCGCACCGCGCCCGCCGACGAAGTCGTCGCTGTCGGTGCGGAAGCGGGTGTAGCGGCCGACGACGCCGATCTCGCTGTTCCCGGTCGGGCGGACGGCGAAGTTGCCGGCGAGCGTGCCGTTGCGGTAGCCGTCCTTCTCGGGGTTGCCGCGCCGCTTGTCGGCGACCGAGACGCCGTCGCTGAACACGCCCTGCCCGCTGACCGACAGGTCGTAGCGGTCGTTTCCGGTGGCGAGCGAGGCGCGGCCGGCGGCGGTTCCGAAGGAGCCGCCCTCCACCGCCGCCTTGACCGCGAGCGGTCCCTTGCCGCGTCTGGTCACGATGTTGACGACGCCGCCGACCGCGTCGGAGCCATAGAGCGCGCTCTGCGGACCGCGCAGGACCTCGACCCGCTCGACGTCGCCGGCCAGCAGATTGGCGAAGTCGTATTCGGAGCCGGAGGACGGATCGTTCATCTCGATCCCGTCAACGATCACCAGCGTCTGGTTGCCCTCCGATCCGCGGATGCGGATCTGGGTCAGTGACCCCATCGGGCCGGTGCGGTTGACGGCGACGCCCGGCACTTCGCGCAGCGCGTCGGACAGGATCCGGGTCTGGCGCCGCTCCAGCTCCTCGCCGGTGATGACGGTCAGGGCGCTGCCGGTCTCCGCCGCTGGGGTGGCGACGCGGTTGGCCGTGACCGACAGCGGCGGCAGCGCCAGGAGGGTGCTTCGGGCCGCCTCCTGGGCCAGGACGGGAACGGGCAGGAAAGCGCCACCCAGGACGAGGGCGAACGGAAGGGTCCGGAACGGACGGTTGGCATGATCGGGCATTGGGGACCTCGGGCGGGACGCCGGTGGCACGTCACCGCGAACCAAGTCCCGCCGGTGTCTCCGCGAACGGAGTCCCGGCCTGACGACCTCCGGTGCACCCCGCCCGAACGCGTTCGCGTGTGACCACGACTGACGGCAGGTCTCCTGGCTCGCGGGTTATCGTCGCTCCGTCGCCTTCCCAGGACCCGAGATCCCAGTGGCTTATCGACGGACGACTCGCCGCTTACAGTTGCGGGGGCAGCCTCGGCATGGATTCCGGCGTCGGCGCCTGTCCAGCGCCGCCGCGAATTCGCACCGTGTTCCCTTTTCAGCCCTTGCGGGCAACCGTCGGGCGGAAAGCTAGGGGCAGGGCGCGAACGGGTCAACTCTTTTGAGGGGCCGGTCGGACGATCGCCGAATGAACCCTTCCCGGCGGGACGGCTCCCTAACGACGCCGAGGCGCCGGCAGCACATGCGTCAGCATGCCGGTCAACTGGCTGACCCCGTAGGGCTTGGCGAGCGTCGGCGCCCCCATATGCGGTTCCGGATGCGAGGCGGCTCCGTAGCCGGTGGCGAACACGAAGGGGATCCCGCGCGCGGCCAGAAGGTCGGCGACGGGGTAGGAATGCACGCCGGCGAGGCTCACGTCCAGAAGCGCCGCGTCGAACGGCTCGCTCCGGGCCATCGACAACGCTTCGTCGAGCGTCGACGCCGGCCCGACCACCGCATAGCCCAGATCGTCCAGCATCGCCTCGACCGCCATCGCCACCAGCGTCTCGTCCTCGACCAGCAGGACGCGCGGCCTCGACGGCTCCGCATCGGGCGCCTCGTCGGCCGCCTCGTCGGCCGCCGGGGCCGCGACGTCCGGCGCGGACGAAGCGGGAGCGCAGGACGGAAGGCGCGGCCGCTGGCCAAGGGCATGGTGGATCGCCCCCGCCAGTTCCTCGTGGCGATAAGGCTTGCGGAGGACGGGAAACTCCATTTCCAGCACCGGGTCCCGCACCCGGTTCCCAGCGGTGAAGCCCGAGGTCAGAAGGATGGACACGTCCGGGTGCCGCTGACGCACCACGCGGGCCAGATCGATGCCGTTCATGCCGTGCGGCATCACCACGTCGGAGAACAGCAGATCGATGGCCGCGTTCTCCGCCAGCACCGCCAGCGCCGCCGTGCCGCTGTCCGCGTCGATCACGGTGTAGCCCGACGCCTCCACGAGCTGCACCACCAGCCGCCGCACGTCCTCGTCGTCCTCCACCACCAGCACCGTGCCCTGCCCGTTCTCCATCAACGGGACGGGCGGCACCGGCACCGGTTCGACCGCGTCCTGCGGCGCGGCCCACGGCAGATGCAGGGTGACGCGGGTGCCCTGCCCCGGAACGCTGCGCAAGGTGACGAAGCCCCCCGATTGGCGGACGAAGCCGTAGATCATGCTCAAGCCCAGGCCGGAGCCCTTGCCGACGTCCTTGGTGGTAAAGAAGGGCTCGAACGCCCGCTCCATGGTGTCGGCGTCCATGCCATGTCCCGAATCCCCGACCGACACCGCCACATATCGGCCGGGATGCGCGTCCGGAATTCCGAACGCCACGCTTTCGTCCAAGGTGACGTTTTCCGTGACGATCCTCACACATCCCCCCTCGGGCATGGCGTCCCGGGCGTTGATGGCGAGGTTGAGCAGCGCGTTCTCGAACTGATGCGGATCGATCCGGCAATGCCAAAGCTCCGCCGCCTCGACCAGTTCCACCACGATGGCGGCGCCGACCGCGTGCCGCACCAGCGGCACCAAGGCCGGCAGCAGGGTGTGGATGTCGAGGACCTGGGGCTGGAGATTCTGCCGGCGCGAGAAGGCCAGGAGTTGCTTGGTCAACTGCGCGCCCCGTTCGGCGGCGCCCATGGCCTGGGTGAGGAGCGGCACCACCCGCTCCTCCGCGCCCAGCCGCCCCCTGGCCAGTTCGAGGTTGCCGGTGATGATCATCAGCAGATTGTTGAAGTCGTGGGCGATGCCGCCGGTGAGCTGCCCCACCGCCTCCATCTTCTGGGCTTGGCGGAGCTTCGCCTCGGCGCGCTCGCGCTCCGCGATCTCGGCGACCAGCCGGGCGTTGGTCTCGGCAAGCTCGTGGTTGCGCCGCCGCTGCTGGGTGAGGTCGGTAACGACACCGCACAGGATCCGCTCCTCCATCCCCGGCAGCACGGCGAAGGACAGATGGACCGGCACCCGGAGGTCGCCCGCCGCCATCAGCGTGAACTCGCCCCGTCCCCCGTCCTCGGTGCTGCCGGACAGCAACCAGGCAAAGGTCGCGCGATCCTCGGCGGGCACGAAGCGGGTGAAGGCGCCGCCAACGATCCGCTCCTGCGGCGTTTCGAGCAGGGTGGCGAGCCGCTGGTTGCAGTAGAGCACGACACCGCTGGCGTTCAGGGTCACCGCCCCTTCCTGCATCTGCTCGATCAGCACCCGGTAGGGCCGGTCGGCGTTCTCCAGCGTGTAGACCTGATGCCCCTCCGCGCTGGCGACGACGACGGCATCGACCTCGCCGTTGCGGATGGCGTCGATGGTGTCCTCGGCCTCGCGCAGCCGGGCTTGCGCCTCCGTCAGCTCGCGACGGAGGTCTTCGAGGATTCCATCGGCGGCGGCGCTGGGGGGGGCGGCGCTGGGACCTGGGAGCATGATGGGAATGTCACGCGCTGGGAGGGAGTGGGTGCGGCTGGATCTCCAACCCGGCCAGGACCTTTTCGGTGTCCGAAAGATCGCCGACGACCCGCCGCAACGGCAGCGGCAGAAGCTTGACCAGCGTCGGCGCGGCGATGATCTGCTGATCGACCGCCGCCACCGGATTCTGGTAGATGTCGATCACCTCCAGATCGTAGCGCCCGTCCAGATGCGTGGCGCAGATGCGGCGCATGTTCTCGATCGCCCGCGTCGAGCGGGGCGTCGAGCCCGTCACATAGAGCCGCAAGGTATAGCGGGGGGCGGTGTGATCGTATCCCGGGCCATCGGTCATCACATCTCCTGGCGGCGGATGTCGAGACCGACAAGAACGCGTTCCGTGTTGGATAGGTTGCCGATGATTCGTTTCAGCGGCTGCGGCAAATGGCGCACCAGGGTCGGGATGGCGATGATCTGGTCGCCCTCGGCCAATTGCGGATTCACCAGCAGATCGATCACCTCGATGGTGTAACGGCCGGCCAGATGCTCCTCGCAGATCCGCTTGAGGTTGGCGATGGCCGTCAGCGACTTCGCGGTTTGCCCGGCCACGTAGAGCCGCAGGCTGTAGTGCCCATCGGGAGAACCGGTGTCGGGGAACGCCCTTGCTTCGGCAAGAGCCACGGGAGACGGCTTGTCGGCGCCGCTCATTCCGCCGCTCCCCGGATCACCGCCATCGCGTCACGGTCCTGTTCGAGCGACTGCTCCCACGACGTCGCCTGCTCGTCCAGCCGCTCCAACTCCGCCGCCTCGGCGTCCAGCGCCGCCCGCAATTCGGCGACCTGCCGTTCGGTGGAGAGCCGCTTGCGCTCGAAATCGCGGCGGCGCTGTTCGGTCGCCCGCTGGCGCCGCATCGTCTCGGCCCGTTCTCGGGCCTCCTCGGCCAGCCGCGCCGACCCGGTCATCACCCCGCCCGAACCCAGATAGGGCTCGATCAGCACGACCCCCTGCCCGGTCAGGCGGTACTCGCGGATCTGATTGGAATGGCCCATGCCGCGCGCCTTCAACACGTAGAGGCCACGGTTGCGCTCCCCGGTCTCCTCGATGCAGCGCAGCGAAATCCAGGCGTCCATCAGCGAGGACACCATGTGATCGGCATCGGTCATCGGGCCCGACGCCGTCAGTCCGGTGAACAAGGCGGTGATGCCGTCCTCCTTGAGGATGTCGATCAGCCGCAGCAACGCCGCCTGGATCTCCGAGGAAGGGCCGTGGAAGGCGGAGATGGGGTCGATCACCACGGCGGTCGGCCGGAACCGCCGCACGTCGCGGACCATGCGCGCCAGATGCATCTCGAAGCCGAACAGGCTGGGACGGGCCGATTCGATCCGCAGCAGCCCGGCGTCCAGATGGGGTCTCAGATCGAGCCCGACGGAGCGGACGTTGCGGATGAGCTGGGAGGGCGATTCCTCGAAGGTGAAGAGCAGGCAGCGCTCGCCGCGCCGGCAGGTCGCGCTGGCGAACTGCGCGCCGAAGATGGTCTTGCCGGTCCCGGAACCGCCGGTGACCAGAACGCTCGACCCCCGGTAGAAGCCGCCGGCGCCGAGCATGGCGTCGAGGCCGGGGACGCCGCTCGACACCGGTTCGTCCGAGGTCTTGTGGGCAAGGCCGGCCGAGGTGATCGGCACGACGCTGATGCCTTGCTCGTCGATGAGGAAGGGGTACTCGTTGGTGCCGTGGGACGAGCCACGGTACTTGACGATGCGCAGCCGCCGGGTGGTGATCTGCTCCTCGACCCGGTTGTCGAGCAGGATCACGCAGTCGGAGACATACTCCTCCAGCCCCTGTCGGGTGAGCTGCCCCTCCCCGCGCTCGCCGGTGATGACCGCGGTGACGCCCTGGTCCTTGAGCCAGCCGAACAGCCGCCGCAGCTCGGCGCGCAGGATGCCCGTGTCGGTGAAGCCCGAGAACAGCGCCTCCACCGTGTCCAGAACGACCCGCTTGGCGCCCACGCTCTTGATGGCGTAACCGAGGCGGACGAACAGGCCTTCCAGGTCGTACTCGCCGTTCTCCTCGATCTCGCTGCGCTCGACCCGGACATGGTCGATCGCCAGCTTGCGGGCGGCGACGAGCGCCGGCACGTCGACGCCGAGCGAGGCGACGTTGGCGGTCAGATCCTCGGCCCGCTCCTCGAAGCTCATGAACACGCCGGGCTCGTCGAAGCGGACGGCGCCGTTGACCAGGAAGGTCATGGCGAACAGCGTCTTGCCGCAGCCGGCGGCGCCGCACACCAGCGTCGGCCGCCCCTGGGGCAGGCCGCCCAGCGTGATGTCGTCGAACCCTTCGATGCCGCTCGGGGTCTTGGGAAGAGAATGCGGGGCGCTGTCCAGCGCCATGGCGGTTTCGGTCATCGCGGCTCGGACACCTTGGTCTTGATCAGGGCGTGGTTGGCGACCGCGTTGGAAAGCGGCTTTTCGCGAAACCCGTGTGCGGGCACGGTCTCGCCCGGGTTGTCGAGGAGACGATCTTCCCACTTGGCACAGCACCATGCCGCGGCAAGCAAGGCCGGCTCGATCCGCATCGTGGCCAGCGTTTTCATGATCGAACGCCTCCTTTAGAAAGAGGGAAACGCTACACCGCTTCAATGCGCATAGCAACACACCGTAAGAGCAATAGCCAATCCTTGGGGCAGGATCGAGCGACCTTCCCGATACGAGAATCTTGCAGTACCCGCCAATTTTTTTCGTTTTGTCAATATGGACGAGAGCCCTACCTCGCCGGAAATCAGGCATCGTTTCTCATATTGCCGATGTTTCTTCACTGGGCGCCTTCCCTCGACTTCGATTTAATCTATGTGAATGTCTGAATAGATTTTTGTGACTCCTTACAGGGTTGCCTGTGAAGCGCTTCCCAGCCGCCCATGCGAATCCCGGCCGACGGTATCGGACGCGCGTTGCTAAGGTTTTCCCTTTCGGCGATGGCCTCTGGACCGGGGCTGGAGGAGCAAAGTAGGGTGCGCCTCCATCCGCGTTTCCATTCCGGTTGAGTCCATGCCTTCCGACACGCCGACCGACGAGCAGCATCGCGCCATCCAGGCGATCGACGCCTGGTATGCGGATGACCAGGCCCCGCAGGTTTTCTGGCTTGCCGGCGAAGCCGGAACGGGGAAGAGCAAGACCACGGCCTTCGTGCTCGAACATCTGCAGGAACGCCGCCGGCTGAAGGATTACGTGGTCGGCTCGCCGACCGGGAAGGCGGCGCAGGTGCTGCGCCAGAAGGGGATCGACAGCGCGGCGACGCTGCACTCGCTGCTCTACGCCCCGCGCAAGGATGGGGACACGGGCGAGCTGTACTTCGCCCGCCGGGCCGACGGCCCCCTGGCCGAGGCCGATCTCATCGTCTGCGACGAGGGCTCGATGGTCGGCGACGACGTGGCGCGCGATCTTCTCCGGACGGAGAAGAAGATCCTGGTGATCGCCGACGACTACCAGCTGCCGCCGGTGTCCGGCCAAGGCATGTTCACCGGCGGGGAACCCGATTTCCGCCTGACCGAGCCGCACCGCACCGCGCGGGAGAGCCCGGTCATCCGCTTGGCCCATCTGCTGCGCCAGCAGCAACTGCCCCGGCGGTTCGGCTCGGTCGGCAAGGTGCACGTCCTCCCCTTGGAGCGCGGCACCCAGTCCCTGGTGATGCGACCCTCGTCGCAGGCGATCTGCGGCACCCACCGTGTCCGCACCACCTACACGAAAAGGATGCGGTCTCTCCTTGGGCATGAATCCGTCATGCCGCAGGCGGGCGAGCGCGTCATCTGCCGGCGCAACCAGAAGGACGAGGGGCTCTTCAACGGGATGATCGGCTCCATGACACGGGCGGCCACCGAAGCGCGCGGCCGGGACGCCGGGTTGTGGTCCTTGGGCGTGCAGATGGAGGACGAGGTCCGGTCGCGCAGCAAGCTGATCGTGCATCCCTGGATGTTCCAGGCGCACTACACTGACGGAACGGTCCAGCCGCGCGTGGGGAAGGACATCCAGATGTATGATTGGGCGTGGCTGATCACCTGCCACGCCTCCCAGGGGTCGGAATTTCCCTCGGTCACCGTGATCGACGATTCGGCGGCGTTCCGGGAACACAGATGGCGGTGGCTGTACACGGCCGTGACGCGGTCGCGCGACGAGCTGGTGCTCCTCCTTCGCAACACCGAACTCGGCGGGCCGTGGCGGCTTCCCGTCTTCGGGGACGAACTCCCTTCCAGCCCCTCGTCCCGCTAGGGATGGGGCGGGCCGTTCCGTATCGATCCTTTCCACCTGGGGCAGGACCGGAGAAGGCGGCGGGCGCGGCATCCCCGTTTCACCTCCTCCCCCGGCGTCTGTTATCGTCCCTCGCACGACACCAGCCCGAGATCAGGACAGGAACGCATGGCCAGCATCGACGAGGCGTTCGCACTGGCCACGCGCCACCATGACGGCGGCGCCCTGGACAAGGCGGAACTCCTGTACGGGCGCATCCTGGCCGCCGCCCCCCGCCATGCCCACGCCCGCCACCGGCTCGGGCTTCTGAAGGCGCAGACCGGCCGCTCCCTTGAGGGCGAGCGGGACGTCGCCGCCGCCGTCGCGCTCGGCGGCCGAAACGCGGCGTTCCACCGCGACCTCGCCACGCTGCGGCTGGCGCGCGGAGCCGGCTCGGAAGCGTTGGCCGCCTTCGGCTGGGCGCTGGCGTTGCAGCCGGACCAGTCGGTCGCCGCGACCGCCGCCGACCTCGCCGCCCGGCTGGCCGACGAGGCCGCCGACCGGGGCGACAGCCGCGCGGCGTTCGGCCTCTACCGTCGGGCCGTCGCGCTCGCCCCCGGCCATGCGATGGCGGCCTACAACCACGCCGTCACCCTGCGCGATGCCGGCGCCACGGCCGATGCCACCGCCGGCTTCGGCCATGTCCAGCGGCTGCGGCCGGATCTGGCGCCGGTCTATGGGAGCCTGGGCGAGCTTCTGCGGCAGTCCGGGCGGACGGTTCAGGCGATCCGCGCTTTCCGTTGCGCCGTCGTCCTGAATCCCGCCGACGCCGGCGCGTTGGGAGGGCTCGGCGCCGCCCGGCTCGACGCCGGGCAGGTGACGGATGCCCTGACCTGCCTGCGCCATGCCCTGACGATCCACCCGGACGATCCGGGAATGGCGGCGCTGCTGGCGAGCGGGTTTCTCGCCCTGGCCGGACGCGCCTTCGCCGCCGCCGCCTGGAATCCGGCGGAGGACGCGTTGCGGCGGACGCTGGCGCTCCTGCCGAACGAGCCCGCCGCCTGGACCAGCCTCGGCGCGGTGCGGCAGGAACGGGGCATGCTGCCGGTGGCGATCCAGATGCACCGCCGGGCGATCACCCTCGATCCCGGCGGCGCCGACGGGCAGGCGCAATCCAACCTGGGTGTGGCCCTGATGGGCGACGGCTCGCTGGCCGAGGCGGCCGACGCGTTGCGGCTGGCGCGGACGCTGCGCCCCACCGATCCGCTGACCGCCTCCAACCTGCTGTTCAGCCTGTGCTTCAACGCCGGCGAGCCGCTGGAGACAGTCTTCGCGGAGCATTGCCGCTATGGCCGGGACTTCGCCCGCCCGGCCCTTCTCCACGCAACGCCGCGCGCCGACGAGGCCGGACGCCGGCTGCGCGTCGGCTATCTGTCGCCCGACTTCCGCCGCTACCCCGGCCCGGCCTTCCACTATCTGCTGCCGCTGTTCGAGAACCACGACCCCGCCGGCTTCGACATCCGCGGCTATCACGACCACTCTTCCAACGACGCGGTGACCGGACAGTTCCAGGCGCTGGCCGGCGGCTGGACCGAAGTCCATGCCCTGGACGAGGCCGCGCTGGCCGAGACGATCCGCCGCGACGGCATCGACATCCTGGTCGATTGCGCCGGACACATGGCCGGAAACCGGCTGCCGCTGTTCGCCCGCAAGCCGGCGCCGCTCCAGATCAGCTACCCGCTCTACCCCAACACGACCGGGCTGCCGGCGATGGATTACCGGATCAGCGACCGCCATTTCTCGCCGCCTTGGGCCGACGCCCTGCACAGCGAGGCGCTGATCCGCCTTCCCGACGCCCATGTCTGCTACCGCCCGGCCCCCTCCCAATTCGTTCCGCCGGTGGAATCGCCATGGCGCGCCGGCAACCCCTTCACCTTCGCCTCCTTCAACACGCTGGCCAAACTGACGCCGCCGACGGTGGCGGCCTGGGCCGAAATCCTGCGGGCGGTGCCCGACAGCCGGCTGATGCTGAAATGGCGCGGGCTGGCGAGCGCGGGGATGAGCGGCCGGGTGCTGGACGCCTTCGCCGCCGCCGGCATCCCGGCGGAGCGCATCGCCCTGCGCTCCCCGACGCCGGACCCTTACGAGGATTACCGGCTGGTCGATCTGTGCCTCGACCCGCTCTTCGCCAACGGCGGCACGACCACCTGCGACGCGCTGTGGATGGGCGTGCCGGTGCTCACCCTGTGCGGCCGGGCGCCCTTCTCGCGGGTCGGGCTCTGTCACCTGACCACGGTCGGGCTGGAGGAACTGGTCACCCACCGGGTCGACGACTACGTCGCCACCGCCATCCGGCTCTCGACCAAGCGGGACAGGCTGGAGGCGATGCGCGCCGGGCTGCGCGCGCGGACCGGCGGCTCCGCGCTGATGGACGCGCCGCGCTACGTCCGCCACTTGGAAGCCGCTTACCGTCTCGTCTGGAAACGGCGTTGCGACGGGTTGCCGCCGGCCCCGCTGCGGCTATCCCCGGACGGCGCGCCCGCCTGATCCCGTCGCCGCCCTCCCCTGCCCCGCGACTTGTCCCGCCAAAGGTCCGCCCGTCATGGCCACGCTTCAGGAAGCCTTGCGTCTCGCCTTCGAGCATCACCGGAACGGACGCGCCGGCGAGGCGGGGATCCTGTGCGACCGCATCCTCCAGGCCGTCCCCCGCAACGCGGCGGCGTTGCGTCTGCGCGGCGCCCTGCTGGCCGGTTCCGGACAGCCGGAGGAGGCGTTGGCCCATTTCGCCAAGGCCCTGCGGATCGAGCCGGCCGACGCCGCCGGCCGCTGCGGCCACGCCGCCGCGCTGGATGGGCTCGGCCGGGCCGGCGAGGCGGAACGGGGCTATCGCCGCGCCGCCGCGCTGGATCCGGCGCACGCCCCGGCATGGTTCGGGCTGGGCGGGGCGCTGCGCCGGTGCGGCGATCCCGACCGCGCCCTGGCGGCCTTCGCCAGAGCCGTCGCCAGCGATCCGGCGCTGACCGCCGCGCGCGCCGCGCACGATGCCCTGCGGGCGGACATCCAGCTCATCGACGCCCGCCTCGCCGAGGCCCACGACCGCTTGAGCGGCGGCGGCAAGGACGCGCCGGCCGGTTTCCGTGCCATCGTCCGGGATGCTCCCGGCCATGCCAAGGCCCGTTTCTCACTGGGCTTCGCCCTGGCAGCGGCTGGGCGGTTCAGCGAGGCCGACCGCGCCTATCGCGTCGCCATCGCGTTGGGGCCACAGACTCCCCTGCCCTATCTGCTGCTCGCCGACCAGCTCCAGCAGCGGGCCCAACTCTTCAGCCCGGCCGCCGCGCTGTTCGGTCGGGCGGCGGTCCTGGCCCCCGATGACGCGACGGCCCAGGCCGGGCTGGGCGACGCGCTGTTCAACGCCGGCCGGCTGGCGGACGCCCTGCCGGCGATGCGCCGGGTCGTCGCGCTGACCCCCGGCGACGCCGAGGCCCACGACACTCTGCTCTTCTCCATGCTGGCTTTGCCCGCCACCAGCAACGGCTCGCTGGCCGCCGAGGTCGAGCGCTTCCGGCAACGGCATGGCCACGCCCTTCCCGTGGCTCCCCACGCCAACGACCGCGATCCCGAGCGGATCCTGCGGGTCGGTTACGTCTCCGGCGCCATCCGGGAGGATCACAACATCCTCTATTTCCTGGAGCCGCTGCTGACCGGCCACGACCGGCGGCGGGTGGAGGTCCATGTCTACGCCGACACCGACTACGCCGATCCGGCGCAGGCTCGCATGGGCCGGCTGACGGAGCATCGCCACAGCCTGCTCGGGCTGGACGACGCCCAAGCCGCCCGCCGCATCCGCGACGACGGCGTCGACATCCTGGTCAGCCTGCTGGGGCGCGGATCGATGCTGCCGCGGACCGGCGTCTTCCGGCATCGCCCCGCCCCGGTGCAGGTCGCCTTCCACCATGTGATGACCAGCGCCGACGAGGCGATGGACTATTGGCTGACCGACCCCGTCGCCCACCCCCCCGGCAGCACGGAGCCCTTCGTCGAGCGTTTGGTCCGCCTGCCGCGCTATTGCCAGTACCGGCCTCCGGCCGACGCGCCGGAGACGGTGGCCCCTCCCCTCCGCCGCAACGGCGTCCCGACCTTCGGCTGCTTCACCAGCCGCTGGAAGATCAGCGACCCGACCATCGATGCGTGGGGCCGCATCCTGAACGCCGTTCCCGGCTCCCGCCTGCTGCTGAAGGGCCAGGGCCTTGCGGAGCCGTCGATCCAGGCCTTCTACCGCCGCAGGCTGGCCGAGGTCGGCGTGACGCCCGAACGGCTGCTGTTCCGCCCCTTCACCCCCGGCCGGGACAACCATCTGGCGGTCTACAACGAGGTGGACGTCGCGCTCGACACCCATCCCTACGCCTACGGCAACACCGCCTTCGAGGCGTTGTGGATGGGCGTCCCGGTGGTCACCTTGGCCGGCGACCGCTTCGCCAGCCGCATGGCCGCGTCGATCCTGGACGCCGCCGGGCTGGAGGGCTGGATCACCGGGACCCCCGACGCCTTCGTCGCCCGGACCGTGGCGCTGGCCCGCGACGGCGCCGCCCTGGATTCCTGGCGCCGCACCGCCCGCGCGCATCTGTCGGCCTCGCGGATTTGCCAAGCGCCCGCCTACGCCCGTCACGTCGAGCGGGCCTATCGTTGGATGTGGCGCCGCTGGTGCCGGGGGCTGCCCGCCAAGGAGACCGTCCCCCAATGATCGCTCAACCAAGCGTTTGGGATCCCTGCCGAAGCAGGCGCGGGATTTTTCGATTCTGAAGCGATGGCGCGGTTTCATTCGTTATATGCGCGGACGTGACGCAGGCTTGAGCGTGGCGGCTTGGCTTGACCGCATTTTTTCAAGGGTCTAGCGTCTGCGGCCGGAGCAATTCTCGCGTTTCCCCGCAAGGGTTGCGGACGGGAATCGGCTGGCGCCCACGCCAGCCGGCGCGTTTTGCAATTGGGTGCACCGCTATGCCCGTCTCTTGGACCGTCTCCCGCCTGCCCGGCCGCCTGCGCCTGCGCCATCCAACGTTGCGTCAGGCAGCACGCAACGAGGCCTTGCAGGCGACGCTGCGCGGCTGGGACGGCGTTCTGTCGGTGACGGGCAACCCCGCCACCGGCAGTGTCCTGATCCATTACGATCCTGCGCGGATCCCCCCGGTAGACATGGAGGCTCGCGTCGCCGCGACGCTGGGAGCGCCGGACGCCGGGAAAGCGGAGGAAGCGGCGAAGAAGCCTGCCGCCTTCGCCCCCCGCAAACTCAACCGCGCGGCCAAGATCGGCATGCTCGGCAGCCTGTCGGGAACGCTGCTGGCGCTCGCCGTCGGCAAGAAGCTGCACGCCGCGTTCGGCGTCGCGCATCTGGCCTTTCTGACGGTCCATCTGGCCACCCACCGCAAGCAACTGCTCCGCTGATCCATCATGACCGACCCGCATCCGCTGCTCCGCTTCGTCAGCCTGTTGAGCATCGCCCACCATATTCCCGGCCGCATCCGGCTGAAGCTGGCGGCGAAGGACACCGATCTGGCCGATGCCATCGCCCAGGCGAAACGCTTCGGCCGGCTCGTCACCGAGGCGCCGGGCATCCGGTCCGTCAACGTCAACCTGCTGGCGCGGTCCTGCGTCGTCGAATACGACGCCGACCGGATTCCACCGGCAGCCTGGGGGGATCTGTTGGCCGGCACGCCCTCGGACGCCGCCGAACGTCTGCTGCGGGCACTCACCCCTCCCGCCGGGGCCGCCTGAAGGCCGGACGACGCCGCTTCACACAAGGAGATACGCCGTGCTTCCCGTGCTCACATTCGCGTCCGGCCTGATCGCCGGCATCGTCGGCGTCCAGTGGCTGAAGAAGACCAAGCTTGCGGATGAGGGCGCCGCCGCCCGCCTGGACAAGACCCAGGCCGGCCTGCGGCGGGCGGCGGTGAGCGGCTTGGCGGCGATGGAGACATCCTCCGCCGGCCTGCGCGCCAAGCTCACCCCGGCCGAGGCGACCGCCGAGGCCCCTCCGGTGGAACCCGCCGAACCGGCGGTGCCGGGCCGAGATCAGGATGCCTAAGCGCCGCAAGGCGGCGCGCCCCGACGCCCTCGCCTACGTCTTCGCGCGCGGCTTCGTCGCCACGGCGCTGCTGACCGCCGTGCAGGACCGCTCCACGGCGACTCCCCGCCGCGTCCTGCACCGCGCGATCCAGGGTGGCGCGGCGTTGGCGGCGGGCACGGCGGCGGCCGATGCCCTGGCCCAGCGTCGCTACGGCATCGCTCTGGCCGCCGCGACCGTCGGTGCCGCCGCCGTGTTGGCGGCGGAGAATCTGCTGGATCACCCGACGAATCCCCCGGCATCGGATCCCCTGGCGGATCCGCACCCCCCGAACGACGACAAGGAGACCGGTCTTGGCCAAGAAATCGCGCAAGAAGGATAAGAAAGCGCGGCAACGGATGGAGGCCTGGAACGCTCAGGCTCAATCCTTCAACGGCCAGGGCTTCGGCCGGGCGGCGGGCGGCGGTCTGTTCGACGGGCTGTCGCGGCTGTTGCCGGCGGGGCGTTCGGAGCAGTTCCTGCTGGGCGCCGCGATCGGCGCCGCCGCCGCCTATGTGCTGTCCGACGACGAGCTGCGCGGCAAGCTCATCAAGTCTGGGCTGTCGCTCTATTCCGGGATCATGGGCGGTCTCGAAGAGATGAAGGAGCAGGTCGCCGACATCCAGGCGGAAATGGGCGCCGCGCCGGACGGGCCGGCGTGAGCCTCGGCGGCTGGTTGCGGACGGTGGACATCGTCCACCGCACGGCGGGGCCGGAATGGGGACGGGTGCGGCTGCGCTACCGGACCAACCCGGAATCGCCCGGCGCCCCGGAAGGGCTGCAACCGGCCGCCGCCCTGTTGCCGGGGGTCACCAGCGCACGGGTCAATCCACGCGCGCGCTCGGTGATCCTCGCCTACGATCCGGCGGTCACCGACGCCGACCGCCTGCGGGCGGCGCTGGCCGCGTTGGACGCACCCGCCGCCGCCAGCGCCATTGCCACGGAACCGGTCGGCGGCCGGTCGGCGGTCATCGCCAGCGCGGCGACGCTGCTGGGCAGCGGGCTGCTGCCGCGTCCCCTGCGCTTCCCCCTCGCCATGGCCGGGGCGGCGCCGCTGCTCAGGCACGCCCTGGCCGAGTATGGCAGCGCCGGGGTCACCTCCCACGTGCTGGAGGGGATGGCGATCGCCATTTCGCTGGCGCGCGCCGACTACACCGCCGCCAACACCACCACCTTCATGCTGGTTCTGGGCGAGCATCTGGAAGAGTCCATCGCCCGCCGCTCCGATCACCTGCTCAAGCATTTGCTGCGTCCGTCCTGCGACGAGATCTGGGTGATGCGGGGCGATGACGAGGTGCTGGTGCCGGCCGCCGAGGTCGTTGCCGGCGACACGGTGGTCGCGGGGGCGGGGGCGGTCGTTCCGGTCGACGGCACCGTTCTGGCGGGCGAGGCCATGGTCAACGAAGCGGCGATGACCGGTGAAAGCGTCTCGGTGGTGAAGACGCGCGGCGCCAAGGTGCTGTCCGGAACGCTGGTTGAGGAGGGCCGGCTGTCGATCTACGCGGAGCAGGTGGGCACCGGCACGGCGGCGGCGCGGATCGCCGAGTATGTCGAGCAATCCCTGCTCGCCAAGAGCCAGGCGCAGTTGGAGGCCTCCCGCCTCGCCGACCGGCTGGTGCCCACGGTGCTGCGGCTGGCCGGCGCCTCCTATCTGGTGTCCGGCGACTGGCTGCGCGCCGCGTCGGTCCTTCAGGCCGACTATTCCTGCGCGCTGAAGCTGGCGACGCCGGTGGCCTTCAAATCGGCGATGTACGGGGCCGGGCAGTCAGGCATCCTGGTCAAGGGGGCCGGGGCGCTGGAACGGTTGGCCGAGGCCGACACCTTCGTCTTCGACAAGACCGGCACCCTGACCACCGGCTCCCTGATGGTGACGGATTCGGTCGTCTTCGACGCGGCCTACACGCCCGAAGACCTCATCGCGCTGGCCGCCTCGGTGGAGGAGCACTACTTCCACCCGCTGGCGCTGGCCGTGGTGAACGCCGCCCGCGCCCTGGACAGCCACCATTTCGACCACCAGGAGGTCGAGTTCATCGTCGCCCACGGCGTCGCCAGCGTCATCGACGGCAAGCGGATCGTCGTCGGATCGCGGCATTTCGTGCAGGAGGACGAGGGCATCGACATCGAGCCCCACCGCGACGTGGTCGATGGCCTGTACCGCCAGGGCAAGACCCTGCTGTACATCGGCTACGGCGGCGTGCTGCTCGGCATCCTCGCGCTGAAGGACAGCGTGCGGGACAACAGCGCCGCCACGATCCGCCGCCTGCGGGCGCTGGGGGTGAAACGCATTCTGCTGTTGACCGGCGACCACATGGAGCGGGCGGCCGAGCTGGGGGAACAGTTGGGCCTGGACGCCGTCCACGCCGAACTGCTGCCGGAGGACAAGGCGCGGATCATCGCGGATCTCGGCCGCGAGGGCGCCCGCATCGCCTTCGTCGGCGACGGCATCAACGACGCGCCGGCGCTGGCCGGGGCGCATGTCGGCATTGCCATGCAGAAAGGGGCGGACATCGCCCGGCTGACGGCGGACGTCGCCCTGCTGGAGGACGACATCGAAAAGGTGGCGGACGCCAAGGCCATCGCCGACGCGGCCATGGCGCTGATCGCCACCAACTACCGGCTGACCGTGGGCGTGAACACCGGCATCCTCGCCGCCGCCGCGCTTGGGTTGCTGTCGCCCATTGCCACCTCGGTGCTGCACAACGGCGCCACCATCGGCATCCTGCTGAACGCCCTGCGCCGACGCCGCCCGCAACGTGAGGGCGCGATGCCGAGCCAGACCGAAGCCCGACATCGCAGCCGGGATCGGGCCTAGCTGGCGAGCGACAGCGACGCGCTGGCGCGGACCGCGTGGGCGGCGCCCTCGACGTCCTCGGCGGGACCGCCCCAGGCGATCAGCGTCCGCCCGTCGTTGGCAAGGCGCGCGGGCTCGATGCGGCCGACCACCGAGGTGCCCTCGCGGGCCAGACGGAAGATGTCGCCGTCCTCCGGGATCAAGGCCCGCTCGACGCCGCAGCTGCGGGCCAGCCGGGCGTGAGCCTCCAGATGCTCGATCGTGCCGTGGACCGGCACCGCGAAGCGCGGGCGAACCAGATCGTACATGCGGCGCAGATCGTCCCGCTTCGGATGGCCCGAGACATGGACCGGCGCGTCGGCCGGAGTCACCACGTCGACGCCCATCCCACGCAGGTGTTCCTGCACGTCGGCAAGCGCCACCTCGTTGCCGGGAATGGAACGGGCGGAGAAGATGGCCGTGTCGCCACGCTCCAGCCACAGGTCGCGGTGCTCGTTTCGGGCCAGGCGGCTGAGCGCCGCCCGCTCCTCGCCCTGGCTGCCGGTGCACAGCAACACCAGGTTGCGCCGGGGCATCCAGGAGGCCTCCGCCATGCTGGCGAAGTTCGGACGGCCCTTCATGTAGCCGCAGGCGCGCGCAGCCTTTTCCATGCGCACCATCGACCGGCCGACCAGAACCACCTTGCGGTCGTGGGCCGCGGCGGCTTCGAGAACCGCCGTCATCCGCGCGACGTTGCTGGCGAAGCCGGTGACCGCGATGGCCCCCTTGCGGCCGGCGAAGGCATCGATCAGGCCGGCGCGGGCGTCGGCCTCGGAGCCGGTCGCACCGTCCACATTGGCGTTGGTGCTGTCGCACAGCATCGCCAGCACGCCCTCGTCGCCGAGGCGCTTCAGCGCGTTGATGTCCGTTTTCTGGCCGACCAGCGGGTTGGGGTCGAACTTCCAGTCGCCGGTGTGCAGCACCGTGCCGGCCGGCGTGTGGATCGCCAGCGACACCGGTTCGGGAATGGAATGGGTCACCGCGATGGTCTGGATCCGGAAGGGGCCGAGCGACAGCGTGTCGCCGATGTCGAACTCGCGGATGCGCACCTTGCTCAGAGTGCCGGCTTCCTTCATGCGCTCGCGGATCACGTGGGCGGCGAAGGGGCTGGCGTGGATCGGGCAGCGCAGGCCCGGCCACAGGTGGTGGATGGCGCCGATGTGGTCTTCATGCGCGTGGGTGACGACCAGCCCGACGACGTCGTCCATCCGGTCCAGGATGAAGGCCGGGTCGGCCATCAGGGAGTCGATGCCCGGCGCGTCGTCGCCCAGGAAGGCGACGCCGGCATCGACGATCAGCCATTTCCCGGCATGGCCGTACAGCGCCATGTTCATGCCGATGCGCGAGCAACCGCCCAACGGCAGAAACAGGATTTCGTCGGTGCCCGGAACCGGGCCGGACGCCGGACGGCGACCGTCGCGAGCCTGCGCTCCCGGCGTGACCGGCCCGCCGTCATCCGGCTTGCGGTCGGGGGGAGAAAGACGCGCTCGCTGCTGGCTGGCGCGATGCTTCGGCGCTGAACGGCGCCGCTTCGTTTCAAAAGTCATTATCCTCTTGTCTTCTCAAATCCGGCATTCGACGCTGCCGGACCGGCGTGCATCGCCCATGGATGCGGATGTTGGTCGTCCTCCACGGCGAGGCAAGAGGAAAATGTACGTCAATTCCTTCTCTTGCAGTAAAAATTTTCCGTTCGAGGCATTATTTCGCCAACATCAGGAAAATGTCACCCCGCCCCAGACCGTCCGATCAGCTGTGCAGCCCGGGCGCTTCCTGCCCGGTGCGCGCCACATATTCCGTATAGCCGCCGCCATACTGGTGAATGCCCTCCGGCGTCAGTTCCAGCACCCGGTTGGACAGCGTCGCCAGGAAATGCCGGTCGTGCGACACGAACAGCATGGTGCCCTCGTAGGCCGCCAGCGCCATGATCAGCATCTGCTTGGTGTCGAGATCCAGATGGTTGGTCGGCTCGTCGAGCACCAGGAAGTTCGGCGGGTTGTAGAGCATGGTCGCCATCACGAGCCGGGCCTTCTCGCCACCGGACAGGACGCGGCACTTCTTTTCCACATCGTCGCCGGAGAAGCCGAAGCAACCGGCAAGCGCCCGGAGCGAACCCTGCCCCGCCTGCGGGAAGGAGCCCTCCAGGGACTCGAACACGGTCCTGTCGCCGTCGAGAAGCTCCATCGCATGCTGGGAGAAATAGCCCATCTTCACGCTGCCGCCGACCGTGACGGTCCCGGCATCCGGCTCGGTCGAGCCTGCCACCAGCTTCAGAAGCGTCGATTTTCCCGCGCCGTTGACGCCCATGACGCACCAGCGCTCCTTGCGGCGGATGGTGAGATCGAGCCCCTCGTAGATGGTCCGGCCGCCGTAACCCTTGTGCACGTTTTTCAGCACCGCGACGTCCTCGCCCGAGCGCGGCGCCGGCGGGAAGTCGAAGGACACGACTTGGCGGCGCCTGGGCGGCTCGAAGCGCTCGATCTTGTCCAGCTTCTTCACCCGGCTTTGAACCTGGCTGGCGTGCGAGGCGCGGGCCTTGAAGCGCTCGATGAATTTCAGCTCCTTCGCCAGCATGGCCTGCTGCCGTTCGAACTGGGCTTCCTGCTGCTTCTCCTTCAACGCCCGCTGGCGCTCGTAGAACGCGTAGTCGCCGGAATAGCTGGTCAGCGATCCCCCGTCGATCTCGACGATCTTCGTGACGATCCGGTTCATGAACTCGCGGTCGTGCGAGGTCATCAGCAGAGCGCCTTCGTAGCCCTTCAGGAATCCTTCCAGCCAGATCAGGCTTTCGATGTCCAGATGGTTGCTCGGCTCGTCGAGGAGCATGGCGTCGGGCCGCATGAGCAGGATGCGACCGAGCGCCACGCGCATCTTCCAGCCGCCCGACAAGGCCCCGACGTCCGTGTCCATCATCTCCTGGCTGAAACTGAGTCCGGCGAGCACTTCGCGCGCCCGCCCCTCCAGCTCGTAGCCGCCCAATTCGTCGAAACGCGCCTGCACCTCGCCGTAGCGCTCGATGATCGCGTCCATGTCGGCGCGGTCGGGGTCGCACATGGCCTCTTCGAGGCTCGCCAGCTCCGCCGCCACGGTGCTGACCGGCCCGGCGCCGTTCATCACCTCCGCAACCGCGCTGCGGCCGGACATTTCGCCGACATCCTGATTGAAATAGCCGATCGAGACCTGCTTCTCGACCGCCACCTGGCCCGTGTCGGGCAACTCCTCGCCCGTCATCATCCGGAACAACGTCGTCTTGCCGGCACCGTTGGGACCGACGAGACCGACCTTTTCACCCCGGTTCAGCGCCGCGGAGGCTTCCAGGAAAAGGATTCGGTGACTGTTCTGCTTGCTGATGTTTTCGAGGCGGATCATGTGCGACTGGGTTCCCGTGGCGTGCTTGGCCCCTTATGCCACAGGATGCGCGACGGGATAGAGTCCTGATCGATCTTCTGGCGAAAACGTCCACGGCGCGGACGGGGCCGTCCGGCGGCGTTCCCCTCACGGCACCATGCGTACTGGGACGAAGGGAAGCCCGGCCTGATCGAGCGCGCGGTCGATCACCTCGTCGGATTTCTGCTCGAACAGTTGCAGCAACAGGTCGTCCACCCGCCAGTCGTTGGTCGGGGTGCAGGCGGTGAACAGTTCGCCGATGACCTCGGCCTGAAAATCCTCACGGCCCGCCTCGGCACCGTCGTAGCCCATCCGCTTGGCGACGCCGACCGCGACCTGGAAGGGCGGCAGCAGGCCGCCCGCGATCTTCGCCCGCTTCAGCAGCGCCGCCATCCCGAGTTCCCCGTCGTCCCAGGCCAGAGCCTGCGCGTTCCCGGTGGGGATCGCGGCCCGCGCCGCCATCCCGGCGGTGAACAGCGCGAGGTCGCCCGCGCACAGCGCGCGGAACAACAGGGCGGCGGTCAGGCGCCCGTTGGCGTGCAGCCACTGGATCACGCTGTCGACGTCGTCGGCCCCGCGCAGGACCGGGCGCAGCAGGCGCATGGTTGCGGCCTCCCGCCCGCGCTGGATCAGCCGCTCGACCAACTCGGGCGACAGGCCGTGCGCGCGGGTCAGGGTGGCGCGCACCGAATCCGACACGAAGGCGATCATGCGTTCGACCACCGCCAGCGACAGGCCGGGGCGGGCAGCGGCGGCCTCGCTGACCATGCGGACGCGGCCGAAGCGGTCGAGCGCGCGGTGCAGCGCCGGCTCGGGCACCTCAGCCCCGCCGTTGCGCAGCAGGGCGGTCACCGCGATCACGTTGCCGCGCTCCACGATGGCGCCCGACACCCGCGCCGACACGGTGGAGCGGCGGGCGACGGCCAGATGCTTGCCGGCGTCCGGGCTGGACAGCACGTCGAGCAGCAAATCGTCGGTCAGGCTGGCCGCGTCGCGCAGGATCGGGAAGGCCACCCGGCCCACGTCGCGGACCAGCCGCTCGGCCAGATCCTCGGTCAGCAGCGGGCTGTTGCGGAGCTGCCAGGCGACCGCCTCGCGCACGGCGGTCTGGGCGTCGCCGGCGAAGCAGTGCACCACCTCGATGGCGAGCGACCGTTCGGCCGGGCTGAGCGCGCCGGCCTCCAGGTCGTCGAACAGCTTGCGCATCGTCTCGATGCGCGTCTCGGCGGACGGCGAGGCCAGCAGGCGCTCGACGTCCTGGAACGACAGGGAGGTCCGGTTCGCCGTCGGGTCCATGATGTTCTCCGCGTTCGCCATCAGTCGAAGTCCAGGCTGGAGTAGCGCACCATGTCGCCCCACACGCGGTCGAGCCGGCGCAGCGTGCGGTAGGCCGCCTTCAGTTCGCCGATCTCGGCGTCGTTGCGCACCAGGGCTTCGGCCTGGATCTGCTCCAGCCGGGTCAGCTCGGCCCGCAGCGCACGCCCCTTGTCGGTCAGTTGCAGGCGCGCGGTGCGCCGGTCGCGCGGGCTGGCGGCGCGGTTGATGTAGCCGGCGTCGACCAGGATCTTCAGGCTGTAGGAGGCGTTTGAGCCCAGGTAGTAGCCGCGCTCCATCAGGTCGCGCACCGACAGGTCGTCCTCGCCGATCAGCATGATCATCAGCGCCTGCACCGGCCCGATGTCCTCGACGCCCTGCTTGAGCAGGCCGACGCGGACGACGTCGAGGTAGCGGCGGTGCATGCGCTCGATCAGCCGGGCAAGCCCGTGGTAGTCGGCGAGGTCGAGGCTTTCCCCCGGCTGCTCGGAACCCGATTGCTCGGGGGAGGCGCCGTCGTCCCAGCGTGGGGTGCTCGTCGCGGGTCCGGTCATTCCTATTCGGCCGCCTTCGCCAGGGTCCGGTAACCTTGCGGGTGGGCGCAGCGCCATGCCCAGGCACCGCCGATGATGGCGTCGAGACCGGGGAAGCGCGGCTGCCAGCCGAGGTCGCGGCGGATCCGCTCCGACGACGCGATCAGCACCGGCAGGTCGCCCGGACGGCGCGGGCCGACCACCACCGGGACGCGGTTGCCGGTGATGCGCTCCACCGCGTCGATCACCTCGCGCACGCTGTAGCCGGTGCCGTTGCCCAGATTGTAGCGGACGCTGCGCTCCTCCAGCGCGTCCAGCACGCGCAGATGCGCGTCGGCCAGATCGCAGACGTGGATGTAGTCGCGCACGCAGGTGCCGTCCGGCGTCGCGTAGTCGTCACCGAAGATCTCGATGTGCGGGCGTTTTCCCGCCGCCGCGTCCAGCACCAGCGGGATCAGGTGGGTTTCCGGGCTGTGGTCCTCGCCGATGCGGCCGTTGGGGTGCGCGCCGGCCGCGTTGAAGTAGCGCAGGCAGGCCGAGCGCAGGCCGTGGCAGCGGTCGGCCCAGTGCAGCGCGCGTTCGATCATGAACTTCGATTCGCCGTAGGGGCTGCCGGGGTCGATCGCCTCGTCCTCGTCGATCGGCATGCGGCTGGGCGAGCCGAACAGGTTGGCGGTGGAGGAGAAGACCAGCTTGCGCACCCCGGCCTCGACCGTCGCGCGGATCAGGTTCAGCGAGGTGACCGTGTTGCCGTGCAGGTAGGCGTGCGGGTCGCGCATCGATTCGCCGACCACCGACAGCGCGGCGAAATGGAACACCGCGTCGAAGCGCCACTGGGCGAACACGCGGGCCAGCGCTTCGGGATCGGCGAGGTCGGCCTGGACGAAGGCGGCCTCGGGCGGGACGGCCGCCGCGTGGCCTTGGCGCAGGTTGTCGAAGACCACGACGCGATGGCCGCGATCCAGCAGTTCCGCCACGCAATGACTGCCGACGTAACCGGCGCCGCCGGTCACGAGAATGGTCTTTGGGTTCGTCATCGGAGGGAATCCTCGAAACGTTTTCGGGAGGCACGGGCGGAGGGAAAGAGTGGCGGTCCGGTGTCCGGACCTGCATCGCGTCGCAGCATGCCGATTGAAAGGGGTTCTGACCAGATGGGTGAAACATCCATGCCTAAAGCGGTAAAACCTTCGGCGAAGCCTAATTTTTCCTTTTTCTGCCAATGGCTTGGAAAGCGGCGTCTACCCCTTTCGAGTGGGATCGAAGGGGGAGGCGCCGAAACTTGTCACACGTCTTTAAAAAGTGTTCGACGTAAGCGTAGCCGATACGGAGTCCGGCAACGCCCGTCCCACGTCCGGATTTCCCCCGCTTGGGTTTCACGACCCCGTTCCGGTTTCACCGGCATCCGGACCGTTTCCCCCCGACCGCCCGAACACAGCGTCCCCAGACACGGCGATTCGATGAAATCCCGGCCTGCGGACCGACCACCGAAGGAGCGATGATGAGTTCTGCGGATCGGCCCTTGCTGACCCAGGCTTACCGGAAGATCGGGCAGGGGCTTCTCCTGGCCGGCGTTCTGAGCCTGTTCGTGAACGTCCTGATGCTGGTGGTCCCCCTCTACACGATGCAGGTCTACGACCGCGTGATGAGCAGCCGCAGCCTGGAAACGCTGACGATGCTGGCGATCATCGCGGTGGGCGGGCTGGCGCTGTACGGCGTGCTCGACTTCATCCGCGCCCGCGCCTTCCTGGTGACCGGGGCGGTGGTGGCCCACCGCTTCAACGTCCCGGCGCTGGAGGCCTCCATCGTCGACGCGCTGGGCGGCGGCACGCGCAACGCCGGCCAGACGATGCGCGACCTCAACGACCTGCGCGCCTTCATGACCAGCAGCGCCGTGACCGCCCCGCTGGAGCTGGCCTGGGCGCCGATCTTCCTGGTGATCCTGTTCCTGCTGCACCCGGTCTACGGCTGGGTCGCCATCGGGTCGGCGGTGCTGCTGTCGGTCATGGGCGTGCTGACCGACGCGCTGACCCGCCGCCCGCTGGCCCAAGCCAACGAGGCCTCGGCCCGAGTCTTCGCCGACATCGCCGGCACCGTGCGCCACGCCGAGGCGATCGAGGCGATGGGCATGCTGCCGGCGCTGGCGCGGCGCTGGCAGACGGCGCAGACCGGCTCGGCCTCGCTGATCGACCGGGGCGCCACGGTGTCGCGCGCCATGGCCTCGGCCTCGCGGTCGCTGCGGCTGATGCTCCAGGTCGGGGTCATTGCGGCCGGCGCCACGCTGGTGATCGACAACACGGTGTCCCCCGGCAGCATGATGGCGGCCAGCCTGATCACCGGGCGGCTGCTCCAGCCCTTCGAGCAGTTGGTGGACGGCTGGCGCCAGTGGATCAAGGCGCTGGAGGCCCACCGCCGCATCCGCGACCTGCTGAACGGCGGCGGGACGCAGCGCGCGACCATGCCGCTGCCGCCGCCGCAGGGCGACCTCAAGGTGGACCGCGTCACCCATGTGCCGGCCGGGCTGAACCGCCCGGTGCTGCGCGGCGTCTCCTTCTCCGTCGCGGCGGGGGAGGTGCTGGGCGTCATCGGCCCGTCGGGCGCCGGCAAGTCGACGCTGGCCCGCCTGCTGGTCGGGGTGTGGCAGCCGACGGCCGGCGGCATCTTCCTCGACGGCACCAGCACCTTCCTGTGGGAACGGGAAAGCTTCGGCAAATACGTGGGTTACGTGCCGCAGTCGGTCGCGCTGCTCGACGGCACCATCGGTGAGAACATCGCGCGCATGGCCGACGCCGACCCGGCGGAGATCGTGCGCGCCGCCCGGCTGGCCGGCGTCCACGAGATGATCGGCCGGCTGCCCTTCGGCTACGACACGGCCGTGGGCGAGAACGCCTTCGCCCTGTCCGGCGGGCAGCGCCAGCGGATCGCGCTGGCCCGCGCGCTGTTCGGCCGCCCGCGCCTGCTGGTGCTGGACGAGCCCAACTCCAACCTCGACCACGAGGGGGAACAGGCGCTGCTGCACGCCATCGGCAAGGCGCGCGCCGAGGGCACCACCGTGGTGATGATCGCGCACCGCCCCTCCATCGTGTCGGCCGCCGACAAGCTGGTGGTGCTGAAGGACGGCGCGGTCGAGCATTTCGGCGCGCGCGCCGACGTGCTGAAACTGGTGCAGACCGGCGTTCCGGCCGGCGTCACGCGCCTTGTCCGCACCGGAACCGCCCGCACGGGAGACCAACGATGAGCAACGCAGCCCCCCCGGCGGTTTGGGCGCCGGTTCTGGACGCCGTGCCGGTCGAGCCCTCGCTGCGCGGCACCGCGCTGGCCGGCGCGCTGGCCGTGGTCGTCGGCTTCGGCGGCTTCCTCACCTGGGGATTCACCGCCAGCCTCGACAGCGCGGCGCTGGCCGCCGGCACCGTGATGGTGGAGAGCCATCGCAAGACCGTCTCGCATCTGGAGGGCGGCATCCTGCGCGACCTGCTGGTCAAGGACGGCGACACGGTGGAGGCGGGGCAGGTGTTGCTGCGCCTCGATTCGACGCAGAGCCAGGCCGTGGTCTCGCAGGTCCAGGGCCAATACTGGACGGCGCTGGCGCGGCTGGCGCGGCTGCGGGCGGAGCAGGCCGACGCCGCCAAGCCGGCCTTCGCCGCCGCCCTGGTCGCCGCCGCGCGCGACAACCCGGTCGCCGCCGAGGCGCTGTCGGTGGAGGAGCGGCTGTTCGCCTCGCGCCGCGACAGCTACGAGGGGCAGCTCGCCATCCAGCGCAAGCGGATCTCCCAGCTCCGCGACGAGATCGTCGCGCTGGAGGCCCAGCGCGCCGCGACCGCCGACCGGCTGCGCTACACCGAGGACGAGCAGCGCATCGTCGAGGGGCTGCTCGCCAAGGGCTACGAGCGCAAGCCCCGCCTGCTCGACCTCCAGCGCAACGTGGCCGACTCCCGTGGCCGGCTGGGGGAGCTTCAGGCCAACAAATCCAAGGCGGAACAGGGCATTGCCGCCGCCGAGCTGGAGATGATCAACCTCGGCAACACCCGCCGCTCCGAGGTGTCCGTCGAGCTGCAAAGCGTCCAGGCGACCGTGTCGGACCTGTCGGAGCGCTTGCGCGGCGCCGACGACGTGCTGCTGCGCCAGGCCGTCACGGCGCCACAGGCGGGGCGGGTCACGGGCTTGCGCTACTACACGCCGGGCGGGGTGATTCCGGGCGGGATGGGCATCCTCGACATCGTGCCGCAGGACGACGTGATGATCGTCGAGGCGCGGGTGTCGCCGAACGACGTGCAGAACGTGGAGACCGGCGGCAAGGCGATGGTGCGGCTGACCGGCTTCCGCCAGCGCGCGGTGCCGCCGGTGGCGGGCACGGTGATCGCGCTGTCGGCCGACCAGCTTCAGGACGAGCGGACCGGCGCGCCCTATTTCGCCGCGCGGATCAGCCTGGACGCGGCGATGCTGAAGAGTTTGCCGCATGTCGAGCTGCACCCCGGCATGCCGGCCGAGGTGATGATCCACGGCCACCCCCGCAAGGCCATCGACTATTTCCTGACTCCGCTGACCGACGGCCTGCACCGCGCGTTCCGGGAGAGTTGAGGGCAAGTCTCCGTCAACGCCACGCCGTCGGGACGGGGCCGGTGCATCGCGCACCGGCCCCTTTGTTTTTCAAGGCTTCAAAGCCGTCCGGTCCGGTGGTTGGCGCCATCGCGCCGTCGAATTTCGTGCGCCAAGCCAACAAAATTTGAAAATAAAAATAGAACGAAATTCGAAAGACTTCAATAACACAGTCTTTTTGAAAATAAATCCAATGTCTTTGTCTGTGAGATTCTGCGGTCAGGACTCAGTTTTTTCTTTTGAACGCCTCCGTTTTATCACAGGATCAAGCGCAGGGATTTGGTTACACCGAAAGAGACAGCTCGCGAATTCGAGTTAGGCCGCTCAAGTGGCCGGGTCCAAACACTTCCTCAAAGGAGACATAAACAAATGGCTACGGTTCCTGGGGGCACCTATGACGATCTTCATTTCGGCACCAACAAGGGCGATCTGCTCGACGGCGGGGTTGGGGACGACACGCTGTTCGGCGGCAACGGCAACGACACGCTTCTGGGGGGCGACGGGCGCGACGCCCTGTTCGGCGGCAACGGCCATGACATGGTGCATGGCGGCAGCGGGGCCGACCTGCTGACCGGCGGCAACGGCGCGGACATCCTCGACGGCGGCGACGGCGACGACATCATCCTGGGCGGCAACGGCGACGACACCCTGCTGGGCGGGCGCGGCCGCGACATCCTCGACGGCGGCAAGGGCGACGACGTGCTGTCGGGCGGCGACGGCGACGACATCCTGACCGGCGGGGCCGGCGACGACACGCTGTCGGGCGGCGGCCACAACGACATCCTTGACGGCGGCAAGGGCGACGACTACCTGCGCGGCGGCACCGGCGACGACATCCTGAAGGGCGGCGAGGGCGACGATTTCCTGGCCGGCGACGACGGCAACGACCGCCTGGAAGGCGGCAAGGGCGACGACATCCTGTCCGGCGGCCAGGGCCACGACGTCTTCATCTTCTCCGGCGGCGGCGGCCAGGACGTGGTCCTGGACTTCAAGGCGGGCGAGGACGTGCTGCAGATCGCCCGCAACATCAACGGGCTGAAGGTGACCGACGCCGCCGATCTGGCCGCCCGCGTCACCGACCAGCACGGCGACGCGGTGATCGATCTGGGCAACGGCGACAGCATCACGCTGAAGGGCGTGTCGGCCGACGACGTGCACCACCACCCCAACGACTTCTTCGTCATCCACTGAGCGGCCTCCGCCCGCTGAGTGTCCATCCAGGGAAGGACCGGTGGCGCGCCGCGCCGCCGGTCTCTTCCCGAACCGCCCACCCCCGAACCGCCCACCCCCGAAACGCAGGGACCGCCGCTGATGACCGTACTCGCCGTCCTGCCGACTTCGGCCTCGATCGCTCCCGCGCAGGGCCTCGCGCTGGGACGGCGTTTCCTGCTCGTGTCCTGGAACGCGGATGGGAACGCGGATGACGCCACCGGCCCGATCACGCCCAGCGCCGACGCCGAGCTGATCCGCCCGCCCTTCACCACGCTGAGCCTGCGCACCGACTGGGGCGGGCGGCGGGTGCTGGCGATCCTGCGGGCGCCGCGCGACCCGCTGGCCCCGGTCCATTTCGTCGCGCAGAACCGCGTGATCGCGGAGCTGCGGGCCGGAAGCGGAACGGCCGAGCTGGATCCGGCGGGGCTGCTGGGCGGGCTGGACGCGGTGGCGCGGCTGCGCGTCGTGCGCTTCCTCTTCGATTTCGCCTGCTCCACCCCGATCCTGCGCGGCGACGCCGGTTTCGCCGCGCTGTGCCGCCGGCTGGTGCTGGAGCTGTCGCCGGCCCCCTCGCCGCTGGCGATCCGGGCGGCGGCGGGCGGCGACCTGCTGCTGTGCTCCGGCGCGCTGTCGCCGCGCTTCGGCGACGTGACCGGCGTCGTGGTGGTCGCGCCCGGCGCCGTGGGGCCGGCGCCCTTCGACGCCTGCGTCGGCAACGACGCCGCCCGGCGGGGGCGCGCGACGCTCGACCTGCTGATCGACCGGGCGCTCTGCGCGCCGGGCAACCTGCTGGTGGTGCTGGGCGTCAACGGCGTCGCCTGCCGCCGCTTCCCGGCGCCGCCGGCCCGGCTGCCGACCCTGACCGAGCATCTGGCGGTCCAGCGCGACGCGGCCCCGGCGCTGCGCCACTACCTGCTGCGCAGCCTCGCCCAGCGCGGCCGGGCCGACGCCTCGGCCGCCTCGGCGGTCGACGAGGCGCAGGCGCTGGCGCCGCTGCCCCGGCGGCAGGTGGCCGACGCCAAGCGCCCGATCGGCGCCGCGCTCGACCTCGCGATTCCGCTGGCGGACGGCGGGCTGTTCCTGGCCGGCTGGATCCACGACCCGCACGGGCTGGCCGGCGGGCTGACGGTGCAGACGCCGTTCGGCGGCGAGCGCCGGCTCGACCGTTTCGCCCACCGCTTCCCGCGCGACGACGTCGCCAAGCTCTACGGCGGCAGCGGGCTCGACCGCAGCGGCTTCGTCGCCTACCTGCCGGGCGCGCCGGAAGGGGCGGCGGCGCTCCAGGTCAGCGCCGAGCTGCATCTGGTCTCCGGCGGCGCGATCCGCTTGGTGCCGCCGCCGCGCCCGCGCGGGCAGGCCGAGGCGCGGGCCGCCGTGCTGGGCAGCCTGCCGCCGCGCTTCGCGACGCGGGAGCTGCTGGAGCGCGTCATCGCCCCGGCGGTGGCGCCGCTGCACGCCGCCCATCTGGCGACCCGCGCCGCGCCGGAACTGGTGGTCTTCGGCGAACGGCTTTCCAAGCCGGCGGTGTCGGTCATCATCCCGCTCTACCGGACGCTGGAGTTCCTGCGCTTCCAGCTCGCCAGCTTCGCCACCGATCCGGCGATGGCCGGGGCCGAGCTGATCTTCGTGCTCGACAGCCCGGAGCAGCGCGACGAGGTGGTGCATCTGCTGCGCGGCTTCCATGGGCTCTACGGGCTGCCGATGGTGCTGCTGGTGCAGTCCGCCAATTTCGGCTATTCGGCCGCCAACAACGCCGGGGTCGCCGACGCCCGCGCGCCCCGGCTGCTGTTCCTGAACTCCGACGTCATCCCCGACCGCGCCGGCTGGCTGACGGCGCTGGTGGCGGCGCTCGACGCGCAAGCCGGCGTCGGCGCTGTGGGGCCGAAGCTGCTGTTCGACGACGACAGCCTCCAGCACGCCGGGCTCTACTTCGAGCGCGACCTCCAGGGCCACTGGTACAATCATCATTACTTCAAGGGCCTGCCGCGCGACTTCGGCCCGGCCGGGCTGCCGCGCGCGGTTCCCGGCGTGACCGGCGCCTGCCTGCTGACGACGCGCGCCGCCTACGAGACGGCCGGCGGCTTCTGCGAGGATTACGTCATCGGCGATTTCGAGGATTCGGATCTCTGCCTGCGCATCCGCGGCGCTGGGCTCGGCATCCGCTACGTTCCCTCGGTCGAGCTTTACCATCTGGAGCGCCGCTCGATCGGCCGGCACCAGGGCTACACCCGGGGCGTCGCCTCCGAATACAACCGCTGGCTCCACTCCATCCGCTGGGACGCGCGCATGGCCGAACTGATGGCCCAGCCGTGGGAGGCCGACGCCTTGACCGTCTCTCACCCCCCCGTGACCGGGCGGAAGCGCCAAGGGAAGAACAGGTGATCCGATGAACGCGATTCTGCCCAAGCCCCAGCTCGCCGTCCTGCGCCGCCAGACCGACCCGCGCCTGGAATGGCTCTGCGCCCACATCGCCCGCAACCGCTTCCTGCCGGTCCCGCCGCAGGAGCGGCAGTTCATCGGCGACGGCGACTTCCGCGCCATCGGCGCCGAGTTCCTGCGCCACTTCGTGCGGCTGGGGGCCTTGCGCCCCGACCACCGCGTGCTGGAGATCGGCTGCGGCATCGGCCGCATGGCGCTGCCGCTGACCCAGTATCTCGACTCCGCCTACGACGGCATCGACATCGTCCCCGACGGCATCCGCTGGTGCGCCGAGACGATCACCCCGGCCTACCCGTCCTTCCGCTTCCACCACCTCGACGTCGCCAACGGGCTGTACAACCCCGATGGGCGGCTGGACGGCGGCACCACGGCCCTGCCCTTCGCAGCCGGCGGCTACGACTTCGCGATCCTGACCTCGGTCGTCACCCATCTGCGGATCGCGGAGACCGCACGCTACGCGGCGGAGATCGCCCGCGTGCTGAAGCCGGGCGGGCGCTGCTTCCTCAGCCTGTTCCTGGTCGACGGGCGGGCGCGGGAGGGCATGGCCAAGGGTGTTGCGCGCCCGGCCTTCCCCGACGCCCCCGGACCCGAGCTGCTGGCCGACCCCGCCAACCCCAACGCCGCCGTCGCCTACGACGAGGCCTTCCTGCTCGACCTGTTCGCGGCGCAGGGCCTGCGCCCGGCCCGGCCGATCCTGCACGGGCATTGGAGCGGCCGCGCCGAGGCCGAGAACTTCCAGGATCTGCTGGTCCTTCAGAAGGGAGACGCCCGTTGAGCCGTTCCGCGAACCGCCGCCTGCCGCCCCTGGTCTCCGCCCCGGCGCCCTCCGCCCCCATGTCATCCGCCCCCATGTCATCCGCCGCGCGGGCGCCCCGCGTCCTGCTGATCGCCCACAACCACCCGAGCCTGCATCCGGGCGGCACCGAGATCGTCGCGCACGACCTGTTCGGCGGGCTGAAGGCGGCGGGCGCCGAGGCCCTGTTCCTCGCCTGCACCAACGACACCCACCGCGCGCCCCGCCCCGGCACCGGGTTCCAGACGCTGGGCCGCAGCGCCGACGAGGTGCTGCTGTGGGCCGGTCACTTCGACCATTTCCACCAGAGCCAGATCGACCTGCACGGCCTCGTCCCCGATCTGGCGAATCTGCTGCGCGCCTTCCGGCCCGACATCGTCCACATCCACCACACCCTGCTGCTGGGGGTGGAGATGCTGTTCCTGATCCGCCGCGTCTGCCCGGCCGCGAAGATCGTCTACACGCTGCACGACTACTACCCGATCTGCGCCAACGACGGGCAGATGGTCACGGCCGGCAGCAAGGCGCTCTGCACCGGCGCCTCGCCCGACGCCTGCCACCGCTGCTTCCCCGACCGCCCGGCCGACCAGTTCCTGCTGCGCGAGAAGCACATCAAGGCGATGTTCGGCCTCGTCGACCGCTTCCTGGCGCCCAGCCGCTTCCTGCGCGACCGCTACGTCGCCTGGGGCCTCGCGCCCGAGCGCATCCAGGTGATGGCGAACAGCCGGCCGGCGGCGGCGGCGGCCCCGCCGCGCGCGCTGGCCGAGGGCGGGCGGCGCGACGCCTTCGCCTATTTCGGCAACCTGAACCCGTTCAAGGGCGTCACCGTGGCGCTCGACGCGGCGGCGCGGCTCGCCCGCCAGGGGCTGGCGCCGTCGCTGGCCGTGCATGGCGGCAGCCTCTACCAGACCGACGCCTTCCGCCAGCGCGTCGCCGACGGGTTCGAGGCGGCGCGCGGCGTCGCCACCGCCCACGGCCCCTACCGGCGCGAGGAGATGCCGTCCCTGATGGCCGCCGCCGACTGGGTGGTGATGCCGTCCGTCTGGTGGGAGAACGCGCCGCTGGTGATCCAGGAGGCGTTCCAGCACGGCCGCCCGGTGATCTGCAGCGGCATCGGCGGCATGGCCGAGGCGGTGCGCGACGGCGTGGACGGGCTGCACGTCCGTCCCGGCGACGCCGCCGACCTCGCCCGCGTGATGACCCGCGCGATGACCGAGCCCGGCCTGTGGGACCGCCTGTCCGCCAACATCCCGGCCGTCCGCACCACCGAGGAGGCCGCCGCCAAGCACATCGTCCTCTACGACGAACTGATGACCGGCGGGCTCCGCGCCGCCACCCCGAATCTCCGCGCCCCAAATCTCCAGGCTGGGAGTGCCATCCGATGAAGGACCGCGCCGCCAAGGCCGACATCACCGCCGCCGTCCTGCTGGACGAGGACACGCTGGTGCTGTTCGGCGCCATCGACCAGCCCTTGCCGGCCGACGGCGTGGTGCTGCTGGACGGCACCGTCGAGGGGCGCTTCACCGGCGGCTGCTGGACGGACGGGGAGGGCGAGGGCTGGTTCCTCGGCGCCATCCAGGTGGACGGGCTTGTCCACATGCGCCCGTCGCGCATCGAGATCCTGGACGCGGACGGCAAGCGGCTGGCGCTGCCGCGCCTGTCCAACGTCCGCACCAACCCCGCGCATCTGGTCACCGCGCTGAAGGGGAACCAGCCGGACGCGCTGGCCGCCGCGCTCGACTTCGCCTGCACGCTGATGCCGCCCAACGCGGCGGGAGAAACCGCGCCGTCCGACCGCCGGCTGCGGCTGCTGGCCGGGCTGGCGCAGGAGGCGTCGCGGCCGGACGGCTTCGTCGAGGTGCTCGGCCGCTTTCGCGACGGCGCCCTGATGGTCCAGGGCTGGTCGCGCGGCTTCCCCTGCGGCGAGCGGCCGGTGGTGGTCGAGACCGAGGGGCTGCGGCTCCACGCGTGCGCCGCCGCCGCCTTCCACCGGGCGGACCTGCCGGGCGACGCGTCGGGGTTGCTGGCGGTGCTGGACGGTTCGGTGGCGGCGCCCGCCGCGATCCGCCGCATCCACTACCGCGCCGCCGACGGCTGGCGCCATCTGGCGCTCTTCGAGCAGCGCACGATCCTGGGCGACGGCGTGGCGACGGCCCACGCCCGCGACATGCTGGGCGGCCTTCAGGACGACGCCGCCCGCCGCGCGGTGACCCGCGCCTTCGCCCGCTACAACGGGGTGGAGACGGTGTCGCGGCTGGACGCGCCGGTCCGCATCGGGCTGGACATGGCCCTGCGGGTGCCGGGCGCCGGGCTGTTCGTCTGCGGCTGGCTGCTCGACCCGGCGGGGCTGGTGCGGGCGGTGACGCTGAAAGGCCCCGGCCTCTGCGCCCGGCTGGACGGCGAGTGGACGCGCAGCGCCCGCCGCGACGTGTCGGACGCCTTCGCCGGCGATCCGCTCTTCGCCGGCCGGTTGCTTCCCGGCCGCGACGCCCACGGCTTCACCGCCTTCGCCGCCGAGCCGGCGGGGCTGCCGGCGGCGGCGGAGTTCCATCTGGAGCTGACGCTGGAGGAGGGCGTGGCCTTCCTGCCGCTGCCCTGCCAGCCGCCGTCGTCGGATGCGCTGCGCCGCATGCTGGGGGCGGTCAACCCGGACAGCCCGTCGATCGAGCGCATCGTCGCCACCCATCTCGGACCGATGCTGCGCGCGGCTGGCGCCGCGCCGCGCGACCCGGCCGCCGCGACCCTCCACCCGATGGGGCGGACGGTGAAGGCCCCGCGCGTCTCGGTCATCCTGCCGGTCACCGACGGGCGCGAGGACATCGACCTGAACCTCGCCCGGCTGGCCAACGACCCCGACTTCGCCGAGGCCGAGCTGCTGGTCGCGGCCGGCGGCGGCGCGCACGAACGGCTGGCCGGCATGGTGCGGCAGGCCGCCGCCTTCTACCGCCTGTCGGTCGGCTTCGTCGCCGCGCCCGCCGCCGGCGATCCGTTCGAGGCCATCGCCGCCGCCCTGCCGCACGCGCGGGCCGAGCGGGTGCTGCTGCTGTCGCCGTCGGTGCTGCCGACCGAACGCGGCTGGCTGTCGGCGCTGGAGCGCGCGGTGCGCAAGCCGGTGGCCGGCAACGTCGCCACTCTTCCCATGGAGCCGGTGATGGTCAGTCCGACCCTGCTCTACGAGGACCATTCGATCCGCTTCGCCGGCATCGTCGCGGTGGCGGGGCCGGACGGCGCCGTCACCTACGAGCGCCGCTTCGCCGGTTACCCGCGCGACTGGCTGAAGGAGCGTGACCCGGCGGCGGTCGACGCGGCGGCGGCGGACTGCGCGCTGCTGCCGCGCGAGCTTCTGGCCCGCGCGCTGGCCGGCGGCGGCCGTTACCTGGGCGCCGGTCCCAAGGGGCTGGACCTGTCCTTGCGGGTCCGCGCGGCCGGCGGCGCCTGCCTGTGGCTGCCGGGGGTGCGGCTGGTGGCGGTGGACGAGAAGACGCCCGAGGACCACGACCCCCGCTGGCGCCGGATGAGCGCGCTGGTGGACCGGTGGAGCTTCGCCGAGAACTGGCCGGCCGCCGTCGTCGCCGCCTGACATTCCGACCGATCCCATCAACCTTCCAGACGGACGAGCGGCCACGACATGAGCCAGACCAAACGCGCCCTGATCATCAGCCATGGCCACCCCTCCTTCTCGCTGGGCGGGGCGGAGGTCGCCTCCTACAACCTGCATCTGGGCCTGCACGATCTGCCGGGCTGGGAGAGCCATTACCTCGCCCGCGTCGCTCCGCCCATCGCGCAGCACGGCGATTCCGCCCTGATGGCCTTGCGCCAGAAGGAGCGGGAGGTGCTGTACTACGCCAACGACTACGACCATTTCCGCCTGTCGAACCGCAACCTGCCGGGGCTGGAGAAGGACTTCGTCCGCTACGTCCGCGACCTCCAGCCCGACGTGGTGAATTTCCACCACGTGCTGGGCCTCGGCGTCGAGACGATCCAGGCGGTGCGCCACGCCCTGCCGCGCGTGCCGATCGTCGTGACCTTCCACGAGTATCTGTCGATCTGCCACCACCACGGCCAGATGGTGAAGACCAGCCGCAACGCGCTGTGCTACCGCTCCAGCCCGGCCGACTGCGCCGGCTGCTTCCCGCACATCGGCGAGGCGGAGTTCTTCAAGCGCGAGCTGTTCCTCAAGACCTTCCTGGAGCAGGCCGATTTCTACGTCAGCCCGTCCAACTTCCTGATCGACCGCTACGTCGACTGGGGGCTGCCGCGCGGGAAGTTCCGCATGATCGAGAACGGCCTGACCGTGGAGGGCATCGCCCCGCCCCGGCCGCTGGCGCGCGGCGGCCGGCGCAACCGCTTCGCCTTCTTCGGCCAGCTCACCGAGTTCAAGGGCGCCCATGTGATGGTCGAGGCGGTCTCCCGCATTTCCGACAAGGCCTGGGGGGAGGACGGCGCGCTGATGATCTTCGGCGGCAACCTGGAACGCCAGCCCGAGGCCTATCAGAAGCGCTTCAACGACGCGGTGGAGAAGGCCGGCGACCGGGTCCGCTTCTACGGCAGCTACCGCTCGGCCGAACTGCCGGGGCTGATGAAGGACGTCGACTGGACGATCATTCCGTCGATCTGGTGGGAGAACTCCCCGGTCGTCATCCAGGAGGCCTTCCTGCACGGCCGCCCGATCCTCGCCAGCAACATCGGCGGCATGGCCGAAAAGGTGACGCACGGCGTCGACGGCCTGCATTTCCGCAACGGCAGCGTCGAGGATCTGGTGGACCGCATGACCGAGGCGCTGACCACCCCGGATCTGTGGGACCGCCTGCGCCAGCGCATCCGCCGCCCGATCGACCGCGCCGAGTGCGCGCGCCAGCACGCGGGAGTCTACGAGGCGCTGATCGCCGCTGGAACCGGCACGTCCTCGGCGGCCGCCATGCCCGAGCGCGCCGTGGCGCAGCGGTGCTGACGACGATGTCGGTATTCAGCGAAGTTCCCTCCCCCGCTCAGCGGTTACGGCATGTACGCATTTCGCGTTTACGAACAAGAAACACCCTTCAGGGCCGAACAGCCCTTCTCCCCTTGCGGGAGAAGGGTTGGGATGAGGGGTTTTCGCCGAAGGCGAAGACGAGATTTGCGCCCCCTCACCCCAACCCCTCTCCCGCAAGGGGAGAGGGGCTTTGCTCAGCAATGAGGCGCGTGTCTCGCTGCCCGTGCGAGATGTGTGCAAGCGATAGCGCCCAGCGGGGGAGTGGCAGGGTGGGGGCACGTGCAGCCGGACTTGCCCAACTCTGCTTGGCTGCTCTCCTCACGCTGGCGTTGCCCACCCAAGCCGCCGAACTGCGGGTCGCCGTGCCGGCGGGCGCCCGCCCGGAGACGGTGTTCGACTGGAACGGCCAAGCCTGCGAGGGCTGGGACGTGCCCGACGCGCCGGCCCGCGCCTGGCGCGGCGTGGACGGCACCGTGCATCTGCTGGCCGCCCACACCACGGCCCGCGCGTTGACCGGCCCCTCGCTCGACCGGGTGGCGCCGGATTGCAAGGTGGTGTTCGAGTCCGGCCGCAACGACGATCCCGGCCGCTACGACGACCGGGGCTGGCTCGCCGCGCCCTACACGACCGACGGCCGCGTTGTCTACGCGCTGGTCCACAACGAGTATCACGGGCACGAGCGCCGCGCGCTCTGCCCGGTCGGCGGCTACGCCGCCTGCTGGTGGAACAGCGTCACGCTGGCGGTGTCCACGGACGGCGGGGCGCGGTTCCGCGCCGCCGGCTACGTCGCCGGCATCCCCTACCGCTTCCGTGGCGACCTCGGCCACCGCGCCGGGCTGTTCGGTCCCAGCAACATCGTGGAGAAGGACGGCTGGTACTACGCCACCGCCTTCGCCGAGGAAACGGGCGCGCAGAAGCGCGGGGTCTGCCTGATGCGAACGCGCGACCTCGCGGCCCCCGGCTCCTGGCGGGGCTGGGACGGGCGGGGCTTCACCGTCCGCTTCCTCGATCCCTACGCGGAGCCGGGGGAAAACCCGGCCGGGCATGTCTGCGCGCCGCTGCCCGCCGGCCGGCTGCCCTTCACCGTGACCAGCCTCGTCCGCCACGCGCCCACCGGGCTCTACGTCGCGGCGATGGCCGGGCGGCGGACCGAGACGCCGGGGGTGCCGCCGGTGTCCGGGGTGTGGGTGTCGAGTTCCGCCGACCTGCTGTCCTGGTCGCCGCCGCGTCTGGCCTGGGCCGCGCCGCTGATGACCGATCCCGACCGCTGCGGCGCCGCCGAGACCGTCTATTACCCGTCGATCCTCGATCCCGACAGCCCGTCGCGGAACTTCGAGGACACCGACGATACCGCCTTCCTCTATCTGACGCGCCTGCGGATGAAGGGCTGCGCGCCCACCACCCAGCGCGATCTGATCCGCGTGCCGATCCGTCTCGACCCGGTCGCCGACCGGTGAGCCCTCATCCTTTCCGCCGCCCCATTTCCGGGAGAACAGCCGTGGCCAACATTCTCGTTATGATTCCTTCGGGCGAAGTCTACGATCACGACTGTGTGCGCTGGTACAACCACAGCGACGTGCAGGGCAGCATTAACCACTACCACAACATCGGCGACGCCTTCGTCTACGATTCCTCGCTGAAGCTGCTGACCTACGACCGGCTCGACGTGGTCGAGATCCGCGAGTTCAAGCAGGAGCTGGTCGACCGCGCCAACGCCGAATACGACTACGTGTTCCTGCGCGGCTCGAACTACATCCACGATTCGATCAACTGGCCGGCCGGGACCGAGAAGGTGCTGTCCAAGCTGCGCATCCCGGTGATCGCCTTCGGCGTCGGCGCCCAGGCGCCGGCCACCGGCAAGCTGGAGCTGTCGGAGGAGAGCAAGCGCATCTGGCGCATGTTCGCCGACAAGTCGACCAGCATCGGCGTGCGCGGCGCCTACACCGCCGAGGTGCTGTGGGATCTGGGCATCAAGAACACCCGCATCGTCGGCTGCCCGACCGCCTTCCGCAACCGCGACCCGGAGCTACGCATCGACCTGCCGGCGCTCGACAGCGTGCGCAAGGTCGGCATCACCATGCGGCGCGAGGTGTCGCGGCACTACTCGCCCGACGTCCGCACCTATCTGGAACGCCACCGCGACTTCGTGAAGGACATGTCGCGCCGCTTCGACACCGTGCTGATGATGCAGGGCGAGGTCGAGGAGAAGAAGCTGATGTGGGGCACGGAGGAGCAGAAGGCCGAGGCGTGGCAGCAGCTCCACGACAGCGACTGGCTGAAGAACTGGTATTTCGACGAGGAGATGGATTCGCTGTACCGTTCGCGCCTGTGGTACTCGGACGTCGTGTCCGACTACGAGAATCTCGTGCGGTCGAAGGATTTGGTGCTGGGCTACCGCCTGCACGGCAACCTGATGGCACTGTCGAACGGAACGCCGTCGGTCTATTTCAGCTACGACAGCCGCACCGCCGAGTTCGCGGAGACCTTCGCGATCCCCTGCTACAACGTCTATTCCGGCAAGCCCTTCGTGCTGGAGGATTATTGGGAGCAGTCGCGCTTCGAGGCGTTCAACCGCACCTACTACGCGCGCTACCGCGACATGCGCGAGTTCCTGGACGAGAACTACATTCCCCACCGCATGCCGAGCCCGACCGCCCGCAAGGCGGTGGAGCGCAAGGCGGCCTGAGGCCGGCGCTCTTGAAAGCCCTTCTCCCGCAAGAGGAGAAGGGCTTCATGCCCCACCCCCAACTGGAGACGAGGCCATGCCCGCCACCGTGGTCGATCTGCGCAGCGCCGCTCCGCAGCCTGACGAGACCGCCGCCGCCGAGACCGCCGCCGCGATCGAGGGGCACATCGACGCCGTCCAGGATGGCCGCGTCTACGGCTGGGCCTGGGACCGCACCCATCCCGACGACCGGCTGGAGGTGGAGCTTCGGCTGGAGCGCGACGGCGGCCCACCGCTGCCGTTGGGACGCGTTGTCGCCGACCGGCCGCGCGCCGATCTCGCCGACAACCGCATCGGCGACGGCGCCCACGCCTTCGAGGCGGAGATCATCCTGCCGCCGGACGCCGCGCCGGGCTGCGTCAACGCCGTTCTCCGCTCCCCCACCACCGGCGCGACGGAGGTCCTCACCCAGCCGAACGCGGAGGAGCAGCGCTTCGACCAATTGCTGACGCCTCATCTCCAGCGGATCGCCGAGCGGATCGATGCGGTGCGACGCGATCAGCGCCAGCTCGCCGCCGCGCAGCAGACGGTCGGACGCCTGCTGCGCGATCTGAACGAGGGAATCGCCGCCGCCCGCAACGACACCGCCCGAACCGGCACCACCCAGGCCGACCGGCAGGAAGCGCTGGCCGAGAGCCTGCGCGACGTGACGGAGCGGGTCGGCAGCCTCGAAGTGTTCCTGATCCGCATGGATTCGACCCTGCGCGGCTTCGACAGCGCCATCGCCAACAACGGAACGAAATCGGGCGGCCTGCCGATGCTGCCGCTGATCAGCGCTGCGGCCGGCGCCTTTCTTGCCACGCTGTCGGGAATCGCCCTGTTCCATTGGATGTGAGAATCGTACGCACATTTTTCCGCAGGAAGGCACGCTCGCACATGCGGGGCTGCATCGACTGGGAGCTGGAAGCTGGTCGCGCAGCTCAAGCACGACGGCACCCACCGCTTCCGCGTGATCTGACACCAGCGGCAGGCGATCTCACTCGACCCATCCGCTGAATTGCCCCCACACGCCGGGACCGCCGTGGAAACGCGTGCAAGACATCCGACCGGCGTCTACGGTGGGCGGGGAACCAAGGGGCGGACAGGAGAAGCGGCGTGGGACGCAGGCGACGGTTGATCTGGTTGCTGGTCGGCCATGGAGCGGTCGGCTTGGCCACGGTCGGTGCGTTTCTGCCCCTGCTGCCCACCGTTCCGTTCCTTCTGGTCGCTGCCTGGGCCTACGCCCGAGGGAATCCCGAACTGCGCGAGCGCATGCGCAACGACGCCCGGTTCGGACCGGTCATCCGGGATTGGCAGGACCGTGGCGCGATCCCACTCAAGGCCAAGGTCATGGCCGTCGCCGGGATGGCCTTCGGCTTCGGCGTCCTGGCCCTGTCGTCGCCGGGCGTGGCGGTGCTCGGCGGTGCCGGCTTGGTCATGGCGGTCGGGGGCGCCTACGTCGTTTCGCGCCCTGCCCCGCCATCCGCCGACCGCGTCCGCCAGTTGGAGCGGTGATGGCGGCGCGAAGCCCGGCCATCGTGCGCCCAAATCCTGCGGTCGAGGCCATGCCCCGTTCACTGCGTCAGGAACAGCGACGCCGACACGGCCAGCGTCGCGGCGATCACGGTCAGCAGCCCGGCACGCCCGAGCGCGCGCTGGCGATGCAACGCCACGGCGAGGCCGATCACGGCGCCGGCGGTCAGCAGCAGGCCGAACTTCACCTCGTTCATCGCGCGCCTCCGGCCGGACCGATCCAGCCGAGCGAGCCGGCGGCGTAGATCAACAGGATCGCGCCGCACAGCGCGACCAGATAGCCCGACAGCAGGACCCGCCACGCCATCCCGGCGCGGTCGAGTTCCAGGTAATGCAACAGGATTTCCCGCCCCTTCGCCACCGCCAGGGCCAGCAGGGCGGCGGCCCCGGCAACTCCCACCCCCGCTCCGGAACCATCCCCGCCGTGACGGGCGAGCAGCAGCGTGACCGCCGACAGACCGAGCAGGATCAGCCAGGACACGGCAAGCCGGTCAAGCCTCATCGTCGCGTTCCCTTCATCGAATGCGCCCTTTTCATCGAATGAGATAAACCAGCGGGTAGAGGATCACCCAGATCAGGTCGACCATGTGCCAGAAGGCGGCGCCCGTCTCCAGGTTCTCCACGCTGGGCCAGCGCGCGACGATGGCCAGCACCACGATTCCCATGACGACGTGCAGCGCGTGGAAGCCGGTCAGCAGGAAATAGAGCGTGAAGAACCCACCGCTGTCGATCGACAGCCCGGCCCCCAGCGTCGCCGCGTACTCCACCGCCTTGACCGCCAGGAAGACCGAACCGACCGCCGCCGCGCCCAGCATCGCCGCCCGCGCGCCCGCGATCCGCCCCCGCCGCCCGGCGGCGACGCCGCGCGCGGCGATGAAGCCGCTGGTGATAAGCACCATCGTGTTGACCGCGCCCAGCGGGCCGTTCAGATGCGCCTGCCCCGACCCGAAGGCGACGGGGTCGAGCGCCCGCGCGACGGAAAAGCCGAGGAAGGCCACGCCGAAGACCGCCAGTTCGCCCAGGATCAGGATCCACATCATCAAGTTGCCAGGCAGGCCGGAAAACCCGTCCTCCCGGCCGTCCAGCGCAGGCCCGTCCATCCCGTCCCATCCCGATAGCCGGCCGCCAGGGTAGGATGGCGGCGGCGGCGCTGGCTTGACCGTGGTCAAGGAATGACCGCCCAAAACACTCAATTATTGCTTCGACCCGTGGCGGACGACACGACGGCGACCGGTTTTCCGGCGCCGCGCGTCGCGTTCCCTCCGCACCGACACTCGCTGATTTCCGCCCACCGATTTCCAGGGAAGCCCGAGCGATGACCGAACGCTTCACAAAGGCGGCCGCGCGCAACATCTTTTACGGCGGATCGCTGTTCTTCTTCGCGACCTTCGTCGCGTTGACCGCGCTCAGCCACCTCTACATCGTCAACACCAGCACCGACAAGGCGGGGCTCAACGACGCCGTCGCCCGTGGCAAGCATGTGTGGGAGAAGAACGCCTGCATCAATTGCCACACCATCCTGGGCGAGGGCGCCTATTTCGCGCCGGAACTCGGCAACGTCTGGAAGCGCTACGGCGGCGACAAGGACCATGACGGCGCCGTGACCGCGCTCAAGGGCTGGATGGCGGCACAGCCGTCCGGCATCCAGGGTCGCCGCCAGATGCCGCAGTTCAACCTGACCGAACAAGAGGTCGAGGATCTGGCGGCCTTCCTGGAATGGACCAGCCGGATCAACACCCAGAACTGGCCGCCCAAGCTGTCGGGCTGAGGAGACTTGCCACCATGAAATACGAATCGCAAAAAGTCGCCCTCTGGTACTTCGCGGCGGCGATGGGCCTGTTCGCGGTGCAGATCCTGGTCGGGCTGCTGGCCGGCGCCGTCTACGTGATGCCCAACCTGCTGTCGGAGTTGGTGCCCTTCAACATCATCCGGATGATCCACACCAACGCGCTGATCGTCTGGCTGCTGATCGGCTTCTTCGGCGCCGCCTACTACCTGATCCCGGAGGAGGCGGAGACCGAGCTGCACAGTCCGACGCTGGCGCTGGTCCAACTCGGCCTGTTCGTCTTCGGGGCGCTGGCCGCCGTCGTCGGCTATCTCTTCCGCATCTACGAGGGGCGGGAGTTCCTGGAGCAACCGACCTGGATCAAGGCCGCCATCGTCGTCGTCGCGCTGATGTTCCTCTACAACATCACGCTGACCCTCATCAAAGGACGCCGCACGGTCATCACCAACATCCTGCTGGTGGGCATGTGGGGCATCGCGATCTTCTTCCTGTTCTCCTTCTACAACCCGTCCAACCTGGCGCTGGACAAGATGTACTGGTGGTACGTCGTCCATCTGTGGGTCGAGGGCGTGTGGGAGCTGGTGCTGGCCTCGATCCTCGCCTTCCTGATGATCAAGATGACCGGCGTCGACCGCGAGATCGTCGAGAAGTGGCTCTACGCCATCGTCGGGCTGGCGCTGTTCAGCGGCATCCTGGGCACCGGCCACCATTACTACTGGATCGGCACGCCGGGCTACTGGCAGTGGATCGGCTCGATCTTCTCGGCCCTTGAGGTGGCGCCCTTCTTCACCATGGTCGTGTTCGCCTTCATGATGGTGTGGAAAAGCGGGCGGCGGCACCCGAACAAGGCGGCGATGCTGTGGTCGCTCGGCTGCTCGGTCTTCGCCTTCTTCGGCGCCGGGGTCTGGGGCTTCCTGCACACGCTGGCCCCGATCAACTACTACACCCACGGCACCCAGGTGACGGCGGCGCACGGGCACCTCGCCTTCTTCGGCGCCTACGCCATGATCAACTTCGCCATCATCACCTACGCGATGCCGTATCTGCGCGGCCGCCAGCCCTACAACCAGCTCCTCAACATGTGGAGCTTCTGGCTGATGTGCGGCGGCATGGCCTTCATGACCTTCGTGCTGACCGTGGCCGGCGTCGTGCAGACCCATCTCCAGCGCGTGCTGGGCATGGACTACATGGAGGTGCAGGAGCAGATCGCCCTGTTCTACTGGATGCGCCTGGGGGCGGGCGTCATCGTGGGCGTCGGCGTCGTGCTGTTCCTCTACTCCATCTTCGGCCCGGCGCGGGAGGAGCGTCCCGCGTCCATCCCGACCAACTACCAACCCGCCGAATAAGAGGTCCCCTCGGCCCCCGTCCGCATCGCGGGCGGGGGTCCTCTTTTTTTTCCTGGAGTTTCCCCAATGCCGCTCGACGCCGCTCTTCCCTTCTACCAGCCGGTCGCCGACGAGGTGGCGCTGTTCGAGCACGCCTTCCAGCACCGGCTGCCGCTGCTGCTGAAGGGGCCGACCGGCTGCGGCAAGACGCGCTTCGTGACGCATATGGCGGCCAAGCTGGGGCGCCCGCTGCACACTGTGTCCTGCCACGACGACCTGACCGCCGCCGACCTGACCGGGCGGTACCTGCTCAAGGGAGGCGACACCGTGTGGACCGACGGGCCGCTGACCCGCGCCGTGCGCGAGGGCGCCATCTGCTACCTCGACGAGGTGGTGGAAGCGCGCAAGGACGTCACCGTCGTGCTGCACCCGCTGACCGACGACCGCCGCATCCTGCCGCTGGAGCGCACCGGCGAGACGCTGGAGGCACCGCCGGACTTCATGCTGGTGGTGTCCTACAACCCCGGCTACCAGAACATCCTGAAGACGCTGAAGCCCAGCACCCGCCAGCGCTTCCTCGCCGTCGAATTCGACTTCCCCAAGCCCGAGCTCGAAATCCCCATCGTCGCCACGGAAAGCGGCCTGCCCGAATCCCGCGTCGTCCCGCTGGTCCGCCTCGCCAACGCGCTGCGCGCGCTCAAGGGGCAGGATCTGGAGGAGGGCGTCTCGACCCGCCTGCTGATCTACTGCGCCACCCTGATCCGCTCGGGCATGAAGCCGGAGCGCGCGATCCGCGCCGCTTTGATCGAGCCGCTGACCGACGATCCCGACATCCGCGCCGGGCTGCTGCGCGTCGCCGACGTCACGCTGGGCTGACCCCGCCATGCTGGAGCTGTTCGAGCCGGAAGAGACCGTCGGCCGCCTGTGGCACCGCCTGATCGGCGGGCGGTCGAGCTATCCCAACCATCCGGACGCGGCGGTGACGCTGGAGGCGATGCGGCCGCGCCTGTCGGTCTTCTTCCGCGCGCTGGGCGGCGACCGGGGCGTGCGGCTGAACGCCGCCGCCGCCAAGGTTTCGGGGCACCGGCTGCCGCTGCTCGACCGCATCGGGCTCGGCGCCGAACGTGTGGAACGGGCCACGCTGGACGGCGACACGCTCCAGCTTCCGGCGGCCATCGCGCTGTTTCCCGAAGCCCGGTTGAACGAACATCTCTACGAGTGGCTCGCCGCTTACTTCGCCCACATCGAACCGGCTTCGCCTCCGTCCGATCCTTTGCAGGCCGACGTCCAGGCGCTGCGCGTCGCCGCCCGCACCACCGCGCGGACCCTGGCCTGCTGGCCAGGATTGCGGATCCTCCACGCGGAGTTGGCCGGCGCCATGGCTGTCCTGCGCCCGGCCCGCCGCCTGCCGCCCGCCGAGGCCATGGTGGAGCGGACGGCGCTGGTGCTGCTCGGTGGGGGCCCGGCCGAAGGCGACGCGGCGCGCATGCTGGACTTCGGCTCCGCCCTGGACGGCTTCGTCGCCCCTCATGGTTATGGTCGGATGCTGCCGGTGCCCCTGTGGGGAGTGGCGACGCCGGCGGCGGACACGCCCTCCCCCGCCCTCGACGACGGACCCGCCGAGGGTGCCGCCGCCCAGGACGGCGACGGGCGCCGCCGCAAGGCGACCCGGCGGGCCACCGACCAGACGCAGCGCGACGACCCGCTGATCCTGAATCGTTTCGAGAAGATCCTCGGCCTCGCCGAAATGCTGAACATCCCGCGCGCCGTGGACGACGACGACGCGGACAACGCCCGCAAGGCCGCCGACGACATGGACGAGATCGCCGTCGGCGCGCACAAGCGCCGGGCGGCGACCACGCTGAAGCTCGACCTCGACTTGGCCCCCCCGGCCATCGACGCCACGCCGCTGAACGCCGTGCTGACCTACCCGGAATGGGACCATCGCCGCCACGCCCACCATCCCCACCATTGCCGGGTGATCACCGAAACCGCCCCGGCGGACGGCGAAGGCGGGGGGGAGGCGTGGGAACCCGACGCGGCGGCGCTGCGCCGCATCCGGCAGGTGCGCCGCCAGTTCGAGGCGCTTCGCCCGCGCCGCATGCTGTTCACCGGCCAGAGCGACGGCGACGACCTGGACCTCGCGGCGCTGGTGCGCAGCCGCGCCGACCTGCGCGCCGGAGGCGCCGGCAGCGACCGCGTCCACCAGCAGACGCGCAGCGCCGCGCGCGATCTGGCGGTCGCCGTTCTGGTCGACGGCTCGCTGTCCACCGACGGCTGGGTCGACGGCCGCCGCGTGCTGGACGTGGAGAAGGAGGCGCTGCTGGCGCTGACCCACGGCCTGACCGCCTGCGGCGACGACCACGCGCTCTACGCCTTCACCTCCAAGCGGCGGGACTGGGTGCGGGTGCAGACGTTGAAGGGCTTCGACGAGCCCCTGGGCGCCACCGTGACCCGGCGCATCGGCGCCTTGAAGCCCGGCTACTACACCCGCATGGGCGCCGCCATCCGGCACGCCGCCGCCCGGCTCACGCAACGGCCGAACCGACACCGGCTGCTGATCCTGTTGTCGGACGGCAAACCGAACGACGTCGACCATTACGAAGGCCGCTACGGCATCGAGGACACGCGCCAAGCGGTCCGAGAGGCCCGCAAGGATGGCTTGGCGGTGTTCGCCATCACCGTGGACGCGCAGGCGCGCGACTACATCCCCTACCTGTTCGGACGAGGCGCCTACGCGATCTTCCCGCAGATATCCCACCTGACCAAGGCGTTGCCGGCGCTCTACCGGCAGGTCGCCGGGACGGTGTGATCCACGGCGCCCGACGCTTCGGCGCCGCGTCGGGCAGCGCCAGGATGGCGGTGGAAAAGGCCATGGCCGGGTTGGCGCCGATGAGCGCCTTCGCCCGGCTCGCTGTGGACAGTGTGAAACCGAAGACGAGGTCGGGTGCCGCTCACGCGACCCGATCGACAAGGGCGCCGCCGTCCACTTCGGCAAAGCCGTTGTTGAGTCCCCAGATGGCCGCCTGGGTGCGGTTCGTCGCGTCGATCTTGCGCAGCAGGCTCTTGAGGTGCACCTTGACCGTCGCCTCGGTGATGCTGAGATGCCGGGCGATCAGCTTGTTGCTGTCGCCAACGAGAAGGCAGCGCAGAATCTGTCCCTCCCGTTTCGACACTCCCTTCCGGAAGGCCGGCATCTGGTCCTCCTTGCCATACAGGCGGCCGCTGATTATCAGAGCCGCCAAATGGCTTGGGAACACCTTCTCGCCCATCATGACCAGCCGCAGGGATTGGAGCAACACGTCCCGCGATATGTCCTTCATCAGGAAGCCATCCGCGCCGGCATCGATGGCGTTGGTCAGCGCCTCGCCGTCCAGCGTCTCGGTGAGCAGAACCAGACGCGCCTCCGGGCATCTGTCCTTGAAGGCCCGGATCGCTTCGGCGGGGGCCCCCATGCCACTCGGATCGATCAGGATAAGCTGCAATGGATTGTTGTTTGGAACAGCCAAGAGCGCATCCTTCACCGAAGATGACTCAATGACGATCTGAAAACTCTGATCGGCAAACAATGCCTTCAGGCCTTGGCGAAACAAATTGTTTCCATCAATCAGCGCCACGGATGCGTATTCCACTATCACCACTCCTACCGTATAAGAAAATCAGTGTATTCCTCCAAAGTGTTCATTACGCGCACTCATCGGAGATGTTTGACCATAAACCGGATCGGCGCGCTTGGACGCGGAGGGGTGGTGCCGGGGCCGCCTGCACGATGGCCGCGCGGGCGACATCATCCCTTCTTACGGGCAGGCTTCTCGCTGGCGGTCTCCTTCTTGTTCAGGAAAGCCGCCACCGACACGGCGGCGACCGGCTTGGCCGATTTCGGCTTGCGGATTTCACGGTTGCCGCGTTTCTGTTCCTTGGCCATGGCTTTGGTGTCCTTCGGCATCCGGTCAACGGATGCGCTGGGGTGGGAAAACAAAAGGCCTCGCAACCGTTCTTCGGTGCGAGGCCCAGTTGGCCGAACGTGTGCCGAACAGCGTGCCAGCGGTTCGGGACGAAGCCCGGAACCGCCGGAAGCATGGTCAGTCGAGAGACTTCAGATTGTCGGCGGACATCTTCCCGCTGCGCTGGTCGGAGACCAGCTCGAAACCCAGCTTCTGGCCCTCGCGCAGATCGCTCAAGCCCGCCCGCTCGACCGCGCTGATGTGGACGAAGGCATCACTGCCCCCGTTGTCCGGCGCGATGAAACCAAAGCCCTTTTGGGCGTTGAACCATTTCACGGTTCCCGTCGTCATGGAAACCTCCTTTTTCAAACATGGATTTGGCTTGCCCGCGTTACCGTCGGGCCGTCGAATTCGCATTTTCAGGTGATCATATTCGTCGACTTGTCCGCGCTTCACTGCGCTGTTTCAAGTCGTATGGCCGTCTATCGACCTGCGGAAGATGGAGTTTTTCTTATGAAAACGCAAGGCCTATTCTATTGTTTAGTTAATAATTAAAACCCAAACCTGGAAAGTTATTTTTCCGTGCCCGGCTCGCCCAACCGGGAGATCGATTGCATGACAGGAAGCATCCCGACAATGGCGGGGTGTGCTTTGAAAGGCATGATCCGGCCGGAGGCCATCGCCGACGCCATCGGCATCGTCACTTGGCCGACCATCGTCCGGCTGCTTCGTGCCGAGACCCGAGCCCTGAGCAGCAAGGACTTCATCGTCACCGCGCGCGGCATGGACTATGACCACGCCCGTATCATCCTGGCCAAGCCATGCTGCCGATCCTCATTACCTTCTCGGTGATGGTCGCCTCGGCGACCCTGATGGAGACAGCCTTGTCCTTCATGGAACTGGGTGATTCGAACACCGTCAGTTGGGGCCGCGTGATCGGGGCCGGGCGTGAATTGCTGCGCACCGCCTGGGAACTGACCACCCTACCCGGCCTGTTGATCGTGGTGACGGTGTTGGCGCTCAAGCTGATCGGCGACGGGCTGCTCGGCACATGGGCGTCGCTGCCGACAGGGAAGTCCGCCGCCACCCAGCACCGCGACGTCGGTGTAAGCCAGCGCGGCCAGCCGTCCAGCGGCCCTGGGGGCCAGCGCGCCGTCCAGTACCATGATCGGTCCAAGGTTCACCGAGGACGTCCCAAAATGCCGCGGCCAATTTTCAGGGCTTGCTTTCAATAGGACTCCTATATATAAATCGCTCATGGAAACGCCGAAGAACCCCACCGAGCTCAGTCACCGCATCCGCGAAGGCCTGTCCCGTGTCGCGATGGCCATGCGGATCGACGACTGGCGCCGCTCGAAGGCGACCGGCCTGAACCCGACCCAGCTGTCGATCCTCGACTTGCTCGAGGGACGGGCGGGTGGGATGGGCGTGAAGGACATCGCGGCCCAGCTCGGTGTCGCGCAACCCACGGCCACGGATTCGATCGCCGCCCTGGAGCGCAAGGGGTTCGTCCTCAAGCGCGGCACGGAGGGCGACCGCCGGGCCGTCAACGTGGACATCGCGGCGGAGGGCCGGTCCGCGCTTCAGGCCGACGGCGCGGCGCGAAGCAGCGCCGAGCAGGCCGTCGAGGCTTTGCCCATCGACGAGCAGCAGGACCTGCTGGTCACCCTGGTGAAGATGATCCGGCACCTCCAGTCGCTCGACGTCATTCCCATCCAACGCATGTGCACGACCTGCCGGTATTTCGCGCCGTTCGTGCACGCCGATGCGGCCCATCCGCATCACTGCCATTTCGTGAACGCGGCCTTCGGGCAACGGGACCTCCGTATCGATTGCCGCGAGCATGAAACCGCCGATCCCGCGTCACGGGCAGCCACCTGGGACGCGTTCCGACAGGGATCGGCCTCACCCCCTCCAGGCTCCTGAGAAGAAAGGACACCAACCCGAATGATTGGAAGATTCGCAGCCGGCGCGCTTCTCGCCGGAACGGCATCGCTTTGGCTGACGGCCGCCGCCGCCCATTCGATCACACCGGGACCGGCGCAGAACGTGCCGGCCCCCTTCGACATCATCGAGACGACCATCGTGACCGAGGGCGACTCCGCCGTCTTCACGACCCGCGTCCGCGGCGAGGCGGGGTCGGAAAAGCCCGGCGCCACCGGCAATTTCGAAGGCTCCGGGGTTTACGCCTATGTCTGGCCGACCTCGCTCGACAGCGGCGCGATCGGCTTCGAGACGAAGCAGGGCATCGTCGCGCTGGCCGTCACCTTCCACCCCGATTTCGACGACGCGGCGAAGGGCGCCAGGAACCGGGACGTCTGGCACCCGCACTGGGTGGTGCTGACCAAGGACGCGGCGTGCGGCGGCGGCCTCAAGGTCATCGACATTCCCGAAGGCAAGAAGCCGAAGGTTCCGGAAACCTGGCCGGGCGTTCCCCTGCTGATCGACAGCCCGGACTATCCGACGAGCCTCAAGGGCGACGCCGTGCAGGTCAGGATTCCGTTGTCGCTCATCGGCGGCATCGTGGGCGCGTCCTACGACGGGGTCACGGCCGGCCTCAGGGTCAATGGCAACCTCCACGCGCCGCTGCTGTGCGTCAGCGACGTCTTCAAGATCGCCTCGGGCGACCTCAGCCTTCCCGGCAAGGTCATGGCCCCCAAGTAACGTCGCCCAAGCGACGATTCGGCGCGGGTCCGCCGACAGCCATCGGCGAACCCGCATATCCCCCCTCCAGGCAAACAGAGAGTAAGGACATGACCAGAATTACCCTGATCGACCCGGCCGACGCAACGGGGCAGACGGCGGAACAGCTCGCCCAGATCAAGGCGGCCTTCGGCATGGTGCCGAACATGTTCAAGGCGGTGGCGAATTCGCCCTCGGCCCTGGCCAGCCTGTGGGGCGCGTTCGGCGCGCTCGGCAATGACCGCCTCGGCGCCAAGCTCGGCGAACAGGTCGCAGTGGCCATCGCCGACCGCAACGACTGCCGCTATTGCCTCGCCGCCCACACCGGCCTCGGCCGCAAGGCCGGCGCTACCGCGCAGGAGATGGCCGACGCGCAGGCCGGCCGCTCGGCCGATCCGCGCACGGCCGCCGCGCTCGCCTTTGCGCTTGCGGTCGTCGACAAGCGCGCCGGCGTGCCGGCGTCCGATGTCGAGTCCCTGCGCAAGGCCGGCTTCGACGACGAAGAGATCGTCGAGTTGATCGCCCACGTCGCGCTCAACCTCTTCACCAATTACGTCAACGTCGCCTTGGACGTCCCTCTCGACTTTCCGGCCGTGAAGCTGACACGCGCCACGGCGTAGCACCGGAAGGGCGGACCGGGCCCCCTGGTCCGCCCGACCTGTCCAGGGAGAGAACACATGTCCACGACAACCGCGCCACTCCCGCCGGAACTGGCGGTGAGCGAATGGTTCAACACGGCGGCCCCGCTGACTCTCGCCGCGCTCCGGGGGCGTCCGGTCCTCCTTCACAGCTTCCAGCTTCTGTGCCCCGGCTGCGTCGGCCAGTCCATCCCGCAGATCCAGCGCATCGAGCGTGTCTTCGGTCACACCGATCTTCAGGTCATCGGCATCCACACCGTGTTCGAACACCATGCGGCGATGACGCCCGTGACGCTCAAGGCCTTTCTTCACGAGTACCGAGTCACGCACCCGGTAGGCGTCGATCGCGCGGACGGGGCGTCCGACGTTCCGGTGACGATGCGGCGGTTCGGTTGGCGCGGCACGCCGTCGTCGGTGTTGATCGGCCGCGACGGTTCCATCCTCCATCAGACGTTCGGCGTGGAGGACGACATCGCAATCGGCGCGCGGATCGCCATGGCGCTCTCCGCCCCGCTGCCGGACCGCGCGACAGCCCGTCCGGCGGCGGACGGCCAAGGCTGCGCCGATGGCCTGTGCAAGCCCCCCACATCGCCGGAAAACCCCATACGAGAGGAATCATGAACAAGACGGCCCTCGTGCTGCGGCACGTCCATTTCGAAGACCTCGGCTCCTTCGCGGCACCGTTGCGGGAAGCCGGATACGACATCCGGTATTGCGACGCCGGCGAACCGGACTTCTGCGCGGGCGATCCGCGCGATGCCGATCTGCTGATCGTCCTGGGCGGCCCCATCGGCGTGTACGAAGACGCCGCCTACCCGTTCATCCTGGCCGAACGCGCGTTCATCCGGTCGCGGCTGGAGGCCGGTCGACCGACCTTGGGCGTCTGCCTCGGCGCCCAGCTCATCGCCGCCGCGCTGGGGGCGACGGTGTTTCCATCCGGCATCAAGGAGATCGGTTTCTCGCCCTTGACGCTGACGGCGTCCGGCGAGGGCGGCCCTTTGCGTCGTCTCGCCGGCCTGCCCGTCCTGCATTGGCACGGCGACACCTACACCTTGCCCGAAGGCGCCGAACATCTGGCATCGAGCGCCCGGATCGCGCAGCAGGCCTTTTCGCGCGGCCGCCATGTCCTGGCGCTCCAGTTCCACCCGGAAGTGGACGCGGACCACAGGTTCGAGCGTTGGCTCGTGGGCCATGCGGCCGAACTCTCGGCCGCCGGAATCGACCCGAATTCCCTGCGTGACGACGCGCGCCGCCATGGTCCGCCCCTTCGCTCGGCGGCACGGGCCATGATCGCCGAGTGGTTGGAGGGCCTTGAAACCGGCGGATGATCGGTGTCGATGGGGGACCTCCCGGCCGACCTTATTCCATGAACAAGGTGTGTGCGGGCAATGGGATTCATGGCGCCGCACCGGACTTCGACCGAATTGGCCCCTTCCGGGGTGGCGAAGCGCGCGTGGGCCACCCAACTGAGAAGACAGCGGATGGGGGACTCAAAGCCGGGATTTGGCTGCAAAGCGAAAGGAGACGTCATGGCAAAGAACACGGTCTGCCTTTGGTACGACAGGGACGCCGAGGCGGCGGCCCGCTTCTACGCCGCGACCTTTCCCGACAGCGCGGTGCGGGCCGTGCACCGTGCACCGGCCGACTACCCGTCCGGCAAGGCGGGCGACGTGCTGACGGTCGAGTTCACCGTTGCCGGGGTCGCGTGTCTCGGCCTCAACGGCGGCCCCGCGTTCAAGCACAGCGAAGCCTTCTCGTTCCAGATCGCCACCGACGACCAGGACGAGACCGACCGCTACTGGACCGCCATCGTCGGCAACGGCGGCCAGGAAAGCGCGTGCGGCTGGTGCAAGGACGCGTGGGGCGTCTCCTGGCAGATCACGCCGCGCGTGTTGACCGAGGCGCTGGCGGCCGGCGGCGATGAAGCGAAACGCGCATTCGAGGCGATGATGGGCATGACGAAGATCGACGTCGCCGCGATCGAGGCGGCGCGGCGCGGCTGACCGTGGACGCCGAGAACGGCCGCCTCGTCGCCGTCATCGGGGTCGGTCTTCCCGAGGGTGGGGGCCTCCGGACACCGGCGCCTCGCGATCCCACACGCCGTCGTTCGGCAGGGCGCGCAGCTTGTGGCGCTCCACCTCGCGCTTGGTCACGGAGCGCGGGAATTCCTCCACGAAGGCGATGAAGCGCGGGATCTTGAAGGCCGCCATACGGCCCTCGCACCAAGCGGCGATGGCGGCGGGCACCACCTCGCAGCCGGGGTCGCGGATGACGAAGGCCTTCACCTCCTCCTCGCCCTTTTCCGACGGCGCGCCGACCACCACCACCTCGCGCACGCCGGGGCAATGGCTGAGCACGCTTTCCACCTCGTAGGCCGAGATGTTCTCGCCCCGGCGGCGCAGCCAATGGGCCTGCCGGCCGGTGAAGAACAGGAAGCCGTCCTCGTCGAGATGGCCGAGATCCCCCGTGTGCAGCCACAGGTTCGACAGGCATTCCAGCGTGCGTTCCGGCGCGTTGAAATAGCCCGACATGAAGATGTCCGGGTAGCGCGGGCGCAGCGCGATCTGGCCGCTGACGCCGGGTGGCATCGGCTGGTCGCCGTCGTCCAGAATGGCGACCTCGGCCCAGCCATGGGTCAGGCCGTTGGCACGCGGCTTGGGCGAATCCATCCGGTTGTTGACGATCAGCACGCCCCCGGTCTCGGTCAGCGAATAGACGTTGACGAAACCGGCGCCGAACCGCTCGACGAAGCGTTCCGACACGGCGGGCGGGATCTGCCCAGTCACACCGAGCGAGACGCGCACCCGGTGGTCGCGGTCGCCCGGCCCCTCCGGTTGCTCGGTCAGCACGGTGACCATGGTGCCGATCAGATCGACGATGGTGGCCCCGGTCTCCCGCGCGCGCGCCCAGAAATTGCTGCCACTGAAACGGCGGTCGATGACGGTCGGGATGTCGGCGACCATCGGCCCGACCACACCCAGCATCAGCCCGCCGACGTGGAACAGCGTCAGGATCGAGTAATGCACGTCGTCCGGCTTGGTCTCGAACGCCTCGACGTAGCGCATCCCCGCAGCGATCCAGGCGAAATGCGGCAGCAGGGCGCCCTTGGGCAGACCGGTGGTGCCGCCGGTGTAGATGATCACCGCCGGATCGCCGCCGGACACCTCCACCGCCGGCAACGCCGTTCCCGGTTCCAGCAATTCGGCGAAGGCGGGCCGGCGTCCCCCCTCCTCCACCTGATACACGCGCATCGGCGGCAGCCGGTCCTCGACATCCGCAACGCGCTCCGCCAGTTCCGCGTCCACCACCAGCACGGCGGGCGCGGCGTTGGTCAGGGTGTGGACGAGATCCTCGCCGACCAGCCCGGCGTTCAGCGGCACCCAGATCGCCCCCAGCTTGCCGGCGGCGACCCAGGTCACGAGATGCTCGGGCGCGTTGCGCAGGAAGCAGGCGATCCGGTCGCCCCGGCCCACCCCCAGCCGGTGCAGGTTGGCGGCCACCAGGGAGGACTCCGCGTCCAGTTCCCGGTAGCTCATCGCCCTCCCGGCGACGGTCAGCCGGGGGGCGTCCCCGTGCTGCGCCGCGCGGGCCGCGACCAGCGCCGGCAGGGTTTCCCACTGCACCGGAACGCCGTGAACGCTGCGCTTGGTCGTCATGCGAACGCCCTCCTCATTCCGGCAGGATGCGCCGCTTCTGCAGCTCCCGCAGCAGATCGACAAACATTTCTTCGGAGTCCACGCACTCGTGGAAGCCCAGCTTGCGCGCCTTGATCGTGCTCATGTGGTGCGGGTTGGGACGCTGGCCGTAACCGAACAGGAAGTCGGCGAACTGCCAGGACGGCACCACCTCGCCGTACTTGTAGGGTTTCAGTTCGTGCTTGGCGACGACGCGGTCCCAGATCGGCTCGTTCTGCGGCATGATGCGGGCCAGCGAGAAGGGTTGCGCGGGCTCAAGCTCCATACCGAACAGCTCCGCCACCTTGGGGAACACGTTCTCCCAGACGTAGACGTCGCCGTTGGCGATGTTGAAGACTTGGTTGGCGCATTGCGGGCTGGTGCCGGCCCATTCGGCGGCCTTGGCGATCAGCCGCGCGTCGGTCGCCTCGCCGATGCGCGACGCCCCGCCGGGGAAGCGCAGCGGCAGGCCGTATTCGCGCGACACGGCGGCGAAGACGCCGATGGCGGTGATGATGTTCAGCGGGCTGCCGACCGCGAGGCCGCAGACGATCTGCGGGCGCAGCACGCTCCAGCTCCACTCCTTGCCCTGCTGGCGTTCGCTGATCCAGTCCTGCTGGTCGTAGTAGAAGTTCGGGCGCATGTAGCGCTTGTCGCTCTCGCGCGCCGGCTGGCGGAAGGGACCGAGATGGCCGCCGTACGCCTTGGTGCCCTGAAGCAGCGTGACGTGGCGCAGGTTGGGCGACACCGCCTCGACGTTCTCCACCACGTTCCTGAGCATGGCAAGGTTGGTCTCGACATGGTCCCATTCCGACCAGCCGCGCGTCACGTCGGGTTTTTCATAGACGGCGGTGTAGCAGATGTTGGTGACGCCCTTGATCTCGCGCAGCTTGCGGCAGTCGTCGGGGTTGCGCAGGTCGATGGCCGCCCATTCGGCCGTGGTCTCGAAATCGGGGGTGCGGCGCGACACGCCGCAGACGTCCCAGTCGGGCGACGCCTCGAAATGTTCCAGCATCGGGCGGCCGACGGTGCCGAGAGCGCCGACGATCAGCATCTTCTGACGGGCCATGAAGTCGATCCTTGTGTGGGAAGTTTCTTAGAAAAGGGTCATCAGGTATTGACGGTCGCCCAGCGGTTCGGGCGCGCCCTCGTAGATCTTGCGGCCGGTGCGCAGCACGGTGACGCTCTGCGCGATGGGCAGGGCGTGGACGACGTTCTGCTCGACCATCAGCACGGCCATGCGCAGCGCCCGGTTCACCTCGGCGATGGCCTCCATGACGCGCTGGACGAGGTTGGGGGCGAGGCCGATGGACGGCTCGTCGAGGATCATCACGTCGGGCCGGTGCATCAGCGCCATACCCATGGCCAGCATCTGCTGCTGCCCGCCCGACATGGTGCCGGCGATCTGCCCGGCGCGCTCGCGCAGGATCGGGAACAGGTCCATCACCGCGTCGCGGTTGGTCTTCGTGGCGGCCGGGTCGTCGGCGGTGTAGGCACCGAGTTCCAGGTTCTCGCGCACGGTGAGCGAGCGGAAGATGCCGTGCCCCTGCGGGACCAGCGCGATCCCCGCCTTGACGTTGTCGGCGCAACGCCGCTTGGTGATCTCCTCGCCCCGGTAGCGGACGCTGCCGGAGGACGGCCGGATCAGCCCGAAGACCGAGCGCACCAGCGTCGTCTTGCCGGCCCCGTTGTGGCCCAGCAGCACGCGGATCTCGCCGGCCCGCACCGTCAGGTCCACGTCGTGGACCACCGCCCGCTTGCCGTAGCCGGCGCTCAGGCCGCGCACCTCAAGCAGCGGTTCGGCGATCGGCATCGTGTGTATCGCGCTCATCCGAAATACCTCTCGGCCAGTTCGCGGTCGCGCATCAGCGTGTCCGGCGGTCCCTTGGTCAGCACGCGGCCCTCGTCGATGAAGACGATCTCGTCGCAGACGCCGCGGATGACCTCCAGATTGTGCTCGATGATGCAGATGGCCTTGTTGGCGCGGGCGAGGTCGCGCAGTACCCCGCAGATGCGCTCCACCGTGCCGGTGTCGAGGCCCGACAGCGGCTCGTCGAGCAGCAGCACGTCGGCCCCGGTCGCCAGCAGCCGGGCGATGACCAGCAGCTTCTCCTCGGCGTAGGACAGGTTGGCGGCGACCTCGTCGGCCTTGGCGAGCAGCCCGACGAAGGAGGCGATCTCCAGCGCGCGGGCGACGTTCTCGCGCTCGGCGCGGCGGACGAGGCCGGGCCGGAGGTACACGTCGAGGAGGTTGTCACCCGGCTGGCGCGGCAGCGAGACCAGGATGTTCTCGACGACGCTGAGCTTGGTGAACAGCTTCAGGTCCTGGAAGGAGCGCGCCAGCCCGGCGGTGACCACCTCGTGCGGCTTCAGTTTGGTCAGGTCACGGCCATGGTAGAGGATGCTGCCGCCGGTCGGGCGCAGGAAGCCCGACAGCAGATTGAAGGCCGTCGTCTTGCCGGCGCCGTTGGGGCCGATCAGCCCGACGATCTCGCCGCGCCGAAGGTCGATGGTCAGGTCTTTGACCGCCTTGATGCCGCCGAAGCTCTTGGCCAGCGCCTTGGCGGAGACCACCACCTCGCCCGGCGCGCCCTCGGCGCGGACCACGGCCGAGACCGGGCCGTTGGCGGGGACCGTCGGCAGCACCGCGCCGGTCGGCGGGCGGAACACCGTCTCGGGGAACAGCCCCTCCGGGCGCAGCCGCAGGATGACGATCAGGACCACGCCGTAGATCACCTGCCGCACCATGTCGGCGATGTCGCCCGGCACATGGACGAACTTCAGCCCCTCGGGCAGCAGCACCAGGATCGCCGCGCCGGCCAGCGAGCCCCACAGATTGCCCATGCCGCCGAGGATCACCATGGCGAGGATGAGGATGGTCTCCTCGATGGTGAAGGATTCCGGGTTGACGAAGGCGATGTAGTGGGCGACCAGCGATCCGGCGACGGACGCCAGCCCGGCCGACAGCGCGAAGACCACCAGCTTCATGCGGACGAGGTTCTTGCCGACCGCCTGGGCCGCCGCCTCGTTCTCGCGCATGGCGCGCAGCGAGCGGCCGAAGGGTGAGGCGCCGAGCCTCCAGGCGACGGCGCAGCACAGCGCCGCCATCACCGCCGCCAGCGGCAGGAAGGCCACCGGGTTGTTCAGGGGGGTGCCGAACAGCGAGACCGGGGGGATGCCGGGGATGCCGTCCGGCCCGCCGGTCAGCGGCTTGCTGTTCATCAGCACGTCGATGGTGATGGCTTGGAGCGCCAGCGTGATGACGACCAGATAATGGCTGCCCACCCGCATGGCGGGGAAGGCGACCAGCAGGCCGATGGCGGCGGTGACCACCATACCGGCCAGCATCGTGAATGGGAAGCCGATGCCGAGCTTCGTCGCCAGGATGCCGGCGGCGTAGGCGCCGCTGGCGTAGAAGGTGGCGTGCGCCAAGGCGAAGATGCCGCCGAAGCCGATCAGCAGGTTGAAGGAGGTCGCCAGGATGCCGTAGAGGCAGACCATGACGAGGACGTGGGCAAGGTATTCCATGGGGATCGGGCCTCCTCACGCCCGCCGGACGATGCCGGACGGCCGGGCCAGCAGAAACCCGAACAGCACGACGAAGACGATGGTGTTCTGCCACTCGGTCGGGATTTGCCACATCCCCAGGCTCTGCACGAAGGCGAGCAGGAAGCCGGCGATGACGGCGCCGCGCAGCGAGCCGACCCCGCCGACGATCACCGCGACGAAGGCGACGAAGACGGCGCCGAAGCCCATGTTGGGGTTCAAGCCGTCGCGCAGCAGCACCAGCGACCCGGCCACCGCCGACACCGCCGAGCCCAGCGCGAAGACCAGGATGGACAGCCGCTTGGTGTCGATGCCGATGACGGTCGCCATCTCGCGGTTGTCGGCCATGGCGCGGATGGCCTTGCCGTAGCGGCTGGCCCGCAGGAACAGCGCGATGCCGCAGCCGACCAGCAGCGCCGCCAGCACCTGCCCCACCTGCACCGTGGTGAAGAAGGCGTCGCCGACGAAGTGGACGTCGTAGGCGACGCTGTCGACCGTCTTGACGTCGGTGCCGAAGACGATGCCGATCAGGTTCTTGAGGACGATGAACAGGCCGAGCGAGGCGACCAGCACAACGAAGGGCGGGCTGCCGCCGATCTCGAACGGCCGGTAGATGAACAGGTAGCTCGCCACCCCGAACGCCGCCGTGGCGGCGACGCCGAGGATCACCGCCGCCCAGAAGGGCAGACCGGCCAGCGCCACCAGCGCCCAGACGATGTAGGCACCGACCGCGTAGACCGGCCCGTAGGCGAAATGCACGACCCCGGTGGTGCCGAAGATCAACGCGAAGCCCATCGCCAGCAGGGCGAAATGCGCGCCGTTGAACAGGCCGTTCAGGGTCAGTTGAATGAGCAAATCCATGGGATGGGCTCCTGTTTTTCCCTCTCCCGCCCCGGGAGAGGGAGGGGACCTGCCGCGCAGCGGTGGGGAGGGTGAGGGGCTATCGGGTGTGGTACGCAATCCATGTCCACATAGCCCCTCACCCTTCCCGCTTTCGCGGGCCCCTTCCCTCTCCCGGGGCGGGAGAGGGAGATCGTGCCGGACGGCCGATCACTCGGCGGACGTGAACTTCACGAACTTCGGCTCGCCGTTCTCCAGGCGGAAGACCGCCACCGGCTTCTGCGCGACGCCGTTCTTCCGGAAGGTCAGCGTCTTGCCGTAGACGCTGTCGAAGGTCGGGTTTTCCCACAGCGCCTGCACCAGACGCTCGCCGGTGTAGTAGTCGCCGCCCTTGGCCTTCGACCGCCGGATCAGCTCGGCGATCACGTAGACGCCCTCGTAGTAGTTGGCGGCGTAGAAGTCCGGCATGTCGCCGAACTTCGCCTTGTAGGCCTCGGCGAATCGCTTGGACCACGGGTTCTCGTCGGTGGCGGCAAAGTAATCGGTGACGACCTCGACGCCCTCGGCATGCTTGCCGGCGACCTTGCTGTCCTCGGCGGTCCATTCCATGCAGTAGACCGGCTGCTTCATGCCCAGCTCGCGCAGGCGCTTGACCGCCAGACCGGCCTGCGGGGTCGTCGGCCAGTTGGCGATGGCGTCGGGCTGCGAGGCGCGCAGCTTGGCGACCTGGGTGTCGATGTTGGCGGCGTCGGCCTGGAACTGCTCGGCGGCGACCATCTTCAGGCCCATCCCTTCCCACGCCTTGGTCGTGGCGGCGATGGTCGCGTCGCCGAACTCCGACTTGATGGCGATTTGGGCGAGCTTCTTGGCGCCCTGGTCCGCCGCGCGGTGGGCGATGCCGCCGGCCAGATCGGACGCCATCGAGCGGATGTTGAACATGTAGGGCGAGGTGCCGACCGTCTGCGCGCTGACCCCGCCGCCGTTCAGCATCAGGATCTTCTTCTGGTCGCCGATCGGCATGGTGGCGAGCGTCACCGTGGAGAAGGACGGCAGCACCGCCTTCACCCCCTCCACGTCGATCAGCCGGTTCATCCCGGCGACGGCGGCCTGGGCGCTTCCGCTCTTGTGGTCCTCGACGACCAATTGCAGCTTGGTGCCGTCGATGCCGCCCTTGGCGTTGATCTCGTCCACCGCGAGCTGCGCGCCGCCGCTCATCACCTTGCCGTAATGGGGCGAGGCGCCGGTCATCGCGAAGATGCCGCCGATCTTGTAGACCTCCGGATCGGCGGCCATGGCGCCGCCGGCGGCGAAGACACTGCCCAGCAGCAAGGCGGCGAACACGCTGTTCTTCGACATCGTTCCCTCCCAGGAATTCATTGTTGGGGGTGGCGCGGTCCCGTTGACGGGACTCGTTGTCGTTTCGAAGCCCGCGTAGCGGCGGGCGGTATCGTCAGCGGGCGAAGGACAGCCCGGCCAGAAGCCGCCGCACGGAGGGGGCGGCGTGGTTCTCGGCCAGCAGCGGGGCCAGCCGGCGGGTCTTCTCCGCCATCGACGGGCGGTACTCCATGCGCAGGATGCGGCGGCCGATGACCAGCGCGTCCACCCGCTCGCGGTAATGGGCGACGCGCGCCTCCACCGCCCCGGCGAAGCCCTCGGCCGGCAGAATCTCGGTCAGGAAGCCAAAGCCGTAGGCCTCGGCCGCGCTCAGCATCCGACCGCCGGCGCAGATCTGGAAGGCGAGCGCCGCCGGCAGCCGCTCGGTCAGCGCCGCGTGGACGAAGGCCGGGTAGAGGCCGAAACGCATCTCCGGAAAGCCGAACTGCACGCTGTCGGCGCCCAGCACCAGATCGCTGAGGCACGCCACGATGCAGCCCGCCCCCAGCGTGCGCCCGTGCACCACGCTGACGACCGGCACCGCCGATCCGTGCAGCGCCTGCATCGCGGCGCGCAGCGCCTCCTCCTGCGCGGCGAAGGCTTCGGCCCCGCGCCCCATCTCGGCCACGTCTCCGCCGGCGCAGAAGCCGCGCGGGCCGGCACCGTCGATCGCCACCATCACGGCCCCGGCGCGGGGAGCGCTCTCGACCGCCTCGGTCAGCGCCAGCAGCATGGCGGTGTCGAGCGCGTTGATTTTCTCCGGCCGGTTCAGCGTGATCCGACGGAGGTCGCCCTCGTCGCGGACGAGCACCACCGACGTCATGGCCGCCGTCATGATACCGCCCTCCCCTGCGCCGGATGCGACAGGCGGCCGGCGATCACGGTCTCGCCGTGCTGGTTGGCGATCCACACGTCGTAGCCGTCGCCGTCTTCGCGCCGCTGCCCGCCGGCCGTCACCACGTCGTCCTCGCGCACCGGGCGCAGGAAACGGATATCGAGCGTCGCGTCGGACACCGCCGCCTCGCCCAGGCTGGCGCGCACCGACTGCCACAGCAGGTTCACCGACAGCAGGCCGTGGGCGATGATGCCCTTCATCGGCGTCTTCGCCGCGAAGTCGGGGTCGAGGTGGATCGGGTTGAAATCGTCGGTCAGCTCGGCGTAGAGCCGGATCGCCGCGCGGTCGATGCGCTTGGAGACGGGGGCCAGGCTGTCGTGCTGCATCAGGGTCGCGTCGGTCATGGTCAGGCCGCCCACAGCACGGTCATCCGGCCACGGAAGCAGGGGGTGCCGTCCTCCCCCAGAGTCTCGGTGTCGAAATGGACCCAGCGGCGGTCACGCTTCAGCTCCTTGCCGGCGCAGGCGATGGTCGTGGTCAGCCGCTCCCCCAGCGCTGGCCGGCGCAGCATCTCGTAATGTTGCGAGCCGTGGACGTTCCCCGGCGGGCGCGGCGTCACCAGATCGGAATAGGCCCGCATCGAGGCCACCGCGATCATGCCGGCGGGCATCCGCCCGTCCTCCGGCGCGTCGTCGGGGTAGAGGCTGGTCCAGCGCGCCAGCAGCGCGTCGGACAGGTGAAGCTCCTGGGCGCCGAAAGCGGCGCCCACGGGAATGGTGTCGAACAGGTGCATGGATGGCCCTCCCAAGGGGGTTCAGTCCAGGGTTCACTCAAGAAGGGGACGGACCTGCGGCAAGGCGCCGCCGCCGGCCATCGGCTCGAAAACGACGCGGACCCGCAGATCGATGCGGGCGTCCGCCGGCGGGCAGTCGCGCAAGGCTGCCATCAGGCGGAAGCCTTCGTCGAAATCGACCAGCGCGAGGATGTAGGGCACGTCGGCCTTGAAGGCCGGGGTCGGCGCCCGGTGGACGATGGTGTGGCTGTGGACGGTGCCGAGACCGGCGGAACGCTCCGTCACCGGCCCGTCGGCCCGGCAGGAGACGCAAAAGGGCCGGGGCGGGAATTGGACGTGGCCGCAGGCGGTGCAACGCTGGAAGGTCAGCACCCCCTGCGCGCAGGCGTCCCAGAAGGCGCGCGTGTCGGCGGTAATCAGCGGGGCCGGCTTCGCGGGCGATGGATCGGTGGTCGCGGTCATCTTACGCCCTCCCCAGGATCAGCGAGCAATGCGCCGACAGGATGCCGCCGTCGCCATGGACGAAGGCGGTTTCCGCCCCCGCCACCTGACGCCGGTCGGCCTCGCCGCGCAGTTGCCGCACCGCCTCGACGATGTGGAACATGCCCCCGGCGGCGCCGGAATGGGCGTAGGACAGCAGCCCGCCATGGGTGTTGCAGGGCAGGGTTCCGTCCAGATCCAGCGCGCCGTCGAGGATCGCCGGACCGGCCTCCCCCTTCGGGAAGAAGCCGATGGATTCCAGCTCGGCCAGCAGGGTGATGGTGAAGCTGTCGTAGATCTCGGCCACGTCGATGTCGGACGGCGTTAGCCCAGCCATGGCGAAGGCCTGCGCCGCCGATTGCCGGCAACCGAAATCGGTCAGCGACGGCATGGCGAAGACGTGCTCGTGCGTGTTCATCTGCCCGTAGCCGAGGATCGACACCGCACGGTCGCTGCGGTCGGCGGCGGCATCGACGGCGCTGACCACGACGGCGGCCCCACCGTCCGACACGAGGCAGCAATCGAACAGGCGCAACGGGTCTGCGATCATGCGGGCGGACAGCGCCTGCTCCATGGTCAGCGGGTCGCGGGCCTGGGCGTTGGGATGGCGGTGGGCGTGGCCGCGCTGGGTGACGGCAATGGCGGCGAGCTGCCGGGCGAAGTCGTCGGGGGCGGTGCCGCGCTCGTGCATCCAGCGCCGGGCGACCAGCGCGTAGGCCGCCGGGATGGACATCCCGTAGGGGCGTTCGAACTGTGGGTGCCCGACCTCGGCCAGCGCAGCGACGGCCCCGCCCCGCCCCAGCCCACTCAGCCGGTTGTCGGCGCAGACCGCCAGCACGTTGCGGCAGATCCCCGCCCGCACCAAGGCGGCGGCCTGCATCACCAGCGCGCAGGCGGTCGCCCCGCCGGCCTGGACGGCGGCGCTGTAGGACGGCGCGATGCCGAAATACTCGTTGAAGACCGACGACAGCATCAGATGCGGCTCGGCCAGCGAATAGGCGCAGAGCACGCCGTCGACGTCGCTCGGCCGGAGATTCGCGTCGGCCAGCGCGGCGGCCGCCGCCTCGGCGTGGAGCGCCATGCAGCTGACGCCCTCCAGCCGGCCGACGGCGGTATCGGCGACCCCGGCGATGACCGGCTTCATCGGGCGTTCTCCCGCTGGTGGTGAGGGGGAGAGGAGGCGCGAAAGGTCCCGGCCAACTGCCGGCCGATCCGCCGCGTGGTGTCGCGCAGGTCGGCGGCCATCGCCGCAACCCGCTCGTCGGAGAACTGCGCGGTCAGCCCGACCGCCGACAGCGCCAGGAACGGCGTGCCCCCGGCGTCGAGGATCGGGCTGGACACCGTCGTCACGCCACGCGTGAAGCCGTCGCGGTCCACCGCGTAACCGGCGACGCGCGCCTCCTCCACCTCGGCCAGGAACTGCTCGAAGGGGGGCGGGTTGTCCTGACGGATGGCGGCGTACTGACGCTTCATCGTGTCGGGCGAAAAGCCGGCGTGCGCCGCCATGCAGCGGCCGAGCGCGCCGACCAGCAGCGGCAGGCGGTGGCCGATGCGCATGTGGATCTGGATGGTCGAGGTCGTCTCCGCCCGGTCCACCAGCATGACGCGGGCGTCGCTGACCCGCAGCCATGCCGTCATCGGCGTCTGCCACGCCTGGGCCAGCCGCTCCAGCTCCGGGTGGATCAGCCGGGTGTAGCCGACCTGATCAAGGGCGCTGCCCGCCAGTTCCACCAGCCCGGCGCCCAGCCGGTAGGCCTTGCCGGCCTCCTCGAACTGGACGACGCGCTCGGCGACCAGGGTCTTGAGGATGTTGAAGCAGGTGCTGGGGTTCAGCCCCAGCGCGCGGGCGGTCTGGATGCTCGACACGGCGCCGTCCTGGGACGCCAGATAGCGCAGGATCGCCAGCGCACTGACCACCGCGCCGACCGGTTTGCCGGCATTGAGCGTCGAAATGTCCCGGTCCCGATCGTCTGCGTGCATGGCGCGCTTCCAATCTCTATAGAGAATTCTATTTTCTATGAAGATTGTGATTGCTCATAGTTTGGTAGTCAAACAAATAGTTTGTTTTGAGGATTGCTTGAAACGCATACCCCCATAGTCATTTCACAAGGCTGGTCCCAAAACGACGAAAGGCCCCGCCGGGCAGGCGGGGCCTTTCGCATCACGTACCGACCGAAGAGACAGGGAGGCGGGCTGTTTACCAAGCCAGTTCCAAGATTTCCCGGATGTCGGCCTCGCCGGTGATCGGGCGCGGGTTGCTGCGCACCATCATGTTCTGCATGGCCCCGGCGGCGATGGCGGCGAAATGCTCGCGCGTCACCCCAACCGCGCGCAGGCTGCCCGGCTGCCCCAGGTCGCGCACCAGACTGGCGACCGCCGCCGCCGCGTTGCCGTCCTCGCGCCCCAAGGCCCGCGCCACCAGCGCCTGACGCTCGGCGTTCACCGGATGGTTCCAGCGCAGCACGCTGGGCAGCATGACGCAGGAGCAATGGCCGTGCGGCACGTTGGCGACCGCGCCCAGCTGATGGCCGATGCCGTGGCTGGCTCCCCATTCCACCCGACCCAGCCCGGTCGAGGCCAGCCAGACGCCGAGCTGGCTGTCCAACCGGGCTTCGAGGTTGCCCGGCTCGGCTTGGTTGACGCGCAGGGAGCGCGCCAGCATGCCCAGCCCGTGCAGGCACGTCGCGTCGGTGAAGGGCTGCGGCTTGCGCGAACACACCGTCTCCACCGCGTGGTCGACGGCACGGATGCCGGTGGACAGCCACAGCCGGTCCGGCGTGTGGATTGTCACGGCAGGGTCGAGGATGACCACCTGACCGCCGATGTGCCGACCGGTGTAGAGGTCCTTCACCCGGCGTGTCACGTCGGTGGCGCCGCCGAGGTTGGAGAACTCGGCCCCCGACAGGGTGGTCGGCACGATGATCTGACGCAGCGGCGGGTCCTTCACCGCCGGGACGATGCGGCTGCCGTCCTCGGCGACGCGAATGCGCACGGTGTCGAAGCCGGCTTCGTCCCGGATGCCCTCGGCCAGCGCCACCAGCGCCACCTTCACCGTGTCCATCGGCGTGCCGCCGCCGACCGTGACGATCAGGTCCGGCTCAAGCCGCCGCACCTCGTCCGTCAAGGCGAGGACGGAGGCGCGGGGCACATGCTCGACGCAGGAATCGAACACCCCGATGCAACGGGTGCCCAGCGCGTCGCGGATGGCGGAGACCACGCCGGTCGAGCGGCTCAGGGTTCGGCTCGCCACGATCAGCAGGCGGCTCTTGCCCAGTCGGGCGGCGGTCTCCGCCACGGCCTCGGCCGCCGGACGGCCATAGATGACGCGGTCCTGCGCCAGGAACTCGTAGACGCCCGATTGCATGGCCGTTTCCTCCCCGGTTTTTGTTGGCTTCAGTGTAGACCGATTGCCCTCACTCATCCGCCCAGATAAGCCGCCGACAGCGTCGGATCGGCGGCGAGCGCGGCGGCCTCCCCGCTGCGCACCACCTGCCCGCGCCGCAGAACGCAGCCGGCGTGCGCCACGCGCAGCGCGATGGCCGCCACCTGCTCGCACAGGATGATCGTGGTCCGGCGCTCGCGGCAGACCGATTCGATGAAGCCGAAGATCTGCTGCACGATGACCGGCGCCAGCCCCAGCGACGGCTCGTCGAGCAGGAGGTAGCGCGGCTCGTGGATCAGCGCCGCCGACAGGATCACCATCTGCTGCTGCCCGCCCGACAGCATGCCGGCGGGGGTGTTGCGCCGCGCCGTCAGCATCGGGAACTGCTCGTAGACCCGGTCGGCCACCGTCTTGAAGCCGCCGCCCCGGTTGCGGAAATCCCAGGCGACCCGCAAATTCTCCTCCACCGACATGCGGTGGAACAGCCGGCGCCCCTCCAGCGCGTGGGACAGGCCGCGCCGCGCCCGCTCGTGCGGGGACAGTTTGGTGATGTCCTCGCCGTCGAGCGTGATGCGGCCGGCCGAGGCCGGGGCCAGCCCGGAGATCGCCTTCATCAGCGAGGATTTGCCGGCCCCGTTGGCGCCGAGGATCGCGGTGATGGTCCCCGGCTCGGCCCGCAGCGAGACGCCGCGCACCGCCTGGACCGGGCCGTAACGGACTTCGAGGCCCTGGATTTCCAAGCCTGTCTGGTCAGGCATGAACGCTCTCCCCCGGATGGGTTTCGGTGCCGAGATAGGCGGCGACCACGGCCGGGTCGCGGTACATGCCGGCCATGCCGCCCTGGTAGATGACCTTCCCGCTGTCCAGCACGACGACGCGGTCGACCAGTTCGTTGAGGAAGTCCATGTGGTGCTCGATCAGGATCACGCCGACGCCCTGCGCCTTGAGGTGGCGAATCAGCCCGCCCAGCTTGTGCAACTCGCCTTCCGACAAGCCGGCGGCGGGCTCGTCGAGCATGACGAGGCGCGGGTTCGCCAGGATCACGCGCGACAGTTCGGTCATGCGCTGGTCGCCGTAGGGCAGATCGCGCACCGGCGTGTCGGCGAGGTGCGACAGCCCGGCCATCGCCAGGATCGCTTCGGCCCGGCCCAGCATTTCGGCGTCCTCGCGCAGCGCGCCCGGCAGGTTCAGCGCCGCCGCCAGCGGGTTCTGTTGGTAGAGCCGGTGCCCGCCGAGCAGCACGTTCTCCCGCACCGTGAAGGACGGCACCAGACGCGGATCCTGGAAGGTCCGCAGCACGCCGCGCCGCGCCACCGCGTGGTCCGGCAACCCGGTGAGGGTGCCGTCGTCGAAGCGCACGACGCCGTCGCCCGGCCGGTAGATGCCGCTGATGATGTTGACCAGCGTGCTCTTGCCCGAGCCGTTCGGCCCGACCAGCCCGAGGATCTCGCCGGCCCCCAGCGTCACCGACGCGTTGTCCAGCGCGCGCAGACCGAGGAAGCTGATGGACACGCCCTCGGCGCTCAACAGCGGGCCGGTTCCGGTCGCGGTGTAAGGGACCGGCGGCGGGGGCGGCAGCGCCTCCACGTCCTTGGAGAAGCGCGGGCGCGGCAGCAGCAGACCGGCCAGACCGCGCGGCAGCAGCACGAAGGACAGCAGCAGGATCAGGCCGTAGACCATGAACTGGTACTCGGCGAAGACCTGGAGCTTTTCCGGCAGGTAGGTGAAGACGATGGCGCCCAGCACCGGCCCGGTCAGCGTGCCGAGCCCGCCGACCACCGCCATCACCAGCGCCTCGACCGAACGGTGCAGGCCAAAGGTCTCCGGCCCCAGATAGCCGACGAGATGCGCGTAGAAGCCGCCCGCCAATCCCGCCAGCGCCGCGCTGAGGGTGTAGGCGTTGCGCTTGGTCGCCGCGCGGGGGACGCCGATGCTGCCGGCGGCGACCTCGCTGACGTGGATGGCGAAGAAGGCGCGGCCGTAGGGGCTGGTGATGAAGTTCCGCAGCAGCCACACCACCCCGGCGACCACCGCCAGCGTGATCTGGAAATAGGCGACCGGGTCGATCCGCCAGCCGAACAGCATCAGCGTGCGCAAGCTTGGCGACGGCACGCCGCTCAAGCCCACGACGCCGCCGGTCAGCGAGGTCCACTCGCGCACCACCTCGTAGAAGATCATGCCGAAGCCGAGCGTCATCATGGCGAGGTAGAACTCGCGCACCCGCCCGGCGGCGAAGGACAGCAGCCAGCCGCCGGCCCCGCCCATCACCGCCCCGGCGACCAGCGCCAGCGGTAGGGGAAGCCCGAGATTCTTCATCAGCAGGGCGGAGCCATAGGCGCCGATGCCGAGAAAGCCCGCATGCCCCAGCGAGATCTGACCGGCGACGCCGGTCAGCACGTTGATGCTCTGGGCCAGCAGGACGTTGACCAGAAGGAAGGACCAGATCTGCACGGTGGAGCCGCTGGCGAATTCCGCCGCGACGCCGAGCGCCACGAGCAGCGCCGCGACCACCGGAGTCCGGGTGAGAAACGTGAGGGAGTTCCGCATCGCTGGCGCCTTACACTTTCGTGAATTCCTTGCGGCCGAACAGGCCCTGCGGGCGGATGGCGAGGATCACCATCAGGATGGCGAAGGCCATCCCATGTTCGGCCGCGGTGGAGACGTAGCCGCCGACCAGCTTCTCGATGACGCCGAGCGACACCCCGCCGACCAGCGCGCCGGCCGTGTTGCCCATGCCGCCGAACACCGCCGCGACGAAGCCCAGCACCATCAGGTTGAAGCCGAAGCCGGGATCGACCGTGCCGGTGATCTGGGCGACCATCACCCCGGCGATGCCGGCCAGCACGCCGCTGGCGACGAAGGACAGCACGATCACCCGGCGCACCGGGATGCCGGCCAGCGCCGCCGCGTCGGCGTCGTGCGACACCGCCCGCACCGCGCGTCCCCAGGCCGAGCGGCGCAGGAACAGCTCCATCGCCACCATCAGCGTCAGCGACAGGCCCAGCACCGCGAGGTACTGCGAGGACACCTGGACACCGGCCAGATCGACGAAGTCCAGGCTGTCGAAGACCAGCGAGGGAAAGGCGATGGCCTGCGAGCCGAAGACGGTCGAGACGAAGCCCTGGAGGAAGATTCCCAGCCCAAGCGTCGAGACCACCCAGCCCATGCTGTCGCCGGCCTTGAGCAGCGGGCGGATGGCGATCCGCTCCGCCACGATCATCAGCCCGCCGGCCAGCAGCACGCCGAGCAGCACCGCGAACGCGATCGGCATCCCCGCCCCCAGCAGCGCCACCGTGGCGACCGAGGCGGTCATCAGCAGCGACCCCTGACCGAAATTCAGCGTGCGCGTGGTCCAGAAGGTCAGCGACAGCCCCATGGCGATGAGCGCGTAGACCGCGCCGACGCAGACCCCGGAGAAGATGAGTTGCAGCACGAAATGCATGGCGTCGTCCTTGTCTGTCCCTCTCCCGCCCCGGGAGAGGGAGGGGACCCATGCGGCAGCATGGGGAGGGTGAGGGTCTATCGGGCGTGGGACTGAATCCATGTTCCGATAGCCCCTCACCCTTCCCACCGCTGCGCGGCGGGCCCCTTCCCTCTCCCGGGGGGCGGGAGAGGGAAACCCCGTCACTCCTTGACGATCTTCAGCGCGATCTTGTCGGCGGCCTTGGCGTACTCGAACATCGCCACGTCCTCGGGCGCGATGGCGTGGTGCTTGGCGGGGGAGAAGCTGTAGGTCGCGTTTACCCCGCGCAGGCCCTGGATGCCCTCGATGGCCGTGGCGATGGCCTTGGGGTCGGTCGAGTTGGCGCGCTTGATGCCCTCGAACAGCACGTCGGCGGCGTCGTAGGCGTTGCTGACCGACAGCGACATGAAGATCTGCGGGCGCTGCGGGTCGTTGCCCCACCAGCGGTCGGCGCCGTATTTCGCCTTGTAGGCGTCGGCGAAGCCCTGCGCCGCCGGGTTCAGCGTGTCCTCGCCGAAGACGTAGACCATCGACCCGCGCGTGCCGACCACCAGATCGCCAGCCGCCTCCTGATAGGGGATCGACAGCGCGCCGTTCGAGGCCACCAGCGGCACCTTGTAGTTCAGCCGCGCCATGGTGCGGCGGATCACCGCCAGATCGGCGCCCAGCCCGACGCAGACCACAACGTCGGCCCCGGCCCGTTGCAGGCGGGCGATCTGCGCCGTCACGTCCTGGGTGCGCTGGTTGTAGGATTCGACCGCCACCGGGGCGATCGACCCGGCCGCCACCAGTTCCTTGTCGATCATGTCCGCGCCGGACATGCCGTAGGCGGTGGATTCGTGGACCAGGCCGGGCATCTTGAAATGCTTGGCGACGTAGCGGGCGAGCACCGTCGATTCGACGTCGTTCTGGAGCGCGAAGGAGAAGACGTTCGGGCGCGGCTTGCCGGGCGTCGGGTAGGTGACGGTCGGGGTCTGCGCCACCGGGTTCATGTAGGGGCGCCCGTCGGCGGCGGCCATCTCGATCACCGCCAGGGTTGGGCCGCTGCCAGCCGGACCGATGATGCCGACCAGATCCTTGTTGTCGAGCAGGCGGCGCATGTTCTGCACCGCGCGGTCGGGAACGAGCTGGTCGTCGAGCAGCATCGCCAGCTCGACCTTCTTCCCGTTGATGCCACCCTTGGCGTTCCACTTTTCGATGGCGAGCTCGACGCCGCGCCGCCCGCCCTCGCCGTATTCGTTGTAGGGGCCGGTGAGGGCCGAGGTCATGCCGATCTTGATGCTGTCCTGCGCGGCGGCGGTGCCGACCGAGAGGGCGATGGTGGCGGTCAGGGCGGCGGCCCCGATCAGGCCGATGACGGAACGGCGGTGCATGGCGGTCCTTCCTCCCAGAAATGAACTATGAGTCATTTTTCATGGAGAATGTATCTTGGGCGAACTGTGGGTGCAACGGCATAATTGAAGAATTTGCGGCTGCCCCCTCCCTCACCCTCCCCCGCCGCGCGGGAGAGGGAACTGCCGCAACTTCGCAAAACACAGTCTCTATAAGGATCAGCAGCCTGCACATCCCCCTCTCCCGCGCAGCGGGGGAGGGTTGGGGAGGGGCAATCGCAAGCTCCTAAAAACAGCCGCTTGACTGAAACATGAATCGTAGTTCATTGTTTGCTCAACAAGCGGAGCATCTCCGCGACAAGACGCGAAGGGAGGCACCCATGCCGTCATCCGCCCCACGCAACGACCCCTTCCCGCCCGACCGGCTGCTGGCGCTCCACCGCACCATGCAGTTGATCCGCGCAACCGAGACCACCCTGTCCAAGCTGTTCGCCGACAGCGAGATCCCCGGCTTCATCCACCTCAGCGTCGGGCAGGAAGCCGTGGCCGCCGGGGTGATCGGGGCGCTGGCCCCCCAGGACACCTTCGCCACCACCCATCGCGGCCACGGCCATGTGCTGGCGCGCGGCGTGGCGCTCGACCTCTTCTTCAAGGAGATCATGGGGCGGGCCGGCGGCATCTGCGGCGGGCGCGGCGGCTCCATGCACGTCGCCGACCTGACGCTCGGCGTGCTGGGGGCCAACGGCATCGTCGGCGCCGGGCTGCCGCTCGCCACCGGCAGCGCGCTGGCCCACCAGACGCGGCGCAGCGGCGGCGTCGCGGTCGCCTTCTTCGGCGACGGCGCCATGGCGGAGGGCGCGCTGCACGAATGCCTGAACATGGCGGCGCTGTGGCGGCTGCCAATGGTCTTCGTCTGCGAGAACAACGGCTGGTCGGAATTCTCGCCGACCTCGCGCCAGTTCGCCGCGACGCTCGACAAGCTCGGCGCCGCCTTCGGCATCCCGCACCGCCAAGTCGATGGCAACGACCTCGCCGCCGTGGCGCAGGCCGCGACCGAGGTGGTGGAGGCCGCGCGCAGCGATGGCCCGCGCATTCTGGAATGCATCACCACCCGCTGGCACGGCCATTTCGAGGGCGACCCGCAGCGCTACCGCAACGCCGACGAGATCGCCGGCCTGCCGGAGAACGACCCGCTGCGCCGCTCCGCCGAGGCGCTGCTCGCCGCCGGGATCGAGGAACAGGATCTGGCCGCCCTGGTCGCCTCGGTGGATTCCGACATCGCCGTCGCGCTGGAGGCCGCCCGCGCCGACGCCCTGCCCGACTTCGATGCCGCCTTCCGCGACGTCTACACGCCAACCACGCTCACCGCCGGGGCCTGAAGTCTCATGTCGAAGCCGTTGCGCTATGTGAACGCCATCGCCCAGGCCCTGTCCGACGCGATGGCGGCGGACCCCTCGGTGATGCTCTTCGGCGAGGACGTCGCCGCCGCCGGCGGTCCGTTCAAGGCGACCCGTGGTCTGCTCGACACCCACGGGCCGGAGCGGGTGCGCGACACGCCGATCTCCGAGGCCTCCATCGTCGGCGCCGCCGTCGGCGCCGCGCTGACCGGGATGCGGCCGGTGGTCGAGATCATGTTCATGGATTTCGTGGCGCTCGCCATGGACGCCGTCGTCAATCAGGCGGCCAAGGCGCGCTTCATGTTCGGCGGGCAGTGCAGCGTGCCGATGGTGCTGCGCACGCCGCACGGCGGGGGCCTGAACGCCGGGCCGCAGCATTCGCAATGCCTGGAGGCGTGGTTCGCCCACATCCCCGGCCTGCGCGTCGTCTGCCCGGCCACCGTCGCCGACGCCTATTCCCTGCTGCGCGCGTCCATCGAGGCGCCCGACCCGGTGGTGTTCGTCGAGAACAAGGCGCTCTACGCGCTCCAGGGCGACCTCGACGTCGACGCCCCGCGCGGCATCGGCAAGGCCAGGATCGACCGGCCGGGCCGCCACGCCACCATCGTCACCTACGGCGCCACGCTCTACGCCGCCCGCGCCGCCGCCGACCGGCTGGCGCAGGACGGCGTCGAGGCGGAGATCGTCGACCTGCGCTGGATCCAGCCCTGGGACGAGGAGGCCGTCTTCGCCTCGGTCGCCAAGACCCACCGGGTGGTGATCGCGCACGAGGCGGTGCAGGCCTTCGGCGTCGGCGCGGAGATCGCCGCGCGCATCGCGTCGGACCTGTTCGACGAGTTGGACGCCCCGGTGCTGCGCGTGGGCGCGCCCTTCATGCCCATCCCCTTCGCGAAATCGCTCGAAGCGGCCTATCTGCCCGACGCCGACCGGATCGTCGCGGCGGTCAAGGACACGCTCGCCTGACGGCCCCACGGGAGGAAACGACCATCATGACCGACAACACCGCCATCCTGACGACCCGCGACGGCGCCGTGGGGACCATCACCATCAACCGCCCGGACACGCTCAACGCGCTGAACATCCCGACGCTGCTGGAACTGGAACGGGCGCTGACCGAACTGGAGGCCGACGACGGCGTCCACGTCATCGTCGTGACCGGGGCCGGGGAACGCGCTTTCGTGGCCGGCGGCGACATCGCCGACCTCGACAGCCGCCAGGGGCTGGCCCATTACCTGGACTTCGCCGAGGTCATCCACCGGGTGTTCCGCCGCTTCGAGACCTGCGACAAGCCGACCGTCGCCGCCGTCAACGGCTGGGCGTTGGGCGGCGGGACGGAACTGCTGCTGTCGCTCGACGTCCGCATCGCCGCCGAGACCGCCAAGTTCGGCCTGCCCGAGATCAACCTCGGCCTGTTCCCCGGCGCCGGCGGTACCCAGCGCATCCTGCGCCAGATCCCGTCCTGCCGGGCGCGTGAGCTGGTCTTCACCGGCGACCAATTCACCGCCGCCGAGGCCGTGGCCTGGGGCCTGATCAACCGCGCCGTGCCCAAGGCCGATCTGATGGCCGAAGCGATGGCAACCGCCACCAAGATCGCCGCCAAGTCGCCGCTGATCCTCAAGATGATCAAGCGCACGCTGCGCCACGGCGCGGAGATGCCGCTGGGCGCGGCGCTGGCCTACGAGCAGGCGATGATCGGGCTGGTGCTCGACACCGAGGATTCGCACGAGGGGTGCCGCGCCTTCCTGGAGAAGCGCAAGGCCGCCTTCACGGGGCGCTGACCGATGGTCCGTGATCTGGTGATGCCCAAGCTGGGGCTGACGATGACCGAGGGGGTGCTCGCCGAATGGCGGGTGTCTCCCGGCCAGCCCTTCAAGACCGGCGACGTGCTGGTCGTGGTCGAAACCGACAAGATCGCCTCGGAGGTCGAGGCCGACAGCGACGGCGTGCTGATCGAAACCACCATCCCCGTCGGCGAGACGGTGGCGGTCGGCACCCCCATCGCCCGCTGGTCGGCGGACGGCTCGGGCGCGGCACCCGCGCCGGTGAACGGCACGGCCTCGCCGGCGGTCGAAGCTCCCGCGCCACCCGCGAAGGCCGCTCCGAAGACCGGCCCCCTGCCCGCCCCGCTCCGCGACGGCGAGCGCGTCCTCTCGACGCCGCTGGCCCGCCGCCGCGCCCAGGATCTCGGCGTCGATCTCACGACCCTCACCGGCAGCGGCCCACGCGGCCGCATCAAGATGGCCGACGTCGAGGCGGCGGCGCAGCGACCGGTATCCACGCCGGCCCCGGTGTCGGAACCGGCCCTCTCCCCCGTCGCCGCACTGGCGGGCGAGCGCTCGAAGCCCACCACCATGCAGGCGACCATCGCCCGCCGCCTGACCGCCGCCAAGCGCGACGTGCCGCATTTCTACCTCGCCGCCGAGGCCGAGGTGTCGGAGTTGATGGCCCTGCGCGAAAAGCTGAACGCCGACGCCGAACCGGGCAGCCCCCGCGTCTCGATGACCCATCTTGTGCTGGCCGCCGTCGGCCGGGCGCTCGCCGCGACGCCGGATGTGGACCGCGTGTGGGACGATTCCACCCCCGGCGGCGAGATCCTGTCGCTCGGCCGGGGCGACATCGGCATGGCGGTGGACACCCCGCGCGGGCTGGTCGCCCCGGTGCTGCGGGGGGGGGCCCGTCTGCCGCTCGACCGGCTGGCGCGCGACGCGGCGGCGCTGACCGAGCGCGCCCGCAATGGCCGGCTGAGCGCGGAGGATTTCGAGGGCGGCGCCATCACCGTGTCGAACGCCGGCATGCACAACGTCACCTTCATGACCTCGATCATCAACCCCGGCCAGTCGAGCATCCTCGGCGTCGGCAGCGTCCGGTCGGTGTTCCGCCCCGACGAGTCGGGCGCCCCGGTGCTGAAACGTGAACTCGGCCTCGTCCTGTCGGCCGACCACCGGCTGTTCGACGGCGTCGCCGCGCTGGCCTTCCTCAACCGCATCATCGCCGGGCTGGAGCGGCCGTTGCGCCTGCTTCGCACCGCCTGACCTGGAAAAGAGACTCCCATGGATTTCCAGCTTTCCGAAGAACAGCGCCTGATGATCGAGACGGCGTCGCGCGTCGGCGCCGAGTTCGGCCTCGACTACTGGCGCGAGCAGGACGCAAAGAAGAGCTTCCCCACCGAGGCCTGGGAAGGGATCTGCGCGGCCGGCCTCGGCGGCGTCTCCCTGCCCGAGGAGTATGGCGGCTCGGGCCTGGGCATGCTCGACATGGCGCTGGTGATCGAGGCGCTGTCGGCGGCCGGCGGCGGCGCCACGCTCGCCCAGCTGTTCATGATCAACCCGATCTTCGGCGGCGTGGCGCTGGCGAAGTACGGCACGCAAAAGCAGAAGGACGCGATGCTGCCCGCCCTGATCGAGGGCAAGCTGAACTTCTGCATGGCGCTGACCGAGCCGAACGCCGGCTCCAACAGCCTGGAGATCCGGACCTTCGCCCACGCCGACGGCGACGGCTGGCGCCTGAAGGGCCAGAAGATCTGGATCACCGCCGTGCCCGACGCCCACAAGATGCTGGTCGTCGCCCGCACCACCCGGTTGGAGGAGGCTGGGCGCCGCACCGCCGGCATCAGCCTGTTCCTGATCGACGTGGACCGCGCGGGACTGACCCATCAGGCCATCGACAAGGTAGGCACCCACACGCTGGCGTCGAGCACGGTGTTTTTCGACGACGTGCGGGTCGAGCCGGACGAGTTGATCGGCACGCTCGACCAAGGCTGGCACCAACTGCTCGACGTGCTGAACACCGAGCGGATCGTCACCACCGCCGGTCTGGTCGGCGCCGGCACCCTGGCGATCCGGCTGGGCGTCGATTACGCCAAGGACCGCAAGGTGTTCGGCGACAAGCCGGTGGCCTCCTACCAGGGCGTCCAGTTCCCGCTGGCCCAGGCCCACGCCGAGCTGCAATGCGCCCGGCTGATGAACCTGAAGGCCGCGACGCTGTGCGACCAGGGCCAGCCCTACGGCAGCGAGGCCAACATCGCCAAGCTGATCGCCGCGCAAGCCGCCGGACAGGCCATCGAGCGCTCGATGCAGGCGATGGGCGGCATGGGCTACGCCAAGGAATACCACGTCGAGCGGCTGTGGCGCGACGCGCGGCTGTTCCGCTTCGCGCCGGTGTCGGAAGAGATGGTGCTGAACTTCATCGCCATGCACGATCTCGGCATGCCGAAATCCTATTGAGCGAAGCCGGCGGACAACGCCGGACGCACAGATTCCGAGGGAGGGTGACAACGTGGTGAATCTCAGCGCCTTCATCCGCTTCCACGCGCTGCGCACGCCGGACCGGCTGGCGCTGGTCTACGGCGACCAGCGGATCACCTACGCCGGGTTCCTCGACCGCATCGAACGCATGGCCGGCTTCCTGCACGGACGCGGCGTGCGCGAGGGCGAGGTGGTGGCGGTGCTGATGAAGAACAGCGCGGCCTTCCTGGAGATCGCCTTCGCGGCCAGCCACATCGGCGCGGTGTTCCTGCCGATCAACTACCGGCTGGCCGCCGCCGAGGTGTCCTTCATCACCGGCAACGCCGGGGCGGTGCTGGTCTTCGCCGACACCGAACTGGCGGCGGCGGTGGAGGGCGACCCGCGCGCCGTGCTGGTGGATACGGCGGCCCAGTCGGACGGGCGCGTCCTTGCCGGAACCGCGGGTCCGATGCCGCCGATGCGGGTGCGCGGCACGCAGGATCTGTTCCGGCTGATGTACACCTCGGGCACCACCGACCACCCCAAGGGGGTCATGCATTCCTACGAGAACTTCTATTGGAAATGCATGGACCACGTGACGGCGCTGGGGCTGTCGGCGCAGGACCGGCTGCTGGCGGTCGGGCCGATGTACCATGTCGGCGCCTTCGACCTGCCGGGCGTGGCGGTGCTGTGGCAGGGCGGCATGATCTGCGTCCTGCGCGACTTCGACCCCGACGCCGTGCTGGCCGCCATCGAGCGGGAAAAGCTGACCGGCGCGTGGTTCGCCCCCGTCATGGTCGGCCGCGTGCTGTCCCATCCGGAGCGCGGGCGCTACGACGTCTCCAGCCTGAAATGGGCGGTCGGCGGCGGCGAGCGCACCCCCGAACAGCGCATCCGCGACTTCACCGGCCTGTTCGCCAACGCGCGTTACGTCGACGGCTACGGCCTGACCGAGAGCTGCAGCGGCGACACCCTGATGGAGGCCGGCCGCGAGATCGAGAAGATCGGCTCGACCGGCCGGGCGCTCGCCCATGTCGAGATCACGATCCGCGACGAAGCCGGCACCGCGCTTCCTCCTGGCGAGGCGGGCGAAATCTGCCTGCGCGGCCCGAAGATCACCAAGGGCTACTGGAAGGATCCGGAAAAGACCGCGCGCAGCTTCTTCGGCGACTGGTTCCGCACCGGCGACGTCGGCTATCTGGATGCGGACGGCTTCCTGTTCCTGACCGACCGCAAGAAGGACATGATCATCAGCGGCGGCGAGAACATCGCCTCCTCGGAGATCGAGCGCGTCATTTTCCTGCTGCCGCAGGTCGTCGAGGTCGCCGTCATCGCCGTCCCCGACGAGCGCTGGGGCGAGGTGCCCGCCGCCGTGGTCGTCCTGAAGGAGGGCGAGAGCCTGGACGCCGAGGCGCTGGACCGCCACTGCCGCCAACACCTCGCCAGCTTCAAGGTCCCCAAGCGCCTGCTGGTCCGCGAGGCCCTGCCGCGCAACCCGTCCGGCAAGGTGCTGAAGCGGATCCTGCGCGACGAACTCATCCCCGCCTCGCAGGAGGACACGCCGTGACCGCTCCCGACACCCTGGCCTCCGCCATCGCCCGTTTCGTCGCCGGTCTGACCCTGGACGGCCTGCCGCCCGACGTGGTGGAGAAGGCGCGGGTCTGCCTGCTGAACGGCTACGGCATCGCGCTCGGCGGGCACGACACGCCCTACGCTCCGGTGGCGCGGGCGGCGGCGCTGGCCTTGCACGGCGAGCGGCACGACGGCGCCACCATGCTGGGCGATGGACGCCTCACCAGCGTGCCCGGCGCGGCCTTGGCCGGGTCGGCGCTGTTCCACGGCCGCGCCCAGGAGGACACCTGCGGCGCCGCCCACATCGGCGCGATCCTGATCCCGCTGCTGACCGCCATGGTCGAGGCCGGAGAGGGGCCGGTGGAGCGCCTGCTGCCGGCCTTGGTCGCCGGCTACGAGGCCGGCGGGCTGCTGGAAACCGCCTATTCGCCGCTGACCACGCCGGCCGGGCTGCGCGCCTCGCCGCTCTACGGCACCGTCGCGGCGGCGGCGGCGGCGGCCTATCTGCTGGATCTGCCCGAGGACCGCATCGCGGCGGCGCTCGCCAACGCCGCGTCCTTCACCGGCGGGCTCCTGCAATCCTTCGACGACGGCACCGACGAGTGGCGCTATCAGGTCGGCGTCGCCGCCGTCAACGGGCTGACGGCGGCGCAGTTGGCGGCGAACGGCTCCGTCTCCGCCCCACGAGCGTTCGAGGGGCGGACCGGCTTCGTCCGCGCCTTCGCCCGCACCGGCTGCGACGTGGCGGCGCTGAGCGCAAAGCTTGGAACGGTCTGGTCGATCCGCCGCGTCACTTTCAAGCCCTACCCGGTCTGCGCCTTCAACCAGACGCCGGTCACCGCCGCCTTGGCCCTGCGGGACGAGTTGGCAGGCCGCGCCGTCCGCGCCGTGACCGTGCGCATGAACCCCTTCGAGACCGGCTACGCCGGGATGGATTTCAAGGGGCCGTTCGCCAGCATTTCCGGCACGCTGATGAGCATCCCGTTCTGCATCGCGCTGACGCTGCTGCGCGGCGTGCCGACCATGCGGACGATGACCCGCTACGACGACGCGGCGGTCAACGCCCTGGTCACCCGCGTCGATCTGATCGCGGACAAGAGCGTCGCCCGCCTGTGCTGCGCCATCGAGGCGACGCTGGAGGACGGCACGGTCCTGACCCGGCGGCAGGACATGACAACCGACGATTTCTCCTTCTCCTGGGACGAGGTCGCCGCGCTGGTCCGCCGCATCGGGGGCGAAACCGGGGTGCCGGCCGAGGCCTACGACCGGATCGAAGGCTTCGCCCGCGCCCTGCCCCGCGCGGACATCGCCGAACCCTTGGCCGCCTTCGCCTGTTTGCCGAAGGCGGCGCGCTAGTTTTTCTCGTCAAGCGGTCGGAGTCCGTCTAAATCCGGACTTACAAGCAAAGGCGGACACAGGTATGGCGGGCATGGCGACGGGTCGGACGGCGGTGGGGAAGAAGACCAGGATGCAGCGGTCGGAGGAGGTCCGGGACACGCTGTTCCAGGCCGCCGCCGAGGTTGTCGGCGAGTACGGCTACATCGACGCCTCGATCACCCGGATCACCCAGCGGGCCAATCTGGCGCAGGGGACCTTTTACAACTACTTCGCCTCGCGCCAGGAGATCTTCGACGAGCTGCTGCCGGTGCTGGGCGCCAAGATGCTGGCCCACATCCGCCAGCAGGCCGGCGGCGCCAAGACCTTCCTGGAAAAGGAGGAGCTGTCGTTCCGCGCCTTCTTCTCCTTCCTCAAGCGGATGCCCTATTTCCTACGCATCCTGAACGAGGCGGAGATCTTCGCGCCCAAGGCGCACCGCCAGCATTTCCGCAACATCACCGCCGGCTACCTGCGGTTCCTCCAGAACGCCCGCAAGAACGGCGAGATCGCCGCGCTGACCGACGAGGCGCTGGAGCCGCTGGTCTACATGCTGATCGCCAGCCGGGGCTATCTCGCCCTGCGCTACACCGACGAGAATGGGGTGGTCAACCTGCCGGAGGAGGCGGTGACGGTCTATCTCCAGCTTCTGGGCGATGGGCTGACCCAACGGGCTCCCAAAGGCTGAACAGGCTGGTCGATTTCACCAGCGTGGAAACCTGCCCAGCCGGACCGGGCCACCTCGCCGCAATAAAGTCGCATAACAAAGGGAATGCCATGTCTTTCGCATTCACCTTCGGAAAGTGAATGCACTCCTTATGCACTGCGCGCTCCTGATTTTGCGCCGGACATTGCCGGACGCTGCCGCGTTATCCTGACGATGCATAAGACAGGCGCCAGAGACAGGAAGGTCACGATGCTTTCCGTAAAAATTCCGAAACCAATGGAACACATCTCAATAAATAAATTTTTCGATCTCGGCCGATCCCTGAACAACTGGGGTTCCCGGGCCGCGCATGAAGAGAAATTGTCCTGGAGGTATTTGGAGGCAGGCTCGCGCATTCTCGATGTCGCCTGTGGCATCGGCAACTTCATCAGTGTCCATCCAAACAAAACCGTTGGAATCGACATCAACGAAGAAAGCATCAAGCATTGTCGGACACGCGGATACGATGCCCGCCTGGGCAACGCCCTGGACCTGCCGTTCGATGACAACATCTTCGATGGCGTCCACTCCGCACATGTTATGCATGCGTTCAGTTCGCAGCAGGCGATCCGCTATCTCTCGGAACTCATCCGTGTCGTGCGCCCTCAAGGCACCATCGTCATTTCAAATCTCTGCGACCCGGAGACCATCTTCAATTACCCCGAGGTGTCGAGACCTTACCCTCCAGAAGCCCTGTTTCGTATGCTCCATGCGTCGACGAGCCCGAAATCAAGGGTGGGAACGGAAATCGCCGGGGCCAGATTCCATGCGATCCACTTTCGCCGCCCTCCCCTTGTCCAGTTCCGGTTCGTCGGATCGGAGTGGATGTGGCATGCGGCCACTGTGCTGAATTCTTTGCAATACGGTTGCCATCTTCGCAAAGCCTGGGCTTTTGAGGGCTACACCATCGTCCTGACAAAAAATTGACGGCTCGACAGGCACGGGAAGATTTTTTCCATCGGGCTGGACCAGCACCGCTCCCTCAATTGTCTTTTCGGAAACAACCGATCCCGCTCCTTGATCGTCAGAATCAAAAATGTTATGCTATTGCCGAAATCGCCCATAATAAGAAAATGAAATATGGAAGGGCGATGTTGGTGAACGCAAACCGGCGTTCCGATGACTTCGGCGATGTGAGACGGCAATCGACTGAACGGGATCCGATCATGAGCAAACCACAGGGCTATCCTCCATGCGCAACGATGCTGAGGGCGCTGGACCGCACCGCTTTCGGAGAGGAGACGTTTCGAGGCATTCTTTCCAATGCTCTTGACAGAGGTTACCGCTTTGCCAGATTCGATGATCCAGACTTCCTATCTGAACAAGGCGACTCCCCCGTTCTCTATATCCGCCACGATGTGGATATTTCGCCAAACATGGCTTTTCGCCTTGGAAAGATTGAAAATGAATGGAACATCTCCAGTAACTTTTTCTTTCAATTCGATGCGGAAACCTATTCTTTCTTCGGATCGGACACACTGACCATTGTTCGCGCCTTAAGGAACATGGGGCATTGCGTCGGCCTGCACATCGATGAGCGTTTGCTGGGCTCCGACAAGCACGCCATCCGGCGCACCTTTGACTGGGTGAACGAGCACATCGTCACGATCGATCCCGTGGTCAGCTTCCACCGCCCGACTCCGGCGGTGCTCGGCCGGCGTTATGAAGGCTTCTTGAGCACCTATGACGACCGCGTGTTCGACATCAAGTGCTACTTGTCCGACTCCCGCCGGAGCTTGGCTTTCCACGAGACCTTGACGGAGTGGATCAAGGATGGCCGGCCACGGATCCAGTTGCTGCTGCATCCGGAATGGTGGTGCGAGGTTTCCTGCATGGACGAATTTTGGGACCTGTTGAGCAGCCGCCGGGCTGACCAGCTTCGTCGCTATATGCTCGACAACTTCCCGAAGGTGTTCAGCGGGATTGTGAACCACGAGAACGGAACCCACAAAATATAGGCCCGTGGGTCATTCGGCCTGTCATCGCGGCCACGTGACCTGCCGCTCGCGGGAACATCCACGCGCCAGCCGGGGAAACGTCGGGATCCGCAACGGACAGGGAAACGCGCCATGAAAATCGCCATCCACCAACCGAATTATTTTCCATGGCTTGGCTATTTTGCCAAGATGGCGCAATCCGATGTTTTCATCTTTCTTGATGATGCGCAGTTGCCGCAAGGCCGCAGCTATGTCCACCGGACAAGGATCCTCGCGGACGGTGGCGGCTTTTGGATGTCCGCCCCCGTCCGGCGAGAGCGTCTCCAGGCGATCAGGGACGTGCGTTTCGCCGAGGACGGTTGGCGCCGACGTCATCGGGCCATGCTGTTTCACACCTATCGGCAGGCGCCTTTCTTCGAACCGGTCATGGCTCTGTTGGACCCCCTCTTCTCGCTGGAGACCGACAGCCTCAGCCGCTTCAACATGCACGCGGTGTCTCGGCTGGCCGATTACCTGGACATACCCTGCCGCTGTGAGGTCGCCAGCTCCTACGGCGTGACGTCGAACAGCGACGACCGCTTGATCGACCTCGTCCGGGCGGTGGGAGGCGCCGTCTACATCTCCGGCGAAGGCGGACAGAATTACCAGCACATTGGAAAATTCGAGGCGGCCGGCATCGAGCTTCGCGTGTGCTCGTACAAGCCCAGACCATATCCGCAAGTCCAGAACGGATTCGTCGCCGGCCTCAGCGTCCTGGACGCACTGTTCAATCTCGGCCCCGACGCACGGCACCAGTTGACCTACGCAGCCGAGGAAACCTGCCCGTCCGTCTGATCGAAACGCTGATTTTTCTTTGCCAAAGGATTTTGGCAATGGAAAAGAAGATGGCTTGCCATCCAGTTTTGTGTCATCTGACGAGATGGGTCATCCACATCCGACCGGTTCGAAACGCTGGGGTAAGACGATTGCGCGCAAGCATTCCTCCGATGGCCCCGCCAGGGAGTTCTTAAGCGTGTACGCTCGATTCCCATATGTGAAGAACCGAGAGGGAGGAGTGACTGCCGGAGCGGTGCACCCCGATGTCGCGCGACGGATCGTCGGGGTTTGATAACTTTCCTTGGACTTCGAGAACGATGGCAAAGCGACAGGAAAAGGGAAAGATCCCGCATACGGAATGGCCGGAGATCCGGACACGCTACGCGGCGGGCGAATCGCTCGCAAGCATCGCCCGGACCTACGGCTGCACCGGACCGGCCATCCGCTACATCGTCAACCGCCCGACGCAGGCGGACGGAGCGTCCGACGTCACCCCCCCGGCCCCGCCGCCAGCCAGTCCCGCTGTCGAGCCCCCAGAAACGGCGAGGCGGGCGGACGCGACCGGCGGAGGGCCGGCGACCAAAACCGAAACGCCCGCCGCCGCACAGGCTGACCGCCCCCACAGCGTGCCGGGTGACCGAGCCGGAACGGTCAGCATCGACGCCGACCTGCGTTGGCGCGTCAGCAGTGAAATTGCATCGTTTCTGACTGTTTTCGATTCTTTCCTGATGGAAAGCTCCTCGGAAAGCTACGACGATCTGCTTGGCGCGACCGATCGTCTGATGCGGGTCGCTGCCCGAATCCGGATCGAACTGGAACGCTCCCGCACGTCTCATCAGCGTGTCGAACCGGAACCGCCACCGCGCCCCTCGGTCCGCCGGGCGCGTTCCCGGGTCACTTGAACCTCGAAAAAGTTGCGTACGGATCGGCGATGACAAAGCCAACGGGAGGTTCCGGGCCTGAGCGGGAGACGGAACCGCCTGCGCGCTATCTCAATCGAAATGGCTAGAATAAAATATTAGCAAATCGGAATGGCTAAATAGAACGCGCAACCCTCATCCGTCCGCTGAAATATTATTCCGTATTGCGAACTGTTCTTCTCTCAAACATTTCAATAAGCTGTTGCAGCGTGAAGGCATTACAGACCAGCATAAATGTTATTTTTCTGTCAATATAACTGCATTTATTCATTGAAAACTATGGGAGATTCTTTGAATTACCTCAGTAAAACTTATGGATGCGTTTAAATAACCAAAGAAAACGACGGCAATGCCTATGATCATACTTTTCGATTGATGCCCACGGATCGCCTAGGAATGAAAAGATCAATGCGGTTCCGGAGACCAGGTGATGCACATCAACGATTCGATGCGGACCGCGCGCGGCGCTTCCAACCCCATCGGCCCCGGCGGCTTGGTGAACGCTTGTTTGCGTGGCGTTTCCGTGGCGGAAGCCGAGCAGATTCTTGCCAAGGTTTGGCAACGCATTGAGGAGCATGGCGCCGAGACTCCGAACCTGCGGTTCGATTTCGGACGCGACGGGCAGATCGACATCGGATTTTCCTTTCCCAACCCGACCATTGCCGCTCTTATCCTGGGCGACCTGACCTCCTCCGGTTTTCCCGGCCTTCAGAAGGAAACCGCGCGAACGGGCCATGAGCGCAACGGCTACAGGGAAATGGCGGGCCTCGGCGGCCACCGCTGCGGCCCGCCCGACTGGTCATAGACGGGACGGGCAACCCGCCGTCCGCTACCGACACGCCGTGGTGGGACGGGCGGCCAAGGCCGGTCGCGTCGTGCGCTGGCCGTCTTTCCGGATCACCGTTGCGATGACCGCACGGTCGTTGATTCCGGCGTGGCGCAGCAGAAGCCGGTCGATCCCATGGATGGCGTCGTTCACGGCCTCCAGCGCTTGCCAGTCACGGGAGAACAGGAAGCGCAAGGCGCCGATGTTCAGGAATCCAAATCCCCGCGTTTCAAAGGAAAGCCCGGAAAAAGCCCTTTGGATGTCCGCCTGCGTGAAATAGGTCCAACGATTCCGACCGGCCCCGAACGTCCGGGAAAGCTTGGCGAAGGGCGCGACGCGGCCATTGTCGATGGTCAGGATGACGCCGCCGTCCGTAAGATGGTCCATGAGTCCGTCGATCACCGCCCGCACATTTTCGCTTTCGTCGCCTCGGCAGATGCCGCCCAGGACCGATTTCAAGACGATGATGTCGTAGACGCCCCGGACCGCGTGGATGTCCACCTCGATCACCGAAATGCCCCCGATGCCATGCCTTTCCGAAACGACGCGCAACTGGCCGCTTTCGACGTCCTGCCTCGCCTGTCCGTAATAGGAGCAGGAGACGGTCGCCCCAAGCTTGGCAAAGGCCGGAGCAAGGCACGAATACTTGCCGGCTCCGATCTCCAGCACCGTCCGGCCGTGCAGGTCGTCCGGCACGGCCGACAACGCGAAGGCCACCGCATCGGCCCAGGTCCGCCGGTTCCAGCCGCAGCAGTCTTCGATGAGAGGACGAAGATCGTTCATTGGGCCCTTCCGGATGTCGCTGGTTGCCTTATCGAGGACTGTCGGTCCGACGCCTCACGGCTTTCCGCCACGCGTTCATGAGCGCCGACGTCGATGCTTTTTCCCTGTGGTCGCGGCACGCCACGGACGTCCGTTGCCGGCGCGCTCTCGGAGATGCCGGCATCGACCGCCGGCGAGCCTGCGGTGAGACGGTAGTCGCCGCCGCCCAGCTTCCGGTAGTTCACGAATCCCGGATCGGCGCCGATCGAACCGGACGCCTTCCCGGTCCGCAGCCGCCAGTCCGAACGGTTGCCGTAGACCAGATTGTTCGAATAGCTGTTGTGGAAACCGAGCTCGCCATGCTCCTCGATGCCCTTGCGGTTGTCGTAGACGATGTTGTTCGATACCTGCGAATGATCGTGCGGAGCGTCGCCATGGTAATGGTCGCCGGCCCCGATCATGATTCCGGCACCGCGCGCCTGGAACACCGTGTTGTTGACGATGATCAGATCGGTCGCATCGTGCCAGCTGGTGACGCCGTCGCCGGCGATCTGGTAGACGAGGTTGTTCTGCACCAGCCCGCTGGTCGCCATGTAGACGCCGTGCACCAGCCCGCTGCTTCGTTTGGCCGGTCCGATGTCGTAGACCTCGTTGCCGATCACCGTCATGTTGGTGCCGCCGGCCCAGCCGTCGGCCATGATGCCGGCGCCGCCTTGGCCGGTGTCGGCCACCTTCATCGCCGCCGTGCTGCGGGCGATGTCGTGCACCTTCATGTTCCGCACCACCGAATTCGATCCGGCGGTGTACAGGCCGAACAGCCAGGGCTTGCCGCCTCCGGCCACGCTGCCGTCGATCTCGAAACCGTCGATGACGACGTTGGAGCCACGGTTGTCCCACGCCTCGTGGCCGCCGCCGGAACCCGGCACGATCCTGGCGCCCCACTTCACGTCCGAGACGTAGCGGATCGGTGCGTTCACCGTGCCGCTGGCCGTGGTCTGGAAACCGCCACGGTAGGTGCCTGGCGCCACATGCACCGTGGTGCCGGGTCTGGCGACCTGCGAGGCCTTCAGGATGCTCTGGAACGGCCGATCGACGGTCCCGGGGTTGGAGTCCGAACCCTTGGCCGAGGAAACATGCAAGGCGACAATCAGTTCGGCCATCATGCCGCCCTCCCTTGCCCTGATAGGGCGGATCGGTCCGAATGGCGCAGCCCGATGGCGAGCGCCAGCAAGGCGAAGTAGATCCGGTTGTCTCCCAGATAGCCCTCCACGCTGAGGTGGGAGACGAAGTCGGTGACGAACTTCAGCACGATGGCCATGTCGATCCAGCCGCAAACCGGATCCCGGACAACCCGGAAACAGACGAAAAGGGCGATGATCTGGGTGGGGATGAACAGCACGGCCCCCACCAGCCCCATCTCCATCAGCACCTCCAGCAGCAGATTGTGCGGGTAGTCCAGCACGCTGTACTGGAGGCGGAACTCTCCCATGCCCCATCCGAACAAAGGCTGCTCCAGCCAGCGCCGGAACGCCAGATCCCGCCCGGCGGACCGCACGTCGAGCGACGAGGTGCTCTCGTTGGAGAGTTGCAGGGACAGGCGTTCGATCGTGTAGAGCTCCTCGGAGGCTGCGGCGAAGCCCTTGACGGCCACCAGCGCCCCGTAGCCCACCCAGGCCAGGACGGCCAGCACCAGCAGCAGCAGGGCGAGCCGCCGAACACCCGCCCCCAGACGGCGGAGGTTCAGGAACAGCGCCGCTCCCGCCAGCGGGATGCCCAGCAACGAAAAGACGAGAGGCCCACGGGCGCCGATGAACGCCAGCAGGAAGAGCGACGCGACCCCGCCGGCGATCCCCGCGGCCAGCCACCGGCGCGGCCCGTAAACGGTCAGCGCAAGGCAGCCGTAGAACACGTAGGCGGCGTGGGTGCCGTATTCGAGGTAGTTGTTGCCCCGGATGCGCCCGGTGTTCTCCAACTCGTAGATGTCGATGCCCACGACCCAGCGGAAATAAGCGTAGTAGAGCAGAAGCGCGCCGCTGAACGCGATCATCAGCAGCACCATCCGCTCCCGCCGCTCCTGTTCCTGCGCCAGTACGCTGGCCAGGAAATAGCCGCTGACGCTGACCATGACGAAGCGCCACGCCTTGTCGACGTTCTTCGGTTCCAGGCTCGACCAATAGACGCTGACGAAACCATAGGCGCAGAAGGCCAGCATGAGCAGGCCGGGCGCGTCCAGCGGCATCGGCTTCAGTTGACCCATGGCGCATTTGTGGACGATGAGGCCAAGCGTCAGGACGAAGAACAGCAGCGTCGGATCGACGGGAAAGCTTTGGAATTCGGGCAGCGCCTTGTAGCGCCCGGCGACGAGGAACAGAATGAAGCTCGTCTCGATGGAGAACAGGACATCGAGGACGCCGAACCGCTGGCCGCTGCGACGTTCGGGGCCAAGTTCGGGGCCGAACGTGCGATCCCCAAGACCTTGATCCCCAACCCTCTGGTTCAACGGCACGTGCATCGTCGTATCCGCTCCTCCGGTCAACCGACCGGGCACCGTGCATTTTCATTATCTTATTGATACCCGATCGCAAACAAAAGGCCATCGCGAAAAAGGATCGGCCGGGAAGCGCCGCCCCACCCCGAAAGCAGGCAGGGAATGGCACTTCTGGGAAACGTGCAGGCCTTTTTGCACCTTTCAACAACACTTCTTACCGCAGTAGGGTAAGACAACACGTCCGCGCCCGGCACCGGGCCGCCGGGACGCTTCCAGAAAATGGGGGGAACGATCCCATGCCCGACAGACACCCGCAGCCGGCCGGCATCGCGGTCGCCCACCTGACGACCACGCACACCGCCGACGATGCCCGCGTTTTCACCAAGGAATGCCTGAGCCTGGCTCGCGGCGGATACGACGTGTCGCTGGTTATTCCCGACAACCGCTTCGTCACCGCGGACGGCCGGCCGGTGCGGCGCCAGGACGTGGACATCGTGGCGTTGGCGCGGAAGGACGGCTTGGTCAAGCGCCTGCGGTCGACGATGCCGGCGCTGGTGCTCCGGGCGCTGAGGCTCAAGGCCGGCGTCTATCACATCCACGATCCCGAGCTGATCCCCGGCGGCCTCCTGCTGCGCCTGCTCGGCAAGCGGGTGATCTACGACGTGCACGAGGATCTGCCGCGCGACATCCTGACCCGCACCTGGCTCCCCCCGGCCCTGCGCCCTGGCATCGCGGCGGTCGCCGAGGCAGTGGAATGGATCGCCGGCCGGGCGATGTCCGGGGTGGTCGCCGCCACGCCGACCATCGCCCGGCGCTTTCCGCGCCACAAGACCGTGCTGGTGCAGAACTTCGCGCTGTTCGGCGAATTCGCGGACGGCAGTGGGGACGGCCCGGCCATCCCCTTCGCCGAACGCGGTGGGGTGGCGTTCGCCGGCTCCATCTGCGCCGACCGTTGCGCCGTCGAGATGATCGACGCCGTGGAACGGGTCACCGGCACGCCCCAGGCGCGCCTCCTGTTGGCCGGCCCCATCGAAAGCGCGGGGTTGAGGGAGCGCATGCAGGCGCGGCCGGGATGGGCGCGGGTCGATTACCGGGGCCAGACCGACCGTGCCGGCGTGCAGCGCCTGCTGGCCGAAAGCCGCGTCGGCCTCGCCCTCTACTACCCGACCCAGAACTATCTGGATACGCAGCCGGTCAAGCTCTTCGAATACATGGCCGCCGGCATCCCGGTGATCACGGCCGACTTCCCCTATCATCGCGGCATCGTCGAGGGGCATGGCTGCGGCCTGTGCGTGCCGCCGACCGACCTCGACGCCGTCGCCACGGCCATCCAGTGGGTCTTCGACCACCCCGGCGAGGCCGAGGCCATGGGACGGCGCGGCCGCGAGGCCGTGCTGGCCCATTACAACTGGGTCAACGAGGAACGGGAGTTGATGCGTCTCTACAACCGGATCGCCCCGACGCCGGCCCAGACGTGCTTGCCGGCGGAACTGGTCTGCGGCGAGACGAAGAGCCGCTCCTGAGCCCTTCTTTCGCCGATTCCTCGAAAACGCCCCTTTCCGGCTCTGGAAAGGGGCGTTTTCATGGGTTTGACGCGACGCGGGAATGGTATTTGCGGAAACCGGGCGAGAAAAGGTCGGAATCGGCGTAGCCGTAGAGTTTGTACTTCCGGCCATCGACCTGCGACAGGACGATGCCGTCCACCGGCACCCGGTCGTCGGACAGCTGTTGCAACGCCGTCATGAAGGTGGAGATCGGCGTGGACCGCCAGCGCACCATCATCAGCGTCATGTCGGCCAGCCGCGCCAGGATGTGCGTGTCGACGACCGCAAGAACCGGCGGCGTGTCGATGATCACCGTGTCGTAATAGCGCGTCAGATCGTCGATCAGTTCCTGCATGCGCGGCGATTGCAGGATGTCGGACGCAGCCTCCCGGCTCTGCCCGGCCGTGATGACGTCGGCGCCCGACACGGTGTCCGGCTGGACGACGGCGTCCAGGCCGCACCCTTCGACGACGTATTCCCCCAGCCCCGGTCCCCGTTTCAGCCCCAGGACGCGGTGCACCGTGGGGGCGCGCAGATCGGCGTCGACGAGAACCGTCCGGCGTCCCGACAACGCCAGCATGCGGGCCAGCGATGTGGCCGCGCTGCTCTTGCCCTCGTCGGAAACGGAGGAGGTGAACAGCAGCACCTTGGCCGGTGCCGGCCCGGCCAGCCCGGTGCGCACCGCGATGGCCCGCAGATGTTCGAGGAACAGCGGATCGTCCCGCTCCAGCACCTGCTCGGCCGGGGGGCGGCGGGACCAGCGGCGGCCCCGGATCACCGGCAGGGTGCCGACGATGCGCACCGGGGTCACGCGTCGGATCTGCGACAGGCTCTGGACCGTGCCGTCGGCGCGTTCCAGCAGCACGGCCAAGAGGATTCCGGCACCGGCCGCCACGACGAAGGCGGTCGCCATCATGGCCAGCGTCGGCGGGTGGCTGGGCGCGTTCGGCACCACCGCCGGCGAGATCACCTGCGTTTCCGGCCCGTGCAGCCTCAGGTAGTCGATCTGGGCGATGGCGTTGTTGCGCCGGGTTTCCAATTGCGGCAGCAAGGTGCGCTTGGCCTCCACGTTGCGTTCCATGACGCGGAGTTCGACCTCGGACTGGTTGGCCTTGGTCGTCTGGACCTTCAACTGCTCGACCTGCTGACGCAGCCCGTCCTCGTTGGCCTTGGCGATGGCGACGGCGTTCAGGCGGGCGTTCTGGATCTTGTTCGTCTCGGCGGCCAGCCGCGCGCGCAGGTCGCGCAGTTCGCTACGCGCCGCGATCATCGTCGGGTGGCTGTCGCTGTAGCGCAAGGACAGCTGTCCCACGCGGGCCGTGGCGTAGGCCAGCGCCTCCTGAAGGCGCTGAATCAGGGGGGAGTTCAGAACCTGCGCCGTGGAATCCAGGCCGGACTCCTGGGTGGAACCGCGCGTCGTTCCGGCTTCCGCAAATTGGGACTCGGCGCGCAGCCGCTCCGCCGTGAGGCCGATCAGCTGCCGGTTCAGCTCCGCCATGCGGTCGGCCAGCACCTTGATGTTGGAATCCGAATCGAGGCCGAGCGCGATGCGCTGCTCCTCCAGCCGGCGCTCGGAATCGCGGATCTCGCGGTTCAGGTCGTCAATCTCCTGCTTGAGGTTGGCGGCCAGAGTTTCCGCCGACTCCACGTCCTGGTCGCGCTTCTGCGCGATGAACCGGTCCGCGATCCGGTTGGCGATCAGCGCCGCCCGCTCCGGATTCTCCGACAGGAAGCGGATGCCGATCATGCGGGAGGCGTCGCCGCCGCCGATCTGTACGCGCGCCAGGAAACGGGTGATGATCTCGTCGCGCAAACGGTCCGGCGGCAGGGCCGGCGGGATCAACGACGGAAGCTTCGGCACCATGCCCGGCGGAAGATAAGCCATGGCGGGCTTGAGCGCGTGGTCGAGAGCGGCCACCCCCTCTTGGGCCGCCTTGCGCAGGGTCGAGGGCGGCCGCAGGGCCGGATTGAACTCGGGCAGCCGGTCGAGTTGGAGGGAGTCGACGACGCTTTGCGCCAGCGCGCGCGAACGGACGATGGCGACCTCGTTCTTGCGGGCCATCTCCTCCGACGGCGGCAACGCGCCGGCCTGGGTCGTGGCGCCCACCCAACTCAGTTCGCGCGGGTTGAACATGATGCCGGCCTCGGCCTCGTACAGCGGAGTCATCAGCCGCGAAACCAGGAACGTCGCCGCCAGCGCCGCCAGAATGAGAAAGCCGATCAGGACGCGGCGGCGTTTCAGCGCGGCGATGGTGTTGATCTCCCCACGCGTGACGGCTCCCTCGTGGAGGATGCGTGGAACCGGATTGCGGGTGTCGGCGCGCACAACCTCGAACTGATCCATATCCCTTCCCTTTCACGATGCCGCAAAAGCTGCGGCGCCGGTCGGCGGAGACAGCGGAAGCGCGCCGCCGGGCATCTTCTTTTCTTACGTATTTGAACCGGCTCACGGATCGGCCCGGCCGGCGCGCGACATGGGAAACCGCACGCGGCTTTCCCTTATCAGAAGGATGACACAGCATAAAATTTCGAAACCCGCGCTGTAAATGTATAAGGCGGATATCTCCGTATGGTCAGACCCGGCGATGGGTCCGCATCTGCCGGGAACGCCTCGCGTTCCGCGCCCCGCCGACCCCCGGCCTACCCCCATCTTTCCGCCGTCGCAGGCACTCTTATTTTCCATCCCGCACAGTCTTCCGTTATGTTTACATGAGATGGAAAGATAACATAACGTTCATTCGTCGCCTCGCGGGCACGCAAAACCCTGCAGGCTGTTCGAATCGGGGCGCCGGCAAAACGGCCCCTTCGCAACACACGATGCGCAAAAAGACCGTTCGCGGCCGCCAATGGGAGGATCGGATGAAGGGAGTGATTCAATGCGGGGGAAAAGGCATGCGACTGCGGCCCTACACGATGGTGCTGCCCAAACCCCTCATGCCCGTCGGGTCCAAGCCCGTTCTTGAGCTTCTGCTGAAATGGCTTCGCCGCAACGGCGTCAAGGAGGTCTACGTGACCACCGGCTACCTCGGCCACCTGATCCGCACGGTGTGCAGCGACGGCCACCAGTGGGGCATGCACATCCACTACACCGAGGAAGTCGAACCGCTGGGCACGGTGGGCGCGCTGCGACTTCTGCGCGAGGAGCTGGACGAGACCTTCCTCGTCATCAACGGCGACGTCCTGACCGACCTCAACCTCGACGCCTTCGCCGACCACCACCGCCGGCAGAACAAGCTGCTGACCATCGCGACCGCCAAGCGGACCATCCAGACCGACTTCGGCATCATCGAGGAGACGAACAACCACGTCACCCGTTTCCAGGAAAAGCCGACCCTGTCGCATCTGGTCAGCATGGGCGTCTACTGCATGGAGCCGGACGTCCTGTCCTACATCCCGGACGGCGTGCCGTTCGGCTTCGACAACCTCATGTCCTGCATGATGGCCGCGCGCGAGCCCATCGCCACCTTCCAGCACGGCGGGCTGTGGCTCGACATCGGCCGCGTCGACGACTTCCAGAAGGTGCAGGAGATGACGTGGGACGAGCAGTGGTCGGCGTTCGAAACGCGCGCCGTCGCGTAGGCCGTCCGTCCCCTCCTCCACACGCCCCTCCCCGAAAGCCATGCTGGACACAGCGCGCCCGCCCCGAACCGGAGGGCGCGAACACGGCATGGACGACCTCCGCACTGGAGTTGCGCCATGCTGCTGGTTTCCGAACCGATCCTCGGCGACGAGGAAAAGGCCGCGCTCGCCGCCGTCGTGGACGATGGCTGGATCACCATGGGCGACCGCGTGCGCAGGCTGGAGCAGGCGTTCGCCCAGGCGCACGGCCAGCCGGACGCCGTGGCGGTGAGTTCCTGCACGGCCGGCCTCCATCTCGCGCTCGCCGCCCTTGGGCTGGGGCCGGGGGACGAGGTGCTGGTGCCGTCGATGACCTTCGTGGCGACCGCCAACAGCGTTCTCCATGTCGGGGCGACCCCTGTCTTCGTCGACATCGAGGGGCTGGATCTGCCGCTGATGTCGCTGTCGGACGCCGCCGCCAAACGCACCGGGCGCACCAGGGCGGTGATCCTCGTGCATTACGCCGGTTACCTTCCCGACCGCGAGCGATGGCGGGCCTTCGCCCAGGCGCACGGGTTGATCCTGATCGAGGACGCGGCGCACGCGGCCGGCGTGACGGGCGCCGGCGCCATCGGCGACGCCGCCGTCTTCAGCTTCTACGGCAACAAGAACATGACGACGGCCGAAGGCGGCATGGTGACCGCCCGCGATCCCGCCACGCTGGAGCGCATCCGGCTGCTGCGCGCCCATGGGATGACCAGCGGCACGCAACAGCGGCTGACCGGGCACGCCAGCGGCTACGACGTCACGGCGCTCGGCTTCAACTATCGGATGGACGAGTTCCGGGCGGCCATCGGGCTGGTGCAGCTCGCCCGGCTTCCGGCCTGGAACGCCAAGCGGCAGGCGCTGGCGGCGCGTTACCACCGCAGTCTGGAACGCGGCGGGCTGGAACGCGGCGGCTCCGGGATCGTCCTGCCCTTTCCCGAACCGCGCCCGTCGGCCAACCACATCATGCCCGTGCTGTTGCCGGCGGACGCCGACCGGACGCGCGTGATGCAGGCCCTGCGCGCCCGCGACATCCAGACCAGCGTCCATTACGCGCCGGTTCACCGCTTCACGCTCTACCGCGAACGCTGTCCGGGGGTGAGCCTTCCCCTGACCGAGGAATTCGCGCGCCGGACCTTGAGTCTGCCGCTGCACCCCAGGATGGACGACGGCGACGTGGACGCGGTGACGCGCGCCCTTGCGCAGGCGCTGGTCCAGGCACGGCCCGTCCCATGCGAGGAAACACCCCCATGAGCAGCGACTTCCAAACCGCCCTGCCCGCCGCCAACCTGAACGCGGCCCTGCGGCGCCTGTTCGACGTGACGGTGGCGCTGGCGGGCATGCTTCTTTTCTTGGTGTTCCTGGCGCCGGTGGTGCTGGCCATCCATCTGGACTCCCCCGGCCCGATCCTGTTTTCGCAGGTTCGCCTGGGGCAGCACGGGCGGCCGTTCCGCCTGTACAAGTTCCGCAAGTTCCACCACGGCCGCCGTGCCCAAACCGGGACGCTCGCCGTGACGCTGAAGGACGACGACCGCATGACGCGGGTCGGCCGCATCCTCGAACGCACCAAGATCGACGAGGTGCCGCAGCTCTGGAACGTGCTGCGCGGCGACATGGCGGTCGTCGGCCCGCGCCCGGAAACGCAGGACTTCGCGGATTGCTTCGAGGGTCCCTACCAAGCGGTTCTCGACCACAAGCCCGGCATCTTCGGCCCGAACCAGCTCTATTTCCGCAACGAATGCACGCTCTACCCGAAGAACGCCGACCCGCACGACTTCTACCGCAAGGTCCTCTTCCCGGCGAAGGCGCGCAACGACCTGGACTATTTTCCGCGCCGCAGCTTCGGGCAGGACATCGGCTGGATCCTTCGCGGCCTGCTGGGCCTGATCGGCATCGGCCTGCCCCATGGGAAGCCCCCCGGACAGCCATCGGCTCCGGTGCGGCTGGGTCGTTTGAGGAACGCGCCGGATCGCCCGTCCCTGCCGGAGTAACGGCTGGAACAGCCGGTCGCCGCAGCTTTTCCTTTCTTTTCAGCCGACGTCACACGCGCCGGCACAACCTCATGCGCCAGAACAAGGGGGAACACGATGTACGAGCTGGACAGCTCAACGGGCGATCTCGCAGACCCGCGCCGGTCCTGGTCGCCGGGGCTCAAGCCGCCGGATGCCATGCGGGGGGACGACGCGCAGGGGTTCGACATCGGCGGGCTGCTGGATCGCTTCCAGAACCGCGACGCGACGGTGGCGGTCATCGGCCTCGGCTACGTCGGCCTGCCCCTGTCGCTGGCCGCCTGCAAGGCGGGATACCGCATCGTCGGCTACGACATCGACGCGACGACGGTGTCCCGCCTGAACAGCGGGCTCAGCCCGCTGAACCACATCGGCAACGGCCGCATCGGCGACGCGGTGGACGCCGGACGCTTCGTCGCGACGATGGACAGCGCGCGCTTCGTCGAGGCCGACGCGATCCTGATCTGCGTGCCGACCCCGCTCGGCCCCCATCACGAACCCGACCTCTCCTTCGTGGAGGCGTCGGCGCGCAGCATCGCTCCCCATCTGCGCCCCGGCCAGCTCGTGGTGCTGGAATCCACCACCTACCCCGGCACCACGCGCGACGTGGTCAAGCCGATCCTCGAGGAGGGCGGCTTGCGGTCCGGCGTCGACTTCTTCCTGGCCTATTCGCCCGAGCGCGAGGATCCCGGCAATCCGGACTTCGACACGGCGCGCATCCCCAAGGTCGTGGCCGGCGACGGACACTCCGCGCTGCGCCTGGCGGTGGCGCTCTACGGCCAGTTCGTGGCCGCGACCGTGCCGGTCACCTCGATGGAAACCGCCGAGGCGGTGAAGCTGACCGAGAACATCTTCCGCTCGGTCAACATCGCGCTCGTGAACGAGTTGAAGATCGTCTACGACCGGCTCGGCATCGACATCTGGGAGGTGATCGAGGCGGCGAAATCCAAGCCCTTCGGTTTCATGCCCTTCTACCCCGGACCGGGGCTGGGCGGCCACTGCATCCCCATCGACCCCTTCTACCTGACCTGGAAGGCGCGCGAGCTCGGCATCTGCACCCGCTTCATCGAGCTGGCGGGCGAGGTCAACGCCAACATGCCGGCCTACGTCCTGCACCGCCTGAGGGAGGAACTCGACCGCCGCTTCCGCAAGGGGCTGTCGGGCGCCCGCATCCTGGTGGTCGGCATCGCCTACAAGAAGGACGTCTCCGACATGCGCGAGAGCCCGGCCCTGACGATCATGGACCTGCTGGACGCCGCCGGGGCCGAGGTCGATTACTTCGACCCGTTCTTTCCCGTGATCCCGCCGACACGCCAGCACGCCGGCCTCACCGGCAAGACATCCGTGCCCCTCGACCGCCACGCGCTGGCCCGCTACGACGCGGCGATGATCCTCACCGACCACACCGACGTCGATTACGCCAAGCTGCTGCGCGGATCGAAGCTGGTGGTCGACACGCGCAACGTCGTCGGTTCCCGGCAGTTGCCGGACCTCCGCAACGTGGTGGTGAAGGCATGACGACGATCCGAACCGAGCCGGCGATCCCCCGCGTGGCGGTGGTGGGCTGCGGCTATTGGGGCATCAACCTCGTCCGCAATTTCCACGCGCTGGGCGCGCTGGACGCGATCAGCGAGGCCGACCCGGTCCGGGCCGCCGAGCTGTCCCGGCAGTTCGGCGTGCCCGCCCTGCCCTTCGAGGCCGTCCTCGCCTCCCCCGGCATCGACGCGGTGGTGCTGGCGACCCCGGCCGAGACGCACGCGGCCCTGGCGCTGCGCGGCATCGACGCCGGCAAGCACGTCTTCGTCGAGAAACCCCTCGCCCTGTCGCCGGAGGACGCCGAGCGCGTCCGCCAGGCGGCCGTGGCGCGGAACCGCGTCGTCATGGTCGGGCATCTGCTGCACTACCACCCGGCCTTCCTGCGGCTGAAACAGCTCGTCGCCGAGGGCGGGCTCGGGCGGCTGCGCTACGTCTATTCCAACCGCCTCAACCTCGGCAAATTCCGCCGCAAGGAGGACGTGTTCTGGAGCTTCGCGCCCCACGACATCTCCATGATCCTGGCGCTCGCCGGCGACACGCCCGACAGCGTCCACGCCACCGGGCACAGCTATCTGTACAACGGCGTCGCCGACGTCACCACGACGCAGATGACCTTCGCCAACGGCATCGACGCCCACATCTTCGTCTCCTGGCTGCACCCCTACAAGGAGCAGAAGCTGGTCGTGGTCGGCGATTCCGGCATGGCGGTGTTCGACGATTCCCGCCCTTGGGCGGAAAAGCTCGTCCACTACCCGCACCGGGTCGCCTGGCGCGACGGCCTGCCGGAGCCGGCCAGGGCCGAGGCCGTCCCCATCGAGGTCGCGCCAGCCGAGCCGCTGCGCCTGGAATGCCAGCATTTCCTGGACTGCGTCCGCGAGGGCAAGCGGCCGCGCACCGACGTGACCGAGGGCATCGCCGTGCTGGGCGTGCTCGACGCCGCCCGCCGCTCCCTGACCTCCGGCCGGCGCGCCGGCCTCAAAACCGAAGGCGCCAAGCCCGCGCCGTTCTTCGCGCACCCCACCGCCTGCATCGACGAGGGCGCGTCGGTCGGCGCCGGAACGAAGATCTGGTGCTTCAGCCACATCCTGAAGGACACGACGATCGGGCGCGACTGCATCGTCGGCCAGAACGTGATGATCGGCCCCGACGTCGCGGTCGGCGACCGCTGCAAGATCCAGAACAACGTCAGCCTCTATCCCGGCGTCACGCTGGAGGACGGGGTGTTCTGCGGCCCGTCCTGCGTCTTCACCAACGTCAACAACCCGCGCGCGGAGATCGAGCGGAAGTCGGAGTTCCGCCCCACCCCGGTCGGGCGCGGCGCCACCATCGGCGCCAACGCGACCGTCGTCTGCGGCCACAGCTTGGGCGCCTACTGCTTCGTCGCGGCCGGCGCGGTGGTGACGCGGGACGTGCCGCCGCACGCGCTGGTGGCCGGCAACCCCGCCCGCCAGATCGGCTGGGTCAGCCACGCCGGGGAGCGGCTGGGCGACGATCTGGTCTGCCCGCGCACCGGCACCCGCTACCGCATCGACGTCCGGGGCCAACTGGTCGAAGCCATCGCGATGGCCGAAGCCGCCGCCATCGGCTGAAAAACGGCTGAAAGGAAAACACGGCATGAGCCATCCCGCATCCACGCACCGCGCGCCCCCGCACCGCCCGGTCGATCTCCTCGATCTCGCCCGGCAGCAGCGGGGCATCCGCGCGCGGATCGACGCCGCCATCGCCCGCGTCCTCGACCAGGGCCATTACGTCATGGGTCCCGAGGTGGCGGAGCTGGAACGGCGGCTCTCCGCCTTCTGCGGCGCCCGCCACACCGTCTCCTGCGCCAACGGGACCGACGCCCTGGTGCTGGCGCTGATGGCCCTGGGGTTGAAGCGCGGCGAGGCCGTCGTCGTCCCCAGCTTCACCTTCTGCGCCACGGCGGAGGCGGTCTGCGCGCTGGGCGGCGTGCCGGTCTTCGCCGACGTGGCGGAGGACAATTTCACCCTCGACCCGGCCAGCCTGAAACGCGCCGTCACGACGGCCCGCGACCATGGCCTGACGCTGGCCGGCGTCGTCACCGTGGACCTGTTCGGCCAGCCCGCCGATTACGACGCCATCGAGCCGGTTGTGCGCGAGAACGGCCTCTGGCTGGTCTGCGACGCGGCGCAGGCCTTCGGCGCCGTGCACCGGGAACGGCCCGTCGGGACCATCGGCGACGTCACGACCACCAGCTTCTTTCCGAGCAAGCCGCTGGGCTGCTACGGCGACGGCGGCGCGCTGTTCACCGCCGACGAGGAGACGGCCGCGACCCTGCGGTCGCTGCGCGTCCACGGCCAGGGCACGGACAAGTACGACAACGTCCGCATCGGGGTGAACAGCCGTCTCGACACGCTCCAGGCCGCGATCCTGCTGGAGAAGCTGACCGTCTTCCCCATGGAGCTCGACGCCCGCGCCGCCGTCGCCGACCGCTACGACGCCCTGCTGCCGGCCGAGCTGGCGCGTCCCGCCTTGTTGCCCGGCGCCACCTCCGCCTGGGCACAATACACGGTGCGGAGCGGCGCGCGGGACTGGACGATGGCGCGGCTGAAGGAGCGCGGCGTGTCCTCGGCCGTCTACTACGCCCGGCCGCTGCACCGGCAGGCCGCCTACCGGCACTACCCGCTGGCCGGCGGCGCGCTGCCGGCGACCGACCGTCTGGCCGCCACGGTGCTGAGCCTGCCCATGCACCCCTACCTGACGGAAGAGGAGCTGCTGCACGTCGCCGCCAGCCTGACCGACCATCCCGACACGGCGCGGGCCGCGGCGGAATGACCGGCTTTCCCATTCCCCCGGTGCGAACGGCATGAACATCCTGATCATCAACCACTACGCGGGTTCCGACCGCCTGGGCATGGAATACCGTCCCTTCTACCTCGGCCGCGAATGGGTCGGGGACGGGCACGCCGTGACCGTGGTGGGGGCGAGCTTCTCGCATCTGCGCCAGACCCAGCCCGACGTCGGCGCCGACCACGACGTGACCGTGGAGGACGGCGTGCGCTTCCGCTGGCTGCGCACCGGCCCCTACCAGGGCAACGGCGCCGGCCGGGTCGCCAACATGCTGACCTTCGTGGGCAAGCTCATCGCCCACGCGCACCGCGTCGCGCGGGAGGAGAGGCCGGACGTCGTCATCTGCTCCTCCACCTACCCGCTCGACATCTACGCGGGCGCGCGGATCGCGCGGCTGGCGGGGGCGCGGCTGGTGTTCGAGGTGCACGATCTGTGGCCGCTGACGCCGATGCTGCTCGGCGGCTACTCGCCGCGGCATCCCTACATCCGGCTGCTCCAGGCGGCGGAGGACTACGCCTGCCGCAACGCCGACCTCGTGGTGTCGATCCTGCCCGACACCTGCGGCTACATGGAAAGCCGGGGGCTGGACCCGTCGAAGTTCGTCCATGTCCCGAACGGCATCCCGATCGCGGCGCTGCGCGCCGCCACCCCGGACCAGTTGCCGCCCGCCATCGCCGACCGCATCGCGCGGGAGCGGGAGCGGGGCCGCTTCCTGGTCGGCTACGCCGGTGGCTTCAACCCCTCCAACGCCATCGACACCCTCCTGGAGGCCGCGAGGCTGCTGGCCGGGAGCCCTGTGTCCTTCCTGCTGGTCGGCGGCGGTTCGACCGCGCGGGAGATCCAGGCCAAGGCCGAGCGGATGGGCCTCGACAGCGTCCACATGTTCGGGCCGATCCCCAAGCCGCTGGTGCCGCGCTTCCTGTCGGAGATGGACACGCTGGCCATGCCCTGGCACCGCAGCCCGCTCTACCGCTTCGGCGTGTCGCCGAACAAGATGTTCGACTACATGCTGGCCGGACGGCCGATCGTCCAGTCCTGCGACGCCAGCAACGATCTGGTCGCGGAGGCGCAATGCGGCATCACCGTCGCGCCCGAGGATCCGGCGGCCTACGCCGAGGCCTGCCTCCATCTGTCCCGCCTGCCCCCGTCCGATCGCGCCCGGCTGGGAGAGAACGGGCGCCGCTTCGTCCGGCAACACCACGATTACCGGCTCCTCGCGTCCCGCTTCATGGACGCGCTGGCGTCGCCCTGACCGAACCGCACCCGTCAACGACGCCCGCGAGCCAGCGAGCCAAAGGGGAAGCCCCATGAACGACTGCATCACAGAAGCGGACGCCTTGGAAAGTCGTGTGGACATCGGCCGGCCGGTCGTCTGTGTGCAAGGGCTTGGCTTCGTCGGTTCGGCCATGGCCATCGCCGTCGCCAACGCGCGTGGGCGCGACAACGACCGCCTGAACTCACCCGTTCGGCGAGCGGCTGTTGAGATCGCCAACGTGCAGGTGCGGGGCGGCGGCGAGGCTCCGCCGCTCTACTCGGTGATCGGCGTCGATCTGCCGAACGAGGCCGGACGGCATCGCGTGAACTGCATCCGGCGGGGCCAGATGCCCTTTTCCAGCGGCGACCCGAGGATGGACGAGGCGCTGGCCCGCGCCCACGCCGCCGGCAACCTGACCGCCACCGACGATCCGGACGCCTTCCGGCTAGCCGACATCGTCCTGGTCGACATCAACCTGGACATCGACTGGTCGGCGCCGCAGCCGGAGGTCCGCTTCGGACCGCTGGAGCGCGCCATGGACGATCTCGGAGCCCGGCTGCGTCCGGGCGCATTGGTCATCGTCGAAACGACCGTCCCGCCCGGCACCTGCGAGCGGGTCATCGCTCCGCGCCTCGCCGCGGCGCTGGAGGCGCGCGGGCTGCCGCCGGAGTCCATCCGGCTCGCCCATTCCTACGAACGGGTCATGCCCGGCGCGCAGTATTACAGCTCCATCGTCGATTACTGGCGGGTCTACGCCGGGCTGACCGTGGAGGCCGCCGACCTCTGCGAGCGCTTCCTCGCCAGCGTCATCGACGTGGAGTCCTACCCGCTGACCCGTCTGGGCTCGACCACCGCGTCGGAAACGGCGAAGGTGCTGGAGAACGCCTACCGCGCGACGACCATCGCCTTCATGGAGGAATGGGGCCGCTTCGCCGAGGCCGTCGGCATCGACCTGTTCGAGATCGTCGGCGCCATCCGCAAGCGCCCGACCCACGCCAACATGCGCCAGCCCGGCTTCGGCGTCGGCGGCTATTGCCTGACCAAGGACCCGCTGTTCGGCGCGGTGGCGGCGCGCACGCTGTTCGGCCGCCCCGACCTGATGTTTCCCTTCTCGTCGCAAGCGGTCCGCACCAACAACGCCATGCCGCTGGTGGCGCTGGACAAGCTGCGCGAGCGGTCCGGCGGCGCGCTGGCGGGGCGGCGGATCCTGCTGCTGGGCATCAGCTACCGCGAGGACGTCGGCGACACCCGCTATGCGCCGTCCCAGATCTTCGTGGAGGCCGCCGAGCGGGAGGGCGCCATGGTGACGGCGCACGACCCGCTGATGTCCCATTGGCCGGAACTCGACCGCCCCGTGCTGGACGCGCTGCCGGACGCCGGGCGCTTCGACGCCGTCGTCTTCACCCAACCGTCCGAGGCCTACCGCCGGCTGGACGTCGCCGGCTGGCTGGCCGGAGCGGCGGTGGACGTGGTCGACGCCAACAACGTCCTGACGGACGGCCAGCGCCGCCGGTTGCAGCGCCTCGGCCTGGACGTCGTCAGCGTCGGACGGGGGTGACCCATGCGCAAAATTCTCGTGACCGGCGCCGCCGGCTTCATCGGATACCACCTCGCCCGCCGGCTGGCCGACCAGGGCCACGCGGTCGATCTGCTCGACAACCACGCGCGCGGCGTGCGCGACGCCGCCTTGAGCGATCTGGCCCGCCGGCCGAACGTCCGGACGATCGAGGCCGACCTGACCGAGCCCGCCCTTGCGGAGAGGCTGGACACGGATTACGGCCTGATCGTCCATCTGGCGGCGATCATCGGCGTGGCCCAGGTGCGGTCCCGCCCCTATCAGGTGCTGACCGCCAACGTCGCCATGGTGCAGACCGCCCTGGCTCTGGCCCGTCGGCAGACGGATTTGGGCCGCTTCCTGTTCGCGTCCACCAGCGAGATCTACGCGGGCACGCTCCAGGCCTTCGGCATTCCCGTGCCGACGCCGGAGACCACCCCGTTGACCGCCGGCGACCTGAGCGAGCCGCGCACCACCTACATGCTCTCGAAGCTCTACGGCGAGGCGATGTGCCGGTTTTCCGGCGTGCCCTTCACCATCGTCCGTTTCCACAACGTCTATGGGCCGCGCATGGGGCGCTCGCACGTCGTGCCCCAGCTTCTGGAAAAGGCCCACCGGCTGCCCGCCGGGGCGGCGCTGGGGGTGGCCAGCGCCGGCCACCGCCGCTCCTTCTGCTACGTCGACGACGCGGTCGAGTATCTGACCCGCATGGCGGCGTTGCCGGCCTGCGCCGGCGAGGTCTTCAACATCGGGACGCAGGAGCCGGAACTGCCGATCGGCGCGGTGGCCAGGGTCATCCTCGACGCGGTCGGGCGCGACAACCCGGTCGAGCCGCTGCCGGACACCCCCGGCTCCCCCAACCGCCGCGCCCCGGACATGGGAAAGGCCATCGCGGCGACCGGCTACCGGTCGCGGATCGACCTGCCGGACGGGGTGCGCCGAACCTACGCCTGGTACCGCGACCACGTCTTCGAGGCCGTCGAGGATTGCGCGCTATGACGCAATCCCCGCCCTGTCCTCCGACAGGCCGGCGGGCGCCGGAAAGACCGCTTTCCAGACGCCCGCCGGTTTCACCCGCCCATCGTCGCCGCTCAGGCGGCGTCGAGGTGCAGCGGATCGACCCAGTGCATGGCGGCGAGGCCGTGGAGATCCGCCGCGCCCGCCGCGTGATCGGCCAACGCGACCGGCTCCGCGAAGGACGAGACGCCGCCCGTCCCCTGCGCGACGACGTGCTGGTAGACGTCGAGGTCGCCGCTCTCGACCGACAACGACGCCGCCTTGGCCGCCACCGTGCCGGCGAAGAGCGACTTGTTGGCGTTGACGACCAGCGTGCCGTTCCACCACATGTGGGTCTGGCCGGCCGCCACGTCCTTGCCGTCGAGCGCGCCCTTGTCGTAGGTCACGGTCGACGCGGTGGGGGCGACGGAGGAGCCGTTGATGGTCACCTTGTCGACGATCAGGGTGCGGTCCTGCCCCTTCACGACGGCGTCGTTGTCGTACTGGATCTGCACCTTGTGCGCCTGGTCGGCCGACACGTCGGCGGTGAAGGCGAAGTCCTTGGCGCTGGTGCCGACCGTGGCCTCGCCGATCTTCTTGCCGTCGACCAGCAGGTTGAAGTGCGCGTTCTTGCCGCCCGCCGCGACGCCGTGCGCGTTGACGACGATCTTGGCCGCGCTGCTCGTGGACACCGGGGTCGTCGTGACCGGCGGCGTCGTCGCGGAGGTCGACCCGTACTCGTAGGCGCCGACGTCCACGGCGCCCTGGCGGGCGTTGCCGTCCAGATCCACCGTCGGGGCGCCCGAGGAGGTCCCGGCGTTGACCGCCGGCGAGCCGGCGCTCAGGTGGTAGTTGCCGCCGCCGTCGCTGTCGTAGTTCATGAACTTGGGATCGGCGGAGATGGTGCTGGCGGCCTTCCCGTTCTTCATCAACAGGTTCGAATCGTTCCCGTAGACGAGATTGTTCGAATAGGTGTTGTGCGTGCCGAGCGTGCCGTACTCCTCGATGCCCTTGGCGTTGTCGTAGATGATGTTGTTCGCCACCTTCGTGTAATCGTGCGAGGGCGTGCCGTGGTACTGGCCGCCGCCGCCGATCATGATGCCGGCGCCGTTCGCCTGGAACACCGTGTTGTTCATGATCGTCAGGTTGGTCGCGTCGTGCCAGGTGGTGATGCCGTCGCCGACGACCTGATGGATGAGGTTGTTCTTCACCTCGCCGGTGGTCGACATGTAGACGCCGTGCACCAGGCTGCTGCTCTGGCCGGCCGGTCCGATGTCGTAGACCTCGTTGCCGATCACCTTCATGTTGGTGCCGCCGGCCCAGCCGTCGGCCATGATGCCGGCGCCGCCCTGGCCGGTGTTGGCCACACTCATCGCCGCCGACGTGGTGGCGATGTCGTGCACCTTCATGTTCTGCACCACCGAGTTCGACCCGGCGGTGTACAGGCCGAACAGCCAGGGCTTACCGCCCCCGGCCACGCTGCCGTCGATCTCGAAGCCGTCGATGACGACGTTGGAACCCCGGTTGTCCCACGCCTCGTAGTCGCCGCCCGAGGACGGCGGCACGATCTTGGCGCCCCACTTCACATCCGAGACGTAGCGGATCGGCGCATCGGCGGTGCCGCTGGCCGAAGTTTGGAAGCCGCCGCTGTAGGTGCCCGACGCGACATGCACCGTGGTGCCGGCGCCGGCGGCCTGAGAGGCCTTCAGAATGGTCTTGAAGGGGGAGCCGGCGGTCCCGGAGTTGGAATCCGAACCGGTGGTCGAGACGTAAAGATCAGCCATAAATTCAGTCACTTCTGTTGTGTGCCACATGGCAAGGCAAGAGAACGAGCCTTCGGGCACGCCGGAGCGGCCCGTCAGGGGTCCCGTGGGACGCCGTAGGAAGTGGTGCGGACAGAGCACCGTTGGGTGCATCCGCTCCAAGGCTCGAACGAGATTGCCATCCATCGCCAAGTACATACCGCCAGCACTGAAGATCGACCTTGATTCTCATCCGGATCGATCCCCAATGTGTCGGGATCCCTTGAATCATGTAAAAGAACAGGAGGTGCAACCTCTGTGGAGTCCTCTTCCATGATTAAACAGAAACCTGAGATTGCCATGGCCTCGACTGTCTAAATTGTCGAAACCGGACGGCACCAGGCGCCCTGTTCTGTTCGTGAACATATGACAAGTCGTCGAGGCGAAAGTCGGACATGTTTGGGGATAATTTTAAGCATCTTGCATCATTTCGGCCGCCTGTTGCCGTCACGCCACAGAATCACCCTGCGCGGTGACCGGTTGGGGAGATCCGGCGGCGGCTCCCCGCCGGAAGCGGACAAGGACGGATGTTCCCCCTTCGGCGGCCCCGTCCCTCCAATCCCTTCTTTCTCTTTCGGCACCCCTTCTTTTCCATTCTCTACGCCAACTTCTTATGTTTTCCAAAAAACAAAACATCGTAACATCACCTCGTAACGCGATCGGAGGACGGCGGATGACGGCATTTGCACTGGTCGGATGCGGACGCATTGCCAAGCGGCACGCAGACCTTCTAGCCGGCGGGCAGATCAAGGGCGCCACCCTGGCGGCCGTGGCGGAGGTCAAGGACGACCGCCTCCGCAACTTCACGCGGGAATACGGGGTTCCGGGCTACGCCGACTACCACGCCATGATGGAGGCGATGGGCGACCGGATCGACGTCGTCAGCGTCCTGACGGAAAGCGGCAACCACGCGCGCCACACCATCGACCTCGCCCGCTACGGCAAGCACGTCGTCGTCGAGAAGCCGATGGCGCTGACGCTGCCCGACGCCGAGGCGATGATCCGCGCCTGCGATTCCGCGAACGTGAAGCTGTTCGTCGTCAAGCAGAACCGCTGCAACCTGCCGGTCGTCCGCCTGCGCCAAGCCGTCGCGGCCGGCCGGTTCGGCAAGATCGTCATGGGCACGGTGCGGGTCCGCTGGTCGCGGCCGCAGGCCTATTACGACCAGGATCCGTGGCGCGGCACCCTGGCGATGGACGGCGGCGTCTTCGCCAACCAGGCGAGTCACCACGTCGACCTGCTGGAATGGCTGCTCGGCGAGCCCGACACCGTCTTCGCCAAGGCGCGCACCGCGCTGGTCGACATTGAGGCGGAGGACACCGGCGTCGCCCTCATCACGTTCGCCAGCGGCGCCATCGGCGTGGTCGAGGCCACGACGGCGGTCCGGCCGAAGGACCTGGAGGGTTCCATCTCCATCCTGGGCGAACGCGGCACCGTGGAGATCGGCGGCTTCGCCGTGAACGAGATGAAGACCTGGAACTTCGTGGACCAGGGGCCGGAGGACGAGGCCGTCCTGCGCGAATGCCGCGAGACGCCACCGGACGTCTACGGCTTCGGGCACAAGCATTACCTGAACAACGTGGTGGACAGCATCCAGCACGGCGGCCGCGCCCTGGTGGATGGGCTGGAGGGCTACAAATCGCTGGTCCTGCTGTCGGCGATCTACGAATCCATCGCGCAGGAACAGGAGGTCCGGCTGCGCTTCCGGCCCCGCATCTCGCGGCTGGGGCTGGAGCGGCCCGTTGCGCCGCCCGTCCTGCTGCCGCCGGTCCGCCGGCTGGTGGGAGTGCCGGCGGCATGAGCGGCGCGACCACCCTCCAGCGCGTCCCCTTCGTGAACCTCGCGCGGCAGATCGAGCGTTTGCGCCCCGAACTGGTCGCCGCCTTCGAGGCGGTGCTGGACGACCGGGCCTTCATCAAGGGACCGCACGTCGCCGCCTTCGAGGCGGCCTTCGCGAAGGCCCTCGGCGTTCCGCACGCCGTCGGCTGCGCGAACGGCACGGCCGCCCTGTCGCTCGCCCTGGAGGCGGCCGGCATCGGCCCCGGCGACGAGGTGATCGTCCCGTCGCTCACCTTCATCGCCACGGGCGAGGCGGTCTGCCACGTCGGCGCCACCCCGGTGTTCTGCGACATCGATCCGGACAGCTACACGCTGGATCCCGAAGACCTGCTGCGGCGGCTGACCCCCCGCACGCGCGCGGTCGTTCCGGTGCATCTCTACGGCACCCCGGCCGACATGGGCGCCATCCTGGCCATCGCCGCCGACCACCGGCTGGTGGTGATCGAGGACTGCGCGCAGGCGCATCTCGCCACCTACCACGGGCGGACGGTCGGCACCCTCGGCACGGCCGGCGGGTTCAGTTTCTTCCCCGGCAAGAATCTGGGAGCGCTGGGGGACGCCGGCATGGTGACCACCTCGGATCCGGATCTGGCGGAGAGCGTCGTCAAGCTCGCGGACCACGGGCGCCTGTCGAAATACGAACACGACCGGATCGGCCACAACCAAAGGCTCGACGGCTTGCAGGCGGCGCTGCTGACCGTGAAGCTGCCCCATCTGGCGGAATGGACCGAACGCCGCCGCCGCATCGCCCGCTACTACGACGCGCGGCTGCGGCCCGCCGGCATCAAGACCATCGTCCCGCCGGCCGGTGCCGACCCGGTCCATCACCTGTACGTGATCGAAGTGGACGACCGCCCGGCGGTGGTGGCCAGGCTGGCGGCGTCGGGGGTGGAGACGGGGGTGCATTACCCCATCCCCCTCCATCTCCAGCCGGCCTTCCGAGGGCGGCACGGGTACGAACGCCTGCCGAACGCGGAACGGGCCGCCGCGCGCGTCCTCAGCCTGCCCATCTGCGGCGAGATCACCGTGGAGGAGGCGGCCTGGGTGTGCGACCGCGTCCTCGACACGCTCCACCCGACGGGCCGCCGAGGCGGTTAGGAAGCTGTTCATGTGCGCGGACTTGGCCCTTCTCCCCTTGTGGGAGAAGGGTTGGGATGAGGGGTATTCGCCGCAGGCGAAAGACGATTTGCGACCCCTCACCCCAACCCCTCTCCCGCAAGGGGAGAGGGGCTAAGTCCACGCCTATGGGGGCGACTGAGGTTCCATGGGGCGGCGGGCGCGGGCCGAAGGAAGCATGATGCGGCAGGTGAACAGAGAGACGGACCGGACGGCGCGGGTGCGCGGCATCGTCCGGCGCAACGGGGCGTTCATCGGACACGCCGTCGCCGACGTGATCAGCATCTCGGGGGCGGTCGGGCTGGGACAGTTGCTCGCCTTCATGGCGGCTCCGCTGCTGACCCGGCTCTACAGCCCGGAATCCCTCGGCCACTTCGCGCTCCTGAACGCGCTGGTGAACATCCTGCTGCCGCTAGTCGTGCTGCGCCTCAACATGGCCCTGCCGCTGCCGCAGCAGGACGCCGTCGCCCGCGAACTCCTGGTTCTCTGCCTGGCGGTGGTCGCCGTCTCGGTCCCCACGCTCACCCTGCTGGGCACCCTGGCCCAACCGGTGCTGGCGGGCTGGATGGACGTGTCCGCCGCCGACGTCTGGCTGCTGGCGGCGGCCCTGACGGTCACCGGCCTGCATGAGACGGCGCTGAGCTGGCTGGTGCGCCACCGCGCCTTCGCGCAGGTGGCCGGGGTGCGCTTCGTCACGCTGCTGGGGGTCGCGGGCTGCCAGACCGCCTTCGGGCTGCTCCATCCCCACGCGTCCAGCCTGCTGCTCGGCTACGCCGCCGGCTACGCGCTGGGCTTCCTGCGCGGCCTGTGGTCGTTCCGCCGGGACGTCCTGCCCGGCTTTCGCGGCGTCACCCTGGACCGGCTGCGGCGTCTGGCGGTGGAGTATTACCGGTTCCCCCTGATCTCGACCCCGTCGAGCATGGTCAGCGCGGTGAGCAGCCAGATCCCCAGCCTCGTCCTGCCGTCGCTCTACGGGCTGGCCGTGACGGGGCAGTGGTCGCTGGCCCAGCGCGTGCTCTGGCAACCCGCCTCGCTGGTCGGGCAGGCGGTGAACCACGTCTTCTGGGGCAACGCGGCGCGGCTTCAGACCGAGGATCCCAAGCGGCTGTGGCAATTGTTCCTGTGCCTCAACGCCGGGCTGTTCGCGCTGATGACGCCGGGGCTGGTCCTGGTCTGGTTCGGCGGCGAACTGTTCGGACTGGTCTTCGGGGCGAACTGGGAGCAGGCCGGGACGTTCGCCGGGGTCATCCTGCTGTCCCACGTCGTCGGCCTCGGGGCGCACGGCACGGAAAGCCTGCACATCTACCGTTTGAACCACTGGATGGCCGGCTGGGAGGCCGCGCGGCTGCTCCTCGTCACCGGCGCGCTCGCCGCCGCGTGGCGGCTGGAGTTGTCGGCGCTGGGCTGCGTCGCCGGGCTGACCCTGGCCCAGGTCGTCGCCAACGTCGGCCTGTTCACGCTCAACGCGGTCGCCATCCGGCGCATCCGGGCGCGGGCGGAGCCGGCCGGCGCCCGGACCGCCCCCCAGCCCAGCCCGACGCGGTGAGGCCGGGGCATGCGCGCCGGAGTCCTCACGGTCGGCATCACGCCGTCCCACCCCGCCCCCCTCGCCGGCTTCACCGCCCGGCGGGGAGACTTCACCCGGATCGACACGCCGCTCGAAGCGAATCTCGCGGCCTTCGCCGACCGCGACGGGCAACCCGTGGTGCTGGGAAGCGTGGACACGCTCTTCGTCGGCCCGTCGGTCCGCACGGCCATTGCCGAGGCCGCCGGGATCCCGGCGCGGCGGCTGGTCCTGGTGGCGACCCACACCCACAACGCGCCGTCCCTGGCCCCGGAGATCCCCCGGCTCGGTCCCTACGATCCCGCCTATGGCGACATGGTCGTCCAACGGATCGGCGAGGCCGTGCGGCGCCTGATCGCGCGGCCGGGGCCGGCGCTGTCCGTGGGCCATGCCCGGCGGCACGCGCCCTTCAACGTCAACCGCCGCCGCCCCGCCTGGGTTCTCGACTATTCGGCTCTGCGCCACGAAAGGCGGCTGCGCTTCGGCAAGGTGATCGCGATGGCCCCGCACCGCGACGGAACGGTCGATCCGACGCTGCGCTGCATCGTCCTGCGCGACGCGGCCTCGGCCGTGCGGGCGGTGATCTGGTCCTTCCCCTGCCACGCCAACCGCTATCCCCGTCCGGACCACGTCTCGGCCGATTTTCCCGGACTGGTGCGGAACCGCCTGCGCGCCGTCTTCGGAGAGGCGTGCGCCGTGCTGTATCTTCCGGGCCTTGCCGGTTCGGCCATTCCCGACATTCCCTTCGCGGCCCCGCGCTCCCTGCGCGACCTCGTCGGGCAGATGCTGCCGTTCAACCCGGTCCTGCCGTCGTTCACGCTGGAAAGCTACCGGGCCTGGGGCGAGGCGCTGTCGCAGGTCGCCCTGGCCTGTGCCGGCGCCGCCGGGGCGGTGAACGGCGGCGCGGCCGTGACCCATCGCAGCGCCCGCTCCCCTCGCGTCTTCGTCGGGGACGGCGCGGGCGGATGCCCGGACATCGCCCTGGATTTCGTGCGCCTGGATTTCGGGGAGACCTGCGGCGTGGTCGCCATGACGGGGGAGATGGTCGGCGAATGGTCGCCCATCCTCCAACCGCTGCTGCCCGAGGGGTGGATCGCGACCGGCTATCTCGCGGGTCCCAGCCTGTACGTTCCGACCGACCGGCTCGTCCGCGAGGGCGGTTACGAAGCCGACCGCTTCCGCCAGGTGTTCGGCCTCCCCGGCGGCTTCGTCGCCGGGCTGGTTCCGATCGTCCGGCGATCCCTGGACGACCTTTCGCGTGTGGACACCGGGTTCGCAGCCACGCCCGATTGGGCTGAACGTCCCCCCTCTGCCCCATGCGAAGCGCCTGACGCTCCCTGGAAAGCCTGACCCGGATGGCTCACCCTGAAGCCGCTTCTCCGCGCCGTCCACCATTGCGGACCAGCCCGGCAGCCTCGTTCCGCCGGGGAGCCGCCAAGCTCCCCCGGACACCCCGCACCGAAGGGCATGATTGATGACGCGTGCACGCCGCCAAAATCTTGCAAATTGGAGGAAACGACATGGCGAACACCATCGGGATCAAGATCCACCCGGCCGTTGACGACGGCGTCAAACCGGGAGACGCGAATTTTGCCGGTGGCCGGCTGCACTGCAAGTGCACGCAGAACCCGGTCGAGGTTTCGATCAAGAGCAACACCGCGCACAACCATGTGTGCGGCTGCACGAAATGCTGGAAGCCGGCCGGCTCGCTGTTTTCCATGGTGGCCGTCGTCCCAAGGGACAAGCTCGAGGTCACGGCGAACGCCGACAAGCTTCAGGTCGTGGACCCCTCGGCGACCATCCAGCGCCACGCCTGCCGCGAGTGCGGCGTCCACATGTACGGCCGGATCGAGAACAGGAACCATCCCTTCCACGGCCTCGACTTCGTCCACACCGAGCTGTCGGACAAGAGCGGGTGGAGCGCGCCGGAATTCGCCGCGTTCGTCTCCTCGATCATCGAATCCGGCGCTCCCCCTGAAAACATGCCGGCCGTCCGCGCGCGCCTGCGGGAGTTGGGGCTGGAGCCTTACGACTGCCTGTCGCCGCCCCTGATGGACGCCATCGCGGCCCATGTGGCCAAGAGCAAGGGCGCACAGGCTGCGTAAGAGCATCGGAACGGCGATCATCCGTTCGGGACGTGGCGCGGGTACCGCTGCGATGCCATAGTTGCAAAGGCGTCGCAAAAGGAACGGCGTCGCAGTGGCGGATGATCGCCCGATGATCGAATGCCTTTCAGAAACCAAAGGCGCGGCACCCCTGGGTCGGCCAGCCGGAACCGGTTCCGGCCCCCTGTCGGTCGACATCCGGTCCAAGCGGTTTCCCGGCCAGGGAAAAGCGGCGGCGCGCCGCGTGTTCGAAGACTTCCGGCTCACCCTGCCGGCGGGCCGCTTCCACGCGATCCTCGGGCCGTCGGGCTGCGGCAAGACCACGCTGCTGAACATCGTCGCCGGGCTCGACCGGGACTTCCAGGGGAGCGTCCTCCTGCCGGGAACGGAGGAGGGCGGCCCTGAGCCGGTGCTGGGATACGTGTTCCAGAATCCGCTCCTGCTGCCGTGGCGCACGGTCGCCGAGAACCTCGCCCTCGTCCTGCACGGCCGGCCGGACCGGGACGAGCGGGTCGCCCGATGGCTGCGCGAGGTCGGCCTGGACGGGCAAGGCGCCGTGTACCCGCCGCGCCTGTCGGTCGGCATGAGCCGCCGCGCGGCGCTGGCGCGGGCCTTCGCGGTCGAGCCGGGCCTGCTGCTGATGGACGAGGCCTTCGCCTCGCTCGACGACGCGACCGCCCGGCCGTTGCGACGCCTGCTGACCCGCATCCTGCGCGCCCACCCGACCACGGTGCTGTTCGTCACTCATGATTTGCGCGAGGCGATCACGCTGGCCGACCGCCTCCTGTTCCTGTCGCGGCCGCCCACCCGGCTGCTGCTCGACCTCCCGGTGGCGTTGAGCGACGAGGACAGGGCCGACGAGGACCGGATCGACGCCTTCCGGTCGGCGTTGCGGCGCGAGCACGCGGCGGCACTGGAGGGCGTGGCATGACGGCGCTTCGCCGGCTGGCCGTCGCCTGCGCGCTTCTGCTCGCCGGTTCCGCCTGGGGGGGCGCCGGGGCCGCCGACCCGCTGACGATCCGCATCGGCTACCTGACCCGTGCGGAGGAACCGAGGATTCCCCTCACCTTCCTCGAACCGGTGGTGGAGGACGAAGGGGTGCAGGGCGCGCGCCTCGCCGTCGTCGACAACGACACGACCGGGCGCTTCCTCAACCAGCGCTTCGAACTGGTGGAGGCGACGGTCCCGGAGGGCGAAGGCGTCGAGGGGGCGGTGCGCGGCCTCGCCGCCCAGGGCATCCGGTTGCTCGTCGCCGATCTGCGGGCCGACGCCCTGCTGGCCGCCGCCGCGCTTCCCGACGCGCGCGCGATGCTGATCCTCAACGCCCGCGCGCCCGACGACGAACTGCGCAACGAACTTTGCCGCGCCAACCTGCTGCACACGGCGCCCAGCCGGCGGATGCTGGCCGACGCGCTGGCGCAGTATCTGGCGCTGCGGCGCTGGTCGAACTGGATGCTGGTGGTCGGCCGCGCGCCGGAGGACGCCGCCTTCGCCGAGGCCTTGCGCCGCGCCGCCAAACGCTATGGCGCCCGCATCGTCGAGGAGAAGATCTGGAGCTTCGAGGACGCCAACCGCCGGGTGGACACCGGCCACGTCACCCTTCAGTCGGAAATCCCCGTCTTCACCCAGGGACGCGACCACGACGTGGTGGTGGTCGCCGACGAGGCGGACGCGTTCGGCGAGTATCTCGCCTACCGCACCTGGCTGCCCCGGCCGGTGGTCGGCACCCACGGGCTGGTGCCGACCGCGTGGTCGCGGGTGCACGAGCAATGGGGGGCCACGCAACTGCACAGCCGTTTCGAGCGGCAGGCCGGACGCTGGATGCGCCCCCGCGACTACGCGGCCTGGATCGCCGTCCGCGCGGTGGGCGAGGCGGCGACGCGCACCAACTCGGCCGATCCGGCGGTGCTGGCGGCCTACATCCGTGGGCCGGACTTCACCCTGCCGGCGTTCAAGGGACAGGGGTTGAGCTTCCGCCCGTGGGACGGCCAGCTGCGCCAGCCCGTGCTGCTCGCCGGGCCGCGCACGCTGGTGTCGGTGTCGCCGCAACCCGGATTCCTGCACCAGTTCTCGGAGCTCGACACGCTGGGCGACGACCAGCCGGAGACCAAATGCAGCGGACGCGGATAACCGCGCCGGACACCGAAGGGAGGATGTGCACATGCCGATCGTCAAGGGAGCCGCGCTGGCGGCGCTGGGGTTCGCCCTCGCGCTGCCGGGCCCGGAACCGGCGCGGGCCGACACCGTGTTCGTGTCCAACGAAAAGAGCAACACCGTCTCCGTCGTGGATGGGGAGAAGCTGGCGGTGGTGGCCACCATCAAGGTCGGGCGGCGCCCGCGCGGCATCACCTTCAACCAGGACATGACCCGCGTCTACGTCTGCGTGGGGGACGACAACCGGGTCGACGTGATCGACGTGGCGACGCTGAAGGTGGTGGACCGCCTGCCTTCCGGCCCCGACCCGGAGCTGTTCGTGCTGGAGCCGCAGGGCCGCCTGCTCTACGTCGCCAACGAGGACGACAACAAGGTGTCGGTGGTGGACACCGCCGCCAAGAAGATCATTGGGGAAATCCAGGTCGGCGTCGAGCCGGAGGGCATGGGCATCAGCCCGGACGGCAAGATCCTGGTGAACACCTCCGAAACCACGAACATGGCGCATTTCATCGACACCGCCTCGCACACGATCACCGACAACGTGCTGGTGGACGCCCGCCCGCGCGTGGCGCGCTTCACCGCCGACGGGCGCTTCGTCTGGGTGTCGGCCGAGATCGGCGGGACGGTCAGCGTCATCGACCTCGGCACCCGGAAGGTCGTCCACAAGATCCGCTTCGCCGTCCAGGGTGTCCCGCGCGAATCGATCCAGGCGGTCGGCATCCAGATGACGCGCGACGGCAAACGGGCCTTCGTGGCGCTCGGCCCGGCCAACCGGGTGGCCGAGATCGACGCCGAGACCTACGAGGTCAAGCGCTACCACCTCGTCGGCCAGCGCGTCTGGAATCTGGCGCTGTCGCCGGACGAGAAGCGCCTCTACACGACGAACGGAGTCAGCAACGACGTGTCGGTGCTGGACATGGAGCGCGGCCGGGTCATCAAGTCGGTGGCGGTGGGTGGCGCGCCGTGGGGCGTGATCGTCAAGCCGTGACGGACGGCGGCGCGGGGATGGCGGTTCCGGCGGAGGTTCCGGTCCTGGAGGTTGAGGGGTTGAGCCACCGCTTCGGGGAGCGCAAGGCGCTGGACGGCGTGTCCTTCGCCATTCCGGCCGGGCGCTTCGTCGCTCTGCTGGGGCTGAACGGCGCGGGAAAGACCACGCTGTTCTCGCTGATCACCCGGCTTTACAACAACCAGACGGGCGGCATCCGCGTGTTCGGAGTCGACATGCGCCGGCATCCCGCGCGGGCGCTGGCGCGGATCGGCGTGGTGTTCCAGCAGCCGACCCTCGACCCCGACCTCACCGTCCTGCAGAACCTGCGCTACCACGGCGGGCTGCACGGTCTGTCCTCGAAACGGATCACCGAAAGCACCCGCGAGGAGTTGACCCGCATCGGTCTCGCCGACCGCGCGGACGAGCGGGTGCGCAGCCTGTCCGGCGGGCAGCGGCGGCGGGTGGAGATCGCCCGTGCCCTGCTGCACCGCCCGGACCTGCTGCTGCTCGACGAGCCGACCGTGGGACTGGACATCGAGCTGCGCCGACAGGTTCTCGACCATGTGCACGCGCTCTGCCGGGAACGCGGGCTCGCCGTGCTGTGGGCGACGCATCTGATCGACGAGGCGTGGGCCGACGACGGGGTCGTGGTGCTGCACCGTGGACGGGTGCTCGCCGCCGGGCCTGTGGCGGAACTGCGCGCCGAAGCCGACGGCGTGTCCCTGGGGGAGGCGTTCGGCCGGCTGACGGCCGCGGCGGCGCCGCGCGGGGGGGCTCCATGATGACCGCGCCGATCTGGGGCCGCTGCCTGCGCGCCATCGTGGTGCGCGAGGGGCTGCGCTTCGTGCACCAGCGCGAGCGCTTCTTCGCGGCGCTGGTGCGCCCGCTGGTCTGGCTCGGCATCTTCGCGGTCGGCTTCCGCGCGGTGCTCGGCCTGTCGATCATCCCGCCCTACGAGACCTACATCCTCTACGAGGAGTACGTCGTGCCGGGGCTGATCGGCATGATCCAGCTCTTCAACGGCATGCAGAGTTCGCTGTCCATGGTCTACGACCGGGAGATGGGCAGCATGAAGACCCTGCTGGTCAGCCCGCTGCCGCGCTGGTACCTGCTGGTCTGCAAGCTGCTGGCCGGCGTGCTGGTGTCGGTCGTCCAGGCCTATGTCTTCCTCGCCGTGGCGTGGTTCTGGGACGTGCGGCCGCCGCCGCTCGGCTACGTCGCGGCGCTGCCGGCGCTGCTGCTCGGCGGGTTGATGCTGGGGGCGCTCGGCCTGCTGCTCTCCTCCTTCATCAAGCAGTTGGAGAACTTCGCCGGGGTGATGAACTTCGTCATCTTCCCGATGTTCTTCGCCTCCTCCGCCCTCTACCCGATCTGGCGCATCCGCGAGGGCAGCCCGGTCCTGGCGTGGGTCGCCGAACTCAACCCGTTCACCCACGCGGTCGAACTGATCCGCTTCGCCCTGTACCTGGACGTGAACGCGACGGCGGTGCTGGTGGTGGCGGGCTGTCTGGCGCTGTTCCTGGGCGGGGCGATCCTGGCCTACGACCCCGGACGCGGCTTCTGGGCGCGCCGGGCCGGGCCGGCGGAACAGGGCGGAGGCTGACGGGGATCGCAGGATGGGGATCAACGGCCCCGACGCCTGTTGAACGTCCATCGAGGTTTCGCGCGCGGGCGGCGCCAGTCCGCATCACGAACAAGACGCCGAACCTCCCAACACCCTATTTGGAGGAACGTCCCATGAGGACTCAACGCAACGCATTCCTCGCGTCCGCCCTGGCTTTCGGGCTGCTCGTCGCGGCCGGTCCGGCGCTGGCCCAGTCGTCGCCCTCCGGCACCATGGGGGGCGCCACCGGGGGCACCATGAATTCCGGCACGACGGGCGCGCAGGGCTCCACCTCGACGACCGGGACGCTGCCGGACAACTCGCTGGCCGGGCAGCGGCAGGGCGCCATGACCGGCGGCAAGACCCCGCAGACCGGAGACCAGGGCGCGTCCCCCGGCACGTCCGGCTCGTCCTCCGCCCCGACCGGCGCGTTGCCGGACAACTCGCTGGCCGGGCAGCGGCAGGGCGTGATGGACGGCGGCTCCGTCACCCAGGGCGGCAGCGGCTCCACCACCCCGCAACCGAAGTAAGGAGGGTCGCTCCCGCGATCACGGCGGCGGGGCCAGAAGACGGTGACGCAGCAGCCATTCGACGCCGTGCCGCCATGACCGCTCGTTGTCGCCCCGGATGTCCGCGACGCCCACGGCGACGGGCTGTCCGTCGCCGGTGCCGCGCAGCACGATCTCCATGGTGAGGATCAGGGTGCTGGTCTTGTGGACGACGCCCGTCGCCACGATCCCGGCGCCCTCCCTCCGCCCCAGATCGACCTCGCAGCCGTTGCAGGAGCGCACCGACGCGGGCAGCGCGGCGGCGATGGCGGAGTCGCGGGCCAGCGTCACCGCGTAGCGGCCCGACGCCGCCAAGCCGTCGCGCAGCACGCCGGTCATCCGCTCCAGCCGCCCGGCGTGGTCGGGATGCGCGCCCTCGCCGCTGGTGTCGAGGATTTCCAGGTCGAACAGCAGCAGCCGCGCCGGCGGCTCGGCCGACGCGGCGGAAACCGCGAAAAGAAAAACCGCCAGCGCCGCGGCAAGCGCCCATCCCCTCATCGGTTCCGCCTCCCACCCGAAAGAGAAACTAGCCAAGGACGCCGGTTCTTCGCCACTCTCACAGCATGTCCCCCCGACTGACCCTGCCCCTTCTCGGCCTGACCTGCCTGACATGGGCGCTGGCCGCGCCGCCCGCCGCCACGGCGGCCGGGCGCGACCCGGATTGGCCCTGCGTCCAGATTTTGGTGCCGACCTTGTCCCCCGGCCAGATCTGGGCCGGCGACCCGGTCGAGGGGAAGGAGGGCGCGTGGCGGGACGTTCCCGGCCTGGAGCCCGTTCTGAAGCAGGCGCTCGACCGTTCGGCCGACGAAGACCGGACCGAGGCGGCCATCGGCCGTTTTGCCGACACGCTGAGCGCCCAGCGCAACGAGGTCCTCACTGTCCTGTTCGCCGCCGTGTTCGACGCGCTCAACCGCGAGCGCGGCGAGACCATCGGCGCGATCCAGCGCTACGCCCGCCAGCAGCACGCCCTGCTCGACCGCATCGACGAAGGGCTGACCCGCCTGCGGGAGCTTCCGCAGACCTCTCCCGAGGCGGAGGCGCTGGCGGCCGACATCGCGTGGCAGCGGCGGATCCTCGACGAACGGCGGCGCTACCAGAGCGCCATGTGCGACCAGCCGGTGCGGTTGGAGCAGCGGCTCGGCCGTCTCGCCCGCGCCATCGCCGCTCATCTGGACTGACGCCCCGTCAGTTGGCCGTCCGGGACCCCGCCGGCTCCTTGGCCGCCGTCTTGAGGGTGCCGTCGGGAGCGACCAGCGGAACGTGGTAGCGCAGCAGGATGCCGTCGATGTCGGCCTGCCGCCGCGCGATGAAGCCGTTGAGCCAGTGCTTCCACTCCGGCTCGTCGGCCCGAATGCCCATGGAGATGTCGAATTGCAGGTGGGACACCGCCGCCTCCTTCACCAGGGGAACGACGGTCAGCGGTTCCGCCCGCCGGGCCGCGTGATAGCCGGCGATCGGCCCCCAGATCACCGCCGCGTCGGTCCGCCCGCTCGCCACGTCGTCGATGGCGTCCTTGGCCGGGTTGTTCGCGCGCGTGTCGGTGTTGAGCTGGTAGGGCTCGGTCTTGGTGAGGCCGTAGCGGCGCATGAGGGTGGCGGCCGGCGTCCGCTCGACGATGCCGATGCGGGCTTCCCTCAACGACGGATCCGCCAAGCTTTCGGCCCGGATTCCTGACGCGGTCCGGTAGACCAGGGCGTAGACGGTCCGGTAATAGGGGTTGGTGTTCTGCATCTGCTCTTCGCCCGAGGCCGTGCCCATGACCAGATCGCACTGCCGGGCGCGGAGCGTGTTCCGCACGAACCCGATGGTCTGCGGCCACCAGAAATAGACCACCGGCCGTTGGAGATCCTCGCCGATCAGGCGGGCGATCTCGTTCTCGAACCCCTCCAGCCGGTCGTTGGAGAAGGGCAGCAGATTGGCGTCCGCGCAGATCCGCACGGCCTCGCGGCCATCGACTCCGATGGCGGCCTCGATGGCGGTCGCCGGATGGACGGACAGGGTGACGGCCAGCGCGACGAAGGCCACGGCGGCCGAGCTCCGCAACCGGAGGAAAACCGTCATGACGCCTCCCCCCTCAACCGCCCAGCCGTTGCGGGCGCCCGCCGGGCAGCGCGCCGTCGGCGCGGGCCTTGAGGTAGCGGTAGATGTCGTCCAGATGCATCACGACGTTCGGATCCAGCCCGAAGGACGGCATCACCTTGTCCCCGGTGGCGCCCTGATTCTGGCGGCCGTTGATCACGACCTCCTTGAACTGGTCGTAATCCAGGCGTTTCAGCGAATCCACCAGCGGCGGCGCGAAGGACGACCCGCTGGCGTCGAAGCCATGGCAGGTGTGGCAGACGGAATGGAAGCGGCGGAAGCCGTTGTAGGTGCCCTTGTCCACCTGCCCGTCCCTGACGATGTAGGTCGGCACCCCGTCCGGGCCGGCCGGGGCGTCGTCGTCCGCCGCGACCGGTCCGATGGCCACGGCGCCCGACAGGGCGCCCGACAGGACCAGGGCAAGAAACACGCGAAGTCTGGTGTTCGTGGTCATCGGGATCCTCGCCGGACCGGAGCCCCTTGACCGGAGCCCCCTGGAAGAAACGAAAGCCCCCGGCCTTTCAAAAAGCCGGGGGCTCCCGCGTGTCTCACTTCTGGTCGGGAACGTGGAAGACCGTCAGCACGCCGCCGAGCTGGGTGTACTCGCCCAGCGACGCGTGGGCGCCGACGGCGCCCAGGCCGGCGGTCGCCACCGTGCCGGGCCGATGGCCGGGATGCACGGCCTCGTGCCACGCGTTCGCCCCGCTTTCCTGGGTCAGCCCCGCCGCCAGACCGATCCCGGCCCAGCCGCCGACCCCCGACAGCACGGCGATGTACTGCTTGCCGCCCTGGGTGTAGGTGTTGATGTTGCCGATGATGCCGGACGGCGTCTTGAACCGCCACAGCTCCTTCCCGTCCTTCATGTCGACGGCGATGATGTAGCCTTCCAGCGTGCCGTAATAGGCGACGCCGCCCTTGGTGGTGAGCGCGCCGCTCCACACCGCGAAGCGCTCCGGCCGCGACCAGACGATCTTGCCCGCCGCCGCGTCCCACGCGATGAAGTTGCCCATCCCGCCATGCGAGTTCGGCGTCGGGTACATCGACACGGTCGACCCGACATAGGCCTGGCCCGCCGTGTACGCCACCGAGAACGGCTCGTAATCCATGCAGATGTGGTTGGTCGGCACGTAGAACAGCCCGGTGTCCGGCGAGAAGGACGCCGGCTGCTGGTCCTTGGTGCCCAGCGCCGCCGGGCAGACCGCCGTCGAGTTCTTGTCCTCGCCGTTGGCGAAGGTGCTGTACTTGTCGACGACCTTCGGCCGCCCGGTTGTCATGTCGACCTCGCTCGCCCAGTTGACGGTCGGGTCGTATTTCTGGGCGACCAGCAACTCGCCCGTCGCCCGGTCGATGGTGTAGGCGAAGCCGTTGCGGTCGAAGTTGACCAGAACCTTGCGGGGCTGGCCGTTGACGTTGATGTTGGCCAGGATGTTCTCGTTGACGCCGTCGAAGTCCCATTCGTCGAAGGGCGTCTTCTGGTAAACCCATTTCGCGTCGCCGGTGTCGGGGTCGCGCGCGAAGATGGTCATCGACCATTTGTTGTCGCTCTTGTTCCGATCCTTGTCGACCGCGCGCTGGGTCGGGTTCCAGGAACCGGGATTGCCGGTGCCGTAATAGATCAGGTTCAGCTCGGGATCGTAGGTGTACCAGCCCCAGGTGGTCCCGCCGCCGCGCTTCCATTCGTCGCCCGGCCATGTGCTGACGCCCAGATCCTTCTGCCCGAGCGGCTTGCCCATCATCATGGTCTTGGCCGGGTCGATCTTGACGTCGGCGTCGGGACCGGTCGAGAAGGCCCGCCACAGCATCTTGCCGCTGGTCGTATCGTAGGCGGTCAGGTGGCCGCGCACCCCGAACTCGCCGCCGCTGATGCCGACGAACACCTTGTCCTTCACCACCAGCGGCGCGGCGGTCAGCGATTCGCCCTTGGTGTGGTCGCCGTTCTTGGCCTTCCAAAGCTCCTTCCCGCTGGCCGCGTCCAGCGCGACCAGCGTGTTGTCCGCCTGCGCCAGGAAGAGCTTCCCGTCCGCGACGGCGACGCCGCGGTTGACGGTGTCGCAGCACATGATCGGAATGACGTTGGGATCCTGGACCGATTCATACTTCCAGAGAATGCGGCCCGGATTCTTCAGATCGAGCGCGAAAACCTTGTTCGGAAACGGGGTGTGAATGTACATCACGTCCCCGATGACGATCGGCCCCCCTTCGTGACCGCGCAGGACGCCGGTCGAGAAGGTCCAGGCGACCTGGAGATTCTTGACGTTGTCCGTGGTGATCTGGTTGAGCGGGCTGTAGCGCTGGCCGGCGTAGTTGCCGAGCTGCGACGCCCAGTTGTTCGGATCCGACTGGTTTTTCATGACGCTGTCGTTGGCATGCGCGGACCCGGCGGCCAGGATGGCAGCCAGGGCCAGCGCCCATCGGGACAAGGCCTCCATGCGTTCCCTCCCAATTGTTGGCGCTTAACGCTATCGGAAGGCCGATGGGTCTGGATGCGGAACAGCATTCACAGCACCAAGTCGCGTTTCCGCTCGGATCGCTGCACGCCAATTTAAGGAATTAAGAACTCAACCCTATATTAACAAAGAGTCATCGTCAAGAGCCGCTTATGTAAAGGCCATGCCATCGAATACAGATGTCATCTTCGATTTCAGGCATAACCCTATTAGGTGGTAATATAGCCTTCATGTTTAGTCCGATTCAGAAATGAATATACTGAACACCGGAATATCTCTATTGCATCGCAACATCTTAAGGTCCCGCCAGAAATGCCAAGCGCCAAGTTCAAGCATGGCGAATTTCGTCCAGGAACAGTTTCCTTCAATATTCAGATTCTCATCGATGGACATTTTGGCTGAATGAATGTTATTTCAAAAGTGGACAGGCTCACCAAAACAGATGCGGAGCGCTGTTCACAGTCAGTGATTGTTTTAATCTCTTGAGACATGGTGATGCATGTTCGAACTGGTTCTGGTTGTATGCTTGATGTCGAACCCGGAAGAGTGTTCGATCGAGCGCCCGGCTTTCTCTTCCAAATTCTCGAATGTGATGTCCTGCACGCGCAACGGTTACGTCAGTGCGGTGCAATGGGAAATGGATCATCCGAACTGGCGCGTGCGGCGTTGGCGGTGCCAGCAGCCGGAGACGTGACGGGAGCCGGGACGCCCCACCGGTTCGGCGCGGCTAACGCCGCCAGCGCCCCACGCGCCGGTCCAGCGGCTGCAGCACGGCAAGCTCGATCGCCAGCACCACCGCGATGAAGGCGAAGGTGTAGGCCAGGATGACGGTCACGTCGAAGAGTTGGAAATACAGATTGATCTGGAATCCGACGCCGTCGCTGCGCCCCAGCAGTTCGACCACGAGAACGATCTTCCAGATCAGCGCCAGCCCCGTCCGGGCCGCCGCCAGGACGTACGGGGCGAGCTGAGGCAACACCACGTGCCGCAGCGTGCGCAGGGTCCCCAACCGGTACACCCGCGCGACGTCGAGAAAATCCCGGTCGAGGGTCCGCGCGCCTTCCCGCAGGATCACCGCGACGTTGGGGATCTTGTTGATCGACACGGCGAGGATGGCGGTCGCCTCCACCATCCCGAACCAGACGAAGCACAGGATGATGACCACCAGCGCCGGCAGGTTCAGGAACAGCACCAGCCAGCCGTCGAACAGACGGTCCAGCACCGTCGAACGGCCGAGCGCGATGCCGATCGCGGTGCCGACCGCCATGGACGCCACGAAGCTCGCCGCCACCCGCCTCAGCGTCACCGCCAGATGATGGGGCAGTTCGCCGCTCGCCACACCGCGCAGGATCGCGTCGAGCACATCCGACGGCGGCGGCAGCAGGCGGCTGCCGGCGGTGTCGGCGGCAAGCTGCCAGCACGCCAGCAGCAAGAGCAACGACAGCCCGCGCTGCGCGGCTTTCATCATGGGCGGCGCTCAGCGGGAGTCGGGAATGGACGCGTCGGGCCAGAAGGTGCCTTCGGCCAACCGCCCGGCCTCCCCCACCAGAGCGGGACCGCCCAGTTCCGCGACGATCCCGAAAAGCGCGGCGGCGGCGTCCTTCTCCGCTTGCCCCCAGCGCGAGGGAATGCCGGCGCGGTAGCCGTCGCGCAAGGCCGCGAACACGCGCTCGTCCTCCGCGCGCATGAGCGGCCGCAGCGGCTCCCACGCGTCGTCCGAGGCGCGCAGCGTCTCCTTGGCCTGCAAGGTGGCGCGGAAGAAGGCGGCGACCGCGTCGGCGTGCTCCCGACCCCAGTCGTCGCGAAAGACATAGCCGAGCGCCGGCGTCTCGCCCGCCACGCCGAGCCGGGCCGCAACCTGGTCGACGTCGAGCAGACGCCGGTGCGTCCGTGGGTCCAGCCGCGCCGCGAAAGGCCAGTAGTTCAGCACCGCGTCGAGTTGCCCGGCGCTCATCTGCTGATTGAGCAGCGGGGGAGCCGCGAACACCGGCTGCGCGTCCCGCGCCGGATCGAAGCCGTGCTCCTTGATGGCGAGGGCGCGAAGCAGCAGCCAGTTCTTGTCCAGCGGACCGCCGGCCACGCCGATCCGGCGGCCGCGCAGGTCGGCCAAGGAGGCCAGCGGCGCGTCCCGTCCGACGATCAGCGATCCGACCGAGGTCGAGAACGGGAGGAAGGCGAGGCGCGTCCCGTCGTTGCGCTGACGGCTCGTCCAAATCCAGTCGGTGACGATCAGGTCGACGGTGCCGCTCATCAGCGCGATCTTCCCGGCCTCCGGGTTGGCAAGCTCGATCACCCGCAGATCCAGACCGGCCGAGGCGGCGAAGCCATGACGCCCGATGGTGTCGACCTCCCAACCGGCCGTGCCGAACGTCACCAGCCCGAGACGCAGGGGCGTGGGGTCCGCGGCCTGGGCCGCGTCGGACGACAGGACGGCCAGCGCCAAGCAGGCCGCGTGCATCCATTCGCGAAGCATCGACGTCACCCCCTTGCAGCCGGGCCCTTGCAGGAACTTGGCGATGACGAGGCACTCAGAAACATTTGAGGTCCGCGGCGACCTGGATCTGCCGGAACTCCTCCTGAAGATCCTTGATCCACGCCGCCCCCCGCACGAGCGAGGCGCGTTCGCCCGGCGCGTCCTGCATGACGCGGGCGGTTTCGACGGCCACATACTTGTCGTAGGGAAAGCGGGCCGCAATCTCGTCGACGCTGCAGGAGCATTTGCGCATCGCTTCCTGACTCTGGCCGTTGGCCGCCATGCAGCCCAGGACGTAATCGACGCGCGCGGCGGTCGGGTATCCATCCTCGGCCCGCGCGTCGCCGGCGGCAATCAGGCAAAGCGCGAACAGGACCGCAGGCTTGCTCATGACATCCCTCCAAGCGTGTCGTTGGGGAGTCCATGGTCATTCTGCGGCATCACAGCCGGCACGCTCAAGCGCCCTTTCGCAGAGGCCCGACCGAGCGGCGCCAGCAAAGGCAACCGGACCGACAACGGCAGGCTCAAAAAGTCGGGATCATGCCAGAGGTATTTGGTTCACACCCGCGACACGATCCCGCCGGCTATGGAAGGCGTTGCATGCAAAAAAGGGCACGTTATTAGAAACTACAACCCTCATGCTTTCGGGAAAGGAGAAAAAGCGTTTTTTGAGGGAAATATCTGTATTCTTTAAAGCTATAGAGAAATTTATTTTTTAAGCATCAGCTGCAAAAAATACTTCAGATAAACCAAAATATTTATAATATATTCACACGGATTTATGTCGTTAAATAAGAATAATTATTGCCTCAGTCAAAACATCATACATTGGCATGCAATATAATTACTTGTATTTTTAAAATAATTTGTCATTATGACCATAAAATTTTTCATGGTTTGGCCCATGGACACCTCAAACATTGCCGCATCGTCCTCATCGCCTGTTGCCAAGCTCCCTCCCACGAGAGCTTTTGGTTTTACCGCCGACCTGTCCAACCAAATCGACGATGTTTCGGCGTCTCAGTCATTCGTGTTGGTCAGCGGGCTGAGGGACAGCGGAGCGGACGATGTGATCCAAGCCTTGGCCGAAAAGCACGGATCACACAGCGCCAAAAAAAATTATATATCCAATTTACGTAAAAATGTCATTGAGACGGATTTAAACAATGGGGTCTTGATTGTGTTGCATGACATCGAAAAAATTGACAATAATTCTCAAAATATTCTGTATAAGTTTTGCATGGGTGATCTTAATCAGTCTAATTCATTTATCATAGCGCATTGCAATGACATAAAATTTCTCGAATATCCTGATAAATTTCTTCCTAATCTTCTTGCAATTCTTTCCACTCGACACGTTCAAGTGCCGCTCCTCCACACACGTCACGACGCTCTCAAGGCGCTGGTCACTCACTACCTTGAGGCGGAACGCTTGCCGCACAGCTTCGCTCTTGAAGTCTTCGCGCTGCTGGAGGTGCTGAAATGGCCGTCCAGCAAGGAGGACTTGCGGCAACTCGTGAGGTCCGTCGCCTCCGGCCCCCCGGCGGCGAACGGCGTCTACACCGCCCAGGCCGTTGCCCGAACGCTGGTCAACTCCCGGCTGGGCTGGAGGGATTCGGGGAGATACAGCACACCGCCACCTTCGTGCATCAAACGGTTCATGGCCCTGGTCGAAGACGTGGACGTCGTCGCCCGGTTGCTCGGCTGCACGTCCACCACGATTCAGATGCAACTCAAGAAACCGCGACGCTGACGTCTCGCGCAGACAGCACGGAGTTTCATGCCCATGTCATCGCACGGATGGATCCGCGGGAGTCTTCCGCGGCGCTGCTTCGCCATGCTGACGATCCTGACGGCGATGGCCTTCTGGACGCCCCTGGCCGAAGCCCAGGATCTCCCGCCCATCGATCTGCATGTCTACATCGACGGCTCCGGCTCGGTCTTCAATCCGAGGAACGAAGCCTCGCCGCACAAGACCATCGTCGCGATGATCAAGGGGTTGGTCGACGAGCCCGTCGGTTCCGGCGATCGGGCGATGCCCTTGATCCGGGTGGGCAGCCGGATCACCGTCTCCACCTTCGGCGGCGCGACGGTCAGGGACAAATACGCGCTGACCGTCAACAGCGCGCGCGCCGAACTGGCCGCGTCCCTCGACCGCCTTCTGGACGAAAGCGATGCGGTGAAGACCACGGATTTCGGTCCGCTGTTCGAGAGCATCAAAAAGAGCGCCGCCGAGTGGTCGCGCTCGGACGGCCATCTGCACATGGTCCTCATCGCCAGCGACTTCATCCAGGAAGAGGCGGAAAAGCTGCGCCCCTCGCGGAAGAGGGCGCCCGGCAACGCGAAGGCCGATGTCTGCGACTATCTGAGCTTTCCGACCGGAGCGCACCAGACCCGCCTGCGCGCGCCGCTGGGCGATCTCGCGACCTTCGTGAACCAGTTCAACGGCGACCGGGAGAGCGGCTACCCGGTCGTGTTCATCGGCCTGAGAGTCGCCCCCGCCGTCACCCGGAACCCGGCCTACGACGCCTGCGTCGCGCGCGCCTTCAACGAGCGCTGGACCCTGAAGGCGATGGAGAACGCCCCGCTCTCCATCGAGACGGTCGATTTCGACCTCTACAAGCAGCAGCTCTCGGGATTCGTCAAGCGCCTCAACCAGATCGTCGAGGACGCCACCGGAAACGGCCTCAGGATCGACGAGAAGGCAAGCCTGTGCTTTCGCGATCCGGCGCAGAAGACCGTCGGCTGCACCCTCGGCGTCGTCAACGGAACCGACCGGCCGATCTCGCTGGAAGGCTTCAACTTCCACCGCGACCGGAACGATTCGAAGGCGGGGGGCGCCCAGGAAAGCCGCCTTCCCCGCCCTCCTCTCGTCCTGCCGCGCGAGCAGCGCAAGGTCGAAGTGGAGTTGACCGGCGCGGACGCCGCCCCCTTCATGGCCATGTTCAGCATCCCGGTCAGCGTGTCCAACCGCGGCAACACCCGGCCGGTCAAGGCGTTCATCAAGGCGTACGAGGACACCCCCCCGCAGGTGACGGGGAAAGTCACCGCCAAGCGCTTCGCCGCCGACAAGCCCTACCGGCTCACCCTGCCTCTGGCCAACGAAAGCGGCAAGAGACGGAAGCCCATCCAGGTCGCCTTTTCCAGCTCCCCCGACGGCGGCGCCGATCTGGGCCAGATCTTCGCGCCCCAGACCGACTTCCTGGACACCGGCGCCAAGGTGGAGCTTCCGCCCCTGACGCTCGAATCCTCGGACCTCACCAGCGCCCTCGACGAAGGACGGCCCGTGTACATGACGCTGCGGTCGGAGGACGAAAGGGGAAATTCGGCCTGGGCCAAGCCGGTGTCCATGGACGCGACTCGCTACGGCGCGGCGATCGTCACCGACATCACCGCCATCTCGTCGAACGGCCGGGAGTGGTCGCTCCAGGTCGGGATGCGCAGCCCGGATCCGTCGGTGCGCACCGTGACCGACCTTGAAATCTACTACGGCGACGACAAGCGTCTGCTGGACACCCTCTCCACCTCCGCCATCGTCAAGGCCGCCCAGGCCAGCACGTCCTTTCCCTTCCCGGCGTCGCCGGTGGTGGCGGAAGCGCTGGCCGAAGGCCGCCCCCTGATGGGAGCGATCAGGGACAGCCTGTCCGGCAAGCTTTCCGACCGCGTCGCCATCACGCGCCAGCGGCCGGAACGCATGCTGCTGAAGCCGGTGTCGGCACGGGTGGACGGAAACGACGGCGAGCTTCTCGACCTGCGCATCGGCGTGGCCAACGAAGGGCATTTCAACGGCCGCCTCAGCGCGTTGCGCCTCAACGCCGCCGGCGGCGAAGCCAGCCCGGTCAAGATCGCGCTCGGCTCCCAATCCGTCATGATCCCGCGCCTGCCGCAGGGCGGCCGCGCCGCTCCCTTCGAGATCCGCGTCCCCGTGCCGTTCAAGGATCTGGGGGAACTGGCGGAACGGCGCCCGCTCGCGCTCAAGCTCGTCGATCAGGACGGGCTGGAAAGCCAGGAAGCCATCCCCATCGAGAACATGCCCGGCAAGCAGCCGCTCCGGGTGGGGGACGCGCATTTCGGGGCCGGCGGGCCGAACCAGTCCATCGCCCTCATCGCCACGGTCCGCAACCCGGCGTCGAGCCGCTCGACCATACAGGCCGTGCGCTTCGGCGCCGATGGCGCCGCCGGCGGCGTCGAGGTCAAGTTGCAGTCGCCTCAAGCCGTCGAAGGTTCCGTGCCGGGCGGCAAACCGGCCGAAGCCAGGCTCGTCCTGCCCATACCCGAAAGTCTCCTCCCCACCATCAACCCGGCGCTCCGGCAGACCGCCCTGCTGGTCGAGGCCGGGCAGGACCGGAACGCCCAGCCTGAAAGCTTCCCCGTCACCGCGTTGGACCGCGTGTCCCTGGAGCTCAAGAACGGCACCATCAGCCAGGGCAAGCTCGTTCTCGATCTGTACAATGAATCCGACCACACCTTGTATTTCCAGGAGGCTTGGCTCGCCACCTCCGCTCTCGACTCCACCTCCACCCCTCTGAAGGCAAAGCCGCTGACCCCCACGCCGGTGCCGGGCAAGCAGACGAGAAGCGTGGAGGTTCTCTTGGAGCCGGATCACAACCGGGTCCTGAAAAAGCCCGACGCCGGTCTCGACGCGCAGCCCAGGACGGTCTGGGTGTGCGCCCGCTCGCAACTGGAGGAGACCCAGACCCCGCCGACCTGCGCGGTCGGAGCCGGGAGGTTGGTGACGATCCCGCTTCCTTCCCCGGTCAGGCTGTCCCTCAGCCCGGATCCGCTCGAGCAGATCCCCAAAGGCTCCACCGCGATCAACCTGCGGCTCGTCAACACCGGCACGGTCCCCAACCGCGTGACGGCCGTGGATCTGTGGACCCGCGACGTTTCCCGCCGGCTGGGGACGGTCTTGCTGCAAGAGGAAAAGACGGTCCAGCCGACGACCGGCACAACCGGGGGAAAGCCGGCCCTGGGCGAGGAGGCGAAGACCCAGGCGCTGCCCGATCCCCTGTTCAACGCCGCCTACGGCCAGCAGTCCTTGCTGCTCTGTCCGTTCGACGAGACGTCCCGGCCGGGCGTGCCCCCCAACGCGCCGGACACCAACTGCGGTCCGCTGAAAATGGACAGCTTCGAGTTCACCGTGCAGGACAGCCTGATCCAGCGCGTGCAGATCGGCAACCCGCCCTACACGGTCGTCCGCGCCACGGTCAAGGTGAAGCGCCAGCGCCAAAGCGCGCTGGAGAACATGGCCTTCTACGCGGATCTGCGACCCTCGGACGATTCGCAGGCGCACAGGGTCGAAGTCCTGCGGCCGGAAATCCTGATGGGCCTCGAAACGGAACTGCTTCTGGGCTGGTACCTGGAAGGTGACATCACGGTCAAGAATCCCACCATCCAGTTCGGTTCCACCACCCTTCACGTCAAGGAAGCGACGCGCAAGCACCCGCTCACCGTCGAGCCCATCGAGATCTGGATGAACGCCGGTTTGGCCATGATAACGGCCGTCGTTGCGATGGCGGTCTTCTTCATCATCGTCCTGCTGATGTATTTTGGAAACATCAACCACTTCAGTCTGTCCGCCGTAAAGGACGTGATCGTGAACCTCCCCGAACTCGTGAAGAAAGGTCGGGCATGGATAAACATGATAGAGAGTTTTTCCCCCAGCATTGTCGCGCTGATCGGGGCTATTTTATTAACGAATTACTCTGTGATTTCCCATGGCATCATCGGATACGGCTACAGCCAGGGCACCATCTTCATCGGTCTCGGCATCGCCGCTGCCTCCATCGTGCTGGTCTTCCTCGAATATCACCTCATTGTGACGTGGAGGGCGGCGGTGCTGGTTCATAAGGCCAGCGGCTACGTCGAGTACCCGCGCTTCATCGCGCGGCGCTTCTGCCGTGGCTTCCTGCCGACGGCCATGGGGACCGTCGTGCTGGTGGTCGCGCTGGGCTGGGCGGTCAGCAATTGGCTGTCGCCGTTCAACCCGAAGAACGCCCCCTACAACAACAAGACCCAGGCCTCTCCGCCGGCCCCGCCGGCGCTGCAGAGCGCGCGCCTTCCCGGAGATGCCCAATGAGCCCCATCGACAGCCGGCCTGCTTCCGACAAGACCTACGGCCCGGCCCTGTTCATCGGCCTGGGCGGAACCGGCGTGCGGACGCTGCGGTTCATGCGCTGGCTCGCCACCAGCGGCGGCGACACCGCCCTGGCCGCGGCGATGAGGGACAACCTGATCCAATTGCTGGCCTTCGACATCGACAGCACCTCCGACGACGAGGCGCAGATCGACACCCATGTGCTGCCGACGCCGAGCGGCGGGCAGGATGGCTGGAGCGCCCAGACACGACGGCTGCCGCGCCTGGAAAAGGCGTTCCAGTTCATCCCGACCGAGGGGGTCGGCAACACCCTCAACACGCTCCTGCAAACCGGGCACAACCGGGCGCGGGAGGTCAAGGACAAGGGCACCTGGGCCTATTTCGACTGGCTCCCCGAGGCGGACCAGGAAACGCTGGGCCTGCTCGGGTCCGGACAGAAGGGAACCAAGGGCGCCAGCCAGCGCCGCCCGCTCGGCCGGATCGGCCTTTGCAACGAGGTCAAGGAGATCCTCGAAAAGCTGAAGACCGCCGCCCAGAAGGTCGCCTTCAGCCTGGACGAAGGGGTGGAGACGAACAAGACGCTCAACGTCCATCTGGTCTGCTCGCTGGCGGGGGGCACGGGGGCGGGCATGTTCTGGGACATCGCCTTCCTGCTGCGCGACTTCGTCCCGAACTGCTCGATCTCGGCGTCCTTTCTGCTGGCCGAGCCCTTCGTCAACACCTCCGCCTCCGGGCGAGTCCTGCCGAACTGCTACGCCGCCCTCAAGGAACTGAAGGCGTACAAGAACTGGTCCATTCCGCCGACCGAACGCCTGAGCGTCCTCTACCAACTCGGGCCGAACGGTTATTCGTTGGATCGGACGGCGGGCGCCCCCAGCGCCTTCGACAACGTCTTCCTGTACGGCGCCTTCAAGCCGGCGGGCGGGACCTCCAACGACGCCAACATCACGACCACGTTGACCGACACGAGCTGCCTGCGCATGGCCGAGACCCTGGTCGCCCAGCGGCGCAGGGACGTGCGGCGGGTGCTCGACAGCAGCGGGCGCAACGCCGACACCGACAGCGATTCGCTGAAATCGGAAAGGGCGCGCGAGTATGTCTTCTCCACCGCCTCGGTCATCCGGCTGGACCTCGGGGATCCCGACCGGGTCACGCGCGGGTTGCAGGCGGCCCTGTTCCGGCGTTTCCAGGAACGGGCCGGGGGAAACCTCACCCCTTTCGTCTCCCGCGCCGCCCTGCTGTCGCAGTTGTCCGTCCACTGGGATCCCGAAGGGAAACGGGTCCGGCAGGAGCCGACGCTGTTCAAGGCCTGGATCGCCCACGTCAAGGCCAGCCGCGAAGACATGCAGCGCGCCTCCCTGATCCGGCAGGAACAGATCATCGCCCGCATCCGCGAGGAGGCCCCCGGATTGAGGGAGCTGGACCACGCGCCGGCCGAGCGGATGGACAAGGCGCGCAGACTGTACGACCTGCTGGACGAGGAGATCCGAAACGCGTGGCGGGCCGAGTTGCAGGCCCGCGTCGGCGCCGGCCCATCGGACGCGCCCCGAGGCGTCACCCGCGTGATGCTGTTCGAAAAGGATCTCAAGGTCCACTGGCTCCATTTCACCAAGGCCCTCGATGCCCTTGCGACGACGGTGAAGGAATCGCTGATGCTGCTCGACCCCCGCGCCGAGCGGTGGGCGCGGGACACCGTCAAGGAACTGGAGGAATGGCCGGAGACGGAGGACGCGGCTGGGCAGGCCAGGATCATGGACATGCCGCCGTCCCTGTTCCAGATGCGGGTCGAGTTGGGTCTCTACACGGAGGCCGAGTCCGGCGTGCTGAGAAGGCTTCAGGAGCGCTGGCGGGGCGGCCCCATCGACGCCATGTTCAAGGGACTGTGCAACGCGGTCGCCGTGACGCTGGACCAGCACAAACCGGGCGCCCTCCCGGACCACGTGCTGGAAGACGCGGGCTGGGAAAGCATGGTGAGCGGCTTCGTGCGCCGGAACCGCCGCCCGGTCGCCGACGCGCTGCACCATCTGCTGTCGGTCCATGAACACAATCTGGGGCTGCTGCGTGAGCGCGGCCAGCGCATCGAGGACGCCGCGGTCGCGGCGGTGGGATCGGCTTACTTCCAGGCGGACCACATCCACCAAGTGACGTCGGAAGCGCTGGCCCCGCTCATCGGCGAGTTGCTGGGAACGCGACGACCGTTGTCGACCAATCCGGAGCGCCGGAAGCTGCTGGGGAACGGCTTGGCGGAGATCGCCAAACGGCGGGCGGGACGGTGGGCGAAGGCGTGGGGGCCGACGGACGGGGAATCGATTCTGGCCGCCGACCGCGAACGCTGGGGCGAGTTCCTGGTCCTGTTGGAGAGGCATCTCCGGGTGGACAAGGCGGACGATGCCACAGAGGACGCCGCCGAGACCCTTCCCGCCCGGTCCTCGCTGGCCGAACGGCTCGCGGTGGCTTTCGACGAGCATTGGCTGGGCTCCGCGAAGCCCGACGTGCTGCGCCACGAGCCGAGCTTCGACAACGCCCTGCGGGCGATCCACCTTCTGCCGGACACCTTCTCGGCCTATTGGCTGGAGCAGCCGGCCTTCCTGCTCCGCCGCCTGGGCGGAGCGAAGGGCGTGGCCGACCTGATCAAGCGCTGCCGCAGCACGGTCTTCGAACCGAGCAAGGACTTGAAGTCCATCCAGCTCGACCGCCTCGTCATCGCGCTGCCCCGCATCGACGACACGGCCGGGCCCACACACGCCAACGCCGTCGAGGCCGAGCTGCGGACGGCCTTCACCCAGGCCGCGACGTCCATCATGAAATGCGACCCGATCTTCACGGACACCAGCAGCAAGTTGCCGCTGATCTATTTCGAGGAGCTGTACCATTCCGGCCAATCCATTGCCGGCATCGAGACCTACGACAAGCACTACCGACAGATCCCGCTGGCGCAGCGGCCGCTGCTGCATTTCCATCGCGGCGCCGATCTGCTGGACGGGCTGGTCCCGACGGGGGGATCACAGGTGGCGGTGCTGTGCGGGAACGACGGCTGCACGTACAATCTGGCCGGCCAGACCGGGCTTCTGCACTGCCCCAAATGCCATGGTCCGCTCCTCAACCGCTGCGGCAATCCGGGCTGCGAGGCGGACGATCTGCGCACGCAGCTCAACCCGCCGGTGCCGGGGAAGGACGGCACGGCCGAACCGTCCCACTGCCCGCACCCCGATTGCCACAGGCGCCTTCTGACCTACTGGTGGCAATGCCAGCATCCCGAGCATTGCGAGGACGCGCAGCACCGCCCCCTGTGGCAGCCGACGACCGACAACGAGTGCCGCTTCTGCATGGAGGAATACCGGGCCGGCACGCGCCCCTACCTCGACGTCTGCCGGTGCAACGACAAGGCTCCCCTGCCCTGTCCGGGCTGCCTCGCCGTGGGGAAGGAGGACAGGCGCATGGTTCCGTCCAACCTCATCGGGCTCTTCCGGGACGGCCTGCACCCGTCCCACGCCAAGAGGATCGCGGAGGCCCTGCGAACCGCGAAGCCCCCGCTGCTGATCGACGAATGCCTCCAGAAGACGGGGGCGCCGCACATGATGTTTCCGACCCTGACGTTCGAGCGGAACGGCCGGCTCCTGCGGCGCTCGGTGCACCGCAACGGGGCGGTCTTCCGAAACGACGAGGCGGCGGTATCGACGCGCCACACCTGCTTCCACTGCGCCCACCCCATCCATGTCCCGCCGAGCCGCCTGCGCCTGACGGAACCGATCGGCTGCCCGCGCTGCCTGCGGCAACTGCACGAATGCGTGTACTGCTCCCCCAAGGACAGCGTGCTGTTCCAGCCCCTGCGGCCGGAGGGCGGGGAACCGCGCTGCCCGCGTTGCACCAACCTGTTCGTCCGGGAGCTTCAGGCGTTTCACATCGACGCGGACAAAGGGCTGGAGCGGCCGGCCTTTTGCGTGAACCTCTTCGCCTGCCGCGCCGGAAGCCGGCCCTGGGGCACCAGCAGCGAGCTGAGCCGCGGCCACTGCCGCTGCTGCGACGACGCACAGGCCGGAGTGCGCTTCAGGCTGCGCCCCCGCAAGGACCTGCAAGCCAGCCTCGACCGCTGCCCGATCTGCCGAATCCTGCTGGGAAGCGTGGAGGATGAAGCCATCGTCAGGGACAGCGCCGGCGGCACGCTGGAGCATTTCGCCAAATACCCCTCCGAAGCTCTTGAGGAAACGTGCGAGATCTGCGCCACCCACCCGATCGCCGTGCTGAAATGGATGGTGAAGACCGGGTATTTCGATGCGGCGGCGCGGTCGAAGGCCGAGGAGAGGAGCGCCTCGACGCGGTTCGAGAGCATGGCGAAAGGAAACTACAACATCCCGGCGATCCCGGCCGCCCAGGGCATCGAGATCCTGATGTCCATCAAGGACGAGCCGGACGACCGCCAGTTGTACGAACTGGTCGACCGCCACATCACGCAAGCCAACCGCCTTTCCCGTTCCGAATGGACCCTGGTGGAGGTGCGGGCCGATCTTGCCCGTCTTTTCGTGGGAAGATCGCCGAACGCGCATGTGCCCATCGCCCGGCTGGAAACCCTGATCGACATCCATCGGACGTGGCATGAAGGACGCCAGCCGGCATCGTCCGACACACCGCTCTGATGCGAGGCTCGCGGCGGCGGCGCCCCTCGGCCAGCCGATCGCCGGGACCCGGCAACACTCCGCCATGCGGTTGGGGGTGGGCCGCCCCCTGGCGGCCGCGTGGCGGAGCGGTCCGGCTTGGAAGCCGTCAAGCGGAGGCCGGCGAAGCCGAAGTACGCCATCATGCCCGACGAAAGGCATCTCCAGGGTGTTTTCCCCAGTTTCCTGTTGCCTGATCGCGACGCTCCATTAGCATCCGGTTCCACTCTTCCTCTCGCCTGGGTTGATGTTCCGCGATGCCTGTCTCCAGCACCACCGTCACCCGCCGAACCCTGCTGATGCTGCTCGCCGGCGCCCTGACGCTGCTGGCGATCGTCGCGATGTCGGGCTGGCTGGCGGAAAGCACGCGGCGCTACTCCCAGGCCGTCGCGCGAATGACCGAGATCCGGGTCGTGGCGGGAAATCTTCTCAGCCAGCTCCAGGATGCCGAGATCGGTCAGCGCGGCTACCTCCTCACCGGGGACCGCCATTATCTCCAGCCCTACGAAAACGCGCGCAACGCGGTCGGGGGCACGGTTGCCCGGCTGCGCCGCGTCAACGAGGGGGAGGCCGGCACAGCCGGAGTCGTCGACCGCATCGGCTCCCTCGCCGTGGCCAAGCTGGAGGAGCTGGAGCAGACCATCGCGCTGTCGGAGGCCGGGCGCAAGGACGAGGCGCTGGCCATCGTGCGCACCGACCGTGGGATGCGGCTGATGGACGAGGCCCGGCGCTCGCTGGCGGACCTGATCGGCCAGGCCGATGCCCAGCTCGACGCGCAGGTCACCGCCATGGGCGAGCAGGCCAGCCTGTCGCGCTGGGTGGCCACGCTGGGCACCCTGTTCATCCTGCTGGTGGTGGGCGGGGCGGTGGGAATCGTGCTGCGCTACACCCGCGAACTCGTGCAGGCGCAACGCGCGATCCAGATCCTCAACGGCACCCTGGAGCAGCGCGTGTCCGAACGCACCGTCGACCTGCAACGGGCCAACGACGAGATCCAGCGTTTCGCCTACATCGTCAGCCACGATCTGCGCGCGCCGCTGGTGAACGTGATGGGGTTCACCAGCGAGTTCCAGGAAGGGCTGGCGAGCGTGCGCGCCCATCTCGACCGCCAGCCGGCGGAGCAGGACGACGCGGTGGCGTCGGAGGCCAAGCGGGCGATGGCCGAGGATCTGCCGGAGGCCATCGGCTTCATCCGCGCCTCGACGACGAAGATGGACCGCCTCATCAACGCCATCCTCACCCTGTCGCGCCAGGGCCGCCGCACGTTGACGCCCGAACCGGTCTCCATGCAGGAGCTGCTGGAAAACACGGTGGCCAGCGTCCGCCACCAGGCCAGCGAACTGCGCTGCGCCATCGACGTCGCGTCCCCCCTGCCCTCCCTCGTGTCCGACCGGCTGGCCCTGGAGCAGATTTTCGGCAACCTGATCGACAACGCGGTCAAGTATCTCGACCCGGTGCGGCCCGGCCGCATCTCGGTTCGCGGGCGGGCCGATGGAAACGGTCTGGTCTTCGAGGTGGCGGACAACGGGCGCGGCATCGCGCCACAGGACCGCGAACGCATCTTCGAGCTGTTCCGCCGGGCCGGCGTTCAGGACCGTCCGGGGGAGGGCATCGGGCTGGCGCATGTCCGGGCGCTGGTCCGGCGCCTCCAGGGCGACGTCACCGTCGATTCCACGCCTGGACAGGGCAGCGTCTTTCGCATAACCCTTCCAAAAATCCTGACTCTGTCCCCGGAGACGCCCGCTCATGAAGCGTGATCCACAAACGGTTTGCATCGTCATGATCGAGGACGACGAGGGGCACGCCCGGCTGATCGAGAAGAACATCCGCCGGGCCGGCGTGACCAACGAGATCATCCCCTTCACCGACGGCACCAGCGCGCTGGCCTATCTGTTCGGCGCGGACGGATCCGGCCAGGCCAGCGCGGGTCGGGCTCACCTCATCCTGCTCGACCTGAACCTGCCGGACATGACCGGGGTCGACATCCTCGCCAAGGTCAAGGCCAACCCGCACACCAAGCGATTCCCGGTGGTGGTGCTGACGACCACCGACGACCGTCAGGAAATCCAGCGCTGCTACGACCTGGGGGCGAACGTCTACATCACCAAGCCGGTGAACTACGAAAGCTTCGCCAACGCCATCCGGCAGTTGGGGCTGTTCTTCTCCGTCATCCAGCTCCCCGAGGCGGAGGCATGACGGAGCCCGCCGTTCGAGTCCTCTACATCGACGACGACGTTGCCCTGGCGCGGTTGGTGCAGAGGAATCTCGAGCGGCGCGGCTACGCGGTGGAGCACGCGAAGAACGGGCAGGAGGGGGTCGCCCGGTTGGAGCAGGGCGGCATCGCGGTGATCGGCCTGGATCACGACATGCCCGAGGCGATGGGGCTGGACGTCCTGCCCGTCCTGCTGGCGCGCCCCGATGCGCCGCCGATCATCTACGTCACCGGCGCCGGCGACACCCGGGTCGCCGTCGCGGCGCTGAAGGCGGGCGCGGACGACTACGTCCCCAAGGAAACCGGAGACGGCTTCTTCGATCTGTTCGTGGCGGCCATCGAGCAGGCTCTCGAAAAGGCCCGCCTGCGCCGGGAGCGGGAGCTGGCGGAGCAGGAGGTGCGCGCCGCGCGGGACCGGGCGGAGCTGCTGCTGCGCGAGGTCAACCACCGCGTCGCCAACAGCCTGGCCCTGGTGGCGGCCTTCGTGCAGATGCAGAAATCCGGCCTGTCCGACCCCGAGGCCCGCGCCGCGCTGGAAGAGACCCAGGCGCGCATCACCGCGATCGCCGGCATCCACCGCAGCCTCTACACGTCGGGCGACGTGCGCTCCGTCCGGATCGACACGTATCTGAAGACTTTGCTGGCCGAGATGCACATCGCGATGGCGTCCGCCCGCCGCCCGGACGCGTTCGTGGTCACCGCCGACGCCATCCTGGTGCCGACCGACACGGCGGTGTCCCTGGCGGTGATCGTGACCGAACTGGTCACCAACGCCTGCAAATACGCCTACCCCGACGACCGTCAGGGAAGCATCCGCATCCGGGCGGTGCACGCCCAGGGCCGGTTGTCGGTGAGCGTGGAGGACGACGGCATCGGCTGGACCGGCGAAGGCCCCCCTCAGGGAACCGGTCTCGGCACCCGCATCGTCCAGGCGATGGCGGCCAGCCTGGGGGCGATGCTGCACCACGACCCGCAGCACGCGGGCACGCGGGTCACGCTGTCGATGCCGTTTCAGCCGTTGCGATGAGACGATGAGGCGGGCTCCCCGGTTCAGGTGACGATCGGGAAGCGGACCTCCACGGTGGCGCCGCGCTCGACCGGCGGCCGCGTCACCGTCCCGCCGATCTGTCCCGCCAATCCGTTGATCAGCCGCGTGCCCAGGCTGCCCGGACGCGGCGGCCCCATCCCCACCCCGTCGTCGGCCACCGACAGCGTGGCCTCCTTCGTCGTCTGGTCGCAGCGCAAAGCGATCCGGATCGTGCCGACGCCGTCGGGAAAGGCGTATTTCACCGCGTTGGTCATCAGTTCGTTGACGATCAGCCCCAGCGGCACCGCATGGTCGAGCGGCACCGTGATCGCCTCGATGCCGGTTTCGATCCGGACGCCGCTGTGCTGCAGGCCGAGGTTCTCCGCAAGGCGGCCCACATAGGGCGCCAGCTCCACCAGGGCGTCCTCCTGATGGGCACTGAGCTGTTCGTGCGCCAAGCCGATGGCGGTCACCCGGTCCATCAGGCCGCGCAACCGTTCCTTGACGTAGGCGTCGCCGTGCTGGTGCTGCTCCAGCATCAGTATGGAGGAGACGAGCGCCAGATTGTTCTTCATCCGGTGCTGCATCTCGCTCAGACGCAGCGTCTGCGCCTCCGTTTCCTCCGATGCCGCCGCCTTCGCCCGGGCGACGGCCGCCCGGGCGGCCTCCTGGTCGGACGCCCGCTCGATCGCCACGCCCAGGATGTTGCCCATGGCCAGAAGGAAGCGCTCGTCGTCGGCGTCGAAGCGGCCGGGTTCCGTGCTGCCCATCTCCAGCAGGCCCCAAACCGCGCCGCCGCTGATGACGGGGACGACGACCAGCGACCGGACCCCATGCTCGCGCAGAAGGTCGGGCGTGCGAAGCTCGGCGCTGTCCACCAGATCGAGGACGCAGGTGGGAATCCGGGTCTGGTAGGTGCGGCCGGAAGGCGAGGCGGCGTCGATGACGAAGCGGGAGGTCCCGGTGCTCCCCGCCCGCCATCCGGTGCCGGCCTCCATCACGAGGTCGCCGCGGTCGCCGTCGAAGCGCAGAACCATGCTGTGGGTGACGCCGGCCCCGCGCACCAGCCGATAGGCGGTGAGGGGCAACAAATTCGCGAGCGGTATGTAGCTTGCCAGAAGACGGCTGTAGTCCTGGAGAGCGTGATGGTGATGCCTCAGCTTGGCGATGGTCGCGTCGGGGTTGAGCACTTGCTTTGACACCCTAAGGATCCTCCGCCCGGCCGAAATGGCCCGGCGCCTCGCTCGGATCAGAATTTAATAAGACGCACGTCATAGGTCGCGTCAATACCATGTGATAAGCGCAATCCGGCGCGCGATCCTGTAAGCTCGCCGCCTGCGCCACATTCCACGGTTTTGGAAATCCATGGCCCCGCTCGACCGCCTGCCCACCGGCATCGCCTCGCTCGACCTGATCCTCAAAGGCGGGTTGCTGCGCGGTGGTGCCTACATCGTTCAAGGGCATCCCGGCGCCGGCAAGACCGTGCTGGCCAACCAGATCGCCAGCCATCGCATCGGCCAGGGCGGGCGGGTCGTCTACCTCACGCTGTTGTCCGAGGGCCATGACCGGATGATGGCCCATCTTGCCCAGATGAGCTTCTTCCATCCCGAAGCCCTGGTGGGCCACCTCATCTACATCAGCGGCTACACCGAACTCGAAACGAACGGGCTGAGCGGCCTGTCGCGGCTGGTGCGGACGGAGGTCGAGCGGCACGGCGCCGAACTGGTCGTGCTCGACGGTCTGTTCGCCGTCGAGGAAACGGCGTCCTCCAGCCACGCCTTCCGCCGCCTCGTCCATGAGCTGCAGGCCCATGCCCATGTCACCGGCCAGACGATGCTGCTGCTCACCAACTCCCGGCACAATCCGGCAAGCCCGGAATACACCATGGTCGACGGCTGGATCGAGATGGCCGATGTCCGGGCCGAAGGTCGGGTCGTCCGCGAATTGGAGGTGCACAAATTTCGGGGGAGCGACGTCATCCGGGGCCGCCATCGCTACAGGATCACCCACCAGGGCATCGAGGTCTATCCACGCCTGGAAAGTCTGTCCGGCCTCCAACCGGCTCCCCCCCTCGACACCGCCTTCGCCAGCTCCGGCATGCCCAAGCTGGACCTCATGCTGCGCGGCGGCTTCGCCGCCGGATCGGCGACGCTCCTCGTGGGGCCGTCGGGAACCGGCAAGACCGTCGCCTCCCTTCACTTCGCCGGGACCGCCACGCCCGAGAACCCCTGCCTGTTTCTCGGCTTTTACGAGAGCCCCGAGCGGCTGCGGCACAAGGCTTCCGGAATCGGGGTGGATTTGGCGGCGCTGGAAACCGCCGGGGCGCTTCGTCTGCACTGGCGGTCGCCGGCCGAGATGCTGGTGGACGAGGTCGCGCGCTGGCTGCTGGACGAGATCGAGCGGACCGGGGCGCGGCGTCTGGTGGTGGACGGACTCGCCGGCTTCCAGCAGAACCTGATCGAAAGCGGGCGCATGGGCCGCTTCCTGACGGCGCTGGGCAACGAGTTGCGGGCGTTGCGGGTCACCACCCTCTACACCTCGGCGATGACCGGCAACGGGCAGTCCGCCGCCCCGGAGGCGCAGGGTGTTGCGGAATTGTCGCCGCTGATCGACAGCGTGATCTCGATGCGTCTGGTGGAGCGCAACGAGGCGATGAGCAAGCTGTTGTCCATCCTGAAGGTACCGGACCGCGACTTCGACGCGCGGATCACCACCTACACCATAGGGCCGGGCGGCATCGCCCTGGCCGGCTGAGGGGAACCCCGCGTGGCCAAAATCCTGCTGGCCGAGGATGAGGCCGTCATCCGGATGCTGCTTGTCGAGATGCTCGTCGACGATGGCCATCAGGTGATCGAAGCGGCGGACGGCGCGCAGGCTTTGGCGCTTCTGGAGTCCGATGTGGCCGTGCTGATCAGCGACGTGATGATGCCGCGCCTGACCGGGGACGAATGGGTTACCGCAGCGCGTGGCCGTCCGGGAATGGACATGGTTCCGGTCGTCTTCATGAGCGCCCTGCCCTTGCCGCCGGCGGCGAAGGCGCTGGCGACGGCGGTCCTTCAGAAACCCTTCCGTCCGACGGTTTTGGTGAAGCTCGTCCAGGAGATCCTGACGGGCGACACGCCGACGCCACACGCCGGTTCCGCGTTGCCGTGACCCTGGCGGCCCTCTTCTAAGGAGGGCGGCGAAGGCCGCTTCCCGATGGCCGCGCCGGCCCTGCGCATATGGGATTTCTTGGGGCGAGATGGCGTCTCTTTCCGCTTTTATAACAATCGGTTGTGCGGGTTTTAAATGTTAACGATATCACGAGAACACGCGAAAAATATGCGCAGGAATATCAGATGCTTGAGAACTAGTTTCGGATGGACTCGCTCCCCGGCTAAATCGACCGAAAAGTGAAGGGCCGCCCACCCGGCGCGTCCCTGTCGTGCGCGGGGGCGGAGTCATCGCCAGTGCGGAGAGGTCATGGCGCTCTCTCCTTCTTTGGCGGTCAGGCAGTGCGGATCGTCAGGCTTCCGACGCGAAAGCTCTTCGGGTCACCGCGAAAGGCGATGGTGGGTCCTTTCGGGCAAAGAAAAAGCCCGCTGGGGAAGGCGGGCTGCGAATGGGTTGGAGTTTTGTCGCTGTGATGCGATACGGCCCTTTAAGTATTGTTTTTCTTATCCAAGAGCAGACCAACACTGATCGCCGTTCTCCCATTTGGCAATGGGTGCGCGCCGTCAAACTGACAATCCCAGAACGACCGGAACTCGTGCGTTTCAGAAAGCATTTCCATCCAAATATTGAGGGCACAAACCCTTATAGGGAATTGCCAATTATGTGGATTGCCGACATTCTGTATACAATACATATCGGAAGTGTATTTCATATTATTTGGGTGCATGATTGGCAAGCGGTTTATAATCAGCTTCAAATGTTGGATGTTTGACATTTTTCTAAAAAGACCCTTAGGGTCATCAAGATAGTGAAGCGATCCGCTTGCCAAAATTAAATGATAGTTATCGTCAGCATCATCTAAGGACTCAAAGAACCTAAGGGCCCCTCCATTCGCGTGTTGATTTCCCGCCTTTACAAGCTCCGGCATTTCAATAACGTGCCAAGCATCTATTTGTAAATTATTACATATTTCCATAATCCTCTTATAATGGACCCCGCTCCCTCCCCCGAAGTCCAGGACGCGAAGCCCCCCACTATAGGATCCCGAAACCGACATAATGCCCATTGCAATCTGAGCTTCCGTCTCGCTGATTTTCACATTTTTCTGTGAAGCCGACGAGAAGTCATCTGTGACTTGCCTCCCCAAGTCAGTTACCATTTTCTCGTATGCCTCTTTATTGCAATTTTCCATTGCATCATGGATACTTTTGTAATTTCCGCTATATCTGTTCATCTCATTTGCCAGTTTGTGTGGTTTCTATTTTCACCCAGCGGTGTGGGGAAAATTATGCCATCCGCCCTATTGGTTGTCGATGTGAAGAGCGTCAAAAGGGCAATCAGGACCAACCGAAGGTAATGTCCACGGCCAGCACCTTGGACGCTGTCTCGACCGCTTCGATGGCGGCGATCAAGTCCAACCCGCGCTCAAAGCACGCATGGACATGGTCTGATACAGCGTCCCCGATGCCGATGACCTCGGCGCTGGTCAGCGTCACCTCGGCACCGTCTGCGCCCTTCCATCGGTGCAGGCGGTCTGGGTATTTCTCGGCCGTCCGGTATTTGCCATTGAGGAGGGTCTTGGATCGGTCGTCGGTGGCGATGATCTGCCGTCGGGCAAACCGATGCCACCGGTCTCCTTCTCCCAGCGCAGCGCTTCAAGGGCATTCTTGCGCGCGGCCCTGATTTCCTCCATCGGGATTGGCTCAACGTCTCAGGCGCGGACGATCCTGTTGTTGGCCAGGTCCGGCGTGTCGGTGTAGGTGGCGACCTGCCGGTGCGTGGCCGCGCCGAAGGTTGGAGTTTTTAAGATTTCCATGGGTCGCCTCAGAATGGGGTAAATCCGGCGGGGGGCGCGTAAATCAACCCAGTATTGATGCGCATGGAGACAGCGCCTCCAGCTGCGCCATCCAAATAGCAGGCTGGATAATAGACATATCCGCTTTGAATGCTGAATGTCGGGCTAGTGCCCATCGCGGGGTCGCCGCCGCCTTGCCAAACTCCATTCTTAGAAAACCAGATCATATTGGTGGTAGTATTGACGGCAACGCCGACTACATCTCCCGATGTGAACGTTGCTCCAAAGGTGTTGGCGGAAGCGTTATTGGCCTTGGTGCCGTTGCTGTTGTAGCCATAGCCCCGCACATCGCCGACGAAAGACGTGTGAGTCAGGGTCGCGCCCGCGACGCAGATGCCGGCTGTTCGCCCGCCCGTGCCGGCCGAAACATCGGTCAGCTCGAAATACTTGGATCCGGAGATGGCGTTCAACCCAAGTACAGATCCGTAATCTGCCGATGACACTGTTTTATAGGCATCCGACAATACAAGACCGGTGCCGATTTGAGCCGGGTCCCACGTCCAATTGCCGTCCGTGGCGGGGATGCCAATGGTCTGCCAGCCCGCGCCGTCGCAAACGAGGATCACCGACGCACGCTGCATAACGTTGAGCGCCGCGCCGCCATTGACGGTCTCGCTGCCAGCCGGATCGACCGTAATTGTCCCGTAGGCCGTATTCTTGAGGGTAATCGCGAAGCCGGCCTTGGCGGTCGCAACGGTTGGCAGTCCCAGTGTCCAGGTCCCAGACGCCAAGATGAGGGCTCCAGCGTCGGCGGTGGTGACCGTGTAAGCTGAGGCCTTGGTCGAGACGGCCGAGAAGTTGAGGCCCGTAGGCGCCGCACCTGCCGCGCGGGTGTAGGCGATACACCGCCAGTTGCCGCCACCCAAGCTCTCGAACAGCGCCGCATCGCCGGCCGCCGTCGTGATGTTGGCCACGCCCGGCAGGATGAGCGACGCCGCGTTGTGGGTCAGGGTCAGCGCCCCTGAGAACGTGACCCGCCGGAGCGCGCCAGCCTGCGCCGTCCCGAGCGCCGTGATCGTCGTGGTACCGGTCACCCGGACCGCGTTGCCCGCCGCGCCGCCGATGTCGGTCGTCGCCGCGCTCGCCACCGTCACGGCAGTCTCGTTGAGCGCACCCGTCAGGTTGCCACCGGTCATCTTCAGGAACGTCGCCGTCGCGCCGGCGGGAGTGACGGCCTTGGTGCTCGACGCCCCTGCTGAGGTTTCCGAACTCGACGCCGCCGGCAGACCGTCGCTCAGGAGGCGCCAGGAAGACCCGTCATAGGTGACAACGTATTTGGTCCCGGCGGCGACCTCACCACCGGTCAGCGCCGTCCCGTCCGCCTTGCGGACCGCCGTCGCTGCCGTACTGCCCACCGCCAAGGTCAGGGCACTGGTGTTGGAATGGCCGGCGATCCATTCCGCCGACGCACCGGCCGTGAGCGCGGAGAGCGACGCCGGAAGCACTTGCGCGTTGGCCGAACCGGAGGACGTGCCACCCCAAACAGGCCCCGGGCCCTGCGCGCCCGTCGCACCCTGAGGACCGGTTTCGCCCTGAGGACCGACAGGCCCCTGTGGACCCGCATCGCCCTGCGGCCCCTGCAAGCCGGTCGGCCCCGCCGGCCCCTGTGGGCCAATCTCACCCTGGGGGCCGATTTCACCCGAAACACCCTGCGGGCCGGTCGGTCCCATGTCGCCCTGCGGACCAATGGCGCCTTGCGGTCCCTGTGGTCCCGCTTCACCCTGGACGCCCTGGAGGCCGATAGGACCCGTTGCTCCCTGAAGGCCGATGTTATCCTGCGGCCCCTGGGGACCAACCTCGCCCTGGGGGCCTTGCGGACCGATCGGTCCGGTCGCGCCCTGGGGACCGACGGATCCCTGCTGACCTTGCGGGCCAGCAACACCCTGCGACCCCTGGGGACCGGCGGGACCAGCCTCACCCTGCGGACCAGTTTCGCCCGGAAGGCCTTGCGGTCCGGTCTCGCCCTGGGTACCACGAGGGCCGGGCAGGCCGGTCTGACCGCTGACGCCGATCAGCCAGGACGACGGGGTGCCGCCGCCGCGCACGTCCTCGATCTCGATCATCAGGGCGCCGGTCGAGGGATTATAGTCCACCACACGGCCAGCCATCGTGTTGGCGGCGTTGGCGGCATCGCTGGCGATGACCCACATGGAAGGTTCAAAGCCCTTCTTCATGTCCGCCATCAGCAGCTTCGGCCCGAGGCCCAGGGTCACGCTGCTGGTCAGGGATCGCGCGCTGAGCAGGCCGTTCGCTGTCACCGGCAGCCCGACGAGGGTAAAGTTATTCTCGTGTAAATCTGATCTCCTCAAAGCATGGGAGTGCCATGGCGATGCGCAAGGCACGGCCTTATGGCGTTCCGTTGAAAAAAGGATGGCGGGAGTGTCGGGTCGGTCGGCCCAATGACCGAGACCCGCTCGGTTGCTGGCTTTCAAAGCCGAACCGATGGGGGAAAATATACCTCGAAAAGTCATTAAAAAAGGTTTATTTGCACATTTTTTCTGCGCCGAAGCCTCCGGGGCACCGGGCATGAAAAAGACCGCACGCGGCGGCCGGGTCGGACTGGGTTGTTGTCGCGGGGGTCAGTCGGGCCAGAGCAGCGCCGGCAGTTTGGCGATCATCTCGGCCGGGGTGAGCGGCGCCCGGCCCTTGGCCTGGAAGCGCGGCACGGACGCCTCGCCGGCATAGGTCAGGCCGTTCGCCATGTTGCGCAGCACCATCACATGCCCACGGCTGGAGTGGCAGCCGAGCCGGCCACCACCTCCCTGCGACAGCGCTAGTGCTGCCGAATAAGTTTCGGGATTTTTTAGGATGCCACAAGATATCACATTGATTAATAAAACTTTTTTCCCCGGCATATATGGGATTTATACGCCAAGGGCCCGCCGTCCCTCCTCGAATTTATATGCGCCTCCGCTGCATCCTCCACAGGCCGGGCACGCCTGCCCCCCGCCGTCCCGCACGCGACAGCGTCGGGACGCGCCTTCCGGAGACCAACCATGCTCGACATCCTTGTCCTGGCGCTGACCGTCGGCTTCTTCGCCGGGTCGGTCGCCTACGTCCACGCCTGCGACCGGCTGTGAGGAGGCATCCATGATCCTCGACCACGCGCTGGCCGGTCTCGTCACCGCCGGCCTGCTGGCGTATCTGGTGTACGCCCTGATCCGCCCCGAACGGTTCTGAGGAGCCTCCCATGACCGTCAACGGCTGGATCCAAATCCTCGTCTTCATCGCGCTGGTCGTCGCCTTGACGCGCCCGCTGGGCGGCTTCATGACCGGCGTCTTCAACGGCGAGCGCAATTTCCTCTCGCCGGTGTTCGGTCCCGTCGAGCACGGCCTCTACCGCGTCGCCGGCGTGAACGCCAAGGCCGAGCAGCATTGGGTGACCTACGCCGTCTCCATGCTGCTGTTCAGCCTGGCCGGCATGCTGCTGCTCTACGTCCTGCAACGCCTTCAGGCGGTCCTGCCGCTCAACCCGCAGGCGATGGCGGCGGTGCCCGCCGACCTCGCCTTCAACACGGCGGCGAGCTTCGTCGCCAACACCAACTGGCAGAGCTACGGCGGCGAAAGCACCATGGGCCATCTGGTCCAGATGGCCGGGCTGACCGTGCAGAACTTCGTCTCCGCCGCCACCGGCATCGCGCTCGCCGTCGCGCTGGTGCGCGGCTTCGCCCGCGCGTCCGCCCGCACGGTGGGCAATTTCTGGGTCGACCTGACCCGCGCCACCCTCTACGTGCTGCTGCCGCTCGCGTTCCTGATCGCGCTGTTCCTGGTCTGGCAGGGCGTGCCGCAGACGCTGGCCGGGGCGGTGGACGCCACCACGCTGGAAGGCGCGAAACTGAACCGCGCCGGGTTTGTCGGAGGCCATTTGGTTTGAGTCACGCCGCGATAGCGACGGCCTCGGTTTGAGCATAGTAGCGCGCTTCAGCCTCGGCGGGCGGAATGTTGGCGATGGGTTCGAGAAGGCGCCGGTTGTTGAACCAATCGCTCCATTCCAGGGTGGCGAACTCGACGGCCTCCAGGGTGCGCCACGGTCCTCGGCGCCGGATCAGTTCGGTCTTGTCGAGGCCGTTGATGGTCTCGGCCAAAGCATTGTCATAGCTGTCGCCGACGCTGTCGACAGACGGTTCGACGCCGGCGTCGGTGAGACGCTCGGTGTACCGGACAGCGACATATTGTTTGCATCCCAGACCCGTCGGATGGCCAAACCCAGCTCCGCGTCGCTTCGCGAGCGGGCCGGCACCCTGGACGGATCGGCCCGCCGGGCGGCATGGGCGTGGTAGGTGGACGGGGTGATCGGCAGCACCTTGCAGATCGGCTCGACCCCGTGGACGGCGCGGTGCGCGTCGATGAAGACGATCATTTCTTGAACGGGCGGTCGAACTCCGCCTGGGCGAAATACGCCGACGCCTTGTGCAGGATCTCGTTCGCCTGGCGCAGTTCCCGAACCTCACGCTCCAGCGCCTTGATCCGCTCCTGCTCGTCCCTGCTCGGGGCGGGTTGCTTGCCTTGGTCGCGCTCAGCCTGCCGGCCCCAGCCCCGCAGCGTCTCGGCCGTGCAGCCGATCTTCGCCGCGATCGAGCCGATCGCCGCCCACTGCGAGGCGTGATCCCCCTCGTGCTCGAACACCATCCGAACCGCGCGCTCGCGGACTTCAGGGGCGTATTTGCGTGATGCCGGTTTCGTCATGATGACCCCATCCTCTCAAGAAACGGGGCCTCCAGGAAACCCGGGGCGGTTCACTGGTCGGCGAGCCGATGCTGGCGCACAAGGCCTCGGCGCAAGGGGCGATGGTGGCGGAAATCGTCGCGGGGCACCGCCGCCGCTTCGACCCGGCCGCCATCCCGGCGGTCTGTTTCACCGAACCGGAGATCGTCAGCGTCGGGCTGACGGCGGCGCAGGCCGCCGAGCGGGGAATCGAGACGGTGACCGGCCATTTCCCCTTCCTGGCGAACGGCCAAGCGCTGAGCATGGACGCGGGCCAGGACGGAGGCTTCGTCCGGACGGTCGCCCGGCGGGACGACGGGCGTTGTCTCGGCGTGCAGGCGGCCGTCGCCCATGCCTCCGAGCTGTCGGGCGCTTTCGTGCTAGCGCTGGAGATGGGCGCCACGCTGGAAGACATCGCCGGCACCATCCACGCCCACCCGGCCTTGGGCGAGGCGTTCCACGAATCCGCCCTGAAGGCTTTGGGGCATGGGAGCCATTTTTAGGAAGAACGCCTCAAGCGCCCAGAGCCTCGGTCACACAGACACGCAGGTCGCCGCGCGTCGCTTCAATACAGGAACAGACAGCCTCCCAGGCCACCGTGTCGGAGCGTAGCCTGCTCAATCAGCACCAGGACCGGGCCGAGATCGATGCCGGAAGCCGATGCATGGACGGATGGTTGCGATACACGACGTTCGCCTCGCGACTTCAACCCGTCCCGTTCGGTGAAGCCGGTCCTAAAGCGAATGCGTATCCTCCCGAGAAACCGGGACAGACAAGCGATGCAATGGCGCAGGTTCGCTGACGGCTGTCGTCATCGAGTGACCCCCTACTCGATCAGGATGATTTGCGACACCAAATCCGCCGCGTTCTTGGCTCCGACCTTTTTCATCACCTGCGCGCGATGGGCCTCGACCGTCCTGTGCGAGATGTTGAGGATGTTGGCGATCTCCTTGGACGTGTGGCCGTTCACGATGTACCGGGCGATTTCCTGCTCCCGCGCCGTCAAGGACACCGACTTCACGACGTTCTCGGCGATGATGACGAAGCTCCATATCATCAGGTCGAACGGCGTTTCCGGCGACAAGGTGACACCGCACGCCCTCACCCAGAAGATGTTGGCGTTCCGCTTCTGCATGAAGCGCTCGTCCTCATAATACTTCTGGGTTTGCAGCGCCTTTTCGCAACGCTCCCCGATCGCGTCGTAGTCCGCCGTGCTTGGGTAGAGCTTGCGGACCGATTGGCCGACCAACTCGGCGCGGGAATAACCGAACATCCGCTCCACGGCCTTGTTGCATTCCATGATGCGCCGCCGGGCCAGCACGAGCTGGGCGGTGGGAGATTCCAGGAAGCCCATCTGCATCATCGAGTCCGACGCGAGAACACTCACGCGATCCTCCCTCACAATCCCACCAACCTCGTAAAACTACGCAGCTCCCTACGTGGAACTACGTAGATTTATAGGTATTTGCACGAATAGAGGCAATCTGTTTTTGGTCGTAAAGATTTGTCATCCAAACAATAGGAGACGGCCAGTGATCAGCCCCGAGGTTTGCATCGTCGGAAGCGGCCACACGGCTTTTGGGAAATTGACCGGGCAAACCCTGGAGGATCTCATCGTCGCTTCGGCGCGGGAGGCCGTCGACGAGGCCGGAATCGATCCTTCGACCATCGACGCCGTGTTCCTCGGGCATTTCAATTCCGGGCTCGTCCCCGACGGTTTCGCGTCCTCCCTTGCCCACCAGCTGTCGCCGTCCCTCCGCTTCAAGCCGGCCGTCCGCTGCGAGAACGCCTGCGCGTCGGGGGCGGCGGCGATCCACGCCGGCCTTCACGCGATCCTGGCCGGGCGGGCGGAAACGGTGCTGGTGGTCGGCGCGGAAAAGATGACGCATCGCTCCACGGCGGACGTCACCCAGTCCCTGGCGGGAGCCGGGTACCAGAACGACGCGACCGAAGCCGCCCTCAGCTTCCCCCAGGTGTTCGGGCTTGCCGCCCGGCAGTACCAGGAACGCTACGCCGACCCGCTGGAAGCGATGGCGCTGATCGCTTCGAAGAACCATACGAACGCGCTGGCGAATCCCCTGGCGCAGATGCGCCGGGCGATGGATTTCGAGACTTGCAACACGGTCAGCGAGAAGAATCCCCTGATCGCTCCGCCGCTGCGCCTGACCGACTGCTCGCTGGTCACCGATGGGGCCGCCGCCCTCGTCCTCACACGGGCCGGCAACGCCACGGCCTTCAAGCGCAGCGTGCGCTTCCGCGCCGCGGTGCATGTCAGCGATTACCTGCCGATGGCCAAGCGCGACTTCCTGGCTTTCGAGGGGCCGGAGCGGGCGATCCGAACCGCCTACCGGGACGCCGGCATCGGCGTGGAGGATCTGCATTTCGCCGAGGTCCACGACTGCTTCACGATCGCCGAGCTGCTGATCTACGAAGCCATGGGGCTTGCGGACAAGGGCAAGGGCATTCGCGCGCTGAAGGACGGCGTGGTCCATCGCGGCGGGCGAACGCCAGTCAACCTCTCGGGCGGCCTGAAGGCGAAGGGGCATCCGGTCGGCGCGACGGGGGTGTCCATGCACGCCATCGCCTACCGCCAGCTCACGGGCCAAGCCGGCGATTTGCAGCAGCCCGGGGCTGGGCTGGGGTTGGTCTTCAACATGGGCGGCGCCGGCGTCGCCAACTACGCCTCCGTCCTGGAAGCCGAGCACGTGTGAGAGACCGCATCATGAACATTGCGACTTGGCTGTACGCCTCCGCCACGGCAACCCCCGACGCGCCGGCCATCTTTCATGGCGAGGCGCTGCACGCAACCTACGGCGCGTTCGCCGAACGCAGCCGACGGCTTGCCGCCGCCCTCACGGAGACCTACGGCGTGAAGCCCGGCGACCGGGTCGCCCTCTTCCTGAAGAACGGCCCGGATTATCTGGAGATCCTCTACGCGGTGTGGTGGGCCGGCGGCGTGACCGTTCCGGTGAACAACAAGCTGCACCCCAAGGAGGTCGCCTGGATCGTCGAAGCCTCCGGGTCGTCGGTGGTCTTCACGGATGACGGTGCGCTTCACGAGGCCTGCACCCTGCCGGGCTCCTGCGCCGAGGTCGGTATCCGGTCGCCCGAGTACCGCGCGATGCTTGAAACCGCCGCGACAGCGGACAAGCCGCACCCAACCCGCAAGGACGATGTGGCGTGGCTCTTCTACACCTCGGGCACCACGGGACGGCCCAAGGGGGTGATGCTGACGCATTGGAACCTGGCGGTCATGACCTTCTGCTACGGGCTCGACGTCGACCGCGTCGAACCGACGGACCAGGCGTTGTACGCGGCTCCTCTGTCCCACGGAGCCGGCCTCTACAACTTCGCCTATGTCCGTGTCGGCGCGCGCCACGTCGTTCCGGTCTCGCAAGGCTTCGATCCGGAGGAGATCATCGGCCTCGCGCGCCATCACCGGCGCCTGTCCTTTTTCGCGGCGCCGACCATGGTCAAGCGGCTGACGGAGACCTCCAGAGCGCTCGGTTACGACGGCGACGGCATCAAGCTGGTCGTCTACGGCGGCGGCCCGATGTACGCGGCCGACATCGACGACGCGTTGTCGGTGCTGGGCCCACGCTTCGTCCAAATCTATGGCCAGGGCGAGAGCCCGATGACGATCAGCGTCCTGCCGCGTCATGTGGTGGCCGACGAGAGCCATCCCCGCTGGCGGGAGCGGCGCGCCTCGGTCGGATACGCCCAGGCCTGCATCGCCATCAGGATTGTGGACGACGACCTGCGCGAGGTCCCGGCCGGAACGCCCGGCGAGATCCTGGTGTCCGGCGACACCGTGATGAAGGGCTACTGGAACAACGAGGAGGCGACCGACCAGACCATCGTCGACGGATGGCTGCGCACCGGGGATATCGGCCGGCTGGACGGGGACGGGTTCCTGACCCTGACCGACCGCTCGAAGGACGTCATCATCTCCGGCGGAACCAACATCTACCCTCGCGAGGTGGAGGAGGTGCTGGCGCGGCACCCGGCGATCCTCGAAGTGTCCGTCATCGGCGTGCCCGAGCCGGAATGGGGCGAGCAGGTCGTCGCGTTCGTCGTCCGTCGCGACGGAATGGCGTGCGGCATCGACGACCTGGAAAGCTGGTGCCGCGCGGAGATCGCCTCCTTCAAGAAACCCAAGCATTACGTGTTCCGCGATGAATTGCCCAAGAACAGCTACGGCAAGATCCTGAAGACCGCCCTGCGTGACGAGTTTTCAAAGCAGCGCCCCCTGACCCGGCACGCCTGAACACACAAGCCCTCGATCGGCATGCCCCTGCTCCGCCCCGATGGGGCGGACATGGATGAGGGCGGACATCATCTTGAGCGTTCCCCGGATCGATGGACATCGGGTTATGCGGCCTGAAGCTCGGCCTGCTCAGGGGTTCTATGGCGCGCAGGTCTCTGTAATCATTGATACAAAAAGAGTCACACAAAAGTCCTAGCATTTTGTCGGCAGGGGACAGCCGTCCCCCTTCGCCATCCCGACGTGGTTCGGTACCGCCCCCTCCGGTGCCATGCCCCAAATCGCTGGAAAGCCGACATGCCTGACCTGTCCACCCTCTCACGCCGGAAGGCCCTGCAACTGCTGGCCGGCGCCCCGATGCTGCCGCTCGCCGCCTCGTCCTCGCTGCTGACCGGGTTCGTCACCGCCGCCACCGCCGCCACGCCGGCGACGGGCGCGCGCTTCGCCTCGGCCGTCTTCACCGGCATGGCCGCCCCGACCCTGAGCGACGCCGCCGCCATGGCGACCACCAGCGTGGGCTCCAGCCTGGCCGTGACGCTGAGCGACGGCAGCACGCAGATCTTCAAGCTGGCCTATCAGCCCTTCTTCATCACCGGCGACATGGTCTCCGACGGCAAGGGCGGCACCATCCTGGCCGGCGGCTACGTCGACATCGACGGCAAGCCCATCATCGACCGATCGGTGCCCGGCAAGGAGCGCCAGATCTTCTCCGATTCGCCGGACGGCACCTCGTTGCTGGCGCTGCCCGAAACGACGGTTCCGGGCATCAAGGGCAAGGCGGTCTTCGCCGTCGTCCAGTTCGAATACACCTCCACCAACCAGGCCGGCGCCGACACCTACGGCACCTTGCCGTCGCCGATCGCGGTGCTGACGCTCGACCAGGACCAGACCACCGGCAAGCTGACGCTGGTGCGATACCACAACGTCGACACCTCGAAGGTCCATGGCCTGTGGATCACCTGCGGCGCCAGCCTGTCGCCGTGGAACACCCACCTGTCGAGCGAGGAGTACGAGCCGGACGCCGCCTTCATCGAGTCGAACAAGACGTTCAAGGCCTACAGCGCCAACCTCTACGGCGACGAGGCCAAGGCCAACCCCTACCATTACGGCCATCTGCCCGAGGTGACGGTCAACCCGGACGGCACCGGATCGATCAAGAAGCACTTCTGCATGGGCCGCATCTCGCACGAGCTGGTGCAGGTGATGCCGGACAACCGCACCGCGCTGATGGGCGACGACGCGACGAACAGCGGCCTGTTCCTGTTCGTCGCCGACCGCGAGACGGATCTGTCGTCGGGCACGCTCTACGTTGCCAAGGTCGGCGAAGGCTTCTCGATCGACCCGGCCGACGCCGGCGCCACGCTGTCCTGGGTCAAGCTGGGCCACGCCACCAGCGCCGAGATCGAGGCGCTGGCCAGCAGCTTGAAGCCCGCCGACATCATGACCGTCCTGAAGGAGGACCCCAACGACGCCTCCTTCACCAGGATCTTCTCCAACGGCGCCGCCAACTGGGTCAAGCTGAAGCCCGGCATGGAAAAGGCGGCCGCCTTCCTGGAAACCCACCGCTACGCCTACCTGATGGGCGGCAGCATGGGCTTCACGAAGATGGAAGGCACCACCGTCAACATCAAGGACAAGGTCGCCTACTCCGCCCTCCAGAACATGGTCGATTCCATGGTCAAGGGCGGCAAGGGCTGGAACGCCGCCAGCGGCATCGCGCTGGAGAAGCCGCTGGTCGCCGGCGGCATCATGGCGCACAGCCTGGCCGGCAGGCAGAAGGACCAGACCGGTGCCGCGATCGACAGCGAATGGGTGCCGGTGCGGACCAGGGCCCTGCTGGTCGGCGAGGACATCCCGGCCGACGCGCTCGGCAACCTGGCGAATCCGGACATGATCGGCAATCCGGACAACCTGAAATTCTCCGAAAAGCTGCGCACGCTGTTCATCGGCGAGGACAGCGGCAGCCACGTCAACAACTTCCTGTGGGCCTACAACGTGGACACCAAGGCGCTGTCGCGCCTGATGTCCATCCCGGCCGGCGGTGAATCGACCGGCCTGCACGCGGTCGACGAACTGAACGGCTGGACCTACATCATGAGCAACTTCCAGCACGCCGGCGACTGGGGCAAGACGCTGCACGGCAAAGTGCAGGCGACCCTCGATCCTCTGGTCCGGGCGAACTACAAGGACCGTTTCGGTGCCGCGGTCGGCTACCTCACCGCCGAAAACACCAGCCTTCAGCTGTCGAAAGCCTGAGCGGGTTCAGAAACACCGCCGGTGATCTCAGCAAGACAGGGTAAAGTTCAACTCATGGAGCCCTTGTCCTTTTGGGACAAGGGCTTCTCTTTGCCGGACTGGAAGCGGGCGGCCCCGCCGACGTGGCGCGCGCCCGCCGTGTCGTGGAAGAAGCCGTTGACCAGCGGGGCGTCGATCAGCCCGTCCAGCTCGGCCGCCACCGCCCGCCCCTCGCGCCGCCCGTCGAGCACGGCGCGGAAGGCTTCGGCGACGCGCACCATGTCGACGGCGTGCGGCGACAGGCGGAAGCGGCCGACGCCCATGGCGGCCAACGCCTCCAGCTCCGCCGCCAGGCAGAGGCAGCCGTGCGAAAGGGTCTGCGTCCCGTTGACGGTCAGGAAGGGCTGGCCGTCCATCGTCGCGACCGGCAGCCCGTCCGGATCGTTGCCGCAGACATACTGGCAGCCGTCCTTGTGCAGCCCGTGGGCGCGCGCGTGGTAGCAGCGGGCGGAGATGGCGAGCGGCGCCCGTCCCCACACCTGCACCTCGACCGCCACCCCGAGGTCGCACCCGGCTTTGGCCAGGGTGGCGACCGAGGCCGCCGGCAGTTCGGCCGGCAGCGAGACCGACACCGCGCCGCGCCCGGCCAGCCACGCCAGCGTCGCCTCGTTGTAGAGATTGATCATCGGGCCGACCGCGTGCGGGCGTCCCGCCAGCCGGGCAAGCGCGCCCATGTCGTTCGCCTCGATCAGGGTCGCCCCGGTCGGAACCGCATCGTCGCCGTCGGCGGCGGTGAGATCGCGCATCGCCGCCAGCTCGCGCTCGCTGCCCACCAGGATCGGGCTGGCGAGCCAGACCGTCTTTCCGGCGGCGGTCAGCCGGTCGACGACCGCGTCCATCGCCGTGGCGAAGAACGGCGCGCGCTTGAAGCAGACGATCTCGCCGAGGATCACGGTGTCGACCGGGGCCTCGTCGGCGATGCGGGCGTAGAAGTCGCGCCAGCGGTCGACCGGCCAGTTGAACAGGACCGGCCCCAGGGTGAGTGACGGTGTCATGCGGTCGTTCTCCTCAGCGCCATGCGCGCTTGTAGGCGCCGGTCGTCTGGGCTCCCCCCTCGACCATCGCCTGCAGGTCGGCGGATCGTGGGACGGGCCGTCCGGCGGCGAAGGCGTCCAGCGCCTCGCGGTAGGCGCGGACGACCGCGCCGATGTAGGCCTTGCCGCGCTGCCGCCCCTCGATCTTCAACGCGCGGACCCCGGCCGCCTTCAGGTCGGGCAGCAGGTCCATGGCGTTGAGGCTGGTCGGCTCCTCGAAGAGGTAGGCCGGGGTGTCGCGGGCGACGAAGCGGCCTTTGCACAGGGTGGGGTAGCCAGCCGGCTCGTCCGCGCCGAAGACGTTGATGGTGAAATCGCCGAGCGTCGAGGCCAACGCCGCGCCGCGCGGCTCGTAGCGGACGTGGCTGGCCGGCGAGCAGACCCCCTGCTTGTTGGGCGATAGTCCGGTCGCGTAGGAGGACAGCGAACAGCGCCCCTCCGCCATCGGGCAGAGGCCGCCGAAGACGAAGACCTCGGTCTCCACGTCGACCTGGGCGTTGAGCCGGGCGATCTCCGGCACGGTCAGCACGCGCGGCAGCACGACCCGCCGCACGCCGAAGGCCTCGCGGTAGAGCTGGATCGCGTCGGCGTTGGCCGCCGACGCCTGGACCGACAGGTGCAGGCGCAGATCGGGGTGGCGCCCGGCGGCGTAGTCCAGCAGCCCGAGGTCGGCCAGGATGACCGCGTCGACCTTCAGCCGCGCCGCGTCGTCGACCGCGCGCCGCCAAGGGCCCAGGCCGCCCGCCTGCGGATAGGTGTTGATCGCGACGAAGACCTCGACCTTGCGGGCGTGGGCGTAGGCCACGGCCTCGGCCACATCCTCGCGGGTGAAGTTCAGGCCGGGGAAGTTGCGGGCGTTGGTCTCGTCGCGGAAGCCCAGATAGACCGCGTCGGCGCCGGCATCGACCGCGGCGCGCAGGGCGGCCGGGGTGCCGGCGGGGCAGATCAGCTCGAACCCGTCCATCGCCCTAGGCCTCCGGCGCCGGCGCGAGGCCGGACAGGCGCGCCTCCACCCGCGCGAGGCCGCGCCGCAAGGGAGAAGGCAGCAACCGGCGCGCCGCGTCGAGCCGGTCGAGGATGGAGCCGGCGTTGCGGCGCAGCACCGGCAGCGCGTGGGCCAGCGGCCCCGCGAAGGACATGGCGTCGGCCAGCAGGTCCATCTCCTCTCCGTCCAGCGTGTTGCGCAGGGCGAGGATCAGCGCGGTGTCGCCCACGATGGTCAGTTCGCGCCGGAAGAACAGGGCGTCGCCGTCGATGCGGCCTTCCAGCAGATCGAGCAGCTGGGCGTAGGGGCCCCGGACCACGGCGTCGGCCGTGACCCCGCCAACGTCGCCGGGCGCCGCCGCCCCGCGCCGGAGCGCGCGCAGGGACAGGTTCGGCCCGACGCGCAGCAGGAAGGCCATCGGTGTGTCCACCGGCTCGATCAGGAGGCAGGCGTCCGGCATCGCGCGGAAAGCCGTGAAGGCGCGGGGATGGCGGATCGTCAGCAGATGGAGGAGGCGGTCGAACAGCCGGTCGCTCACCCGCCGTCCCATCCTCGGGACGAGTCCGAGCCCCGCGCGGCTCAACTGCGTTTCGATCCGACGGGCGCGCTCGTCGGCTGTGGCATGGGCTGTGGCGTCGGAATCGCGCATGGGCGGTTTCCCTCCTCTCGATCGTTCCACACCCATGAAGCCCAGTCGCCGGCCGCCGCCCTTGATCATGGTCAAGCCCAAGATGGAAAGCGGCGGCGCCAGGGCGAGCGACAGCCTCGAACGCGCCTTGGCCAGCGGCGTCGCGCTGGAGGTGCGCACCACCGTCCATCCCGCACTGCTCGATGCGGGGGCACTCTCCGGCCTGACCGGCGATCTGTTGGGCTTGGGGGTGGTGCGGCCCTGCGCCCTGCAGCCTTCCATGCGCTGGGCTGCGGCGATGCCTCTTTCCTGGCGGCCTCCTCTCCGCCATTCAGCACAGTCCAGCTCATCGGCTTCGGCATGTCGGATTCGCAGCGGCTGGCCGGAATCTTCAACGCCCCGTCACCCGTCCGGAAAACACCCTGCGCTGGCATTGGTCGCCGGGTGACGTGGCGATCGGGGGCAGCGTGCGACAATCCACCGCGCCGTCGCCAAGAAGCCGTGCCTCGCGGCATGACTTGGAATCCCTCGACCGACGGCTTGAACTCAAGCCATGGCTGCGCTTTACACTCCATGACGGCCGTGCAATATCCATCGCCATGCGGGACGTGGAGCACCATGCGCCGGTCGCTTGGCCGGTAAAATTCCATGAGCGGATCGGTGGGCATGCCGATGCCGATGCCTCCCGCATGCGTTTCCGGAACCGCTCCCGATGAGCGGCGGCGGCATCCGTCAAAGGGCGCGCCGTATCGGCTTGACGGCCGGGGCGCTGGCGTTGCTGTTCCAGCTGTTCGCCTGGACGCTGACCATGCCCGCGACCTTCGCTCCGCTCAACGAGATCGCCGTCTGCACCGCCGAGGGGCTGGTTCACCTCGACGTGGAGGGGCCGCCGTCTGGCGCGGAACTGCCAACCGAACATCCGGCCAAACATCCGGATGGGGGAAGCTGCCCGCTGTGCCCGCTGGTCGGCGGGCTTCACCTGCCGCCCCCGCTTCATCTGGTGTCGCAGGACGCCGTGACCCGGCACAGCCCCGTGGCCTTGCCCGGCGCCCTGATCCTGACCGGCTGGTTCCTGTCCACCCTCCAGGCGCGCGCGCCTCCGGCCTGAGTCCGGGATTGCGGGATCGTTGCGCGGCCCGTCCGCGTTGCCGGCCGCGCTTGCCGTTCACCATGGTTTCCAGCCGCCGCATCGACCGCGCATCCGCCGCGCGTCGTGCGTCCGGCTGCCCCCGGATCGAGGTTCTTCATGACGTCGCGTTTTGCTGCGGCCGGCGCCTTGCGCGCGGCCCTGTTGTCGGGTGCTGCCCTGGCCGGGCTGTCGCCCGCCGCTGTTTCGGCCCAGACCATCCAACCACTGTCCACCCAACCGCTGGCTGTCCAATCCCTGCCCACCATCTCCGTGATCGCCAGCCCGGACGACGCCCTGCCCGCCGGCGCCGGCCTGGGCGGCGACGGGCTGGCCGCCCGCCTTCTCACCACCAGCGACGTCGCGGCCCTGCTGCGCGGCCTGCCCGGCGTCAGCCTCTACGGCAACGGCGGCGTATCGAGCCTGCCGGCGCTGAACGGGCTGGGCGCCGACCGCGTCAACGTGCTGGTCGACGGCGCTCCGGTCGCTCCCGCCTGCCCCAATCAGATGAATCCGGCCCTGTCCGCCATCGCCCCCACCCGCGTGGCCAAGGTGGAGGTGCTGGCCGGCATCACGCCGGTCAGCGCCGGCGGCGACAGCCTTTCCGGCACCATCTCCGTCGAAAGCGCCCCTCCGGTCTTCGCCGCGCCGGGCGAGGCCGTGCGCACCGAGGGCAAGCTGTCGGGCTTCTACCGCTCCAACGGCCGTGGCGTGACCGGGGCCGCCGAGGCGTCCGTCGCCGACGACACCTTCAGCCTCGGCTACAACGGATCCTGGAGCCGCGCCGACAACTACAAGGCGGGCAACGGCCAGACCGTCCGCTCGACGCTCTACAACGTGCAGGACAACGCCGTGACGTTCGGCGCGCGGCGCGACGGGCATCAGTTCACCCTGCAGGGCGGCCTCCAGACCATGCCCTACCAGGGCTTCCCCACCCAGCGCATGGACCTGACCGACAACCGCAGCGTCTTCGTCAACGGGCGCTACGAGGGAAGCTTCGACTGGGGAACGCTGGACGCGCGGGCCAACTGGCGGCGGACCCGCCACACCATGAACTTCCTGGACGACAAGGGCGGCTATGCCGCCGGCGGCGGCATGCCGATGGACACGCTGACGACGGACGCCGGCTACTCGGTCAAGGCGACGCTGCAACTGTCGGCGCGCGACACCCTGCGAGTCGGCAACGAGTTCCGCCACACCCACTTGGACGACTGGTGGGACCCGGTGGCGGGCAGCATGATGATGAGCCCGCTGACCTACTGGAACGTCAACGGCGGCACCCGCAACCGCGTGGGAACCTTCGCCGAGTGGGAGGCGGGCTGGTCGCCGGCCTGGACCACACTGCTCGGCGTGCGCAACGACGTGGTGTGGATGGACACCGGGGCGGTGCAGCCCTACTCCTGGCAGAACCCGCTGGGCATGGGCATGATGGCGATGGCCAACCCGGACGCCGCCGACGCCCGCGCCTTCAACGCCCGCGGCCACGCCCGCACCGACGTGAATGTCGATGTGACGGCGCTGGTCCGTTACACCCCCTCGGACACCAGCGCGGTCGAGGCCGGCTACGCCCGCAAGACCCGCTCGCCCAACCTGTACGAACGCTACGCCTGGGGCACGGGCGCCATGTCCAGCAGCATGAACGGCTGGTTCGGCGACGCCAACGGCTATGTCGGCAACCCCGACCTCAAGCCCGAGGTGGCCAACACCGTCAGCGCCACCCTGTCCCTGCACGACGCCACCCACAAGGGGTGGGAGGTCAAGCTGACGCCCTACTACACCTATGTGCAGAACTTCATCGACGTCGAGAGGATCGGCGCGCTGAGCAACGGCTTCGTCAAGCTGCGCTTCGCCAACCACGACGCGATCCTCTTCGGCGCCAACCTGTCGGCGGCGGCGAACGTCTATCAGGACGAGCACGTCGGCGCGTTCCGTCTGTCCGGCGTGGTCGGCTGGGTGCAGGGCCGCAACCTCGACACCGGCGACGCGCTGTACCACATCATGCCGCTCAACGCCCTGCTGACCGCCGAACACCGTCTGGGCGGCTGGTCCAGCGCCGTCGAGCTTCAGGCGACCGCCCGCAAGGAGCGGGTGCAAGCGCTGCGCAACGAGCCGGAGACGCCGAGCTACGCGCTCGTCAACCTGAGGACGGGGTACGAGTGGGGCGACGTCCGGATCGACGCCGGCGTCGAGAACCTGTTCGACCGGACCTATTACCCGCCGCTGGGCGGGGTCGGTTACGCCGACTACCGGGCCGGGGGAAGCCAGGGCACGGTTGGACCGTTGCTGGGGGCGGGACGTTCCTTCGTCGCCGGCATGACCGTAAAGTTCTGAAAACAGCCGCCCCCTCCCGGACCGGTCAGTCCGCGACGGGCAGCGGGGCCGCCGGATCGACCAGCCCGGCCGCGCGCAGGTCACGCCAGAAATCGGCGGGGACCGCCTCCTCCAGGGCGGCGCGATCCTCCGTGATCCGGTCCGGCCGGCTGGCGCCGGGGATCACCGCCGCGACGGCGGGGTTGGCCAGCGCGAACTGCAGCCCCGCCGCCTTCATGCTGACTCCGTGACGGTCGGCGATGCCCTTGATCCGCGCAACCTTGGCCAGGATCGCCGGCGTGGCGGGCGCGTACTCGAAGTTCGGCCCACCGACGAGCGCGCCCGAGCTGTAGGGACCGCCGACGACGATCCCCAGGCCACGCTCCGCCACCGCCGGCATCACGCGCTGCAACGCGCGGCCATGGTCCAGCAGCGTGTAGCGGCCGGCCAGAAGAAAGCCGTCGGGCCGGTGGCCTTCGAGCCCGAGCAGCAGTTCGATCGGCTCAACCCGGTTGACGCCCAGGCCCCAGGCCTTGATCACGCCCTCGTCGCGCAGGCGGTCGAGCGCCGTGAAGGCTCCCTTGCGCGCGCTTTCGAAAACGCCGAGCCACTCGTCTCCATAGAAATCCTGCGCGACGTCGTGGACCCAGACGATCTCGACATGGTCGGTGTTCAGGCGCTTCAGGCTGTCCTCGATGGACCGCAGCGTCGCGTCCGCCGAATAATCGTTCACGATCCTGTTGGGGAGGCCATGCTTGAAGACGTCCCCCTTCTCGCCCTGGTCGCGGGCGGCGACGTCCTCGACCTCGTCGAGAACCAGGCGGCCGACCTTGGTGCTGAGGACGTAGTCGTCGCGCGGCCGCCCCGCCAGCGCCTCGCCCATGCGGATCTCCGCGAGGCCGGCGCCGTAGAAGGGCGCGTTGTCGAAATACCGGATGCCGTCGTTCCAGGCGGCGTTCACCGTGGCCTGCGCTTCCTCCTCGGGAATCGCGCGGAACATGTTGCCCAGCGGAGCCGTGCCGAAGCCGAGGCGACCGGGCAGGATGTCTTTCAGTGCCATTGTCTTATCCTTTGCAGAAAGGGGAACGCAAGATCGGGTCGGCAACGGGACCGGGTCGCCGGAACCGGCGGCCGTCAGAGCAGGCCGAGGACCAGGTTGGCCACGGCGGCCGAGGATTGCGGGTTCTGGCCCGTGACGAGGCGGCCGTCCTTGATGGCGTTGGACGCCCAGTCTGCCGCCGGATGGTGCGTGGCGCCAAGCTCCTTGAGCCGGCTTTCCAGCAGGAAGGGCACCTTGTCCACCCCCTGCACCGCCCGTTCCTCCGCGTCGGTGAAGGCGGCGATGGTGCGGCCGGCGATGAAGGGGGTGCCGTCGGGCCGGCGCATGCCGGCGAAGACGGCGGGCGCGTGGCAGAGGCTGGCGATCACGCGGCCGGTCGCATCGAAGCGGAACAGCAGATCGTGGAGCTTCCGGTTGTAGGGCATGTCGAAAACCGTCCCGTGACCGCCCGGCAGGTGGACGGCATCGAAGCCGTCCGCGTCCAGGGTATCGAAGGCGGGGGTGTCGGCGAGCCGGTCGATGGCGTCCTTCCAGGCGTCCGCCTGCGCAGGCGTCGGGGCGCTCTTCGGATCGACGGGAACCCGGCCGCCGGCCATGGAGGAGACGACCACCTCATGACCGGCCCCGGTGAAGGCAAGCCAAGGCACCGCGTGCTCCTCCAGCCAGAGGCCGGTCGGCTCGCCGTTCAGCATGCGGTCGTGGCTGGTGAGGATGAACAGGATTTTCGACATGGGAGCGTTCCTCGCTGGGATGCCCGATGATGTCCCCGCCCGATTCATTCCGGAAATTTATTTCTTCGATTCCAGATATTCATACAGGATTATAAGTGATGCGCTACGACCTGAACCTGTTGCCGACCTTCCTCGCCCTGATGGAGGAGCGCAGCGTGACCCGCGCCGCCGAACGGCTGGGGATCACGCAGCCGGCGCTCTCGAACGCTTTGGCGCGCCTGCGCACCATGATGCGCGATCCGCTGTTCATCCGGGAACGCTACGGCATGCAGCCGACGCAGAAGGCGCAGGAATTGGCGCCGGCGATCGCCGCGGCGCTGGCCGCGCTCGACGACGTGATCCTGGGCCAGCAGGATTTCGATCCGGCCCAGGCGGAACGGTTGTTCACCATCGCGCCCAACAGCTTCGTCGAATTCGCGCTGATGCCGGCGGTCGTGGCGCGGTTGGGCCGGGAGGCACCCGGCATCAGGCTCCGGCTGACGCCCTTCGGCAGCGACCTGGCCGAAACCGGCGTCATATCCGGCTCCACGGCGCTGGTGCTGGGCCGCGTCGCCGATCCGCCCGACAACCTCGTCGTGCAGCACCTGATGGATGACGGTCTCGCCTGCGTCGTGCGGGCCGACCATCCGCAGATCGGCGACAGCATGTCCCGCGACCAGTACGAGCGGCTGAAGCATGTGAACATGCTGCCGCCCGGCCGGTTGCGCGTCGGCCTGTTCCAGGCGCTGGAGCGGCAGGCCCTGCGGCGGGAGGTCGCCGTCTCGGTGACGCATTTCCTGGCCATCCCGGAACTGATCGCGGTGACGGATTACTGCACGACGCTGCCGCACCTGATCTGCCGCCACTTGGCCCGCGACCCGCGCTTGAAGATCGTGCCCTCCCCCGTCGATCTCGGCCGTTTCCCGGTGGAGATGGCTTGGCATGTCCGTTACCGCCACGATCCGGCCCATCGCTGGCTCCGCTCCCTGATCGGCGAGGTGGCGCGGACGGTGTCCGTGGAGCCCGGCCCGGTTGGGTGAGGCACCCGGCCGACCAGGTCACAGGAGCTTGTCGAGCGTGATCGGGAAGTCCCTCACCCGCCGGCCGGTGGCGTTGTAAACCGCGTTGGCGACGGCGGCCCCCGTGCCGGTGATGCCGATTTCGCCGATGCCGCGCGCGCCCATCGGGGTGTGCGGATCGGGAATGTCGGTCCAGATCACGTCGATCTCCGGCACGTCCAGATGCACGGGCAGGTGATAGTCGGCCAGGGTCCGGTTCATGATCCGGCCCGTCCGCCCATCGACCTGCGTCTCCTCCATCAGGGCCAGCCCCAAACCCATGATGATCCCGCCACGGAACTGGCTCGCGGCCGTTTTCGGGTTGACGATGCGACCGCAGTCGAAGGAGCCCAGGAAGCGGCTGACGCGCGTCTCGCCGGTGACCGCGTTGACGCGCGCCTCGCAGAACATCGCGCCGTGGGAATGCATCGACCAGTGCATCGTCTCCAGCGGCATCGGCGCGCTGCCTTCCACGACCAGTTCGCCACGCCCGGCCCTCCCCAGGATCGAGGCGTAGCTTTCGAAACGGCCGGGATCGTCCAGCTTGCGCAGGCCGGCGTCGGCGCTCTCCACCTCCTCGGCGCCGAGGCCGGCGAGCGGGGAATCGTTGCCGGCCAGCTTCAGCAGTTCGCCCACCAACTCCCGATGGGCCATCATCACCGACAGGCCGACCGACGCCGTCTGCTGCGACCCGCCGGCCAGGATGACGCCGGGCAGCGAGGAGTCGCCGTAGCGGACGGTCACCGCCTCCAGCGGCAGGCCGAGCCGGTCGGCGGCGATCTGCGCCTGGGCGGTCGCGGTGCCCATGCCCATCTCGTGCGCCGCGACGTCGATGCGGGCGCCGCCGGCGTCCAGCGTGATGCGGGCCGCACCGCCCGGCATGCGGTGATAAGGGTAGGTCGCGGTGGCGCAGCCCATGCCGACCAGCCATTCGCCCTCCCGCCGCGACCGGGGCACCGGGTTGCGCCGGTCCCAGCCGAAGCGCTGGGCGCCGAGCCGGTAGGCCACCGCGAGGTTGCGGGAGGAGAAGGGACGACCGGAGACGGGATCCGTCTCCGGCTCGTTGCGGAGCCGCAGTTCGATGGGATCCAGGCCCAGCTGCTCGGCCAGCTCGTCCATCGCGCATTCGAGCGCCACGGTGCCGACCGCCTCGCCGGGCGCCCGCATGAAGGTGTTGGCGACCAGGTCGAGGTCGCAGGTCCGCACCTCCAAGGCGATGGTCTTCGCCGCGTAGGCGCTCTGGGTCGGCAGGATGAAGGGCTCCGGCATCGCGCTGTGGGGCGTCTTCGGCGTCACGCCGCGATGGATGATCGCCGTCAGGCGCCCGTCCGCATCGGCGCCGAGCGCCACCCGCTGCTCGGTCGGGCTGCGGCCGCCGACGACGCGGTAGACACCCTCCCGCGACAGGGCGATGCGCACCGGCCGGTCGGCCAGCCGCGCCGCTGCCGCCGCGAGGATCTGGTGCTGCCACAGCGTCTTGCCGCCGAAGCCGCCACCGACATAGGGGGAGCTGACATGGACCTGGTCCTCCTCCAGGCCGAAGATCCGGGCCAGCGACCAGGCGGTGTGCGCGACCGCCTGGGTGGCGTCGTGGACGAACAGCGCGCCGTCCCGCCAAACCAGCGTGGCGGCGTGCGGTTCCAGGGCGTTGTGGTTGTGGGGTGGCGTGCGGTAGACCGCGTCGACCTTGTGGGGAGCGGCGGCGAAGGCCGCCTCGGCGTCGCCGATCTTGGCGCTCAGCGGCTCGCCCATGAAGGTCCCGACCTCATGCGCGCCAGCCGTTGCCAGGGAGGTCGCCGCCGGCTCCTCCGCGTAGGTGATCCGGATCAGGGAGCGGGCGTGGTCGGCCTGCTCCTGGGTCTCGGCGAGCACCAGAGCGACCGGCTCGCCGTTCCAGCGCACCCGGTCGTCCTGCATGACCGGCACGTCGTCGCCCGCCGCCGCCTTCGCCGCGCTGAGGAAGCGGGGCGGCGGGGCGAGGCGCGGCGCGTTGCGGTGGGTCATCACCAGCACCACGCCCGGCGCCGCCTCGGCCCGGCCGGCGTCGATGGTCAGGATGCGCCCCTTGGCGATGGTGCTGTGGGCGAGCGCGGCGTAGACCATGCCCTCCAGCGCGACCTCCGCCGCGAAGGGGGCGGCGCCCCGCACCTTCAGCGGGCCGTCAACGCGGCTGACCGGCCGGCCGATCTGGCCGTGCTGGCGCCGGATCAGCGGGTCGGGCCGCCCGCCCGGCAGAAGGCTGTCGGGCGCCAGCTCGACGGCCTTCTTCATCACCGACTGCGCGGCGCCCTGGATGGCGCGCTTGCCCTTGCCGACGATGCTCATGCTCCGTCTCCCGTCCGATCATGTCCTGCCAGCTCGCCGAGCACGGCGACGATGGTGCGTTGCGCCAGTTCGATCTTGAAGCCGTTGTCCCGCAGCGGCTGGGCCGCCGCGAGTTCGGCCGCCGCCGCCGCGCGGAAGGCGGCCTCGGTCGCGGGCTGGCCGCGCAGTGCCTGTTCCGCCGTCAAGGCGCGCCAGGGCTTGTGCGCGACGCCGCCGAGCGCCAACCGGACGTCGGTCACGGTCCCGTTCTCGACGGACAGCGCCGCGGCGACCGAGACCAGGGCGAAGGCGTAGCTCGACCGGTCGCGGACCTTCCGGTAGGCCGAGTTCGCGGCCAGCGGAAGGGCCGGCAGCTCCACGGCGGTGATGAGGTCGCCGGGCTCCAGCGCCGTGTCGCGGCCGGGCTCGTCGCCGGGCAGCCGGTGCAGCTCGGTGAAGGGCAGGCGGCGTTCGCCGTCGGCGCCGCTCAGATGGACGGTCGCGTCGAGGGCGGCCAGCGCCACGCACAGATCGGAGGGATGGGTCGCGACGCAGGCCGGCGAGGCGCCGAGGATGGCGTGCATCCGGTTGAAGCCGTCGATGGCGTCGCAGCCCTGGCCGGGCTCCCGCTTGTTGCAGCGCGATCCGGCCCGATCGTAGAAATAGGCGCAGCGCGTGCGCTGGAGGATGTTGCCCGCCACCGTCGCCATGTTGCGGATCTGCGGGGAGGCGCCGGAGACGATGGCGCGCGACAGCATCGGGTAGCGCTGGCGGACCAACCGGTGCTCGGCCAGGGCGGTGTTGCGCACGGCGGCACCGATCAGCAGGCCCCTGTTCCCGTTGGCATCCCCGGTCTCGGCGATCCGGTCGGACAGGCCGGTGACGTCCACCAGCGTGCCGGGCCGCTCGATCGTCTCGCGCATCAGATCGACCAGATTGGTGCCGCCCCCCAGATATTTGGCGGCTGGATGTTCGACACCCGGATGTCCGGCGCCCGGATGCCGGGCATGGACGCCGGCGAGTTGGAGCGCGGTATCCGCGTCGGCCGCCCGCAGATAGCTGAAAGGGGTCATTCGGCGGCCTCCGCGTGGGTGGTTTCGGCGTAGGTTTCGGCGATGGCGTCGATGATGCCGTTGTGGGCGCCGCAGCGGCACAGATTGCCGCTCATCCGCTCGCGCAATTCCTCCCGGCTGTGGGGGATCGCGCCCGCCGCGAGGTCGGCGGTGACGTGGCTGGGCACCCCGCGCCGCAGTTCCCCGATCATGCCGACGGCCGAACAGATCTGTCCGGGCGTGCAGTAGCCGCACTGGAAGCCGTCATGCTCGATGAAGGCGTGTTGCAGTGGGTGCAGCGCGCCATCGGCGCCGAGCCCCTCGACCGTGGTGACGGAACGGCCCTCGCACTGCACCGCGAGGGTGAGGCAGGAAAGGACGCGCTGGCCGTCCAGCAGCACCGTGCAGGCCCCGCAGGCGCCTTGGTCGCAGCCCTTCTTGGTGCCGGAAAGGTGGAGCGTCTCCCGGAGCAGATCGAGCAAGGACACGCGCGGGTCGTCCGGTGGTTTCACGGCGCTTCCATTCACGGCAATACTCATCGGTCCTCTCCCAGCCAGCCTCTGGGGCGGTCGATGATGAACGGCCACCCGCATGAACCGGGTTAACAGGGGATCAACGCTTTCGTGCCGGGTGCCCGTTTGGGGTGATGGGGTGCCGAGATGGGGGGTCGCTGTGCCCCAACTTGGTCACCCTGGAGAAGACGCCATCGGCAACGGGCACGCCGATCCCATTGGAAACGACGCACACAAACCGATAAAGGCCAGCCGTAGTACTAATTGGCGCTCCGCATCAACGCCGCAATCGACACGTTGGCCGACATGCCGACGCGGACGTTGCGCCCTTGTTGTTCCGTCAGTGGCGGCAGATCGACGCGGATGGCGAAGGTGGCGTTTGGAGAGCCGTTGTCCGAAACGGTCGCCTGTTGCGCCACCCAGCCGATGCGGCCCAGCAGAGGACCATCCGCAAGGGCATCGCTGGACACCTCGACATCCTGTCCGACGTGAAGGCGGCCGACGTCCATTTCATCCACCCGCGCCGCCACCGACAAACGCTCCAGGTCGGCCAGGACGAGAAGGATCTGATTGGCGGCCAGCGCCCCGCCGGCTTCGATGGCGGTGGCCGCCGATGGCCCGGACGACGCGCCGGCCGGCGGCTTCAGCGCCAATCCGGACGCCGGCGCCGTCACGGTCGCGCGGTCGAGCAGCGCCTTCAACTCGCCGGCTTTCGCCTTGGCGTTGGCGAGCTCCAGCTCCGCCACGCGCCGGGCGTCCCGGTCGCCCTTCTTCGCGACGACCGCCAGATCCTCCCGTGCCGCTGCCAGATTGGCCGCCTGGGCGGTCGCCTGACGGCGCAGATCCTCGTACTCCTGCCGGGGAATGATGCCCTGGTCGATCAGGGGCTTGGCCTCCCGCAGCCGCTGCTGCGCCTGTTCGGCCTCGCGTTCGGCCGCCGCCGCCTGCCGTCTCGCGCGGGAGACGTCGGCGCCGTTGGCCCAATCCGCCACCTCCTCCAACCGCTGGCCGGCTTTCAGCAAGGCCCCTTCCGCGTCGCGCATCCGCATCTCGAGTTCGAGCCCGTCGAGGACCAGCAGGCGGTCCCCCCGCTCGACCCGCGCGCCATAGTCGAAGCGCTTTTCCTTCACCGTGCCGGCGAAAGGGGCGATGACGTTGACGGTGCGCGACGGTTCGATGACCCCGACCACCGACAGGCGCGTCATCGGCGCCGCCGTCTGAACGGGGGCGGTCGGCGGGGGCGGGGCGGCGGTCGTCGCCGTCGCCACGGCGCCGGGAAGCGCCGCCGCCGCCCATCCCGCCACGGCGATCCCCAAGGCGGCGGTCGCCAGCCAGACCGGGCGCGCCATGACGGAGGGGCGGCGCAGCCATGGGGTCAACAGGATCAGCGCCGTTGAACCGTCCGATCCTCGTCGCGCCGAACCGGGCGGCAGCAGGGTCGCGGCGATGGGGGCGGAGCCGCGCTTCATCCGCAGCGGTGCGGTCGTCGTCGTCGCGCCGGGTCGCAGGACCAGCCGGTCGAGCGCCGCGCCGAAAGCCGGGTCGCCGATCCATCGCCCGAGCGCCGGCAGATCGCAGCCGGGCGGCGGTTCCCCGGTAACGCCCAACAGGGACGCGGCCGCCGGATTCAGCCTCGCGACCCGGCCCGCCGGGTCGAGGGCGATGACGGCCGTCGGCATGTCGAAGGCATCCGCCAGGACGGTCATGCGCCGCCGCCGCTCGCCGGCCGGTGGATCGGTTGTTTCTTCATTCTGCGCTCCGCCCCTGAAACAGCCGTGTCAGGCCGTGATGTCGATCTTGTGCCCGCTCGTGGCCGAGGGATTTGGAGCGTTCGCCGCTTTCAACTGTTCGGACAATTGCACCGCCTGCTTGTACTGGGGTGTGTCCTCCAATTGTTGGGAAGAATCGCCTGACTGCCTCAACCGATCGAGGCCCCCCTTGATCAGCTTGACGATTGGATTCTCGCTGTCGAGGTTCTCCGGTTCTTTTCCCTCTCGCTCCGACAGAAAATCGTAAGTGAATTGAGAAGAAGCCCGCCGCTTTGCCCAATCAATACTGGTCTTTTCCTCGTCGCTGACTCCCTCAAGGAACTGTATTTCCGATTTTGACATAGCTGAGTTCTGGTTGGCGGCAGCGGCCAGATTGTCTAATCCCATTGCCGCATCCACCTGTTTGCTCATGGTGTATTTAGCAAGCCCCTGCTCCAAATCACTGAAATTCCCACCTTGATTGCTGGCGATGGCATAGAGAGCGCGCCGATCAAGGCCCGCGACAGCCGTTTTCCATTCCGCATCCGTGGTGTGGTTGTCGGCGGTTCTGCCCATCTTTTCAAATGCAGTGTCCAGACTGGCCCGTGCGTCCTTAGCGACGGTGGCGAAATCCTTCTTGCCCATGGAAGGTTCCTTGGCGGCAGTGGTCGCCGCCGTAGCGGTGGCGGACAAGCTCACCACAGTGGCGACAACGGTCGAGGCCGGACCGGGTTTCGCCGTCGCGGCGGCAGGCTGGCTGTTGGTCTGGGCACTCCCCGCACTACCCCGTATAGCAACGGTGGCGCTGGTTGCAGCGGAGGATTGGGCGGCGTTGATCGAGGTCATCTACGGCTCCTATGCTGGCGAACCGGTTCCGCTCAAGCCGTGATGTCGAGCTTGTGCCCGCCCGTGGCCGAAGAGTTTGCGGTGTTCGCCGCCTTCAACTGTTCGGACAATTGAACCGCCTGCTTGTACTGGGGCGTGTCCTCCAGTTGTTGGGAAGAATCGTCCGTCTGCCTCAGCCGATCAAGGCCGCCCTTGATCAGCTTGACAATTGGATTATCGCTGTCGAGGTTCTCAGGTTCCTGCCCGTCTCGTTTGGACAAAATCTCATAACCGAATTGAGCGCTCGGCCGTCGCTTCGCCCAGTCGAAGCTGGTCTTTTCCTCGTCGCTGACCCCTTCAAGAAATTGTATTTCTGCTTTGGACATAGCTGAGGTCTGGTTGGCGGCAGCAGCCGGATTGTCCAGTCCCATTGCCGTATCCACCTGCTTACTCATGCTGGTTTTTGCAGCCCCCTGCTCTATCTCGTTGAATTGACCGCCTTGATTGCTGGCTATGGCATAAAGAGCGCGCCGATCAAGGCCGGCGATAGACGTTTTCCATTCCGCATCCGTCGTATACATATCCGTAGTTCTGCCTATCTTTTCATAAGCAGCGTCCAGACTGGCCCGAGCATCCTTGGCGACGGTGGCGAAATCTTTTTTACCCGTTGAGGGTTCCTTAGAAGCGGCGGTGGTTGCTGCCGTGGCGGTAGCGGATAGGCTTAATACAGTGGCGGCCGCGACGGCGACTGGGCCGGTTTTCGATGTCGCGGCGGTCGGCTGGCTGTTGGTCTGAGTGCTCCCCGCGCTATCCCTTACAACAACGACGGCGCTGGTCGTGGCGGGAGATTGGGCGGCGCTGATTAGGGTCATCTGCGGCTCCTGTGCTGGCGAACCGGGAAGATAACGTGTGGACCCGGCGAATTGGCTGACGGCTAGCGGTTGCTGACAATCGCCAGCCGTCGCTCTGATTTAGGATCTACCCATCAATGAACCCTTAAATTGGGTAAGCCGCTTGGCTTACGGCGCGATAGTCAGACTGACCGACCAGTTGCCGCTGGCATCGACCGAGGTAATGCTGCTGGTACAGGTCACGCCAGTCGAGCTTTTGGTGGTGGTGACGGTGGGATAATTCCACGGGCCGGTCAGCGAACTGCGGGTCCGCGACAGCACCCAGTTGCAATAACGGGAATTGTCAGCACGAGTGTAGCGGATCGAACAGCCGTTGGATGTCGAGAAAGGGCTGATGATATTGGAGGTTTGCGACTGATTGCTGAGCAAACTCCCAAACGTATTCGTCCCCTGACAACCCGAGGGCGAGGAAAAGGTTGTCGTCACCGGGGTGGTATTTTTCGCCGTTGCCGTAAGGATACTCTGAGCCGACGCGGTGCCGGACAGGGTGGCGAGGATGGACGCGCCCAGGAGCGCCAGAATTTTACCGTTCATGTTTTCCCCCAAGGTTGAATGTCGCGGTTTTGGTTGGCGCCGCGACATGGACGATGTTCGGCGGGGTGATTGAGACATCCGGAACCGCGTTGCCTCCGAAGGGGCGCGGGCTTCCGGTGTCCGCCACGGGCCGCCTTCCCGTGGTCATATCCGGCCCGCCGGCAATCTTAAGGGACGAAGTTTGTCGTCAGTCTTATTTTTCAGAGAATACTTAGGCTTCTAACTTCTTTTGCGAGATGTTTTGACAATTTCAATAAACCTATAGATGATATCTTTCGGAAAGAAAATCGGAATCATCGGCCAATGTGGCGGTGGTGATCGCGCTGTGGGGGTTGCCCAGGCAGCCCGCCGAGCGGGCTGCGGGGCGCGGGCGTCATTCGGCGCGCAGGGCGACGATGGGGTCGAGGCGCGAGGCGCGGATCGCCGGGTAGAGGCCGAAGAACAGGCCGACGGCAAGCGACATGCCGATCCCCAGCGGCGGCGCGGCGGCCGACAGGATGAAATCCCAACCGGCGGAACGGGCGTAGACGGCCGCCGCCGCCAGCCCCAGAAGGGCGCCCAGACCGCCGCCGGCAACCGACAGGGCCGTCGCCTCGATCAGGAACATGGCCCGGATGTCGCGGGGCCGCGCGCCCAGCGCCAGCCGCAGGCCGATTTCCCGCCGCCGCTCCACCACGCTCATCAGCATGACGTTCATCACCCCGACGCCGCCGACGACCAGGGAAATGCCGCCCACGGCGGCCAGCAGCAGGGCGTAGACCTCCATCTGTTCGGCCATGGCGGCGATCATCTGGCGGGCGGTCTGGACCGCCACCGGGCGCGGCCGGGGCGGGGCGGCGAAATGGCCGGCGACGGCGGCTCCGGCGGCCCGGTCGTCCGTCTCCGGCGGTTTGCGCAGCACGATGCCGGCGATGTCGCCGCCGGCGGCCACCCGCCGCATGCCCTCCAGCGGGACGAAGACGGCGTTGTCGGTGTCGATGGGCAGCAGGGGATTGGCGACCGTCGGCTCCAGAACGCCGACGATCGTGTAGTTGTAGCCGCCCAACCGAATCCACTGGCCCACCGCCGGGGGCGCGCCCTCTCCCGCCAGTTGCCGGACGGCGCCGGAGCCCAGCACGACGCTGGTTTGCCGGGCGTCGAGCGGGGACAGGACACGGCCGGCGGCGGCGGTCAGCCGGGTCAGCCGGAAGAACTCGGCGGTCACTCCGGCGACGCCGAGGGAGACGCGGGCGCGGCCCCGGACGATCTCCAGCCCGCCCACCGCCAGGGGGGCGGCGGCGTCGATTTCGGGCAGGGCGGCCAGCGCGGCCACGTCGTCCAGGGTGAAGGCGGGGGGCTGGCCGAGGGCCGAGAACTCCCGCCGCACCGTCAGAAGGTCGGTTCCCATGGCCTGGAACTGGCTCAGCGCGTGGTGCTTGGCGTTGTCGCCGATGTTGACCAGGGCGATCACCGCCGCCGTGCCGATGACGACGCCCAGCAACGCCAGCAGCGACCGCTGCCGCACCGAACACAGGTTGCGGAAGGCGTCGGCGACCAGCTCGCGGAGACGGCCGCCGCCGTGCCGCTCATCGGGCGGATGGTCGGGCGGATGGTCGGGCGGAGCGTCGGGCGGATGGTCGCTGGGCGGCGTCACGGCGGGTCCCGTCCGTCGGCCGTCAGCCGGCCGTCGTCCATGGTCAGGCGGCGCGGACAGCGGGCGGCGATGCCGGGGTCGTGCGTGACCAGGACGACGGCGACCCCGGTCTCGGCGTTCAGTTCGAAGAACAGGTCGATGATGCGCCGCGCCGCGCCGCTGTCGAGGTTGCCGGTCGGCTCGTCGGCCAGCAGCAGGGCCGGCCGCCCGACCAGGGCGCGGGCGATGGCCACCCGCTGGCGCTGGCCGCCCGACAGTTCCTCCGGCCGGTGGCCGGCGCGGTCGGCCAACCCGACCCGTTGCAGCATCGCCGCCGCGTGTCCACGGCAGGCGCGCGGCGACAGCCCGCGGTACAGGAACGGCAGGGCGACGTTGTCCAGCGCCGTCAGCCGCGGCAGCAGATGGAAGGATTGAAAGACGAAACCGATCCGCCGGCTGCGCAGGCGGGCCTGCCGGTCGGGGGTGGCGCGCGCCACGTCCTCCCCTTCGAACAGCAGGCGCCCGGAATCCGGCCGGTCGAGCAGCCCGATCAGGTTGAGCAGGGTGGATTTGCCCGATCCCGAGGCTCCGGTGATGGCGCAGACCTCCCCCGGCGCGATGGCGAAGGACACGTCGCGCAGCACCGGCACCCGGTTGGGGCCGTCGCCATGAGCCTTGTGGACGCCGGAAAGATCGAGAAGCGCCATGGGCGGACTACCGTCCCTCACGGCAGACGGCCGCGTCCGCCGTCCAGCGTCATCGACACCGGCGCTTCGGCCAGCGGCGTGACGTAGGCGGGCAGAGGCGGCGACGCTTGCGACGGAAACGCCATGGTCGGGGCGGCCAGGGGGTCGGGCAACGTGTAAGGTCCGGCACAGCCGCCCACGGCGCCCAAGGCGGTCGACGCGACGGCAAGGACAAAGCGCGCCGGGGTCATGGCGCGGCGTCGTTCAAGTGAACGCTCCAGGTGTCCAGGGTGGTGCCCAACAGCTGGTCGAGGGTGATCAGCGCGTCGAGATAGGCGACCAGCGCGGTCAACTCGCCGTTTTCCGCCCCGCGCAACTGCTCCTGGTACGAAACGACCTGGAAGTTGCCCGACCGCCCGGCCCGCAGCTTGACCATTTCGTTCGCCAGGGTTTGCGCCGACAGCTCCCGGACCTGCCGGCTCAACGTGTATTGGCGCCAGGCGATGTCGACGGTCCGCACGCCGTCCCGCACCTGCTGGTCGACCTGCGCGCGAATCTGTTCCAGCAGCACTTCGCCTTGGCGCAACCCGACCGTGGCCTGGACTTCGCGTTGCCTGACCGCCGGGTTGTTGATGGGAATGGTCAGTTGCAGCCCGGCCCGCAGATCGGTTTTTGTGTTGGGCAGACCTTCGGTGGCGCGCCAGCCGGTGCGCCCTCCGCCGGGCGTGCTGACGCCGATCCCCAGCGACAGATCCCACTCCTGCTGGTTCGTGGCGATGACCAGACCGATGCGGGCGCTTTCGATGGCGATGAGCTGGGAGAGATAATCGGGGCGGTTGTCGAACGCCAAGGCCGTCACGGTTTTCAAGTCGACCCGCACCGGGCTGGCGGTCAGCGTGTCGGCCGGCAGGATCCGCGTTTCCGGGTCGATCGCCAACAGGGTCAGCAGCGCGAGCCGCGTCGCGTCGAAGGCGTTTTCCGCCTGGAGCGTCGCCAGTTCCTGCGCCGCTACGGTCGATTGTGCCTGCACCAACTCGATCTCCGCCATGCGTCCGGCGGCGATCAGCGCCCGGTTGGCGCCGTCCAGTTCCCGCGCGCGCTGCAAGGCGCCTTTGGCCAGGATGACTTGCTGCCGCGCCTGAATGAACTGATGATAGGCGCGGGCGATGCCGGTGATCGTATCGGCGACCGTGGCTTTCAGGCGAAGCTGGTTGTACCGCTCCTGCAACCGCGCTTCGCGGACCGGGGCCATGTTGACCTCGTAACCGGCCCCTTTCAGCAAGGGCTGGATCACCGACAAGGTCAGCGCCGAATCCCCGGTCAGCAGGCCGTTGTCGCGTTGGCGCCGGCTGCTCTGTCGGAGGTCCCAGCCAAAATTGATCGCCGTGCCCAACGGGGTGAGCACTTGCACGCTCGGCGCCAGTTGGCCGAAGCCGTTCAGGCTCGCCCCGGTGCGGTCGGCGTTGACGGACGCGACGATGCCGCCCTTGGGCGAAAAGGCGGATTCCGAGACGGACAGATTGTATTTTTCAAGGACCCGTTGCAGATAGGCGCTGCGGATGGCGGGGGCACGGCGCAGCCCCAGATAGACCGCTTCCGGCAGCGTCAGCCGCACTTCCGGCCCTGTCGGCGGTGCGGTCGGTGCAGCCCCCGCTTGCGCATAGCGCGGCGTCGGCGTCATTTGCGCCCAAGCCAGCCCCGGCCACGACGTCGCGACGATGGCGATGAGGCCAGCGATACCGTTCGCCGCTCGACTCAAAGTGCTGAAGCTCCCTTTTCATGGCGCCGCTCACAATGGCGATGGCGCCCAACCATAAGAGAAAAATCATATGGAGACAACAACCATTGAGTATGGTTAACAGTGCCAATCGTCAAGATACGTGTGACCTCGGATGGCTCTGTAAGTTTCCATGGATTTCATCTCGTTGCACTGAGGGATTTGGTCTCAGGCGATCGGCAAGCTTCCACCATGTCCGTGGACGCCATCTTCCCGGTTACCGGCCGGTTCCCGTCGGTCTGAGATCGACCGTGCTCGGCAGACGCTCCAACAGCAGATGGCGCTGGACCTTTTGCGTCGCGGTCTTTGGGATCTCCGGCCGCGTCTCGACGAAGCGGGGGATCATGAAGCCCGGAACGCGGCCTTGCAGGAAGGTTTCCACATCGCGTGGAACGAAACCGGGCCGGGGAACCACGACGGCCTTGATCTCCTCGCCCATGACGTCGTCCGGCACGCCGACGACGGCGCAATCCTGCACGGCGGGGTGCTTCAACAGGGCAAGCTCGATCTCCGCCGGTGCGATCATCTCGCCGCCGCGCCGGATCAGTTCCTTCATTCGGCCGTCGAAATGCAGGAAGCCGTCCGCGTCGAAGGCGCCGCGGTCGCCGGTGTGCAGCCACAGGTTCCGGGTCGCCGCAACGGTCGCCTCCGGCTTCTTCCAATAGCCGTCGAACATCAGGCCGGGGCGACCGGGCCGCGTGACGATCTCGCCCTTCACGCCGGGAGGAACCGGGTTGTCGTCCGCGTCCACCACCTGCACCTCGGTGTCGGGGCGGGGGGCGCCGACCGAGCCGAAGCGCGACGCGGCGGCGGTGTTCATCGTCACCCAGCCCCCGGTCTCGGTCATGCCGTAGAGTTCGCGGAGCGCGATGCCCAAACGCTCCTCGATGTCGCGCCAGACGCTGGGCGGGGCGCCGCCGCCGACCGCCCAGCGCAGCGTGTGGTCGTGGTCCGCTTCGGTCAGCCGCTTGGCCAGGATGCTCAGCACGGTTCCGACATAGGTGAAACCGGTGGCGCCGTAGCGCCGCACGTCGTCGAGCAGCCGCGACGCCGAGAAGCGCGGCAGCAGCGCCAGCACCGCCCCGGCGTGCAGGCAGGACATCACCCCGTACATCTGCGGGTTGGCGTGGAACAGCGGCAGGAAGACGAGGATGCGGTCGGCCTCCGTCAGCTCCAGCGCCGCCGCCATGTGCGCGCCGGCCAGTTCGTAGCAGGCGTTGGAGATGACCGCGCCCTTGGGCAGCCCCGTGGTGCCGGAGGTGTAGAGAATGGCGTTCGCGGTGCCGCCGGACAGGGCGAGGCGCTGGCGCGGTGTCCACGCCGTCGCGGCCGTCTCCTCGAAGCGCTCGTCCATGGGGACCAACGGAGGGGCGAGCGCCGGCAGGCTGTCCCGGAAGGCGTCCTCCGCGATCAGCAGGGAGGCTTCGCTCTGTTCCAGCAGATAGCGCAACCCCTCGCCGACCAGCGCGGTGTTGATCGGCACGGCGATGGCGCCCAACTCCGACAGGGCGAACCAAGCGACGAGGAAGCCCGGCCGGTTGCCGACCATCATCGCCACGGTCTGCCCGGCGCGCACGCCCTGCCCGGCGAGGCGCTTGACGGCGGCGTCCACCAGGGCGGCCATGGCGCCGTAGGTGATGGTGCGGTCGCCGAACAGCAGGAAGGGGCGGTCCGGCGTGGCGGCGGCGCGGGCGTAGAGGGGGTCGGCGATCACGGGCGTGCCTCCCGGCTTCCGGCCATTCCGCTTGCCGCGTGCTGCTGCAGGCGTTTGGCGATGGTGTTCTTGAGGATTTCCGACGAGCCGCCGGCGATCTCGTAGGCCTTGGCGTCGCGCAGGTAGCGCCCGAAGCGCGCCGATTCCATGACGCCGTAGGCGCCGCAGATCTGCACCGCGCGGGCGGCGGTGTCGGTCGCGACCCGGCTGGCCAGCAGCTTGGCCTCGCTGCCGAAACGGGCGATGTCGTCGTGGTCGTCCAGCGCCCGCGCCGCCGCGTAGGTCAGCAGGCGGGCGGCGTCGATCTCCGCCAGCATGTCGGCGAAGTACCATTGGATTCCCTGGAAATCCAGGATCTTGCGGTCGAAGGCGCTGCGCCCGGCGGCGAAGGAAAGGGCACCGTCGAAGGCGGCCCGCGCGATGCCCAGGCTGATGGCGGCGGCCATCGTGCGCGAATAGTCCAGCGTCGTCACCGCCTGCCGCACGCCCTTGCCCTCCACCCCGATCAGGTGGTCGGCCGGCAGCGCCACGCGGTCGAGGACCAGATCGACGTGCGGGCCGTTGCGCAGGCCGAAGGTGGCGGCGTTCGGCCCTTCCTCCGTCGAGACGCCCTCCATGCCCTGGCGCACGAAGAAGACCGACACGCCGACCGGCGTCTCCGCCAGGATCACGTAGGCTTCCGCCGCCGAGCCCGACGTGATGAAGGATTTGCGCCCGGTCAGGATCCAGCGGTCGCCGTCGCGCACCGCCTTGGTGTCCAGGCTGCGGATGTCGCTGCCGTGGTTCGCCTCGGTCAGGGCGTAGGAGGTGATCAGGCCCTGCCCGAACTCCGGCAGGACGGCGGCCTTCAGGCTGTCGGCGGCGAAGAGGCGGATGATCGTCTGGGCCTGGAGGATGGTGATCAGGCTGATGCCGACGGCGGCGCTGGCGTAGGACGCCTCCTCGAACAGGGCGGCGCAATGGGCGAAGCCGAGGCCCCGGCCGCCCTGGTCCGCCGGCAGGGTCAGGCTGTTGTAGCCGTGCCGGGCCAACGCCTTGATCGCCGCGACGGGGTAGACGTCGTCGCGGTCGATGGCGTCGGCCTGCGGCTCCACATGTTCGGCCACGGCGCGCCGCAGCGGTTCGAGAAACTCGGTTTCGACCAGATCGACCCAGAGCGCCATCGTCCCGATTCCTCCCTTCCAAGCCGTCCGCGCGCCGGTTCCAGGCCGCCCCCGCTCGTGGCGTCGGCGCCTGGAGAACCGCGTTTTTGGTTCGTCACGCGGATCGTTCAGATTCTGATTGAACTCGTTTGCATACGATAATACGCTACCGATATATCGGCTGAACATCAACAATATCTTGAAATTCACCGCGAGGAGGAAGCCATGAGACTGACGGACGCCCAGATGGCCGAGTATGAGGAGCGCGGGTTCCTGGTGTTCCCCGGACTGGTGTCGCGCGACGAGGTGGAGGCGCTGCGCCACGACCTTCTGCGGGTGGCGGGGGTCGAGGCCGAGGGCGTGATCCGCGAGAAGAGCGGGACGGTCCGCACGGTGTTCCGCGTCCACGACGAGGAGAGCCCGACCGCCTCGCCGCCCTTCCAGGCGCTGGCGACGCTGCCGCGCGTGCTGGACCCGGCCCGTCAGGTGCTGGGCGACGAACCGGTCTACGTCTACCACACCAAGTGCAACCTGAAGGACGCCATCGACGGCGCCATCTGGCAGTGGCACCAGGATTACGGCTACTGGAAGACCGACGGCGTGGCCCGCTCGGATATGACCACCTCGCTGCTGATGCTGGACGAGGCGACGGAAATCGGCGGCTGCCTGTACTTCATCCCCGGCAGCCACAAGCTGGGCCGGCTCGACCCCGAGATGGACGAGACGACGACCTCCTACAAGCTGTGGACGGTGCCCAAGCAGCAGGTCATCGACATCATGACCACGTTCGGGGATCCGGTGGCGATCACCGGAAAGCCGGGCACCGTGGTGCTGTTCCACCCGAACCTCGTCCACGGGTCGGGCCACAACATGTCGCGCCATTCGCGCTGGCACATCTACACCGTCTACAATCAGGTCTCCAACCGGCCGCAGGCGATCGAGAACCCACGCCCCGAATGGGTGGTGGCCCGCCGCTGCGACCCGCTGGAGACCGGCAGCGACGACGGCATCCTCCGGCACGCCGTGGCGGCGGAGTAGAGGGGGATGGCGGGATCGCCCTTCCGGGCGGCGGTGCTTCGCGAGGTCGGGGCGCCGCTGTCCATCGAACGCCTGACCCTGGCGCCGCTGGAGCCGAACGACGTCCTGATCCGCGTGCACGCGGCCGGGCTCTGCCACACCGACCGCGAGGCGATGACCGGTGCCTTCGCGGTGCCGGTGCCGGTGGTGCTCGGCCATGAGGGCGCCGGGGTGGTCGAGGCGGTCGGCTCGGCGGTGCAGCGGGTGAAGCCGGGTCAGCGCGTCGTCTGCACCATCTACGCCGCCTGCGGCCAATGCTACTACTGCCGCCACGACCAGCCGATGCTGTGCGAGCTGGTGGTCCCCAACCACCGTGCCGCCACCCTGTCGGCCGGGCGCAAGCGCCTGCGGGCCGCCGACGGGGAGGAGGTCGGGCATTTCCTCAGCGTCTCGTCCTTCGCCGAATACGCGGTGGTGCCCGAGGCGGCGGCCATTCCGGTGCCGGACGCGATGCCGTTCGACCGGGCCTGCCTGCTGGGGTGCAGCGTCATCACCGGCGTCGGCGCCGCGCTGCGCGTGGCGAAGGTCGGGCTCGGCGACAGTGTGGTGGTGGTGGGCTGCGGACCGGTCGGGCTGAACGTGGTGCAGGGCGCCCGGCTGGCCGGCGCGGGGGCGATCGTCGCGGTCGACCGCCGGGCCGACAAGCTGGAACGCGCCCGCAAATTCGGTGCCACCCACACGATCCTGGCGGAGGAAGGGATGAACGTGGCGGAACAGATCCGCGCGCTCACCGGCGGGCGCGGCGCCGACCACGCCTTCGAGGCGGCGGGGGTGGTCGGCTCGCTCCAGGACTCGGTCGACGCGACCCGGCCGGGCGGCAGCGTGACCATCCTCGGCAAGACCGATCCCAACCGCCTGATCGAACTGCGCTTCGGCTCGATCACCGGGGAGCGGCGCATCCTGCGCTCCAGCCTGGGCGGGGCGCGGGCGGCGGACGATTTCCCGGCCTACGCCCACGCCTATCTGGACGGCCGGCTGTGTCTGGACGAGCTGATCGACCGCCGCCTGCCGCTGGAGGCGATCAACGACGCGTTCGAGGAGGTGGAGCGCGGCGACGTGATCCGCGCCGTGGTGGTGATGCATGAGTGAGCGGGACGAGACCGCCGGCACCGTCCGGCTGGAGCGCCAGGGCGCCGTCGCGGTGCTGACGCTGGACGCGCCGAAGACCCGCAACGCGGTGACCGACCCGCCGGTGCTGGACCCGCTGGTCGCCGCGCTGGAGGCGGTCGGGGCCGACCGCGGCGTCCGGGCGCTGGTGGTGACCGGGGCCGGCAAGGCGTTCAGCGCGGGCGGCAACATCCACGACATCCGCAACCGGCGCGGCATGTTCGGCGGCCCGGCCGATCAGGTTCGCAACGCCTACCGCGCCGGGGTGCAGCGCATCCCGCGCGCCATGGCGAACCTGGAGATTCCGGTGATCGCGGCGATCAACGGCCCGGCCTATGGCGCGGGCTGCGATCTGGTCTTCATGTGCGACCTGCGCATCGCCGGGGCGTCCGCCCGCATCAGCTCGAACTTCGTCAAGCTCGGGCTGATCTCCGGCGACGGCGGGCTGTGGTTCCTGTCGCGGATCGGCGGACCGGCGGTCGCCGCCGAGATGGCCTTCACCGGCCGGGCGATCACCGCCGAGCAGGCCCTCGCCTGGGGGCTGGTCTCGCGCGTCGTCCCCGACGCGGAACTGATGCCCGCCGCCCTGGCCCTGGCCCAGGAGATCGCGGCGAACCCGCCCGAAGCGGTGCGGATGACCAAGCGCATGCTGCAACAGGCCGGGCGGGTCGATCTGCCGACCATGCTGGACATGGCGGCGGCCCTGCAGGGCATCTGCCACGCCGGGGAGGAATCGCGCCTCGCCATCGCGGCGGCGTCCGAGGCCGCGACCAGGGCGGCGCCGTAACGGCGCGCGCTCCGGAGGCCCGAAAAGGGCGACACGAAAACACGAAGAGGGAGGAACGATCCATGACGAAACCCATCACCCGCGCGCTTCTGGCGGCCACGGCCGTTTTCGCCCTGTGCGCGTCCCCCTGGCTGGCCGCTCCGGCGGCGGCCCAGACCGCCGCGCCGACGGCCGCCCCGGCGGCGCCCGCCGCGACGGGGCCGATCCGCATCGGCGTGCTGACCGACCTGTCCGGCTCGCTGGCCGACCTCAGCGGCAAGGGCAGCGTCGAGGCGGTCAAGATGGCGGTGGAGGATTTCGGCGCCTCGGTCCTCGGCCGCCCGGTCGAGGTGCTGTCCGCCGACCACCAGAACAAGGCCGACATCGGGTCGCAGATCGCCGCCGACTGGTACGACAACAAGAACGTCGAGGTCATCATCGACCTGCCGAACTCGGCGGTGATGCTGGCGATCCAGGAGCTGACCCGGCGCAAGAACAAGATCGTCTTTGGCACCGCCGGCGGGTCGTCCGACTTCACCGGCAAGGCCTGCTCGCCCAACGGCGTGCATTGGGTCTACGACACCTACGCGCTGGCCGCCGGCACGGGCAAGACCATGGTGAAGCAGGGCGGCGACAGCTGGTACTTCATCACGCTGGACTATTCCTTCGGCCTGTCGCTGGAGCGCGACACCGCCGCCTTCGTCACCGGGGCGGGCGGCAAGGTGCTGGGCGCCGCGCGCCACCCGCTGAACAGCGCCGATTTCTCGTCCTACCTGCTGCAGGCGCAGTCGAGCAAGGCGAAGGTCATCGGGCTGGCCAACGCCGGCGGCGACCTGATCAACACCGTCAAGCAGGCGGCCGAATTCGGTGTCACCCGCCAAGGCCAGAAGCTGGCGGGGCTGCTGATGTTCCTGTCCGACATCCACGCGCTCGGGCTGGAGACGGCGCAGGGGCTGGTGCTGACCGAATCCTTCTACTGGGACCAGAACGACGCCACGCGGGCCTTTTCCAAGCGCTTCTTCGAGCGGACCGGACGGATGCCGACGATGGTCCAGGCCGGCGACTACGGCGCCATCACCCATTACCTGAAGGCGGTGAAGGCCGCCGGCACCGCCGAAACGGCGACGGTGATGAAGACGATGCGCGACACGCCGATCAACGACTTCATGACCAAGGACGGGCGCATCCGCGAGGACGGCCGGGTGCTGCGCGACATGTACCTGTTCGAGGTGAAGTCCCCGGCGGAGTCGAAGGGGCCGTGGGACTACTACAAGCAGCTCGGCGTCATCGCGGCGGCCGACGCCGCCCGCCCGCTGGCCGAGAGCGAATGCCCGCTGGTCGCGAAGGCCGTGAAGGCCGAAAAGCCCTGACGGCATCCCCGCCGCGTCTTGCGCCCCCCGCCGGAGCGCGCTAAGCCAGGGCGGGGGCGCCAAGGCGTCGGACAGGGCCGGGGACGAACCCGGCCGGGACAAAAGGGATGGGGCGGTGCCGTGACAGATCCGGGCAACCAGACCGAAGCCGGCCAGACCGCCGTTGGAGCCGCCGAGCTGGGATCGATGGCCGATCAGGCCTACGCCGGGATCGAGGAGTTGATCGTATCGGGCACGCTGCCGCCGCGCGGCTTCGTGTCTGAAAAGCAGCTCAGCGCCCAACTCGGCATCGGGCGCACCCCGGTCCGCGAGGCGCTGAAGCGGCTGGAGATGGACGGCCTGGTCACCATCGTGCCCTCGCGCGGGATCATGGTGACCGAGGTGGACATCAAGCTCCAGCTCTACGTGCTGGACGTCCGCCGCGAGCTGGAGCGGCTGATCGCCCGCCGCGCCGCCCGCTACGCCCTGCCCGACGAGCGGGAGCGCTGCCGGGCCATCGCCGAAGCGATGCTCGACGCGGCCCGGTCGGGCGACGGCATGCGCTTCATGCATCTGGATCAGGAGGTCAACCAGATCCTCGACCAATGCGCCCGCAACCCGGTGGCGGCCCAGACCATCCGGCCCCTGCGGTCGCTGTCGCGGCGGTTCTGGTTCCAGAACTACCACACCCATTCGGGCAGCCTGGAGGACGGCGCCAGCACCCACGCCGACCTCATGCTGGCGATCCACAAGGGCGACGTGGAGGCCGCCGCCGCCGCGTCCGACCGTTTGATGGCCTATGTCGAGAACTACGCGCGCGCGACCCTGCGCTACCCGTTCGGGGATTTGGCCGCGCAGTAGGCGGCCTCTTCAAAACAAAGCCGACACGCGCCGCAGATCGGGAATCAAGCCCGAACGCGCTCTACTGAGATGATGTGGTGGACGGCCCTTTCACCGGGAAACGGTGTCAAGCTGAGGTCGTTGAAGGAACCACCTTACAGGAGCGGCTGATGACCACTCTGGTGACGGTCGGTCTGGATCCGGCAAAGAATGTCTTCCAGGTTCATGGGGTCACCGCCGAGGGAAAGGTTCTGGTTCGCCGGCAACTGCGTCGTGGCGAGATGCTGAAGTTCTTGCAGGGTGTGCCGTCGTGCCGGGTCGGGATCGAGGCTTGCGGCACGGCGCACCATTGGGCCCGGGAAATCGCGGCGCTCGGGCATACGGTGAAGTTGATGCCGCCCGCCTACGTCAAGCCCTATGTGAAGCGCGGCAAGACGGATGCGGCGGACGCCGAGGCGATCCGCGAAGCGGTGACCCGGCCGACGATGCGGTTCGTCGCCATCAAGACGACCGACCAGCAGGCGGCTTTGATGCTGCACAAGACCCGCGATCTGCTGGTCCGGCAACGGACGATGCTGGTCAACGGGCTGCGCGGACACCTCGCGGAATTCGGCATCATCGCGGCGAAAGGGCTTGGCGGCGTGAAGACCATCGTCGAAGCCCTGCATGAGGCACAGGATCAGTTGCCGAGTTGGCGCGGCTGGCGCTGCACGGGATCGTCGAGCAACTTCGCCACCTCGGCGCCGAGATCGAACGACTGGAGGAGCGCATCCTGGTTTGGCATCGGGCCAGCGATGTCAGCCGACGGTTGGCTACCACTCCCAGCATCGGTCCGATCACCGCGAGTGCGATCGCGGCGGCCGTGCCGGACGGAAGCTTGTTCCGATCCGGCCGCCAGTTCGCCGCGTGGCTTGGCCTGACGCCGAAGGCGCACAGCGGCGGCGCCACGGCGGTCATGCGGTTGGCCCGCAAAGACAACGCCAGCCGAAGCTGGGCGACGAAGCTGTCGGAGCGCAAGCCAGCGAAGCTGGCCGCCGTGGCCTTGGCCAACAAAACCGCCCGCATCGCCTAGGCGGTGATGACACGGGGAAAAACCTACGAGGCACCGGTCGCCGCGTAGTCGCTGTTCACCCGGCAAAGCGGGAGATTGCTCGGCGGGTGGATGTGCCAGGGTGGTGAGACGTGATGACGAACCGGCTGGGCCGGGGATTATCAAACCCACGGGGACCAAGCGCCTTCGAGCGCGTTGAGGTGATTTGGGCTTCGGTCCGCGGAATTCATCAAGGCCAACAGCCACGGCTGCGAAAACAGGCCGGACACATGGATGCATCCCCTCCGACCACCGAACCCGTCACGGCCTTCCTCGGAGCCCTTTTCCTTTCCCAACCCGCCTGCCTCTTCTCAGCCGGCAGCGCAGGCATTGGGTGAAATATCGTTTTGTGGCAAGCCTTGACACTGCAAGAAAGTTTCCGCTGCTGTCGTTCATGATCCCACACCGCACCCGAGGTCGCCGTGCTGGACGTCAACATCGCCGGCGAGAAGGTCTACCCGGTCGCGGAAGCGCTGAGCGAACATGGAGTTCCGTTCATCGTCTCCACCGGCTACGGCGTTGCCGGCCTCGACGATGCCTGGAAGAGCCACCCGGTTCTTCAGAAGCCTTATCAGGAGCTGGATCTCGCACGGGCGCTGACGAATGTCGCTGAAAAGCGGGTGAGCAACCGGCCTCCCGCTGGCGCGCCCGCGCTTGCGCTATCTGCCAGGTCGGCTCCCCGCACCGAAGGCGACGATCCGTGGGATCGCATAAGGATCAACGTCTCGTCATACAGCTCGTGCGCCTCGTCCACCAGCGGCGCTGGGGAACTTGCAACCACGACGGAGACGCTGATCAACTCCGCTTGACGCGCCGCCTTTCATGTAACAATGTATGATACATGAGCCGCGATACTCGTTTATCCGGTGTTCTCCATGTGCTGCTGCACATGGCCGAGCACCAGGGGCCGGTCACGTCCGAGGTGTTGGCGCGGGCGATGCAAACCAATGCCGTTGTCATTCGCCGGACCATGGCGGGACTGAGGAAGCGGGGTTATGTCCGATCGGAGAAGGGGCATGGTGGCGGCTGGAGCTTGGCGTGCGACCTGAACACTGTGACCCTGGCTGATGTTTACGAGGCCCTGGACCGCCCGCCGCTCTTCGCGATCAGCAATCGGAGCGAGGCGCCGCAGTGCCTAGTGGAGCAGGCGGTCAACGCTGCACTGGACCGAGCCCTCCATGAGGCGCAGGAACTTCTGCTGGCCTCCTTCCAGGGTGTGACCCTGGCGGCGCTCAGCGCCGACTTCCACCGGCGCCTTGAGCGTCATCCATCCAAACGGATCGGGATCGACCATGTCTGACGATAGCGCGAATGGCGCGAATCACTTCCTGAAGACCTTCTCCGATCCGGACGCGGTTGCCCGCTACGCCGAAGGGCCAAAACGTTTCGTGCCGGGGCTGGACGGGCTGCACGGAATGGCCGGGGTGCTCCTGGCGGAAAGAGCGCCGCCCGCTGCGAACGTGCTCGTGCTGGGGGCCGGCGGTGGGCTCGAACTCAAGGCGCTGGCCGACGCTCATCCCCACTGGCGCTTCATCGGCGTCGATCCGGCAGCAGAAATGCTGCGGCTGGCGGAGCGCACGCTTGGGCCGCACATGGACAGGGTTGAGCTTGTCGAAGGGTATATCGACGACGCTCCCGAAGGACCATTCGATGCGGCGACCTGCCTGCTGACGCTGCACTTCCTGGCGGTGCCGGAACGCGAGAGGACGGTCCGCCAAATCCATCGGCGGCTCGTCCCAGGTGCGCCGTTCGTGGCCGCGCACGGCAGCTTCCCGCAAGGGCCGGGCGAACGCGGCCTCTGGCTGGATCGCTACGCCGCCTATGCCGTCGCTTCAGGGGCTGCTCCCGAACAGGCAAACGCTGCTCGCAACGCCGTGGAGGCGAGTGTGCAGATGCTGAGCCCCGAGGAAGACGAAGCGGTTCTGCGAAAGGGTGGCTTTATGGATGCCCAATTGTTCTACTCGGCGTTCACATGGCGCGGTTGGGTCGCTCACGCATGAAGCGTGCGCCGTATCTGGGCGCTGAGCAGTGCGCAAAGTCCTTGATGGGCCGACATAGGGCCGTGAACCGCCTTGATCCCGGCGACGTGAGCTATGCGGGAAATTGGGGGAGGGTCTGATCAGGCGGCGTTCTCTGACGCGACTTCGGTGACCTCGACGCCGTCGCGGAATGTGACGCCGCGGATGATCTTGGGCAACAGGTTTTCGCCTTGGAGGCGGCGCAAGGTTATTGCCACGGCGGTGATCAGCTTGAACACCATCAGCTTGGCGGTGTCCTGTTCGGGCAGGCTTCGTCACCCGCCTCGATCCGCCGCCCTCTTCAAACCGTCATCACCCAGATTCCCGCATAGCTCCAAGAAATGGAGCCTTCGACAAACCCGGCGCGGTTCAGCCGCGAAGTCGGCTTGCAACGGGCCCTTGGTGCCCTGGCGCCAGGACAGCCGCCGGAACGCCGCTGCCGGCAGCGCGGCGGCAATGGTGTCGGCGATGCTGCGGCTGTCTGCCGAGGGGACCGGGTGCTTGGCCGGGCGCCCGGTGACCCGGCCCAGCGCCTCCTCGACCCCGCCGAAGGGGGTTTCGGAGAAGGACACGACCCAGTGGTTGAACACGACGTTGCCGCACTTGATGAAAGCGGCCAGTCGGCCGGCCGTCGCGAGGTCGCGGGCGAAGGCGTAGGAGGCGAGGCCGGGCGGCAGCCGGTTCGCCTACGCCACCGTGTCGTCGAAATCACGGAACGGGGCGACCGGCGCCAGCGGGCCGAACGGTTCCTCGCTCGTGGCGCGGCAGGCCGGCGCCCCCGTCAGGACGGTCGGCTGGAAGAGGAAGCCTGGCCGGTCGATGCGGGCGCCGCCCGTGACGGCTGTGGCGCCGTGCGGTTGCGCGGCCGCCACGGCGAAGCGGTCATGAATCGATTCATGACCGTAGAACCGCAGCGGGGCAAGCGTGGGATAGCCGTCGACCCAAGCCAGAGCTTGAGGGAAGCCTGAACGGCATCCAGCCGCCGGTCAGGCCATCGCTCCGGGGCCGGGGGTGGCGCCCGGCGGGCATTTGCCGAGGATGATCATCCCCAGCACCTCGTCCTGGGTCACGTCGGACACTGTCGCCGTGCCGACCAGCTTGCCGTTCTTCATGACGTGGATGCGGTCGGCCAGATCGAACACGTCGTGGATGTCGTGGGAAATCAGGAAGATGCCGATGCCTTCCTGCTTCAGCTGCTTCACCAGTTCGCCCACCTGCCGGGTTTCGGCGGGGCCGAGCGCCGCGGTCGGCTCGTCCATGATCAGGACGCGGGCGTCGAAATGGATGGCGCGGGCGATGGCGACCGACTGGCGCTGGCCCCCCGACAGCGCCTTCACCGGCTCCTTGAAACGGCGGAAATGCGGGTTGAGGCGGCCCATCACCGCCCGCGCCTCCGCCTCCATGGCGTGGTCGTCCAGCGTGCCCCAGGCGGTCAGCTTCTCCCGTCCCAGGAAGATGTTGGCGGCGGCGTCGACGTTGTCGGCGAGCGCCAGCGTCTGGTAGATCGTCTCGATGCCGCAGCGCTTGGCGTCGCGCGGGCTGGCGATGTGGACCGGCTCGCCGTTCACGCGGATCTCGCCATGGTCGGCGGCGTAGGCCCCCGACAGGATCTTGATCAGCGTCGATTTGCCCGCCCCATTGTGGCCGAGCAGCCCGACCACCTCGCCGGCGTGGAGGTCGATGCTGACGCCGTCCACCGCCTTGATGCCGCCGAACGCGATCGATACGTCGCGCATCTCCACCAGCGGGACCGGCGGCTCCGGCGCCACGGGCGCGGGCAGGCTGATCTCCGTCATTTCACACCTTTGCGATAGAGCGTGTCGATGTAGACCGCGGCGACCAGGACGACGCCGACGACGATGTTCTGCATCGGCGCGTCGACCCCCAGCAGCACCATGCCGGACTGGAGCGACTGCATCACCAGCGCCCCCAGCATGGCGCCGTGGATGGTGCCGACACCGCCGGCCAGCGAGGTGCCGCCGATGATCGCGGCGGCGATCACGTACAGCTCGTCCAGCGTGCCGTTGGCGTTGGTGGCGGCGTTCAGCCGCGCGGTGGCGATGCAGGCCGACAGGCCGCACAACGCGCCCATCAGCCCGAACACCATCACCAGGACGCGCCGGGTGTTGATGCCCGACAGCTCCGCCGCCTCCGGGTTGCCGCCGATGGCGAAGACGTAGCGGCCGAAGCGGGTGCGGCTCGCCAGGAAGGTCACCGCCACGCCCACCGCCAGCGCGATCAGCACCGGGATGGCGAAGCCATGGGCGATCGGCGGCAGCGGCCCGTCGGTCGACAGCCCCTGCGCCTCCACCATCCGCCGCACGACGGGCAGCGGCAGCGGGTAGGCGTTGACCACCAGCACCGACCCGACGATGGCGGCGGCCACCAGCAGGATCACCGCCGCCTCCGCCCACCAGGGCCGCACCGGGAAGCCGAAGCCGGCGCGCCGCCGCCGGGTCAGCAGCAGCGCCGCCACCGCCAGCACGATCGCCGCCGCCCCGACCAGCCAGCTCGGTCCGGCGCCGATGGCGCCCTCGAAGCCGCCGCCCAGCCGCTTGAACAGCCCGTCCATCGGCGCCACGGTCTGGCCGGTCGTCACCCACCACGCGGCCCCGCGCCAGACCAGCAGCCCGCCGAGCGTGACGATGAAGGACGACACGCCGAGATAGGCGACGATCGCCCCTTGCAGCGCGCCGACCACCCCGCCGACGGCGATGCCGGCCGCCACCGCCGCCGCCCAGGTCAGGGGGTGGTCGAAGCCCCACAGCTCCGGCAGCAGCCGCGCCTGCAGCACGCCGACCACCATGCCGGTGAAGCCCAGGATCGAGCCGACCGACAGGTCGATGTTGCGGGTGACGATGACCAGCACCATGCCGGTCGCCATCACCCCGACCGACGCCGCCTGCACCGAGAGGTTCCACAGGTTGCGCGGGGTGAGGAAGGCGCCGCCGGTCAGGACGTCGAAGCCGATCCAGATGACGGCGAGCGCGCCGATCATCCCGACCAGCCTCGTGTCCAGTTCCAGCGCGCGCAGGGCGTCGCCGATGCCAAACCGGCCAATGCCGGACCGGCCGGCGGCCGTGGCGGCCGGCACTTCCCCCGGCGCCTCGGTCCGAGGCGCCGGGGACGACAGGGTGGACGGCTCGGCCATCAGTCGCAGACCTTGACCGCGCCCTTCTTGACGCCCTGGCAGACCACGTCCTTCGTCACCCAGCCGGCGTCGATCACTTGGTTCAGGTTGTCCCTGGTGATGGCGACCGGCGTCAGGAACAGCGAGGTCATCGCCTGCTTCTTCGGCCCGCCGTTGAAGCTGGTCGCGCCGTCGACGGCGCTCATCTTCTTGCCGCCGGCCAGCTCCAGGGCGATCTCCGCCGCGCGGCGGCCCAGCTCGCGCGCGTCCTTCCACACCGACACCGTCTGGGTGCCGAGCGCGATGCGGTTGAGCGCCGCCTTGTCGCCGTCCTGGCCCGACACCGGCACCGACCCGGCCAGCCCCTGCGCCGCCAGCGCCGCCACCACGCCGCCCGCCGTCCCGTCGTTGGAGGCGACCACCGCGTCGACCTTGTTGCCGGTCTTGGTCAGGATCTGCTCCATGTTCTGCTGGGCGATGGCCGGCAACCACTTGTCGGTGTAGGCCTCGCCGACGTTCCTGACGTCGCCGCGGTCGATGGCCTCCTTCAGCACCTCCATCTGGCCGGCGAACAGGAAGTCGGCGTTGGGATCGGTGGAGGAGCCCTTGATGAAGGCGTAGTTGCCCTTGGGCTTGGCGGCGAAGACGCTGCGGGCCTGCAACCGGCCGACCTCCTTGTTGTCGAAGGTGATGTAGAAGGCCGACGGGATCTCGATCAGCCGGTCGTAGCCGACCACCGGGATGCCCTCCGCCGCCGCCTTCTCCACCGCCGGGCGGATGGCGTCGCCGTCCTGCGCCAGGATGATCAGCGCGGTGGCGCCACGGGCGATCAGCGATTCGATGTCGGACAGCTGCTTGGCCGGCGAGGATTGCGCGTCGGCCGAGACGTAGGTGCCCCCGGCCTTCTCGATCACCGCCTTGATGGCCGCCTCGTCGGTCTTCCAGCGCTCCTCCTGGAAGTTGGACCAGGACACGCCGACGGTCGGCCCGGCGGCGAGCGCGACGGTGGCGGTCGTGCCGGCGGCCAGCGTCAGGAACAGGCCGGTGGCGGCGGTCGCGATGGGGGTGGCGAGGCGGTGCTTCATCGTGTTCCCTCCCTGTGAGGCCGTCCGTGCGGCGGCCCTTGTCGATTAATGATGAGCGGTGGGCGCGGCTCAGACGTAGCGGTTGACGACGGTCTCCAGACGCTCCTGCCGGCCGGAGCGCGGCTGCGGGTTGACGCCGGTGGCGAGCGCGCGGTCGGCCAGCGTGGCGAGATCGCGCTGGCCGGCCAGGATGGCCCGGCCCTCCGCGCCGTCCCAGCCGGCGTAGCGCTCGGCGAGCGGGGCGGTCAGCGCCTCGTCCTCCAGCATCGCGGCGGCTTGCAGCAGGGCGCGGGCGCAGGTGTCGATGCCGCCGACATGGCCATGCAGCAGGTCGGCCGGGTCGATCGACTGGCGCCGGATCTTGGCGTCGAAATTCAGGCCGCCGGTGGTGAAGCCGCCGCCTTTCAGGATGTCGTGCAGCACCAGCGTGGTCTCGCCGACGTCGTTGGCGAACTGGTCGGTGTCCCAGCCCAGCAGAGCGTCGCCGCGATTCATGTCGAGCGAGCCGAAGATCCCCAGCGCCAGCGCCAGCCCCACCTCGTGCTGGAAGCTGTGGCCGGCCAGGATGGCGTGGTTCTGCTCGATGTTCACCCGCACGTCGGCCAGCAGGTCGTAGCGCGCCAGGAAGCCGTAAACGGTGGCGACGTCGAAGTCGTACTGGTGCTTGGTCGGCTCGCGCGGTTTCGGCTCGATCAGGATCGGGCCCTTGAAGCCGATCTTGTGCTTGTGCTCGACCACCATCGACAGGAAGCGGCCCATCTGGCCCAACTCGCGGCCAAGGTCGGTGTTCAGCAGCGTCTCGTACCCCTCGCGCCCGCCCCACATGACGTAGTTGGCGCCGCCCAGCGCGTGCGTCGCCTCCAGCGCCGCGCGGACCTGCCCGCAGGCGTAGAGGAAGACGTCCGGATCGGGGTTGGTCGCCGCGCCCGCCATGTAGCGCCGGTGCGAGAACAGGTTGGCGGTGCCCCACAGCAGCCGGACCTTGGCGCTCTCCATCCTGGCGGCGAACAGTTCGGTGACCGCCTTCAGATTGTCGGTGCTTTCGGCCAGCGTGGCGCCTTCGGGGGCGGCGTCGAGGTCGTGGAAGCAGAAGAAGGGGATGTCGAGCAGGCGGAACATCTCGAAGGCGACGTCGGCCTTGTCGCGCGCCGCCGCCATCGGGTCGAGGCCGGGGCGCATCCACGGCCGCAGGAAGGTCTCGCCGCCGAAGGGATCGCCGCCCGGCCAGCAGAAGCTGTGCCAGTAGCAGGCGGCGAGGCGCAGATGCTCCTCCATCCGCTTGCCCATCACCACGCGATCCTTGTCGTACCAGCGGTAGGACAGCGGGTCGCGGCTGTCCGGCCCCCGGTACGCCACCGGGGACAGGTCGCCGAAGAAGGGGACGGTGCTCAAGACGCGAACTCCTTGGCAAGGGGGTAGAGCCGGCGCCAGCGTTCCCACGCACGGGTGTAGGCGTCGGCGCGGACCGGGTCGGGGGAGAAGGATTCCAGGCGGCGGGGCTTGCGGCAGACGGTGGCGGGATCCGCGCCGGTCGCCGCCATGCGGCCGAGATGGGCGGCGCCCAGCGCGGCGCCGACCTCGCCGTCCTCGATGCGGTGGACGGTCAGGCCGAGCGCGTCGGCGCAGATCCGCGCCCACAGCCGCGAGCGGGAACCGCCGCCGGCCAGATCGATGGATTCCGGCCTCTGCCCGAGCGCCGCCAGATTGTCGCGGGCGGCGAAGGCGACGCCCTCCAGCACCGCCTGCACCAGCGCGTCGCGCCCGGTGTCGGCCGCCAGCCCGGCGAACAGGCCGCGCACGGTGGCGTCGTTGTGGGGGGTGCGCTCGCCCGACAGGTAGGGCAGGAAGGCGACCGGCGACGGGCCGTCCACCGCATCGCCCAGCGGCGCCAGCAGCTCCGCCTCCCCGGCGCCCGCCCCTGCCCCCAGCGCCGTCGCCGCCCAGGCCAACGAGGCCGCCGCCGACAGCATGACGCCCATCTGGTGCCAGACGCCGGGCAGGGCGTGGCAGAAGGCGTGGACCGCCAGCGCTGGGTTGGGCAGGAAGCGGTTGGTCGTCGTCCACACCACCCCCGACGTGCCGAGGCTGAGGAAGGCGTCGCCCGGCGTGATGGCGCCCAGCCCGACGGCGCTCGCCGCGCAGTCCCCCGCCCCACCCGCCACCACCGGCGGCGCCTTCATGCCCCAGCGCCGGGCGAAATCGGGGGACAGCCGGGCGACCGGGGCCGAGCCTTCGGCGAGATCGGGCATGTGGGCGCGGGTCAGGCGGGTCACGGCCAGCAGCTCGTCCGACCAGTCGCGCCGGGCGACGTCGAGCCA
>NZ_RZIJ01000069.1 GCF_003989665.1 Azospirillum doebereinerae | reverse complement strand
GGCGTCCACCTGCGCGGCGGCAAGGTCGCGCGCGGCGGCATCCGCTGGTCCGACCGCCGCGAGGACTTCCGCACCGAGATCCTCGGCCTGATGAAGGCCCAGATGGTCAAGAACACCGTCATCGTCCCGGTCGGCTCCAAGGGCGGCTTCGTCGTCAAGCGCCCGCCCCCGGCGTCCGCCGGCCGCGAGGCCGTCCAGGCCGAGGGCATCGAGTGCTACAAGCTGCTGATGCGCGGCCTGCTCGACCTCACCGACAACCTGTCGGCCGACGGCACGGTCATCCCGCCCAACGACGTGGTGCGCCACGACGGCGACGATCCCTATCTGGTCGTCGCCGCCGACAAGGGCACCGCGACCTTCTCCGACATCGCCAACGGCGTCTCGCTGGACCACGGCTTCTGGCTGGGCGACGCGTTCGCGTCCGGCGGCTCGGTCGGCTACGACCACAAGGCGATGGGCATCACCGCCAGAGGCGCCTGGGAATCGGTCAAGCGCCACTTCCGCGAGGCCGGCACCGACATCCAGACCACCGATTTCACCGTGGTCGGCGTCGGCGACATGTCGGGCGACGTCTTCGGCAACGGCATGCTGCTGTCCAAGCACATCCGCCTGCTCGCCGCCTTCGACCACCGCCACATCTTCCTCGACCCCGATCCCGACGCCGCCGTGAGCTGGGAGGAGCGCAACCGGCTGTTCGCCCTGCCGCGCTCCTCCTGGGCCGACTACGACCGCTCCAAGCTGTCCAAGGGCGCGCTGATCGTCGAGCGCAGCGTCAAGACGGTGGAGCTGACGCCGGAGGTCCGCGCCCGCTTCGGCATCGAGACGGCGCACATCGCCCCCATCGAGCTGATGCGCCGGCTGCTGACCGCCCAAGTCGATCTGCTGTGGTTCGGCGGCATCGGCACCTACGTCAAGGCGTCCACCGAGAGCAACGCCGAGGCCGGCGACAAGGCCAACGACGCCCTGCGCATCGACGGGCGCGACATCCGCGCCCAGGTCGTCGGCGAGGGTGCCAACCTGGGCGTGACCCAGCGCGGCCGCATCGAGGCGGCGCGCACGGGCGTGCGTCTGAACACCGACGCCATCGACAACTCGGCCGGTGTGGACACCTCCGACCACGAGGTGAACATCAAGGTCCTGCTGGGCGACGTGGTCGGCCGGGGCGACATGACCCTGAAACAGCGCGACCGGCTGCTGGCCGCGATGACGGACGAGGTCGGCTCGCTGGTGCTGGCCGACAACTACCGGCAGAGCCAGGCGCTGACCGTCGCGCAGGCGCAGGGTGCGGCCTTGCTGGAGGCGCAGGCGCGCTTCATCCGGGCCTTGGAGAAGGCCGGGCGGCTGAACCGCGCCATCGAGTATCTGCCGACCGAGGAGGAG
>NZ_RZIJ01000068.1 GCF_003989665.1 Azospirillum doebereinerae | reverse complement strand
CTGGTTCTCCCGCACTTTGCGTGGATCAGGCTGCGAGGAGGACGCGACGGCGCAGCAAATCGAAGTTGGCGCGTCCGTACATTTGACGCTTGATCAGCTTCAGCTTGTTGACCTGCCCCTCCGCCTGCCCGCTACTCCAGGGCATGGTGAGCGCCGCCTTGACGGCTGCCTCGTCCTGCCTCACACCGGCGGCGAAAGTTTCGACGGCCGGAATGCCGCAGGACAGCGCGTCTTTGAGCCAAGAGTCCAAAACGGCGGAGGGATTGGCGGGACGCGCATCCGATCCCACTCCGCAACGTCCGATCAGTTCAGCCAAGCGGCGGACCAAGTCACGCCCCTTGGCGACTTCCGGGTCCTGCGAAATCCGGGCGAGGGCCTCAGTTGCGGCGGTGTCGATGCTCTGCGGCGCTTGCACCAGCCGCCATGCCAGTTGTCGGGGCGAGATCAGCGCGGGGAATGGACCCTTAGCCAAGGTTGATGCGGCTTCTGAGGGGCCGGGACGCCACTTGTGCGGCGTGAACTTGGCCGGACCAGTGCGTCGCTGGTTCAGCCAGCGGCGCACCTGTTTGGCCGATCCGGCAAAGCCGCGGTCTTGGAGTTCCCGCCACAGCGCTGCGGCATTCTCGTTGCCCTCGGCCAAGCGGGCTTCGAGGTACTCACGATGCGGGGCGAGGATGCCAAGCCCGGCCTCCCGCACGGCCCGCTCAGGAAAATGCTGCGCGTGGGCGTAGCTGCGCACGGTACCGCGGGCGAGCCCCATCGTCCGGCTGATCGTGAGCAGCTTCTCGCCAGCCGCGACACGCCGCCGAACCTCCTCATACACGGCATGGCGCCGGGCACGGCTGTCCGCCGTCGCGGCGGCTTCGGTCCGGCTGCGCGGATAGCCCCCAGTGCGCCGCGCCACGGCTCCGCCCGAAACCGGCGGCAGGCGGCGCAAACGGCCGTGAACGCCGGCCAACCAGCGTTCAACCATCTGGCGCAGGTTCTGGAGCAGGTGCCAGCGATCGGCCACCTGAACCGCGCCGGGAGCGCCCAGGGCACTGCCACGGGCATACTCGGTGGAACGGTCGCGGGCGATCACCGTGACCGTGTCACGGTCCTTGAGCCAATCCGTCAGCGTCTGGGCGGTACGATCGGACAGCAGATCGACCACGCGGTGCGCCTCCAAATCAACCAGGATGGTGCCGTAGCTGCATCCTTTCCTCAGCGCCCAATCATCCACGCCCAGCACGCTCGGAGGCGCGCACTCCGGCAGGGGAAGGGCGTGCACCAACCGCAGCACGGTGTCGGCGCTGGTCGGCATGCCGAGCTGACGCAGCAGTCGTGCGCCGGCTTCCCCGCCACAGGTGACGCCGACCCGCCCTTGCGCGCCGGCGAGCCGCCGGGTGCGGCGCGCCCGCGGCGACAAAAGCTCCGGCACGGGTTCAGCGAAGGTCCGGCGCGGACAGATCGGGTTGCGGCAATAGAAACGACGAACGAGAAGCTTGATGTGGACGGCGTTCCCCAGGCTCGGAAGGTCAGCTGGATGCCGATGGTACCGGCTATGAACGGATTGGCTCGGCCGCTGACAGGATGGACAGTCTGCGTGGGAATGCTTGACCTGGGCAGCCACATGAAGACCAGCCGCGCCAACAGATTCCACCGTTATGACACGGCAGTCCGGGATTACAAAAAGCTCTTGCATGCTCCATTACATGGGATCTCCCGACGGCGCCGGCACCAGCGTGGTCAGCTTTTCCACGCAAAGTGCGGGAGAACCA
>NZ_RZIJ01000067.1 GCF_003989665.1 Azospirillum doebereinerae | reverse complement strand
GGCTCCATTGGAGTCCAGAAGGAGGCTCGCTTGATGCAGAGGGTCGAGATCATTACCGGCAAGGAGCGGCGCCGGCGGTGGAGCGAAGCGGAGAAGGCGCGGTTGGTGGCCGAGACGCTGGAACCGGGTGCGATCGTCGCCCATGTCGCCCGCCGGCATGGGGTGGCGGAAAGCTGCCTGTACACGTGGCGCCGCCATCTGGTTGGCGGGATGGCCGATCGGCTGCCGCCTGATGACGCCCCGCTGCTGATCCCTGTGAGCGTCGACACGGCCCCGGTTTGTGAAGCGGGGTCGTCGTCCCCGCCATCGGCGCCTGCGCCTCGCGCGCTGGTTCGGTTTGCCGACGGGACACGGCTGGAGATCGGGGCGGACTACCCGACGCCGGCGTTGACGGCGCTGATCGCCGCGCTCATGGGGCGGCGATGATCAGCGTGCCGCCGGGCGTGCGGGTCTGGCTGGCGGCGCGGCCGGTCGACATGCGCAAGGGCTTTGACGGCTTGGCCGCCGTCGTCCAGCAGCACCTGTGCAAGGATCCGTTCTCGGGCCAGCTGTTCGTGTTCCGGGGCCGGCGCGGCGACCTGTTGAAGATTCTGGTGTGGGACGGCCAAAGGTTCGTTCTCATTTCCAAGAGATTGGAGAAAGGCCGCTTCGTCTGGCCGAGCCCGGCCACCGAACAGGTCCGTCTGTCACCGGCCGAACTCGCCATGCTGCTGGAGGGCATCGATTGGCGGGCCTTGCGCCGCACCGACGAGCCGGTGCCGACGTTGGCCTCCTGACAGCCTGCGGCGAGGTGACTCACCCCGGCTCCGGCCGGTGACCGGTGCACCGCCGGCCGGTACACTGGCGCCATGCTTCCGCATTCCACCGGCGATCCGCTTCCCGACGATGTGGCCGCCCTTCAGGCGCTGGTGGGCGAACTGTCGGCGCAGTTGGCCGAGCGCGAGCAGGCGGTGGCGGCGCGCGACCGCATCATCGACACGCTGAAGGGCCAGTTGGCCGCGTTGCGCCGGCGCAGCTTCCCAGAGTTCGGAAAGGATGGGCCGGGCCGCCGATCAGCTCGAACTGCAGATCGAGGAGTTGGAGCAGCATCAGGCCGAGCAAGCGGCCGTCCCCGCCCCGAAGGCGGCGATGCCGATCGGCGAGTGTATCCACCCGATCCGCAAGCCGCTGCCCGCCCATCTGCCGCGCGAGGACGAGGAACTGGCGCCGCCCTATGCCGCCTGCCCGGGCTGCGGGCTCGCCTTGCGGCGGATCGGCGAGGACGTCTTGGAGGTGCTGGAGATGGTGCCCGCACGGCTGCGGGTGCGCCGCTACGTCCGCCCGGTGATGGCCTGCCGGTGCTGCGGCGACATCAGCCAGGCGCCCCCGCCGCCGGTGCCGCTGCCCAAGAGCAACGCCGGCGCCAGCCTGCTCGCCGACATCGTGCTGGCCAAGTACGACGACCATCTGCCGGCCTACTGGCAGGCCGAGCGGTTCGCCCGCGAAGGGGTGGAGGTGCCGCGCTCGACGCTGACGGACTGGCTCGGCCGCACCGCGACGCTGCTGACGCCGCTGGCCGAGCGCATCGCCGCCCATGTGCTGGCCGCGGGCAAGCTGCACGTCGACGACACCCCGGTGCCGGTGCTCGCCCCCGGCGCCGGCAAGACCCGCACCGGGCGGCTGTGGGTCTACGCGCGCGACGACCGGGCCTGTGGCGACGCCACGGCGCCCGCGGCGCTCTACCGCTACACGCCCGACCGCAAGGGCGAGCATCCCCAGCGCCAGTTCGCCGGCTGGAGGGGCGCGCTGCAGGCCGACGGTTACGCCGGCTTCAACGCGCTGTACGAGCCCAAGGGGGCCGATCCGCCGGCGATCAGCGAGGTGGCCTGCTGGGCGCATGTGCGGCGGAAATTCTTCGACGTCCACCAAGCCCACAAGGGAGCCGCCGCCCAGGAGGTGCTGGAGCGCATCGGCCGGCTCTACGCCGTGGAGGAGCGCGTGCGCGGCCAGCCGGCGGCCCGGCGTGCCGCCGCGCGCCAAGCCGAGGCGGCGCCGGAGACCGCTGCGTTGCGCACCCATCTGGACCAGTTGCTCCGCCAGGTTTCGGGCAAATCCGCCCTGGCCGAGGCGATCCGTTACGCGCTCTCCCGCTGGCCGGC
>NZ_RZIJ01000066.1 GCF_003989665.1 Azospirillum doebereinerae | reverse complement strand
GGCCGCAATGGCCGTCTTGTCTGGCTCCCCTTCGCTTCGTTGCCGGCCGTCCGTCTGGACCGCGTCGGCGTCGTTCGTGTCGGGAGGCGCTTTATAGGCGGGGAGCCTCGACCCCGCAAGCGCTTTTTTCGTCCCCATCGCATTTTTTCCGGACCCGGCCCCCGGCGGCCTTCGTAGAGTGGCGTTCCGTTCCGTTGCGCGAGCCACCGCCCCATGCGTTCCCTGCGTGTCCTTCACACCGCCGATTGGCATCTCGGCCAGACGCTGCACGGCGTCGCGCGGGATCCCGAGCACGCCCGTTTTCTTGATTGGCTGCTCGACCGCATCGGCGAGCATGGGGTGGACGCGCTGGTGATCGCCGGGGACGTGTTCGACGGCCAGAACCCGCCGATCCCGGCGCTCGCCCTGTTCTACCGCTTCCTCGCGCGGGCCAAGACGCGATTCCCGGCGCTGGACGTCGTGGTGCTGGCGGGCAACCACGACAGCGCCAGCCGGCTGGAGGCGCCCTCCCCTCTTATGAAGGAGATGGGGGTGCGGGTGGTGGGCGCCCTGCCCTGCGACGGCGACGGGCTGTTCGATCCGGCCGCGATGGTCGTTCCCCTCCACGACCGCGACGGCGCAGTCGCCGCCCGCTGCGTCGCCATGCCTTATCTGCGCCCATCCGATCTGCCCACGCCGGAGGATGAGGAGGGCACGGATCCGCTGATCGAAGGAGTCCGTCGCCTGTACGAGCGCGCCGGCGCGGCCGGGCGCGCCGCGATCCGGCCCGGCGAGGCGCTGATCCTCACCGGCCATTGCTACATGCGGGGCGGGTCGCTGTCGGATCTGAGCGAGCGCAAGATCCTCGGCGGCAATCTGCACGCCCTGCCCGTCGAGATCTTCCCCGAGGACGCGGCCTATGTGGCGCTCGGTCATCTGCACCGGGCGCAGGGGATCGGCGGCCGGGAGGAGGTCCGTTACAGCGGCTCCCCCCTGCCGCTCGCCATCGACGAGGAGCCTTATCCCCACCAGGTCGTGCTGGCCGAGTTCGCCGGAGGCCGCTTGGTCGGGCGGGAGTCGCTGCGGGTGCCGCGCTTCGTCGCCATCCGGCGGATCCCCGGCAACGGACGGTTCGCCACCCCGGACGAGGCGCTCGACGCCTTGCGCCGGCTCGACCTCGACGAGGCGCTGCCGCGCGACTCCTGGCCGTTTCTGGAACTGTCGGTGGCGCTGCCGGAGCCGCGCCCGGCCTTGCGCGACGAGGTCGAGGCCGTGCTGGCCGGACAGCCGGTCCGCCTGCTGAAGCTGTCCATCCGCCTGACCGGCAGTGGCGAGGCTCTGGCCGACAGCGCGCCGGTGATCGAACTGGCGGATTTGGCGCCGGAAGACGTGTTCCGCCGGATCCACCGCCGCAGCCACGAAGCAGACCCCGCCCCCGCCCTGATGGCGGCGTTCCATGAACTGCTGACCGCCGTGCAGGAGAGGGAATGAGGGGGGTTTGCGGCGCGGCCCGCCGGCTCAGTTCAAGGACCAGCGGGTCATGTGGGGGAAGGGCGGCAGGCCGTTGTCGTCCATATGGGCGAACAGGCCGGAAAAGCCGGTCATGCCGGACTGGGCCAGGAACAGCGGACCGTAATGCGACCCCCGCTCCAGCCACGCCGCCAGCGGGTGCAGCCCCTCATACTGGTGGTATTTGTAGGCGCCGGGGAAAAAGACGCAACCCGGCGACAGCCCGAGATGCAGGGCGGCGGCGTAGGACCAGGCCTGGGCCATGAATTCGCCCTGCCCGGCAGCCAGGACGAGCCGTGGGTCGGGCGATCGGTCCGGCCCCGTCTGTTCCGCGATCAGGGCCTCGGTGTCCGCCAGAAGATCCGTCCCCAGCCTTGGCCAATAGTGGCGAGGCACGACGATGATGTGCCCGGCCTCGTGCAGCAGGTCGCCCGACCCGACCAGGGTATCGGGGTCGACGTGGATCACCCCGCCATGGATGTTCACGCCCGGCAGGAAACCGTTGTGAGCGCCCTCGCCGTATTCGACCCCCAGGCCCAGGCCGCGCAGGAAAGCGACAATGGGTTCCAACGCTTCCGGATGATGCATCCACCTTCTCCGCAGGATCGCTTTTTCGCCGGGATAATCGCGAAAACGCACCATCCTGGCAAGAGATACCCGGAATGACATCAGGCGGCTCTTGAATTTCCCTTTTCCGGGTTGCCGAATGGTGCGGAGGGGGAGGGCCCCCCGAGCGTTCACCGGACGTTTCCCCGAATCGCCTCCAACGCTTTCCGCTATGGTGCGGGACTGATCGTGATTTCCAGGAACGACCCATGACCGGCGTGCGGGAGAGTGTGTGATGCGGATCCTCGCGGTGCGCGGCTGCAACCTGACCAGTCTGGACGGCCCCTTCGCGGTCGAGTTCGACCAAGCCCCCCTGCGGCGCGCCGGGCTGTTCGCCATCACCGGGCCGACCGGCGCCGGCAAGAGCACGATCCTCGACGCGCTCTGCCTCGCCCTGTTCGACCGGCTGCCGCGCCTGCCGGAGGGGCAAGGCGTGCTGCTGGGGGTGGAGGGCGACCCGAACGCCATCCGCTCCACCGACGTGCGCGCGGTGCTGCGGCGTGGCGCCGGGGCGGGATGGGCCGAGGTCGATTTCGTCGGCGTCGACGGCACCGCCTACCGGGCGCGCTGGGAGGTGCGGCGCGCCCGGCAGAAGGCGCGTGGCGCCTTGCAGCCGCAAACCCTGACGCTGGGCCGGCTCGACGGGTCCGAGCGGTTCGGCGACGGCAAGAAAACTGCGCTGGAGGAGATCGAGCGGCGGCTCGGCCTGACCTTCGAGCAGTTCCGCCGCGCCGTCCTGTTGGCCCAAGGCGATTTCGCGACCTTCCTGAAGGCGCCGCCCAAGGACCGCTCCGCCTTGCTGGAGCTGCTGACGGGGACCGAGATCTACTCGCGCCTGTCCATCGCCGCGCATGAGCGGGCGGTGCGGGAACGCCAGGCGCTCGACGCGCTGGAGGCGCAGGGCGGCGGCATCGGCGTGCTGGGCGACGTGGAGCGCGCGGCGTTGGCGGCCGAGACCGCCACGGCCGGCGCGGCGGTGCGCGAAAGCGAACAGGCGCTGGACGCCGCGAAAGCCGCCGTGGCGTGGCACGAGCGCGACGCGCGCCTCGCGGCGGACGAAGCGGCGGCGGCGGCGGCGGCGGAAGCCGCCGGGCGGGCCTGGCACGAGGCGGCGCCCCGGCGAGA
>NZ_RZIJ01000065.1:0-2500 GCF_003989665.1 Azospirillum doebereinerae | reverse complement strand
AGCGAACGCGGACCAGGCCAGTGATTGCTTCTACATAACCGGAACCGTCTGGAAAGTCGGACCACAGTGGGTGATAGTCCCGTATGGGTAAACCGGAAGCAATCCTCGAGTAGGGCGGGACACGTGAAATCCTGTCTGAACATGGGGGGACCACCCTCCAAGCCTAAGTACTCCTCAGTGACCGATAGTGCACCAGTACCGTGAGGGAAAGGTGAAAAGCACCCCGACAAGGGGAGTGAAACAGTTCCTGAAACCGGATGCCTACAAGCAGTCGGAGCCTCCATGTGGGGTGACGGCGTACCTTTTGTATAATGGGTCAGCGACTTAGAGTATGCAGCGAGCTTAAGCCGGTAGGTGGAGGCGCAGCGAAAGCGAGTCTGAATAGGGCGACCGAGTTGCATGCTTTAGACCCGAAACCTGATGATCTAGCCATGGGCAGGTTGAAGGTGCGGTAACACGCACTGGAGGACCGAACTCACGCCTGTTGAAAAAGTCGGAGATGACCTGTGGCTAGGGGTGAAAGGCCAATCAAATCAGGAAATAGCTGGTTCTCCGCGAAAGCTATTTAGGTAGCGCGTCGGATATTGCTCCAGGGGGTAGAGCACTGGATGGGCTAGGGGGGCGCGAGCCTTACCAAACCTAACCAAACTCCGAATACCTGGAAGCAGAGTCCGGCAGACAGACGGTGGGTGCTAAGGTCCATCGTCGAGAGGGAAACAGCCCAGACCGCCAGCTAAGGTCCCCAAATCACGGCTAAGTGGGAAAGGATGTGGGAAGGCCATGACAACCAGGAGGTTGGCTTAGAAGCAGCCATCCTTTAAAGAAAGCGTAATAGCTCACTGGTCTAGTTAAGCCGGCCTGCGCCGAAAATGTATCGGGGCTCAAGCCGTGTACCGAAGCTGCGGATGTGATCTTAGGATCACGTGGTAGCGGAGCGTTCCGTAAGCCTGCGAAGGGTGTCCGTGAGGCCGCCTGGAGGTATCGGAAGTGAGAATGCTGACATGAGTAGCGACAAAGAGTGTGAGAAACACTCTCGCCGAAAGTCCAAGGGTTCCTGCGCAAGGTTAATCCACGCAGGGTGAGCCGGCTCCTAAGGCGAGGCCGAAAGGCGTAGTCGATGGGAAACAGGTTAATAGTCCTGTGCCAGCGGGTGAGTGACGGATGGGAAAGCGTGTATGTCCTTATCGGATTGGACATGCTGTGGACCCGTTCCAGGAAATAGCCCCCGCATCAGACCGTACCCCAAACCGACACAGGTGGACAGGTAGAGTATACCCAGGCGCTTGAGAGAATGGTGTTGAAGGAACTCGGCAAATTGCCCTCGTAACTTCGGAAGAAGAGGGCCCCGTTCGTGCGCAAGCATGGGCGGGGGGCACAGACCAGGGGGTAGCGACTGTTTACTAAAAACACAGGGCTCTGCGAAGCCACACAAGGCGACGTATAGGGTCTGACGCCTGCCCGGTGCCGGAAGGTTAAGAGGAGGGGTGCAAGCTCTGAATTGAAGCCCCGGTAAACGGCGGCCGTAACTATAACGGTCCTAAGGTAGCGAAATTCCTTGTCGGGTAAGTTCCGACCTGCACGAATGGCGTAACGACTTCCCCGCTGTCTCCAACACCAACTCAGCGAAATTGAACTCTCCGTGAAGATGCGGAGTTCCCGCGGTCAGACGGAAAGACCCCGTGCACCTTTACTACAGCTTTGCAGTGGTGCTAGGGATCTCATGTGTAGGATAGGTGGGAGGCTTGGAAACCGGGGCGCCAGCTCTGGTGGAGCCAACCTTGAAATACCACCCTTGAGATCTCTGGCATCTAACCGCGGCCCGTTATCCGGGCCCGGGACCCTGCATGGCGGGTAGTTTGACTGGGGCGGTCGCCTCCCAAAGTGTAACGGAGGCGCGCGATGGTGGGCTCAGAGCGGTCGGAAATCGCTCGTCGAGTGCAATGGCATAAGCCCGCCTGACTGCAAGACTGACAAGTCGAGCAGAGACGAAAGTCGGCCATAGTGATCCGGTGGTTCCATGTGGACGGGCCATCGCTCAACGGATAAAAGGTACGCCGGGGATAACAGGCTGATGACGCCCAAGAGTCCATATCGACGGCGTCGTTTGGCACCTCGATGTCGGCTCATCACATCCTGGGGCTGGAGCAGGTCCCAAGGGTTCGGCTGTTCGCCGATTAAAGTGGTACGTGAGCTGGGTTTAGAACGTCGTGAGACAGTTCGGTCCCTATCTGCCGTGGGTGTAGGAGTTTTGCGAGGATCTGTCCCTAGTACGAGAGGACCGGGATGGACGTACCTCTGGTGCACCGGTTGTCACGCCAGTGGCATGGCCGGGTAGCTAAGTACGGACGGGATAACCGCTGAAAGCATCTAAGCGGGAAACCCACCTCTAAACCAGAGCTCCCTTGAGAGCCGTGATAGACCATCACGTCGATAGGAGGCGTGTGGAAGGGCGGCAACGCCTGAAGCTAAGCCTTACTAATCGCTCGATCGGCTTGATCTC
>NZ_RZIJ01000064.1 GCF_003989665.1 Azospirillum doebereinerae | reverse complement strand
CGGTGCCGCCGGAACTGTTCGCCGAGGAGGTCCGCGCGAGCTTTCGCTACTCGCGTTGACGGTACGGCAGCTCTCTTCGGGGATAGGCGAACCCTGCAAGAGACAATTCCAGGGCTTGTCAGCCGACCGAGCACAGCTACACCAGATGCTGGCCTATGGCTCAACGCTCCGGTACGACCAGCGGAGAACATACGCGCGCGGATAATCCATGTAACCCTCGTCTCCCTGGGTGAACCAAGCCCGTTGATCGTCGGGAGTCAACGGCAGTCCCTCGGCGACGCGCTGCGGGAAATCCGGGTTCGCGATGAACGGGCGGCCGAAGGTCTCGGGGTCGCCCGTTCCGGCGTCGAGTTCGGCCCGCGCCCGCGTGACGTCGAAGTCCGAGTTCAGCAGGGGCGGCCCCTTGAAGGCTGGGTGGATCTGGGACGCCAGCGGGCCGAGGTAGCCGATGCCGAACGTTCCGTCGAGCGGTGGCTCCCGAAGCTCGAGGTGGGCGATGCCGATGGACGACAGCGCCTCCGACGCGGCAGTGAACAGCGGCGGCGGATCGCTGTCGCGCACGCCCTGGGTCTCGCCGTTCGGCGACAGGCGGACGCCCGTCCTGTCGGCGTTGACAGCATCGGCAACAGCCTGGGTCACTTCACGCAGAAGGCGGATGCGGTTGAGGATCGAACCTCCGTAGGCGTCGTCCCGGAAGTTGCTGCTATCCCGCAGGAACTGGTCGATTAGGCAGCCGTTCGAGCCGTGGATCTGCACCCCGTCGAACCCGGCCTCCCTGACGTTCCGGGCGGCCGCGGCGAGTCGGCCAGAATGCTAGGTATCTCGTCGACCCGCAGCGCGCGGGACGCCGTATAGGGCTGCTTTCCCTGGTAGGTGTGCGCATGCCCCGGCGCGGTCGTCACCGAGGACGAGACCGGCTGTGCACCGCCCAGGAAACTTAGATGGACGACGCGGCCCATATGCCACAGCTGGGCGACGATCCGGCCGCCGGCCTCGTGCACCTCGTCTGTCACCCGGCGCCAACCCACGATCTGTTCGGCGGACCAGATGCCGGTGGCGTAGGGCCAGCCGAGGCCCTGCTCGAGATGCCGATCGCCTCGCTGACGATGAGACCGGCTGAGGCCCGCTGGCCGTAATAGTCGGCCATCATCGGAGTCGGAAGGTGGTCGGCCGCCATCGCCTACGCACGGGAAGGCGCCGATGTCGCCATCAACTACTTCCCGACCGAGGAGCCCGATGCACGCGACGTCATCGCGCTCATCGAAGCGGGGGGGCGCAAGGGCATCGCCCTGCCGGGCGACCTGCGCGACGAGGCGTTCTGCCGGACGTTGGTCGCCGACGCGGTCGCCGGTCTCGGCAGGCTCGACAGCCTGGTCAGCAACGCCGCGCGCCAGCAGACCCGCGCGTCGATCCTCGACCTGACCAGCGAGGAGTTTGACGCGACGATGAAGACGAACATCTACGCGCCGTTCTGGATCATCAAGGCGGCGTTGCCGCATCTGAAGCCCGGTTCGGTCATCATCGGTACGACCTCCAAGCAGGCCGCCGACCCGTCGGGCGAGTTCTACCAATACGCCATGACCAAGGCGGCGACCTCGAACTACGTCCGGTCGCTCGCCAAGCAGTTGGCGCCCAAGGGCATCCGCGTCAACGGCGTGGCTCCGGGGCCGATCTGGACGCCCTTGCAGGTCAGCGGCGGGGCGACCCAGGAGAAGCTGATGCACTTCGGCGAGGAGACGCCGATGGGCCGGGCCGGACAACCGGTGGAACTCGCTGGAATCTACGTGCAGCTTGCCGCAGACGACGGCAGCTTCGCCACCGGGCACGTCTACGGCTCCGCTGGCGGCGGCGGTCTCCCATAAGGACGAGAGGTCATCCAGCGGGTCGGCCGCGGTGAACCGCCACCAGAGAACGCAGGATGCTCTGCCTGCATAGACCGCGCCGGTGGATGAGCTTTGCGGCTCGGCGAGAGGCAACATCCAGGCATCACGCGATCTCGATGACGATCTTGCCGAAAGGCCCGCGGTCGAGGTTCTCGAAGGCCGCGGGCAGATCGGCCAGCGCGTAGCGCGAGCCGATGACGGGCTTCAACTCCGTGCGATCAACAGCCCGGACAAGGTTCTCCAGCCCCTGTCGGCTGCCGGTTCCAATGCCGTGAATGGTGACGTCCTTCATCATCAAGGGCATCGCCGGAGCGGAGATGTCGAACCCCTCCAAGGCGCCGATCTGGCAGATGTGGGCACCAACGGCAGCCACTTGCACCGACTTGCCGAGATGCGCTCCTCCGATCACGTCCAGGACGTGGTCGACACCACGGTCGCCCGTCACCCCGTAGATGGCATCAAGCCAATCCTCGCGATGGCGATCGATGTAATGGTCGGCCCCCAGGGACAAGGCGCGCTGACGGTTGTCGGGATCGCCGGAGACGATGACCTCGGCGCCGTGTGCCTTGGCGATCAGCAGGCCGAACAGGGCGACGCCTCCCGTACTCGGTATCATGACGGTCTGTCCGGCGCGTATGCCAGCCCGCTCCACGAGCGCGAACCAGGCCGTCAGCCCTGCGCAAGGCAGCGTGCTCGCCTCCGCGTCCGACAGCGTGAGCGGCGCCCGAACGAGCCACTCCTCAGGCAGGACGACATATTCCGCCAAGACGCCGGGATAAAATCCGCCCAGGGTCCGGTACGCTGGCGTGCGGGCGTTTCCGGGGCGGGTGCCGTCGATCCAGTCCGGCGTGAAGGTCGAGATGACGCGGTGACCGACAGCGAAGCGGGTGACGCCATCGCCGACTTCGACCACAGCGCCGGAAAGGTCGGATCCGGGCGTGAAGGGGAAGGTGATCGGGAGTCCTCGTCCCGTCTCTGCAACCATCTTGTCACGGTGGTTCAGCGAAACCGCGGCCACCTTCACCAGCACCTCGCGCGGGCCTGGCGAGGGTATCGGTTGTTCCCGCAGTTCGAGCCGATCGCGACCGATCGCGTCCATCTCCCAGCGCCGCATCGTCCCTGCCATTCGGATCACCTTGTGCTCTCGCGCGACCGGGAGGATCCCATCGCTTTGCCGATGCATAGGTCGCACAGTTGATTGATGGCGATAATCCGCCATAATCGGCACATTCTACTGCACGGGATGCATCAATATGCGCGGGTCGGATTTTGCAGAACTCATGGGTTTCCTCGCCGTTGCGGAGGAACGGAGCTTCCGGCGGGCTGCTCAGCGGCTCGCCATGTCGCCCTCCGCGCTGAGCCACAGCATTCGATCCCTCGAGCAGCGCCTGGGCACCCGGCTCCTGAACCGGACAACGCGCAGCGTCGCGCCAACGGTGGCTGGTCAGGCTCTTTTCGACCGGCTGCGACCGGCCATCGCCGAAATGGATGGTGCCGTTCGGGACGTTGGCGCGTTTCAAACGCAGCCCAGCGGCACTGTGCGTCTGAACACGCCGCGGATCGCCGCCCGCCTGGTCGTAATGCCGAAGCTGGCGGCTTTCCGAACCGCCCATCCCGGCGTTCGGCTCGATCTCGTCATCGATGACGCCATGACCGACGTCGTGGCCAAGGGCTTCGATGCGGGCATTCGCTCAGGCACTCTCGTCCACCAGGACATGACCGCCGTAAGACTGACCGCGGATCTCCGCATGGCCGTGGTCGGCTCGCCCGCATACTTCGCCGCCCATCCTCCGCCCAAGGTTCCTGGCGACCTTCAGGATCATGTCTGCCTGACCTACCGCTGGCAGGACACCGGCGCCTTGTACCGCTGGCACTTCGAGGGACCCGATGGCGCGATGGACATCACCGTCGAGAACATCCTAACCGTGAACGACACGGATTTGCTCCTCGAAGCCGCCTTGCAGGGCCTCGGTCTCGCTTTCCAACCCGAGAGCTTCGTGGCGGCGAGCTTGGCCCGCGGTGAACTGGTGCGGGTCCTGGATGAATGGTGCAAACCATTCTCGGGTTTTCATCTCTACTATCCCAGGAGGCCCCATATGCCAGCAGCACTGCGGGCCTTCATCGACTTCGTGAAACTCCCACGTTAGCGCGTCAACCGATTGTTGAGCCGAAATCCGCAGATGATTATGCTGGCGGTTATGCGGTGTGGAGCATGACCAAACATGGCTGATGAACCGATCAAGGGACCCGCCTCCTACTTCCCGTCCATCGAAAAGAAGTACGGGAAACCTATTGCAGATTGGCAGGAGCTCATTCGTAAGCACCTGCCCGCAAAGCACATGGAATTGGTCACCATGCTGAAGAACGATCACGGGATGGGCCACGGCCACGCCAATGCGCTGGTGGCGCACACGTTGGCAGCCGAAAAAAGCTAGGCCGCTCTCCGGAAACCTCTCCTCGGCCTCGATGCCGCCAAGCCGGATGGCTCGGTCGATCGCTTCAAGCTCTCCATGACTTCGCTCCTTTTCCCGACAGTGCTAAGACGCCAGAATTAAGCGGCCCGCATCAGCTCGTAGGGTTGAATCAAGATCTCCGGTGGAATGCGGAGCTCCTCAGACAGACGGCGGATCATTGACAGAGACAAGGCCCGGCGACGGTTGAGGACTTCGGACACGCGACCGCTGGAGCCGATGATCGGTTCCAGATCGGCGCGCGTCATGCCACGCTGTTCCATCATGAATTCGATAGCAGCGATAGGATCGGCAGGCGGCATCGGGTGGTGCCGCCGTTCGTACGCTTCGACCAGCGTCATTACGAGATCGAGGCGATCACCTTCGGAAGTGTCGGGTTCCGCATCCCACAGACCTTCGATTTCGGCGAGTGCGGCGCGGAAGTCGGTATCGGTCTTGATCGGTTTCTCACGCCTTGGCACCA
>NZ_RZIJ01000063.1 GCF_003989665.1 Azospirillum doebereinerae | reverse complement strand
CCGTGCGCCACGCCATGCGCACCGGTGCCCTTCACACCCTGCCGCGCGCCGCGACCGAGATCCGCCAGCGACGCGCCGCTACCATCCTGGTCGAGGTCGATTATCTGGTCACCGCCCATCTCATCCTGACCGACGACGCTCCGGCCGGCGACCGGCTGGACGAGCCCCTCACCATCGTCACCCGCCGCGCCCGCCGCGGCCAATGCTTCCGCACCCCGTGTCTCGGCACCCGCGAGTTTCCCGCCGACGTCACGCTGTGGGAGGGCCCGCCGCCGGCGCACCGGCTGCCCGACGACTAGCGCGACCGTGATCTCGGCCTGATGCTGCTCGACATCGACTACGCCGCCAACCGCGCCTCCCGCTTCTTCCATGCCGTCCTGCGCGACGGCGTCATCGACGTGCCGCCCTTCGTCGCGGCGGCGGTGCAACCATGAGCGTCCTCGCCGCCCTCACCGCCCACTACGCCCGGCTGGAGCGCCGCCACGACGTCGCCCCCTTCGGCTACAGCCGCGAGACCATCGCCTTCGGCCTCGTGCTCGCCGCCGATGGCGAGCCGGTCGCCTGCGACGACCTGCGGCTTGGCGGCAGGGCGCCGGGCCGAGGCCAAGCGCTGACGGTGCCGCGCTCGGTCAAGCGCTCGGGGATCCGGCCGCCGCCTTTCTTCCTGTGGGACAACAGTCGCCATGTCCTCGGCCTCGGCCGTTCCGCGGAGGGCGGCGAGCCCGCGGCTTACGCCGCCCGCGCCGACGCTTTCCGTGCTTGGCACGAGCGGCTGCTCGCTGGCACCGAGGACCCCGGCCTGCGGACGCTGCTGCGCTTCCTGCGCCATTGGACGCGTGAGCGCTTCGCGGAGCCGCCGTTCTCGCCGGCGCTGCTCGACCGCACCCTGGCCTTCCGCCTCGCCGGCGACACCGATGCCGCCGGCCGGCCCCGCTTCCTGCATGACCGGCCGGCGGCGCGGGCGCTCTGGGAAGTTCACGCCGCCAACGGCAACCGGCCGGACGCGGTGTGTCTGGTCAGCGGCCGCACCGCGCCGATCGCCCGCCTGCACCCCGCCATCAAGGGCGTGTCGGGCGCCCGCGAAACCGGGGCGTCGCTGGTGTCCTTCTACCAGGCCGCCTTCACCTCGCACGGCAAGCGCCAGGGTGACAACGCCCCGGTCTCGGAGGCCGCCGCCTTCCAATACGGCGCGGCGCTCAACGCCCTGCTGGCGCCGGGCAGCGGCTGCCGGCTGCGGATCGGCGATACCAGCACGGTGTTCTGGGCCGACGCCGCCGTCCACGGCGAGGCGGCGGCCCGCCAAGTCGAGGCGCTGGTCGCCGCCGTGCTGCTCCCGACTGGACCGCCCGATCGCCAGCGTGACGGGGGCGACCGCCCCGACCCTGTCCGGAGCTGGGATTGGCTGGATGCACCGTCCGCCGGCCGGGCTGCCGCGCTCGGTGTCGAGCCCGAGGTCCGCGTTTGCATCCTCGGTCTCGCGCCGAACGGCCCGCGGCTGTCGGTGCGCTTTTGGCAGGTGCTGACGGCGGGGGCGCTACTCGAGCGGCTGGCCGCCCACTGGGACGATCTGCGGCTCGAGCCGCCGGCCTGGAAGCGGCCACCGGCCCCGGCGGCATTGCTCTACGCCCTGGCGCGTCAGGGGCGGCCCGAGACCATCCCGTCCCAGCTCGCCGGCGAACTGATGCGGGCCATCCTCACCGGTGGCCGTTACCCGCGGACCCTGCTGACGGCGGTGATCCAGCGCCTGCGCGCCGGCGAGCCGCCCGACGGCCCGCGCGCCGCCCTGTGCAAGGCCATCCTCCAGCGCGAGGCCCGCCTGCACCGGCGCGGTGTCGCCGATCCGTCCACCAACCCGATCCAAGGGGTGCCCGTGAGCCTCGACCGCACGGAATCCGACTAGGCCTACCGGCTGGGACGGCTGTTCGCCGTCCTCGAGAACGCGCAGCACGCCGCCCTCGGGCAACTCAACGCCAGCGTCCGCGACCGCTACTACGGCGCCGCCTCGGCGGCCCCGGCCAGCGTGTTCCCCCGCCTGCTGCGCACCACCACCCATCATCTGGCGGTGCTGCACCGGGATCGCCGGACCCGCGGCCTCGCCGTCTGGTTCGAGCGCGAGATCGATGAGATCACGCGCGGGCTGGACATGAGCCTGCCGCGCCAGTTGCAGCTGCTTAGCCAAGGCCGCTTCGCCATCGGCTATTACCACCAGCGCCACACCCGCAAGCCTGCCCCGGAGGCTGCCGACCCGGCGTCCCAGCCCGGTCCGGACAGCGCCGAAGTGGCTCCCGAGTTCGAGGAGTGACATCATGCCTGTCCTCACCAAACGCCACGAGTTCGTCCTGCTGTTCGAAGTAGAGAACGGCAACCCCAACGGCGATCCGGACAGCGGCAATCAGCCGCGCCTCGATCCCGACACCAGCCACGGGCTGGTCACCGACGTCTGCCTAAAGCGCAAGATCTGCAACTACATCAGCCTGTTCCATGGCGACGATCCGCGCTTCGGCATCTATCTGCAGGACGGTGCCATCCTCAACCGGACCCACCGCACCGCCTACTAGGCGGCCCGCCCGGGCGATCCAGCGGTGGCGACGGCCGCCCGGCTGTCGCCGCGCGACGTGGACGAGGCGGCGGCGGTGCGCCGGTTCATGTGCGACCATTTCTTCGATGTCCGCGCCTTCGGGGCGGTGATGAGCACCGGGGTGAATTGCGGCCAGGTGCTGGGACCGGTGCAGTTGGCCTTTGCCCAGTCGCTCGAGCCGATCGTGCCGCAGGAGCTGACGATCACCCGCATGGCCGCCACCGAGGAAGTGGAGGAGCGCAGCCGCAAGAAGGCTCGGGGAAAGCGGGCCGGCGATGGGCGAGGCACGGCCTTGGACGCGGACACCGATCCTACTGTGGAGGCGGGCAGGGGAACGGAAGAGGACGAGCGGTGGGAAAACCGGACGATGGGGCGCAAGCACCGGGTGCCCTACGCGCTGTACCGGGTCCATGGCTTCATTTCGGCCAAGCAGGCCGAGCGCGGCGGCCTGGGTGGGCGGCCACGCAAGGCGGAGGGCACCGGCTTCGACGAGGCCGACCTCGACCTGTTGTGGACGGCGCTGGAGCGGATGTTCGACCATGACCGCTCGGCCGCCCGCGGCGAGATGGCCAGCCGACGGCTGGTCGTGTTCCGCCACGACAGCGCGCTCGGCAACGCGTCGGCCGCCAGCCTGTTCCGGCGCGTCGCGGTGCGACGCCACGTGCGGGGTGCGGTGTATGATCTCGACAGCCCTGAGCTGGACACGCTGCCGCCGGCCCGCCGGTTCGAGGATTACGACATCCGGATCGACCACACCGACCTGCCGGCCGGGGTGGAACTGATCGAGCGGTTCTGAGAAGCCGTTCGGTCCGTGCTCGCCTTGATGGACGCGACCTCCAAGCGCCCCGGCAAAAGCGGAAGGGTTCGCAAATGACCGGATGTCTCGAGGATCGTTGCCTTGAGCTTCGTAGGGAGGCTCGGTCGCGACCATTGACCAAGGAGTTTCCGACGTTTCGCGCGTTGACGGCTGTTCCTTCCTTTCAATCAGCGTTGTCGAGCGAAGCGGTTGCTTCTCACACAGAGGCGTGGATCGAAACACATCATCTCGTCATGTTCGGCCAGCGGGCCGGAAGTTGCTTCACACAGAGGCACGGATTGACCCCCATCCTCAAGGTCGGTTTGGCACAGAGGAACGTCCGGGCGCTTTCATGGTGGAGACGTTCCCTGCCACTCTCTCATTCATCGTGGGATGCGACATCATGGAACCGATGGAAGCGGGCTCCCCTCGCTGGGAGGCCTCATCGTCTTTTCTACCAAAAGCCAACAGGCTCTCTTATCGATCCTGCTCCGGCTGGTATCGGTCGATCAAATGTAACGCCCGGCTGCCGTTCGAGAGCCTGCTCGAACGCGACCTGATGGTGATCCAGGATGTCGACCCGAACGTCGCCAACTTCGCGCTCAAACCCGAGACCCTGGTCTGGACGGGCGGGCAACGGGAGCAGAGCTACACGCCCGACTTCCGCGTGGTCACCCAGGAAGGGAAGGTCGTCTACCGCGAGGCGATGCCTCGGCGCAAATTCGATGCCGATCCCAGCCTGAAGGGGCGCCGGTCACGCATCACCGACGCTTGTGTGGCGCGTGGCGCCTCCTTCGAGCTCTGGACCGAAACCGAGATCCGAAAACAACCGCGGTTGGCCAACTGCCGCCGCATCCGGGCCGCGGTGGCCTTCCTCACCCCAGCCAACCTCACCATCGTCCGTACCGGTCTTGTCGATGGTCGACCGATCAGCCTCGCCACGTTGCAGGCCATCATCGGGTCGGACCCGCTTCTCGTCGGTGCGCTGCTCGGCCTCGTTGCCGTTGGAGAACTCACGCTTGATCTCGACGCCGTCATCGGACCGGATACCCAACTGTCTCCCAGGGGGAGTTGATGACTGTCGTACCACTCAAGTTCCGGCCGGGGGACACCCTGGCGATCCGCGACGCCGCTGGCGAAACGGCGCTGTGGGGTGTGGTCGAGCCCAAGCGCGGCGGCTATCTGCTCAAGCCGTATGACGGGTCCGATCCGCGGACCTGGAGCGATGATGACCTCGATGACGCGTACGGTTCCCGCCAGCTCACCCATTTTCCCTATGATCCCAGAAGCTTGCCGAAGAGCTTGGTCGAAATCCTCGACAAGACCTGGGAATATTGGCCGAAGGAGGTCCGCCGTGAGGCTGAGCGCCGCCTTGCCTATGTGAGCATGGCGGATACCCTTCTTTCCACCCACCCGACCAAGCTGCAGGCCTTCGAGGCCGCGGCCGAAGCCGTCCATGCCGCTCACCATGAGATGTGGAAGATTGAAGACCAGGAGTTCGCGGCCAAGCGGGCCGGGGAAGAGGCTGCGCTGCCGACGGAAACCGACCTGGGGCACCGCCGATCCCGTCGAACCGCCTCCCATCCGCAAACCGCACCCCCGAACCATCCAGCGATGGTACCGGCTTTGGAACAGCTTCGGCCGCGACATCCGTTTGCTGATTCCTCATCAGCATCGGCGAGGCAACCGGAAGCCAGGCCTGCCATATGTTTCCAACGCCACCACCCCCTACACGCTGATGGCCGAGGCGGTTGAGCGTTACTACCTGCACATGCCGAGCAAGCGAAAGACCTACGCTTACCGGCAGTATGTGAAAGCTTGCGAGGCCATCCAGCTTCCGTCGGCCAGCTACCGGAGGTTCCGTCGGTTCATCGAGCGCACTTACACGGAGCGTGAGGAGTTCGAGAGACGCTACGGCAGACGCGCCGCCTACCTGAAATACGGGATCTTCGACCGGACCACCCCTCCAGAGCGGCCGTTGGAGGAGGTCGAGATCGACCATTGCCTGATCGATCTCATCGCGACGCACCCGCTCACCGGCCGGCCCTGGCTGACGGCGCTCCTCGATCGCGCCACCCGCGTCATCCTGGGCGCCCACCTGAGCTTCGAGCCTCCCTCCTACGCCTGTCTGCAGCGCGCGCTCGTCCATGCGTTCTGGAAGAAGGATCTGTCGAGCATCGACGGGCTCGCGCATGACTGGCCGTGCCACGTCGTTCCGGAATGGATCTTCAGCGACAACGGCCGGGAATTGCGTTCCCGAAGCCTGCGCCTGACCGAAGACATGCTGGATTTCGGTATCGTCTACCTGCCGGTCAAATCGCCCTGGCTGAAGGGGGCGGTCGAGCGGCTGTTCGGCACGATCGGCGTGCAGGTTTTCAGCCACCAGGAAGGCACCCTGCTGTCGCGCACGAAGGATTTCTACGACCCGGTGGCGCGGGCGCGCCGGTCCCTGCCCGAGGTCAACCGCATGCTGGTGAAGTGGATCGTGGACGACTACCACATGACGGTTCACGGCACGCTCGGCGCCCGTCCCCTTGAAAAGTGGCTCGAGCTGACCGAGCGTTACCCGGTCCGCCCGGTTCCCAGCTTCGACCACGTCATCCGCATGACCGGCGAACTCGTCACCGGTTCCATCTCCAACGTGGGAGTTCATTACGATGGCCTGCTTTACGCCGACAAGCGGATCCTGGAGGAACTGCGGGCACGACGGGGCGGCTTGAAAAGGGCGTGGACCCTGCGGATCGATCCCTACGACCTCGGCGAGATCGCCATCCTCGACGATGAAACCGGGCAGTGGCACACGCTGCCCTGCACCGACCAGGACGTTTCCCGCCACGTCAGCAAGTACCAGCATCGCGTCCACAAACTGATCGCCAAGCGCAACCTCGCCGCAGGGGTGCGGATCACGGTTCAGCATCTCCGGAAGGCCATGGCCTTGGCCGAGGACAGTGTCCGTACACTGTTCGAGCAGGGCGCTAGAGCTTCGAGCGTTTAATCTGACGCGTACCCGGCGTGCCTGAGATAATTCCAGCACTCGTCTGGTGTGTAGAGG
>NZ_RZIJ01000062.1 GCF_003989665.1 Azospirillum doebereinerae | reverse complement strand
CCAAAGCCGATCCGGGACGAGGGGGCGTGCCATAGCCCCTTAACAGCCAAAACACCCTTTTGTTAGGTGCTCTAAGGAAGAGGAGCATTCGTGATATGCTTGTTATGAAACTCTCCAATATATACGTTAAACTCCTGAAATATTATTTTCTTGATTTTTCTCTTATGCCTGTTGCGATGGTCTGAAGGCTATTGCCTTCAAACGATATCTTGCAACTTAGATGACAGGAGAAGCTGAAGGCTTCTCCTGCGAGAGACGACAACGGCACGTCAGCCAAAGTCCGGATGGCAGGCACCTAGCAGGATGCGAAAAAACGAACATATTCCGGCCTTTTGCCTCCGCTAAGGCTAAAAATGCAGGTTGTAGCGGGCGATTCGGTCGGGACGGAGCGGTTTTCCTCGCTCCGAAGCTCCCAAAGCCGCCGTTCAGGCGGATTGTGGGCGTGATTATGCCGCAGACAGCAGCTTGGGCAGGCGGATCAGGTTGTAAGCGGTGGCGGTCAGGGTGAACATCCAACCGACACGGGCGGTGCCGCGATGGCGCGTCTTGCGCAAGCCGGCTCCCTTGATCCAGCCAAAGACCTCTTCGATCCGCTTGCGGACTCGCAGGCTGACGGCGTAGCCGGGATGGCGGGTGGTCCGGCCGTCGATCGCCGAGCGGCGGTTTCTGGTGTTCCGGGCAACGTGCGGGGCGGCGCCGAGGCTGCGCATGTTCGCCACGAAGTCCTTGGTGTCGTAGGCCTTGTCGGCGCCGACCGTGATGCGGTGGCGGCCGGGGATGGCCTCGATCATGGCCACCGCCGCCTCGCGCTCCGCCAAACCGGTGGCCGCGGTGAGCCGGACATCGACTACCAGGGCGTGGCGGTTCTCCATCAGCGCGTAGCCCATGAAGGCCAGCTTCGCCGGCTGGCCGTTGCCTTTGCGGTACAGCCGCGCCTCGGGATCGCTGGTCAAGGCATGCGTCTCGTTGGACCGCTTCTCACCATGGAAGTCGCGGTCGCCCTTTCCTCACCGACGCCTAGGCTTCGATCAGCGTGCCGTCCACCGAGAAATGGTCGTCCGACAGCAGCGCCTTGACCTTCGGCTGGCCCAACACGGTGGCCAGGAACTTGGCCGCCACATCGCCGGCCAGCAGGCGCTCACGGTTCTTGGTGAACACCCTCACGTCCCACACCGGAGCGTCCATCGACAAACCGACGAACCACCGGAACAGCAGGTTGTAATCGAGCTGTTCCATCAACTGACGTTCCGAGCGCACCGAAGAAGGCCTGGAGCAGCAGCGCCCGCAGCAGCTTCTCCGGCGGGATCGACGGTCGCCCGATCTTCGAGTACAGCCCCTCGAACGCCGGCGACATCACCTCCAGCGCCTCGTCCACGATGGCCCGGATCGCTCGCAGCGGGTGGTTGGCCGGAACCCGCGCCTCGCAGCTCACGTAGCTGAACAGACCCTCGCTGCGTTCGTCCGATCCCCGCATCGTCCCCTCGTCGGTCACGTTCCCCTCAACCGAAAAGAATCATGACCAGCCGGCCGTGCACAGCCTTTTTCCGCATCCTGTTAGCCAGCGTGCCGTCCGCGTTCCATTCTAATGGCTTCACCAGACACAAGGGGGGCCAAGGAGACCGGGCCAAACCCGACGGACCGTGGTCGGCCGGGCACCAAACGCCATGTCATCACCGATCGCAACGGTACGCCGCTCGCCATCCGCCTGACCGGAGCAAACCGCAACGACTCCATGATGGTGGAGACCATGCTCGACGCGGTGCCACCCCTCAAGGGACCACCTGGGCGGCCACGCCGAAGGCCGGGCAAGTTGCACGCCGACAAGGCCTACGACCACCAGCGCTGCCGACGGGAATGCCGTGAGCGCAGCGTCATCCCCCGCATCGCCCGACGCGGCATCGAGGACAGCAAGCGCCTGGGACGGCACCGCTGGGTCGTTGAGCGAACCCTCGCCTGGATCAGCCGTTTCCGCCGCCTGACCCGCCGCTATGAGCGGCGAGCCGACATCCACCAAGCCTTCTCCACCTTGGCCTGCGCTATCATTGCCTGCAGGAGACTGGAAAGGTTCTGTTAGGCGTTCTCAGCCGGCAGGTTGTCTCGGCTGGGCGCTAGGCGAGCGCATGATGCGTCAACTCGTGATCGACGCCCTGACCGTGGCGTGGTTCCGGTGCCGGCCGGCCGAGGGCGTGATCTTCCATTCCGATCAAGGCTCGCAATACGCCAGTTCGGATTTTCAGGCGCTCCTGCGCCGGTATGGCATCCGGGGATCGATGAGCCGGAGGGGCAACTGCTGGGATAATGCGGTGACCGGAACCTTGTTCGGATCGCTCAAGGTCGAGCGCCTGCACGGCGTGCGCTTCGATACCCGGCGCCGCGCCAAGGACGAGGTCATCGACTGGATCGGCTTCTGCAATCATAGGCGAATGCACTCGACCCTGGGCTACACCAGCCCCATGGCGTTTGAAGAAACTTGGCGTCGCCAGCAAAGCATGTTGGCGCCATATAATCCCGAACGCTATGGGAGGCGTCGCACGCGGGCAAGGTCAATCAATACGTGCTACACGCAGTTTATGGTTTCTTGCAGAGGAGGACGCATGACGGTGTGGCTGAACGGAACCTTGGCGGAGGGCGGCGCGGCGCGTATCGACCCGGCTGACCGGGGTTTCACGCTGGGCGACGGCCTGTTCGAGACGCTGCGGGTGGCCGCTGGCGCGCCGCTGCATCTGGACCGGCATTTAGCCCGCCTGCGCGCAGGGGGCGAACTGCTCGACTTGGCTGTGCCGTGGACGGACACGGCGCTGGGCGCGGCGATGGCGGCGCTTCTAGCCGCCACGGGCTGTCGGACCGGCTCCCTGCGGCTGACGCTGACGCGCGGCCCTGCCGCTCGTGGCGTGCTGCCCCCAGCGGTGACGACCCCCAGTCTGCTGCTGACCTGCGGCGGGCTGCCGCCGGACGGGCCGGTGCGCGCGGTGGTGGCGACGGTCACCCGGCGCAACGAGCATTCGCCGCTGTCGCGGCTGAAGACTCTGAATTACCTGGACGCCATCCTGGCGCGGCAGGAGGCGGCGCGGCGTGGCACCGACGACGCCCTGCTGCTGAACACGGCCGGCCGACTGGCCGAGGCGACCGCCGCCAATTTGTTTGTCCGCCATGGCGACCGCGTGGCGACGCCGCCGGTGGAGGAGGGTGGTCTGCCCGGCATCGGCCGCGCTCTGATCCTGGAGCGCCACGCCGTCGAGGAACGCCCGCTCACCCTGGACGATCTCGCGCGCGCTGACGAGGCGTTCCTGACAAACAGCCTTGGCCTGCGCCCGCTGGTGGCGGTGGACGGGCGGCCCGTGGGCGACGGGCAGCCCGGCCCGCTCGCTGCCGCTCTCGCTCTGGGTTGGCCGAAAGAAATCGCGGACGCTGCGATAAATGATTGAATTGTTGGCCTCATCCGCAATCTAATGCCTCCCACAAAAAGGAATCGGGGGAGGGGCGGCGGCCCATGTCGGACAGGACGGCGGATAGGCTGGATTTCGGCGCTTTCGACTACGTGATCGTGGGGGGCGGCACGGCGGGCTGCGTTTTGGCGAACCGACTGTCGGCCGATCCCGACGTGACGGTGTTGCTGTTGGAGGCCGGCGGCAAGGACGGCTGGGTCTGGCTGCACGTCCCCGCCGGCTACCTGTTCTGCATCGGCAACCCGCGCACCGACTGGTGCTTCAAGACCGAGTCCGAGCCGGGACTGAACGGCCGCAGCATCCATTACGCGCGCGGCAAGGTGCTGGGCGGCTGCTCGTCGATCAACGGCATGATCGCCATGCGCGGGCAGGCGCGCGATTACGACGAATGGGCCGCTCTGACCGGCGACGAGCGCTGGAGCTGGGAGCGGGTGCTCCCTGTCTTCAAGTACAGCGAGGATTACTGGCGCGGGGCCGACGACATGCACGGCGTCGGCGGCGAATGGCGGGTGGAGCGGCAGCGGCTGCGCTGGGACCTGCTCGACCGCTTCGCCGAGGCCGCCCAGCAGGCCGGCATCCCGTCGACCGAGGATTTCAACCGGGGAAACAACGCCGGGGTCGGCAGCTTCGAGGTTAACCAGAAGAACGGAATCCGCTGGAGCGCCGCCAAGGCCTTCCTGCGCCCGGCGCTCGACCGGCCAAATCTGAAGCTGGTGGTGGATGCCGCCATCGACCGGCTGGAGATCGCCGACGGCCGGGTGACCGGCGTGCTGTTCGCGGTCAAGGGTGAGCCGGCCAGGGCCTCGGCGCGGGTGGAGACGGTGCTGGCGGCCGGCGCCATCGGCTCGCCGGCGATCCTGCAGCGCTCGGGCATCGGGCCGGCGGAGCATCTGCGGAGCGTGGGCGTGCCGGTGGTGCTGGACGCGCCCGGCGTCGGCGGCAACCTTCAGGACCATCTGCAACTGCGCATGATCTACAAGGTCGAGGGTGTGCTGACGCTGAACAAGCGGGCCGGCAGCCTGTTCGGCAAGGCGATGATGGGGCTGGAATACGCGCTGTTCCGCCGGGGGCCGCTGGCCATGGCGCCGAGCCAACTCGGCGCCTTCGCCAAATCCGCGCCGGAGGTGGCGACGCCCGATCTGGAATACCACGTCCAGCCGCTGTCGCTGGAGAAGTTCGGCGATCCGCTGCACGCCTTCCCGGCCTTCACCGCCAGCGTCTGCGACCTGCGCCCGGCCTCGCGCGGCTGGACGCGCATCGTCTCCTCCGACCCGGCGGTGGCGCCCGCCATCGCGCCCTGCTACCTGAGCGATCCCGCCGACCGGACGCGGGCGGGCAGGGCGCTGGCGCTGACCCGGCGCATCGTGGCGCAGCCGGCGCTGGCCCCCTTCAAGCCGACCGAGCATCTGCCCGGCCCCTCCTTCCGGACGGAGGAGGAGTTGGCGGCGGCGGCGGGCGACATCGGCACGACGATCTTCCACCCGGTCGGCACTTGCCGGATGGGCCGCGCCGACGATCCGGCGGCGGTGCTGGATCCGGAGCTGCGCTTCAAGGGGCTGCGGGGGTTGCGGGTGGTGGACGCCTCGATCATGCCGACGCTGACTTCGGGCAACACCAACACCCCCACGGTGATGATCGCCGAACGAGGGGCCGCCCTGATGAAGGACGCGCGGAAAGCGGCGTTGCGGGGGTAGCCGGCTTCAGGCCGCCGTGCTCTGGGTGAGCAGGGTGGTCAGCCAGCGGAAGTTGGAGCCGTCGCCCGCCTGCATGGCGCTTTCCACCGCCTGAAGGGCGGCGTTGGGATCCTGCGGCGAGAGGTCGGGGGGCTGGGCGTTGTCGCCGGAGGCGCCCACCTCCTGCGCGAACAGGCTGACGGCGCCGACGCCCAGCCGCACCGCCGGCTGCGCCGTCGGCGTGGCCGCCGTGGCGTCCAAGCCCTCGGACGAGACCGCGCCGCTGCCGTTCAACGTTTCCAGCATCGCCGCGAACTGGCCGGCCAGCACCCCCGCCTGCCGAGGCGCGGTTGCCCCTTTGCGCTCCAGGACGTCTTCGGCCCGGATGCGCATGGCTTGCATGGTTTCGCTGTTGGCCATCGTCGTCATGGGAGGATCCCTGCGGTTCACGGCGAACCCAAGGGATCAGGCAATTTTCACGCCATCGCACGAGGGCAACGGAAGTCCAACAACTCCAAGGGCCGTGGCGATTCCTCGCACGTCCCTATGCCCACCGGGTCGGCAGAATCTTCCCACCGACCCGGCAAAAACTACCGGCTCCCCCGGCAAGCCTTGCCGGGAGGGGGCGCTTCCAAACCGTCAGTCCCGGAAGTTCTGGTACTGCAACGGCTGCTCGATGTCCATGCGCTTGACCAGCGCGATGGCCTCTTGCAGATCGTCGCGCTTCTTGCCGGTCACGCGCAGTTCGTCGCCCTGGATGGAGACCTGGACCTTCATCTTGGCGTCCTTGATCCCTTTGACGATGGTTTTCGCCAAGTCCTGCGGAATTCCCTGCTTGACCGTCACCTTGTGGCGCAACGCGTCGCCCGACGCACGCTCCGGCGTGGCGGAGAAGTCGAGCGCGGCGGCGTCCAGCTTGCGGCGGGTCACATGGACGCGCAGCAGTTCCTGCATCTGTGCCAGCTTGGGCGCGTCGTCGGCCAGCAGTGTGATGTCGTTCTCCAGCCGTTCGATGGTGCATTTCGACCCTTTGAAGTCGAAGCGGGTCTCGATCTCGCGGCGGACGCCGGCGATGGCGTTGTCGATCTCGTGAATGTCGGTTTCGGACACGATGTCGAACGACGGCATGGCGGCTTTCTCCCTTCGGACAGTCTGATGAGTGATTGAGGCGCACCGTAAAGAAGACGGGCCTCGCACTCAACAACGGCCTTCCTCCTGTGTTCGCGCCTGGGGCGATCGGACGCTCTCCATGCGAGGGAATGGTCGACGCGCCTGTCCATCCGGGCGGACGGTCCAAACGCTTCGTGGCGGGTGCGTCAAAAGACGCGTTCTGGAAAAATGCGTGGGGGCTGAAAAAAGGCG
>NZ_RZIJ01000061.1 GCF_003989665.1 Azospirillum doebereinerae | reverse complement strand
ACCGATACGGTCGGCATCACCACGACCTCGCTCGGCCGCTACGGCTGGGCCATCAACGCCGAGGAGCTGATCTGATGGCCATCTTCAACGGGCGGAGCTACACGCTGGCCGACTTCCTGCCCTGGAGTTACACGGAGATTTGGGACCAGTTCTGGAACGACGTGCTGGTGGAGCTGGGGCTGCGCGCCGCCGCCGTCGGGGCGGCTGTGGTGGCCACCAGCTCCACCAACAGCGTGGCGATCGGCACCGGGGTCAAGACGCTAACCGTCGAGACCGGCAAGGGCTTTGTGCCGGGCATGTGGGTGGTGGCAACCGACGCCGCCAACAGCGCCAACAGCCTGACCGGGTCGGTGACCAGCTACAACACCGGGACGGGCGCCTTGGTGCTGTCGGTTCCGACCGGCGGCACGACGGGCAGCGGCACGCCGACAGCCTGGACGGTGGGGCTCGGCGGCAAACTGGGGCCGGTTGGCCCTGCGGGCAACGACGGGCTGATGGCGGCGGCTACGGACGCCGAGACGGCGGCGGGCGTGCTGACCACCAAGGCGGTGACGCCGGCCTCGGCGGTGGCCACCTTTTTCAAGCTGGCCGGCGGCACGCTGACGGGCTGGCTGCGCACGGCTGCGGGGTCGGCAGCCACGCCCGGCCTCCAGGTCGGCGAGGCTGGCACCGGCCTGTACCTTGTCAGCGCCGGGGTGGTCGCGTTCGTGACCGGGGCCGCTGTCGAGGCGTGGCGTGTGTTGGCCACGGGCGCGGTGCTCTTCGGCAAGGCGGTGCGCGGCCAGATCGTCGCCCTGACCTGGGCCAGCACGGTCACCATCGACGCCAACCAGGGCAACTACTTCAGCGTGACGTTGGCGGGCGCCACCACCTTCGCCAATCCGACCAACCTGACCGCTGGCCAGCCCATCACCATCATCGCCAAACAGGACGGCACCGGCAGCCGGACGGCGTCCTGGGGGAGCTATTGGAAATTCCCGAACGGGACGGCTCCGACGCTCTCGACAGCGGCCGGCAAGACCGACCGCATCGTCGGCCATGTCGTCAGCGCGACCGAGATCCACGCCCTCGCCGTGAAAGGGTTCTGACCGTGCTGGGCTTCGACGAGATGATGATGGGGGCGTCGATGACAACCGACGCCCAATACTGGCGGCTGTTCTTCTCCGGCGCGCCCTACGAAGGGGCGTCCGGCTACGTGGAGCTTTTCGAGGTCGAGTTCTTCACGACCGCCGACGCTTCGGGGGCAAACGAAAACAGCAGCATCTACGCGATCACGGCGAGCAGCGCCTATTCCGGTTTTCCGGCATCAAACGCCATCGACGGCAACACCTCGACGACGTGGTCGACGGCGGACAATTCGGCGTCCAACTCCTGGATCGCCGTGGACTTCAACACGTTGATCGGGTCGCCGACGCGGACGATCCGTGCCGTGGCGATCTATCCGAAGACCACGCGCATCTCGCCCACGACCTATCTCGAAGCGTCCACGGACAACGCGACGTGGCTGCGGGTCGCGACGCTGTCCCCGGCGAGCACGCAGGTGCGTCAGGTCTTCACCAACCTCCAATGAGCGAGGGAAACGCGATGCTCCCCCCTGTTGCGATTGTGTCCGGCGGCCTCGTCCTGGCCAGCTTCGACCGAGCCATTCCCTTCGTCGGCCCCGGCGGCATCCAGCACCCCATCGAGGCTTGGACGCTCTGGACGCCCGAGGATTGGGCCGCCCTGTGCCCTGGCTGGACGATCCTCCGTTTGGTCGATGAGCCGCCGACCGTCACCGGCAAGCGTGCGGTGCGCCGCTCCCTGTCGGACTGGACCGTCGGCGCCGACGCGGTGAGCGTCACCTATGAGCTGGTGGACCTGACCGCCGAAGAGATCACGGCAGCTGGCGCGCTCCTCCAGCAGCAGGTCACCGATGCCGTGCAGCAGCACCTCGACGCGGCGGTGCGCACGCGCGGGTACGACAGCATGGCCACCTGCGTGACCTATGCCGGCGAGGCGTCCGTGCCGCGCTTCCAGGCCGAGGGCCGGGCGGCGCGGGCATGGCGCTCGGCGGTCTGGGATCGGTGCTATGCGGTGCTGGCCGAGGTGCTGGCGGGCGAGCGGGCGTCGCTCACCCCGGCCGAGATGATCGCCGAGCTGCCGCCGCTGGTCTGGCCCGACTGACCCCCGCGACAACAATCCAGTCCGACCCGGCCGCTTCGAGCGGCCTTTTTCATGTCCGGAGGAATCCACCATGACCACGACCACCACGCGGCCCGTGTGCGCCGCCGCCATCGCCCTCGTCAAGCAGGCCGAAGGCCTCTACCTGACCGCCTACCGCTGCCCGGCCGGGGTGCCGACCATCGGCTACGGCCACACGGCCGGCGTGACCGAGGCGGACATCGGCTGGCGCCGGATCACCGAGCCCCAGGCCGAGGCGCTGCTGGCGGACGACCTGACCAAGGCCGCCGCCGCCGTCGACCGACTGGTCACGGTCCCGATCAACGCCGACCAGCGCGGGGCGCTCGCCTCCTTCGTGTTCAATCTGGGGGCCGGGAGCCTCGTCGGATCGACGCTGCTGAAGCTGCTGAACCGCCGGGACTACGCCGGGGCTGCCGGGCAATTTGGCGCCTGGGTCAAGGCGAGCGTGCGCGACAAGAAGACCGGGATCGTCGCCAAGGTGACCCTGCCGGGGCTGGTCACCCGGCGCGCGGCCGAGCGGGCGCTGTTCGAGCGGCGGGCGTGAAACGGAAAGCCCCGCCGGTGGGGCGGGGCTTTCCAAGGTCAACGCCTCGTGCTGGCTTTGTATATTTCTGAGGGGATGGGATCGCCAAGAATGAAGGCGTGAAACTCAATGGCTAGATTGTGCGGCTGGTACCTAGAAGAGATTGGGCTATGCCGGTCTTTGCCTTTTGTGATGGATATAATGTCAGGAACGGCGACAGAATAAGAGCGCTTCAAGCCAATCCCGCGAACCATCAATTCGCGCATCTGCTTTCCTTCGCGCCGATACCCGAGATAGTCAACTTCACGTTCAACCGCTCCCGATCCATAGTCGTAAACAATTTGGACCCTGACGGGCTGTGGAGCGAGTACGCGGGCAGGCGCTTTCTCTGGCATCGGTTCCTCCCATGGGGACATCGCCTATCAGGCGCGGGCCGGCACCGCCGATTCCTGTCGTGCTGGCTTGGCGGCTGCAACCACCACCCAGGCGGCAAGCAGCGTGATTGCGCCGCCGACCAGCATGTAGACGCCCGGCACCTCCCCGAACAGCAGGTAGCCGATGGCGGCGGCGGTCGGGACGCCCAAGAAGTCGAACGGCGCCAGGAAGCCCACAGGCGCCCGGCGGAACGCGGCGGCGGCGGTCCATTGCGCCAGCACAGCGAACAGCCCCAGAGCTACCAGCCAAGGCCAGCCGGCCACCGGAGGGGTGACCCAGTCGAATGCGGCGACCGGTAGCGTCGCGGCCACCGACGCGAGCGTGTAGACCAACACGATCATTCCGGCGGTGTTGGTCTTGGTCAGCCGACGGACGGCGGTCTGCGACCCGGCTGTCAGGACGCAGGCCGCGAAGGCGGCCGCGAGCCCGAGCTGCAATTCAGGCTTCGGCAGGGACGGCCAGGACGAGACCAGCACCCCGACGAACCCCACAGCCACGGCGGCCCACACCCGCGCGCCTGACCGCTCGCCCAGCATCAGGCGTGCGGCTACCGGAAAGAGCAGCACTCGCGCCGTGAAGATCAGGATGACGAGGGCGATGGGGGCGCCGCTGGTGAGCGCATACATCATCGCGTAGAGCGCCACCACGCCCAGGCCGCAGCGGATAACGTAGCCCCATGGATCGCGAGGCTTGCCCAGTTCGACCCCGGCCCGCCACAGGCCGACCAGCACCAGCGGACCAAACGCCGCCCGCCAGAACGCCAGCTCGGCGAAGGGGAGCTTGGCGCCCAGGAATTTGCCCGACACCTGCGACAGGGTGAAGGTGATGGCCGAGGCGGCGGCGAACAGGGCGGCGGCGGTCGAGGGGCGCATTTCGCTTCGAGTCGGCATCGTTTGGGGACGTGCAATCCCTACCAGCGCTGAGGCCCGCGAACAACTGTCGTGATCGTCACAAATTTCGACACTCGTTACAGGGGTGAAATTTTGAACATTCGGATATGCGGTTGCGCCGTTTGTCTCACGCCGGGCAGACCACGCCGTGTTGTCGGGCTGCCATTCGGGCGCGTCTGAAATAAGGTTTGCCGCCCGAACAGAAAAGGAAAGGCAAAACGCCCGCATTGATTAGAGCATAGTCCGCGAGGATATCAGGGCGCAGCCGGTAGAATCCCAAAAATAGGATTGGCGATTTGCTGGCGGGAGCCGAACGGAAAAGTAGTGAATATCCCGATATGCAGGGCGCATAATTGTGTCGGTCTTTCCATTGCCATAAAATTATGTGTCCCCTCTGTTACCGGAATGTTAGCTTGCGCTTGGAACTACCTAAGAGCATCGCCATGCCCTTCCTCGAACGCATCGACGACCTTCCGGCCCCGATAGCCGAAATCGTTCGCGTCACAGATGCGGCCGGAGGCGCAGTGTTGGCGTTCAGTAGCGACGACCACATTCTTCTTGCGAACCATGCGCAGCGGCAATTGATGCCGTGCTGCGACTACAATGACGACGATACCTATTCCTCTCTGTTTTGGCGGTTGCTTGATAAAGGAATGACTGGCAACCCGGTAGCACGAGAGACGCCAGAGAAGTGGCTGCGTCGCGCGATAGAGGTCCGAGAAAACAGCCCGAACCTTGATTGGGTGAACGATTACAAGTGGGGCAAAATGCTTGTGTCTCACTTTCGTTTGGATAACGGCGTCAGCGTACAAGCGCGTCTCGACATGAAGGCTTCTGGCCTTGAACACTACTTCCACGGCTTGGAGACCTGCACAGGCGTTACCCGCATGCTCCGACTGCGTCAGGAGATTCGAGGATTGGAATGGGCTCTCGACAGCCTGGGGCTTGCCGTGGCGCTCGTTGATCGGGTTGGCAGCATCCTGCATGCCAACTCCAGCTTTCTCGAAATGCTGGACCTCGGTGACGGCGTCGTGAGCATGGACGGCAACGGAATTGGCGCGACGGATGCTTGCGACGATCTGGTGCTGAAACATGCGGTCCAGAGCGTCGCAAGCGGCATCGTCCCGGCGGCCTATGTCCCAATTCGCCGCGTGAGACAAGATCCGCTGATCATGGCGATCAGCGCCGGTCAGTCGGCCGGCACGGCGATCATCGCGACCGCGCGGTTCGGTGAAGACCTGTCTGAGGTTGGCGCGGCAGTTCGCCAAGCGCTGGGGGCTACTCCGGCAGAAGCGGAGGCCCTGGTCGGCATTGGCGCCGGGGAATCGGTGACCGAGTTTTCCGACCGACGCGGCCTTTCTACGGGCACGGTCTACCGCCGTATCGATGATACCAAGAAAAAGCTTCGGAAGAACAGCTTTGCCGATCCCGATTTGGCTGGCATCGCCAGTCTGGTGACCGGGATAGCGGCGATCACCCGCGCCCCTAACCGGCGCAAACACTGAGGAGCATGAGCATGGGTATTCGCGTCGCGAACATCGACTTTTCTACGTACAAGCAGGCGATGCTCGACAAGGGTGTCCCCCAGGCCGAGGTCGATGCCTGCTGGGCCGACCTGCTGATCCTACTGCATGCCACCGAAGACACGGGCCTCGCGCACGCGATGACCGAGGGGGCCGACAAGGCGTTGCACGAACTGGTGAGCGACACCGCCGGCCTGTTGCGGATCAGCGCGGCGGTGCTCGGCGCCGGCCGGGTCCTGGCTCATGACCCGCGAGCTTATGGCACTCCCGCCTTCGATCTGACCTGGGAGCGCACCCGCGCGGCTTTCGCTCGTCACGGCGTCGATCTGCCGGCCGACTACCGCTCGGACGTGGGCAACTTCCGATCGGCGGCAACGTGTCTGGTGTTCCCCGGCGGTATCGCCGAACTCCAGGCCGCCTGATCCCCGCAAGGGGCTGACAGGCGCCCGCTTACGCCAATAAGCGGACGCCCTGTCCAGGCCGGTTACCCGAGCGCAGACTGATCACGCAAAGCCCTAGGAAAGCGATGATGATCAACGGAGAGCATACCGCCGATGTTGGCGGGTGCAAGGGCGCGGCTGCGTCCCTGCACCTGCCGTACATCCTCCACCTCCAACCCGCCGAGCTGCGGCACCGAGCCGCCGCTGAGAGGGCGGATGCCATGGCGCTGTCGGGCCGCTACTCGGCGGCCTGTGTCGCGATGCTGCTGGCCGATGCTGAGCGATGCGAAGCGCGGGCGGCGGAACTGGAGATGGTGTGGGGGCTGCAAATCCCCCTCGTGCCGCAGGAGGCCCAAGCGGTCGCCTGATTCGCCCCGGCGAAACGACAAACGCCCGGCTGGTGAGACAGCCGGGCGCCTTGTCAGAGCCGGAAACCGAAACGAAACCGGATCATGACGTGATCCCCAGTGAGGCTTGCAAACCCATGAAGATCGACCCGGAGGATACCCCCATCGCAGGAGAGCGCAAGTGTGCTGACGCAGTGGAGCAGGCCGGCACCTCGGTACTGCCCGGCATCGACCTCACTTTTTCCGAGGCAGAGCGGCAGATAGAAAGCGCGTCTCCCGACGATGCCGCCGAGCTGGCGATGCTCATCCACGCAACGGCTCCAAAAACGCATGGTGACGCTATCGTAAAGTTACGCCTACTTACTAGCGATCTTGGAATAGCTGGCAGTGAGAGCGAGACGTTCACGAATAGCGTTGAGCAAATACTGGGGTTCATGATTTCTAGTCAGGCACATCCGGCTATTATTTCGGAAACCCTTGCTGCCCAGCGCTCCAGAGCATCGCGCTTTTCATCTACATAAGCGTGCCGGTCATAAACTCCCTTCACGCCACCTATGGTGTGTCCGATCACCCGTTCAGCGATATCGCTTCCGATCCGCAGCTCGGACAAACCAGTGCGCAGGGTGCGGCGCAGGTCATGCAGCGTCCAGGGCCGCAGATCTTCAAGGCCCTCAGTCGCGCGCCGCGCCCTCACCTTCTTGTCGAGCACCTTCTTGGCCCAGCTATAGCCGCTGAATCCGCTGTCGGGTACCGTCGTGAACACGAACTTGTCGGAGACTTTCGGCTGGCTGGCGATGATGTCACAAGCCGCTTGGACCAGCGGCACCACATGGGCGACGCCGGTCTTGTAGCGCTCCGACGGTATAGTCCACATCCCGGCGTCAAGGTCCAGTTCGAGGCGCTGCATGCCGCTCACCTCATCGCGTCGCTGGCCGGTCAGGATCAGCACCTTGACCAGCGCTGGGAAGGGGCCGATCAGGTCATCGCAGGCCAACCAGATGTCGCGCAGCTCGTCGGGGTTCAGCACCCGGTCCCGGTTGTGACGTTGCAGGACACCGCTACGCTTCCTACCCCGGCTCTGGCTCGCAAGCAGGTTTGCCTCCAGGTCGCCACGATCAACTGACCAGTTCACGACCCGGATGACGATCTCGCGGACCTTGTGCGCTTTCTGGACCTGCCCGGCTGCGATGATCGGGTCTAGGAGCGCGACGAGATCCTTGCGACGCAGGTCGGCCGCGACCTGATCTTTCCAGGTTGGCAGGATTGCCCGATTGATCATTGCCTCAACCTCCCCGCCTCTGCGGAGCGCTGGGCATTCCTGCTTGATGTAGAGGGTCGCTAGGGCGCCGAACGACCCCGATGCATACCCCGTCAGGGCTTTGTGCTCCTTGGCAGCCTGCGCCTTGTCCTTGGCGGCCTGCTTCGCCGCAGCAGGATCGGTGCCAGTCTCCACCTGTCGCAGCGCTTCGGCCGCCTTCTCTCGCGCCTTGCCCAAATCCAGCGCCGGGAAATGCCCGAGGGTGAGGCGCTTCTGCTTACCGTCAAACCGATAGAAAACGAACCACGACTTGTTCGAGTCGCCGATGCGCAGGCCGAAGCCCGGCATGGAAGCGTCGAACAGTTCCAAGCGCTGGCCGGGCGCGGGAGGTTTGGCATTCTCAACGGCCTTTGCGGTCAGCTTGACCTTGGGCATGATGGGTAACCTTGGGTAACGAATTGGGTAACGGATCGCGTGTGAGCGGGCGTTCCTTCATGTTAGCCAAGGTTATGCCTAAAATCACTAATTTGCTGATATAAAACAGAATATGTTACGTGACGCATCGCCATGTTACAGAAAGCACATCGTGGAGAACGAGATGCTGAACGGCGAGACCATCCGCCTCGACGGCGCCATCCGCATGGCGCCTCAATGA
>NZ_RZIJ01000060.1 GCF_003989665.1 Azospirillum doebereinerae | reverse complement strand
AGGGGCAGGGGGGACAGCACGACGCGGTCGACCATGGACCGGATCATCTCCATCGCGGCCATCCCCTCGTCGCCGTCACCGAGCACGGACTCGAGCTCCGCGATCTTCCGACGGTACGGCTCCGGCAGGTTGGCCGGCAGCAGCATCTCCGGCGCATCTGTGTGATACCAAAGCCGTTAAGTTTTGACCTGCAAGGCCCATGAGTAGCCGCAAGTTGATCGAATACGTCCGGGTTCGGCGAGGATTTGGTTCCAGACCCGACAGCAGACCTCCAGGATGGCGTTGAGGTCGGTGAAGAGCCTGTGGGCCAGCAGGGTGTGGCGCATGAAGTGCCAGAGCCTCTCGATGGCGTTGAGTTTCGGACTGTAGGGTGGGAGCGGAACGAGGGTGATGTTGGCTGGCACGACGATGTCGCCGCTGGTGTGCCATCCTGCCCCGTTGATCGCCACGGCCGCGTGGGCGCCGGGTGCGACGGTTCGGCTGATCTCCTCGAGCATGATGCTCATCGCCTGAGTGTTGGCGCGTGTCATGACGATGGCTGCCCCGGTGTCACGGGCCGGGCAGACCGCTCCGAAGAGATAGGCTGATTTGAAGCGGTGATCGCGCACGGCGCGCGGCCGGCTGCCACGCGGCGCCCAGCGCCGGGTCAGGGTGCCTTTCTGGCCGATGCGGGCTTCGTCCTGGAACCAGACCTCCATGGCGCTCGCCTCGGGGTGCTCCTTTGCGATGGCGGCAAGGCGGTCGGCAAAGTTTTTTTAAACGCCTCCTGGGCCACCGTGTCGGTTTTGGGATGGATCGGGCGCGGCGTGAGGAAGGACAGCTTCATCCGATACAGGCGCTCCTGCATGCCGGTGCGGCTGTAGTCCGCCCCGAAGTGCCGCAGGGCCAAGTCGCGGATATGCCGCACCCGGTATTCGACGACACCGTCTCGCTCGACATCGGGGCCGGCGGCGATCAACTCGGCCAACTTCGCCTCCAGGGCAGCGGCCAGCAGTGGCGACCGACCGGTGCGGGCCCGATCCCGCAGGCCGTCCACGCCCTCGGCGTTGTAGCGCACCACCCAGTCGCGCAGTGTCTACCGATCCATCCCCGCTTGCCGCGCCGCCTCTTCCCGGCTGGTGCCCTCCAGCGCCATGGCGATCGCAAGCAGGCGTCGGCAAACCCGCCCGTCGCTCTCGCCACGGGCCAGGCGGCGCAACTCCTCGGAACTCAGATCGGTACAGATCCTCAAGGCAGGCATGGCGGTTGTTGGCTCGGTGGGGAGGTCTTGAACAGGGAATCACCACCAAGGCCAATTCGCAACTCGAAGCCACACCGAGTCAGAAATTTCCGGCTTTGGTATGAGACGGAGCCCAGTGCCCTGGGGCCGTTCGCCGCCGGCATCCGGCGCGACGAGGATGCCGTGCGCGCCGCGCTCACCGAGCCGTGGACCAGCGGGCAAGTCGAGGGCCACTCAACCGCCTCAAGGTCATCAAGCGGGATATGTATGGCCGTGCCGGCTTCGATCTCCTACGCAGCCAGGGCTTGGCTCACGCCTAACGCGAACATCACATCCCCAAACACCTTCTACTCATCCACACAAAACTTCCAAGAGCCCCTTATTCCATGCCGATTCACAGCCATTGCTTGCGTCATGGGTGTGAATTGGCAGCGCTGCCGCCTCCATTGGATGAGAATCGCCCTCGCCCACATGGCATTCTCAGCCCAGCAGCGCACCAAGCGGCGCAGAACCAACCAATTGAAACGCCTCAACAAGGAGGTCAAACGACGCGCCGCCGTCGTCAGTATCTTCCCCGCCCCTCGATCGTTCGCTTGATCGAGGCCGTGTTGTTGGAACAGAAAGACGAATGGCAATCCCAGAACCGTTATATGCAGGTCGAGGTCAGGGCCGAGGGGATTCCCCTCGGCGACGCCACGCCGACGATCTCTTTTCCATCCAAAGACGCCTGACCAACGACCAACTTTGCGATACTTGAATTCCCACCACCTTGACGGACGCTATCCCTGATCGAGGCCGAGTTCGACGTGTGGCCTACATGGCCTATCCCAAGGACCTGCGCACCAAGCTGCACTCCATCCACCCCTGGGAACGCCTGAACGGCGAGATCAAACGGCGCACCAACCTCGTCGGCATCTTCCCATGCGAAGCGGCCGTCACCCGGCTGCCTGCGCCCTGCTGCTCGAGCAGCACGACGAGTGGGCGGTGTCCCGACGCTACAGGACCATGGGAAGCTTGGCCGTGCTGTGCAACCCTGCGGCCGACCCGCTCGTCATCTCGGCGGTGTAAACCGGCAGCCTCAGCGCGCCGAGAAAAACGAAGCCTCCTCAGACACCACGCCGCGGGGCACGATCTGATAGAGGGTCGCGCCTTTCATCCCGCACCCCCGCGAGCGCCGAAGCCACGCGCGTCACCACACCGCTCCAGTCGCCGCGGCGGTCCTGGCGGAACAACCGCAGGCTTGGGTACCAAGGCGTGTCCTCGCGTTCCAGCAGCCAGCGCCAGTCGGGAACGAAGGGTAGCACAACCCAGGCCGGGCGACCCAGCGCGCCGGCCAGATGCACCGGTGAGCTGTCGACTGAGATCAGCAGGTCGGTCAAGCTCAGGATCGCGGCGGTGTCCTCGAAATCGGCGATCTCGTCGCCCAGCCGCTCGATGCGCATACCGGGCGGCGGCGTAGCCGCCTGCGCCTCCGCCGGGCCTTTCTGAAGCGCCAGAAAGGTGACGCCGGGCATGCCCAGCGGCGCCAGCGTGTCGAGCGTCACGGATCGGGCGGCGTCGTTCAGGTGGGTGGGCCGGCCGGCCCAGACCAGCCCGACAAGCGGACGCGGCAGCCGCGCCAGCCGCCGGCGCCAGCGCTTCACGCGCGCGGGCTCGGCGCTCAGATACGGACAGGCGCCGGGCAGGTCGGACAGGGTAAGCCCCATCGCCATGGGCAGACTCATCATCTCGCAGTGGACGTCGAAGGGCGGCGGCAGCTCGCCGCGCAGCACCAGCGCGTCGGCTCCGGCCGAACGCTGGGCGAAGCCCTTCTGGTCGAGGTTGATCTGGAGGACGACCCGCGCTTGGCTGCGCTGCTTGGCCCAGGACACCATACGCAGAAACTGGAAGGTGTCGCCGTATCCCTGCTCGTCGTGGATCAGCAGTGTCTTGCCGGGGATCGGCCGGCCGTCCCAGCGCGGCTTCTGCACCTTGCGTTCGAGCGAGGCGGTGTGCGGCATGCCGTAGCGGTGATGGTACTCCCGCCAGCCGCGTTCGAAATCGCCCAGCATCAACAAGGTTTCCGCCAGTTCGAAGCGCAGGGTCAGGTTGCCGGGCAGCCGCTCGACCATTTGTCCGAGGATGTCGCGGCACTCTTCGATCCGGCCCTGGGCGCGCACAGACAGCGCCAGCAGATGAAAGCTGGTCACCGTCATGCTACCGGAGGCGAGAAGCCGGCGAGCCCGCTGTTCGGCCTGTTCCGGATGGCCGGCGGCCAGCAGGGCGTTCCCTTCGGCTTCGAGGGCGGTGACGTCGGTCATCGGCCGGATCCTCCCTCCAGTGCCGCGATCAGCGGTGCCAGATGCGTGGCGCTGGCGGCCGCACGGCCCATGCCCTCGCGGAAGATCGGCCGGCGGACCTGCACGGCGCTGGCCGTGGCGACGGGCCGCGCGGTGCGGTGGAAGTCCAGGCAGGCGGAATCCCAGGGCAACCCGCAGAACTCCACCAAGCGGCGGGACTGGCCTTCCGGGTCCTCGACCAGATCCTCGTAGCGCAGATCCAGAAGGCGGCCAGGCGGCAGCACCTTCCGCCAATGCGCCATCAGCCGCTCGTAGGCGCGGTAGAAGCGTCCAAGTTCAGTCATGTCATAGGTGAAGAGGTTCTGCTCCAGGAACAGCCGGGCGTAATTGGACAGGCAGCAGTCCAGCGGATCTCGGTGGCAATGGATGATCCGGGCGCCCGGCAGGATCAGGGCGATCAGCCCGGCGTAAAGGAAGTTGGTCGGCATCTTGTCGATCAACCGCCGGGCATCGCCCGCCTTGCCTGAGACTCGATCGAGATAGAGCCGGCCGATGGCCGCCAGATCCTGCGGGGCCACCGTGCGCATCAGGTTCGGAAAGGCGACCGGCTGGCCTCCGGGGGTCACGATCCCTTCGAGGATCCGTTGCAGCGTTCTCAACTCGCCGGCGCCAAGGACCGCCGGATGCGATGCGAGGATCTGTTCGACCAGGCTGGTGCCGGAGCGGGGCATGCCGATCACGAAGACCGGCAGTTCGGACGGATCCGGGTCGGTCGGTGCGTTCAGCCGGAACAGATCCTTTGGGAAGGCATGGGCGATTTCGGCGAACCAGGCGTCCGTCGCGTCGGCGTCGTAGGTGACGGCCGCGCGTTTGAGGCGGTTGCCTTGGTGGATATGCTCGAAGGCGCGCTCCGTATCGCCGGCCTCCATCCAGGCTTTTCCAAGGGTGAAGTGCCAGATCGTCCGGTCCCGGTGGGGCAGGGGCGATTGGTCCCGCAGAAGGTCTTCCAATCGCGCCGGGTCGCCGGGATCGGAGGCAATCAACTCCAGCCCGCCATACCAGGCGGCGGGGGAGCGGGGGAAGCGGCGGCGGGCTTCGATGAAGACCGTCCGGGCCTCGTCGAGGCGGCCGAGTTCGGTCAACAGGGCGCCGCGATTGACGAGACCACCCTCCGCCGCCGGGCCGGGAGCGCCGCCCAGGGCCGCGAAGGCGTCGAGCGCCTCGTCGAAGCGTTCCAGCGTTTGCAGCGCCATGCCGCGAACGAGCAAAGCCGGCGCGTCGCCAGGACCGGCGGCGAGAACGGCGTCGACGATCGCCAGGGCCTCCTCGGCCCGGCCGAGCGCCAGCAGGGTCCGGGCACGGGCGGCCGGTAGGCGCGGATGGTCGGGCGCGAAATCGCGCAGGGCCTCCAACCAGCCGAAGGCCTCGACCCAGCGCTCCCGGTCGCCTTCCAGGGCTGCGGCGTTCAGATAGGCGTCGGCCATGCGGGGGGCGATCCCGATGGCGCGGCGGAACAGAGCCAGCCCCTGGTCGGGTTGCCCAAACGCGGCCCTCAGGTTACCCAGGTTGCAGCAGGCGTCAACGTAGTGGGGATCGAGCGTCAGGGCCTTGTCGTAATGGGACGCGGCCTCGGCCAGCCGGCCCAGCAGCCGCCGGGTGTTGCCGAGGTTGTTCTGGCACTCGGGCGTGCCGGGGTCGAGCGCGGCCGCGCGCTCCAGGCATCGCGCGCTGCCCTCCAGCTTTCCGGCCTCCTGGAGGATGATGCCGAGGTTGCTCCAGAACGTTGCCTGGGACGCGTCGCGGGCAACGGCTTGGCGGGTCGCTTGTTCCGCTTCGTCCAGGCGGTTGCGGCGGCGGCACAGCTCGCCCAGATTGCTGAAATAGTCGGCGGGTGCCTGAGGGTGGGCGCAGGCTTGGCGCATGTGGTCGATCGCCACGTCGGGCTGGTCGAAGGCATGGGCGATCAGGCCCAGGAGATGCAGGACATCGGGCTGTCCGGGCCAGACCTCCAGCACGCGGCGGCACAGATGCTCCGCCTCGACCGCCTGTCCGGCCTCCCAGTGGCGATGGGCCATGTCGATGGCCTCGGCGATGGGAACGCCCTGCGGGGCAGGAGGCGACTTGCCGGGGCGTGGTTTGCGCGCCATTGACCGGTCCTAGGGCTTGAGCTGTTTGAAGGCGGCATCCAGCCCCTTGAGCGGGACCGGGATGTCGAGGGGCTTGCCGTCGTCGCCAACGAAGCGGACGGTCATCGACTGGCCCCGGCGAAAGCGGTCGAGGCTGGCCGGATCGAGATCCGCGACGGTGCGACACCCGCCGGTCTGGCAGCTTTCGAAGGGCAGCGCCAGAGGTTTTTCCTTGTCGATGGTCAGGCCCAGACCGGGGATCAACTGGGTGCCCAGCGGGACGGTCAGGATGATGCGGGGCTGACCCTGCGGACCGAGAAACCCAAAGCGGACGTTCAGCAGCACGGTCTTGGCCGGCATCGCGATGGCGTATTGCTCGACGTAGCAGAACTCGCGGCCCTCCTCGTTCCGGGCGCATTGCCGGTTCCAGAGTGGGGCAGCGGGGTCCTGCGCGTTCGCGACGGTAGGCGCGAAGCCGAGACCGCCAGCAACGGCGGCCAACACCGCGCCGAGGAGATGGATTTTCCCTGTCTTCCCATATTGGGGCCGGTTTGGCCGTCTGGAAGGCGGTTGGTTCAGGCGAGCCGTGCTACCTTTCAAAAAATTTCCCAAGATTTCACAGTCTTTCATCAAGAACTTTTCCCACAAAGACATTCTCCGAATCCGTGTATCCGAATCAATATCTCGATGAGTCAAGAGCAGACACTATCCGTCACCGAATGTCAAAAAATAACAGTGGTGTGTATACTCCGTTTGGGCTAGAAGCGATTTGTGTGTTGATTCACAGTGCGTCGATGACTTGGCGTTTAAAGGAAAAGGCAACCGGATGCCTGGACCGAAGCACCCTTTCATGCCGACGATCGAACCCACCCGGACATTCGGGAATTGCAATCCTCCCGTGCGGCTTGGTGCAGCCGACGGCCGATAACGAAGGTCACGCTCATGACGCCCGTGGTTTCCGCCCGTAATTCCGCTGGTTTTCGATGGACGCTGTTGAGCGGCGCGTCGGCGATCGTCATCGCCGGACTTCTGATGCCGTCCCCGGCCGGTGCGCAGATCACAAGCACCTTGACGTCGACCCAGACCATCGGTTCCGGAGCCAGCCTGACCATCGGGTCGGACACGCTGCTTTCCCCATCGGGCTTCGGGGTGTCCATCGCGAGTGGCGTCTCCATCGGCTCGTTCGTGAACAACGGCCAGATCGAGCCGGGCGCCCAGGGAATACGGTCGGACGGTTCGGCCGCGTTGATCGTCAACAGCGGAGCGATCACCGGCGGCAACACCGGTGTCTACCTGGGGACCGGAAGCATCGGATCCTTCAGCAACAGCGGGACCATCCAGGGGGTGGGAACGGTCAGCTACACGGGCCTTAACCTGACCGGTTCCGTCACGGTCGGAACCATCACGAATTCAGGGCTGATCACGGGAGCCGGAACAAAGGAGGCCGTCACGGCCGGAAGCGGAGGTGCCTTCATCTCGCTGGTCAACACCGGCCGGATCGTCTCGACGGGCGTCCGGGCGGGCATCTTCATCAACGCCGCCTCGACCACCTACGGGACCATCGACAACAGCGGCACCATCGGCGAAGGGGGGGCCGGCATCAGCCTCTTCTCGGGAACGCTCGGCCTGTTGCGCAACAGCGGGTTGATCTCGGGCACCGGCAGCAGCACCGGAGCCGTCGTGGTCGGCACGACCGGCACGCTGAACAGCTTCGTCAACACCGGCACAATCATGGGCCGCATCGCCAACACCTCGACATCGGCCTTCACGATCACCGGCGCCTCCGGCACGCTCTTCGGCACCATCATGGGGACGACCTCGTCGTCGCCCTCCACCATCGCCACGGGCGGCAACCTGACCTTTGCCGGAAACACCTTCCTGGCGAACAACATCGCGGCCACAACCGGCACGATCACGGTCACCAACACCGGCATCCTGAAGACCAACCGCATGACCACGGTCAGCGGCAACTACAGCCAGAATTCGTCGGCGTCGCTGGTGCTCGGGGTGACGGACACGATCACCTACGGCGGGCTGTCGGTCACCGGCGGCGCCACACTGACCAACGGCTCGATCGTGATCCAGCCGGTGACGGGAACGCTGGCGGCGGGGGCCTACACGATCGTCAGCGGCGGCACCGTCGGCACCGACTACACCGGCGTCACCGTGACCGCGCCCTCGACCAGCATGGAGCTCACCACCAGCACGACGGTGGTCAGCACCCTGAAGAAGCTGGTGGTGACGCTGGCGTCGCCCTCCCTGCTCTATTGGGACGGCGACGCGGGCGGCAACGCCGCCAACAGCAGCGTGGACGGCGGCAACGGCACTTGGAGCAGCGCCGGCACCAACTGGACGAAGGTCGACGGCTCCACCAACGGCACCCTGTCCGGCAGCACGATCACGCCGTTCTTCCAGGGCACGGCCGGGACGGTGACCGTCTCCGGCTCGGTGTCGGCGGCCGGCATGACCTTCGGGAGCAACGGCTACCTGCTGACCGGCGGCACCATCGGCCTGACGGCCTCGCCCTCCACCATCGTGTCCAACAACGGCGTCGTCGCGACCATCGCGTCGAGCCTGACCGGGACCGGCGGGCTGTACAAGAACGGCGTCGGCGAACTGGTCCTGTCGGGCGTCAACAGCTTCTCCGGCGGCACCAGCATCAACGCCGGGACCCTGACCTTGAACGGTGGGTCGGCGCTGTCCGATTCCGGATCGCTGGTGGTGCTGGGCGACGGCACGCTCAAGCTCGGCGCCAGCGAGACGGTCGGCGCCCTCTCCGGCGGCGGCGTCATCGACCTGGGCAGCCACACATTGACGGCCGGGGACAGCACCAACACCACGATCACTGGCTCGATCACCGGCACCGGTGCGCTGGTGAAGGCCGGCAGCGGCCGTCTGACCCTGTCGGGGACCAGCAGCCACACCGGCGGCACCAGCATCACCGCCGGCACGCTGACCGCGACCACCGCGACGGCCCTGCCCAGCACCGGCGCGGTTAGCGTCTCCGGCGGGGCGGTCTTCGCGATCAACAACACCAGCCTGACCATCGGCGCCTTGTCGGGCGCCGGCAACGTCGCGCTGGGGGCCAACCGGCTGACCGCCGGCGACGGCACCGACACCACCCTGTCGGGCGTGATCTCCGGCACCGGCGGCCTCACCAAGGCGGGCAGCGGCACGCTGACCCTGTCGGGCGCCAACACCTACACCGGCACCGGCACCATCACCGCCGGCACGCTGCGTGTGAGCGGCACCATCGGCGCCGTCTCCATCGCCCCGGGCGCGACGCTGAGCGGCACCGGCAGCGTCGGGGCCATCGTCAACAGCGGCACCATCGCGCTCGGCAGCGCGGCGCTGACCTCGACCGGCAACATCACCGGCACCGGAGCCATCACCTTCACGATCGGCAGCGGCGGCACCGGCTACATCGTCAACACCGCCAACACCGCCAACTACGCACCGGGCGCCGGCACGGTCACCGTCACGCCGACGCTCAACGGCGTCACCATCGCCAACGGCGCCACGGTCGCCCTGATCCGCGGCAACGCCGGCGGCACCGCCCCCAGCTTCACCGGGACGACCCTGTCGGTGACGGCGACCGGAGCGGCGACCTGGACGGCGGCGGCCGGCACGGCCTATGTCGGCACGGTGGACCTGAACGGCTACACCATCGCCGCCAACGACACGGTCCTGGTCGCCACCGCGCCCGTCTCGCCTCCTCCTCCGCCGCCCCCCCCTCCGCCGCCCCCCCCTCCGCCGGTCGTCACGACCCCGACGGAAACGACGCCGACCACCCCCGTGGTCACCACCCCGACGACGCCAGTCGTCGTCACGCCCACCACTCCCGTCGTCACGCCGACGACGCCCGTGGTCACGACCCCGACAACGCCCGTGGTCACCCCGACGACGCCCACCGTCACCACCGGCGTGATCGACGGTTCCAAGCCGATCTTCACCAACGAGGACGGCGCGGTGCGGACCACCACCGTCACCTTCGCGGGCGGCACCCTGAAGCCGACCGCCCCGCTGACCCTGAGCCAGACCGTGAACGTCGCGGCGACCAACGGCGTCATCGACCCGAACGGCTCGACCGTCACCCTCTCCGGCTCGATCACCGGGGCGGGGCAGCTCACCGTGAACGGATCCGGCTCGCTGGTCGTCTCCAACACGGTTTCCAACAGCGGCGGCCTGAACGTCCAGTCGGGTGGCCTGACGGTCGCCAGCGGCGGCAACGTCTCGGCTCCGGTCACCGTCGGCGGCGGCACCGTCACCGTCGGCCAGGGCGGCAGCGTCTCCGCTCCGCTGACGGTCAACGGCGGTGCGGTGACGATCAGCGACGGCGGCAACGTCTCCGCTCCCGTCAGGGTCGGCAACGGTGCCGTCACCGTCAACAACGGCGGCACGGTCGCCGCGTCGATGGCGGTGGAGAGCGGCGGATCGGCCAAGGTCAACGGCGAGGTCACCGGCGCTGTCACCGTCGCCAGTGGTGCGACGCTGAGCGGCAGCGGCCTCATCGGCGGCAGCACCTCGGTCTCCGGCATCCTGGCGCCGGGCAACTCTCCCGGTACGCTGGTCTTCACCGCCCCGGTGACACTGAACGCCAGCTCGGTCTATCAGGTCGAGATCGACGGCGTCGGCACCGGGACGGGCGCCGGCAACCACGACCAAGTGGTGGTCGTGGGCTCCTCCTTCACCGCCGGGGGCCGGCTGACGCCGATCCTGCGCGGCATCGTCGGGTCGGCGACCAACAGCTTCACCCCGGCGCTGGGCCAGAGCTTCACCGTGGTCACCGCCGACGGCGGCGTGTCGGGCCGCTTCGCCACTCTCGACCAGCCGGGCAGCGGTCTGGCCGCCGGCACGCGGCTGGATCTGCTCTACGGCTCCAGCGCCGTCGCCCTGGTGGCGACGCCGACCAGCTACGCCAATCTCGGTGCGGCGGGTCTGGGCCAGAGCGCCAACCAGCGCGCCGTCGGCGCCGCGCTCGAAGCCTTCCGGCCGGTGGCCGGCGGGCAGTCGTCGGACGCGACGACGCAGGCGCTGTTCGACAACCTCCACACTCTGGCGGGTGACCGGATCGCCCCGGCGCTGAACCAGCTGTCCGGCGAGATCCACGCCGACACGCTGGCGGCGGACGGTGCCAACCGCCGCCTGTTCGGCCGCGCCGTGGAGGCCCGGCAGGCGGCCGGGCGCGGGACGGCCGACGCGCCGGGGCCGGTGGCCGGCGTGGTGCAGTTCCTGTTCGACGGCAAGGCGCGATCGGTGTCCGGCCTGGCCGAAGGCCAGGACGGCACCGCGAAGGCGACGCCCGGCGGAGCCAGCCTGTGGGGCCAGCCGCTGGTCGGTCGGGGCCGCAGCGGCGACGACGGCAACGGCGGGACGGTGGACCGCTTCACCGGTGGTTTCATGGTCGGGTCCGACTATTCCTTCGACCCGGAACTCAAGGCCGGCGTGGCGCTGGGCTTCCTGCGCACCCGCGTCAAGGCGGACGGGGGCTTGGGCAAGGGGACGGTGGACAGCTATCAGGCGACCGCGTACGCGAGTTGGACGCCGGGGGCGGCCTTCGTCGACGCGGCGCTGGGCTATGGCCGCAGCCGTTACGAGACGTCGCGGTCGGTGACCTTCGGCAACGTCGCCGGGGTGGCGTCGGGCGAGGCGGACGGCAACGACCTGTCGGCGGAGCTGTCGGCGGGCACCCGTGTGGCGCTGGCCGGTGAGAGCTGGATCGAGCCGCGCGTGGGCTTGCGCTGGGATCGGCTGGTGCGCGGCGGTTTCACCGAAAGCGGCACGCCGCTGCTGAGCCTGACGGAGGAGACGGCAACATGGAACGCGCTGCGCAGCTCGCTGGGCTTGCGGGTCGGGACGCGGCTGGCCGTGGGTGAGACGGTGGTCGAGCCGACCGGCCTGCTGGGCTGGGAGCACGACTGGCGCGATGTGGACGCGTCGGCGACCGGTGCGTTGAACGGCGCGCGCTTCACGGTGCGATCGAGCCGGCCCAGCCGCGACGCGGCGGTGGTGGGCGCCGGAGTCAACGTGACGATGACGCAGCAGGTCTCGCTGCAGGTCGGCTATCTCGGCGAGATCCGCCGGCGCGAGAGCAACCACGGCCTGTCGGCCGGGTTGCGCTGGTCCTGGTGAGAACCCTGATGGCCGCGCGGGCGACCGTCCTGACCGGGCTTCTTCTTGCGGCGGCTGCCCTGCCGGCCTTCGCCGCCGACAAAAAGCCGGAAGCGGGAGCCGCTTTCGGCGACTGGCAGGTCGAGTGCGAGGCGGCGGCGGACGGGAAACCCCGCTGCTTCCTCGCCCAGACGCAGATGTTGAAGGAGAACAACGCGCGTCTGCTGAAGATGTCGGTCGGTTACATCGGCCCGAAGGGCGAGGCGGTGCTGGTGGCGCTGCTGCCGCTTGGCATCGACCTGCGCGCCGGGGTGGTGATGAAGCTGGACGAGGGCGGCGAGGCTCCCCTGGTCCTCCAGCAATGCGTGCAGGACGGCTGCGTCGCGAGCAAGGCGCTCGATGCCAAGGGGCTTGCGGCGTTCGTCAAGGCGCAGACGTTGCGGCTGGGTGTGCTGCCCTACGCCGGCAAGCAGTCGGTCACCATGACGGTGTCGTTGAAGGGGGTCTCGGCCGGGCTGGACGCATTGAGATAGTGGCAAACGGCGCGCCCGGATGACCATTCATGGCAAACGGGCGCCCAGTTCCTGGAATACCCCATGCCCTTCCAAAGATGACGGTTTCATACCGTTTCGAAGGAATGACGTCGTTGAGCGTATGAGCATAGCTACGTCTTTCTTTCCGGATGCGGGGGCACTG
>NZ_RZIJ01000006.1 GCF_003989665.1 Azospirillum doebereinerae | reverse complement strand
CTGTCCCATGACCGCTCCTGAAGCCTTAACCTCCTGTTCTAAAACAAGAGTTGCACTTCAGGATAGAACCTACCCTCTCCAAACCCGCAAAACGCATAATTATGATTATGGAAAATTGGCACTCAAAAAGCGGAGCAGGGCGCTTGTTCGGCCTTCCAGAACCCAACCATCAGGACCGGAGGTTTGGACCGAAGATCCGCTCCAAACCTTATCGGCCCACGTACACCGCAGCGTACCGTCCGGTCAAACCTTGATCGACGCTACGAAACGGTCCGCGTCGCTTTCCAACTGCTGAAGCTCGACGGTCAGCCGGCCGGCGGAATACATCATCTCGATGGCCGACTTGCCGGTCTCGGCGGCGGTGATCGCCATGGTGCTGACGCTTTCCGAGACCTCGTGCGAATTGTGCGTGGCGCGGTCCACCGCCGAGGCGATCTTCTGCGTGTGCTCCAACTGCTGGCTGACGGCGGACGACACCTCGCCGGACAGCACCTGCACCTCTTCGACCGTCGAACGGATGGCGCGGATGGCGTCCACCACGTCGGCGGTGGCGCCCTGGATGGCGCCGATCTGCGAACCGATGTCCTCGGTCGCCTTGGCCGTCTGGCCAGCCAAATTCTTGACCTCCTGCGCCACGACGGCGAAGCCCTTGCCGGCCTCCCCTGCCCTGGCCGCCTCGATGGTGGCGTTGAGCGCCAGCAGATTGGTCTGCCCGGCGATGTCGGTGATCAGCCGCACGATCTCGCCGATCCGCTGCGAGCTGTCGGCGAGCGCCTGCACCGCCGCGTCGCTCTGCCGCGCCCGGTTCACCGCGCGCTCGACGGCGGTCGAGGTGGTGGTGACCCGCCCGCCGATCTCGCCGATGGAGGCCGTCAGCGTCTGCGACACCGTGTTGACGATCCCCACCACCTCCGAAGTCTGCTCGGCCTTTTCCGCCGTGTGCAGCGCCTGGTCCTTCATCGTTTCGGCGATGTCGCGCAGGAGATGCGCCCCATTGCGGATTTGCTCGGTCGCCATGCTCACGGTGCCCAGCACCCGCCCGAAGGCGCCGTCGAAGTCGGTCGCCACCTCGCGCAGCGACGCCTTGCGGTCGGCCTCGGCCCGGCGTTCGGATTCGCGCGCCTCGATCTCCAAGTCGTGGGTGCGCTGGAGGTTGTCCTTGAACACCGCCACCGCGCGGGCCATCGCGCCGATCTCGTCGCCGCGTTTGGTGCCCGGCACGGCGGCGGCGCGGTCGCCGGCCGCGAGCTTCTCCATCGCCTCCTCGATCAGGCGGAGCGGCCGGGTGATGCTGCGCGCCACGAACAGGCTGATGACGATGAAGCCGACCAGCAGCACCGAGCCGACCGCGAGCGCGTTGGCGATGACGCTCTCGCGCACCGCGTTCTGCTTGTCCACCGCGCCGGCCATGCCGGCGTTGGTGGTCTCCAGCAGCGCGTCGAAGCGCGGGACCAGCGCCTGGAACGCCCCGTTGAAGGCCGCGACCTGGGCGCGGAACGCCTTGCTGCTGTCCACGAAGGTGCCGAGCCCGGCGCGGTAGCCGCGCGCCAGCGTCTCCAGCTTGGCCTGGGTGGCCTCGTCCAGCCCGGAATCGGCGAGGAAGAAGGTGAACTCGTTGAAGGCCTTGCGATGGCCCGACAGCATCGCCTCGTCCTGGTAGATGATGAAGTCCTTCTCCATCTTGCGCATCGATTCCATGCGGCCGGTCAGCTTGTCGGCGTTGGGCCACTGCTTCAGCTCGTCCTCGATGGCTTTGGCCGAAGTCCGCAGCGCGCCGCGTTGGCCCGCCTCGTCGGTCAGGCCGAGTTCCGTCGCCTTGTCCACCACCCCCTGGAACAGCGCATTCAGGCCGGACAGCCCCTGCGCCACCTGATCGATGTCCGACGCGGCGATCAACTCTCCAGCCTTGTCCCGCACGCCGCCGAGCAGCGCGACCGCCGCGTCGGCGTTGGCCGCGAAGGCGCGGGCGGCCTCGGCGTCGCGCTCCGTGACGAAGCGCTGGCCCTGGAACTGGAGCCGGGCGACGCGGCGCTCGATGTCGGTGGTGTGCTCGTAGAGGGTGCGGAAGCGGTTCATCTCGGCCGTCGCCTCGAACACCTTGCGCGCGCCCATCGCGACGGTGCCGCCCAGCAGCCCCAGCGTGACCAGGGAGGCGACGACCAGCAACGCGATCCGCGTGCCGATGGAGAGCTTGGACAGCATGGGCCTGGGTTTCCTCGCGACAAGTGCGTTCACCCGCCGGTCGGATTCTCCGGTCGGCGGGCGGCAAAGATTAACGCCGGACCGGCGACGCCCTTGTTAAGGTTCCGTGTCGCTTTCGTGTCACAGCCACAGCGGATTGCCGTGGGGGCACGGCACCGCTTATGCTCCGCCCCGTCCGTCACGGCCAAAAGCGAGCGACCCGGTGCTGTCCTTTGTCCTGTCGAAGCTGGCCTGGGGAGTCCTCAATCCCGGCAACGCCCTGGTGCTGACGCTGGCGCTGGGCGCGCTGATGCTGCGGCGCCCGCGCTGGCGGCGCTTCGGGGAGCGGCTGATCGCGCTGGTGGCGCTGGCCTTCCTGGCGGTGACCTTCGCCCCCGTGGGCGCCTTCGTCGCCCTGCCGCTGGAGAACCGCTTTCCCTACGCCGAGCCGCTGGGACCGGAGCCTGTCGACGGTATCATCATGCTGGGCGGCGCGGTCAACCCGCCGCTGACCGCCGACCGGGGCGATCCCTCGCTCAACGACGCGGCGGAGCGGGTGCTGGCCTTCGCCGATCTGGTCCGCCGCTTCCCCGCCGCCCGCGCGGTCTTCACCGGTGGCTCCGGCCGCCTGCTGGGGCAGGACACCAAGGAGGACGCCTCGATCCGCGCCGCCCTGCTCCAGGCCGGCATCCCGGAAGACCGCGTGCTCTACGAGACGGAATCGCGCAACACCTGGGAGAACGCCGTGTTCAGCCGCGATCTGGCGGCGCCCAAACCGGGCGAGCGCTGGCTGCTGGTGACCTCGGCGATGCACATGCCGCGCTCGGTCGGCATCTTCCGCCGCGTCGGCTGGGCGGTGGTGCCCTACCCCGTCGATTACCGCACCCGCCACGACGCCCGCCCTTACGCCCGCTTCGAGCTGGACCGCAACCTGCCGATCCTCGGCGATGCGGTGCGGGAGTGGATCGGGCTGGTCTCCTACCGGCTGATGGACCGCACCGACGCGTTGTTCCCGGCGCCCTGAGGAAGCCTTGGCGCGGGCGTGGCAACTCGTCTACAGTGCCGCCCGCTTCGACGAAGGGGTTTTGTGCATGGGCCGCTGGCGCTGGCTGAGACGGGTGACGGTGCTGGTCGGGGTGACCGCGCTGGCCGCCTGCGCGCAGCAACCGGGCGGTACGCCCGGCTCCGGCCTGCCGACCAGCGGCGTCTACAAGGTCGGCAAGCCCTATCAGGTCGGCGGGGTCTGGTACTACCCGACCGAGGATTTCGACTACAACGAGACCGGCGTCGCGTCGTGGTACGGGCCGGGCTTCCACGCGAAGAACACCGCCAACGGCGAGATCTACGACCAGAACGAACTGACGGCGGCGCACAAGACGCTGCCGATGCCCAGCCTCGTGCGGGTGACCAACCTGGACAACGGCCGCTCGGTGGTGGTCCGCGTCAACGACCGCGGCCCCTTCGCCAACAACCGGGTGATCGACATGTCGCGGCGCGGCGCGCAGCTCCTGGGATTCGAGGGCAGCGGCACCGCCAAGGTGCGCGTCCAGATCCTGGCGGAGGAAAGCCGCGCCATCGCCGCCGCCGCCCGACAGGGCACCCCCGCCACCATCCTGGCGGAATCCGAGGGGCCGGCGCCCAAGCCGGTGCCGCGCGCCCGGATCGAAACCTCCGGCCCGGTGCCCGGCCCGACCACGGGCAAGACCGCGTCCTCCGGAATCCTCGGAACGCCGGTCCCGCCGCCCGCGACCGTCGCCGGTTCGGTGGTGGACGGCCGCTTCGTCCCGGCCCCCGTGGTGGCGGTGCTGCCGGTCCCGCCGGGCCACGAGAACCTCTTCGTGCAGGTCGGCGCCTTCGGCAGCGCCGAGAACGTGGCCCGCGCGCGGGCGCGCCTCGCGTCGATCGGGCAGCCGGCCGTGGTGTCGTCCACCCGGTCGGGAAAGCTGACCCTGCAACGGGTCCGGGTCGGTCCGCTGGACAGCGTGGACCGGGCCGACGCCGTGCTCAACCAGATCATTCAGGCTGGCCTTACGGAAGCCAAAATCGTGGTCGATTGATCGCCGCGCAAGGCGGATCGGCCATGTTTCCTCGGAGGACGTTATCATGAACGCTGTTGTCGTCCGCACCCGCGCCGTCATCGGTCTGGCGGTCGCGCTGGCCTCGGCGGGTGTCGCCCTGACCGCCACCGTCGCCAACGCCGCGACCATCGAGACCATCGCCAAGCAGGCGATCCTGCTCGACCTCACCTCGAACACCGTGCTGTTCGAGAAGAACGCCGACGAGCGCATGGCGCCGTCGTCGATGAGCAAGATCATGACCGCCTATCTGGTGTTCGAGGCGATCAAGGGCGGCCGGCTGACGCTGGAGAGCACCCTGCCGGTGACCGAGCGCGCGTGGCGCATGCAGGGCTCCAAGATGTTCGTGGAACTGCACAACAACATCAAGGTCGACGACCTGCTCAAGGGCGTGATCATCCAGTCCGGCAACGACGCCTGCATCGTGCTGGCCGAAGGGCTGTCCGGGTCGGAATCGGCCTTCGCGGCGCAGGCGACCAAGCGGGCCAAGGAGCTGGGGCTGACCGGCACCAACCTGACCAACGCCACTGGCTGGCCCGATCCCAACCACTACATGACCGCCCGCGATCTGGCGATCCTGGCCGAGCACCTGATCAAGGACTTCCCCGAATACTACCACTATTACTCGACGCGGGAGTTCAAGTACCACGGCATCACCCAGGGCAACCGCAACCCCCTGCTCTACCGCGGCATGAACGTGGACGGCATGAAGACCGGCCACACCGACGCCGGCGGCTACGGCCTGACCGCATCGGGCGAGCGCGAGGGGCGCCGCCTGCTGCTGGTGGTCAACGGGTTGCCGAGCATGCAGGCCCGCGCCGACGAATCCGCCCGGCTGATCGAGTGGGGCTTCCGCGAATTTGCCACCTACGCCCTGTTCAAGGGCGGCGAGACCATCGAGCAGGTCCCCGTCTGGCTGGGCGAGCAGGAGACGGTGCCGGTCTCGGTGCCCAAGGACCTCAACGTGACGATGGCGCGCGCCGACCGCGTCGGCATGAAGGTCTCGCTGGTCAGCAACGCCCCGGTGGCCGCCCCGATCAAGAAGGGCGACGTGGTGGGCAAGGTCCTGATCACCGCCCCCGGCTTCCCCGGCAAGGAGGTGCCCGTGGTCGCCGCGCAGGACGTGGAAAAGCTGGGCTTCGTCGGCCGCGCCTTCGCCGCCGCGAAGTACCTGGTCTTCGGCGCCAAGAGCTGATGTTTTCGTAAAGCCCCTCTCCCCTCGCGGGAGAGGGGTTGGGGTGAGGGGGCGCAAGTCTCGTTCTTCGCCTGCGGCGAATACCCCTCATCCCAACCCTTCTCCCGCAAGGGGAGAAGGGCTTCTCAAGCCATGAGTGGGTAAGCAAACAATGACCGTCACGAAGGGCCGCTTCATCACCCTGGAAGGCGGCGAGGGCGCCGGGAAATCGACCCAGCTCCGCCGTCTGGCCGAGGCACTGGCCGCGCGCGGCGTCGAGGTGGTGACCACCCGCGAGCCGGGCGGGTCGCCCGGCGCCGAGGAGATCCGCGCCCTGCTGGTGTCCGGCGAGACCGGGCGCTGGGGTGCGGTCACCGAGGCGCTGCTGCACACCGCCGCCCGCCGCGACCATCTGGAGCGCACCGTCTGGCCGGCGCTGGAGTCCGGATGCTGGGTGCTGTGCGACCGCTTCTTCGACAGCACCATGGCCTACCAGGGCTACGGACTCGGCCTGGGGCGTGACCTGATCGCCGGTCTCCAGACCACGGCGCTGGGCGCCTTCCAGCCCGACCTGACGCTGATCCTCGACATCGCCGTCGAGACCGGCCTGCGCCGCGCCGCGTCCCGCCACGGCGGCGAGGACCGCTACGAGCGGATGGACGTCGGTTTCCACCAGCGCCTGCGCGACGGCTTCCTCGACATCGCCCGGCGTGAGCCCGAGCGCTGCGCGGTGATCGACGCCGACGCCGATCTCGACACCGTGCAGGCCCGAATCTGGTCCGAAGCCTCGGCCCGGCTGGGGCTGGCGCCATGAGCAAGGCCCGCGCCGCCGCCGAACCCGCCGCCGAGGACGCGCTGGCGCCGCGCCGCAACCCCGACCTGATCGGCCACGAGGAGTCGGAGCAGATCCTGCTGGAGGCCTGGAACTCCGGCCGCCTGCCCCACGCCTGGCTGATCGGCGGCACGCCCGGCACCGGCAAGGCGACGCTGGCCTTCCGCTTCGCCCGCTTCGTGCTGTCCCAGGAGGCACCGGGAGAGGGTCTGTTCGGCGGCAACGCCCCGGCCACCTCGCTGTACCTGTCGGCCGGGCACCCGGTGTTCCGCCGCGTGGCGTCCGGCGGTCATGCCGACCTGCTGACGGTCGAGCGGCAGCGCGACGAGAAGCGCGACCGGCTCAAGCGCGACATCGCCGTGGACGACGTGCGCAAGATCGGCCCCTTCCTGCGCCGCACCTCGGCGGAAGGCGGCTGGCGCGTGGCGGTGATCGACGGCGCGGATCGCATGAATCTCAGTGGCTTGAACGCCATTCTCAAGATTCTGGAAGAGCCGCCGGCCGGCGCCCTGCTGCTGCTGGTCAGCGACAACCCCGGCGGCATGCTGCCCACGATCCGCTCGCGCTGCCGCAAGCTCAACCTTAAAACTCTGCCTGAGGAAACCGTCGTCAACCTGTTGATTCAGCACCGTCCCACCGTCGTCGACGAAGACCGTCTGGCCCTCGCCCGGCTGGCCGAGGGCAGCGTCGGCCGCGCCATCCAGCTGTCGGACGCCGGCGGGCTGGCGCTCTACCGCGAGATGATCGCCCTGCTCTCCGCCCTGCCCCGGCTCGACATCACCGCCGCCCACGCCTTCGGCGACAAGCTGACCCGCAAGCAGGACGACGGCCTCTACGAGACGGCGACGGAGCTGCTGGTCTGGTGGCTCGCCCGTTTCGCCCGCTCGCTGGCGCGCGGGCAATGGCCGGCGGAGGTCGTTCCGGGCGAGGCCGCCCTGATGACCCGCCTCGCCAACGCCCGCGGCCTTGAACGTTGGGTGGAGGTGTGGGAAAAGGTCCAGCGCCTCTTCGCTCGTGCGGAATCCGCAAATCTGGACCGCAAGCAAGTGGTGCTCAACGCCTTGGCGGCGCTCGAATCCGCCGCCACCTAAGAGCAGTGCCGAACAACCCCCTCGGGAGAGTGCCGACAATGGCCGGGCCGAAGACGTTTTACCTGACGACGCCGATCTACTACGTGAACGACGTGCCGCACATCGGCCACGCCTACACCACGCTGGCCTGCGACGTCCTCGCCCGCTTCATGCGTCTCGACGGCTACGACGTGAAGTTCCTGACCGGAACCGACGAGCACGGCCAGAAGGTGGAGAAATCGGCGCAGAACGCCGGGATCGAGCCGCAGGCGTTCACCGACCGCGTGTCGCAGAACTTCCGCGACCTCGTCTCGCTGATGAACTACTCCAACGACGACTTCATCCGCACCACCGAGCCGCGCCACGTCGCCTCGGTGCAGGCGCTGTGGAAGGTGCTGGAGGAAAAGGGCGAGATCTACCTCGGCTCCTACGCCGGCTGGTACTCCGTGCGCGACGAGGCCTTCTACGGCGAGGACGAGCTGACCACCAACCCGGCCGGCAAGAAGATCGCCCCGACCGGCGCCGAGTGCGAATGGGTCGAGGAGCCCTCCTATTTCTTCAAGCTGTCGGCGTGGCAGGATCGGCTGATCGCCTTCTACGAGGCGAACCCGGACTTCATCGCCCCGGCCGGCAAGCGCAACGAGGTGATGTCCTTCGTCAAGTCGGGCCTGAAGGATCTCTCGGTCAGCCGCACCACCTTCAAGTGGGGCATCCCGGTCCCCGGCAACGACGAGCACATCATGTATGTGTGGCTCGACGCGCTGGCCAACTACATCACCGCCGTGGGCTACCCGAACACCGAGGGCGACTTCGCCAAGTACTGGCCGGCCGACCTGCACATGGTCGGCAAGGACATCCTGCGCTTCCACACGGTCTATTGGCCGGCCTTCCTGATGGCCGCCGATCTGCCGCCGCCCAAGCGCGTCTTCGCGCATGGCTGGTGGACCATCGAAGGCCAGAAGATGTCCAAGTCGCTGGGCAACGTCATCGCGCCGGAATCGCTGGTCACCACCTACGGGCTGGACCAGACCCGCTACTTCCTGCTGCGCGAGGTGCCCTTCGGCAACGACGGCGACTTCTCGCACAAACAGATGGTCGCGCGGATCAACGGCAACCTCGCCAACGACTACGGCAACCTTGTGCAGCGCGTGCTGTCGATGATCGGCAAGAACTGCGGCGGCGCGGTGCCGACTCCGGGACCGTTCACCGAAGCCGACGACGCCCTGCTGGGCGCGGCGCACAATCTGCTGGACGTCGTGCGGGTCGAGATCCGCGCCCAGGCCTTCCACAAGGCGCTGGACGCGATCTGGGCCGTGGTCGGCGACGGCAACCGCTACGTCGACGAGCAGGCCCCTTGGACGCTGAAGAAGACCGATCCGGCGCGGATGGCAACGGTGCTCTACGTGCTGGCCGAGACGATCCGCCACCTCGCCATCCTGACCCAGCCGATCATGCCGGACGCCTCGGCCAAAATCCTGGACCAGTTGGCGCAGGGGCCGGACGCGCGCGGCTTCGGCAATCTGGGGCCGGCGGGCGCGCTGGTCGCCGGGACGCCGCTGCCGACCTCGCAGGGCGTCTTCCCGCGCTTCGTCGAAGAACCGAAAGCCTGAGTGGTCCTCAAGACATGCTGATCGACAGTCATTGCCATCTCGATTTCCCCGATTTCGCCGAGGAGCTGGACGCGGTCGTCGACCGCGCCCGGCAGGCCGGGATCGGGCGGATGGTCACGATCTGCACCTACCTGACCCGCTTCGACCGGATCCTGGCGGTGGCCGAACGTTACGACGACGTGCTCTGCACCGTCGGCGTCCACCCCCACCAGGCGGCGGAGGAGTTCGCCGTCACCACGGTCGAGGCGCTGGTCGAGCGCTCCCGCCACCCGAAGGTGATCGGGCTGGGCGAGACCGGGCTGGACTATTTCTACGACAAGAGCCCGCGCGACCAGCAGCAGGAGGCCTTCCGCCGGCACATCCGCGCCAGCCTGGAAACCGGCCTGCCGCTGATCGTCCACACCCGCGACGCCGATTCCGACACCATGCGGATCGTCAAGGAGGAAGCCGCCGGCCAGCCGGTGAAGGGGCTGCTGCACTGCTTCAGCTCCGGCCGCCAACTGGCTGAGGAGGCGCTGGATTTCGGCTTCACGCTGTCGCTGTCGGGCATCGTCACCTTCAAGAAGTCCGAGGAGCTGCGCGACATCGTGAAGGACGTGCCGCTCGACCGCATCCTGGTCGAGACCGACGCGCCCTACCTCGCGCCGATCCCCTACCGGGGCAAGCGCAACGAGCCGTCCTACGTCGCCCACACCGCCGCCTGCGTGGCCGGTGTGAAGGGCGTGACCCCCAAGGAACTGGCGCGCGTCACCACCGAGAACTTCTTCCGCCTCTTCGACAAGGCCGCCGCATGAGGGCCGCCGCATGAGCGATGCCGGCCGGTCCCCGACGACGCGCGTCACCGTGCTCGGCTGCGGCGGGTCGCGCGGCGTTCCGGTGATCGGCCCCGGCGGCTGGGGGCGCTGCGACCCGGCCAACCCCCGCAACCGCCGCAGCCGCCCCTCCGTGCTGGTCGAGCGGGCCGGGGTGGCGGTGCTGGTGGACACCTCGCCCGATCTGCGCCAGCAGCTTCTCGACAGCGGCTGCGAGCGGCTGGACGCCGTGCTGTGGACCCACCAGCACGCCGACCACGCCCACGGCATCGACGAGCTGCGCGAGATCTGCCGGCTGACCCACGCGCCGCTCGACGCCTATGGCTGGGACGAGCATCTGCGCGACCTCGAAGCCCGCTTTCCCTATTGCTTCGAGCCGCTGCGCCCCGGCTTCCCGTTCTACCGCCCGGTGCTGACCGCGCACCGCGTAACCGGCCCGTTCTCGGTCGCCGGACTTCCCGTGACCCCGTTCGAGCAGGACCACGGTTACATGAAGACCGTCGGCTACCGCTTTGACAGGTTTGCCTATTCGACCGACGTGGTCCGGCTGGACGAGGCCGCCTTCGCGGCGCTGGAGGGCGTCGACACCTGGGTGGTCGATTGCGGCCGGATCGAACCGCCTCACCCGGTCCACGCCCATCTGGCGCTGACCCTGTCCTGGATCGAGCGGGTCCGCCCCCGGCGGGCCTACCTGACCCACATGGACAACAGCATGGATTACGACAGCCTGCGCCGCATCCTGCCGGACGGCGTCGAGCCGGCCTATGACGGGCTGGTGATCGAGGTCTGACCCCGAAGGGCCCACACGCTCTTACGACCGGCGGCCATGCCCAGCGGCTATGCGCTTGGCACCGCTTCCGGTCCCCCGCCCGATGCTCTATCGTCCGCGCCGGTTTTCGACAGCGGGACAGAGCGATCATGACGACGGCGCGTTCGAGGTTTTGGCTTCTGACCGGGGCGGCCCTGCTGGCGTTGGCCGGAGCCCACGTCACGCCGGCCGCCGCGCAAAGCCTGTCCTGCGCCAAGCCCGCCTCGCCGGTGGACCGCACGCTCTGCGGCAGCGCCGACCTGAAGGTGGCGAACGAGGACCTGGCCACGCTGCTGCGCGACACCCTGGCCAACAGCCCGGCCGCCGAGCGCGACACGGTCCAACGCGCCCAGCAGGCGTTCCTGGCCGAGCGCGACCGCGCCTGCGCCGACCGTTCCGCGCTGGAGTCCTGCCGCCGTCTTTACGAGAAGCGCGTCACCGACCTCCAGACGCAGAACAGCGCGGCCCAGAAAAAGCTCGCGGCCGTCGCCGCCGGCATCCCGAAGGATCCCAAGGCCGCCGCCGCCGCCCTGCAACGCTACGACGGCGCCGCCGCCAAGGCGTGGCTGGTCTATCTCTACCACTCCGGCCAAGCCCCGGTGGCCGACAAGGAGGCCACGATCCGCGCCCTGGTCACGACGGTGACCGACCGCGACCTTCCCCCCGATCCCGAATTGCGGGAGGAGATGCGCAACCTCGGCGACGTGGCGACGGCCCCGCTCGGCACCGCCCTTCTGTTTCTGCGCCACGTCCTGTCCACCACCGAGATGGAAGCGCCCTGCTTCCTCTTCACCAAGCACGGCCAACCGGCCTTCGAGGCGTTCGGCGCCTTCTGGGGCAACAGCCGCGATTCCTCGCCGGCGCTGTGCGAGCCGCCCTTCTCCGTCTTCGATTCGCCGGAATGGAGCCGGGTGGAGGCGCGCATCGCCCCCGCCATCGACCCGGCGCTGGAGGAGCGCGGCAGCATCCGCCAGGGCTACGAGCGCCAGTTCGAGGTGGACAACCTGCAAGCCTCGCTGGTCCCCAGCACCCTGCTGGAAGCGCCCCATTCGCCCGAGGCCCGCAAGATCGCGGACAAGCGCAAGGCGATCATCGCCGCCTTCCGGTCCTGGACCGACTTCGACGCATGGCCGGAAGCCGAGTACAAGGCGACCATCGCCGCCCTTCCCACCGCCTTGGCGGCGACGGCGAAAGTCTACCGCGACAAGTTCGGTCTCAACCCGCAAACCGCCGATCAGGCGGCGCGCGCCGCCGCCGACCGGTTCATCGCCACGCGGCTCGCGCTGCTGCTGCCCGACGACTGACCGGGCAACAGCGCTCCGTCACTCCGCCGCCTGGAAACGGGCGGGCTGGACGATGTCGCCCTTGCGGTTCAACGCCTTGGCGAGCGCGTCGATGCGGCGCTGCACCGCCTCGCCGGACGGCACGCTGCCGTCGTCGGGCAGGGTCAGCACCAGACGCTCGCCGCTGACCTTCAGGCTGGTGCGCTCCAGCAGCGCGGTGGCGCCGCCCGACAGCGTGTGCGCCAGCCGCAGGGCCAGCCCCAGCACCAGCGCCTTCAACCCCTGCGCCTCGCTGACCAGCGAGCGGGCACCCGCCGTCAGCGGTGCGTCGATGGTCCCGGCGTAGCGCGCGTGGGCGGCGAGCGCCAGGAAGGCCCGCTCGTCGTGGTCCAGCGCCGGGAACGGGTAGCGCAGGATGCGCAGAAAAGCGTGCTCGGCCCGGTAGTCCGGGTGGTCGGCCCAGCCCACGTCGCTCAGCAGGCAGGCGGCGTGGCGCAGGCGGGTGGCGTTGTCGTCCTCGCCCGCGAACAGCCCGGCCGTCCAATCCATCAGCAGCGACGGGTCGCCCATGCGGACGAAGCGCCGCACCCAGTCGGCGGCCGAGGCCAGCAGCGGATCCTCGCGCCGGCCTTCCGGCGTCAGCAGCGAATAGAGATGCCCCTCGCGCAGCCCGTAGGCGGAAAACACCACTTTCGACGGCTGCGCCGCGCGCAACAACCGCTCGAACACCAGCGCCGCGAAGGGCAGCGTGTCGAGCCGCCGCCGCGACCCGGCCATCTTCTCCAGCGACGAGCGGCCCTGCCGGCCGACCAGCGCCGCGAACTCCCGCGCCTCCTCGGCCGGAAGGGTGTAGTGGTGGATGATGTGCAGCGGGTGGCGGGTCTGCTCCATGTGCAGCTTGGCGATGGCACGCCAGCTTCCGCCCACCGGGTAGAAGGGTCGCCCCTTCGCCTTGCCCAGCCAAGGCAGCGCCTCGAGATGCTGGTCGATCAGCCGGACCAGGCCGTTCTGGCGGGTGACGCCGGTCTCCATCAGGCGCAACGGCCCCAGCGGCATCGTCACCTGCTCGCCGATCACGCCGCGATCCAGCCCGACGAGTTCCAGGCTGCCGCCGCCCAGATCGCCGACCAGCCCGTCGGCCTCCGGCGTGCCGGACAGCACCCCCATGGCCGAGAGCCGGGCCTCCTCCTCCCCGCTGATGACGCGGACGTCCAGCCCGGTGCGCCGGGTCACCTCGGCGACGAAGGCGGCGCCGTCCCTGGCGTCGCGCACCGCCGCCGTGGCGATCACGTCGAGCCTCGCCACCTGCATGCCGGCGGCGAGGCTGGCGAAGCGCTCCAGCGCGGTCAGCCCCTGGGCCACGCCGTCGGGATTCAGATTGCCGGTCTTCTCCACCCCGCGCCCGAGGCCGCAGAGCACCTTCTCGTTGAACAGCGCCATCGGCGACCGCGTGGGCGCGTCGTAGACGACCAGCCGGATCGAATTGGACCCGATGTCGATCACCGCGATCCGCCCGGCCCCTTGGGCCTCGTTCAGCGGCGCGACCGCGCGTATTCCCGTCACCATCGTCGACTCCGTAACCCGACCGTCAGGCCACCACCGTACGCAACATCAAACGCGGAGGCGTCCGTTTGTTGCTCAGCGCGCTGCCCCGGCCCGACAGGCTGGGGTTGGTCATGAAGTAATTGTGGACGCTGAACGCGTCCGGACCGGCCTTGATGCGATGGTACACGCCATCCGGCCCCAGCTTCCAGGTGCTTGCGTCGTCCTTGAGGTTGGCGACCATGATCTGATCAAGAACTTGTTCGTGTACGGTCGGGTTTTCGATGGGAATCAGCGTCTCGATGCGGCGGTCGAGGTTGCGGGTCATCCAGTCGGCCGAGGAGATGAACAGCTTGGCCTGCGGGCCGGGCAGCCCCTGGCCGTTGCCGAAGCAGATGACGCGGCCGTGCTCCAGGAAGCGCCCGACGATGCTGCGCACCCGGATGTTCTCCGACAGCCCCGGCACGCCCGGCCGCAGGCAACAGATGCCACGGATCACCATGTCGATCTGCACCCCGGCCTGCGAGGCCTTGTAGAGCTGGTCGATGATGGTGGGATCGACCAGCGAGTTCAGCTTGACCCAGATGGCGGCCGGGCGGCCGGCGGCGGCGTGGGCCATCTCGGCCTGGATCAGCTCGGTCAGGCGCTGGCGCAGCGTGATCGGGGCAATGGCGATCTTCTCCAGAACCTTGGGCGTGGCGTAGCCGGTCATGAAGTTGAACATCACCGCCGCGTCGTGGCACAGCGCCGGGTCGCAGGTGAAGAAGGACAGGTCGGTGTAGATCTTCGCCGTGATCGGGTGGTAGTTGCCGGTCCCGAAATGGACGTAGCTGCGCAGCGCCTTCTTCTCGCGCCGCACCACCATCGACACCTTGGCGTGGGTCTTCAGATCGACGAAGCCGTAGACCACCTGGGCGCCGGCGCGTTCCAGGTCGCGCGCCCAGCGGATGTTGGCCTCCTCGTCGAAACGGGCCTTCAGCTCGACCAGCGCGGTGACGGACTTGCCGGCCTCGGCCGCCTCGATCAGCGCGGCGACGATCGGGCTGTCCTTGCTGGTGCGGTAGAGCGTCTGCTTGATGGCGACCACCTGCGGGTCGCGCGCCGCCTGCCGGATGAACTGCACCACCACGTCGAAGCTCTCGTACGGGTGATGGACGACCAGATCCTTGTGGCGGATCGCCGCGAAGCAGTCGCCGCCGAAGTCGCGGATGCGTTCCGGGAAGCGCGCGTTGAACGGGCGGAACACCAGATCGGGACGCTCGTCGACGATCAGGTGCTTGGTGTCGACCAGCCCGATCAGCCCGTCGAGGATGAACACGTCGTCGCTGGCGACGTTCAGCTCGTGGCGCAGGAACTCGCGCAGGTCGGCGGCCATGCCGCTGTCGGTCGCCAGCCGGATCACGCTGCCCCGGCGGCGGCGCTTCAGCGCCGTCTCGAAGGTGCGGACCAGATCCTCGGCCTCCTCCTCGATCTCGATCTCGCTGTCGCGCAGCACGCGGAAGACGCCGTTGGCCTTGACCTGGAACGGGGGGAACAGGCGGTCGATGAACAGCATCACCAGCTTTTCGAGCTGGATGAAGCGGATGTCCGAACCGGGCAGCCGGATGAAGCGCTCCAACTGCGAGGGCAGCGGCACCAGCGCGTCGATGTGGCGCCCCTTCACCGGGTCGTGCAGTTGCAGCGCGAGCGCGAAGCCCAGATTGGGCAGGAAGGGGAAGGGGTGGGCCGGATCGACCGCGATGGGCGTCAGGATCGGGAAGATGTCGTCGAGGAACTTGGCCTCCAGCCAATCCTTCTCGCCCTCCGTCACGTCGGCGGGATCGACGACGGCGATGCCGGCCTCGCGCAAATCGGCCTTCAGGGTGCGCCACATCGCCTGCTGGCTCGCCATCAGGGCGATGATGCGCTGTTTCACCGCACTCAGCTGCTGGGCCGGAGTCAGGTTTTCCGGGCTGGGCGCCTTCACCCCGGCCGCCACCTGCCCCTTCAAGCCGGCGACTCGGACCATGTAGAACTCGTCCAGGTTGCTGGCCGAGATCGACAGGAAGCGCAGCCGCTCCAGCAGCGGGTGGTTGGGATTCGCGGCCTCGTCCAGGACCCGCTGGTTGAAGGCCAGCCACGACAGTTCACGGTTGATGAAGCGTTCCGGAGCGGTCGCCTCGATGCAAACGGCGTCGAGTTCCTGAAGATTGGTCACGTCGGCCTCTGGGTTTCGTCTCAAGGTCGCTCCCAGATGGGGCGACCGGACGGATGATGAAAGATGGCGGACAACTCTATCCCATCTGCGTTACGGTTTCAGGACTCTCTCTTCGGATAGTCCGACCGGCCCATGAAAACCCTCTTTCTGCTTCGCCACGCCAAATCCGCCTGGGACAGCCCGGCGACGGGCGACCATGACCGTCCGCTCGCCCCGCGCGGCGAGAAGGCCGCGACCCTGGTCGGCCGCCATCTGGCCGCTCACCACGCGCGGGTCGATCTGGTGCTGTGCTCCACCGCCCTGCGCGCCGTGGAGACCCGCAAGCGGGTGATGGCCGCCATGGGGCCGCCCTTCCCGCCGGTCGAGCACGAACGCGGCCTGTATCTGTGCGGCGCCCGCACCCTGCTGGAGCGGCTGCGCGACGCGCCGGACACGGCGACCGGCCTCATGCTGATCGCCCACAACCCCGACCTTCACGAGCTGGCCGAGGAACTGGCCGGCGGCGGGCACCACGACGATCCCCACCGGCACCGCCACGCCCTGACCGAGAAGTTCCCGACCGGGGCCTGCGCGGTGCTGGTGTTCCAGACGATGCACTGGCGCGACCTGGATCTGGGCGCCGGGCGGCTCGCCGATTTTGTGCAGCCGCGAAAACTGTCTTAACGCGACGGCACCTGTTGGGGTATGCACGGAGGGTCTGCACGGATCCGGCCGGATCGGGAGGAATTGCCTTTTGCCCCCAGCCAAGCCCGACACGCCCTCCAGCGCGCCCCCCGGCGCCGCGTCGAACGCGTCACCGAACGGAACCGCCTTCCGCGAGGTCGAGCTGAAGCTGCACGTCGCCCCGGCGGATCTCGCCCGCGTGGCCGGGCTTCCGGCCGTGCGGGAGGGGGCGGACGGCCCGGCGACGGTGTCGCACCTGCGCACGGTCTATTACGACACGCCTGATCTGCGCCTGTTCGCCAGCGGCATCGCCCTGCGGGTGCGGCGCGACGGCGACCGTTTCATCCAGACCCTCAAGACGGTCAACAGCGCCACCCCCGGCGATTCGGCGGCGGTCGCGGTGCGCCGCGAATGGGAATGGACGGTGGCCGGCGAGGCGCCGGACGTTTCGGTGCTGGCCGCGTCGGGCGTCGCCGGTCTGGTCCCCGCCGACGCGCAGGGCGCGCTGCGGCCGCTGTTCGTCACCGATTTCCGCCGCACCGCCGTGCTGGTCCGCCCCGATCCAGCGACCGCCATCGAGGTTGCGGTGGACGAGGGGCATGTCACCGCCGGCTCGGAGACCCTGCCGATCAGCGAGGTCGAGCTTGAGCTGAAGGCCGGGCGGGTCGGCCGCCTGTTCGACCTCGCGCTGCGCCTGCAACAGGCCGTGCCGATGCGGATCGGCACCGAAAGCAAGGCGGAGCTGGGCCTGCGGCTGGTCACCGGCCGACTGCCGCCACCGGTCGAATCCGAACCGCTGGCCCTGTCGCCGGTCACCACCGTGGCCGAGGCCTACCGACACATCCTGCGCCACGCGCTGCGCCAGTTCCTCGCCAACGAGGCCTGCGCGCTGGCCGGCGGCGACGTGGAGGGGCTGCACCGCATGCGGATCGCGCTCCGCCGCCTGCGCATCGCCCACCGGCTGTTCGCGCCGGTGATCGCCTCGCCCGAGGCCGACCGGCTGGTGGCGGAAAGCCGGACTCTCGCCAAGCGGCTCGGCCCGGCGCGCGGCTGGGACGTGCTGCTGGCCGGGGTGATCGACCCGCTGTCGTCCAGCCCGAAGGCCCCGGCCGGCTTGGCCCTGCTGGCAGCCACCGCCCGCAACGCCGGGGCGGGGCCGGCCCGCGAGGCCGTCGCCGCGATCCTCGCCCCGCACTGCGCCGCCACCGTCCTGGCGCTGGCCGCCTGGCTGGAGGACGGGCGCTGGCTGGGCGAGGCCGACAAGGAGCGCCGGGCGGCCCTGAACGCCCCGGTCACCACCGTCGCTCCCGTCTGGCTGTCGCTGCGGCTCGCCAAGCTCGGCAAGACCGCGAAAATCCCCGACGAGCCGAAGGACCGCGAGAAGCTGCGCCGCCGCCTGCGCACCCTGCGCTACGTCGCCGAGTTCTTCCGCGGGCTCTACGCCGAGGCCGCCACCCTGCCCTTCCTGGCGGCGCTGGATTCGCTGCTGGCGGCGCTCGACGCCGACCACGACGCCGCCACCGGGCGGCGGATGCTGGCGGCCCTGCCCGGCGCCGATGCGGCAACCGTGGCCGCGACCGCCGCCTGGATCGACCGGCAGGCCGACAAACGGCGCAAGGCGCTGCCGGATCTGTGGAAACGTTTTCGAGACACGCCGGTTTTCTGGGCCTGACCCGCGCGCGGTGCCGTTGGTAACAAGATTTGCGCCGCCTATATCGTCCCATCGGCCGAAGCGGGCCTCGAAGAGTGATCGTATGCACTTCGAAGCCCTTCTCCCCTTGCGGGAGAAGGGTTGGGATGAGGGGTATTCGCCGCAGGCGAAGACGATTTGCGGGGTCCCCTCACCCCAACCCCTCTCCCGCAAGGGGAGAGGGGCTTCCAAGGCCCTCGATCCCCTTCGAGGCCCGCATGAAGCCGCTTCCCAACCGGATCGGCTTCGGATAAAAGAACACTCCATGAACAAATTCATCAGCGTCCGCGGCGCGCGGGAACACAACCTGAAGAACGTCGACGTGGATCTGCCGCGCGACGAACTGATCGTCATCACCGGCCTGTCGGGCTCCGGCAAGTCGTCGCTGGCCTTCGACACCATCTACGCCGAGGGGCAGCGCCGCTACGTGGAGAGCCTGTCGGCCTACGCGCGCCAGTTCCTGGAGCTGATGCAGAAGCCCGACGTCGATTCGATCGAGGGGCTGTCGCCGGCCATCTCCATCGAACAGAAGACGACCTCGAAGAATCCGCGCTCCACCGTCGGCACGGTGACGGAGATCTACGACTACATGCGCTTGCTTTGGGCGCGGGTCGGCATCCCCTACTCCCCGGCCACCGGCCTGCCCATCGAAAGCCAGACGGTCAGCCAGATGGTCGACCGCATTGTCAGCATGCCCGAAGGCACCCGCCTGCTGCTGCTGGCCCCCTTCGTGCGCGGCCGCAAGGGCGAGTACAAGAAGGAGATCCAGGATCTCCGCAAGCGCGGCTTCCAGCGCGTCCGCGTCGACGGCACCATGCACGAGATCGACGAGGTCCCGGCGCTCAACAAGAAGCTCAAGCACGACATCGAGGTCGTGGTCGACCGCATCGTGGTGCGGGAAGGTCTGGGCAACCGTCTGGCCGATTCGCTGGAGACCGCGCTGGGTCTGGCCGACGGCATCGTCTGGGTCGAGAACGCCGAGACCAACGAGCAGACGGTCTTCTCGCAGAAATTCGCCTGCCCGGTCTCCGGCTTCACCATCCCGGAAATCGAGCCGCGCCTGTTCTCCTTCAACAACCCGTTCGGCGCCTGCCCGGCCTGCGACGGTCTGGGCAGCAAGATCTACTTCGACCCGATGCTGGTGGTCCCGGACGAGCGGCTGTCGCTGTCCAAGGGCGCGGTGGCGCCCTGGGCCGGCTCGACCTCCAAATACTACGACCAGACGCTGGAAAGCCTCGCCCAGCATTTCAGCGTGTCGATGACCACGCCCTGGGAGGATCTGCCGGAGAAGGTCCGCCAGACGATCCTCTACGGGTCGGGCGGCTCGGCCATCACCATGACCTACGACGACGGCCTGCGCAGCTACCAGACCAACAAGGCCTTCGAGGGCATCGTCACCAACCTGGAGCGCCGGTACAAGGAGACCGAAAGCGCCTGGATGCGCGACGAGCTGTCGAAATACCAGTCCTCCCAGCCCTGCGAGGTCTGCAAGGGCGCCCGCCTCAAGCCGGAGGCGCTGGCGGTCAAGGTGAACGGCCGTCACATCTCCGAGGCCACCGAGCTGTCGATCTCCGACGCGGCGGCGTGGTTCGGCGGGCTGAACGAGCATCTGCGCCCCAAGGACCGGGAGATCGCCTACCGGATCCTCAAGGAGATCAACGACCGCCTGGGCTTCCTCAACGCGGTCGGTTTGGAATACCTGACGCTGGCGCGCGGCTCCGGCACCTTGTCGGGCGGCGAGAGCCAGCGCATCCGCCTGGCCTCGCAGATCGGCTCCGGCCTGACCGGCGTGCTCTACGTGCTGGACGAGCCGTCCATCGGCCTGCACCAGCGCGACAACGACCGGCTGCTGGAGACGCTCAAGCGCCTGCGCGACATCGGCAACACCGTCATCGTGGTGGAGCATGACGAGGACGCCATCCGCAGCGCCGACTATCTGGTCGACATGGGTCCCGGCGCCGGCCAGCACGGCGGCAACGTCATCGCCCAGGGCACGCCCGAGGAGGTGTGCCGGAACCCCGACAGCGTCACCGCGCAGTTCCTCAACGGCACCCGCTTCGTCCCCATCCCCGACGAGCGCCGTCCCGGCCATCCCGGCCAGTTCCTGGAGGTGACCGGCGCCCGCGCCAACAACCTGCGGAACGTCTCGACCAGGATCCCGCTCGGCACCTTCACCTGCGTGACCGGCGTGTCGGGCGGCGGCAAGTCCACCCTGATCATCGAAACGCTCTACAAGGCGGTCGCCCGCAAGCTGATGGGCGCCCGCGAGCACCCGGCCGAGCACGACACGGTGCTGGGGCTGGAACACCTCGACAAGGTCATCGACATCGACCAGTCGCCGATCGGCCGCACCCCGCGCTCCAACCCGGCGACCTACACCGGGGCCTTCACCCCGATGCGCGACTGGTTCGCCGGGCTGCCGGAGGCCAAGGCGCGCGGCTACGGCCCCGGCCGCTTCTCGTTCAACGTGAAGGGCGGGCGCTGCGAGGCCTGCCAGGGCGACGGCGTCATCAAGATCGAGATGCACTTCCTGCCCGACGTCTACGTGACCTGCGACGTCTGCCACGGCAAGCGCTACAACCGCGAGACGCTGGAGGTCACCTACCGCGACAAGACCATCGCCGACGTGCTCGACATGACGGTCGAGGAGGGCAAGGAGTTCTTCAAGGCCGTCCCCGGCATCCGCGACAAGCTCGACACCCTGGAACGGGTGGGGCTGGGCTACATCCACATCGGGCAGGCGGCGACGACGCTGTCGGGCGGCGAGGCGCAGCGCGTCAAGCTGTCCAAGGAACTGAGCCGCCGCGCCACCGGCCGCACCCTCTACATCCTCGACGAGCCGACCACCGGCCTGCACTTCGCCGACGTGGAGAAGCTGATGGAGGTGCTCCATGCGCTGGTCGACCAGGGCAACACGGTGCTGGTGATCGAGCACAACCTGGAGGTCATCAAGACCGCCGACTGGATCATCGACCTCGGCCCCGAGGGCGGCACCGGCGGCGGCGAGATCGTGGCGGAGGGCACGCCGGAGGACGTGGCGAAGGTCAAGCGCAGCTACACCGGACGCTATTTGGCCCCCTACCTGAAAGCGAAGCCGAAATCGCGAAAGAGGGCGTGAACAAACGCCACCTCGGCCGTGTTCCCTGGTCATTGTCCGTTCCCACGACAGGAGACGAGGAATGACCAGGACGCTTCTCACCGGGGTTGGCGCCGCGTTCGGCGCGGCGCTGCTGCTCGCCGCCTGCGGCTCGTCGAGCGAGCGCACCACCAGCACGACGACCACGACGACCACCACCCCGACCTACGGGTCGAGCACCATGTCGCCCGCCCCCTCGGGCGCCACCACCATCGAACGCAGCACGACGACGCGCAAGGAGTGATCCGCACGGAGTGATGGGCGCTTCGTTTCCAGCATCCGCGCGCGGCCGGGCCAGCAGGGTCCGGCCGCGTTGCTTTTGAGGGCTGTCGCTTTCGGACCGGACGGCCTAGATTGCCGGCCGATCACCCGCAGTCTTCGTTTGGAACGTTCGAATCATGACCGACACCCTTCGCCCCGTCCATGTCATCGGCGGCGGTCTCGCCGGGTCCGAGGCCGCGTGGCAGCTCGCCTCACGCGGCGTGCCCGTGGTCCTCCACGAGATGCGGCCCGTCCGCAAGACCGACGCCCACGACACCGACAAGCTGGCGGAGCTGGTCTGCTCCAACTCCTTCCGCTCCGACGACGCCGAGTACAACGCGGTCGGCCTGCTGCACGAGGAGATGCGGCGCTGCGGCTCGCTGATCCTGCGCTGCGCCGACGCGCACAAGGTGCCGGCCGGCGGCGCGCTCGCCATGGACCGCGACCATTTCGCCGCCGCCGTGACCGAAGCCATCGAGACCCACCCCCTCATCACCATCGAGCGCGGCGAGGTCGCCGGACTTCCGCCCGAGGAGTGGGACAGCGTCATCGTGGCCACCGGCCCCCTGACCTCGCCGCCGCTGGCCGAGGCGATCCGCGCCTTCACCGGCGAGGAGTCGCTGGCCTTCTTCGACGCCATCGCCCCCATCGTCTATCTGGAGAGCGTCGACCTGTCGAAGGCGTGGTTCCAGTCGCGCTACGACAAGCCCGGCCCCGGTGGCACCGGCAAGGACTACATCAACTGCGCCTTCGAGAAGGACGAGTACCGCGCCTTCATCGACGCGCTGATCACCGGCGAGAAGGCCGACTTCAAGGAGTGGGAGAAGAACACCCCCTACTTCGAAGGCTGCCTGCCCATCGAGGTGATGGCGGAGCGCGGCGTCGACACGCTGCGCTACGGCCCGATGAAGCCGGTCGGCCTGACCAACCCGCACAAGCCCGAACGCCGCCCCTACGCCGTGGTCCAGCTGCGCCAGGACAACGCGCTGGGCACGCTCTACAACCTCGTCGGCTTCCAGACCAAGCTGCGCCACGCCGAACAGGCCCGGGTCTTCCGCACGATCCCCGGCCTGGAGAAGGCCGAGTTCGCCCGGCTGGGCGGCCTGCACCGCAACACCTTCCTGAACAGCCCGCGCCTGCTCGACGGCGCCCTGCGGCTGAAGTCCCTGCCCCGCCTGCGCTTCGCCGGTCAGGTCACCGGCTGCGAGGGGTACGTGGAGAGCGCCGCCGTCGGCCTGCTCGCCGGCCGCTTCGCCTCGGCCGAGCGGCTGGGCCGGGAGATCGTCAACCCGCCGGTCACCACCGCTCTGGGCGCCATCCTCGGCCACATCACCGGCGGAGCGGAGGCCGAGACCTTCCAGCCGATGAACGTGAACTTCGGCCTGTTCCCCCCGGTGGACGAGAAGATCCGAGGCCGCGACCGCAAGCTGGCCTACACCCGCCGCGCGTTGGCCGATCTGGAAGGGTGGCTGGCGGCCGATTGATGGGTGGCGGCCACGGTTGCCCCCTCCCCATCCCTCCCCCGCCTCCGGCGGGAGAGGGAGCCGGCTCCTTGCAAAAGTCCGGTGGCGGTTCCCTCTCCCGCGAAGCGGGGGAGGGTTAGGGAGGGGGCAAAGCCCCTCTCAATACCGCCCCCGCAACGCCGCCCAGCCCAGCCGCAACTGCCGGAACGGGTTGGGCAACAGCACGCGCGGCGCGAACACGTCGTTGCCCTCCCGCGCGACGACCGCCAGATGCAGCTCGGCCAGCACCGCCGGCAGCAGCGCCGGCAGCGCCGCCCTCGGCACCGACCGGCGCAAGGCCCGCGCCTCGCGCAGATGCTTCCGCACCACCAGTGCCACATCCCCGATCACCGGCCGCAGCTCCGGCGTCGAGCGCAGCTCGAACAAATCCTCCGACCGCGCCCCGTGCTTGGCCATCAGGTCGGCCGGCAGCAGCTGCCGGTGCTGGCGCGCCAGGAAGGGCACCGCCCGCAGGATGCCGGTCAGGGCGTAGGCGATCCCCACATGGCGCCCGGCGGCGTGCGCCGCCTCGTCCCGCACGCCGAGGATCTCCAGGGCCAGCTGCACCAGCGGCGCCCCCGTCACCTCGGCGTAGTTGACCAGACAGGTCAGGTCGGCCGGCGGGGTGTCGTCGAGGTCGGCCTCGCGCGCGTCGATCAGCCGGTCGAACAGGGCGCGGCTCAAACCCAGCGATTTCGCGGCTTGCGCCAGCGGATCCATCACTTCATGGCGTGGTACGGGTCCATCCCCATAGACAGCCTCGATGCCGTCGCGCCAGAATTGGAGACGCATCTGGCCCAGGATCGGTTCGCTGACGACCTCGCGGGTCTTGGCGATCTCCAGGTTGAAGGCGTGAAGGGCGAACAGGGGCTCGCGCCGGTCGGCCGGAGCGAAGAGACCTGCCAGAAAGTGGTCGTTGTCATATTTCCGGACCTCCCGTCCGCAATAGGACAGGTCGGTGGTCGACTTCGCCATGTGAACCTTGAATGGAAAAAGAGGGGTGGAGCGATTTGGGACAGAAGGCAAACCCCAAGTCCCGGCCTATATGAAGCAGAGAAGGTCGCACCGCCAGCCCCGACGCGCAGCAGGCACGGAACCCATGACCGATTTCAACATCGCCCCGACCAAGCCCCGCAAGCCCAACCCCATCGCCCGCAAGGACGAAAGCACGGAGAATTTCCCCGTGGCGTCGCGGCTGCTGCCCAAGCACCTGCGCCCCCACGTGATGTCGTTCTACCGCTTCCTGCGGCTGGCCGACGACATCGCCGACGACGCCGATCTCGAACCGGAGACCAAGCTGGCCTATCTGGAGGCGCTCGAACGGGCGCTGACCTCCGGCCAGGCCAAGCACGCCTACCTCAAGCCGGCGCTGGACCTGCGCGAGAGCCTGAACGCCACCGGCGTCAGCGACCGCCACGCCCGTCAGGTGCTGCGCGCCTTCCGCCGCGACGCCGTCGGCGCCCGCTGCCACAGCTGGAGCGACCTGCTGCTCTACTGCCGCTTCTCGGCCAACCCGGTCGGGCGCTACCTGCTGGAACTGCACGGCGAGGGCGTGGCCGCCGGTCCGGCCTCGGACGCGCTGTGCTCGGCCCTCCAGGTGCTCAACCACCTCCAGGACGCGCGCGACGACTGGTCCCAGCTCGGCCGCTGCTACATCCCGCTGGCGTGGTTCGAGGAGGCCGGCATCAGCGTCGAGCGGTTGGTGGAGGGCGAAACCGACCCCCGCCTGCGCGCGATCTTCGACCAGGCGCTGGAGCACACCGACCGCCTGCTGGAGCGCGCCGCCCCCCTGCCCGGCCTGATCCAGCATCGCGGCCTGCGGATGGAGGCGTCGGTGATCCTCAGCGTCGCGCAATCCCTGTCGCAACGGCTCAAGGCGCGCGACCCGATGAAGGCGCGGGTGACGCTGGGCGCGCATCACAAGCTGGTCGCGGTGGCGCGGGGGCTGGCGCGAAGCTTCTCCGCCTCCTAAACTCCTGGGCCGCGTTCCCGCCCGAACGCCCGGCCCAGGATTCGCCCCTCCATGACCACCCCACCGACCGACTCGGCGCCGCCGCTGACGACCGACACGCCCTCGGCGGTGGCGGAGCGGTCGGGGAGCACCTTCTACTGGCCGATGCGGCTGCTGCCGGCGTCCAAGCGCGCGGCGATGTTCGCAATCTACGCCTTCTGCCGGCGAATCGACGACATCGCCGACGAGCCGGGCGACCCGGAGGAGAAGCGCGCCGCGCTCGACGCGTGGCGGCGGGAGATCCGCAGCCTCTACGCCGGCGGCGCCCCGACCAGCCCGCTGGCGGCGGCGCTGAAGGGCGCCATCGACCGCTACGGCCTGCCGCGCGGCGAGCTGGAAGCCCTGATCGACGGCATGGCGATGGACGTCGGCGAGGGACTGCGGGCGCCGGAGCTGGCGACGCTGCGGGTCTATTGCCGTCGGGTCGCCGGTGCCGTGGGGATGTTGGCGATCCGCGTCTTCGACCGCGCCGACCCGGCCAACGAGGCCTTCGCCCTCGCGCTCGGCGAGGCGCTGCAACTGACCAACATCCTGCGCGACCTGACGGAGGACGCGACGCTCGGCCGGATGTACCTGCCGCACGAGCTGCTGCTTGCCGCCGGGATCGGCACCTCGGTGCCGGACAGGGTGCTGGCCCATCCCGGCCTTCCCCAGGCCTGCGAGGCCCTGGCCGATCTGGCGGAGACCCGCTTCGCCGAGGCGCGGCAGGCCATCGCCGGCAGGAAATGCGGCTCGCTGTGGGCGGCGACCGCGATGATGGTGCTGTACCACCGCCTGCTGCGGCGCCTGCGGGCGCGCGGCTGGAGCGATCCCGCCCTACGCGTCCGCGTCGGCCGGCGGGAAAGCGCCTGGGTGGCGCTGCGCTGCCGATTCGGCGCCCCGCCCTCCGCGTGACGATCCCCGATTCGTCCTCCTCCGGCGGCACGGTGCATGTGATCGGCGCCGGCTTGGCCGGGCTCGCCGCCGCGCTGCGCCTGGCCGAACGGGGCGTTCCCGTCCGGCTCTACGAACAGGCGCCCCAGGCTGGAGGACGCTGCCGCTCCTTCCACGATTCGACGCTCGACCGCCGCCTCGACAACGGCAGCCACATGGTGCTCGGCGGCAACCGGGCGCTGATGGACTACGCCGCCCGGACTGGCGGTTCGGACGCGCTGACGGAAATCCGCCCGGCCGCCTTTCCCTTCCTCGATCTTCGCGACGGCGCCGCCTGGACCTTGCGGCCCGGCGGGCTGTGGCTGTTCGACGAGACGCGGCGGGTGCCGGGCAGCCGGCCCTGGCACTACCTCGCCGCGCTGCGGGCCGTGACCGCCCCGGCCCCGGCGACGCTGGACGAGGCGCTGCCGCCGGGTGGGCCGCTCCACGAGCGTCTGTGGCGGCCCCTGGCGATCTCCGCGATGAACGGACCGACCGCGCGGGTGTCGGCCCGGCTGTTCGGTGCGGTGATCCGGGAAACCCTGCTGCGCGGCGAGGCCGCCTGCCGGCCGGTGATCGCAAGCCGTGGCCTCGCCGCCGCCTTCGTCGATCCGGCGTTGCGCCGGCTGGAGGCGTTGGGCGGCACCATCCGGTTCGGCGCGCGGCTGGACGGGTTGCGGTTCGCGGACCGACGGGTCGCCGGGCTGTCGGTCGGCGGCGCCTCGCTTGATCTGGGCGCGCGCGATTCCGTCGTGCTGGCGGCGCCGGCCTGGGTGGTGGAACGGCTGGTGCCGGGCTTGCGCGTCCCGCCGCCCGGCCCGGCCATCGTCGGCGTCCATTACCGCATTGAGGCCCCCGTGCCCCTGCCGGGCGGGCTTCCCTTCCTGGGGCTGGTCGGCGGCGTGGCCGAGTGGCTGTTCGCCCGCGACGACGTGGTGTCGGTCACCGTCAGCGACGCCGACGCGCTGGCCGCCCGCCCGGCCGACGAGATCGCCACCCTGCTGTGGCGCGACGTGGCGGCGGCGCTGCGACTCGATGGCCCGATTCGGCCCTTCCGGGTCGTCAAGGAGCGCCGGGCGACGCCCGATCAGGCCCCCGACTCGGTGTCGCGCCGCCCGCCCGCTCAAACCCGCTGGTCGAATCTGGCGCTGGCCGGCGACTGGACGGAAACGGGGCTTCCAGCCACGCTCGAGGCTGCTGTACGCTCCGGAAACCGGGCGGCCGAGGCCGTTTTTTGCCAACGTTCAGAGCGTCTTCGCTCACTCTAGACCGATTCCAGACTTCACTTTGTTCCGGCATCGGCCTATTGGGTCGGGCGAAGACCGTGTGCCGTCAAGGCCAAGCCCGGTCAGGCAACCCAAGAAGAGAGGGCAACCCACATGGCGTTCGAACTGCCGCCGCTCCCCTACGCGTACGACGCGCTGGAGCCGTACATCTCCTCCGAGACGCTGCACCTGCACCACGACAAGCACCACCAGACCTACGTCACCAACCTGAACAACCTGACCAAGGACTCGGCCCTGGCGGACGCCAGCCTCGAGGACGTGATCAAGCAATCGGCGGGCGACGCCGCCAAGGTCGGCATCTTCAACAACGCCGCGCAGGTCTGGAACCACACCTTCTTCTGGCAGTGCCTGAAGAAGGACGGCGGCACCATCCCGGCCGCCCTGGAGGCGCGCATCGTCGCCGACTTCGGCAGCGTGGAGGCGTTCAAGCAGGAGCTGACCCAGGCCGCCCTGACCCAGTTCGGCTCGGGCTGGGCGTGGCTGTACGAGGATGGCGGCAAGCTGAAGGTCGGCAAGACCGGCAACGCCGACACCCCCCTGGCCCACGGCCAGAAGCCGCTCTTCACCATCGACGTGTGGGAGCACGCCTACTACGTCGACTTCCAGAACCGCCGCGCGGATTTCGTGAAGGCCGTCATCGACAATCTGGCGAACTGGGATTTCGCCGCCGAGCAGCTCGGCGTCTGATCCGGATCATAGGCGCGAACAAGCCCCTCTCCCCTCGCGGGAGAGGGGTTGGGGTGAGGGGGGAGCCGGCGTCAGCCGGCCAAGAGGCTTCTTGTTCTTTCCGCCTTTGCAGGCGGAATACCCCTCATCCCAACCCTTCTCCCGCAAGGGGAGAAGGGCTTACTCGTGCCTATGCGACCCGGGGTTTAGGCACAAACGACAAAGGCGTCCCGACCGGGACGCCTTTGTCGTTTGTGCCGTGTGACGGAGAACCGCTGAGCTTTACACCGGCAGCAGCGCCGCCGCCACCCGCCGACCTTCGGCCAGCAGCACGTTGTAGGTGCGGCAGGCGGCTCCGCTGTCCATGAACTCCACCACGATGCCATCCGCGCGCAGCTCCTGGCGCAGGGCCTTGGGCACCAGCTTCATGGTCGGGCCGGTGCCGAGCAGCAGAAGCTCCACCTTCGGCACCGCCTCCCTGACCGCCGCGAAGTCGGCGGCGGTCAGCGACGCCACCTCGGTGGCGGACCAGGGCAGCGTCCGGTCGGGCAGCACGATCACCGCGCCGACCCGCCACTGCCCGGACACGCAGAACTGCCCCTTGCCATAGCCGTCGATGACCTGACGGTCGGACGGGATCATCGGCGTGATGTCGGCCATGCTTGTGCTGCCCCGTTTCCCGTTGCGTTACGGCGTCGTCGCCGGGTTGCCGGGACCGGCCGCTTCCGGCGTTCCCCGGCGCAGCCGGTTCTCGCCCAGGAACAGCAAGATGGGCGCGGCGATGAAGATCGACGAGGTGGTGGCGATGAACACGCCGAGCAGCAGCACGATGCCGAAATCCTGCAAGGCCTCGCCGCCGATCAGCGCCAGCGGGATGACCGACAGGAAGGTGCACATGGACGTGCCGAGCGTGCGGTTCAACGTCTCGTTGATCGACAGGTCGATCAGGTCGCGCAGCGGCATCTTCTTGTAGATGCGCAGGTTCTCGCGCATCCGGTCATAGACCACGACCTTGTCGTTGATCGAATAGCCCATGATGGTCAGGATCGCCGCGATGGCGGTCAGGTTGAACTGCATGCCGGTCACGGCGTAGAAGCCGATGATCTTGGTGATGTCCAGCAGCAGCGTCACCACCGCGCCCAGCCCGAACTGCCATTCGAAGCGGAACCAGATGTAGAGCAGCATCGCCACCATCGCGAGGCCCATCGCCAGCATGCCGTTGGCGAACAGCTCGGCGCTGACCGAGGCGCCGACCGCTTCGACGCGGCGGACCTGGGTGCCGGGCAGGGTCTCGGCCAGCGTGGCGCGCACCTTGTCGGCCGCGACCTGCTGGGCGGCGTCGTCGCCGGGCTGGCGCTCCAGCCGGATCAGCACGTCCTGGGGCGATCCGAACTCCTGCAACGCCACCTGCCCCATGCCGAGCCCGCCCAGCGAGTGGCGGAGGGACACGAAATCGGCGGCCTGCGGGGTGCGGGCCTCGATGACGATGCCGCCCTGGAAGTCGATGCCGTAGTTCAGGCCGGGGTGGAAGAACAGGATGATCGACGCGATGGACAGGAACGCCGACGTGATCAGGCCGGCGAACCGGCCGTTCATGAAGGGGATCTTGGTGTTGTCGGGGACGAGGCGGAGGTGGAACATGGATCGTCCTCTCAAACCGGCAGCGCGGCGGGCCGCGTGCGGCGCAACCACGTCACCATCATCAGGCGCACCAGCACCGTCGCGGTGAACATGGAAATCAGGATGCCGAAGGTGATGGTGACGGCGAAGCCCTTGATGGCGCCGGTGCCGAAGATGAACAGCAGCGCCATCTTGATCGCCGTCGTCAGGTTCGAATCGACGATGGTGCTGTAGGCGCGGCTGAACCCGGCCTCCATCGAGGCGAAGACGCCCCGGCCCTTCTTCGTCTCTTCCCGGATGCGCTCGTTGATCAGGATGTTGGCGTCGACCGCCAGCCCCAGCGACAGCAGCACGCCGGCGATGCCGGGCAGCGTCAGGGTGGCCTGGAGCAGCGACAGCGCCGCCAGCGTCAGCACCAGGTTGATCAGCAGGGCGAAGCAGGCGAAGGAGCCGAACAGCCCGTAGGACGCAATCATGTAGACGCAGACCATGACGAAGCCGACCGCCACCGCCGTCAGCCCGGCGCGGATCGAATCGGCGCCGAGGTCGGGGCCGACCGTGCGCTCCTCGATCACCTTCAGCGGGGCCGGCAGGGCGCCCGCGCGCAGCAGCACGGACAGGTCGTTGGCCGTCGCGGCGGAGAAGTTGCCGCTGATCTGGCCGCGCCCGCCGGTGATCGGCTCGCGGATGACCGGCGCGCTGATGACCTTGTTGTCGAGCACGATGGCGAAGGGACGCCCGACGTTCGCGCGGGTGATCTCGGCGAAGCGGTTGGCGCCGGCGCTGTTGAACTCGAAGTTCACCACCCACTCGCCGCTCTGCGAGTTGGTGGAGGCCGAGGCGTTCTTCAGCGTGGCGCCGTCGACCTCGACCTTCTTGCGGATGACGTAATTGGTCTGGAACCGCTCGCCCTCGGCGGACGGCAGGATCTCCGAGCCCGGAGGGGCGCGGCCGGTCGAGGCGTCGGCGTTGGTGTCGACCAGACGGAAGGTCATCTTGGCCGTGGTGCCGAGCAGCCGCTTGACGCGGTCGGGATCCTCGACGCCGGGAAGCTGGACCAGGATGCGGTCGGTGCCCTGGCGGGCGATGGTCGGCTCGTTCACGCCGGTCTCGTCGATGCGGCGACGGACGATCTCGATGGACTGCTCGATGGCCTGGGTCGCGCGGTCGCGCAAGGCCACCTCGCTCAGCGTCACCGTCACGGTGTTGCCGCTGGCGGCCACCGTCACGTCCGGCTGGCCGCCGCCCAGCGCGCCGCCGCCCACCGGGCTGGCGAGGCCGCGCAGCGCCTTCACCGCGTCCTCGGACTGGGCCGGGTCGCGGAGCTGGACGGTCACCGCGCGGTCACCGGCGTTGATCGCGGTGTAGCCGACGTTGGCCGTGCGCAGCTGTTGGCGCGCGCCGTCCACCAGCCCCTCGACGCGGTCGCGGATCACCGCGCTCATGTCGACTTCGAGCAACAGATGCGATCCGCCGCGCAGGTCGAGACCCAGCGAGACCTTGCTGTGGGCGTACCAGCTGGGCAGGCTCGCCAACGTCTCGCGGCCGAGGAAGTTCGGCAGCATCACGATGAAGCCGGCGACGCAGATCGCCACGATCGTGTAAATCTTCCAACGCGAAAAATAGAGCATGCGTCACTCGAATCCGATTCGACGGCCGGCGTTCGCCAGTGTGCTCGCGCCGGTTCTACGTGGCCGGTTTACTTGCGGCCGAACAGCTTGCCGATGCCGCCGGCGGCCGGGGTCTCGCCGGGCTTGGCCTGGCCTTCGGTGGTGGCGGCGGTGCCGTCGCCGGGCTTGGCCGGCTCGGTCTTGGCGAGCACGAGGTTCACGGTGGAGCGCACGCAGCGGACGCGGACGTTCTCGGCGATCTCGACCGTCAGCTCGTCGTCGGTGCCGACCTTGGTGACGACGCCGATGATGCCGCCGCCGGTGACGACCCGGTCGCCGCGACGGATGTTGCCGAGCATCGCCTTGTGCTCCTTCATCTTCTTCTGCTGCGGGCGGATCAGCAGGAAGTAGAAGACGACGAAGATCAGAATCAGCGGCAGGAATTGCACGAGCATATCGCTGCCGCCAGCCGGCGCCGCGGTCTGTGCATAAGCCGTCGAAACGAACATCTTGGGAGCTCCTGAATAAGTTGATCTCGCGCGGAATCGGCTTGACCGCCGGGACGCCGCGACTATAGCCGCCCATGCCCCGGATGCAACGGTGATGCGGCGCGAAGCGGGGAATGGCGACGGCTTGTGCGCCCGCATCGCTGTGATACCGTGCGAACGCGTCGGAAAGATGGCTGCGCCGACGCCCGGTTTCCATGAAATTTTGTGAAAAAGGTGCCTGGAAAACGATGTCTTCCGACTCCCTGCTTCCCCTGCTGACCCGCATCGCCGACGCGCTCGACCGTCTGGCCCCTCCCCCGCCCGCGCCCTTCGACCTGAGGGCGGCCGACGCCTTCGTCTGGCACACCGAGCCCGACCGGCTGGAGCCGGTGCCCGCCGTCAACCGGGTGGAGATCGCGCTGCTCCAAGGGATCGAGCGGCAGCGCGACATCCTGCTCGACAACACCCGGCGCTTCGCCGCCGGTCATCCGGCCAACAACGCCCTGCTGTGGGGCGCGCGCGGCACCGGCAAGAGCTCGCTGGTCAAGTCGATCCACGCGGTGATCGTGCAGGAACGGCCGGGCGAGCTGGCGCTGGTCGAGATCCAGCGCGACGACATCCCCAGCCTGCCCCGGCTGCTGGCCCGGCTGAAGGGCGAGGCGCGGCGCTTCGTGCTGTTCTGCGACGACCTGTCCTTCGACCACGACGACGCGCATTACAAGTCATTGAAGGCGGTGCTGGACGGCGGGATCGAGGGGCGGCCGGAGAACGTCGTGTTCTACGCCACCTCCAACCGCCGCCACCTGATGCCGCGCGACATGATCGAGAACGAGCGCTCGACCGCCATCAACCCGGCCGAAGCCGTCGAGGAGAAGGTGTCGTTGTCCGACCGCTTCGGCCTGTGGCTGGGCTTCCACAACTGCGACCAGACCACCTACTTCGCGATGGTCGAGGGCTACGCCCGCCATTTCGGCCTGGAGGTCCCGGCGGACCGGCTCCACGCCGAGGCGGTCGAATGGTCGGTCACGCGCGGCAGCCGGTCGGGCCGCGTCGCGTGGCAGTTCATCCAGGACCTAGCGGGCCGTCTCGAAAAGCCCCTTCGATAGACTTGCGGTCCATCTGGTCGGTCGGGTCCACCGCCTGGCTGCCCTTGCGCAGTTCGAAGTGAAGCTGCGGGCTGCTGACGGAGCCGGTCTGCCCGACCTTCCCCACCGCCTGCCCACGCTTCACGGTGGCCCCGCGCTCCACGTCGATGCGGTCGAGATGGGCGTAGGCGGTGATCCAGCCGTCCGCGTGCTTGAGCAGCAGCAGGTTGCCGAAGCCGCGCAGCTCGTTGCCGGCGTAGGCGACGACGCCATTGTCGGCGGCGACCACCGCCGTGCCCTTGGAGGCGGCGATGTTCAGACCGTCATTGTGCAGGCCGTCGGGCTTGGGGCCGTAGCCCGAGATCAGCTTGCCCTTGACCGGCCACAGGAAGCGGGCCCCGCCGCGCGGTGGCGGCGCCCCGGCCTCCGCCTTCGGTTCCGGCTTGGGCGGGGCCGCCGCCGCGACCTCCTGCTGGGCCGGCGCGGTGCGGCCGGCCGGCAGGCCGGGCGGCACCGGCGAGGCGACGGCGGCCGGCGCGGGCTCCGACGCCGCCGGGTTGGCCGGCAGCGGCTCCGCCGTCACGCCGGGCTTGCGGTCGGGCGGACGCAGCGAAACCGGGGCCTGGCCCGGCTGATAGGCCACCTCCGGCTCCCCGGCGGCGGGGACACCGCCCGCCGGCAGGGGCGTCGCGACGACGCCGCCCGACGCAGGCGCATTCGGAGGAACGGACGCGCCCGACGCCGGCAGTTCGGTCGCCTGGATCGAGCCGCGCCCGGCGCTGCGGCCCGGCGGCGGGGAGGCTTCGGCCAGAACGACCGGCCCGGCAACCGATCCAGGGGCCGATCCGGGAGCCGCGCCGCCGCCGGCGCCCGGCAGGCGCAGGGGCTGCCCGGCCTGCACCGCGTAGGGCGGCGTCAGATTGTTCAACTGGGTCAGCTCGCTGACGTCCACGTTGTGCATGCGGGAGATGCCGTAGAGCGTGTCCCCCTTCTGCACGATGTACTGCCGCGCCGTCGGCAGGGCGAGGCGCTGCCCGACCTCCAGCTTGTAGGGCGGCGACAGCCGGTTGACCTCGATCAGGTCGCGCAGCGGCACGTTGTAGCGGCGGGAGAGGGAGTAGGCGTTGTCGCCCTTCTGCACCGTGATGGCGCCGGCCGCCGAGTCCGGCACCCCGCCCGCCATGTTGGTGAAGGGCGCCAGACCGCCGATGCGCTCGCAGCCCACCAGCGCCAGCACGGCCAGCGAGACGGCGGCAAGGCGCAGGGCGGAGGAACGCGGCGAAACGGCGGACTTCATGCGGGACGGACCTGTTGCGGCGGGTCGGACAGCAGCGGAACGAAACGGACGGGCCACAGGTCCTCCCGAGTGAGACCGGAGTCGGTGCGCCGGAAGCGGACCACCTTCTGATCGCGGTGGTCCCCGCCCAGCGGGATGATCATGACACCACCAACGGCGAGTTGATCCGTCAAGTCTTTTGGCGGATCCGCGCCCCCGGCGGCTGTGACCAACACGCGCGCGAAGGGCGCCTGCTCCGGCCAGCCGCGCGTCCCGTCGCCGTGGCGGGTCGTGACGTTGTCCAGCCTCAGCGCGCGGAAACGGCCCTCCGCCTCGGCCAGCAGGGGCTTCAGCCGCTCGATGGTGAAGACCCGGCGGCACAGCCGCGACAAAATCGCCGCCTGATAGCCGGAGCCTGTGCCGACCTCCAGCACCAGATGCCGGGGGTTCAGCTCCAGCGCCTGGGTCATCAGCCCGACGATCAGCGGCTGGCTGATCGTCTGCCCCAGATCGATGGGCAGGGCGATGTTCTCCCAGGCCTGGTCCTGGAAGGCGTCGGGAACGAACAGCTCGCGCGGGGTCCGTTCGATGGCGGACAACACCGTGGTGTCGGTCACGCCGGCCTGGCGCAACGCCATCAGCAACCGGATTCGGCGCGCGTCCGTGCTCACACGAACGCCTGCCTCAAGGTCTGGAGGGTGGGGGTGTGGGTGAGGTCGAGGAACACCGGGGTCACCGAGATTCCGCCGTGCAGGACGACGTGGATGTCGGTGTCCGGGGTCGTGTCGGCGTCGCCGCGCAGGGTGCCGATCCAGATGTAGGGCTTGCCGCGCGGATCGACCCGCTCGAACAGCTCGTCGCCGATTTTGCGCTTGCCGTGGCGGACCACCTGGATGCCGGTGACCTCGGCGGCGGGCCGCGCCGGGAAGTTCACGTTCAGCAGCACGTTCCTCGGCCACGCCACCGTCACCGCCTTGCGCACCACGTCGACCCCGTGGGCCTCCGCCGCCGACCAGTCGATGGGCTGGCCCGGCTCGTAATGCTGGCTCATCGCGATGGCGGGGACGCCGAGCAGCGTCGCCTCCATCGCGGCGGCTATGGTGCCGGAATAGGTCACGTCCTCGCCGATGTTGGAGCCTTGGTTGACCCCGGACAGCACCAGCGTCGGCCGGCTGTCCTTCATCACGTGGTTGATCGCCAGCAGCACGCAGTCGGTCGGCGTGCCGTCCACGGTGAAGCGCCGCTCGTCCAGCTTGCGCAGGCGCAGGGGGCGGTTGATCGTCAGCGAATGGCTGGCGGCCGACTGCTCCATCTCCGGGGCGACCACCCACACGTCGTCGGACAGGGAATGGGCGATCGCCTCCAGCACCTTCAGCCCCTGGGCGTGGATGCCGTCGTCGTTGGTGACGAGGATGCGGGTACGGGACAGGTCGAGCGGCAAATCGAACATCAGGCGGTAATCCTTTCCGCTCCGCGCATGTAGGGGCGGAGGGCCTCGGGAATCAGGATCGAACCATCGGGCTGCTGGTAGTTCTCCAGCACCGCGATCAGGCAGCGCCCGACCGCCACACCCGATCCGTTGAGGGTGTGGAGGAATTGAGTTTGCTTCTCCCCCTTGGCTCTGCAACGGGCTTTCATGCGGCGGGCCTGGAAATCGCCGCAATTGGAGATGCTGGAGATCTCGCGGTAGGCGTTCTGGCCCGGCAGCCACACCTCGACGTCATAGGTCTTGCGCGAGGAGAAGCCCATGTCCCCCGTGCACAGCACGATGGTGCGGTAGGGCAGGCCCAGCCGCTCCAGAATCGTCTCGGCGCAGCGGGTCATCCGCTGATGCTCGGCTTCCGACTGGTCGGGGGCGGCGATGCCGACCATCTCGACCTTCCAGAACTGGTGCTGGCGGATCATGCCGCGCGTGTCGCGCCCGGCCGACCCGGCCTCGGCCCGGAAGCAGGGGGTCAGCGCGGTGTAGCGGTAAGGCAGCTCCTCCGTCGCGACGATCTGGTCGCTGACGAGGTTGGTCAGCGGGACTTCCGAGGTCGGGATCAGGTAATGGTCGCCGGCCTTGAACAGATCCTCCTCGAACTTCGGCAACTGGCCGGTGCCGAAGAGCGCGGTGTCGCGCACCATCAGCGGCGGCGCGATCTCGGTGTACCCGTGCTCGCCGGTGTGGATGTCCAGCATGAAGTCGGCGAGCGCGCGTTCCAGCCGCGCCAGCCCGCCCTTCAGCACCGTGAAGCGGGCGCCCGACATGCGGGCCGCCGCCTCGAAGTCCATCAGGCCCAGCGCCTCGCCCAGCTCGTAATGCTGCTTGGGCGCGGCGATCTCGGGCGGCGTGCCCCAGCGGCGGACCTCGACGTTGCCGCTCTCGTCCGGCCCGTCGGGAACGTCGTCGTCCGGCAGGTTGGGGATGCCGGCCAGCAGCCCATCGAGTTCGGCGCCGAGACGGCGCTCCTCCTCCTCGACCTCGGGCACGCGCTCCTTGAGCTGCGCCATCTCGTCGAGGATGGGCTGGGCGTCGCGGCCCTCGCGCTTGGCGAGGCCGATCTCCTTGGCCGCCTCGTTGCGACGGGCCTGCATCTCCTGCAACTGGGTCTGCACGGCGCGGCGGCGGGCGTCGAGTTCGATCACGGAGGACGACAGCGCCGCCAATCCCCGGCGGCCGAGGCCACGGTCGAAGGCTTCGGGATTTTCACGGATGGCGCGAAGGTCGTGCATGGCTCGAACGGATTTCGAATTGATTGGGACGCTGTTTATACGGCGCGCCCCGCCGAAGGTCCAGAGCGAGGCCGGTTTTGCTGAGGGCGATCGGACAGCCCTCTCCCGCCCCGGGAGAGGGAGGGGACCCGCGCCGCAGGCGTGGGGAGGGTGAGGGGCTATCGGGCGTGGTACGAAATCCATGTTCCGATAGCCCCTCAACCTTCCCATGCTGCGCATGGGCCCCTTCCCTCTCCCGGGGCGGGAGAGGGAGCCAAGCGGATGATCCAGCCCCGGTTCTGCGCTCCCGGCATGGCCGACACGCCGACGCAGCCTTGGACAGCGGCGGACCCGCGCGCCACTGTCATCATACCGCATCGCAGCATGAGCGTGGCGGAAGCGAGAGGAACCAGCGGTGCGGGACGGAGACGAGGTGGGCTATCTGACGGCGGGAAGCGCCGCCTACCGGCTGGCAAGCCGCATCCTGTTCGTGGCGGGCTTCTCCACCTTCGCGACGCTCTACTGCGTGCAGCCGCTGATGCCCGACTTTGTGCGCGAGTTCGGCGTGACCCCGGCGGAATCGAGCCTCGCCCTGTCGCTGACCACCGGGCTGCTCGCCGGGTCCTTGCTGATCGCGGGGGTTCTGTCGGACGGGATCGGACGCAAGCCGATCATGGTGGCGTCGCTGCTGGCGGTCGGACTGCTGGGCATCGTCGGCGCCCTGATGCCGGACTGGCACGGCTTCCTGATCGTCCGCGCGCTGGAGGGCATTGCGCTCAGCGGCCTGCCCGCCGTCGCCATGGCCTATGTGTCGGAAGAGGTCGACCCGCGCTCGGCCGGGATGGCGATGGGGCTGTACATCGGCGGGACCGCCATCGGCGGCATGTCGGGGCGGGTGCTGACCGCCGTGGTCACCGATCTGGGGACATGGCGGATGGCGGTCGGCGTGGTCGGCGCGCTGGGCATCGCGGCGGCACTGACGGTCTGGGCCGGATTGCCGTCGTCGCGCCATTTCGTGAAGCGCCCGGCGGGGCTGGGCGCGCTGACGCGGGCATGGCGGGGGCTGCTGAGCGACCGGGGATTGTTGGCTCTGTTCTCCATGGGCTTCCTCCTGATGGGCGGCTTCGTCACCGTCTTCAACTACATCGGCTTCCGGCTGAGCGAGGCGCCCTTCGACCTGCGTCCGGCGGTGGTCGGCGCGATCTTCCTGGTCTACAGCTTCGGCGTGGTCAGCTCGCCGCTGTTGGGCTCGCTGGCCGGGCGCTACGGCAACGACCGCACTCTGGTGGCCGCGGTGCTGCTGATGCTGGCGGGGCTGGCCCTGATGGAGCCGGACAGCCTGTGGTCCATCGCCCCCGGCATCGCGCTGTTCACCTTCGCCTTCTTCGGCGCCCATTCCACCGTGTCGGCCTGGATCGGGCAGCGCGCCACCGTCAACCGGGGGCAGGCGTCGTCGATCTACCTGTTCTGCTACTACATGGGCTCGACGATGGCCGGCACGCTGGGCGGGCTGTTCTGGCACGGCTTCGGCTGGACGGGGGTCGCCCTCTTCATCGGCGGAATGCTGCTGGCCGGCGCCACGGTGTCGTTCGGGCTGCTGGTCCGCCGCTGACCGCCAAGCGTCGCGGGGCGACCATGGGTCGCAGCGCCGCGAAAGGGATTGCCCGGCGGCGCCTCCTGCCACAATTTGGCGGCGACCCCGGAGAATCCGGCGGAAGCGGAGGTTGCGCCATGCCCCATCTGACCGTCTACCGCGAGCACGACGCCGTGCGGCCCGAGGTGATCACCGGCGACCCGGCGGTGCTGGCCGGGCATCTGGCGATGGCCGGGATCCTGCTGGAACGCTGGACGGCGGAGCCGGTGCTGCCCGCCGACGCGGACACCGCCGCCGTCCTGTCGGCCTACGCCGCCCCCATCCAGCGGTTGCAACGGGTGCGCGGCTACCAGTCGGTCGACGTGGTGCGGATGCCGCGCGGCACGCCCGACGCCGCGGCGTTGCGCGCCAAGTTCCTCGACGAGCACACCCACACGGAGGACGAGGCCCGCTTCTTCGTGGAGGGGAGCGGCGCCTTCTATCTGCACATGGACGGCCGCGTCTTTCGCGTCGTCTGCGAGGCCGGCGACCTGCTGAGCGTTCCTGCGGGCACCCGCCATTGGTTCGACATGGGTCCGGAACCGCATCTCACGGCGATCCGCTTCTTCACCCGCCCCGACGGCTGGGTTGCGGAATCGACCGGCGATCCCATTTCCGCGCGCTTTCCCGGCTATGAGGGGGTGGTAAACGCCTGAGCGGCAGGGCATCACCGAAACCTTACGGATCGGAAAATTTTCCTATAACATGGTGGTGACCGCCTGTTGCCCACGGAGCCCCGCCATGCCGCCATCCAGCCCGCCATCCTCCGCCATAGGGGTGCGCTCGCAACGGACGCATCCATGGAACATGGAACAGGGCCGGAAAAACGTTTCACGGTGTTTCAAACGTTCCAAACGTTCCATTCCCCGCCTCGCCGCCGAAAGCCGGCGCCCGTCCCCCCGATGCGGCACGGCCTCCGGGCAAACCCCGGTCTCAAAAAATTCACTTGAATTGCGGGCAAAAGAGCGTAATTCAATGCGAACGACGCACCCGCACGTGCCTATGGCCCTCTGTGGTTATGCTACGACGTACCGCGTCCTTTTTGGCAGAACCGACCATACAGTGGGTCGGTCCCGAGAGGGAGGTCAGTATGTTTGCTGCCCACGGTAAGGTTTTGAGACGGTAGCCCTGTAGCCGGGATTCGACGCGCTGTTGCCCGGAGCTTCACAGCCCGGGGCCGCTGGCCCGATCCGGCTTTCCGTCTCCACCCTCCCCTATCCGAACAATTCGATGATTCCGTTCCGCGCGCCAGCTTTGGCCGCAACGGGTCGCCGTCTTTTGCTCACTGGGCCGGCCGCCGCCGTGCCCAGGGTATGGAGTGCGCCATGGGCTTCATTCGTTCCCGTTCCGCCGTCACCCCGCTGCGCCGCAACGCCGCCACGGCGTCGGTGTCCCTGTCCTCGGGCCGCCGCTCCTCGGTCGTCCAGGCGGTCGCCCTGCACCGTCCGGAAGACCCGATGCACTGCATCCGTCCGGGCGTGCTGGCCGACACCGCCGAGAGCTTCGTCGCGGCCTTCGCCGACGCCACCGCCTCCATCGGGCGCGGCGGCGACGTGCTCTACGCCGTCAAGTGCAACCCGGAGCCCGCCGTGCTGCGCGCCCTGTGGGCCGGCGGCGTGCGCCATTTCGACGTGGCCTCGCCCGGCGAGATCCGCCTCGTCCGCCAGATGTTCCCGGACGCGGTGCTGCACTACATGCACCCGGTCAAGGGCCGTCAGGCGATCCGTGCCGCCTACCAGCAATACGGCGTCCGCGACTTCGTGCTCGACAGCCGCGAGGAGCTGGACAAGATCCTGGAGGAGACCGGCTTCGCCGCCGATCTCGGCCTCGTCGTGCGCCTCGGTCTGCCCAAGGGCAACGCGGTCTACGACCTGTCGGGCAAGTTCGGCGCCGCCATGGCCGACGCGGTGGCGCTGCTGCGCGCCGCCCGCGCCGCAGCCCCCAAGCTCGGCGTGTCCTTCCACGTCGGCTCGCAGATGCTCGACCCGACCGCCTACGGGCGGGCGCTGGAGCTGGCCGGCCGCGTGATCGCGGAGGCCGGCGTGGATCTTGACGTGCTCGACGTCGGCGGCGGCTTCCCGGTGTCCTATCCGGGCGTCACCCCGCCGCCGCTGGGCGACTTCATGGCCGAGATCGCGCGCGGCGTCGCGGCGCTCGACCTGCCGGAGAGCTGCCGCCTGTGGTGCGAGCCGGGCCGCGCGCTGGTGGCGCCGGGCGTCTCGCTGGTGGTCCAGGTGGTCAAGCGCCGGGGCGACGAGCTGTTCATCAACGACGGCGTCTACGGCGCCCTGTCGGACGCCGGCGTGCCCGGCTTCCGCTTCCCCGCGCGGCTGATCCGGCCGTTCGAGGCGATGACCGACGCGGCCGACGTGGCGTTCAGCTTCTACGGCCCGACCTGCGACAGCGCCGACAAGATGAACGGCCCCTTCCTGCTGCCGGCCGACATCAAGGCCGGCGACTGGATCGAGCTGGGACAGCTCGGCGCCTACGGCTCCTGCCTGCGGACCGCCTTCAACGGCTTCGACCAGGCGCGGGTGGTCGAGGTCTCCGACGCGCCGCTGCTGGAGACCCCCGGCTACCTTCTGCGGTCCTGCGCCGCGTGAGCGGTTCGCCGGAAACTGTGGATAAAGTTTAAAGACACCCGTACCATTCAACAATCCGGCGCCGTCCCGTCGCTTCCTCAGGGAAGAGACGGGGGCGCCGGTCTGTGCCGTCGCCTAAACTACCTCGGAGGAGCAAGCAATCATGGCCCTGGACACGAAGTTCCAGACGTTCACAGGCCGTATGGTCATCGTTGGTTTCGGATCGATTGGCCAGGGTGTTTTGCCTCTGCTTCTGCGCCATCTGGACGGTCTTACGGCCGACCGGATCACCATCGTCACGGCCGAGGAGCGCGGGCGCGAGGAGGCGGAGCTGTACGGCGTCGCCTTCCACAACAACCCGCTGAACAACGACAATTTCTTCCAGGTCCTGAAGCCGCTGCTCGACAAGGGCGATTTCCTCGTCAACGTGTCGGTCGACGTGTCGTCGATCGCCTTGATCGAGTTCTGCCATCGCATCGGCGCCAACTACATCGACACCTGCATCGAGCCCTGGGCCGGCGGCTACACCGACCCGACGCTGTCGCCCTCGCTGCGCTCGAACTACGCCCTGCGCGAGACCGCGCTGGCCACGCGCGACAAGCTGGCCGGCGGCCCGACCGCCGTCATCACCCATGGGGCGAATCCGGGCCTCGTGTCCCACTTCGTCAAGCAGGCCCTGCTGAACGTCGCCGCCGACACCGGCGTGGCGACCGAGGTCCCGACCGACCGCGACGGCTGGGGACGGCTGGCGCAGCGCCTGGGCATCAAGACGATCCATGTGGCCGAGCGCGACACCCAGGTGTCGAACCAGCCCAAGCAGATCGGCGAGTTCGTCAACACCTGGTCGATCGACGGCTTCGTCGGCGAGGGCTGCCAGCCGGCCGAACTGGGCTGGGGCACCCACGAGAAGCATTTCCCCGAGGACGGACGCCGCCACGACTTCGGCAGCGACGCCGCCATCTACCTGATGCGGCCGGGCGCCTCGACCAAGGTGCGGACCTGGACCCCGCTGGAGGGGCCGTTCCACGGCTTCCTCATCACCCACAGCGAATCGATCTCCATCGCCGACTACTTCACGGTGCGCGAGGGCGACGAAGTGGTCTACCGGCCGACCTGCCACTACGCCTACCACCCCTGCGACGACGCGGTGAAGTCGATCCACGAACTGGCCGGCAAGAACTGGGCGATCCAGGCCAGCCAACGCCTGATGATGGACGAGATCGTCAGCGGCATGGACGAGCTGGGCGTGCTGCTGATGGGCAACCCCAAGGGTGCCTACTGGTACGGCTCGCGCATGACCATCGAGGAGGCGCGGGAGTTGGCGCCCTACAACAACGCCACCTCGATCCAGGTGACCTCGACCATCCTGGGCGGCATCGTCTGGGCGCTGGAGAACCCGAATCGGGGCGTCGTCGAACCCGACGAGGTCGACTTCCGCCGGGTGCTGGAGGTCGCCACCCCGTATCTCGGCGAACTGGTCGGGGCGTATGGCGACTGGACCCCGCTCCAGGACCGCAACCTGCTGTTCCCGGAGGACATCGACGAGAGCGATCCGTGGCAGTTCAAGAACTTCCGCGTGGTCTGACCGGCGCTTGCCGAGGGCATCGGTGGCGCGGCGGTGACAACCGCCGCGCCACCGTCCGGGCCGCGAAGCGAAACCGTTGACTTGGCCGGGCGCTTCCCCCAATCGTTCCAGCCATGCCCAAGCCCGTCTCCCGGCGCGCCCGCGCCACCGCCAAGTCCGTTTCCTCCACGATCCTGCGCTCCGGCATCGTCGGGCTGATGATCGCGTGCGGGGTGGCCACCGCCGACCTGGCCGGCGCGCAGTCGCCCGCCAGGGAACCGCAACCGCCGGTCCTGCTGACCGCCGACCAAGTGACCTTCGACGAGCCGAACGGCATCGTCACCGCGACCGGCAACGTGGAGCTGGCGCAGGGCCCGCGCAGCGTCCGCGCCGACACGATCACCTACAACCAGAAGACCAAGGTCGTCACCGCGACCGGCGCCATCCGGCTGGTGGAACCGTCGGGCGACATCATCTTCGCCGATTACGCCGAGCTGACCGACGATCTGAAGGACGTGTTCATCGAGAACATCCGCGTCCTGATGACCGACAACGGCCGCGTCGCCGGCAACGAGGGTGAACGGCGCGAAGGCCGGCTGACCCGTGTCAACCGTGGCGTCTACAGCCCTTGCGACCTGTGCAAGACCGACCCGACTCGGGCACCGCTCTGGCAGATCCGAGCCGTCCGCATCGTCCACGACAACCAGGAGCACGAGGTCCGCTACAAGGACGCGACGATGGAGATCTTCGGGATCCCCGTCGGCTACACGCCCTACCTGTCGCACCCCGATCCTTCGGTGGACCGTAAGAGCGGCTTCCTGACGCCGTCCTTCGGCAACAGCTCCGACCTCGGCTTCATCCTGAAGAATCATTACTACTGGGACATCGGGGAGAACCAGGACGCGACCTTCGACCTGCAGGGCTATTCCAAGCAGGGCCTGCTGCTGGGCGGCCAGTACCGCAAGCGCTTCGAGAACGGCCGCTTCGAGATCGAAGGCGCGATCACCAAGGGCGAGTTGACCAACGGCCCGTCGGAGGACAGCCCCAAGGACCGCCGCACCCGCGGCTACATCGGCGCCAAGGGCCTGTTCGACATCGACGAGACGTGGAGGGCCGGCTTCGACGTGAAGCGGGCGAGCGAGGCGACCTTCCTGCGCCGCTACTACGATTTCCGCGAGGACTACCTGACCAGCAAGGCCTATGTGGAGGGCTTCCAGGGGCGCAACTACGCCTCGCTCGCCGCCTACGGCTTCCAGGATCTGCGCTACGGGAACACGATACCCGAACCCGTCGCGGTCCCGGTGGCGCGCTACAACGCGCTGGGCGAGCCGGGCAGCTTCCTGGGCGGGCGCTGGTCCTTCGACGGCGGCCTGCTGGGCGTCACCCGACCCAGCAACGGCGGGCCGAACACCCAGCGCGTCACGGCGCAGCCGGGGTGGCAGCGTGAGATCGTGTCGAGCGTCGGCTTCGTCACCACCCTGTCGGCCAGCGTTCTGGTCGCGGGCTACAACGCCGACCGCTTCAGCTCGGCCGACCCGACGGCGCGCGGCAGCGAGGACGTCAGCCGTTTCCGCTTCTTCCCCCAAGGGCAGATGACGGTGCGCTATCCCTTCGTCCGCTACGGCGAATCCTCCCAACAGTTGATCGAACCGATCGGGCAGTTGACCGCCGCGCCGAAGCTGCGCACCAACAAGCTTTTCCCGAACGAGGACAGCCTCGACGTCGAGTTCGACGAATCCAACCTGCTGACGCCCAACCGCTTCACCGGCATCGACCGGCTGGACGACGGCGTGCGGGTGACCTACGGCCTGCGCGGCGCGATCTACGGCAACACCCAGGGGTCCGCCAGCCTTTTCCTCGGCCAGAGCCGCCGCCTGACCAACGCCTCCAGCGATTTCCAGGTCGGATCGGGTCTGGAAGACCGGACTTCGGATTACGTTGGAAAGTTGGATCTGCAACCGGCCGACTGGCTGGACGTGAACTACGGCTTCCGCATCGATCACGAGACCCTGCGGCCACGCCGTCATTCGCTGAACGCCTCGGCCGGCGTGCCGCTGCTGCGTGTGTCCACCGCCTACACCTTCGTCGACCAGACCGCCTCGCGCAACGCGGTGTCGCAGGACCGGGTGGAACAGGCGACCTTCATCCTCTCCTCCAACTTCACCGACAACTGGGCGCTCAGCGTCGCCCATGTCCAGGCAATGGAACCGCAGCCGGGCGCCCGCACCAGCTTGGCGACGCTCACCTACGCCGACGAATGCCTGGTCTTCCAGACCATCGCCCAGCGCGACTACACCACGACGGCCGGCGGTGTGAAGGATGGCAACACCATTTTCTTCCGCCTTGTCTTCAAGAACGTCGGCGAGTTCAAGACACCGGGCATCAGCGCCGGCTTCCTTGGCGGCTCTTCGTCCTCGTCCAACTAGTCAGCAGCGGAAGGATTTCCGCCAGACGGCCGACCGTATGGTCGGCCGTCTGCGTTTCGGCTCCATCCCTTTCCGTGTCGATCCGCACGCGCAAGCCCACCCCGGCCGCCTGCGCCGCCTGCATGTCGGTCGGCTGGTCGCCGACGAAGACCGAACGGGCAAGGTCGAGGTCAAGGCGCCGCGACGCCTCCAGGATCATGCCGGGGGCGGGCTTGCGCCAGAAGCTCTCGCGGGCGAAGCGCTCCACCGGGCCGCTCCGGTGATAAGGACAATGGAAGACCCCGGCCAGTTCGACGCCCCGCCTCCGGAACTCATCCGCCATCCAGGCGGTGAAAGCCAGGAACTCGGCCTCGGTGAAATAGCCGCGCGCGATGCCCGACTGGTTGGTGATGACGGCGAGGCGGTAGCCCTGGTCCACCGCCGCCCGCGCCAGATCGAAGATGCCGTCCATGAATTGGAAGCGGTCGTGGGTGACGACATAGCCGTGATCGACGTTGATGACGCCGTCGCGGTCGAGGAGGAGGGCGGGACAGGACAAGGCGCGAACCCCGATGACAAAGTTCGGGCTTTGGTAGCATGGCGCCGCCGCCGGGGAAACAATGTCCGGACCGCCGCCTGTCAAGGGGTTGCATCGCACCGGCGTTGCCGCTAGCCATAGGCGCCTTCCTCAGCCACCCATCCGCGACGCATCATGACCCTGGGACGCTACGACTACGAACGACGCTACCGCCGCCGTGTCTGGGCCGGTTTCGGCAAGTTCGGCATTCTGGCGGCGCTGCTGCTGGGGGTCGGGCTGTTCGCCTACCAGATGGGCATCGAGCAGTTGAAGGGGCGCGACGTCACCCTGCGGGAGGAGATCGCCACCCTGTCGCGCCAGAAGGCCGAGTTCGAATTGCTGGCCTCGCAGATGCAGACGGCGGCCCGCACGGCCGAAGCGCGCAGCGCCGAGCTTGAGGCCCGGCTCCAGCGCGAGGTGCCGACCGGCGATCTGGCCCGGCTGTCGCAGCTGGTGGCGGAGCGGATCAAGGGCGGGCTGGACGCGAATCGCTTGGCCTTCGTGATCTCCCAGGCGCAGACGCCGCGCAACTGCCAGCCGGCCGACAGCAAGCGTTTCACCCTGACCACCCCCCTGCTGAAAGGCGGCACGCGCGGGGCGACCTTCGGCAACGGCGCCGTCACGGTGGCTGGCGAGGGGCAGCCCTCGCACAACGCCCAGGGCAACCAGGAAAGCTGGTTCGACCCGAGCCAGCCGGTGACGATCAAGATCACCGGCATCGGCGGCAAGACCGCGACGGCCACCGGCGTGCTGCCGCTGCACCAGTCCCTGGTGGTGGACAACAACGAGTACCGATTCACCTTCGCCGCCGGCCAGCGCTCCTTCGTGGACGTCACCGCCGACCGCTGCGCCTATCCCTGATCCTCGGCGTCCACGGCAAAGGAGCGTGGCGCCTCGCCGCGCGCGTGGATCGCCCACATCGTTTCGAAGGCGCTTTCCAGGGCGCGAGCGAAGCGGTCGGTGTCGAACAGCGGTGCCGTCGAGCGGTTCGCCGCCAGCCGCTCCTTGAAGGCCGACAGTTCGTCCGGCCGGCGCGCGAGGCGTTGGGCGGCGGTTTCGTAGGCATCCCAGGATTCGACCACCAGTTCCGGTAGCCCCACCGCCCGCAACAGGCTGGCGCCGACGCGGGATGCGAAGGACTCCCCCAGCACCGTCAGAACCGGCAGCCCGGCCCACAGCGCGTCGGCGGCGGTGGTGTGGGCACCGACCGGCCCGGTATCGAGGAACAGATCGGCCAGCCGGTAGCGCGCCAGATACTCGGGGCCCGGCAGGCGCGGCGAGAAGACCAGCCGCTCCGGCTCGATCCCCCGCGCAGCCGCTTGGCGCCACAGGTTGCCCGGCACCTCCGGGTGGCTGGCGAGCAACCACAGGACCGAGCCGGGGACGGCGGCCAGGATTCCGCACCAGCGGTCGAACAGCGCCGGCCCGATCTTGTAGGCGGCGTTGAAGCAGCAGAACACGAAGCCCTCGTTCGGCAGCCCGCAGGCCGCGCGGCCGGGTGGGGGGCCGATGGGGCGGCTACGGTCGTTGGGCTGGTAGACTTCCGGCAGATGGACGATCCGCTCGGTGAAGGCCGATTGCCGGGTGAAGGGGGCGACGGTGGCGTCGGCGATGACGTAGTCGATCCAGGGCGCCCCCGTCGTTCCCGGATAACCCAGCCATTGCGCCTGCACCGGCGCCGGGCGATGCGCCGCGATGCCCGGCCGGGCAAGCTGGGTGTGCCCCTTCAGATCGACCAACAGGTCGACGCCCTCGGCGTGGATTCGGCGGGCGGCATCCTCGTCGGACAGGGCCGACAGATCGAGGAAACGGTCGAAGCCGCGAAGCAAACGCGCCCGCATCGCGCCGCCGTCGCCGGGACCGTGGGAGCAGGCGACGATCTCGAACCGCTCGCGGTCGTGCCGCTCGATCAGTTCGGCGATCAGGATGGCGGTGGCGTGCTCGTGGTAATCGGCCGAGAGGTAACCGACACGAAGCCGCCCATTTCGCTCCGTCCGCTTGGGGAAAGCCGGGACGATGCCGCGCGCGCGCCATGCGCTGTAACGCTCCGCGCAGACACGCTCCAGCGTCGGGCCGGCGCCCTCGCCAAGGAAAATCCAGGGATGAACCTGCTGCGTGACGCCGTCGCGCACCGCCGTGACCAGCCACTCCGAAAGGGCCGGCAGACCGTCCCAGCGCGCGAGGTGGCGGCGCTGCTGCACCAGCTGCGCCAAAGCGCCCCCGGCATCGGGCAGGCCGATGCGCAAAGCGCGCTCGAAGCTTGGCAAGCTCTCCGGCAGGCGGCCGGTCTCCTTGAGGGCGAGCGCCAGATTGGCGTGGGCCTCGGCCAGATCGGGGCGCAGGACCAGCGTGTTGCGAAAGCCCCGGACGGCCCCCTCCCCGTCCCCCCGATCGCGCCGGACCGATGCGAAGTTCAGCCAGCCCGCCGCCAGACCGGCATCGGTCGCCAGCGCCCGGCGCAAGGAGGCTTCGGCCTCCTCCAGCCGGCCAAGCTCGCGCAGCATGGCGCCTTGGTTGCAGGCGGCTCCGGCGAAACCGGGCATCAGCCGGGCCGCCTCGCCATAGGCGTCCACCGCCTCATGGACACGTCCTTGCGCTTGCAGCGTCACGCCAAGATTGAAATGGTTGCCGCCGAATCCAGGCAGCCACGCCAGCGCTTGGCGGTGGTGCGCCTCCGCCTCAGCCACGCGGCCCTGCCGTCGCAACGCCTCGCCGAAGTTGGAGCGGGCGACCGCCTCCTCCGGGGTGCCGGCCTGCCCCAGCGCGTCGAGCGCCGCGAACAGCCCGGCCAGCGCGGCACCGTCGCCCGGCCGTTCGGACAGGCGGTGGCGGCAACTGACAAGAGCCGCGCCCGGATCGTCGGCGGCGGTCACGTCACTTGCGCTGCCACTGGCCGGCCGGCGTCATCACGAACTGGCCGGCGGGGGTGCGTTCCACCAGTTGCTGGCCAGCGACGGCCTGCACTTTGTCCAATGCGGTGCCGTTGCTCTTCGCGATCTCCTTGTAGCGGGCGAGGCGCTGGGCGTTGACCTCCGCGACCAAGGTCTCGACGAGGGGCGGGGCGCCGGCAACGGCGCCGACCAACCCATCCGGCCGCTCGCCGATCTGACCCGCCGTCTTGGCAGCGGCCAGGGCATCCTGCGCCAACGCCGGAACGGCGGTGAGGACGGGAGCACCCAGCAGAAACAGGGCGGCGGTCAGGCTGCGGAAAAAGCGGCGCATCACGGCGTCTTCCCTTTTTCGCTTTTGGACACGGAGGCAGGCGGCAGGCCGAACAGGGCCGGATCATTGCGAATGGCGCTGTCCACGTCGCGCTCCAGCTTGACGCGGACCTCCTGTTCGATGCGGACGTTCAGGTTGATCTCGATGGGCTTGTCCGGCGCCTCGATCTTCACGGTCGGGGAGCAGGCGGCCAACGCCAACGCCAGCAGCGGCGGCGCGAGATAGGGGGGGAGCGGCTTGGTCGTCATGATGGCGGTCAAGGGTCCTTCTGGTCGAAACCGGTCATACGCTCGCGCACCATGTCGGGAATGCGGACGGCGTCGAGGCTCTGGCGCAGGATCCGGTCGAGCGCGCCCGACAGCTTAAGGTTAAGCGAGACCGGATAGCCATCGTAGAATGAGGGGTTGGCCCCGCGCACCGACAAGCCCGCGCTCAACTCTCCTCCGGCTTCGCCGTCGATGGTCAGGCGCAGCGTGTCGTATCGGAAATCGGTCAGCGCCCCCAGCAGCAGGGCGCCGGGGCTGCCGTCCTCCCCTTGCAGGGCCGGCGGCGGATGGGCCGGGTCGTAGCGCAGGGTGCCGTTACCGGCCGCCTCCAGCACGCCGCCGTCGAGGACGACACGGTCGCCGGACAGCCGCACTGGCAGGGTGCCGGACAGGGTGCCGGTCGCGTCCATCCCCTCTACGGCGACCAGGGTCAGGATTTGGGCAAGATCCACCCGGTCGGCGTGCAAGGTGACAAGCCCTTTGGGCGCGGTGGGCGACAGCTCGAACGGGTCGGCGCGCACGCTGCCGCCGGCCCAACGCCACACCGCCTCGTCCACGTCGAGCTTCCGGTCGCGCCCGTAGCCGAATCGGATCGTTCCATCGGTCAACGGAACGCCGACATCAAGCAGGGCCACCGACAGCGTCTGGCCGTCGGGGACGACCGGCGGCGACAAGCTGGACAGCGCCACCACGCCGTTGACGCCGCCGACCGCGACCGGACCGAATTTCCCAGCTCCGTCCTGAATCCGGACCTGACCGCCCGACCGCAGCCCGGACGGTCCCCAAGCGACCTTGGCCTTGGCGGTCAGGGTGCCGGTGGAGGGGCCGGCGAGGCCCGCCAGCAGCGGTGACACCGTCTTCAGCCCTGGTCCCTTGGCGGTCAGCTTCATTGGTTTGGTCGCCAGATCGGCGTATCCCTCGCCCGTGTTCGGGTCGTGGGTGCCGGTCAGGGCAGCGGTGAGCAACCCTTGCGCCGCAATCGCGGTTCCGGTGAAGCGCCACGGTTCCCCCGTCCTCTGCTCCGCCTTGGCGGTGACGGCCAGCGGCGCGATCTCGGCGGGGGTGACGGTGCGGCGCAGGGTGGCAGCGTGGCTCTCCACCGCCTGGGAGAGTGGCGTTTGCGTCAGCAGCGTCGTCAAGCCCTCCACCCGCAGAGCATGCGCCGGCAAATCCAGGCGCGGCACGAGAATCTCGGCCACCACCACGGCGCCGTCGCCGGACCAGCGCAGGACGGGCGCGTCCTTCGCCGCGCACAGCATGGCACCCTCCGGCAGAAGGACGGCCTCGCCGTGCAGGGCCAAGCCTTCCACCTTCGCGTTCAGGCAGCCCAGCGGGGTGACCGTCACCGCCCAGCCCGCCAGCCCGACCACCAAGTCCCCGGACAGCCGTGCCCGCCCGTCGAGCAGCACGCCCAGCACGGCACCGGCCCCGGCCAGCCCGTTGAAATCCACGGCGACGCCTATGCGCAAACCCCGCCAACCCTCCGCCAGCCCAAGGGAATCGACGGTGGCGACGGCCTCGTCGAAGCCGGCGCGGCGCAGGGCCATGGTCGCGGCGGCGCCGAGACCGGCGGCGGCGAACAGCCCGGCCGTCACCGTCCAGGCGCCCAGCAGCAGCGCCGCCACCGCCACAACCCTCCGTCTCCTCTTGCGCAACGCCATATTCCCGTCCTCGACCAACGTCGGATCCATCGTCATCAACACCCACTTACGACCCTATCGTCCGTGACCATTGGAGGATAGAGTTCGTGCCGCCGGGCGGCTTTGCTTTGGGCGGCTTTTCCCCTATGGTCCCCGGCGCGGAATTCGGCACCATCGGAGTGTTTCGCATGTTGCGGTGGACCCGCGTCTTGTTGGCGGCCCTGCTCGCCATGTTTCTAATCTCTCAGGGGGAGGCCAAGGCCTTGGATCCGGAAAACACCCTTTACCTCGACCTCAAGGACGGTCGCGTGGTGATCGAAATGCGCCCAGACCTGGCGCCCAACCACGTCGCCCGCATCAAGGAACTGACCCGCCAAGGCTTCTACAACGGCGTCGTCTTCCACCGCGTGATCGACGGCTTCATGGCCCAGACGGGTGACCCGACCGGCACCGGTTCGGGCGGCTCGGGCAAGAAGCTGAAGGCCGAATTCTCCAGCGCACCGCACATCCGCGGCACGCTGTCGATGGCCCGCACGCCCGATCCGGACAGCGCCGACAGCCAGTTCTTCATCTGCTTCGCGCCGTCCTCCTTCCTCGACCGCCAGTACACGGTCTGGGGCCGCGTCGTCGAGGGCATGGAGTTCGTCGACCAGATCAAGAAGGGCAGCCAGTCGGCCAACGGCTCGGTCAAGGATCCCGACAAGATCGTCAAGATGCAGGTTGCCGCCGACGTCAAGTGACGTTGCCGTCCGCCGATCAGGCTTGAGAGACAGGGGACCGGTTCGCGCCGGTCCCCTTTTTCATTTGGATTCAACCCGCCCCGAAACTGCCGGTCATCGCGCGCAGCAGATCGCGCATGCTCTGCGGCCGATCCTGCCAGCGCATGGCGAGGCCCGACAGCAGCACCTTTTCGAAGGCGGGAGCCAGACCGGCGCCGAGGGCGTTGGGCTTGGGGATGCGGTCGTTCATGAAACGGGCGGTGGCGTCGGGCGGGGTCTTGCCGGTCAGCGCCAGATACATCGTCGCGCAGAGCGCGTACACGTCGGACCACGGCCCCTGCCGGCCCTCGTTGGAATACTGCTCCGGCGGGGCGTAGCCGGGCTTCAGGATCACGGTCAGCCCGGCCCCTTGCCCCGCCGCCTGCCGAGCGGCGCCGAAATCCAGCAGCTTCCGTTCCCCGCCGTTGGTCAGGAAGATGTTGTCCGGGCTGATGTCGCGGTGGATCAGCCCCTGCTCGTGAATGGTCTGGAGCGCCTTCATGATCGGCGTCAGCACCCCCAGCGTCCGCCGCACGTCGATCCGCCCGCCGCTGTCGGCGAGGTATTTCTTCATGGTGCGGCCCTCCAGCAATTCCATGACCAGATAGGCGGTGCTGTTCTCCTCGAAGAAGTCCTGGACGCCGACGATCTCCTTCACGTCGCGCAGCCGGGCGAGCAGGCGCGCCTCGTCGAGGAACTTGGCCATGCCGGCGGCGAATCCGCGCGCGTGCTCGTCGGAAAAGGCGATGACCCCGCAGGATCCGGGAACTCGCGCGATCAGGTTCGCCGGGTAGAACTCCTTGATCGCCACCCGCACCCGCAGCCGGTCGTCCCAGCCCAGATAGGTGGCGCCGAACCCGCCCTGCCCCAACACCCGCCCGACCTTGTAGCGGCCGAGCAGCAGCGTGCCCGGCATCAGATGCACGCCCGGCCGGTTGTCGGAAGTCACGGGATAGCCGCACTCCCGGCAGGTGTCGCGCGTCGGCCGGTGGGCGAAGCAGCTCGGGCAGAGGCCGTCCGTCTGCGGCGCCGTGATCGTCACCGTCTGATTGGCGCCAGCCATCACCGTGACAGCCCCCCGCGCCGGAGCAGCCGGTATCGCTACGGTGTCGGCGGAATCGGCGGAGAGCGCGCGGGGCGCCGGAGTCTGGGGAACCGCTTGAGGCGCCGGAGCCGGCGCGGTCGCCATCTGGCGCAGGCGGTCCAGCAGTTCCAGCAGACGCCGCACCTCGGCCTGCGCCATCTCGTTGTTGGGCTGGGCGGCGAGGTCGGCTTGGAACTGCGGCTGGCGAACGACCTCCAGGATGTGCTGGCGCATCAGCGGCAGCGCGCCGTCCTCGCGGATTAGGCCGGAGCAGGCGATCTCCGCCAGCCGGATCGTGCGGCGGCGCGCCAGCGGCTCGATCTGCCGCAGCCGGGCGGCGAGCTTGCCGGACTTCACGTAATCGTCGATTGACCGCTTGGCCCGCGCGACGATGCGCTCGCGCGCCTCCTCCGGAAGCACGGATACGGCGATGGCGGCCATGGCGTCGGCCAGCCCCCGCTCCAGCAACGCCGTGTCGGGGCTTTGGACCAGTGTGTTCTCGATCAGCAGCTCGTTGCCGACGGCGGCGTCGAGCGAGGCCACGATCTCGCCCATGTGCCGCTCCGCCGGGGGGGCGGCGGCGACGGCGGTCAGGTAATGGATCCGGCAGATCAGGTCGGCTTGCCCCTCCCCCAGCCCGACGATGGAGTGGCGGTAGGCGCTGGCCCCGCCCTGCTGCAGCCGGCGGGAATAGCGGACGGTCAGCGCGTCGGCCATCAAGGGGCCGCCGGTCAGTCCCTTTCGGGTCAGCAGATGGCCGACCAGCGTCTTCAGGCAATCGGTGTCCTGATCCAAGGCGCCCCGGCCCAGCGGCTGCGGCGCCTTCAACTGGCGCCGGATACGGTCGAGCACCATTAGCCGCGCCATCGGCAGCTTGCCTTGCCGGAACAGCGCGTTCAGCACGCCGAGCCGGTTCGGCCCCATCGCCTCCACGCCGATTCGGCCGAACAGCAGGTCGCACAGCGTGATCAGCAGCGCGCCGGGCGTCAGCCCGTTGCCGAACAGCTCATAACCGGCGGCGACCGACGACAGCAAATCGCCGATCACGCCGTCCACTGCGTCGGACAGCCTGTCGTCCCGGTCCCACTGGTGAAGCTCCAGCAATCGGTCGAGCTTGGACGCCCAACTCTTGATCTCGCAAAGCTCCACGCTCAGCGCGACCCGCAGGTCGTAGGCTGCGTCGCCGGTCGGCGACTTCCCCGGCCCCGCCGCCAGCACCGAATCAAGGGCCGAGCGCCCTTTGGGCAGGTCGGCGAAGGCAAGCTGCGCGAAACGGGCCTTGGTCCAGGTCTCGTCGATGGCGCATTGCAGCGCCACCCGGCGGGCGCGCTGCTCCTGGCCGGGGGTGCGGGACTGGACGGTGGCGATCCGGGCCGCCGCGTTTTCGACCAGTTGGCCCTGCTCCAGCAACGCCTTCAGCGGCTTGGCATGGTGGATCAGCTCGGTCGGCGTCAGCGCCAGCGGGTCGAGGTGGGAGCGCAGCGCGATGCCCATCGTCATGCGCGCCGGCCAGCCGTGATAGTCGGCGAGGCTCGTGCACAACTCCGCCTCGTCGAGCGTTCCGACGCTGGCGGAGGGCGGGGGGACCGCCGGACGGCTGGGCAGCGGCTTGGACACTCGGACCTTTCGACGGTGGGGAATACTGGCGGAGCGGAAGCCGGTCCGGGGCAGTGTCGCGCCGTGCCGGTAAAGGACCGGTGTATGATAGCGACATTTTTCGTCGAAAACCCACGAGTTGTGGTGATGGTGCGACAGCCGCGACGGGCGTTTCCCTTCGTTCTTCGCATGTGCGATAACAACGGGGGGCTGAAAGCGGGGACTGCGCATGATCGATATCCGCGACACGTTGGTGTTGCGCCACGGCGCGATGGATTGCCGTCTCGCCCCCGCCTGTGGCGGCTCCATCGCGTCTTGGACGCTGACTCGGCGCGCCGGGCCGGTCAACCTGCTCCGCCCGGCGAGCGAGGCGGCGCTGGCCGGCGATTTCGCGCCCGACATGGCCTGTTTTCCCCTGATTCCCTTCTCCAACCGGATCGCCGGCGGTCGCTTCGCCTTCCAGGGGCGCCTTGTGGAGATGCCGACCGATTTCGGATCCCCGCACCGCATCCACGGCCACGGCTGGGCAAGGCCCTGGCGGGTGGAGGAGCAGACGCGCTCCTCCACCCGGCTGGGTTTTCGTCATCGGGCCGACGCGTGGCCCTGGAGCTACAGCGCCACCCAGACCATCACATTGGACGACGTCGGACTGACGGTGGCGCTGGCCGTGGTGAACGAGTCCGACAGCGACATGCCCACCGGTTTCGGGCTGCACCCCTATTTCCCGAAGCCGCCGGGAACCCGCGTAACCGCGCCGCTCCGCACGTTTTGGGAAAATGACGCGACGATCCTGCCCTACCGTCGCCACGCACTGCCGCCGGCTTGGGACTTCCCGTGCGGCGTGATGATGGATGGGGTCGCGCTGGACAACGGCTTCACCGGCTGGAACGGCAGGGCGGCGCTGGAATGGCCGGGGCTCGGGTTGTCGCTGACGCTACGGGCGGAAGGGCCGTTCGGCCACCTGATCGTCTACGCGCCGGCCGGCGAGAATTATCTATGCCTCGAGCCGGTCAGCCACATGACCGACGCGCTCAACCGGCCGGACGAGCCCGACGCCGGGGTCATCGCTTTGCCGCCGGGCGAACGGCTGACCGGCGTCGTGCATTTCGAGATCGGAGAGCTCTGAGCCCCCCACCCTTGCCCTCAACGGCAGCGCACGAAGGTCGCCGCGAAGGTCGCGGGCGGCGCCAAGGTCAGCACCAGACGGTCGCGCCGGGGGGTGTCCGCCGCCTCCAGCCGTAGGCCGCCGACCGGACCATTTGCGGTGGTCAGCGTGGCGCCCTGCCCCGGATCGGAGTCGGCGGTCAAGCCCGCCTCGATGGGAAAGCCTGGAACGCGCGGGTCGATCAGGCTGACACCATGCTCCCGTGTCACGTCGAGGTAGGAGGTCCGGCAATCGTCCACTGGCGCGCGGTTGACCGGATCGGCCTTGGCCCAACGCCCGACCAGCGCCGTCGCAGACACCGGGCGGGTCTGGGCGAGCGAACGGGCTGGCACCGGAGCCAGACGGGGGGCGGCGGCGTCGGTGATCGTCAGCGGCGTATCGGCCACAGGCTTGCTCCGTGCCGTCCGCTGAGCCTCCAGCGCCAAGACCCGCGCGTTGGTCGCCCGCAGCAGGCAGTCTGTCCGCGCCTTCGCCGTCTTCGGCTCGGCCAGATCGGCGGCGGCGACCGGGCAGGCCTCGTCCCGGCGGGAACGCCACAGCGTCTGCCCGGCCTCGATGGCGGTGCGGCCCAAGGCGTCGGTGGTCTCGCCCAGCGCCGCCAGCGCGCCGTCCAACGCTTCGTTCGCGGCGGTCAGTCCGGCGTCACGGCACGCCAGTTCGGCGGTAGGGTTCTCGATGGCGGCACAATCCGCGGCCAGAACGGAGCCGCTCAACAGAAGCCCGGCAAGCGATCCGGCGAAAACCCCGGCGAAAACATTGAGAACGCGCATCATGAGACCCTTCAAGCCGCCGGGAACGCCTCCAGCACGGCCTTGACCTGACGCTGGAAATCCTGGTCGCTGCGATAGCGCGTCATGACCGACTTGTCACGCTCCACGAAGAACAACAGTTCGTCCCGGTTGGGCATCCCGCGCGGGCTGGGCTTGTCGAGCAGTTCGCCGTTCCAGTCGACCCGCGCCATGAAATAGATGGCGCGGGCGAACAGCATGAACAGCTTGTTGTCGGGATCCAGCCGTTCCCGTCGCAGCAGCGCGTAATAATAGTAATTGCGCCCATGGAAGTAGTGGGTGTGGATCGCCTGCAACGTGGCGAAACGCTCGTCCGGGCTGTTGACCTTCTTGAGCTGCTTTTCCAGGCGGAACCCGGCGAAAAAATACTCCCGCGCCTCGTGCTCGAAGGAAAAGGGGCTGCCCTTCGTCAGGCTCATCTGTTCGCCGTAGCGCTTCAGCGCGCGGGTCATCAGCAGTTCCAGGAACCGTCGCTCCAACGCCAGCGTGGCGGGAATCTGCGGCAGCAGTTCGAACACATGGCGCAGGTGGTAGGGATGGCGCACCACGACAACCGGAACCGGCAGCGACTTGCGCTTGAGCGGGGCGCGCCGTTCCGCCAGCGCCGTCACCGCCGGGGACAGCGAGGCCATGGTCGCCTGGATGGTGTCGTGCAGCTTCCAGCGCAGCTTGGTGTCCGCCGACTGGCTGCCCAGCCCGAAGCGCGACAGGGTCCGCGCGAGGCGGTCGCCGAAGCTCTGCCGGGGAAGCTTGTGGGTCGGCAGATTGGGAACCACCAGCGGGTTGCCGAGGACGTCGATGGGGGGCGGCAGGGGCCTGAAGTTGAAATACTTGCCCGTGATGACGCCGCGCCCGGACCCGCCCGCCCCGGAGGCCGGACGGGTTTCGCCTCCCTTGGAGGGCGTCGCCAGCGACACCATCGTTCCCCCACCCCGCCGCGCCGGTTCGTCGACCGTCCCTTTCGATATAATAGGGAACGCGAACGGATGAAAGCCACAGCCCGAAGATCGGAGCCGGTGGTTGGAAAAGAGCGTGGTTTTTTCGCAACTGCGGTAACGGGCGCGCGCGGCGTCTTGTTGGGCTGGATTCAACGGTGATACGGTTGCGGGTGAAGCGCCGGAAAAACCGGCGGGTGAACCAGTTCGAACAGGAATGAGGCGGGGTTATACATGGCGATCCATGTCGCGCTGAACCACAAGACCATCTACCGTTACGACCGCCCGGTGTCGCTCGGTCCCCAGATCGTCCGTCTTCGTCCCGCGCCGCATTGTCGAACGCCGATCCTCAGCTACTCGCTGCGCGTGACGCCCAAGCACCACTTCCTGAACTGGCAGCAGGATCCGCAGTCCAACTACCAAGCCCGTTTCGTCTTCCCGGAAAAGACCCGCGAGTTCATCGTCGAGGTCGACCTCGTCGCCGAGATCGCGTCGATCAACCCCTTCGATTTCTTCCTCGAGGACAAGGCCGGGCATTATCCCTTCGCCTACGAGGACTGGCTGCAAAAGGAACTGCGCCCCTATCTGGAGACGGAGGCGGTCGAGCCGGCGCTGGCCGAGTATCTGAAGACCATTCCGCGCGACAAGACCCCGACCATCGATTTCCTGATCGGCATCAACCAGCGGCTCCAGGGCGAGATCGGCTACGTCATCCGCATGGAGCCGGGCATCCAGACCTGCGACGAGACGCTGACCAAGCGCACCGGGTCGTGCCGCGATTCGGCGTGGCTGCTGGTGCAGATCTTCCGGCATCTCGGCCTCGCCGCCCGCTTCGTGTCGGGCTATCTGATCCAGCTCACCGCCGACCAGAAGTCGCTGGACGGCCCGTCCGGCACCGAGACCGACTTCACCGACCTGCACGCCTGGACCGAGGTGTTCCTGCCCGGCGCCGGCTGGGTCGGCCTCGACCCCACCTCCGGCCTGCTGGCCGGCGAGGGGCACATCCCGCTCGCCTGCACCCCCGACGCGTCGTCCGCCGCGCCGATCTCCGGCCTCGTCGACGAGGCGGAGGTCGAGTTCGAGCACGCGATGTCGGTCACCCGCATCTACGAGGCGCCTCGCGTCACCAAACCCTACACGCCCCAGCAATGGTCTTCCATCGAGGCGCTCGGCCATCGCGTCGACGAGGATCTGAAGGCCGGCGACGTGCGCCTGACCATGGGCGGCGAGCCGACCTTCGTGTCGATCGACGACATGGAGGGGGCCGAGTGGAACACCGCCGCCGTCGGCCCCAACAAGCGCCGTCTGGCCGCCGACCTGATCCACCGCATGATGAAGCGCTTTGCCCCCGGTGGGCTGCTGCATTTCGGCCAGGGCAAATGGTACCCCGGCGAATCGCTGCCGCGCTGGGCGATGACGGTCTACTGGCGCCGCGACGGCGAGGCGATGTGGGCCAACACCGACCTGCTGGCCCGCGAGAACGTCGATTACGGCCACACCGCGCAGGACGCCGGCGTCTTCCTGGTGACTCTGGCCAAGCGGCTGGGCCTCGACCCCACAGTGGTGCTCGCCGCCTATGAGGACGCGTGGCACTACCTGAACAAGGAGGCCAAGCTCCCCGTCAACGTCGACCCGCTGGAAAGCAAGCTGGACGACAAGGAGGAGCGCGCGCGCCTGTCGCGCGTCTTCACCAAGGGCCTGAACGAGCCGGTCGGCTTCGCCATGCCGATCAACCGCCGCATGACCCAGAAGGGTCCGGTCTGGCTGTCGAGCACCTGGCCGCTGCGCCAGGAGAAGCTGGTGCTGATCCCCGGCGACAGCCCGGTCGGCTACCGTCTGCCCCTGGGCTCCCTGCCCTGGGCGTCGAAGAGCGACTACCCCTACGCCTGGGAGACCGACCCGTTCGAGCCGCGCGAGCCGCTGCCCCCGCACCCGCTCCAGCGCAGCGTCGACGCCCGCCGCACAGCCCGCGAGTCCGACCGCGGCGTCCATGGCGAGGCGCGCGAGGCCCAGCGCCAGCGCGTGATGGCCGAGGTCCGCGCCGAGATCCCCGAGGAAGGCAAATCGGCGTGGTGGATCGTTCGCACCGCGCTGACCTGCGAGGCGCGCAACGGCCGGCTGCACATGTTCATGCCGCCGATGAGCACGCTGGAGGACTACCTCGCCATGCTGGCGGAGATCGAGGCGACCGCCGTCGAACTCGACATGCCCGTCGTGATCGAGGGCTACCAACCGCCCAAGGACCCGCGCCTGAACTCTCTGGCCGTCACCCCGGACCCCGGCGTGATCGAGGTCAACATCCACCCGGCCCACAGTTGGGACGAGCTGGTGCGCAACACCATCGACCTGTACGAGGACGCCCGCCAGTCGCGGCTGGGGGCCGAGAAGTTCATGATCGATGGGCGCCACACCGGGACCGGCGGCGGAAACCATGTGGTGATGGGCGGCGCCACGGCGGCGGACAGCCCCTTCCTCCGCCGTCCCGACCTGCTGCGCAGCCTGATCACCTACTGGCAGAACCATCCGGCGCTGTCCTACGTCTTCTCCGGCCTGTTCATCGGGCCGACCAGCCAAGCCCCGCGCGTGGACGAGGCGCGCGACGACCAGCTCTACGAGCTGGAGATCGCCTTCCACCAGATCGAGGAGCAGACGGCCATCTTCGGCCAATGCCCGCCCTGGATGGTGGACCGCATCCTGCGCAACCTGCTGGTCGACGTGCAGGGCAACACCCACCGGGCCGAGTTCTGCATCGACAAGCTCTATTCGCCCGACAGCTCGACCGGGCGGCTGGGGCTGGTGGAATTCCGCGCCTTCGAGATGCCGCCCCACGCCGAGATGAGCCTGACCCAGCAGCTTCTGATGCGGGCGCTGGTCGCACGCTTCTGGAAGACGCCCTACAAGGGCAAGCTGGTGCGCTGGGGCAACGAGCTGCACGACCGCTTCATGCTGCCCCATTTCATCCAGCAGGATCTGGCCGACGTGCTCCAGGACATGCGCGACCACGGCTATCCGATGGAGGACAGCTGGTTCGCGCCGCACATGAACTTCCGCTTCCCGACCTACGGGCAGGTCAACCAGCGCGGCATCACCATGGAGCTGCGCATGGCGCTGGAGCCGTGGCACGTGCTGGGCGAGGAGCCGGGCGGCGGCGGCACGGTCCGCTTCGTCGACAGCTCGGTGGAGCGGGTGCAGGTGCGGGTCAGCGGACTGATCGACGCGCGCTACGCCATCACATGCAACGGGCGGCGGGTGCCGCTGATCCCCACCGGGACGGAGGGCGATTTCGTCGGCGGCGTGCGGTACCGCGCGTGGCAGCCGCCGTCCTGCCTGCACCCGACCATCCCGGTGCACACGCCGCTGATCTTCGACATCGTGGACACCTGGGCCGGCCGGTCGATCGGTGGCAGCACCTACCATGTGATGCATCCGGGCGGGCGCAATTACGACACCTTCCCCGTCAACGCCAACGAGGCGGAGGGCCGCCGGCTCGCCCGCTTCTTCCCCTTCGGCCACACCCCCGGCCCGATGGACGTGCCGAACGAGGAGCGCAACCCGCAATTCCCGATGACGCTGGATCTGCGTCGCGGGTGATTCGGACGGTTTGAGCGGAGATCGCGCGCGGGACGGCAATTGGCGGTCCCGCGCGTTCCCCTTTTTTCATTCCTTTGTGGGCGGCAAGCTCTGATTGCTCGCCCTCCGCACTATCCCTGTATGCGGAAAGGACTTTTTCCTCGACAAAAGTTGATAGAGCTACACGCGATACGATTATCCGAAATACCCTCCCCCGTTGAAAGCGACAACGCCATCAACCTGCTGGGGGAACAACAGGATGAAAGCCACCATTTTTGCGACCGCTGCGGCGGCGAGCCTGCTGCTGAGCGCCTGCGCCGAACCGCCGCCACCGCAGCGCCCGGTTCCGGTCAAGCCGCCGACCGAGATCGACGGTCTCTGGTACCTCGACCAGAGCTGGTCGCAGGACGCGCGTCAGTGGTACTACAACACCAGCCAGGGCTCGCAGATCATGCGCTATGACTGGTTCATGGCGCTGGAGGATCCGCAGACCAAGGCTCCCTTCGTCAAGAGCCTGACCCGCTACGGCTATCCCGTCGGCACCGCCGGGCCGTGGAACCCGGACCGACTGCCGCTGGGCTTCGTCAAGGACACCGACCCGGACAAGACCGAATGGTTCGGCATGGGCTGCGCCGCCTGCCACACCGGCGACGTGACGGTCAACGGCAAGACCATCCGCCTGGACGGCGCCGTGACCACCGGCGATCTCTACGGCTTCATCGCCGCGCTGAGCCAAGCCGTCCACACCACCGTCACCGTGGACGGCGTGTTCGAACCCTTCGCCGGCCGGGTGCTCGGCCCCAACGCCACGCCGGAGCAGAGGCTCGCCCTGTTCGACGCGGTCAAGGCGTTCGACGCCAGCTTCGCCCTCTTCGTGGCGCAGAGCACGCCGGGAACCCCCTGGGGTCCGATGCGCACCGACGCCTTCGGCATGATCTTCAACCGCGTGGGGGCGATCGATCTCAACCTGCCCGCCAACAGCCGCCACCCCGACGCGCCGGTCAGCTACCCGGTCCTGTGGGACGCACCGCATCAGCCGCGCGTGCAGTGGAACGGCCTCCTGAGCAACGCGACCGCGATCGACGCGCTGGGCCGCAACTCCGGCGAGGTGCTGGGCGTGTTCGGCAAGATCGCGCTGAAGCCCCCAAAGGACATCGCGCACTACTATTACGATTCGACCGTGCGCGGTCGGGAACTGGTGGCGATGGAGAATCTGCTCCGCACGCTGCGGTCGCCCGTGTGGCCCGACAGCCTCGCCGGTCCCGTCAACACCATCAAGGCCGCCGCCGGCGAGACGATCTACCAGCAGAACTGCGTGAGCTGCCACAGCCCCCTGCCACGCGGCGAGACCTACACGACGGCGCCCATCATCATGGTGCCGCTGTTCAATTGGGCCCAGCCAAGCAACGCCAAGGCGGTCATCGCCGCCTTCGGCACGATCTGCACCAAGGGCGTCGACGCCGCGGTCGCGGCGAAGATGATCACCGTCAACTACGCCGCCGACCCGAAGATGGCGGTGGACGCGCTGTGCCGCAAGATGGACACCGGCGCCATCGCCGGCATCGCCATGCCGCCGAAGCTTCTGGGCGGGACGCCGCTGGCGAACCCCGATCTGGCAGCGAGCCTGCTTTCGAACGCCGTGATCGGGGCCATCATCGGCGATCTGGCGCGCGAACCCAAGCTGGCCGGTGATCTGCTGATGGGCGACAAGGCCCCGGCTCCCTGGCTGGCGCCCCGGACCGCCGCCACGTGGTCGGCATCGGCGGTGACACCGGAGGGAACGCTCGACACCACGCCGCTCGTCAAGCCGGGCCAACCCCTGAGCGAAGACCACAAGCGGGTCATCGCCGCGCTGAGCCAGCAGGAGAAACCGCAAGGCCCGGTGCCCGCCCCGGCCAAGGCCGCCGCCGCCGCGTCCAAGGCCGCTCCGTCCGGCCGGGCGGCGACCGGCGGTCAGGCCACCAAGGACGAGGAAGCGCTGGCCGAGACCATCAAGTCGTTGCTCGCCTACAAGGCCCGTCCGCTCGACGGCGTCTGGGCAAGCGCGCCCTACATGCACAACGGCTCGGTACCGAACCTGTACGAGATGCTGCTGCCGGTCTCGCAGCGGTCGGTGGCCTTCAAGATGGGCGGCGGCGCGCTCGACCCGGTCAAGGTCGGTGTGGATTCGGCGGCGGCGACCTCGACCTTCCTGTTCGACACCACCAAACCGGGCAACCGCAACACCGGACACGAGTTCGGCGCCGGCCTGACCGACACCCAGCGCTGGGAATTGCTGGAGTATCTCAAGACCCTCTGACCATCCTCGTCCCACCCCTTCCGTGCCAAACGGGAGGGGTGCCTCCGGCCGAACAGGGGCATATCCGCGTAGGTCAAGAGCGGCGCATCGCCGCAGCCCCGTTTTTCCTGAACGAGTGACCTATCGGCATGATCCGGATGGAATATTGCGAACCCAACATGTTTGACAGGTCACCGTTGTTGCATCCGCGTCCGGGGACGTTCACAGTGTTGCTCTCTTCCTAGGCAGACGCACAAAAACGACCTTGTCCCAGTATGATCCCTCCTCTTCCGCCCCGGCCAACGCGCCCTTGATGGGAACGCAGCCGGTGCCCTTCGCCCAGGGATCGCTGTTCGGCGAGGCCGACGCCATCGGCTACGGCGCCGGCCAGGTCTATGACGAAATGGTGACCGGCCAGGGCCGCCTGCGCCCGCACTGGCAGACCTTCATGAGCACGCTTGGCCCGCTCGACGCCGACCTGATGGCGGTGCGTTGGGAGGAGGCGCGACGGCTGCTGCACCAGAACGGCGTCACCTACAACATCTACGGCGACCCCAAGGGGATGGAGCGGCCCTGGCCGCTCGACATGATGCCGCTGCTGTTGCCGGCGCATGAGTGGAAGGCCATCGAATCGGGGCTGATCCAGCGCGCCTCGCTGCTGAACGCCATCCTGACGGACCTCTACGGCCCGCAGACCCTGACCCGCTACGGGCGCCTGCCCCCGGCGGTGATCCACGCCGATCCGGGGTTCCGCCGCGCGGTCCACGGCATCCGCGTGCCGAACGACGTTCATCTGCATTACTACGCCGCCGACCTCGCCCGCGCCCCGGACGGGCGCTGGTGGGTGCTGTCCGACCGCACCCAGGCGCCGAGCGGCAGCGGCTACGCGCTGGAAAACCGCGCGGTGATGGCGAAGGTGCTGCCCGACAGCTTCCGCCATTGCCAGGTGGAGCGGCTGGCCCCCTTCTTCGACACCTTCAAGGACACGCTGCTGTCGATCAGCCCGCGCCGCGACCGCACGCGCGTGGTGCTGCTGACGCCCGGTCCCTACAACGAGACCTATTTCGAACACGTCTACATCGCCCGCTACCTCGGCATCACACTGGTGGAAGGCGCCGACCTGACGGTGCGCGACCGGCAGGTGTTCATGAAGACCCTGTCGGGCCTTGAGCCGGTGGACGTGATCCTGCGGCGCCTCGACGCCGATTTCGCCGACCCGCTGGAGCTGCGCGCCGACAGCTCGCTGGGCGTCGCCGGTCTGATCGAGGCGGTGCGCGCCGGCACGGTGGTGGTGGCGAACGCGCTGGGCTCCGGCCTGATGGAATCGATGGCGATCAAGTCATCGCTGCCGACGCTCTGCCGCCATCTGCTGGGCGAGGAGCTGCGGCTGCCCGGCGTGGCGAGTTGGTGGTGCGGCAACGACGCCGAGCGCGCCTATGTGCTGGACCACCTCGGCGGGCTGGTGATCAAGCCGGCCTTCCCGTCGCTGTCCTTCGAGCCGATCTTCGGCGCCCTGTTGTCGGCCGGTGAGAAGTCCGCCCTGGTCGACAAGATCAAGCGCCGGCCCTGGTACTATGTGGCGCAGGAGCAGATGGCGCTGTCCACCGCCCCGGTCTGGCAGGACGGCAAGCTCCAGCCGCGCCCGCTGGTGCTGCGCGTCTTCCTCTGCGCGACCCCCAGCGGCGGCTACATGGTGATGCCCGGCGGCCTGACCCGCGTGTCGAGCGAGCCGGGCCGACTGGTCGTGTCGATGCAGCGCGGCGGCGGCAGCAAGGACACCTGGATCCTCGCCGCCCGCCGGGCCGAGGTGGCGCCCGCCCAGGCCCGCCCGGCCATCGCGACCGAACCGACCCCCGCCGTTGCCCGCCCCGCCGCCAACGACCTGCCGAGCCGCGTCGCCGACGGGCTCTATTGGCTGGGCCGCTACGCCGAACGCTCGGAAAGCGCGGTGCGCCTGCTGCGCGCCTCGCAGAGCCGCCTGACCGACGGCAACACGCCGGGCGCCGGGGCGCAGCTTCGCCCGCTGCTGACCCTGCTGGCTTCGGTCGGCATGATCCCCTGGGACATGACCCGCGTGACCGAGGCCGGCGGGCGCGGCCTGCGCGACGCGCTCTATTCCGCCGTGGTCGATCCCGAACACCCGAACAGCCTGCGCTCGCAAATCCTGCGGCTGCACCGCACCGCCTATTCGGTGCGCGACCGGCTGTCGATGGACATGTGGCGCGTCGTCACCACCATCGACCGGCAGAGCCAGCAGCCGCGCATCCGCCTGGACGCCGCCGCCTTGCTGCTGCGCATGGACGATCTGATGACCAGCCTCGCCGCCGTCGCCGGGCTGGAGCAGGAAAGCATGACGCGCGGGCCGGGCTGGCGTTTCCTGGACATCGGACGGCGCATGGAACGGGCGCTGCACACGGTGGCGGTGATGCGCGGCATTCGGATCTCCGCCCTCGACCGCCAGGACGAATCGATGCAGTCAGCCTCGCTTGCCGTGCTGCTCGAACTCGGCGAGAGCGTGATGACCTACCGCGCCCGCTACCTCACCACCGTGCAGCGCACCCCAGTGCTGGAACTGCTGCTGGCCGACGAGACCAACCCACGCGCGCTGGCCTTCCAACTGGCGGCGCTGGAGCGGCATCTCACCGCCCTGCCCAACCATGGCGCCGGCAGCACCGGAGACCCGACCGGCGGCGCCCTGTCCATCGTGGCCGCCGCGCGCGGCAGCCTGCGGCGGGCGGAAGCCCTGCGGTCGAGCGAGGCCCTGGAGACCTTGCTCGACACGCTGGCGATGTCGCTGCCGGACATATCCAACTTCCTCGCACACGCGTATTTCAGCCATGCCTTCGCCCGATCAGCCTGACCTCGAATCCGCAACGCCGGACGCCGAGCCCGTTCCGGAAGCGGCGCCCCTGGGGCCGATGCGCTATCGCGTGCGCCATGAAACGGCCTACGACTACGGCGAGGACGTGCCGGTGTCACACCATCTGCTGCACCTGACGGCCCGTGCCCACCCGCGCCAGCGGGTCCGCCGCTGCCTGCTGACGGTGGACCCGGTGCCGGCCGTGCGTGGCGACCGCGTCGATTACTTCGGCAACACCGTCACCTATGTGGCGGTGCAGGAGCCGCACCGGACCTTTTCCGTCATCGCCGAGAGCGAGGTCGAGGTCTCCGACCTCCCGCCACTGGATCCCGCGACGACCCCCGGCTGGGAACATGTCCGCGACAGCCTGCGCGGGTTGTCCGGGCCGGACGACGGGGCTGAGATCACGCAATACTGCTTCGACAGCGCGCTGGTCAAATCCAGCCCGGAGCTGCTGGACTATGCGCGCGGCTCCTTCACCCCCGGCCGGCCGGTGGCCGCCGCCGTCATCGACCTGATGGAACGGGTGAACGAGGATTTCGCCTTCGATCCCACGGCGACGACGGTCGCCACGCCGATGGCCGAGGTGATGAAGAACCGGCGCGGCGTGTGCCAGGATTTCGCGCATGTCGTCGCAGGCTGCGTCCGCGCGGTCGGCCTTCCGGCCCGCTACGTGTCGGGCTATCTGCGCACCCTGCCGCCGCCGGGCAAGCCCCGGCTGGTCGGGGCCGACGTCAGCCACGCCTGGGCCTCGGTCTGGTGCGGAGCCGCCGCCGGCTGGCTCGACGTCTGCCCGACCAACGCCTGCGTCGCCAACCGCGATTTCATCACCGTGGCCTGGGGCCGGGATTACGACGACGTCAGCCCGGCGCGCGGCGTGCTGGTCGGCGGCGCTGGCCACGGCCTGACGGTGAGCGTCGATGTGGAGCCCCTGGACGACTGAGAGTTGGGGTTTTACCTCCGATTTGTCGGGATTGAAAAGCTCGATTGCTTGTGAAAACGCCTGCCAACCGGCGGGATTGCTTGGATTTTTGATTTGTACACGATGGGTTTCTCCGAGAAAGCCGCTGGGATTTGGTGGTAGACTGAACACCATGGGCACAACGGCCCGCTTCCCCTTGGCTTCCTGCAAGGTGGTGTTCGCTTGCCGACCGACTCCGAAACAATCGCCTTCGCGGCCCCAGGCGTACGGCGGGCCATCGTCTATGCGGCCTTGTCCTCGCGCGTGGGGGCGAATCTCGGCCCGCAGATTTCCCAGATGGACCGCCAGCTCTATTTCAACACCGCCCCCTTGCAGTTGACGATCAACCAACTCAAGAAGGTGCTGTTTCCCTGGATGGTTCTGGATTTCCGGGCAAAACCGACCAAGACCAAGGCGCTCTGCATTTTCGATATGTATCTGGGCAACGACGACGGCAAGAACGACGTCCATAAGACATTGCGGGAACGCATGGAAACGGTCCGGCAAAATTCGGACATGGCGAAAAGCATGAGCTGGCTGAAGCGTGTGTCCACCTCGAGCAGCCGCACCGTCGACAGCAATATTTTCGACGACATGTTTCGGCTGCATCTGTTCGGTTCATCGCAGGATCACATGATGCGGTCGGCGCATCAGGGCCTGTTCCGCCAGATCATAGCGACGCCCCCGGTCACGAGCCTCAGCCCCCAAGTGTCCGCCGAGATCCATAAGATCCAGCAGATCTGCAAGGACGCCGGGTTCTCCCTGAAGAATCTCGGCCTGACCGACAGCTTCGCCTGACGGCCCCGTTCTTTCCTCTCAAGCTTCCCGCGACTGACCCTGCGGCGATTCCAGCATGCGTTTCAACGTGCTGACGATTGTCTGCGGGTTGACCGGCTTACTGAGGATTTCCAAAGGCTTCCAACGTTCGTGGGTCAGATCGCTGTCGTGGGTCAAGAAGCCGGTCATCACCAGGACCGGCAGGTTTGCGCAGCGCTCCCGCATCGCGCGGATCAGGGCGTGACCGTCCATGCGCGGCATGCGCAGGTCGGTGATCAGCAAATCGGCGGGATCCTCGGCGAAACGTTCCAGCGCCTCGATTCCGTCACCGGCCAGCGTCACCCGGAAGCCCTTGATCGACAGGAAATCCTCCAGCGCCAGGGCAGCTAGGGCCTCGTCCTCCGCAACCAGTATGTGGAAGGGTTCAGGCATGCGACAGTTCCCTGTCCTGAAGGGATAACGGCTGAACCGGAAGCGTGATGGTGAAGCACACGCCCCGGCGTCCGCCATCCAATTCGACGTTGACGGCCTCGATGCGACCGTTCATCGAGTCGATGATGCCATAACCGATGGACAAGCCAAGCCCCGTTCCGCTTCCCACGTCCTTGGTGGTGAAAAAAGGATCGAAAATGCGCGGCAGAATGGCGGAATCGATCCCGCCACCATCGTCCGTCACCTGGATGACGGCAAAATCCAAGGTCGCGTCGCCCTGCACCACGACGTCGATGCGCCCGGCATCCCCGCCGGCCGCGCGCCGCGCCTGGATGGCGTCGCGCGCGTTGGACAGCAGGTTCAGCACCACCTGTTCCAGTTGAAGCGGCCGGCCCCGCACCTCGCCCGACACCGGGGCGACGTCCTCGAACAGCGCGATGTTCTCCAGTTCGTACTGGTGACGAACCAGATCGAGGGCGTTACGCACGGTTTCGCCCGGCGCGAAGCCGCAGTATCCGCCGTCGTCGCGCCGTCCGAACATGCGGACATGGTCGATCAGCTTGCCCATGCGCTCGGTCTGGTTGATCACCAGCGTCATCGCCCGTTCGATCCGGTCCGAATCGACCGCGCCGTCCCTAAGGCGGGTCAGCATGTTCTCGGTCCACAGGCGGATGACGTTCAGGGGCTGGCTCATCTCATGCGCCATACCCGCCGCCAGCGTGCCCAGTGTCGCCATTTTGGTGGTCTGGACGGCGTCCTCCTGAAAGCGCTTGCGGTCCGTGATGTCGCGTCCGCTGCCGAGAATCTGGACGACCCGCCCGTCGGCGTCGCGCACCGGCACCAGCACCGTGTGGAAGTCCCGCCGACCGGCCGGAAGGTCCAGGACCTCTTCGTAATCGACAGGGACGCCACCGTCGCGGCATTCGGCGTAGTGCGCCATGACGCTGCCGGCCAGTTCATGCCCCAGCGCCTCGGTGACCGGACGGCCCCGCAACTGCTCCGGATCCAGACCGGTTGCCCGCGCCAGGGCCGGGTTGATCGCGTCGAAGACGAACTGCCCGTCCGGCTGGATCGAGACGATGAAGAGCGCCTCGTCCAGATTGTTGAAGAAACCTGCGTAGCGCTGCTCGGCCTGCTTCCGGATCTCGATCTCGCGGTGCAGGGCGGCGTTGGCCTCGGCCAGTTGGCGCGGGCTGGGGAGAGCCAGCAGGCGCGGCATCAGCACCCACAGCGTGGCCGCGGTCAGCAGCGAGACCAGCGCCGTGAAGGCCTTGACCACGCCCTCGGTGACGTAATCCGCGTTCCACAGGGTCCAGACGCTGAAGAAATGCGTGGACCCGCAAGCGACGATGAACAGGGCGAACAGCAACGCGACCCAGCCGAGTTCGATATCGCGCCGACGATGGACAAAATAGAGCAAGGCGAGCGGGATGGAGAAATAGGACAGGCCGGTCAGCACGTCGGCGGCGACGTGGAGCGCCAGGATGTCGGTTCTCCACAGCAGACAGACGCCGTGCGGCACGAAGTCGCTCGCATCCCAGCCCGATTCCAGTCCCATCGCCATGCCGGGCCTCTTCCATGTGATCCGGCATCGCCGGCACGGCGGCACCGGTGCCAAGGGAGCCGGACCGCACCGGCACTGCCTCGAAAGAGTGACACGCTTGTCCAAGGATTGAGCGCCGTCAAGCCACCAATCCGTCCATCCACCAATCGAAAGAGATAGAAGAAACGTCCGTTGCCCGCGAAACACACACAATCGCGGTAATTTTTCTGGAGCACGGGCGGTTCGACACAAAATCGAACCGCCCTGCTGCTTTCAGATGATGGTTTGGACTTTGCGGTTCTGTTCGCGGGTCTTGAGGAAACGCAAGCTCGGGTAATCCTCTTGCGAGCGGTTGAGATGCCACGCGTTGCGGGCCAGGAACACCAGCGCGCCGTCATGGTCTTCCGCGATCGCCGACCGGTTGAGGTCGATGAACTTCTCCAACTGGACCTTGTCGTCGGTCTCGATCCAGCGCGCTGCGTCGAGCCCGGCCCCCTCGAAACGAGCCTGAAGCCCGTATTCCGCCTCGATGCGCGACGCCAGGACCTCGAACTGGAGCGGACCGACGACGCCGACGACCCAGTCGGCCCCGGTCAGCGGCTTGAACACCTGGGAAGCCCCCTCCTCCGCGAAATGCTCCAACGCCTTGCGCAGATGCTTGACGCGCATGGGATCGTCCGGGCGGACGCGCTGCAGCAGCTCCGGGGCGAAGCTCGGCACGCCGGTGAAGCGCAGCTCCTCGCCCTCGGTCAACGTGTCGCCGATGCGCAAGCTGCCGTGGTTGGGGATGCCCATGATGTCGCCCGGCCACGCCTCTTCCGCCACCTCGCGGTCGCGGGCCAGGAAGAGGACGGCGTTGTTCACCGCCATCAGCTTGCCCGAGCGGATGTGCTTCAGCTTCGCGCCGCGCCGGTAGCGGCCGGAGCAGAGGCGGACGAAGGCGATGCGGTCGCGGTGGTTCGGATCCATATTGGCCTGGACCTTGAACACGAAGCCGGTGACCTTCTCCTCGTCGGGCTGGACGGTGCGAGGGTCGGCCGGCTGCGGGCGCGGCGGCGGCGCGACCTCGGCCAGACCGGCCAGCAGCTCACGGACCCCGAAGTTGTTGATGGCGGAGCCGAAATAGATCGGCGTCAGATGGCCGGCGCGGTAGGAGTCCAGGTCGAAGGGCGGCATCAGGCCACGCGCCATCTCCACCTCTTCCCGCAGCTTGGCGGCGGCGTGGGTGGGCAACAGCTCGTCCAGCTTAGGATCGTCGAGGCCGTTGCACTCAATGCCCTCGTCGATCTCGTCGCCCTTGCTGCGGTCCATCAGGATCAGCCGGTCGCGGAGCAGGTCGTAGCAGCCCAGAAAGTCGCGGCCCATGCCGATCGGCCAGCTGGCCGGGGTGACCTCCAGCGCCAGCGAGCTTTCGATCTCCGAGATGAGGTCGAAGGGGTCGCGGGCCTCGCGGTCCATCTTGTTGCAGAAGGTGATGATCGGCACGTCGCGCAGACGGCAGACCTCGAACAGCTTCAGGGTCTGCGCCTCGATGCCCTTGGCGCCGTCGATCACCATCACCGCGCTGTCCACGGCGGTCAACGTCCGGTAGGTGTCCTCCGAGAAATCCTCGTGGCCCGGCGTGTCGAGCAGGTTGAAGGTGCGCCCGTCGTAATCGAAGGTCATCACCGAAGCGGTCACGGAAATGCCGCGCTCGCGCTCCACCTTCATCCAGTCGGACTTGGCGCGGCGCTGCTCGCCGCGCGCCTTGACGGCGCCCGCCATCTGGATGGCGCCGCCGAACAGCAGCAGCTTTTCCGTGAGGGTGGTCTTGCCGGCGTCGGGGTGCGCGATGATGGCGAAGGTCCGACGCCGGGAGACGGCGTCCTGAAGCTCGGACATGCGCGGTTCCCGTGACTGAAGCGACAAAAGGATGCAAACGGCGAAAAGGGCCGACAGACGACACGCGCCCATCGGCCCTTACGGCACTACATAGCAGCCGGCGGTTCCGCTTTCCAGAACCTTGCGGCTTTTTGCCGTCGAGAGATCACTGGGGAGTGGGGTAGACGCCGTCGACGCAGATCAGATAGCGCAGGCTGGGATCAGGAGACTTCCCGCGCAGATCGGGCAGCTTGAACTCGTTCTTGGCAAAGTCGTAGCCGAACTTGTCGCCGAGCAGGGAATAGACGGCGTCCCAACGATGACCGCCTTCATTCCGCGGGCTCACCGACTGCCCTTCGCACGGCACGAAACCCTGGGGAATGTTGTTGAAGGAAACCAGAATGATCTGACCGATGAAAAAGCCTTCCATTTTCCGCCCTCTTTCTTTCAATTGTAATGCATGAAGGCAACTTTCACCGATTTTCGGTTGTGCCTTGCGGTGCATTAAGTTCTGAAAGGCGGCCTTGTGCAAGAAAGCATAAGCGACAAATAGCGGCGGAATACCGCAGAAAAAATGAAAGCGATGAAATGAATCATCGCTTCCACCTTTGATTGAATTTTTACAGATCCAGTTCTGCGATCTGCACTGCGTTCAGGGCGGCGCCCTTCAGAAGCTGGTCGCCGCAGACGAACAGGTCGAGGCCATGGTCGCCGAACACCAAATTGGTGCGGATGCGGCCGACCTCGACGTCGTACTGGCCGGCGGCGTTCAGCGGCATCGGGTAGACGCCGTTGGCCGGGTCGTCGGTCAGCTTGACGCCGGCGGCGTCGGCCAGCACCGCGCGGGCGGCGGCGGGCGTGACCGGCTGGATCGTCTCGATGGTGATGGCTTCCGAATGCGCCCGGTAGGTCGGGATGCGCACGGCCGTGCAGCTCAGCGGCAGATCGGCGATCTCCAGGATCTTCCGCGTCTCCCAGGTGACCTTCATCTCTTCCTTGGTGTAGCCGTTCTCCTGGAAGGCGTCGATCTGCGGGATCAGGTTGAACGGGATCGGGTGACGGAACACGCTGTTGGTGACCGGCTTGCCGTCCAGCTGGTTGCGCGTCTGCTCCTCAAGCTCCGCCATGCCCTCGGCCCCGGCGCCGCTGGTCGCCTGATAGGTCGAGACGATCACGCGCTTCAGGCCGAAGGCCTTGTGCAGGGGGCCGAGCGCCACCACGGCGATGGCCGTCGTGCAGTTCGGGTTGGCGATCAGACGGCCGCCTCCCTGGAAGGCGTGGGCGTTGATCTCGGGCACGATCAGCGGGATGTCGGCGTCGTAGCGGAAGGCGGAGCTGTTGTCGATCACCAAGGCGCCGGCCGAGGCGAGGTTCTTGGCGTGCTCCTTGGCGAAATCGCCCGACACGGCCAGCAGGACGACGTCGTAGCCCTTGACCACCTCGGCGTCGAACGCCTGGAGGGTCAGCGCGCCGTAGGGGCCTTCCTGCACCTTGCCGGCGCTGCGTTCCGACGCGAAGAGGCCGATCTCGGAGACCGGGAAGTTGCGGGCGTGGAGAACGCTGACCATTTCGCGCCCGACGGCGCCGGTGGCGCCGACGACGGCGACGCGGCGGGGGGCGGGGCGGCTGGCTTGATCGATGCTCATTGTCGGGGTTCCGTCCTTGTCTAGTCCTGGTGATCGGACCGAACCGCAGACCCCGGATACGACGAGGCCCCGTCCGTGTCCGGCGGGGCCTGCCTCGTGGAAGAAACGCTGGTCGGTCCGATCAGCACACGCCACGAGACGGCCCGCCGCAGCGAGTCGCTTTTTTCGTAGTCGTGGTGGTGATGGCCATGCGGATCATGCGAGTGTCTTAGCCGAACGCGCGCGGCTTGTAAAGCGCCGGCTAGCGGGCCGACGCGCCCTCAAGACCGCAGCGCTCCACCACGAAGGCGGCGACCGCCTCCGCGTCGTTGAGGTCGAGCACCGGCACCGGGCAGCCCGGCACCGCGCCGTCGCTCGCCACCGCGACGATGCTGGGATCGTCGCGCGCGATCAGCGGCTTGCCAACCGCCGAGCGCCACACCTCGATCTTCGCGTGCGCGTCGCGCTTGAAGCCCTCGATCAGCAGCAGGTCGACCGGCGCCAGCTTGGGCAGCAGGTCGGCCAAGGCCGGCTCCGGCTCGTCGCGCAGCTCGTGCATCAGCGCCCAGCGGTAGGGCGAGCTGACCAGCACCTCGGTGGCGCCGGCCAGACGATGATCGTGGCTGTCCTTGCCGGGATGGTCGATGTCGAAACCCTTGTGAGCGTGCTTCACGGTGGACACGCGCAGGCCCCGGCGGGTCAGTGCCGGGAGCAGACGGACCATCAGCGCGGTCTTCCCGCTGCCGCTCCAGCCGGTCAGGCCGAAAATCTCCATGGCCGCGCCCCCGTCAACCGGCCGAGCGGGCGGCGGCGCCGCGCTTGGACGGCTGCTCGGCCATCATGTGGGTGAGGCCGGCGCGCATGTAGTCCCAGCCGGTGTAGAAGGTCAGCGCCGCCGCGATCCACAGGCCCACCGTGCCGATGATCGTCGAGGGCACCTCCGGCGGGCTGTAGTCGCCGACGATCAGGAAGCCCAGCGCCACCATCTGGATCGCGGTCTTCCACTTCGCCAGCCACGTCACCGGGACGCCGACGTGCAGCCCCGCCAGATACTCGCGCAGGCCCGACACCAGCACCTCGCGCAGCAGGATGGTCACCGCCGGGAGAATCGACAGACCGCCCAGACGTCCGAACCCGGCCAGCATGATCAGCGTCGCCGCCACCAGCAGCTTGTCGGCGATGGGGTCGAGGAACTTGCCGATCACGCTCTCCTGCGCCCAGGCGCGGGCGAGGTAGCCGTCGAACCAGTCGGTGATGCAGGCGGCGGCGTACAACCCGCAGGCGGTGTAGGCCGCCCAGGCCTCCGGAATGTAGAACAACCCGACGACCAGCGGGATCACCGCGATGCGCGAGAGGGTCAGCAGGTTGGGCAGGCTGGTCAACATGATCGGAAGCTCGAACCGCTGGAGGACACGATTGATACGCGCATCCCCATTCTAACCGTCGGGATGGAAGTGATCGTATATCTTTTTCGCCACTGTCCGATTGATCCCCTCCACGGATTCCAGATCGGCCAGCCCGGCGCGCGCCACCGCCGCCCCGCTGCCGAAATGGTGCAGCAGCGCCTTCTTGCGCGACGGGCCGATGCCGGCGATCTCGTCGATGGGGGATTTGCTGATGGCCTTGGTGCGCTTGGCCCGGTGGGTGCCGATGGCGAAGCGGTGGGCCTCGTCGCGCAGCCGTTGCAGGAAATACAGCACCGGGTCGCGCATCTCCATCTGGAAAGGCGGCCGGTTCTCCATCAGGAAATGCTCGCGCCCGGCGTCGCGGTCGGGACCCTTGGCGATGCCGACCAGCGTCACGTCGTCGATCCCCAGTTCGGCGAAGACCTCCAGCGCCACGTTCAACTGCCCGACGCCGCCGTCGATCAGCACCAGATCGGGCCACGTGCCGAGCGTGCGCTCCGGATCCTCCTTCAGGGCGCGGCCGAATCGGCGGGTCAGCACCTCGCGCATCATGGCGAAGTCGTCGCCGGCCGCCGCCTCGCTGCGGATGTTGAACTTGCGGTAGGCGTTCTTGATGAACCCCTCCGGCCCGGCGACGATCATGGCGCCGATGGCGTGGGCGCCCTGGATGTGGGAGTTGTCGTAGACCTCCACCCGCTCCGGCGGGGAATCCATGCCGAACACCCCGGCCACCCCCTCCAGCAACCGCGCCTGCGACGAGCTTTCGGCCAGCCGGCGGCCATGGGCCTCCCGCGCGTTGGTCAGGGCATGCTCGACGATCCGACGCTTCTCGCCACGCTTGGGCTCGGTCAGCTCGACCTTGTGGCCGGCGCGCAGGGACAGCGCCTCGGTCAGCAGGTCCAGTTCGGGCAGAGCGTGGCTGACCAACACCAGCGGCGGCGCGGCCTTGTTCTCGTAGAATTGGGCGATGAAGGCGGCCAGCACATCCTCGGTTTCCGCCGCCTTGTCGTGGCTGGGGAAATAGGCGCGGTTGCCGTAGTTGCGCCCGCCCCGGAAGAAGAACACCTGCACGCAGGTCACCCCGCCCTCGGCGTGGGCGGCGACCACGTCGGCGTCCTCCACCACCCCCTCGACGTTGATGTCCTGGTGGGCCTGGATCGCGGTCAGCGCGCGGATTCGGTCTCGGTAGCGCGCCGCCGCCTCGAAATCCATGGCGTCGGAGGCTTCCGTCATCTTCGCCACGAACTCGGTCTGGATGTCGCGGCTCTTGCCGGACAGGAAGGCGCGGGCCAGCCCCACCTGGGCCTGATACTCGGCCGGGGTGACGCGGCCGACGCAGGGCGCGGTGCAGCGCTTGATTTGGTATTGCAGGCAAGGGCGCGAGCGCGCGGCGAACACCGTGTCGGCGCAGTTGCGCAGCAGGAAGGCGCGCTGCAACGCGGTGATCGTCCGGTTGACCGCGCCGGCCGAGGCGAAGGGACCGAAATAGTCGGCGTCCCGGCCGCGCGCGCCGCGATGCTTGGTCAACTGCGGGTAGTCGTGGTCCTTGGTGATCATGATGTGCGGAAAGGTCTTGTCGTCCCGCAACAGCACGTTGTAGCGCGGCATCAGCCGCTTGATCAGATTCGATTCGAGAAGCAGCGCCTCCACCTCGGTGTGGGTGTTGACGAACTCCATCGTCTCGGTTTCCGACACCATGCGCTGGAGACGGACCGGCAGCTTGGCGACCTGGGTGTAGTTGGTCACCCGGCGCTTCAGGTTGCGCGCCTTGCCGACGTAGAGCACCGCCCCGTCGCCCGCCAGCATGCGGTAGACGCCGGGGGTCTGCGGCAGGGTCTTCAGATGCTCGCGGATGATCTCGACCCCGCGCGCGAGGTCGGCCGGGCGGCGGCGGGCGCGCTGCGGCGCGGCATCCGGAACAGGGTCGGAAGGCGGGCTGGACACCGGGTCGGAAGAATGCGTTTCGGACATGGGCCGAATGTCGTCGAGCCGGCGCGCGGGGTCAACCATCCCCCACACGAAAGGCGCGACCGCACCAACCCACCAGCCGAAAAGACTATCCACCGTTCCTGTGGATAAGTTTGTCGATAACGAAGGTGCTATCACGTTCGGAGCCAAGCGCCGCAACGGCTCGCCCACATATGCCTAAAAAATAGGCAATTATGCTAACTCGTTGATTTCATTTACAAGGAACGAAAGTGGAAGCGCCAAATGTCGCAGTGGCACAAAAATGCCATGGCCCGCAAACGGCCTCTTGCGCCGGCTTGGGCACCTGTGTAAAAGGCGCGTTCCTTTTCGGCCGGGTGCCCGCCGCCGGCCCGAAAAGACCCACCGCCGCCGTCCGCGCCCGGCCTCCGTCCCCGCTCATTCGACGGGCACGAAACCATGCGTCGGCTGCGCCCAGCCGAGATGCTCGCCCCCGTCCAGGGCGATCATCTGGCCGGTCACCGCCGGGGCGGAAATCAGGAAGCGGATGGCCGCGCAGATCTCCTCCGGCGTCGCGCCACGGCGCAGCGGGGTCGAGTCCCATTGGGCGGCGAACTCCGCCTCGGACTGGCGCTCGTTGCGCAGGGTCGGGCCGGGGCCGATGCCGTTGACGCGGATGCGCGGGGCCAGCGCCTGGGCCAGCGTGCGGGTCAGCGCCCACAGCCCCATCTTCGACACCGTATAGGACACGAAGTGCGGGGTCGGATTCCACACCCGCTGGTCCAGCAGGTTGACGATCAGCCCGCCCTGCCCGTCCGGCAACCGGGACGCGAACTCCTGCGACAACACGAAGGGCGCGCGCAGGTTGGCCTCCATGTGCGTGTCCCAGGACTCGCGGGTCGCGTCGGCGACCTCGTCGCGCTCGAAGCGGGAGGCGTTGTTGACCAGAAGGGTCAGGCCGCCCAGCCGTTCCGCCACGGTGGGGACAAGCGCCCTCACCTCCTCCTCCCGTCCCAGATCGGCGGGGAAGGCGGCGGCGCGGCCGCCGATCCCCTCGATCTGCGCGACGACAGCGTCGGCGTCGGCGCGGGAACGGTGGTAATGAACGGCGACGCCCCAGCCCTGGGACGCCAGATCGAGCGCGATGGCACGCCCGATGCGCTTGCCGGCTCCGGTGACGAGAGCCGTTTTCCTCTTGATCTCGACCATGCCGCCATAGGTACCTTGCCACCGTCGCGGGTCAAGGGGGGACGGAGGGCAAACCGCCGATGCTGCGCGAAGCGTTCGAATATCTGACCACCCCCTGCGACCCGCTGGCGCGCCGGCTGGGCTATCTGGGCGAGACGGTGGCGCTTGGCGCGCGCTACCGGCGCCAGAGCCGTGCCTGGGCGCCGCACGTCGCCGCCTGCCGGCGTTTCGTGACCCAGGCGATGGAGCGGGCTCTGCAAGGGGAGAAGACCGGCGGGCGGGCGATGGTCGCCGGGTCGGGGCTGCTGATCGAGCTGCCGCTGGAGGAACTGGCCACCCGCTTCGACGAGTTGGTGCTGGTCGACATCCTGCACGCCCGCTCGGTGCGGCGACGGGTGGCGCGGCTTCCCAACGTCCGGCTGGTGGCGATGGACGTGACCGGGGCGCTGGTTCCCCTGGCCGCCGCACTGGACGCGGGACGGGCGCTGCCCACGGATTTCACGCCGCCCCCCGCGCCCGGCGGACGCTTCGCCTTTGCGGTGTCGTGCAACCTGTTCTCCCAACTGCCGCTGATGCCGCTGGAGGCCGTCGAGCGCCGCGTCCCGGCCCTCCCCGACGCCGACCGGCTGGCCTTCGCCCAGCGCCTCGCCCGCGACCATTTGGAGTGGCTGGCGGGCGCCGCCGACAGCGCCGCGCTGTTCACCGACACGGAGAACCTGTGGCTGCGCGGCGGGGCCGTGCTGGAGCGCGAGGACTCGGCCTGGGGCCTCGCCCTGCCCGCCCCCGACGTGTCGTGGCTGTGGGACATCGCCCCGGCCCCGGAGCAGCACCGCCGCAACGACCTGCGCCACAGCGTCGGCGCCTGGTTCGACGTCCGCACGGTGACGAGTGCGCTCTCCTTCTGTTGATGCTGCGGGAATCGCCACAACAAGGAGACACCATCATGGCCACCGACCAGCGCAAGGTCCCGCTCGACATCCGTGACACCCGCGAACAGCCGGACGTGGACGAGCGCGAGATGGGCTTCCAGAACGTCGAAGGCCCCGGCGCCGAGGAAGATTACGGCATTCCCGGCAGCGAGGAGGCCCGCGCGCTCGGCACCGGCCCCCTGCCCCAGCGCCGTGAGGACGGCCGCGACCGGTCGCAGCCGGAACAGGTCCGGGACGACCGGATCGTCGACGACCGCAACGTGGCGGTGGACGGCGGCCGGGATGACAAGGACCGTTAAGCCAAAGGCCTCATGGCGGCAAGCCGGAACAATTCGCACTCATATTGATTGGTCAAGCTGATACGGGGAGCGTTGGTCGGCAATGCGCGCATAGCGCTTCTTAGGACAGTCCTGTTGCCCTAACTTCCAAGGCGAAACAAGAAAGTCCGGGGAGGGGACGTCTCTCTCAACGAGGAGATTTCCCTGCCATGTCCAAGACCATCGTCTACCAACGCGACCCGCGCAGCCACGACGAAATCATGCTCGCCGCCCGCCAGATGCGCGCCGAGTACATTCGCAAACTGTACCGCAAGCTGCGCGCCGCCCTGTTCAGCCCCGACGCCCAGGGCACAACCTTGACGCCTCAGGTCCGCTAAGCAGATCCGTTGAGTTTTTCAGATGCCCGAACCCCGCACGGCGGAGAAACGCGGCCGACGCCCGTTTCTCCGCCTTTCGGTGTTTTAGCCTGACGGATGGCCTTACTGGGCCGACACGATCTCGCCATGCAGGGTGCAGGCGGTCTCGGCCAGATCGACGAAACGGTCGGTGACCTGATCGGGCTGGGTGATCGACTTCGGGTCCTCGCCGGGGAAGGCCTGGGTGCGCATCTTGGTCGCGACCACGCCGGGGTCGATCAGGTTGACCCGCAGCGGCGACGCCGCGATCTCCATCGCGTAGGTCTTCACGACCATTTCCAGCGCCGCCTTGCTGGCGCCGTAGGGGCTCCAGTAGGGATAGGGCGCCTTGGCCGCCGACGAGGTCACGAAGACCGCGCGGCCGGCCTCCGACGTGCGCAGCAGCCGGTCGAAGGAGCGGATCAGCCGGTAGTTCGACGTGACGTTCAGGTCCATCACCCGCGACCACAGCTTGGGATCGTATTGGGCGATGGGGCCGAGCGCCTCCAGGGCGCCGGCGTTGCTGACCAGGATGTCGAGCTTGCCGAAGCGCTCGTAGACCGAGAAGCCCAACTGGTCGATCTTGTCGTAGTCGCGCAGATCCAACGGCACCAGAGTCGCGTTGCGGCCGGTGGCCTTGAGGATGGCGTCGTCCACCTCCTCCAGCCCGCCGACGGTGCGGGCGGTCAGGATGACGTGCGCGCCCTCGGCGGCGAACCGCTTGGCGACGGCGGCGCCAATGCCGCGCGACGCGCCGGTGACGAGAGCGATGCGGCCGGACAAACGTGACATGGGAGGCTCTTCGGGTTCGGGAGGGTGTTTGCCCTCTCCCGCCCCGGGAGAGGGAGGGGACCCGCCGCGGAGCGGTGGGAGGGTGAGGGGCTATCGGAACATGGATTGCGTACCACGCCCGATAGCCCCTCACCCTTCCCGCTTTCAGCGGGCCCCTTCCCTCTCCCGGAGCGGGAGAGGGAGTTCTGACATTACGCCCGCACGGCGACGTTGATCTCGACCTGCGGCTGGTCCAGCGTGTCGGTCAACGCGATGGGGTAGTCGCCGGTGAAGCAGGCATCGCAGTAGCTGATCGTCTTCGGATCGCGCTTCTCCTCGCCCATCGCCCGGTACAGACCATCCAGCGAGATGAAAGCGAGGCTGTCGGCCTGGATGAAGTCGCGCATCTGCTCGACCGTCATGCGGTGGGCCAGCAGCTTGCTCTGCTCGGGCGTATCGATGCCGTAGAAGCAGGGGTGCGAGGTCGGCGGGCTGGAGATCCGCATGTGAACCTCGGCGGCCCCGGCGGCGCGCACCATCTCGACGATCTTCTTCGACGTCGTGCCGCGCACGATGGAATCGTCCACCAGCACGACCCGCTTGCCCTCGATCATCGCGCGGTTGGCGTTGTGCTTCAGCTTCACGCCGAGGTGGCGGATCTGGTCGGTCGGCTCGATGAAGGTGCGGCCGACGTAGTGGTTGCGGATGATGCCCAGGTCGAAGGGAATCCCGCTCTCCACCGCGTAGCCCAGCGCCGCCGGCACGCCGCTGTCCGGCACCGGAACGATCACGTCGGCGGCAACCCCGGCCTCGCGCGCCAGCTCGGCGCCGATGCGCTGGCGGGCCTGATAGACGGAGGTGCCCTCCATCACGCTGTCGGGCCGCGCGAAGTAGATGTATTCGAAGATGCAGAAGCGGCGGCCGCGCGGCTGGAACGGCCGCATGCTGTGGACGCCGCTGCCGTCGATGACGATCATCTCGCCCGGCTCGACGTCGCGCACCAGCTCGGCGCCGACGATGTCAAGCGCGCAGGTCTCGCTGGTCAGGATGTGGGTGTCGCCCAGACGCCCCAGCACCAGCGGGCGCACGCCCAGCGGGTCGCGCACGCCGATCACCTCGTTGGCGGTCAGCGCCACCAGCGAGAAGGCGCCCTCGACCTGCCGCACCGCCTCGATCAGCCGGTCGACCGGCGAACCGCCGCGCGCCGTCGCCATCAGGTGGACGATGACCTCGGTGTCGGTGGAGGACTGGAACAGGCAGCCGCGGCGGACCAGCTGGCGGCGCAGGGTCTGCGCGTTGGTCAGGTTGCCGTTGTGGGCCAGCGCGAAGCCGCCGAACTCGAAATCGGCGTAGAGCGGCTGGACGTTGCGGATCGAGGTGTCGCCGGTGGTGGCGTAGCGGACGTGGCCGATGGCGGTGCCGCCCTTCAGCTTGGCGATCACCGCCTCGGAGCTGAAATGGTCGCCGACGAGGCCCAGCGTGTGCTGAAGATGGAAGCGGCCGTTGTCGAAGCTGACGATGCCCGCCGCCTCCTGACCACGGTGCTGGAGGGCGTGGAGCCCCAGCGCGGTGATGGCGCCCGCCTGCGGGTTGCCGTAGATGCCGAACACGCCGCACTCCTCGCGCAGCTTGTCGTCGTCGAACGGATGCGTCGTCAGCATCTCAAGGTCCTTCGTAAAAAGCGCCTGTCGCGGGCGCCGTCAACGCGGTGAACACACAACGAAAAAGAGCAGAAATCGCGCTTTTCACTTCGCGTTCTGCATCAACCGTTCAATTTCGGCGCGGTCCCGGTCCTTATAACCGGTATCCGGCGAGGACGCACCCCCGGTCTTCGGGAGGCTGGGCACCGGTGTGGACAGGCGGTCCAGCGCCTCCTTGGCCTCGATCGCCTGCCGGGCGCGCTCGCTTGCCACGTTCAGTTGTCCCAACCCTTCCTTGCGCAGGTTCTCGGGCACGAAATCGTAGATCGCCGCCGCGCCGCTCGCCAGGAACGGACGGGTCTTGGCGGTCTGCAACCAGACGGGATGCTCCGCCGTGTTCGGAACCAGCCAGATAAAGAAGAGATAGGCCACCGAGACCAGAATGGCACCCTTGGCCAGCCCGAAAACGAAGCCCAGCGAGCGGTCGAGCGCCGACAGCCCGGAATTCTGCACGCCGCGCGACACCGACCGTCCCAGCAGGGTCAGCACGACCAGCGCCACGACGTAAAGTCCGACGGCGGCGACGGCGTAGGCCACCATCTCGAACTTGATGTAGGTCTGCACCAGCGGCAGCGCGTGAGGCAGCGCGTAGAGCGTGACCACCGCCGCCCCGGCCCAGGCGGCGACGGACAGCACCTCCGCCACCATGCCCCGGCTGAAGGCCAGCAGCGCCGCCAGCAGCAGCACGACGATGACGGCGAGATCCGCCGGGTTGACGGGAAAATTCTCCATGACCTCTTGTGCCTTCACTCGTCGTCGCGGCGGCGCGGCCGGGAGGGCCGCGCGTTGGGCTGGAACAGCGGCATCAGTTCGCCCAGATGCTGGAGTTCCACCGTCTTCAATCCGTTGTCGTTGCTCTTGCCGCGTCCCCCCGCCCGCCGGGCCGGGAAGATCGCGGAGGCGAAACCAAGCTTGGCGGCTTCCTTGAGGCGGGTGTCGGTCTGGCTCACGGCGCGGACCTCGCCCGACAGGCCGAGTTCGCCGAACACCACCGCGTCGGCCGGCACCGGCTCCCCGGTCAGCGAGGACACCAGCGCGGCGGCGACCGCCAGATCGGCCGCCGGCTCGGTGATGCGCAGGCCGCCGGCCACGCTCAGATACACGTCGTTGGCGCCGATCTGCACGCCGCAGCGCGCCTCCAGCACCGCCAGCACCATGGCGAGCCGCGCCGAATCCCAACCGACCACCGCCCGGCGCGGCGTGCCCAGCGGCGAGGGCGCGACCAGCGCCTGCACCTCGACCAGCACGGGGCGCGTGCCCTCCATTCCGGCGAAGACGGCGGCGCCCGACACGTCGCCGCGCCGCTCGGCCAGGAACAGGGCGGACGGGTTGGCGACCTCCCCCAGACCGCCGTCGCTCATCTCGAAGACGCCGATCTCGTCGGTCGGGCCGAAGCGGTTCTTCACCGCGCGGAGGATGCGGAACTGGTGGCCGCGCTCGCCCTCGAAATACAGCACCGTGTCCACCATGTGCTCCAGCACGCGGGGGCCGGCGATCATGCCTTCCTTGGTGACGTGACCGACCAGCAGCAGCACGACGCCGCGCCGCTTGGCGACGCGGATCAACTCCTGCGCGCTGGCGCGGACCTGGGCCACGGTGCCGGGGGCGCTGTCCAGATTGTCCACATACATGGTCTGGATCGAATCGATGACGATGATCTCGGGGCCGTTCGTCTCGTCCAGCGAGGCGACGATGTCGCGCACGCTGGTCGCCGAGGCCAGATCGACCGGGGCCGCCGCGCAGCCCAGCCGCTGCGCCCGCAGCCGCACCTGATCCACCGCCTCCTCGCCCGAGACGTAGGCGCAGCGGTGGGTCTGGGCCAGCCGCGCCATCGCCTGGAGCAACAGGGTCGATTTGCCAATGCCGGGGTCGCCGCCGATCAGGATGGCCGAGCCGGGCACCAGCCCGCCGCCGCACACCCGGTCGAACTCGGCGATGCCGGTCATCCGGCGGGGCGGCGCGCTGCTCAGCCCATCCAAACCGACGAACTCCAGCCGCCGGCCGCGCGCGCCGCCCATGCTCTTGGGCGCCGCGTCGGGCGCGGCCTCCTCGACCAGGCTGTTCCATTCGCCGCAGGCGTCGCAGCGCCCGGCCCATTTGGGAAAGGACGCGCCGCAGGCTTGGCAGACGTAACGGGTGGTGGGCTTGGCCAAAGGTCTGGTAGTCCGATGGGGGTAAGGCGGGCAACATATAGCAAGGGACCGCCCGGAATCCTACGATTCCAGCCATGAAAAAGCGGGGGCTTTTTTCGGTCCGCCGAGGTGATAGTTTACGGCGCGACATCGACAAATCATTGCGACAGCGAACAGCGGGGAATTTGTGGCGGACAAGGAAGGCAAACGCATCGTCCTGCACGGACCGGAAGGGTTCGAGGCGATTCGCAAGGCGTGCCGGCTGGCGGCGGAGATCCTGGACTACATCGGCCCCTTCGTGGTGCCGGGCGTCAGCACCGGCCATCTCGACCAGTTGATCGAGACGTTCCAGCGCGAACGCGGCGGCATCCCCGCCACCATCGGTTACCACGGCTACCCAAAGGCCAGTTGCATCTCGCCCAACCACGTCGTGAACCACGGCATCCCCAGCGACGACAAGCGTCTGGCCGAAGGCGACATCGTCAACATCGACGTGACGACGATCGTGGACGGCTGGTACGGCGACAACAGCCGCATGTATTTCGTCGGCGACAAGATCGGCGTGAAGGCGCGCAAGCTGGTCGACCTGACCTACCGCTGCATGATGGCCGGCATCGCCCAGGCCAGGCCCGGCAATCATCTGGGCGACATCGGCCACGCCATCCAGACCCTGGCCGAGGCGAACCGCTGCTCGGTGGTGCGCGATTTCGGCGGGCACGGCATCGGGCAGGTCTTCCACGACGCCCCGCACGTCGATCATTTCGGCAAGCCCGGCACCGGCGTGCTGCTGCAACCCGGCATGGTCTTCACGGTGGAGCCGATGATCAACGCCGGCCGCCCCGAGGTGAAGATCCTGTCGGACGGCTGGACGACGGTGACGCGCGACCGCTCGCTGTCGGCGCAGTTCGAGCATCAGATCGGCATCACCGAGGACGGTTGCGAGATCTTCACCCTTTCCCCCGCCGGCTTCACCCAGCCGCCCTACGGAGCCGCCGCGTGAGCGACTCCGGTAAGGATGCGGACGAACTGAAACCCTGGACGGTGCTGGGCAGCCGGGACCTTCTCGACGCCAGCCCCTATCTGAAGGTGCGCGCCGAGACGGTGGAGCTTCCCGACGGCCGCCGGGTCGACAGCTTCTATCAGGTGGACCAGCCCGACTACGCGCTGATGTTCGTGGAGACCGAAGACGGCCATGTTGTCATGCTGCGCACCTACAAGCATGGCGCCCGGCGCGTCAGCCTGACCTTCCCGGCGGGCGCTCTTGCCCCTGGCGAGGATCCGCTGGCCGCCGCCAAACGCGAGCTTCTGGAAGAGACCGGCTACGAATCCGATGACTGGACGGGCTTGGGCGCTTTCGTGGTGCAAGGCAATCACCGTGGCTGCGCCTGCCACATGTTCCACGCCCGCAACGCCCGCAAGGTCGCCGAACCCGACAGCGGCGACCTGGAGGAGATGCGGATCGAGCTGCACAGCCCGAACGACCTGATCGACGCAGCGGCGCGCGGTGACTACGCCTTCCTGCCGGTGATCGCCATGTTGGGCGCCGTGTTGCTGCCTGGACTGCGTGAGGGGCTGGGCACGGCGGCGCGGGAGGCGACGGTGTTACGCTGATCGTTCTTCGGACGAAAGGAGACGGACATGGGTGTGTTGCGCGTTCCGATGCTTGGCGTGGAGTTGGCTCTGTCGACGATCGACGAGGACACCGACGTGTCCTTCGACCTCGACGTTCTGAAAAGCGACGAGGACGACCGATGACCGGCGCGCTCGACGCCGAGCGGCTGATCGCTCTGCTCGGCCTCCAGCCGCATCCCGAAGGCGGGCATTACGTCGAGACCTACCGCGCGCCGGCCGAGGGGCGCGGGGCGGTGACCGCGATCTATTTTCTGCTGAAAGCCGGGGAGCGGTCCCACTGGCACCGCGTGGACGCCGTGGAGGTCTGGCTGTGGCACGGCGGCGCGCCGCTGGAGCTTCTGATTTACGACGAGGTCGAGGCGGAAACCCGCACTCATCGGCTCGGCATGGACATCGCCGCCGGGGAGCGGCCGCAAGCTGTGGTGCCGGTCGGCGCGTGGCAAGCGGCGCGCGGCCTGGAAGGCTGGTCGCTGGTGAGTTGCACGGTGGCGCCGGCCTTCGAATTCGCTGGGTTCACCATGGCCCCGTCGGGGTGGGAGCCGCCAAGGTAAGCCTCGCCCCCACCCCTCCCCCGATCACTCGTCCGCGAAGGGGTTCTTGCCCTTGCGCAGCAGCAGCCGCAACGGCACGCCCGGCAGGTCGAAGCTGTCGCGCAGATGGCCGGTCAGGTAGCGCTGATAGCTTTCCGGCAGCTCCAGCGGCTTGTTGACGAACAGCGCGAAGGTCGGCGGGCGGCTCTTCACCTGGGTGACGTAGCGGATCTTCACCCGGCGGCCCTCGATCAGGGGCGGCGGGTGGTGGTCGAGCACGCCCTCGATCCAGCGGTTCAGTTGAGAGGTCGGGATGCGACGGTTCCACACCGTGTAGGTGTCGACCACGGCGTCCAGCAGCGTGTCGAGCTTGTGCCCCTTCAACGCCGAGATGGTGACAACCTTCACGCCCTTGATGTAGCCGAGCGCCGCTTCCAGCTTGTCCTCGACCTGCCGCAGGGCCATGGCGCGGTCTTCGACGATGTCCCACTTGTTGACGACGATGACCAGCGAGCGGCCTTCCGAGATCACCATGCGGGCGATGTTCAGATCCTGCTTGTCGAGAATCGCCTCGGCGTCGACCACCAGCATCACGACGTTGGCCATGCGGATGACGCGCAGTGTGTCGGCGACGGCCAGCTTCTCGACCTTCTCGTCGACGCGGGCGCGGCGGCGCATGCCGGCGGTGTCGACCAGCTTGAACCGGCGGTCGCGCCATTGCCAATCGACGCTGATCGCGTCGCGCGTCATGCCGGCTTCCGGCCCGGTCAGAACCCGCTCCTCGCCGACCAGGCTGTTCAGCAGGGTCGACTTGCCGACGTTGGGACGGCCGACGATGGCGATCTGGATCGGCTTGCTGCGGTCCGCTTCGGTCTCCGGCTGGTCGCCGATCGGAACCGGCCCCTCATCGGACGCTTCGACGGCGACCGCATCCACTTCCGCCTCGTCATCCTCCTTGGGAGCGTAAGGCAGCAGGGCCTCGACCAGATCGGCCATGCCCTCGCCGTGCTCGGCGGAGAGCGGGATCGGGTCGCCCAGCCCCAGCTCGTAGGATTCGTAGAGACCCGACTTCGACGCCTTGCCTTCGCTCTTGTTGGCGACGAGCAGGACCGGGGTCTTGCTCTTGCGCAGGATCGAGGCGAAATGGCGGTCGAGCGGAGTCACGCCGGCCCGCGCGTCGATGATGAACAGCGCGACGTCGGCGCGCTCCAGCGCCATTTCGGTCTGGCGGCGCATCCGCGCCTCCATGCTGTCGTCGGTGACGTCCTCAAGCCCGGCGGTGTCGACCACCGTGAAAGAGAGGCCGCCAACCCAGCCGGGGGCCGAGCGCCAATCGCGGGTCACGCCCGGCGTGTCGTCCACAAGCGCCAGCTTCTTGCCGGCCAAGCGGTTGAACAGGGTCGATTTGCCGACATTCGGCCGACCGACGAGAACGACTGTGAACGACATGGCGCCAGGAGCTTCCTAAAAACAGACAAGAACCGTCAACGGAACGCGACGAGCGTCCCGTTGTCGCAGAGGACATAGAGAGTGTTGTTGGCGACGACCGGCGGCAAGTAGGCCGCCTTCGGCAGCGTGCGCGTGACCTCGACCGCGCCGTCGTTCGGCGACAGGCCGAGCAGCTTGCCGTTCGACCCGGCGACCCACAGCCGGCCGCCAGCCAGGACCGGACCCGCCCAGACGATGGGGCCGGACTTGTCCTTGGGATCCTCGTAGCGGTCGAGCGGCGCCACCCAACGGGCGCGGCCGCCCTGACGGGTGACGGCCACCAGCTCGGCGTCGTTGGTCACGGTGAACAAGTAGTCGCCGGCCAACCACGGAGTCTGGACGCCACCGATCTCGGCCTCCCACACGCGGTTGCCGATGCGCTCGTCGATGGCGACCATGCGGCCGGAATGGCCGATGGCGTAGACGGTGCCGCGATCGACCACCGGCAGGCCACGGATGTCGGCGAGGTTGCTGAGCGCGCCGGTGCGGCGGATGTTGGCGAGGCTCTCCTGCCACGCGACGCGGCCGTTCTCGGGCCGCAGCCCGAACAGCTCGCCCGAGGAATAGGGAGCGACGACCAGCGTGCCGGTGGCGGCCGGGCTGGCGGCGCCCAGCAGGCCGGCGGTTTCCAGGATGCCCTGGTGCGACCATTGCAGGGTCCCATCGCTGGCCGACAGCGCGACCAGTTGATTGTCCAGGGTCAGCACCAGGACGCGCCCGCCCTGCACGGTCGGTGCGCCGCGCACCGGACCGGCCACGCGCTTGCGCCATATGACCGAGCCGCTGGCCGGATCGAGCGCCACCACCTCGGCGAAGCCCGTCGCTGCGAACAAACGGCCGTCGGCATAGGACACGCCGCCGCCGGTGGCGCCACCGCGCTCATGCTCGGGCTTGGTGTCGATGCGCCACAGCGACCGGCCGGTCTTCTCGTCGAGCGCCGCGACATGGGCGTCGGCGTCCATCGCGAAGATGCGGCCGTCCGCGATCACCGGCACGCCCAGCAGAGCGCGCGAGCTGCTTCCCCCGGTGCCGACGTCGCCACGCCACGCCTCGGCCGGGTTGGCCGACAGGGCCAAGTGACCCATCGAATGGTCCGGCTGCCCGCCCGCCTGTGCCCAGGCGGCGTTGGCGACCGGCGGCGGCACGGTGACCGCGGTGTCGGCCAGACGGACGTCCGGTTCCACCTTGCGCTCGCGGGTCAGGATGGACACGCGCTGGCCCGGCAGCGGCGGGTCGGACGTCTTGCCGAACCAGTCGCCGACGGTGTCGCAGCCGCCCAGGAAGACGGCGAGCATCGATGCGGACAGGAGCGCCGAACGGCGGGTGGAGCGGGCCGTGGTCATTCGTCAGGTCTTGCCGTAAAGGGAAGCGAGGTCGGCGGCGCGCGACCGGACGCCGCCGGGCGCCTGCTGATCGTCGGCCAATTGCTGGAACAGGCCGCGCGCCTTGTCCTTGTCACCGGCGCGGGCGGCCAGGAGGGCGGTCAACTCGCGGGCGGTGAAGCGCCAGGGGCTGGTCTCGGCGGTCAAGGGCTGCAGCTTCGCGGTCAACTGGGCCGGGTCGCCGCTCTCCACGCGCTGCATCGCCCCCAGCAGGGTGGCGAGATCGCGATAGACCGGATCGACGGCCCCGTTGCCGGCGATGCCGTCATAGACGGTCGCCGCCTCGTCCGGCTTGTTCTGGCGCAACAGCAGGGCCGCGGCGTTGAACTGGGCCAGCGCCGCCATGCGGGCGTCGGCCGTACCGGCGTAGGCGGCCAGCGCCTCGACGCCCTTTTCCGGCCCTTGCGCGGTCTGCGCGATGGCGGTGACGAGCGCGAAGGTGGTCTGCTGCTGCTTGCTCTGCTGCCAGCTGCGCCACGCCGTGTAACCGCCGGTGCCGGCGACCAGCACCACGGCGGCGGCGATCATATAGGCGCCATAGGTCTTGAACACATGCTCCGCGCGGTCCCGGCGCAGATCCTCGTCGACTTCGCGGAAAATATCGCTCATGGCGCGGCTGTGCGGTCCTTGTGCGCGCGGCCCCAACGGCGGCGCGGGTCGGTCGGGTCAGGCGGAACGGCTCCCCCCGGTTGGTCGGAGGGGCAGTTCCGCACCATCACAGGGCCGGATAGCATCGGCTACCACGTCCGGTCAAGTGCGCAAGCCACGCGGAACACCATAGAGACGGCGCCAGTGTCACGCAAAAGGCCGTGGGGAACATGTCCCCACGGCCTTTCAGCGAAACATCGACTGCCGGATCGGACGGGCGATCAGGCCGACATGGCGGCGGCGGCGATGACCGCCTGGGTGCGGTTCTTGACGCCCAGCGACTTGAAGATCGCGGTGACGTGGATCTTGACCGTGCCTTCCGACAAGCCCAACTCATAGGCGATCTGTTTGTTGGACTTGCCCAGGCGCAGGCATTCCAGGACTTCGCGCTGACGCTGGGTCAGGCCGTAACCGCTGTTGCGGTCGGTGACGTCCAGCGGCGAGCGGCGGCGCGGCGCGGCGTCCATGCTGGCGGTCAGGGCGCCCGGCGGCACGTAGATCCCACCGGAGAAGACGAGGTTCAGCGCGCCCATCATGACCTTGACGCTGCTGGATTTCGGGATGTAGCCAGTGGCGCCGTGGTCGAGCGCGCCACGGATGTCGCCCAGCGCTTCGGAGGCGGAGATGACGACGATGGGAACACCCGGCTGCAACGCCTGGATCTCGCGCAGGCCGTCGAAGCCCGGCCAGTTCGGCATGTGCAGGTCCATCAGGACGATGTCGTAGGTCTCGCCCGTGCGGCACTGGTCGAGAACCTCGTTGAAGGTTCCCGCTTCGATGAAGGTGGAGTCGCCCTGCAACTGTTCGAGCAACCGCCGCAGGCCTTCACGGAACAGCAGATGGTCGTCACCGATCAGAATTTTCATGGTCCCCGTCACCTTCATTCGCCGGCCCTGTTCGGACTTCGCGTCGTGTGCCCTGGCACCCCCGCGGCACCCGGATCAACTATCCCGCCGTAACTGGCTTGGATGATAGATACCACGATCGGAAGGGTGGCTGTATATCGACAAGGGCCATAGGTCATTCGCCGCCGAACTGGGTCGTTGCAGCCCCCTTCGTCAGAGGCATCCCAAGCATCGACCACGCCGAAAGTCATAGATGCGTGAGGAAAGCGCCGATTCGTTACAGGGACGGCGCAACAGAATCACTCGAAAAGAGAGAACGCGCCTCCATTCGCGCTCCGGCTTCACTTGGAACATTTGCGAGTGAGTGCCGTTCGTGAGGCATGACATACACTAACCCCGAATCGGGTGCGCGGAGGGTGAGGATGAGCCGATCGAATGGCCCGGAAGGATCCCTGTACCAACGCGCATTCGGCTGTGACCCGTTCAGCACACAACATTCCAGAGGTGTTACCGTCCGGAAACAAGAAAGCACCTTCAAGGGTGCGCTTGACGATCTCGGTTGATAATCTATCGTTTGATTTACGAACCGCCTGTCAAATTTCTAAAATTATTCCAACGTTGTCAAGTTTCTTTCCAGTTTTACAGAGATGCTCGGAATATTCGATCAAAGATTTTCGAGACAGCGATTTTCGATTGCACGTGCCTTGAGCCGACCGGCCCTGGTCCGACCGGTTCTCCATTCAACCAAGCACAGGCGGCATTGCCCGGTTCGGGGCGGCCGTGGATGCCTCCTCCAGACAGAGCTGACCCATGCACACACATCATGAGTACGCCCACGAGAAAGCATCACACCAGACCCGCAACGCGGTGACTCCCATGCATGTCTGCCTGATTCTCGACAACAACGCCCTGACCGAAACCGTGGTGCAGGCACTCGACCGCGGCGGGCGGCATCGGGTGACGGTGCTGCACGACGTGACCGACCTGACGCAGAGCGCCCTCACCCCGGACGCCATCCTGATCGGTCTGCAACAGTTCACGGCGCTGCGCGAGAACGAGCCGATGGTCTATCTGCGCCTGTCCCGGCGGTCGCGGATCGTGGTGGTTCTATCGTCGCGCGAGCTGCTGGACGCCGCTCATATCCTTGCTTTCGCCGACGCCTGGGTGTTCGAGGATCTCAACGTCGATCGCATCAACGAGTTGCTGGACCTGGGGCTGGAGGGCCATTGCCTGATGCCCAAGCAGTTCCTGTCGCGGCTGGGCGTCGACGAGATCCGCCTCAGCCTGCTTCCCCGCCTGTCGGATCCGGAGTTCGAGACCCTGCGCCTGCTGGGCGAGGGACTGAACAACCGGACCATCGCCAACGCGCTGGACCTGTCCGAGGCGGTCATCAAGTCGATGGTGCGCAGCGTTCTGTCCAAGCTGCACTTCCGCAACCGCACAGAGGCGGGTGTCTTCGCCGCCCGCCAGCAGGGCGCCCTTCAGCCGGCGCGCGACGGAGTCGTGCCGCCGCACATGCACCCCGCCCCTCAGCAGCGCGCGGCGGGAGCGTAGGAAAGGCGGGGCTCGGGCTCCCCGTCTCCAGCAAGGGTCAGCCAAGTTCCCCGACGTCCCCGGACACCATATCCGGGGGCGTCGGCGTGTTCATGGCCTCTTGAGCGGAAACTCGCGTGCGTAAACAGGCCAGCAGAAAAAGACGGGCACGCGAAAAGCCCCTCGTCCGTGAGGAAGAGGGGCTTTTTTCGTAAGGCCGCCTTAGAAGCGGAGCGTTTACTGGTGCGCGACCGCCGCTGCCGCAGCCACCGTACCGGCCCCCGCCAATTCGCCGCCGATGCCGTTGTTCAGTGCCCAGATCGCCGCCTGGGTGCGGTTGGAGGCGTTGATCTTGCGCAAAAGGCTCTTGAGGTGGACCTTCACCGTCGCTTCGGTGATGCTGAGGTGATTGGCGATCATCTTGTTGCTGTCGCCGTTCAGGAGGCAGCGCAGGATCTGCACCTCGCGCTGCGACAACCCTTTGCGCGACACCGGCATCTCGGTGCCGTTGCCGTTGACGCGGCCGGAGATCAGCAAGGCCGCCAGATGGGTCGGGAACACCTTCTCGCCCATCATCACCAGCTTCAGCGACTGGGCCAGCGCGTCGGACGACAGATCCTTCATCAGATAGCCGTCGGCCCCAGCCTCCAACGCATTGGCCAGACGGCGGGTGCAGAGGTCGCTGGTCAGGATGACCATGCGGGTGTCCGGAAGCATGCCGCGCAGGCGGCGCATGCCCTCGGCCTCTTCATCACCCCCGTTTTGAAGGTCGAGAAGGACGAGTTGCGGGCGCGTGCCGTTCTCGACCGTGTTGAGCGCCTCGCGCAGATTGCCGGCCTCCGCCACGATCTGAAACGGCGAGTCGTCGAGCAACCGCTTCAATCCCTCGCGGAACAGCTTGTTGGAGTCGATCAGAAAAGCACGCACTGTGTCCATGGTCAGCTCCCGCGATTTTGGATCAATCTTCACGACACGTTTGGACCAAAAGGGCCCTGATCTTGTGGGCGTCCGGCTATCCAACCTTGTCCGGAACCGCCCCTTCGAAGTCATCGGGCTACCGATATTTAGGATGAGCTTACCCCCGTGTCGCGTCCAACGTTACCACTCTCCGGAGTTAAGAGAAGAACGCATTGGACATATGCGCAAAGCCGCTCCTTGGTGGAGGTCTATCCATTCCCATTAACCACCATCTGCTTACTCTATATAAAAGTTTAATTGATATGTTAACCACTACTTATTTGCAGAATATGGCCCGTATTGGGTGAGAAGGATGGCGAAAATGTCGCTCTGAATTGCAAGAAATGTGACTTTCCGTCCATCGCGCCGTTCTTTTCCCATACCTCCGGACATAGCCTTTCGGCTTAGGGCGGGCTGGAACGGTCGCAGCGGGGTCTTGACGAATCGCAGCGTCCATGCGGTGCTGCGTCCTCGAATCGGATGGGGACAGTATGACGGGTTGGCAGATCACCGGAGCGGCCATTGTCGCGTATCTCCTGCTGCTGGCGCGCAGCGCCTGGAAGCAGGGGGAGTTCCGGCAATACCTGCGCAGCCTCGCCATCGTCGCGGCGCTGTGCGGCGTCGTTGCCGGGGCGGTCGCGGCGGCCATGGCGCTCGATTCGCAATGACGGACCCGCGCATAAGAAAAGGCCCTCCCCCGATGTCGGGGAAGGGCCTTGCAGGTTCGGCCGGATCCGGGATGGATCAGATCTGGCCGCGCTCGTTCGCCTGACGCATCAGCACATACTGGCGCATCATCTGGTTGCGGAAGCGATAGCGCTCGCGACCCGGCTCGACGACCGGCGCCAGCACCGCGCCGTGGTCCTCACGGGTCAGGCGCTTGAGTAGTTCCAGCGTCTCCTGGTTCGGCGGCGTGCCGCCCTCCCCCGCCAGATCGGCCGGGTCGAAGGCGCCGTAGGCGTCGGCCGGGCACAGCGCGGCGGCGAGCAGCGCGTCCTCCAGCTCGCCCCGGCGTTCGGCGGCCAGCGCGCGGGCGTAGCTGTCGACGATCCCGCGTTCGGCCTCCTGGAGGCAGCGGGCCACGGCGTAGGCGAGGTCCGGCCGCTCCACCACGGTGTTGCCCCGGCTGACCGCGCTGCGCGCGGCGTGCAATCCCAGAAGCTGGGCGTAGTAAGGCAGCCCGCGCACGAACTCGGCCACCCGCTGCACCACGTCGGGGGCGAAGCTGATGTTGGCGTTCTGGGCGCCGGCCTGGATCAGCCGGCCAATCTCTTGGTCGGTCATCAGCGGCAGATGCACCGGCACCAGCGAGCGCTGGATCGACGGGTGCTTGCCGAGCAGCTGATCGAGGTTCTCGGCGACGCCGACCACCAGCAGGGTCACCGGGATCGAGCTGTCGGTCAGGTTCTTGAACAGCTCCGCCAGCTTGTTGCGGAAATCCTCGTCGGTGACGCGGTCGTACTCGTCGAGGATCAGCAGCACATGGGTGGCGTGGATGCCCGAGAGCACCTCGTTCAGCTCGGTGACGCTGAAGGTTCCGTCCGGCAGAAGCTCGTTGAAGCTGTTGAAGTTGCGCCGCGCCGCAAAGGGGTTGTCCGCGCCGGAGCGGTAGTAGGTCGAGGGGATCTTCTTCAGGAAGTGCCGGAAGATGTCCTCGAAGCTCAGCTCGGCGCTGCAGGTCAGCTTCAGCGACAGGTAGCCGGCCTGGGCGGCGATCTTCTCGATGCCGTTGGCGACGGAGGTCTTGCCGCGCCCACGGTCGCCGTACAGGATGACGTGCGCCCGTTCCTCCTCGATGGCCGAGATGATGCGGCGCAGCGTGTCGCTGCGGCCGATGAAGAGGCCGTTCAACTGCTGCTTGGGGCGGGTCGGGGTGAACGCCTCGCGCAGCAGGCCGTTCAGCTCCGGCGTCAGCCCCTTCAGCATGGCCGGCGCGTTCACGCCCATGCCGCCACGGAAGCCGCCATTGACGCTCATGGTAAAGCGCGGCAGTTCCATGTCGGCGTTGGCGTCGGTGGGGTTGCCGGGCGACGGGAACATGCGGCCGCGATGGTCGCCCGTCGCGTCCTGGCCCAGGATGTCCGGCTGCCGGGGCGGCGCCGGGCCGCGCATGGCGTCGGCGCCGCGCATCCCGTCAATGGGCCGGAGATGGGCGGGACCGGCTGGACGGGAGAAGCCCTGGGGAGCGCCGATTCCCGGAGCGTTGCCCAAGCCACCGCCCAGACCGCTCCCCAATCCGGCACCGCCGCCCGTTATGCCGACTCCGCCGTTGGCCGTGCCCGTCGCCGGCACCCGCTCATCCGTCGCTGCGGCCGTCCGCCGTTTCCGAAAGAAATTCCGCATCCGTCCCAGTCCCCACGCTTGTCGGCGTTCCGGCACCGGCTCCCTCAAACGCTTGTTCAAGCGTGGGGAACCGGTCCTGTGTCTACCCGATGTAAGCGATGCCGCCGCCGGGGTGGGTTGGGATTTCGGATATCATACCGACGCAACATCACCCTTTCGGCGACTCCTTTCGGATGAGGGAGGCCCCCCTGCCCTCAACCGGCCAGGAGGGGGCCGACCATGGTCCAGCCGTAGAGCGTTGCCAGCAGAACCGCGAGCGTCACGCATTCACGCACGAAAGCCAGAACCGTCATGGCAACCTCCAATGTTCGCGTGGTGTTCCTGTTTGGTATCAGAACGGACAGCGAACAGCAATGATTAAGTTCCTAATATGTTCCCTCTATGAGCGCGTTTGTTCTGTTTTAGGACGGAAATGAGACGGACTCTGGTTCGTTTCGAATGAGGAAAGGAGTCGGGCCAAGGGACGGGATCGGGAAGGGGGGTGGACCCGTCAGGACGGCTTCGGCGCGTCGTCGTAGCGGATCAGGTCGGTCCAGGCGCGTTCCAGCCGCCGCAGCGTCCGGTAGGTGGTTTCGAAATCGGCCCCGTCGGCTTCCGAGCGCAGCAGGCTGTCGGCACGCACGGCCTCCAGGCGCCGCAGCCCCTCGCAGGTCGCCAGACCGCGTTCGGACAGGCGCAGGCGGGCCGCCCGGCGGTCGCGCTGCGACGCGGCGCGGTCGACGTAGCCGGCCTCGACCAGATGCTTGAGGTTGTAGGAGGCGTTGGAGCCGAGGTAGTAGCCGCGCTCCAGAAGATCGCGGACCGACAGCTCCTCGCCGCCGATGTGGAGCAGCATCAATGCCTGGGTCGGGCTGAGATCGGTCACGCCGATGCGCGCCAGTTCCATCCGCAGAACGTCGAGAAACCGCCGCGTGATGCTCTCCATGACGCGGCCGAGGTCGGTGTAGACCGCCGGGGTCGCCGCACTCTGCATGCTCGTGCTTCCTGTTGCCGTGGTCCGATCGAAAGGACCGGGATGCGGGCCGGACGGCAAGAGCGCCCTTCCCGTTCGGGAAGATGGGCGGTTTTTGTCACGAATTGGGGGGATAAACTTGGGACGCACCCGGCCCGCTTGCCGAGATCAGGCAGGGTTGGGGAAGTCCCGGCCCGCTTTCCCCTCCCCATCCCTCCCCCGCTGGCGCGGGAGAGGGGGCAGGATGCTTGTCGGCGTTCGGCGGAGTTCCCTCTCCCGCAACGCGGGGGAGGGTTAGGGAGGGGGCAAACGCTGCTGAGCTACAGCGTGCCCGAATAGGCCCCGCCGTCGAGCAGCACGTTCTGTCCGGTCATGAAGCCGGCACTGGCCGAGCACAGGAAGGCGCAGGCCGCGCCGAACTCGTCGGGATCGCCGAAGCGCCCGGCCGGGTTGCCCTGGCGGCGCAGGGCCATCTCCTCGTCCACGCTGCGGCCCGACGCCTTGGCGCCGCCCTCCATGGTCTTGCGCAGGCGGTCGGTCTCGAAGGGACCGGGCAGCAGGTTGTTGATGGTGACGTTGTGCTTCACCGTCTGGCGCGACAGCCCGGCGACGAAACCGGTCAGCCCGGCGCGCGCGCCGTTGGACAGGCCGAGGATCGGGATCGGCGCCTTCACCGCGCCCGAGGTGATGTTGACGATGCGGCCGAAGCGGCGGCCGATCATGCCGTCCACCGTCGCCTTGATCAGGGCGATCGGCGCCAGCATGTTGGCGTCGAGCGCGCGGATCCAGTCCTCGCGCTCCCAGTCGCGGAAGTCGCCCGGCGGCGGGCCGCCCGCGTTGTTGACCAGGATGTCGGGCTCCGGGCAGGCGGCCAGCGCGGCGGCCCTGCCCTCCTCCGTCGCGATGTCGCCGACGGCGGTGGTCACGGTGACGCCGGTGGCCGCGCGAATTTCGGCGGCGGCGGCCTCCAGCGCGTCGGCGCTGCGGGCGGTCAGGGTGACGTGGACGCCCTCCTTCGCCAGCGCCAGCGCGCAGGCCTTGCCCAACCCCTTGCTAGCCGCGCAGACGAGCGCGCGGCGGCCGGCGATTCCCAGATCCATGCTCTTCCTCCTTATGGCGTTCAAACCCGGCCAGCACCTCGCGGGCGAGCGGGACCGTCACCCGGCGGTGCGCCGCCAGCGAGGCGTGGTCCAGCGCCGCCACCACGCTGCGCGCCGCGTCCAGCGAGCGCTCCATCCGCGTCAGCAGGTAGCTGATCACCTCCAGCCCCGGCCGCAGTTGCCGGTCGGCGAACAGCTTCACCAGCACGGCGGCGAGCAGCGCGTCGTCGGGGGCGTGGACCTCCACGGCCGGCGCGCCCTTGATGCGGGAGCGCAGGTCGGCCAGCTTCGCCCGCCAGCGCGACGGCGCCTTGCGCGACAGCAGCAGCAGATGGCCGCCCTGCTCGCGGGCGAGGTTGTAGAGGTGGAACAGCGCCTCCTCGCGCGCCGGCTTGCCGGCGACCTTGTCGGCGTCCTCGACCACCACGGCGTTGGCGATGGCGAGAAGCTCCGGCAGGTCGACGGCGTCCAGCGTCGCGCCGTTGGCGATGGGGGCCTGGCTGCGCGCCCGCCAGACATGGCCGAGGTGGCTCTTGCCGCAGCCGGCGGGGCCGTAGACGGTCAGGGCCGGCGCCGGCCAGGACGGCCAGCGGTCGAGCCACGCCACCGCGTCGGCGTTGCTGGGCGCCACGAGGAAATCCTCGCAGCCCATCGCCGTCCGGTGCCCGAGGTCGAGCGGAAGCTGTGCCGGCAAACTCATGCGGACGGACTCTCGGGTCAAGGTTCCGGCGTCTGGCCCTGGTAGTAGCCGCTTGAGAGATACCGGCCCAACGCGAAGCGGGTCAACACGCCGATCACCGCAGCCACCGGAACGGCCAGCAGCACACCGACGAAACCGAACAGGCTGCCGCCCGCCAGCAGGGCGAACATCACCCAGACCGCGTGCAGCCCCACCTTGTCGCCAACCAGCTTGGGCGTCAGGACGTTGCCTTCGACCGCCTGCCCGAACAGGAAGATGCCGACGACGAGACCGACTCGCCAGAACTCGTCGAACTGCAACAGGGCCAACCCGGTGCTGGCGACGAATCCAAACAGCGTCCCGACATAGGGCACGAAGGACAGCAGTCCGGAGACCAGACCGATGACCAGACCGAAATCCAACCCCGCCGCCGACAGGGCCAGCGCGTAGAACAGCCCCAGCACGACGCAGACCGTCGCCTGCCCGCGCACGAAGCCGGACAGGGTGGCGTCGACCTCGCGCGCCTGCTCGCGGATGGTCGCGATGTTGCGGCGGGGCAGCCAGGAATCGACCTTGGCGACCATCACGTCCCAGTCGCGCATCAGGTAGAAGGCGACGATGGGGGTGATGAACACCAGGGTCAGCACGTCGAAGATGGCCATCCCGCTCGACAGGATGCGGGTGACCAGCGTGGCGATCCAGCCGGCCATGTCGCCCGCGTAGTTGCCGGCGGCGGCGCGCAGCCGTTCCACGTCGGCGGGCGGCAGGCGGTGCAGCAGCCGGTCGAGCGCCGGCAGCGTGCGTTCCCGCACGATGGTGGCGTATTGCGGCAGCACCTCCACCAGATGCGTCACCTGCCCCTGGACCAGCGGCACCAGCAGCAGGACGAACAGCACCAGCATCAGCAGGAAGAACAGCAGCACCAGCGTCGTGCCGGCCCAGCGCGGCAGCCGCAGCCTCTCCAGACGGTCCACCATGGGATCGAGCAGATAGGCGATGGCCATGCCGGCGACGAAGGGCAGCAGGATGCTGGAGAGCAGCCACAGCGCGACGACCAGGAAGCCCAGCCCGATCAGCCAGAAGCGGAGCTGCTGGCGCGAGGTCGTCACGTCATTCACCTCACACCGCCGTAGCGGTGGAACAGCAGCGACGCGCGTCGGGCGTAGAGCAGGCCCGAGGCCACCGTGGTCGCCGCGCAGGCGTAGACCAGCGCTTCCACCAGCTCCAGCCCGAACAGATGGAAGTCCGGCAGCCCCAGCGCGGGCGGCGCCAGCACGGCGGCGGCCAGCGCGATCTGCACTACCGTGTTCACCTTGCTGAGGTAGAGCGGCTGCATGACCAGCGTCTCCTTCAGCGTCAGCAGCAGGATGACCCCGGCGATGATCATCACGTCGCGGAAGACGACCAGCATAACCAGCCACAGCGGGATCTGCGCGACGTAGCCCAACGCCAGATAGACGCCGACGATCAGCGCCTTGTCGGCCAGCGGATCGAGGTAGCCGCCCAGAACGGTGCGCGCTCGGCACATGCGGGCGACGGCGCCGTCCAGCGCGTCGGACAGGCCGGCGGCGACGAACAGGCCGAAAGCCCAGGCCATGTTGCCCGTCAGGATCATGTACATCGCCAGCGGAACCGCCAGGATGCGCAGGAAGGTGATGATGTTGGGAATGCTCACGGGGCGGATCTCACCGGCAGCGTTCCCAGATTGCGCGGCGGCGCGCCCAAGCCGCTGGAGGCGGGGGCCGCCCCCATCGGCGAACTGGGCGCCAGCGGGACGGCGCCGGGGTTGGTCGGCGCGGCCACGGCGGCGCCCCCGCCATGCGGCAGCAGCGTCAGCTGCCATTCGGCGCTCTGCACCGGGACCGGCGCGCCGACATTGGCCGGCACGATGGGCGGCGCGGCGCGGGTCAGGCCGAGGTCGCGCTTGCTCAACACTTGGGCCAACTGGTCGGGGGCGCCGCGATGGGTCAGGTTGACCAAAGCCTCGGCCCGGCTCATCGACACCAGATCGCTGCGGGTCACCGCGCCGATGCCGGTCAGGCGCTTGCGGGTCTCCACCCAGTCGGCGACGGCCGACAGCGGCACGCGGACCAGCGTGGTCTGCTCCGGCCCGGTCGCCGTCACGTTGCTGCGGCGCCACGATTCGTCCAGCTGGGCGCCGACGGCGGTCACCGCGCGGTTCAGCACGTCGGTGGGGCGGTCGGCGGCGTCGGCCTTGACGTTGACCGTCTGGGTGTCGCGCGAGCCGTCGAGCCCGTAGCGGGTGACGTCCACCGTCAGGCCGCGCGCCGCATCGGGTCCGCCGGCCGGCAGGTCGGTCCGCGCAACGATGACGCCGCCGGCGTTGTAGCGCTGGGCGATGCGGGCGAGCGCATCGGCGTTGCCGGCGACCGCCTCCTCCGTGCCGATGGCCTGGGCGTCGGTCAACTCGCCGTCCGGCACCACCAGCGGCACCAGCGAGGAGGTGGCGGGGCGCTCCTCCCACGCGGCGCGCCAGGGGGTGCGGTCCTCCCACAGCAGGGTGCGCCCGTCGGTGACGGTCAGCGGCAGCACGACGAAGGGCTTGGCCGGCGGCTCCACGTATTGGGCGCTGCCGGTGCCGCCGATGGCGTCACGCACGGCGTTGGGACGGAAGCGCACGGTGATCGAGCCGACGTAACGGGTGGCCGACACCTTCTCCTCGTCGATCTCGAAGCCCTGGACCAGCCGGGCGATGTCGTTCTCCGACATGCGGGGCGGGTTGCCACCGCCGGGCACGAGACGCCGGTAGAGCTCGCTCCAGGCCTTGGCCTGGGCCTCGCGGATCGCCTGGTCGCGGGCGGTGTTCGCGTTGGCCGCGTTGATGTCCACCTTGACGCCCGAAACGGCGAAGGCGTCGGCGGCGGTGTTCGCGGTCGGCGCCGTGGACGGCAGGGCGGACGCGCCCGACGCCTGCGCCCAGACCGGCCCTCCCGACAGGACGCAAGCGACGGACAAGGCGGCGAGACCCGCGAACAGCGGCGCGCGGCGGCGGTGGAGCATTGCAAAGCCTTCCGATTCGAGTATGTTCGGCCCGATCCCAAGGCCCGGTATATAGCTCAGCCCAAGCGAGGATACCATCAGCACCCAGTCCTATAACATGTCCGACGCCTACAAGCAGGCCGGTGTGGACATCGACGCGGGCAACGCGCTTGTCGAAGCGATCAAGCCCCTTGCCCGATCCACCGCGCGTTCCGGCTCCGACGCCGGCCTGGGCGGCTTCGGCGCCCTGTTCGACCTGCGCGCCGCCGGCTACCAGGATCCGCTGCTGGTCGCCACCACCGACGGCGTCGGCACCAAGCTGAAGGTCGCGATCCTGGCGAACCGTCACGACACGGTCGGCATCGACCTTGTGGCGATGTGCGTCAACGATCTCGTCGTTCAAGGGGCGGAACCGCTTCTCTTCCTGGATTACTACGCCACCGGCAAGCTCGACGTGGCCGCCGGCCGCGCCATCGTGTCGGGCATCGCCGAAGGCTGCCGCCAAGCCGGCTGCGCGCTGGTCGGCGGCGAGACCGCCGAGATGCCGGGCATGTATTCCGAAGGCGACTACGACCTCGCCGGCTTCTCGGTCGGCGCCGTCGAGCGCGAGCACGCGCTGACCGGCTCGACCGTGCAGGCGGGCGACGTGGTGCTGGGGCTGGCCTCGACCGGCGTGCATTCCAACGGCTATTCGCTGGTCCGCAAGCTGGTGGAGAAATCCGGCCTCGGCTACGACGCCGCCTGCCCGTGGGACTCCTCCAAGACGCTGGGCGAGGCGCTGCTGACCCCGACGCGCATCTATGTGAAGAGCACGCTGAAGGCCGTGCGCGCCGGCACGGTGCGGGCGATGGCCCACATCACCGGCGGCGGCCTGATCGAGAACATCCCGCGCGTCCTGCCCGACGGGCTGGGCGTGACGCTGGATGCCTCCTCCTGGTCCCTGCCCCCGGTGTTCGGCTGGCTGATGAAGACCGGCGGCATCGCGCCCTACGAGATGGCCCGCACCTTCAACGTCGGCCTCGGCATGGCCGTCGTGGTTCCGGCCGACAAGGCGAGCCAAGCCATCGACATCCTCACCGAAGGCGGCGAGACGGTCTACACCGTCGGCACCGTCACCGCGCTGAAGGACGGCGACGCCCGCGTCACCGTCACCGGCATGGACGCGGCGTGGGCGGCTCCGTGACCTCTGGGAAGCTCAAGCTCGGTGTTCTGATCTCAGGCCGGGGCAGCAATTTGCAGGCGTTGATCGACGCCTGCGCCGCCCCGGACTTCCCGGCGGAGATCGCGCTGGTCCTGTCGAACAAGGCCGACGCCTTCGGTCTGGAGCGCGCGGCTCAAGCCGGCCTCCCGACCGCCGTCGTCAGCCACCGCGACCACCCCGGCGACAAGCCGGGCTTCGAGGCGGCGATGGACGCCGCCCTGCGTGGGGCCGGCGTCGAGCTGGTCTGCCTCGCCGGCTTCATGCGGATCCTCTCCGAAGGCTTCGTGGAAAGCTGGCGGGACAAGCTGATCAACATCCACCCGTCGCTGCTGCCCTCCTTCAAGGGTCTGGACACGCACGCGCGGGCGCTGGCGACCGGCGTGCGGTTCCACGGCTGCACCGTGCATTTCGTCCGTCCGGAAATGGACGACGGGCCGATCGTCGCCCAGGCCGCCGTTCCGGTGCTGCCCAGCGACGACGCGCACGCGCTGGGCGACCGGGTCCTGGAGTCGGAACACGCCCTGTACCCCCACGCCGTCCGCCTGATCGCCGAGGGACGCGCCCGCGTCGACGGCGACGTGGTGCGGATCGAAAGCGGGGCCACGGTGTTGGAGTCGGTGATCAATCCGCCGTTTTGACGGCGGGAGCTTGCCGGTTTCTGTTGCGCTTCCCAAATCCCTCGGCACAATCGAGGGAGAGACGAACAAACAAAAGGAGGGTTCTTGAGATGGCGGCTGTTGGTTCCAACCCGGTCAGCGACGAGCTGGTCCGCACCCACATGCAGAACTGGATCGCCTTCACGAAGTTCGTGAAGCTCAGTTCGGTCGCCGTCGGCGCCGTCCTCGTGCTGCTGGCGCTCATCACGCTGTAAGGGCGCGCTTGCCCCCTCCCCATCCCTCCCCCGCTTCGCGGGAGAGGGGGCCGTACTTTTGCGGGCGATCAGCGGAGTTCCCTCTCCCGCGAAGCGGGGGAGGGTCAGGGAGGGGGCAACCCGCCGCTACGCCGCCCCGCCACCCCTCTTGAAAACCCCGGCCCCGCCCTCCCCATCGTCGCGTCGGCTCTTGAACAGGTGGCAGGACGCGGCGCTGCCGACCTCGAAGCCCTGGTTGCGGGGAAAGCGCTGGGCAGCACGGTCCATCGCCTCGCGCGGGTTGGACGCCACCATCAGATAGGTGCGCGGCACCGGCCAAGCGGCGGCAAGGCGCGGTTCGTTCGGCGCATCCTGCGCGCGCCGGACGTCCAACGACCAGATGGTGCCGGGACGGGCGTCGAGACGGTCGAAGATGAAATACCGCTCCATCGGCGCGGCGCGCGCCTGATCGAGCTTCTCCGTCAAATGCTCGACCGCCAGCCGCATGTCCTGAATCTGATCGTCGAGTTCCACCGTCCGCTGTCTCGATTGATTCACGGCGCGGGCGCTCTCGATGATGCCGCTGTCGAGATCGCGGAGCGCGGTCTCCTCCGTCGTCAGCGTCTTGCGGGCCTTGGCCATCCGGCGCTGACCGACGCGGTTGACGATCACGCTGGCCACCATCAACAAGACGGCCCCGTACAGGAAAAGCGCGGTCATGCCGCCCTCGACGAGCCGGCCACGCGCAGGGGCGGCCGGTCGGGCGTGCGCTTGGGCGGGGGCGCCCCATCGGCTTGCTCGGCCGGACGGGACGCCGAGGCCGCCCGCTGGAGCCGCGTGGCGACGATCCCCGACTTCGCGTTGAAGGCGCGCTGGATGGCGGCCATCGCCGCCTCCGGGGTTTCGGCCCAGACATGGGCGATGTTGCCACGCTCCCAGATCTCGCGGGCGAAGACGATTCGGCGCTGCTCCGGACGGACGGAGTCGCCGCCGGTGCGCAGTTCGGCCTGATACAGCACGGCGCCGGGCACCGGGTCGCCCACCTCGTGGACCATCTCGATCTTGGACATCTTCAGGGAGTTGGTCGCCGCCAGCACGCGCGAGCGCTCGGTCAGCAACCCGTCCAGCGTCGCCTGCCTGGCCGCCTCTTCCGTCAGCGCCTCGTCGAGGCTGCGCTTCTGATCGATCTTTTCGCGCTCGCGGTCCTGGATGCGGCGGCGCACCAACGCCTGCCGGCCGGCGGTGGCGCTGAGCCGCGTCGCCTCGAAGATCACCGACAGCCCCAACGCCGTCAGCCCAAGGACAAGCACAGCGCCGCCAAACACGTCGATGGCCGAAGGCATGGCGTCAGCGTCCCAAGACAAAGCGGTGTGAACGAGAAAAATCCTGCGAATCGTTCGCGCTCATCACGGACTCCACCATCCACCGTTTCCTTTCGTACTATACGGCGGGTGGCGGCGCGAAGACAGGTTTCGATGGCCAGGATGAGCGGCAATTGAGAAACGAGCTTCAGTGATTTTCAACAAATTGCAACGAACCCACCGTTGATTGTCTGATCGGGCTTGGAACCATCGTTGGAGGGTGCTTCCATTCGCTGCTTGCGTCCGCAGCCTGTCGCGGACGCCTGAGGTGGGCATCGGGGTCGGCAACGGGGACGGGTCATGACTGGGTGGGACGACGAACCTCTGTTCGGGCCGGAAAGCGACGATCCGGTGACGGCGCGGCCGAGCCGGCCAAGCGGCGAGCCCTGGCCGATCCTGGTGGTGGACGACGACCCGCAGGTCCACGCCATGACGGCGGTGCTGCTGCGCGACTTCGATTTCGACGGGCGCCCCTTCGAGGTGGTCGGCGCCCTGTCGGCGGCCGAGGCGAAGGCCGTGCTGGCCGAACGGCCGGACCTGCCGGTGGCGCTGCTCGACGTGGTGATGGAGACGGAGGACGCCGGGCTGCGCCTGGTCCGCCACATCCGCGACGAGCTGGGCAACCGGCGCATGCGGATCATCCTGCGCACCGGCCAGCCGGGACAGGCGCCGGAACGCGACGTCATCGTCGGCTACGACATCAACGACTACAAGGCCAAGAGCGAGCTGACCGCCCAGCGCCTGTTCACCACGCTGGTCAGCGCCCTGCGGGCGTGGCGCGACATCGTCACCATCGAGCGGAACCGCCAGGGGCTGGAGCGCATCCTCAGCGCCTCGGCCTCCCTGTTCGAGACTCGGTCGATGCGGGCCTTCGTCGAACGGCTGGTGGAGCAGTTGTCCCGTGTCGTCGACGCCGGCAGCGACCCGGCGATCCTGGCCTGCCGCCGGATGGAACGCGGCGACGGGCGGGCGCAGACCGCGTTGGTGGCCGCGCTCGGCCGCCACGCCCCGAAGATCGGCCTTCCGGTGGCCGAGGCCCTGCCCCCGGCGCTGGCCGAGGCGGTGGAGGATGGGTTCCGCTTCCAGCGCAACCTCTACGACGACGGCTTCTGCGTGCTGGTCTTCCGCACGCGCGAGCACGGCGTGACGGTGCTGACACTGGAGCGGACGGAGCCCTACACCCCCGACGAGCATCGGCTGCTGGAGCTGTTCTGCAACCGCGTCGCCATCGGTTTCGACAACGTCTGCCTGTACGAGGAACTGATCACGCTGAACCGCTCCCTGGAGCAGCGGGTGGAGGAGAGGACGACCGAACTCGCCGCCAACCAGCGCGCGCTGATCCTCGCCAAGGACCGGGTGGAACGCGCCCTGGAGCGCGAGCTGTCCGCCCGCAACAACCAACGCCAGTTCCTCGGCATGGTCAGCCACGAGTTCCGCACGCCGCTGGCGATCATCGACAGCGCCGCCCAACTGCTCGCCATGCGGGCCGAGGAGGTCGAGCCGGAGATGCTGGAGCGGCTGTCGGTCATTCGCGGCAGCGTGCTGCGCCTGACCGGGCTGATCGACGCGCATCTGACCGACGAGCGGCTGGAAAGCAACGCCCTGGTGCTGGAACGCGCCTTGGTTGACCTGCCGGGCCTGATCCGCGACGCCACCGCGCCGTTCCGCGTCGCCTATCCGGGCCGCGAATTCCGACTCGAGTTGGACGAGGCGCCGCGCCGAGCGGAGTTGGACGCGCATCTGGTCGGGCTGGTCCTCGCCAACCTCCTCAACAACGCGGTGAAATACTCGCCCCCCGACTGCCCGATCCGGCTGCGCGCCATCGCCGATGGCCCGATGGCGATCATCGAGGTGACCGACCAGGGGCGCGGCGTTCCGGAGGTGGAAATCCCCCGTCTGTTCGACCGCTTCTTCCGCGGATCGGGCGCCGACGGCGTGCCCGGCACCGGCATCGGGCTGCACACCGTCCAGCAGATCGTCCTGCTGCACGGTGGGGCCGTGGCGGTGGACAGCGTGGTGGGTCAAGGATCGACCTTCCGCGTCGTCCTGCCGCTGTGACCCTGCCACCGGGACCGGGAGGACCCGGCCCGGAGCGTCCTGGGGAGCAATGGGGTATGGCCCTTTCCCGGCTATGGTGAGATAATTCCGGGCAGGCGCGACGCATGCCGGAGCCGGAGCCGCGCCCGCCCCTGAGCCCGCCCTCGTGTCCGCCCCGGAAAGCGACCGTCCATGCTTGCCCAGCAATACGCCGCCATCAAACGCGACCTCGACGGCAAGGGAATCGTCTTCTCGTTCAGCGGCTATTTGTCCGAGGGGATTCTCTATTCGCTGGGCGAGGCCCTACGGGAGAAGATGACGCTGGAGGACACCGACGCGCCGACCGTCCGCCGGGTCTTCTCGGTGTTCGTCGAGCAGATGCAGAACATCATCCGCTACTCCGCCGAAAAGGTCACCGGCGCCACCACCCGCGCGGTGGAGTTGAGCGCCGGCATGGTCACCATCGGCATGGAGCGGGGCAAGGTCTTCATCGTCTGCGGCAACACGGTGCTCAACGCCGACGTGCCGCGCCTGCGCGACCGGCTCGACCATCTCCGCAGCCTGGACCGCGACGGCATCAAGACCTATTACCGCGAGCAGCTGCGCGAGGAGCCCGAGGACGGCAGCCGGGGCGCCACCATCGGCCTGATCGAGATCGCCCGGCGTGCCAGCGAACCCATCGACTACGATTTCGATCCCATGGACGACGAGCGGAGCTTCTTCTGCCTCAAGGTCCGCATCTGACGACCGCAGCCGGAAACAGCGAACACCCATGGACTCCCTGAACATCCCCGCCACCGGACGCACGCCGGGCGTCGCCTTCGACTTCGCGGCCGGGCATCTGCGCCTGACCGGCGAATCCTACCCCGACGACGTGGCGGCGTTCTTCGGCCCGGTCTTCACCGCGCTGCGCGCTTGGCTGGCCGAGCCCGGCGACGACCCGATCACCTTCGACATGGAGCTTCTGTACTTCAACAGCTCCAGCGCCAAGGCGCTGATGAACCTGTTCCAGATGCTGGAGGCTGCGGCCAAGGCCGGGCGGCCGGTGACCATCAACTGGTGCCACGAGGAGAATGACGAGTCGATGCGCGAGCTGGGCGAGGATTTCTCCGAGGATCTGCGCCACGTCGCCTTTTCTCTGCGAAACGTTCCGGCGGGCGGCATCGAATGAACTTCAACCTCTTCGCCGCCGAGGAACAGGCCATTGAGCAGGCCCGCTCGCTGGGGGAGAGGCTGAACGCGGTCGCGCCGGAGTGCGCGGCCGATTTCGAGGCGGTGATCGAGGCGTTCCAGCGCAGCACGCGCGAGCAGCGCCGGCTGGTGCGGGTCAGCGACCGACTCCAGGCGCAGCTCGGCGCCGTCAACCAGGAGCTGGAACGCCGCCGTCAGGAGGCCGAGATCGCCTTGGCCCGTCTGCGCGAGGCGCAGGAGGCCATGCTCCAGGCGGAAAAGCTGGCGTCGTTGGGCGCGCTGGTCGCCGGGGTGGCGCATGAAATCAACACACCGGTCGGCATCGCGGTGTCCTGCGCCTCGCATCTGTCCGATGCGACCGACCGGCTGAAGCGGGCAAACGAGGGCGGCGGCCTCAGCCGGGGCGACTTCGCGCGCTACCTCGCCACGGCAAGCGACACGACCGGGCTGATCCTGGACAACTGCCAGCGCGCCGCGCAGTTGATCGCCGGCTTCAAGCAGGTCGCCGTGGACCGGGCCAGCGCGGAGCGGCGGCGGGTCAACCTCGGCGCCTACATCCAGGAAACGCTGGTCAGCCTCCAGCCGAAGTTGCGCCCGGTCGGGCATGGCGTGTCGGTGTCCTGCCCGGCCGACCTCGAACTGGACAGCCATCCCGGCGTGCTGTCGCAGATCCTGGCGAATCTGGTGATGAACGCGCTGACCCACGCCTTCACCGAGGGGCAGCCGGGCAGCATGACGATTCTGGTCGAGACGCCCGACGCCGACACGGTCCGCCTGACCTTCGCCGACAACGGCCGGGGCATGACGGAGGAACACCGCGCGCGGGTCTTCGAACCATTCTTCACGACGCGCCGGGGCCAGGGCGGCAGCGGGCTCGGCCTGCACATCGTCCACAATCTGGTGGTGGGCGCGTTGAAGGGAAGCATCGCCGTGGACAGCGCGGTGGATCGCGGCACGGCCTTCACCCTGCTGTTCCCCCGCGTCACCCCGCCGGACGAGCCGCGCGGCGGTGAGCGGACTCAGCCCACTTGACCGCCCAGCACACGGATCGGGGCGGAAAAGACATAGCCGACGCCATGGACCGACTTCAGCGGCGCGGCGGCGCCGATGGACGCCTCGACCTTGTGGCGCAGGCGGCCAACCACCGTGTCGATGGAGCGGTCCTCCGGATTCCAGCGCCGGCTGTAGAGCGCCTGGGAGATTTGATCGCGCGTGGCCGGTTTGCGGGCCTGCCCGGCCAGCAGGCCGGTCAGCTTCATTTCCATGCTGGTCAAACCGATCCGGACTCCCGTGGGGCTGGTCAGCGCCCACTCGGTGGAATCGAGCGTCCAGCGGCCTTCGTCGTTGCTCTCCCCGCCCGACAGCTCGGAGGACGGTGCCAGGGCCGACGGCGCTTCGGCGGCGCGCTCGCTCAGGCGGCGCAGCAGGGATTTGACCTGGGCTTCCAGTTCACGCAGTTCCACCGGCTTGATCAGATAGGCGTCGGCACCGATCTCCAGCCCAACGATCCGGTCCACCGAGGACGAGCGCGCCGTCACCATGATGATGCCAACGCCATGCGTGTCGCGCAGCCGTGCCGCGATCTTGAAGCCGTCCTCGTCGGGCAGGTTGACGTCCAGGATGATGACGGACGCCGGCCGGTTGGTGAGAAGCTCGTCGAGTTCGGCGCCTGTACGGGCCCCCATGGCCTCAAAACCGCAATTCCTCAGATACTCGACCATGTCGGATCGCAAGGAATTCTCGTCCTCGACAACAACGATCGCCGGTGCCGCCATGCTCTGCCGCTCCCTCCACCACCGAACCGGGTGAAACATACCCAAGAATGCGTCCCTGGAAAATAAACGCGCCGCCTCGAAAGGTCGATACAAAACGTCGCATTTCGTGTCGTGCCTGAACAACAGTCCAGTGACAACATAAAAAGTTTGTCACGCGGCGTGCCGGGCACCGCCGGGCACCGGCTGTTGGAGGGTCCGCGCCAGACGCACGCGGAATCCGAACAGCGTGATGTCGTCGCGTTGCTCGCGCCCCGCCTGATACTGGTCGAGGTCCTGCTCCAGGGCGGCGCGAAGACGGTCGAGCGGTTGACCCTCCCCGCGCAGAAACGCGTCGCGCAAGCGCTTCTTGCCGAAGCTGCGACCGCGCTCCCCACCGTTCTGATCGGTCATGCCGTCGGTTCCCAGGCAGAAGGTCTGGCCAGGACGCAGCGGAACGCCGTGGTTCGTGAAGGCCGGCTCCGGCGCGCCCGGCTCGCGTCGGTAGCCCAGGCTGGCGCGGTCGCCGCGCAGTTCGGTCACGCCCTCGGCGGTGACCACCAGCAGGGGGATGCGGGCGCCGGCGTAGACCATCCGTCCCTCCGCCGGAACGACGTGGCAGAGCGCGAGGTCGAGGCCGTTGTCGAACTGCTCGGCCAGGGTCCGCGCCGCGCCGTCCTGGTGCAGGGCGGCGCGCACCTTGCGGTCGACCGCCGACAGGATCGCCGCCGGATCCCGCGCGCCCATCTGGTCCAGCGCGTTGTTCAGCATGGCGCTGGCGGTCATCGTCATGAAGGCGCCCGGCACGCCGTGGCCGGTGCAGTCGGCGACGGCGATGACGAAGCCGTCCACCACCTCGCGGCACAGGTAGAAATCGCCACTGACCACGTCGCGCGGACGCCACAGGACAAAATGCTCGGTCAGCCCGGCGTTCAGCGTGTCGGCGGCCGGCAGGATCGAGGATTGGATCAATTGGGCGTAGTTGATGCTGTCCATGATGGCGCGGTTGGTGGCGGCCAGCGCCTCCGTCCGCTCCTGCACGCGGGTTTCCAGGGTCGTGGTGTGCTCCTGCACGGTTTCGGCCATGCGGTTGAAGCTGTCGGCCAGCACGCCGATCTCGTCGGCGCGGTCGGTGTCCATGCGGGCGCCGTAATCGCCGCGCGCCATGGCGCGGGAGAGCTGCGTCAGCCGGCGCAGCGGACTCAGGACGATCCGGTTCATCTGGACGCCCAGCAGGACGATGGATCCCAGCAGCGACAGCAGCAGCATCCCGACCACCGGAAACAGCGCGTCCATGGTCGCCTGCACCACCTCGGCGGTCGAGTAGACGATGCTCAGCCGCCCGACGGTTTCCGTCCGGCCGCCGTTGCGGCCCTGGAGAACGATGGGGCGCTCGACGGTCACCCGCTCCGCCTGATCGTCCGTGCCGCCAGCCTCGGCTCGCGCCAGCGGCGTGTCGCGGCTGGCCTCGTGCACGGTGATGGAACGGATCGCCGGATCACGGGCCAGCAACGCGTCGATCATGCCCTGAGCGGCGCGGTCGTCCAGTTCCCACACCGGTCCGCTGAGCGCGTCGGCCTGGGTCGCGGCCACCAGCTCGGCCCGGCGCAGCAACTCCTGATGGCGCTGCCCCTCGACGATGCGTTCCGACACTCCGACGGCGACCAGCCCGACCGCCGTGGTGGTGACGAGGATCACAGCACCAACGCGGGCCAGCAGGGATCCGCCGCGCCAGATGGAGGCGGTGGAGCGGCGACCGCTCATGGCGCGATCCCGCTCCGCGCCCACAGGGCGCCCAGGCGCCCGTCGGCCTCCAGCCGGTCGAGCAGCGCGTCCAGCGCCGCCGCCGTCACCGGGCCGCCCCGGCGGACCAGGATGGTGTGCTGGTAGATCTGGTCGGTGCGGCCGGACACCAGGATGCGCTTGGCGAGGTCCGGCTCACCCTTCAGGAATTGGTTCAGGAAGGACCGCGTGACGATGGCGAAGGTCGCCCGTCCGGCAATGACGTTGCGCACGTTGCCCTCATGCGTGACCGTCACCCGCGTGCGGTAAACCGATTCCAACGTCTTCGGATCGGAGTTGTAACCGGCGAAGGCGTAATGGTAGCCGAGCCGCCCCAGGATCGTCTTGCCGTCCAGGCTGTCGAAGATCGACTGGTCGACACCGGGACCGGCCTTGGCGACGAACACCTCGGCGTCCTGCAGGAAGACGCGGGTCGCGTCCACCGGGCGCTCCTTCCAGCCCCACGCCACGCTTTCGAAGGCGATGGCGTCGAAGCGGCCCTGCTCCAGGTCCTCGTAACGCCGCTGCGGCGAGGTCAGGACCAACTCGAAGCGCAGATCGTTCTGCGCCGCGTTCAACAAGTCGAGCAGCCCCTGGGTGACGCCGGCGCCGCCTTCGGTGACGTAGGGGGGGAATTCATAGGCGCCTACCTTCACGGTCGTGGCCGCAGTGGCCGGAAAGGCGGACAGAAACGGCAGCAGGACGAGCGACAACGCCACCGACAGCGCCGTCCGGCGGGCGACGATTGCCGTCATGCTGCCCTCTCGCAATTGATTGCCTTTTATCTATTCAGTGTAGCCCGGTATGCGGAATTCCCGCAATGAGGCTCGACGCCGGCCGACCGAAGAACCTTTATGCAAAAAGGGGTTCCGCGTAGCTCATGACGAGGTAGAGCACGGCGGTTTCCGTCCCGGCGTTGCGGTAGCCGTGCGGCACGTCGGCCTCGAACAGAATGGAATCGCCCTCCTCCAGACGGTGATCGCCGTCTCCGGTGAGGATTTCGACCGATCCCGCGGCCACCGCGATGTTCTCGGTCGTTCCTGGCGCATGAGCGTCCGTCAGCTCCAGCGTTCCGGGGGCGAGGCGCAGTTCGTAAAACTCCACCCGCCGTTCGCCTTCGAAGGGGAACAGCGCGCGGGAGGTGAACTGGCCGTCCTGGGCGGTCAGAAGCTTCGAATCGGCGCGGCGCAGCACAGTGATCCCGCTGGAATGTCCGGCGCTGAACAGGCTGGAAAAGGGCACCTCCAGAGCGTGGGACACCTTCCACAACAAGGGAATGGTCGGCACGCCGCCGCCCTGCTCGATGGCGTCGAGGTCGCTGCGGTCGATTCCGGACAGCGCGGCGAGGCGCTCCACCGACAGCCCTTGGCCCATACGGAAGCGACGCAGGTTGACCGCCAGCGAACGGGCAAGCGCCTCGCCCCCGTCCGTTGGCGGTTGAGCGGTGGTGACGGTCATGACGAACTCCCTCGGATGTGGGTCCTGTGAAATATTTTGTAATCCCATTTATAATGTAGGAAATAGGAAGGGCGCAACGCCGGTCAGCGTTGCGCCCTTCCCTTCCTAATCCAGCAACACCGGGTGTGGAACCACTCACGCCGCTTCGGTCTGGCGCTCCTCGACTGCGGCCAGTTCGGCGATGTCGGCCCCGGTCAGGGTCTCGCGCTCCAGCAGGGCCTGGGCGATGCGGTCCAGCGCGGCGCGGTCGGCGCGCAGCATGCGGCGGGCCTGTTCCATGCCCTCGTCGGTGATGCGGCGGATCTCCTCGTCGATGCGCCACGCGGTCCGCTCCGAACGTACCGCCGCCGGGTCGTTGCCGGCGTGGGCGACGAAGCCGATGGCCTCGCTCATCCCCCAGGAGGCCACCATGCGGCGGGCGAGGTCGGTCGCGGCGCGGAAATCGGCCTCGGCGCCGGTGGTCACCAGATCGGGACCGAAGACGATCTCCTCGGCGGCGCGTCCGGCCATGGCGACGGCGATGTCGGTCAGCAGCTTGGCGCGCGACACCGACACCCGGTCTCCTTCGGGCAGCCGCACCACCATGCCCAGCGCGCGGCCGCGCGGGATGATCGTCGCCTTGTGGATCGGGTCGGCCTCCGGAAAGCGCAGCGAGACCAGGGCGTGGCCGGCCTCGTGGACGGCGGTCAGGCGGCGCTCCTGGGCGGAGAGCGCGAGGCTGCGCCGCTCGGTGCCCATCAGGACGCGGTCCTTGGCGGCCTCGAAATCGGCCATGGTGATGGTGATGCGGCCCTGGCGCGCGGCGGACAGCGCCGCTTCGTTGGTCAGGTTGGCGAGTTCGGCGCCGGAGAAGCCCGGCACGCCGCGCGCCACCGTGCGGGGGCAGACGTCGGGCGCCAGGGTCAGCCGGCCGGTGTGGGCGCCGAGGATCGCCTCGCGCCCGGCGATGTCGGGCAGGTTGACGTGGATGTGGCGGTCGAAGCGGCCGGGGCGGAGGATGGCGGGATCCAGCATCTCCGACCGGTTGGTTGCGGCGATCACCACCACGTCGCCGGTGCCGACGATGCCGTCCATCTCGACCAGCAGCTGGTTCAGCGTCTGCTCGCGCTCGGAATGGGAGTTGGACTCGCCGCGCTTGCCGGCCAGCGCGTCGATCTCGTCGATGAACAGCAGGCAGGGGGCGTTGGCGCGGGCGGTCTTGAACAGGTTGCGGACACGGGCGGCGCCCAGCCCCACGAACATCTCGACGAAGTCCGACCCCGACGCCGCGAAGAAGGGAACCCCGGCCTCGCCCGCCGCCGCCTTGGCCAGCATGGTCTTGCCGGTGCCGGGCGGGCCGACCAGCAGGATGCCCTTGGGCACCCGCGCGCCGGCCATGGCGAAGCGGCGCGGATCCTTCAGGAACTCTACCGTCTCGCGCAGCTCCTCCTTGGCCTCGTCCACCCCGGCCACGTCGGCGAAGGCGGTCTTGGTGTCCTGCGGGCGGATGCGGGTGGCGCGGCCCATGCCGAAGAACTGCCCACCGCCCAGCGCCATCCCGCCGACCAGCAGCCCCAGGATGAGGAAAGGAGCCGCCGCCTCCAGCGCGCCCATGGTCTGCGGCACCAGCCCGCCGGGACCGTCGTCGAAGGTGATCGCGACCTTGCGGTTCCGAAGCTCCTTCAGCAGGTCGTCGGTGACCGGCATCACCACGCTGTAGCGCGTGCCGTCGGCGGCGGTCGCGTGCCCCATCCCGGCACCCAGCGTGATCGAGGCGATCTCGCCGCGCCCGGCCAGATCGATCAACGCGCTGTAGGTCGCGGTCTGCTCGTCGCGCCGCTCGGCGTAGTCGCTCCAGGCGGCGAAGCCGAACCACGCGGCGAACAGGGCGGCGGCGGCGGCGAGCGCGGCCATCAGGCGTTTCGGCATCGGGGGCATGGCGGGTTCCGCAACAGGGGAGAGGATGCTGGCTTTCGGCCTATGCCATTGATGCGGGAGCGATGCGCCGTACGGCAAATGATATCGGGCGCGGTCCCTTCTTTGACACCGGCCCTTCCCCGCCGGAGCGCCACCATCCGTTGCGGCCCGTCCATTGCGGCCCGTCCATTGCGGCCCGTCCATTGCGGATTGTGCGTAGACCAGACGATCTTGCCCCTAAGCTTCCGTTCCTCCAGTATGGCGGGCCGAAAACGGAAAAGAACAAGGACGACACGCACATGGCCGAGGTCGCCGCGACGGCGCCCGCCCTCTCCCTGGAGGGCGTGACCTGCACCTTTCCATCCCCCGACGGCCGGTCAAGCGGTTACACAGCGGTTCAGGACGCCAGCTTCAGGGTGGCGGACGGCGAGTTCGTGTCCATCGTCGGCCCGACCGGCAGCGGCAAGTCCACGCTGCTGAACGTCGCCGCCGGGCTGCTGCGCCCCAGCGCGGGGCGCGCGCTGTCCTTCGGCACGCCGGTGAGCGGGATCAATCCGAAGGCCGGCTACATGTTCCAGGCCGAGGCTCTGATGCCCTGGAAATCGGCGCTGGAGAACGTCGCCGCCGGGCTGGAGTTCCGTGGCGTGGCCAAGCGCGAGGCGTTGGACCAGGCGCGGCCCTGGCTGGCGCGGGTCGGGCTGGACGGCTTCGGCGACCGCCACCCGCACCAGCTGTCGGGCGGCATGCGCAAGCGGGTGGCGCTGGCCCAGACGCTGATCGTCGATCCCAAGATCGTGCTGATGGACGAGCCCTTCTCGGCGCTCGACATCCAGACCCGGCAGATGATGGAGAACGAGCTTCTCGACCTGTGGGCGTCCGACCGCAAGTCGGTGGTCTTCATCACCCACGACCTGGAGGAGGCCATCGCCCTGTCCGACCGGGTGCTGGTGCTGTCGGCCGGGCCGGGATCGCGGCTGATCGGCGAGTACAAAATCGACCTGGACCGCCCGCGCGACGTGGCGGAAATCCGCATGACCCCGCGCTTCCTGACGCTCCACAAGGAGATTTGGGACCAGCTGCGCGACGAAGTGCTCAAGGGCTACGCCCAGACCAAGCTGCGGTGACGACATCATGAGTTCCCACGCCAAACGCCTGCCGAGCCGCCCCGTCATCCTGCTGTTGCAGGTGGTCGTGCTGATCGCCTTCTTCGGGCTCTGGCATGTCCTGACCGTGACCACCAACCTGCTCAGCCCCTTCTTCTTCGGCACGCCGGGGGCGGTGCTGATGCGGACCTTCAACGACTTCGCGTCCGGGGCGATCTGGTACCATCTGGGCATCACGCTGCTGGAGACCGCGCTGGCCTTCGCCATCGGCACGGTGGCCGGCATCGCCTTCGGCTTCTGGTTCGCCCGCGCGCCGTTGGTCTCGGTCGTCTTCGACCCCTACATCAAGGCGGCCAACGCCCTGCCCCGCGTGGTGCTGGCGCCGATCTTCGCGCTGTGGCTGGGTCTGGGCATCTGGTCCAAGGTGGCGCTGGGCGTCACGCTGGTCTTCTTCATCGTCTTCTTCAACGTCTACCAGGGCGTCAAGGAGGTCAGCCCGGTCGTGCTCGCCAACGCCCGCATGCTGGGGGCGAACTCGCGCGACCTGTTCCGCCACGTCTACCTGCCATCGGCGCTGTCCTGGGTGTTCTCGTCGCTGCACACCGCCGTGGGCTTCGCCATGGTCGGCGCCGTGGTCGGCGAGTATCTGGGATCGGCCGCCGGGCTCGGCTACCGCATCCATCAGGCGGAGGGCGTGTTCGACACGGTCGGAGTCTTCTCCGGCATGCTGGTGCTGACCATCTTCGTCGTCGCCATCGATTCGGCCGTCACCGTCATCGAGAAACGCCTGCTGCACTGGCGCCCGCAAGAGGCCCAGACCCACTGACACACCGGGAGGGAACTAGACCCATGAGCTTGAAGACGAGCATGAAGACCCTGGTCGCCGCCGCGGCGGTCGCGCTGACGCTCGGCACCGCCGCCACCCAGGCCGCCGCCCAGGCGGTGGAGAAGAAGGACCTGAAGATCGCGGTCGGCGGCAAGCCGCTGCTGTACTACCTGCCGCTGACGCTGGCCGAACGGCTCGGCTACTTCAAGGAGGCCGGGCTCAACGTCGAGATCAACGATTTCGGCGGCGGCGCCAAGAGCCTCCAGGCGCTGATCGGCGGCTCGGCCGACGTGGTCACCGGCGCCTTCGACCACACGGTGCAGATGCAGGCCAAGAACCAGCCCATCGTCGCGGTGACCCAGCTCGGCCGCTACCCCGGCATCGTGCTGGCGTCGGTCAAGAAGGCCGGCGAGATCAAGTCCTTCAAGGATCTGAAGGGCAAGAAGGTCGGCGTCACCGCCCCCGGCTCCTCGACCAACTTCATGATCAACTACGTCCTGGCCAAGGAGGGCATGAAGCCGGAGGATGTGTCGATCATCGGTGTCGGCGGCGGCCCCAGCGCGGTGGCAGCGATCAAGCGCGGCGACATCGACGCCATCGTCAACCTCGACCCGGTCATCAGCCAGGCGGAGTCCGAAGGCGACATCGTCGTCATGGCCGACACGCGGACCGAGAAGGGCACGCTGGACGTCTACGGCGGGCCTTACCCGGCGGCGGTGCTCTACACCACCCCGGCCTTCATCCAGGCCAACCCGAAGACCACCCAGGCGCTGGCCGACGTCTTCGTGAAGACGATGCTGTGGCTGAACAAGGCGTCGACCGAGGACGTGCTGAAGGTGCTGCCGGAGGAGTTCTTCCTCGGCAACAAGACGCTCTACGCCCAGGCGTTCGAGCATTCCAAGCCGACCTACTCGCCGGACGGCCGCTTTACCCAGGAGGGCGCGGAAGCGGCTCTCAAGGTGCTGAAGGCCTTCGATCCGGCTGTCGCCGGGGCGACCATCGACCTGTCCAAGACCTACACCAACCAGTATGTCGAGGACGCGCTGAAGCGGCTCGCCAAGTAAGACGGTCACGCGAGGCGCCTCGAATAACCTTATAAAAAATGTGGGCGTGGCCTTGTGCCACGCCTTTTTTGATGGCACGCTGTCGTCGGATTGGACGAAATTGGTCCTGTTTCACGACGCGGAGCGCATCCCATGGCCGAGGTGATTTTCTACGGGTTGGCCGGTTGCACGGCGAACGCCAAGCAGAAGCAGCAGCTGACGGCGGCAGGCCACAGCCTGATCGAGCGCGATCTGGCGACCGCGAGCTTCACGGCGGAGGATCTCCGCGCCTTCTTCGGCGACAAGGAGGTGGAGCAGTGGTTCAACCGCCGGGCGGCGGCGGTGAAGACCGGCGCGGTCAAGCCGGACGAGTTGGACGAGGCCGGGGCGCTCGCCCTCCTGCTGGCCGACCGCGAGCTGATCCGGCGGCCGCTGATCCAGTCGGGCGACCGCCGCGAGGCCGGTTTCGACCCGACCACGCTGCACGGCTGGATCGGCCTGACCTCGGCGGAAAGCTGCGACGACAAGCACGCGCGCGGCCAATGCGACCACGGCCACCAGCATTTCGTGAAGCCACCGGTGGCGGCGTAGGCGTCAGCCGCGGTTGCCCCCACCCCATCCCTCCCCCGCCTTCGGCGGGAGAGGGGGCCGGATCCTTGCAAGAATCCGGCGGCAGTCCCCTCTCCCGCGAAGCGGGGGAGGGTTAGGGAGGGGGCAAGAGGGGCCGCCCCCACCATCCTGTTTACCCTCAGATCACGTAGGTCAGCTCCCGCCCGCTCTTTAAACTGGCCTTGCCCAGTGTCTCGTCCACGTAGTCGAGCAGATGGGCCAGCGCCTCACTGCGGCCGAGGACCGACGTGTCGATCACCAGTTCCGGCTGCTCCGGAGCCTCGTAGGGCGCCGAAACACCGGTGAACTCGGCGATCTCCCCTGCTCGCGCCTTCTTATAGAGCCCCTTCGGATCACGCTCCTCGCAGGTCGCGAGGTCGGCCGCCACATGCACCTCATGGAAGCGGTCGCCGCCGATCACCCGAGCCCGCTCCCGGTCCGCCTGCAACGGCGAGATCAGCGAGGCGATGACCACCATGCCGGCGTCGGCGAACAGCTTGGCCGTCTCGGCGACGCGGCGAATGTTCTCCGCCCGGTCGTCGGGCGAGAAGCCCAGGCCCGCGTTCAGACCGTTGCGGACGTTGTCGCCGTCCAGCACGAAGGTCTGCCAGCCACGGTCGAACAGCGCGCGTTCCAGCGCCATCGCCAGGGTGGACTTTCCGGCGCCCGACAGGCCGGTCAACCACAGGATGCCGCCCCTGTGGCCGTTGGCCGCCGCGCGCTCCTCGCCGGAGACGGTGTGCGAGACTTCGGTGAGGTTGGCCGTCGCCGCATCCTCGGCCTCGACCACGAGGCAGCCGCCAACCACGTCGTTGCCGTCGAGCAGCACGCCGCGCCCGGTGCGCGGCAGCTCCGCCGCCAGATCCACCGCGATGGGCGAGCGCGAGCGCAGCGTCACCTCCGCGACCTCGTTGCGGTGGACCGCCTTGCCGGGGGTGCTGGTCAGATCCTCGACGTTGATGACCGCCGTGACCTGCTCCACCGTCACCCGGTGCTCGGCCGTCGCGATCTTCAGCGTGTAGGTCCGGCCGACCTGCATCGGCTCCGACACCAGCCAGAACAAGCGGACGCCCAGCCGGTGGGTCAGGACCGGAGCGGCGTCCTCATGATGGGCGACGTGGCCGCGCTCGGCGAAGATGCGCTTGTCGAGCGTGATGCCGATGCTCTGCCCGGCCTGGGCCGACAGCACGGTCTCCGGGTGATTCCACGCCTCGATGCTGACGATCCTGGCGCTGGCCCCGGTGGGGGCAAAGCGCAGCGTGTCGCCGACGCGCAGGCGCCCGCTCTCGACCCGGCCGGCCAGGATGCGGCGGTCGTCGGGCTTGTAGACGTCCTGGAGGGGAAAGCGCAGCGGCTGGTCGGGCGAGGTCTGCTGCGGCCGGAAGGCGTCGAGTTGCTCGATCACCGTGGGGCCGAGGTACCAGCCCCCCTGGTCCTCGTTGCGGGTGACGATGTTGTCGCCGTTCCGCGCGGAGACCGGGATCACCGCCTTGGGGAACAGGCCGAGTTCCGCCAGATACTCCTTGATCTCGTGGGCGACGGTCTCGTAGCGCGCCTGCGCGAACTCGACCCGGTCCATCTTGTTGATGACCACCGCGACCTGACGCACCCCCAGCAGGTGCAGCAGGTAGGCGTGGCGGCGCGACTGCTCCAGCGCGCCCTCGCCGGCGTCGATCACCAGCAGCGCGGCGTCGGCCTGGGAGGCGCCGGTCACCATGTTCTTGAGGAACTCGGTGTGGCCCGGCGCGTCGATGATGACGTAGGGGCGCTGCTTGGTCTTGAAGTGGATCTGCGTGGTGTCGATGGTGATGCCCTGGTCGCGCTCGGCCTGGAGCGCGTCCATCACGAAGGCCCATTCGAAGGGCATGCCGCGCTTGCGGCTCATCTCCTGGACCTGCTCGACCTTGCCGTCGGGCAGGCTGCCGGTGTCGTTCAGCAGACGGCCGATCAGGGTGGACTTGCCGTGGTCGACGTGGCCGACGATGACGATGCGGAGTTGAGATTGCGGCATTACATGTACCCCACGCTGCGCAGGCGCTCGAAGCTGTCTTCGGATTCGTTGTCCATGGCCCGGCCGGCGCGTTCCGGCACGCGGGTCACCTGGAGTTCGGCGATGATCTCGTCGATGGTCGAAGCGGTCGAATCCACCGGGAAGGTGATGTTCTTCTCGCCCAGCGAGCGATAGCGCTTGCCGTCCTTCGCGAAGTACAGCGGGACGATGGGAATCCCCTCGCGCTGCGAATAGCGCCAGATGTCCAGCTCGGTCCAGGCCAGCAGCGGGTGGATGCGGACGTGGACGCCCTCGGGGAAGCGGGTCTTGTAATGGTCCCAGAACTCCGCCGGCTGGTCCTTCACGTCCCAGTCGCCTTCCAGCGAGCGGGGGGAGAAGACGCGCTCCTTGGCGCGAGTCGCCTGCTCGTCGCGGCGGATGCCGACCATGACGCCCTGGTAGGCGTCGTTGCGCAGCAGGTTCTTCAGCCCTTCCGTCTTGCGCGCGGCGGCGCGGGTGAGCGGTGGCAGGGTCTGGTCCATCTCCTCTTCGGGCGGGCATTGCTCGACGACGAGGTTCAGGTCCCATTCCTTGGCGATGCGGTCGCGGAACGCGTAGACCTCCGGCAGCTCCATGGCGGTGTCGAGCTGCACCACGGGGAAGGGAATCCGGCCGAAGAACGCCTTGCGGCAGAGCCAGAGCAGCGCGTTGCTGTCCTTGCCGATCGACCACAGCAGCGCCAGCTTGTCGATGCGGTTGTAGGCTTCGCGCAGGATGTAGATGCTCTGGTTCTCAAGCTGGTCGAGATCGGCGCTCATCGGGCGGTTCCAATCGTGGTCATGTGTATGCCGCATTCGGTTTTGGCGCTGCCGGCCCAACGGCCGGAACGCGGATCGGCGCCGGGCGCCACGCGCTCGGTGCAGGTGAAACAGCCGATGGACAGATACCCGTCGGCCTCCAGCGGGTGGCGCGGCAGGCCGCGCCGGGTGAACTCCGTCTCCAGCCGGTCCTTGTCCCAGGCGGCCAGCGGGTTGATCTTGATGCGCTCCCCCTCCGCCTCGAACAGCGGCAGGGCGGCGCGGGTCGCGGCCTGGAAGCGCTTGCGCCCGGTCACCCAGGCGTCCAGGCCCACCAGCGCGCGGTCCAGCGGCACCGTCTTGCGAAGATGACAGCAAGCATCGTAATTTTGAGTGAACAGCATGCCCTTCGGATCACCGGCCGCCAAGTCGTCCTCGGTCGGTCCGACCTCGCGCACGTCGGTCAGCCCCAGCGTTGTCACAAGCTGGTCGCGGTAGCGCAGGGTCTCGCCGAACAGCTTGCCGGTGTTGACAAAGATCACGGGGAAATCCGGCGTCGCCTCGGCCGCGAGCGCCAGCAGCACGGCGGATTCGGTGCCGAAGGACGACACCAGCGCGACGCGCCCGCCGAACGCCCGGTGGACCGCCGCCAGCAAGGGCGCGCCTTCGAGCGTTCCATGGAGGGCGGTCAACTCTTCGACCCGCGTCGCCGCATCCATTGTTGCTGTGCTGTCCGACATGGCTTTTGTCTACTCATTAAGTAGAATTGGCTGCGTTGTTTGCACATTAACACCCGTCAGACTTGGGTGCAACGCAAATACATTATCTACTTGTTTAATAGGTTTCTACCCCTTGTGTGAAATGTGTTGATTGTCGCCCGACCTGTCGGCTAAATACCGCCATGCTCGTTTTCCCCGCTATTTCCGGTGTGTTTTCGCACGCCCGCAGCGCTGGAGACCGCCGGTGATCCCGCTGGCGATCGATCCGGCGCGCGTGCCCATTGCGCTGGCCGGAAACGGCCCGCTGGCGGTGCGCCGCCTGACCCAGCTGCGCGAGGGCGGGGCCGATCCGGTGGTCTATTCGCCGGAGCCGGACGCGGAGTTCGCGGCGCTCGCCGGGGAGCGGCTGGTCCGTGCCCTGCCCTTCGACCGTGATCTCGACGCCGTCCGGGTGTTGTTCGTCATGGGGCTGGATCCGGCGGTGGAAACCACTCTCGCCAAGCTGGCGCGCTCGTGTGGGGTGCTGGTGAACGTCGAGGACGTGATCCCCTTGTGCGATTTCCATTCGCCCTCCGTGGTCCGGCGCGGTGACCTTTTGCTGACGGTGTCCACCGGCGGGCGCAGCCCGACCCTGGCGAGCCTGCTGCGGCAACGGCTGGAGACGCTGTTTCCGGAGATCTGGGGCGACCGCCTGCGCCAGATCGCGGGTCTGCGCGACCAGCTGCGCAAGGACGGCGCCTCGATGGCCGCCATCGCCAAGGCGACCAAGAGCCTCGTGACACGGGAAGGATGGCTGCCATGACCCCGCCGCGCGTCCCCGCCCTGCCCGGCTTCGATCCGGGAACCGTCTGGCTGGCCGGCGCCGGTCCGGGCGATCCGGGCCTGCTGACCCTGCTGGCCGCCAAGGCGCTGGGCGAGGCCGACGCCATCGTCCACGACGCGCTGGTGGACCGGGCCATCCTCGACCTCGCCAACCCGGCGGCGCGGATGATCGACCTCGGCAAGCGGGCCGGCCGCCCCTCCCCCACCCAGGGCGCCATCAACGCGCGGCTGGTGGAGCTGGCGCGGGAGGGCTTGCGGGTGTTGCGGCTGAAGGGCGGCGATCCCTTCGTCTTCGGGCGCGGCGGCGAGGAGTGCCTGGCGCTGGCCGAGGCCGGCATCGCCTTCCGCGTCGTGCCGGGCGTCACCGCGGGGATCGGCGGGCTGGCCTATGCCGGCATCCCGGTGACCCATCGCGGGCTGGCGACCACCGCCACCTTCGTCACCGGCCACGACAAATCCGGCGCCCTGCCGGACAACCTGGATTTTACGGTGCTGGCGGCTTTGCCGGGCGCGCTGGTGTTCTACATGGCGCTCGGCACGCTGGACGAGATCGCGCGCCGCCTGATCGCCGCCGGCAAGCCGCCGATGACGCCGGTCGCCATCGTGTCGAGCGCCTCGACCAGTGCCCAGTCGGTGATCGAGACCAATCTTGCCCATTGCGGCGCGGACGCCGTCCGGCTACAGCCCAGGCGTCCAGCCATCGTCGCCATCGGCGAGGTGGTGCGGCTGCGCGGTTGGATCACCCGGTTCCAGCAAGGCGTGGCGGCACCCGCGCCGAACGCCGTCCTGTCCGCATGAGTGCGGGCCGCCTGACCGCAGGCAGCCCATGTAGTAGAGCAGCGAGGAGAGCCAGATGCCGTCGCAAGATGGATCGTTGAAAGCCATCACCGCCAACCGCCTGCGCGACGGCGTCGTGGTGTTCCTGGGCGCGGACGCGGCGTGGGTCGAAGCCTTCGCCGACGCCGCCCTGTTCGCCGCCGCCGACGCCGACGCGGCGCTCGCCGCCGCCAAGGCGCAGGCCGAGGGCGAGCAGTTCGGCGTGGACGTCTACGCCTTCGACGTCGAGACGGAGAACGGCGTCCCCGTTCCGGTCAAGATGCGCGAGCGCATCCGCGCGCTCGGCCCCTCCGTCCGTCTCGACCTCGGCAAGCAGGCCGCGGCCTGACCTTCCGTCCCCCCGGCCTTGGGAACAGTGACATGAACCACATCGCGCCCGGCGCCCGCGCCGGGATCTACCATTACGACGAGATCGACCGCCGCTTCGTCGGCGAACGCGTCGAGCAGTTCCGCAAACAGGTCGAGCGCCGTCTGGCCGGCGAGCTGACGGAGGAGGAGTTCAAGCCGATCCGGCTGATGAACGGCCTCTACCTCCAGCTCCACGCCTACATGCTGCGCATCGCCGTGCCCTACGGGGTGATGAGCGCGGTCCAGCTCCGCAAGCTGTCGGAGATCGGGCGGAAATACGACCGGGGCTACGGCCATTTCACCACGCGCCAGAACCTGCAATACAACTGGATCAAGCTGGAGGACACCCCGGCGATCCTGAACGAGCTGGCCGACGTGGACATGCACGCGCTGCAAACCAGCGGCAACTGCGTGCGCAACGTCACCACCGACCAGTTCGTCGGCGCCGCCGCGGACGAGGTCGTGGACGGCCGCGTCTACGCCGAGATCCTGCGGCAGTGGACGACGCTGCACCCCGAGTTCACCTATCTGCCGCGCAAGTTCAAGATCGCCATCTCGGGCGCGTCGAGCGACCGCGCCGCCGTGCGCGTCCACGACGTCGGCCTGCTGGCCCGGCGCAACGAGGCGGGCGAGGCCGGCTTCACCTTCTACGTCGGCGGCGGTCTGGGGCGCTCGCCCTTCATCGGCAAGCTGGTGCGCGAGTGGGTCGCCGAGGAGGACTTCGTCGCCTATCTCGAAGCGATCCTGCGCGTCTACAACCAGTACGGCCGGCGCGACAACATCTACAAGGCGCGCATCAAGATCCTGGTCCACGAGTTGGGCCTCGACACGTTCCGCCAGGAGGTCGAGGAGGAGTTCGAGCGGCTGCGCGGCCCGAAATACCGCATGGCCCCGGAGATCGTCGCCGAGATCCGCAAGCATTTCGCCCCGCCGCCCTTCGAGGAGCTGGCGGAACGCTCCGACATCCTGGAGCGCGCCAAGGCCACCGACCCGGCCTTCGCCAACTGGGTGGCGGTGAACGTCGCGGAGCACCGGGCTCCCGGCTACGCCATCGCCACCATCTCGTTGAAGCCGCCCGGCGGCATCCCCGGCGACGCCACCTGCGACCAGATGGACCTGATCGCCGATCTGGCCGAGCGCCACAGCTTCGGCGAGCTGCGCGTCAGCCATGTGCAGAACATCGTGCTGGCCCACGTCAAGCAGGACGAGCTGTACGACCTGTGGCAGCAACTCGACGCCGCCGGGCTGGGCACCGCCAACGCCGGGCTGATCGGCGACATCATCGCATGCCCCGGCCTGGATTATTGCGCGCTGGCCAACGCCCGCTCCATCCCGCTGGCGCAGGCGATCTCGGCCCGCTTCGCCGACCCGATCCGCCAGCGCACCATCGGCGAGCTGGGCATCAAGATCAGCGGCTGCATCAACGCCTGCGGCCACCATCACATCGCCGCCATCGGCATCCTGGGCGTCGACAAGAAGGGCACCGAATTCTACCAGATCACGGTGGGCGGCGACCCGACCCTGACGACCGCCATCGGCGACATCCTCGGCCCGGCGGTGACCGAGACCGAGGCGGTGGACGCCATCGAGGCCATCGTCGAGGTCTATCTGGCCAACCGGACCGGAGAGGACGAACGCTTCGTCGACACCCTCAAGCGCGTCGGCCACGCCCCGTTCAAGGAGAGAATCTATGCCGCTGATTGAGCAGGGCCGCGTCGCCGAGGATTCCTGGAGCCTCATCCCCGACGGGGAGCCGGTGCCCAACGACCGCCCGGCCATCATCAGCTTCGAGCGCTGGCAGGCCGAGCGCGCCAGCTTCGACGGCCGCAACGCCAAGCTGGGCGTGCGTCTGAAGGGCGGCACGCTGGCCGGCGCCGTCGCGGCCGACCTCGACCGCTTCGCGCTGGTCGCGGTGGAGTTCCCGAAGTTCCGCGACGGGCGCGGTTTCTCCACGGCGCGCGAGCTGCGGGAGCGCTATGGCTACACCGGCGAGATCCGCGCGGTCGGCCATGTGATTCCCGACCAGTACCAGTTCCTGATGCGGACCGGCTTCACCTCGGTCGAGGCGCCGGAAGGCACCAACGTCGAGAGCTGGGCCGACGCCCTGACGGAGATCACCGTCGCCTTCCAGCCCAGCCTGGACGACACGCAACCGCTGTCCCTGCTCCGCCGCAGATTGGGCGCGGGGTAAAACGCCCTCTCCCGCCCCGGGAGAGGGAGGGGACCCGCGAAGCGGGGAGGGTGAGGGGCTATCGGGACATGGATTTCGTACCACACCCGATAGCCCCTCACCCGGCCCTGCGGGCCACCCTCTCCCGGGGCGGGAGAGGGAAAACCTCAATGCGAAAGCAGCAGCGGCACCGGGCAGGTCCGCAGCACGTGCCGCGTCCCGCTGCCGCGGTGCAGGAACGGGAAGCCGTAATGGCCGTGCGCGCCCATCACCAGCAGGTCGGCGCCGGTGTCCATGCTGCGGGCCAACAGCGCGTCCATCGCGCCGATGTCGGTCACGGTGAAATGCGTCTGCTCCGCCTTGATCCCGTGCAGCGCCAGATGGTCGAGCACGCCGACGCGCGGGGTTTCGGCCTGACTGGACGCCGCCTGGGTCAGCACGGTGATGACCGTCACCTCGGCGGCCCCCTCCAGCAGCGGTAGGGCGTCGGACAGGGCGCGGGCGGCCTCGCGCTCGGCGTTCCAGGCGACGGCGACGCGCTTGCCGATCACCGGGAAGGTCCCGGCGTAGGGGATCACCAGAACCGGGCGGCCGGAGTTCAGCACCACCTGCTCGTTCAGTTCCTCCGGCGCGCCGAGCGAACCGATCTCGCGGTCGTATTGGCCGAGAATCGTGAGGTCGGCGAAGCGCGACCAGATGATGACCTCGCGGATCACGTGGTTGTGCTCGCCGTGGGTCAGCCCGTGCCACTGGCCTTGCAGGCCCGACGCGGCGAGCTTTTCCTTGAACAGCGCCTCGCTGGCCGCCGCCGCTTCGGTCAGATGCTCGCTGGGGCGGCGGGCGATGATGCTGGTGGCGTTGCGGTCGCCTTGCGCGAACAGGCCGCGCAGGAAGGCGCCGTGCTTGGTCGCCAGCGCGACGGCGGCGTCGAGCCGCGTCCCGACATGCGGGCTGGAATCCAGATGGACCAGGATGTGTTTGTAGGGCATGGCGCTTCTCCCGCTGTCTTGATCCGGCCCTAAGCCCTTGATGGGGATCGCCGGGCCGGTGATTGTTTCATGGTGCCATCATGTGTATGCGCAGCAAGCCTATCGAAGATGCGGCGAAGTGTCGCGGCCTCGAAAGGGGACGCCGCGCGGGTCACGGGCTCTCCACGAAGCGCCGCAGCGGGCTGTCACCCACCGGCCAGACGCCCCGGTCCGTCGCCTTGCCACCGTCGAAGACCAGCCAGCTCTGCCGCCCGTAATGCGGCAGGGGCCGCAGCAGGGCCTGCAAGGCGGCGGCGTCCGCGCCGGACACGGCCAGCACCGGGGCGCGTTCCGGCGAGCGGATGGTCCACACCCGCGCGCTTCCCCGGCCAGTCAACGAGGCTGGAACCGGCGGCAGGCCACGCGCGGCCAGCGCCGACGCGACCCCCTCGTCGGTGCCGACCAGCAGCAGCGGAACGCCCGGACCCTCCACCCCCTTCCCCGCCTTGCCGTCCAGCAGGCGGGCGGCGAGCGTCTGGGCCGCAGCCCTGGCCTCCCCCTCCGGCGCCGCGAGCACCATGGCGGTGCCCGGATGCAGGGTCACGTCGCGCAGGATCGTGGCCGTCTCGCCGGGATCGAGCCGGCGGAACAGATCCATGCCGGGATCGACCGCCACCGCCAGCGGGCGGGCGGCGACGCGTAGGGTCGCGGTGGTCTCGCGGCCGTCCAGCCGCACGCGGTGCCGCTCGACGCCGTTCGCGGTCTCGACTTCCACCGGAACCGACAGGGCGTAGGGTGGATCGGCCTCCTGCCGCAGGGTCAGCGCGACGGAGTCGCCCTCCATCCGCGCGCCGACCAGGGTGAGCGACGGCGCCCCCCGCCGGTCGAGCCATTGCGCGAAGAAGCCTTCGAGGTCGCGCTTGGCGGCCCCCTCGAAGGCCTTGCGCAGGTCGCTCCAGCCGGCGTCCTGGAAGGCGTGGCCCGCCCAGAACCCGCGCAGGCCCCCGTCGAAGGCCTCGGATCCGATCTCGTCGCGCAGCATGTGGAACAGCAGCGCCACCTTGCCGTAGCCGACGATCTGCGAGGCGTCGTGGCTCTTCACGCGAAACTCGGTCAATCGGCTGTCGCGCTCGGGCGGCAGCGCCGCGTAGTCGCGCAGCCAGTCCAGCCGCATCGCCCGCCCGGCGGCGGGGTCGCGCGCCTGGGCGGCGGCGTGGTCGGCCAGATAGTTGGTCAGCCCCTCCGACCAGTTGCCGCCCTCGCCCACCCGGACGCCGTTGCCCCACCAGTTGTGGAGGATCTCGTGGGTCAGCGACTGGCTCCGCACGAAGGGCAGCGGCAGCACCGCGCGGCCCAGCGCCGTCAGCCCCGGAAAGCCCAGCCCGACCGGCGGCGGCACCGAGACGATGGAGAGCCCGTCGAAGGGATAGGGACCGATCCGCGCCGCGTAGCCGTCGATGCTCCGAGCGGTCAGGTCGAGATACTCCTCGGCCACCGGCGCGTGCTCCGGATGGCCGTAGACGCGCAGGCGGAGCGTGCCGTGCATCCGCTCCGCGACCGTCCAGGCCCCGGCGAACAGCGAGGGCTCCTCGACGCTGCGGGTCTCCTCGAAGACGGCGCGGTAGAAATCGGCCCCACGAGTCTCCTCCACCAGCCGGCCGGTCGCCACGGCGAGGAAGGGCGCCGGCACCCGCACCGACAGGCGCCAGCTCGGCGGCTCCAGGCCGGTGGAGGGCAGCCAGCCCGACAGCCCCGGTAGGAAGGCGCCCTCGGCCCCGGCGGCGCGGTCAGTCCTCGCGGCGAAGGCCGGCAGGGTGCCGCCGTAGCGGATCAGCACGTCGTCCGCTCCGTCCGGCACGGTCAACCGCAGGCGGTCGCCGTCGCGCCGCACCGGCAAGGAACGGCCGGCGACGCTGGCCTCGCGCACCGCCAGTTCCGGGGCCAGCCGGAACTCCCGCGCGCCGGGCGGCAGGCGCAGGCGGTCCGACACCTCCAAAGTCCCGGCGGCGGGATCGAGGGTCACGTCGAGGTCGTGGTGGACGGCCGCCGCCCGGACCGGGGCGATCACGCCCAGGACCAGGGCCACGACCATCAGGACGGGGGCGAAGCGCAGGATCGGCATGCCCCCAGCATAGGCGGCTTCCGCCCTACGGCACCAGCACCAGAACGCCGCCGGATCCCCGCCCTTCCAGCGTGCGGTGGGCCTCGGCGGCGCGCTCCAGGGGCAGGACCGTCACCGGTCCGGCGCGCAGGCCGCCGGCCACCCGGCCCAGCACCTCGGTCGCCGCCGCGCGGTAGGTGGCGGGATCGGCCATGTAGCCGAACACGCTGGGCCGCGACAGGCTGAGCGAGCGGCGCGGCCCGATCTCCGTCACCTCCAGCGCCGGGATCGGTCCGGCGGCCTGCCCGACGCTGGCGACCGTGCCGAAGGGGCGCACGGCGTCGAGCGTCCGCTTGAGCGTGTTGCCGCCGATGCCATCCACGGCGAAATCGACCCCGCGCCCGCCAGTCAGCGCGCGGACCTCCGCGACGAAGTCGGTGTCGCGGTAGAGGATGGCGTGGTCCAGCCCGTGGTCGCGGGCGATGGCCCCCTTGTCGGGGCTGCCGACCGTGCCGATCACGGTGGCGCCCAGGCTCTTGGCCCATTGGGTCAGGACCAAACCCAGCCCGCCCGCCGCCGAGTGGACCAGCAGGACGCTGCCCGGCCCGACCGGATGGACGCGGGTCAGCAGCATGTGGGCGGTGATGCCGCGCAGCAGCAGGGAGGCCGCCGCGACCGGCTCCACGCCATCGGGCAGGCGGACCGCGCGCTCGGCCGGCAGCAGGCGCGCCTCGGCGTAGCCGCCCGCCGGCAGCCCGGCCCAGGCGACCCGGTCGCCGACGGCGAAGCCGGACACCCCCGGCCCGACCGCCTCGACGGTGCCGGCCGCCTCCACCCCGAGCACGGCGGGAAGCGCCGGCAACGGGTACAGCCCGGTGCGGTGGTAGACGTCCACATAGTTGACGCCCGCCGCCGCGTGGCGGATGCGCAGTTCCCCGGCGCCGGGCGGCGGCAAGTCGATCCGGTCGATCGTCAGAGCGTCGGGACCGCCGGGCCGGTGCAGGCGAATGGAGCGGATCATGGAAAGGCCTTTCCGTCATCGGTTGCGAGGAGCGGACGGTATCCCGTGGCTTCGCGCCCGGACATTCGGCATGATCGCCCAGGTTCCGGGGATTTTTGCGCAGAGGGTGGCATGAACTGGGATGACCTCCGCGTGTTCCTGGCGCTCGCCCGCAGCGGCAGCCTGTCGGCGACGGCACGGGATCTCGGTGTCGACCACAGCACGGTGGCCCGCCGGGTCGCGGCGCTGGAGGCCGCGCTGGGCGTCCGGCTGTTCGACCGCCTGCCGCGCGGCTACGCCCCGACGGCGGAGGGCGACGCCGTCGCCGGGCTGGCGGGCCGGGTGGAAGACGCCGTGCTGGCGGTGGAGCGCCACGCGCAGGGCCAGCCGGGCGAGCCCGCCGGCCTCGTCCGCCTGTCCGCCCCGCCGGCCTTCGCCAGCCATTTCCTGACGCCGCGTCTGGCGGGGCTGCGGCGGCGCATGCCCAGGCTGGTGGTGGAGCTGGTGGGCGACGCCCGCGCCGTCAGCCTGACCCGGCGCGAGGCCGACCTCGCCGTCCGCCTCAGCCGGCCGGAGGACGAGGGGCTGATCGCCCGGCGGCTCGGCGCCATGGGCTACGGCCTCTACACCACGCCCGGCTATCTGGAGGGCCGCGCCCCGGCCGACTGGGAGTTCATCGGCTACGACGAGAGCATGGACCATGTCCCGCAGCAGCGCTGGCTGCGGGGCCTGATGGACGGGCGGCCCTTCGCCTTCCGCGCCAACGATCTGGTGAGTCTGCTCGCCGCCGCGCGGACGGAGGTGGGGATCGCCGCCATCCCGCATTTCCTCGGCCGCCCCGACCCGGCCCTGGTGACGATCCCCACCGCGACCGAGCCGGAGCCGCGCGAGCTGTGGCTGCTGGTCCACCCCGATTTGCGGCGGTCGGCGCGGGTGCGGGCGGTGATGGACGCGCTGATCGACATCGTGACCGCCGAGCGCGCGTTGCTCGAAGGCTGACGCGCCCCGTCAACCGCCGTGGCGGCGGACGGCCTGATAGAGCCGGTGCAGCGCGACGTCACGGATGCCCAGTTCGTCGAGATGCTCGACGGTGTTGGCGAGGTACTCGATGTTCGGCCCGCGCGCGCCGCAGCAGCCGGCGATCCGTTCGACGACGACGCCGTCGTCCAGACAGCCGCAATACTGCCGGCTCTCGCGGTCCACGATGAAGCAGCAGGCGTCCACCGCTCCGGCGCCCTCCGCCGACAACCCGTCGCGCAGGCGAACGCGCAGGATCTTCGGGCGGTAGACCCGGTTGTCCATCTCCCGTTCCCAGAGATAGTCCAGCGCGTCGGGTACGTGGTCCGCCGCGACGCGGAAGACGATGCCCCGGCAGGAGCCGCCCCGGTCGAGGCCCAGCACCAGCCCCGGCCGTTCCGGCGTGCCCCGGTAGCGGTGCGAGGCGACGCAGAAGCGCCGGTGGTAGCCGCCCAGCGTCGCCGCGTGGCGCTCGACGAAGGGGAAGCCCGGATTCCACATCAGGGAGCCGTAGCCGAAGACCCAGAGATCGGCGCCCGGCGTGACGGCGATGTCGGACGACCAGACGGGACGGAGGGCGCTGTGCGTGTCGCTGTGCGAATCGGGCGGCATGATCCGGATGGCGCGACCGGCGCGACGGCTGCGCCGGGAAGGGGGAAGCCTAGCATGGCTCCGTCCCGGTCGCTATAACGGGACCGACACGGAACGGACGATCCCACCGATGCGATTCCCCAAGCTGCGCGGCCGGTTCGGCCTGATTCTGGTTCTGGTCGTGGCGCTGCCGCTCGCCGGCTACGCCGTCTGGTGGTGGCAGGCCGCCCGCGCCGTCGAACGCGGCGTCCTCGCCTGGATCGAGGAGCAGCGGACCAACGGCGCGCTGGTCGAGCATGGCGGGCTCACGGTTGGCGGCTTCCCCCTGATCCTGCGTGCGGTGCTGGAGCAGCCCCATCTGGCGCTGCGCGGTGCCGAGTGGCGTGGCCCCCGGCTGGTCGCCGAGGCGGCGCCGTGGAAAGTCACCCATGTGGCGCTGAGCCTGCCGGGCGAGCAGCGGCTGACTCTGGTCCAGGCCGGCCAGCCGCCGCTGGACGTGACCGCGCGCGGCGGCGGGACCGGGCAGGCGGTGTGGACGCTGGTGGGCAGCGTCGAGCAGATGCGCCTGTCCTTCACCGATCTGGTCGCGCAGGCGGCGGAATTTCCGGTTCCCATCGCCGCGCTGGAGATCAGCGCGGCCCAGCCGAGCGCGCCGCCGGCCGACCACACCGCCACCGGCCTCACCGTGTCGATGACCGCCAACGGGGTGACGCTGCCGGAAAGCGCGCCGCCGTCGCTGGGCCGCTCGGTGACCAAGGCCGAGCTGACGGCGCGCGTGCTGGGCCGCCCGCCGCGTCCCGAGCCGGCCAGCCTGTCCGCCTGGAGCCGCGACGGCGGCACGGTGGAGTTGGACCGACTGGGGCTGGACTGGGGTCCGCTGGCGGTCGCGATGAACGGCACGCTGGCGCTGGACGGCCAGCTTCAGCCGCAGGCCGCGTTGACGGCGGAAATCCGTGGGGCGAACGCCGTGCTGGACGTCCTCAAGCCGATGATGCGCCCGAACGAGGCGGCGCTGGCCCGCACCGTGCTGACCATGCTGGCGCGCCCGAGCGGGCCGGGCGGCGAACCGGTGATCACCGCGCCGGTGACCGTGCAGAACCGCGCACTTTACCTCGGCCCGCTGAAAATCGCGGCGATGCCGATCGTCGCGTGGTGACACCGACTGCTGGTATCACCAATCAAAGCAGGCGGAAAGGCAACAGGTCCGGGGTCGTATGACGGTTCCGTGAAGAGGGTGTCTTGTTTCACAGCGCCGATCTGGTCAAAGTGACGCACCCCTGCGCGGCTTCCCATGGTGTGTCCGCCGATGTGTCGTTTCCTTGCCTATTGCGGTGAGCCGGTGCTGCTGGAGACCCTGGTCTGCACGCCCTGCCACTCGCTGATCGAGCAGTCCATGCACGCGGCCGAGGCGAAGACCGAGACCAACGGCGACGGGTTCGGCGTCGGCTGGTACAGCGAGCGCACCGAGCCCGGCCGCTACTGCGAGATCCGCCCGGCTTGGTCGGACGAGAACCTGCAATCGATCTGCAGCCATGTCCGCTCGCACCTGTTCTTCGCCCATGTGCGGGCGGCGACCGGGACGGCGGTCAGCCGGGCCAACTGCCACCCCTTCAAGGCCGGGCGCTTCCTGTTCATGCACAACGGCCAGATCGGCGACTGGACCCGGCTGCGCCGCAAGGTCGAGGCGATGATCCCCGACCACCTCTACGCCACCCGGACCGGCACCACCGACAGCGAGGCGATCTTCCTCGCGGCGCTGGGCCAGGGGCTGGAGGAGGATTCGGTCGGCGCCTTCCGCAAGGTCCTGCACGCGATCCGCGACGAGATGGCGGCCACCGGAGTCACCGCGCCGCTGCGCTTCACCGCGACCTGGACCGACGGCGAGCGGGTGTGGGCGGTGCGCTGGGCCTCCGACAACAAGCCGCCCAGCCTTTACTGGCGGGCCAGCGGCGACGGGCTGATCGTGGTGTCGGAGCCGGTCGACGCCCAGCGCGACCAGTGGCGCCCGGTTCCGTCCGGCGGCGGCTTGGTCGCCCGCGTCGGCGGCGCGCCGGAAAGCTTCACCTTCCACTAACCTCGGACATCATCAGAGACAAGGCGACAGGCGCTCGCTGGGCAGCAGGATCGTCACGGAGGTCCCCTGCCCTGGCACGCTGTCCAGTTCCACGCTGCCGCCGTGCAGTTCGGCGAATCGGCGGACGATCGGCAGACCCAGCCCAATCCCCTCGTGCTGGCGCACCAGCGTGCGTTCGGCCTGGACGAAAGGGTTGAAGATCAGGCCCAGAATGTCGGGCGGAATCCCCGGCCCGTCGTCGCGGACGACGACGGCCACGCCGTCCGGACGCCGCTCGACCGAGGCCAGGACATGGCCGTCGGACGGCGTGAACTTCACCGCGTTGTCGAGCACGTTCAGGATCATCTCGCGCAGCCGCCGCTGGTCGGCGCGCACCCGGAACGGAGCGCAGGGCCGCACGGCCATCGTCAGCCGCTTGGGGTCGGCCTTGGGCGCCAGCATGTCGACGCAGCCCGACAGCAGCTGCGGCAGGTTGACGTCGGATTCCTGCAGCTCGATGGCCCCGGTGGAACCGCGCGTGTAGTCGAGGATGTTGTTGACCATGGTCAGCAGCGCCTTGCCGCTTTCCTCGATCAGCTTGGCGTATTCGATGTATTCGGGGTGGCCGAGCTTGCCCATCCCCTCGCTGCCCAGCACGTCGGCGAAGCCGATGATCGAGTTCAGCGGCGTGCGCAGCTCGTGGCTCATCACCGACAGGAAGTCCAGCTTGGCGCGGTCGGCCTGCCGGGCGGCGTGCAGCGCGCCGGTCAACTCGACCGTGCGTTCGGCGACGCGGCGCTCCAGGTCGCGGTTCTGCTCGGCGGCGATCCGGTAGAGCGTGCGGATCTCCACCATGTTGCGGACTCGGTGCAGCAGTTCCCAGGCGATGAAGGGCTTGGTCAGGAAGTCGTTGGCGCCGAGTTCCAGCGACTTGCGCCGGGTTTCCTGGTCGGTCTGGGCGGTCAGCACCAGGATCGGCACGTAATCGGCGCCGAAGATCGGCTTCAGCCGCTCCATCAGCTCGAATCCGCTCATGTGCGGCATGCGGATGTCGATGAGCAGCAGGTCGAAGGGCTCGGCCTCGCAGAGGGCCGGAACCTTGCGCGGATCGGTCTCCCCCCGGATGCGGGTGTAGCCGTCGTGGGTCAGGATTTCGCGCAGCAGTTCGACGTTGGACAGGTTGTCGTCCACGATCAGAATGCCGGCGTCCTTGATCCGGCGTTCGAGCGACGGGTCGATCTGGCTTCGGATCATCGGTAGGCGGCCTTCGCGTTCGACATGAACCGTCTGACGAGACCACAAGCCTTGCCGGGACAAAGCCCAAATGCAATCGTTTTATCGCTGAGACCGACAATCGGTCGCGGAAATTACTCTTGCGGAAATCAGGCCCGCTTGTCCCAGCCGCCCCGCTCGTTCTGCTGCCAGTATGTCAGGGCGTGGCCAGCGGCCTTGCACAGCTTCCAGCGGTCGCGCGCGGCGAACACCGCCTCCTCGTCGTTGCCGTCGAACAGGTCGCAGACCAGATCGTAGCCGCCCATCTTGTCGCTGACCGACCCGTCGACCGTGACCAGCACGGTGGCCCCGTTGGGGTTCTCGTCCTCGGCGGTCAGCCAGACCGGCTGCTTGTCGGCGAACCCGTCGCGCGCGGCGCCGTGCGGCAGGAAGGAGTTCGGGTCGTAGGTCCAAAGATGCTGGTTCAGCGCGTCCACCCGCTCCGCCGAGCCGGCCAGCACCACGGCGCGCCAGTTCCGCTCCAGAACCTTTTCGAGGATCTTGGGAAGCGCCTGCTCCAGCGTGCGGCGTTGCAGATGGTAGAAACGGACTTCGGTCATGGAGCGCACCGGCTTGCAAAGCCCTCTCCCGCCCCGGGAGAGGGAGAGGACCCACGGCGATAGGCGTGGGGAGGGTGAGGGGCTATCGGAACATGGATTCGTACCACACCCGACAGCCCCTCACCCTTCCCGCTTTCAGCGGGCCCCTTCCCTCTCCCGGGGCGGGAGAGGGAGATTCGTCATCCCTCGTGGAAATCGGCCACGAAGCGGTCGAGCAGGCGCACGCCGAAGGCCGTGGCGCCCTTCGGCACCGTGGCGCTGTCCTTCTTCGCCCAGGCCACGCCGGCGATGTCGATGTGCGCCCAGGGCAGGTCGTTGACGAAGCGCTTGAGGAACTGCGCGCCGACGATGCTGCCGGCCCCGCCGCCCGAACCGACGTTCTTCATGTCGGCGGCCGGGGTCTCGATCTCCTTGTCGTAGGCGTCGTTCATCGGCAGGCGCCAGACCGGCTGGCCGACCTTCAGGCCGGCGGCCGTCAGGTTCATCGCCAGATCGTCGTCGTTGGAGAACAGCCCGGCGTGCTCATGCCCCAGCGCGGTGATGATGGCGCCGGTCAGGGTGGCGAGGTCGATCATCAGCTTGGGCTTGAACACGTCCTGCGCGTACCACAGACAGTCGGCCAGCACGAGCCGCCCCTCGGCGTCGGTGTTGATGACCTCGATGGTCTGGCCCGACAGCGAGGTGACGATGTCGCCCGGCCGCTGCGCGGTGCCCGACGGCATGTTCTCCACCAGCCCGACGATGCCGACGGCGTTGACCTTGGCCTTGCGGGCGGCCAGCGCGTACATGGTGCCGATGACGGTCGCCGAGCCGCCCATGTCCCACTTCATGTCCTCCATGCCGCCGGCCCCCTTGATGGAGATGCCGCCGGTGTCGAAGGTCACGCCCTTGCCGATGAAGGCGACCGGGCGCTGGTCCTCGGCGTCGCCGTTGCCGTTGTAGCGCATGACGACGACGCGCGCCTCCTGGGCGCTGCCCTGCGCCACGCCCAGCAGCGCGCCCATGCCGATCTTGCGCAGCTTCTTGGGGTCGAGGATCTCGACCTCGACGCCGTATTCCGCCAGCGCCTTGGTGCGGTCGGCCAGCGTCTCCGGGTAGATGACGTTCGCCGGCTCCGACACCAGATCGCGGGCGAAGAACACCGCGTCGGCCAGCCCGTCCAGCGTCGCGAAGGCGGTCTCGGCGGCGTCGGCCTCCTCGACCAGCAGCGTCAGCTTGCGCAGCGACGGCTTGGGGTCCTTCTTGTCGGCCTTCTTGTCGTTGGTCTTGTACTTGTCGAACTTGTAGGAGCGCAGGCGGGCGCCGAACGCGATCTCGGCGGCGGCCTTGGCGCCCGACAGCGCCGCGTTCGCCGGCAGGTCGACCAGCACCGAGGCCTTGTCCGCCGCCTTGTCCAGCGCGGCGAACAGCGTGCCGCCGGCCGATTGCAGGGCGAGGTCGGTGATCTCCTCGGCCTTGCCGACGCCGACCAACAGGATGCGCTCCAGTTCGACGCCCGCCGGGGCCAGCAGGGTCAGCGTCTCGTCCTTCTTGCCGTTGTAGCGGGCGGCGGCCATCGCGCGGGTCAGCGCGCCGCCGGTCTTCTGGTCGAGGCTCTGGCCGAGCGCGCCGAGGCCGCGCTCGGCGGCGACGGTGACGGCGACGATGCCGCTGCTGGGCAGGGACGGCTTGGCGAAGGAGAACTTCATGTGGTCCTCTTGGAAAGGGACCGGAAACGCGGGCGCGCTCCGGATGAAGGGGTTGGGGGAAACCCTACCCCAGCCATAAAGAGCGCGCCACCCCGCCTGTCAAGGCGGCGAAAGGGCCGGAAGGCCCCTTCGCTCGGCGAAAACAGGCGGTATCAGGCGCTGTCAGGCGTCGATGGCCGTGGCCAGTTCCGCCGGATCGACTTCTTCCATGCCGGCGTCCTCTTCCGCAACGGCTTCCTCCGCCTTGCGCTCCAGCACGGCGGCGAAGAAGCCGTCGGTGTCGTGGCGGGCCGGGGTCAGGCGCAGGAAGTCACCCTCGACCGGCGACGGACCGGCCTCCTCCTCCGCCCAGACCTCGGCGATGGGCTTCACCGTGAAGTCGGGGTGGGTCTCCAGGAAGGCCGCGACCTGCCCCTCGTTCTCGTCGTGCAGCATCGAGCAGGTCGCGTAGATCAGCCGCCCGCCCGGCTTCACCAGACGCGCCGCGCTGTCCAGGATGTTGGCCTGCAGGGGCAGCAACTGCTCCAGCCCCGGCCCCAGCTGACGCCAGCGGGCGTCGGGGTTGCGGCGCCACGTGCCGGTGCCCGAACACGGCGCGTCCACCAGCACGCGGTCGAACTTGCGCTTGTGGCGCTTCACCCAGGGATCGCGCTCGCTGGTCAGCGGGTGCGCCTCGATGTTGTGCAGGCCGGCGCGGCGGAACCGCTCGGTGGCGCGCTTCAGGCGCTTTTCCAGCACGTCGCAGGCGACGACGCGGCCCTTGTTCTTCATGCGCGCGGCGATGGCCAGCGTCTTGCCGCCGGCTCCGGCGCAGAAATCCACCACCTGATGGCCGGGCTTGGGCGCCACGGCGAGCGCCACCAGCTGCGAGCCCTCGTCCTGGATCTCGACCAGACCGTCCTTGAAGGCGCCGACGCCGGCCAGCTGCGGACGGCCCTTGACCCGCAGGCCCCAGGGCGACCACTGCGTCGTCTCCGCGACGATCTGCACCTTGGACAGCGCCTTGATCGCGCTCGCCTGGTTGGCCTTCATCGAATTGACGCGCAGGTCGAGCGGCGCCGCTTCCAGCAGCTTCTCCATCTCCACCGCGAAACGGTCGCCGAGCGCGGCGCGCATCGGGCCTTCCGCCCAGTCCGGGCACTCGACGCGCACGGTCTCGGGCATCTCCGGATGGTCGAGCGTGTGGGTGTCCAGCGCGGTGACCAGCGCCAGCTCGTCGTCCGTCAGCCGGGCCGGAGCGAACTTGCCGCCGCTGAACATCTCCAGCACGACGCCGGCGTTGCGGCGCTCCTCCAGCAGCGAATAGGCCAGCACGCGGGCGCGCGGCGTGGCGCGCGGGAAGCCCGTCCGCTCGATCCACCAGCCCAGCCGCGCGTGACGCCGCAGGATCGCGTAGGAGGTCTGCGCGATGTGGGTGCGGTCCTTCGACCCGATGTAGCGCCGGTTGCGGAAATAGGCGCTCATCACCGCGTCGGCGGGGCGCGGGGTCTCGTCGATCTCGGTCAACAGATCGATGACCGCCTGGAGGCGGGCGGCGGGGGTCATGGCGAAGGTCCTGCTGGGAAAAGTCATGGGACGACGGGCGCGAAACGGCGCCGGCCCCGCCCTGTCGATACCGCGTTTGACGGGGTCTTGTCACGCATCGCGCGCAAAGGACCGTGACAACACCGCACGGGCTAGTCCGAAATCGCAAACAGTCGTTGACGGCCTCCCCGCCTCCCGGCAAAAACGATTGGGGGATGTGACCAAGCCGTGACAGCCGCGGCCGGACGTTTCCTGGGCCTTTTTGTGAAAATTCGTGGTCTTGGGCGGGGGCGTGCGCGATGGCGGCGGTCGACGGGAGTGTTGTGCGTGCGGTGACGCGCGCGGCGGCGGTGTGTGGCTTGGCTTTGCTGGCGGCCTGCGCCGGAACCGAGGCGCCGGGAAGCGCCCAGCGCCCGCTGGCGCAGCGGCCCGGCCTGGATCAGGTGGCCCCCGACTTCCGCACGCTCGCCGGCTGGATCGACGACGACCACGCCCAGGCGGTGCCCGCCGTGCAGCGCACCTGCGGCTGGGTGAAGGGACAACCGCCGGGCCGCGCGCTGGGTCCGTTGCGCGCCGCCGGGACCACCGACGATTGGCGCTCGATCTGCGCCGCCGCCCGCGACCTGCCGGCCAACGACCCGGAGGCGGCCCGCCGCTTCTTCGAGACCTACTTCACGCCGGTGGCGCTGGGGTCCGGGCAGGACGGGCTGTTCACCGGCTATTACGAGATCGAGCTGCGCGGCAGTTGGACCCGCACCGAGCGTTTCAACGTTCCGCTCTACCGGATGCCCGCGCGCGGCAAGCGCGGCCTGCCCACCCGCGCCCGCATCACCGACGGCGCGCTGAAGGGCAAGGGGCTGGAGGTGATGTGGGTGGACGACGCGGTCGACGCCTTCTTCCTGGAGATCCAGGGTTCGGGCCGGGTCCAGATGACGGACGGGTCGGTGGTGGGTCTCGGCTACGCCGGGCAGAACGGCCATTCCTATTTCCCCATCGGCCGCCACATCATCGACCGGGGCGACGCCACGCCGGACCAGATGTCGCTGCAGCTGATCCGACGCTGGCTGAAGGAGCACCCGGCCGAGGCGACGGCGGTGATGAACCTGAACCCCTCCTACGTCTTCTTCAAGCAACGCAGCGACGGCGGACCGCGCGGCGCCCGCAACATGGAGCTGACGCCGGGCCGCAGCCTCGCGGTGGACGCCGAGCACATCCCGCTCGGCGTGCCGCTCTGGCTGGAGGTGCGCGAGGCGCCGGTTCCGGGCGGGGCGATCAATCGGCTGGTGATGGCGCAGGACACCGGCGGCGCGATCAAGGGGCCGGTGCGCGGCGACCTCTATTGGGGCCACGGACCGGAGGCGGAGGACGGGGCCGGCGTCATGAAGGCGCGTGGGCGTTACACCATGCTGTCGCCGCGCAACCTGTCCATCGAGACGGCCCAGCGGAAATAGGCGGGACCATGGGCCAAACGATCGAGCTGTGCCGTCTGACCGCCCTGCCCGACCGGGCCGCAGCGCTGGCCGCGCTGGAAGAGATCTTCTTCGCCTCCACGACGCGGACGACGTTCGCCTCACCGGAGGATCGTGCGGCCTTCCTCGCGACCTGGACCGGCTGGTATCTCGCCGACGCCCCCGACGATGTCTGGATCGCGCTGGCGGAGGACGGGACGGTGGTCGGTTACCTGACCGGCTGCAAGGACAGCGCGGGCGCTGAACCCCTCGCCCGGACCATTCCGAAATACACGGACTTCGCCGACCGGTTCGCCGCCTATCCCGCGCATCTTCACGTCAACGTCCGCCCCGGTTGGCGCGACCACGGGATCGGCCGGCAACTGGTCGACCGCTTCGCCGGGGATTGCGCGGCGGACGGCCTGCCCGGCGTGCATCTGGTGACCGGCGTCTTCGCGCGGAACGTGGAGTTCTACCGGCGCGCCGGATTCACCGATGCCCTGCAACGCGGGCCACTGCTGTTTTTGGGCCGGAGGCTGTGCTAGGCAGGGGCCTGTTCCCGTCTGAAAGCCGACCGCCATGTCCCGTCCGCCGCTGCTCATCGAAAGCCCGCAGAACGCCCAGTTCAAGCTGTGGGAATCCGCGCTGGACGGTCGCGGCCTGAAGAAGAACGGCAAGTTCCTGCTCGCCGGGCTGAAGACCGTACCGGAAGCCCTGCGACAGCACCCCGAACGTTTCGAGCGACTGCTGTTCACCGATCCCACGCAGGTCGCCGGCTGGACCTTGCCGGCTGGGGTCGATCCCGTGCAGTTGGCGCCCGCGCTGTTCCGGATCCTCGACGTGTCGGGAACCGGCTTCCCCCTGTTGGTCGGCAACGTGCCGCGCATGCCCATGATCGACCTGAGCCGGCCGCCACAAGGCTTGGAACTGCTCTGCGCGCTGGGCGACCCGAACAACCTGGGCGCCCTGCTGCGCAGCGCCGCCGCGTTCGGCGCGTCGCGCGTCGTGCTGCTGGAGGGCGCTGCCCACCCCTTCCACCCGAAATGCCTGCGCGCGGCGTCGAACGCGCAATTCGCGCTGACCCTGCTGCGCGGCCCGCGTTGGGCCGAGGTGAACACGGCGGCGGGGCCGCTCTACGCGTTGGACGGTGGCGGCGCGGACCTGACCCGTTTCGATTGGCCGGCGGACATGCGGCTGATCCTCGGCGAGGAAGGCCAGGGCGTGCCGGCCGATTGCCCGGCGTGGCGCCTGTCGGTGCCGACGACGGGCGCCGTCGAATCGCTGAACGCCACCGTCGCGGCAAGCGTGGCGCTGTTCGCCCGCTTTGCAACGTTGGGGCATTGAGAGAAAGAGATTGGCCAACGCCGCTTTCACGGCGTTGGCCAGCAGGCGTCGTCTAACCCGTGCCATGTTCTCGCCGATGGCCGAGCGATGCCAAGTCCTCAGCGATCAGATCGGTGAGGAGGCTCGAGGCGGACACGGCTGCGCTTCGCTCAACGGTGATTTTCTACGCGGAGAATCAGCGCGGATGATCAACCGCAACACAAGCCGCCAAGAGTCAGACACTCCTGGCTCTCGGATTACAGCGCCGCGAGGATCGCCTCGGCGGAGGATACCTCGAACTTGCCGGGCGCCTCGACCGCGACGTGGGTGACCTTGCCGTCTTCCGCCACCAGGGCGAAACGCTGGCCACGCGTGCCCAGGCCGTGGGCCGAGCCGTCCATCGTCAGCCCCAGGGCCGAGGTGAAGGTCGCGTTGCCGTCGGGCAGCAGGAACACCGCGTCGCCGACGTTGCCCTTGTCGCCCCAGGCGCGCATCACGAACGGGTCGTTGACGGCGACGCAGACGACGCGGTCCACACCCTTGGCCTTCAACGCCTCGGCGCTCTGGACGAAGCCCGGCAGGTGCTTGGCCGAGCAGGTCGGGGTGAAGGCGCCGGGGACCGAGAACAGGACCACCTTCTGACCCTTGAACAGCTCGTCGGTGGTCACGTCCTGCATGCCGTTGGCGGTCAGGTGCTTCAACGTGACCGACGGGATGGTGTCGCCAACTTGGATGCTCATGTATCTAAACCCTTCCTGATTTTTTTCGTGTCGGATGGTTCCGATGGCGGGGACTCTAGGCACCCCCGGCCGCCGCCGCAAGGCGGGGCGGTGGAGGAAGGGCCGGATATTCCACGTTACGGACGGGCGGCCGTCCTCTGCGCCCCGGCGGCGCGGTCCAGCGCCTCGATCACCGCCGCCTCGCCCAGCAACTCTGGCAGCGCGATGCCCTGCGGCGCGCCCGGACCGTAGACGATGTTGAAGGGGATGCCGTAGCGGCCATGGTCGGCCAGGAAACGGGCGATGGCCTCGTCCGGCCGGGTCCAATCGGCGCGCATGGCGATCAGGGCCGGGTCGTCGAAGCGCGCGGCGACGGCGCCGCGATTGAGCACCAGTTTCTTGTTCGCTTGGCAGGTGATGCACCAGTCGGCGGTCACGTCCACGAACACGCTGCGCCCGGCGGCGACCTGCTCGCGGATCGCCGCCTCACTGAAAGGCACCCAGCGCGCCGCCGATTCGGTGACCGGCGCCGCCGAGGGGCCGACCGCCGCCGGCAGGACGAAGGCCGCCACCGCCAGCAACCCGGCCAGCGCGGGTCCGGCCCGGCGGCCGGCGGCCGGCAGCCGCCGCCCGATCCCCAGCGCCGCCACCAAGCCTAGCATCAGCAACCCGACCCCGACCGCCGCCGCGCCGCCGATCTGCACCGTCAGGACCGACAGCAGCCATAGCGCCGTCAGAGCCAGCGCGAAGCCCATCACCACCCTCAGCGTCGCCATCCAGCGTCCCGGACGCGGCAGCCAGCCGGCCACGCGCGGCCACGCCGCGACCAGCAGGTAGGGCGAAGCCAGCCCCACCCCCAGCGCCGCGAAGATGGCGAAGACCTCCAGCGGCCCCTTGGCCAGCGCGAAGCCGACCGCCGTGCCCAGGAACGGTGCCGAGCAGGGCGTCGCCAGCAGCGTGGCGAAGGCCCCGGTGGCGAAGGGACCGGCCAGCCCGTCGCCGTCCAGCCGGTCGGCCAGCGCGCGGGGCAAGGGCACCTCGAACAGCCCCCACAGGTTGGCCGAGAACAGCGTGACCAGCACCACCATGAAGACGAGGAACAGCGGCTGCTGGAACTGGATGCCCCAGCCGACCGCGCCGCCCGCCGCCTTCACCGCGACCAGCGCCGAGGCCAGAAGCAGGAAGGAGGTCAGGATGCCGGCCGCGCTGGCGAGGAAGCCCGCCCGCACCGCGCGCGGCGCGCGTCCCCCCTGCTTGACGACCGACAGGAGCTTGAGCGACAGCACCGGCAGCACGCAGGGCATCAGGTTCAGGATCAACCCGCCGAGCAGCGCGACGCCCAGCATCGCCGCCAGACCGCCCGACGCCGCCCCGACGCCCGGCACGGCGGTGGCCGGAGCCTCGACCGCGCGGGCGCCGTCGACCAGCGTCAGCGTCAGCGCCCGCCCGGCGAGGTCGAGGCCCTGCGGCGCGTCGGTCATCTGGAGCGTCATGCGGACCCGGCGGTCGTTGTCGAGGAACACCGTCTTGGGCGCGGAAAAGCTGAGCGGCGGATCGGTCTCCACGAAGACGTCGGGGGAGACGAAGCCCTCGGCGGCGGTCGCCTCGACCTCCAGCGCGGCGCCGGAAGCGCGCACCGCGTCGACGGTCAACAGGCCATTGTCCTGGCGCGGCACCAGCGCCTGCGCACGGGCGACGTCGTTCGCCGACTCCGACGGATCGGCCGGCCCGGCCGGAAGCGCCAGCGCGAGCTTGAAGTTTTGCGGCACGCAGATTTCCGAGCAGACCAGCAACTCGGCGTTCAGCGTCAGATCGACCGGCTTGCCGGGTTCGGCCGGGGTGGCGCGGATCGGGAACAGCGCCTCGACGTCGTAGCCGGCCGTCTCGAAGCCCAGAACGGAGAAGCGGTGCGGCGCCGGGTAGGACAGCGCCGCATCCTTCAGGTTCATCGATCCGGTCCAGTCCAGGCGCGGCGCGAATCCGGCGTCGCCGGGGGAACGCCAGTAGGTCTTCCAGCCCGGCTCCAGCCGCAGTTCCAGCCCCAGCGGCAGCGCCGTGAGATCGCCGGTTCCACGCACCGAGGAGACCAGCCGCGCCTCGACCGGCCCGGCCTTGGTCCAGGGTGTTTGGGCCTCCTGGGCCTTGGCCGGCGGCGTGGCCGTCAGGCCGAGCGTGACCGCTCCCAGAAGGACGACCGCAAGAGAGGCATACCTTTTCATCGTCGCCACTGTTCTCATATCTCTAAGGCCACGCGGATCGAGCCGCGCCCATATATAGGTGACAAAGCTTGACCGGTGCTGTCACACTCCGGTGAAAGCGTCACCAGAACGCCCACCACAACCGAACGTTCGGACAGGCATGGCTCCCAAGCCGTTCCCCGACCGACGACCAAGGATACCCGCCCATGCCGCGCCTCACCAAGTCCTCGGAATCGCTGACCGGCCAATTGCTGATCGCCATGCCCGGCATGGAGGATCCGCGTTTCCAGCGCACCGTGATCTATGTGTGCGCGCACAGCGAGGACGGCGCCATGGGGCTGGTCATCAACCGGCTGTTCGGCTCGATCACCTTCGGGGATCTGCTGGAACAGTTGGAGATGGAGGTCTCCCAGCCGGTCAACAACCTGCCGGTCCATTACGGCGGCCCGGTGGAATCGGGGCGCGGCTTCGTGTTGCACTCGACCGACTACGTGCGGGACGGCACGCTGGTGGTGAACGACGAGGTCGCCCTGACCGCGACCATCGACATCCTGCGCGCCATCTCCGAGGATCGCGGCCCGCGCCGCAACCTGCTGCTGCTCGGCTACGCCGGCTGGGGGCCGGGGCAGCTCGACGCCGAGTTCCAGGCGAACGGCTGGCTGAACGTGCCCTGCGACGAGGCCCTGCTGTTCGACACCGACCTCGACGCCAAATGGGAGCGCGCCATCGGCAAGCTCGGCGTCAGCGTCTCCATGCTGTCGGGCGAAGCCGGGCACGCCTGATCCCTCTTTCTGTTCGCGTGCTACTCGGCCCAGCGCGCGGCGGCCTCGTCGTCGCTGCCCTTGGCCTCGACCCAGCGCTCCCCCTCCGGCGTCGCCTCCAGTTTCCAGAAGGGCGCCCTGGTCTTCAGCCAGTCGATCAGGAATCGGCAGGACTCGAACGCCGCGTCCCGGTGCGCCGAGGCGGTGGCAACCAGCACGATCTGGTCGCCCGGTTCCAGCCGGCCGTAGCGGTGGACGATCAGGACGTCGTCGAGCGGCCAGCGCCGGCGCGCCTCCGCCTCGATGGCTTCGAGCTGGCGCTCGGTCATGCCGGGGTAGTGCTCCAGCGTCATGGCGCTGACCGCCTCGCCGCCGGCGATGTCGCGCACCAGACCGGCGAACAGCGTGACCCCGCCGACCGAGCTGCGTCCCGCCGTCAGCGCCGCGTATTCCGCGCCGACGTCGAAATCCTCGGCCTGGACCCGGACCGTCATCTCATCCCCCCGTGACCGGCGGGAACAGCGCGACCTCGTCGCCCGGCCCGATGGGATGGTCGTAGGGGACGTGCTCCTGGTTGACCGCGACCTTGACCACCTTGCTGTTGGCCAGCGCGTCGGCGTGGCGGTCGCTCCGCGTCTTCAGCCAGTCGACCAGGGCGCCCACCGTCGCGACCCCGGCGGGAAGCTCCACCGTTTCGGTCGGCACGCCGATCTTGGTGCGCAGCCACGCGAAGTAGAGAATTTTCATCACGAAACCTCGTTGGAAGGCGGGAGCCGAAGGTTTTGCGTTGGTTCAGCCCCATCGCACTCTAGTCCGCCCCGCCTGCGAGCGCGACGACAGAAAAAGGCGAAGCGGTCACAGGATTGCGGCGGCGATCTCGTCCACCCGGTGGAACAACCGATCCGGCCCGCCGGCCGCCAGTGCGTCCGCCCGCGTGTACCCCCAGGTGACGGCGCCGCAGGCGATGCCGACCCGCCGCGCCGCCTCGATGTCGCGCAGTTCGTCACCGATGGCGAAGACCGAATCCATGGCGAGGCCGGTCGCCTTCAAGACCTTGCGGAACTTGGCGGGCTTGCCGAACACCGATGCGCCGCAGGCGTAATGCGCGACCAGCGCGGCGTTCTCCGGCCCCAGGATGCGCCGGATGTTGTCCACCGAATTGGAACTGACGATGGCCACCGCCACCCCGCCATCCTTCAGCGCGCGCAGCAGATCCGGCACCCCGTCGAACGGCGCGATTCCGCCGATGTCCCGTGCCATCAACCGGCGCATGTGGTTGGCGATGAAGGGCAGCTTCCAGCCCGGTACCCGCAGGTGCCGCATGATCCGGCGCGCGTCGTAACCGCGCAGCAATTCCAACTCATCCGGCTGGACCGGATGAAAACCGTAGCGCTCGGCCACGCCGTTGAGGACGCCGATGAACCAGGGAAAGGAATCGGCGAGCGTGCCGTCGAAATCGAAGATGACGAGTCGGTAGGGCATGGAGCGAGTGGTACCGCAAACCACGCCGCCCGTGAAAGAGGGGAGGACCAGGGCTTCCCCCGATCCTCCCCTCAAGAGTGGGCGCTTCCCGTGTGTTACCGGAAGCCTTCCCCTTCATGCACCGGCTTGACCGGATGCACGTCCCAGATCTCCTTGGCGTACTCGTTGACCGTGCGGTCCGACGAGAACCAGCCCATGCTCGCGGTGTTCAGGATCGCCTTGCGGGTCCATTCCTCGGAGTCGCGGTACAGCTCCATCGCGGCGTCCTGCGCCCGGCAGTAATCGGCGAAGTCCGCCGTCACCAGGAAATGGTCGCCGCCGTCGGTCAGCGCCTGGAGGATCGGGTGGTAGCGGTTGCGGTCGTCGGGCGAGAACACGCCGGTCGAGATCATGTCGAGCGCCCGCTTGAGGCTGGGATTCGACGCGATGACCTCGCGCGGGTTGAAGCCGCCGGACGCCCGCAGATCGTTCACCTCGTCGGCGGTCATGCCGAAGATGAAGATGTTGTCGGGGCCGACATGCTCGCGGATCTCGACGTTGGCGCCGTCCAGCGTGCCGATGGTGAGCGCCCCGTTCAGCGCCAGCTTCATGTTGCCGGTGCCCGACGCTTCCATGCCGGCGGTCGAGATCTGCTCGGAGATGTCGGCCGCCGGGATGATGATCTCCGCCGCCGTGACGTTGTAGTTCGGCAGGTAGACGACCTTCAGGTTGTCGTGGACCGAGGGGTCGTGGTTCACCACCTTGGCCACGTCGTTGATCAGTTTGATGATCAGCTTGGCCATGTGGTAGGAGGGCGCCGCCTTGCCGGCGAAGATCTTGGTGACCGGCACCCAGGAGACGGTCGGGTTGTCGCGCATCTCGTTGTAGAGCGCCACCGTGTGCAGCACGTTCAGCAGTTGGCGCTTGTACTCGTGCATGCGCTTGACCTGCACGTCGAAGATGCTGTCGACCTGCACCTCGTCGCCGGTCTGGCGGGCGATGTAGGCGGCCAGCCGCTTCTTGTTCTTGCGCTTGGCCCGGCGGAACTCCTCGCGGAAGACCAGATCGTCGGCCTTCTCCTTGAGCGCCCCGATCTGCTCCAGATCGGAGATCCAGCCCTCGCCGATGCGCGACGTGATCAGTTCCGACAGGGCCGGGTTGGCCTGCTTCAGCCAGCGACGCGGGGTGATGCCGTTGGTCTTGTTGTTGATGCGGTCGGGGAATTCCTCGTGGAAGTCCGCGAAGACCGTCTGCTTCATCAGGTCGGTGTGCAGCGCCGAGACGCCGTTGACCTTGTGGGAACCGAGGAAGGCCAGGTTGCCCATGCGGACCCGGCGGTCGCCGCGCTCGTCGATCAGCGACAGCCGCGACAGCTTGGCGTTGTCGCCCGTGCCGCGCGCCTTGGAGCGGTTCAGGAACTTGGCGTTGATCTCGTAGATGATCTGCATGTGGCGCGGCAGCACCCGCTCCACCATCCGCACCGGCCAAGCCTCCAGGGCTTCGGGCAGCAGGGTGTGGTTGGTGTAGGCGAAGGTCGCCCGCGTGATCTCCCACGCCGCGTCCCAGCGCAGGGCGTGTTGGTCGACCAGCAGGCGCATCAGCTCGGCGATGCCGATGGCCGGGTGGGTGTCGTTGAGCTGGATCGCCGCCTTGTTGGGCAGGTTGTCGAAGCTGGTGTGGTGCTGGAGGTAGCGGCGCAGGATGTCCTGCAACGAGGCCGAGGTGAAGAAATACTCCTGCTTGAAGCGGAGTTCCTTGCCGGTCTCGGTCGCGTCGTTGGGGTAGAGGACGCGGCTGAGATTCTCCGACAGGATCTTCTGTTCGACCGCCTTCATGTAGGCGCCGTCGTTGAAGTGCCCGAAGTTGAAGTCGCGCGTCGCCCGCGCCGACCACAGGCGCAGCGTGTTGATGGTGTCGCCGCCGTAGCCGACCACCGGCGTGTCGTAGGCCATCGCCAGCACGCGGTCGGCGTCGACCCAACGGTAGGCGCGCTCGCCGACGCTGTCGCGGAACTCCTCGACGCGGCCGTAGAACTGGACCGGGTACAGCACCTCCGGCCGGGCGAATTCCCAGGGGTTGCCAAATTGCAGCCACTGCTCCGGGTATTCGACCTGCCAGCCATGCTCGAAGCGCTGCTCGAACAGGCCGAACTCGTAGCGGATGCCGTAGCCGTAGCCGGGCAGCCCCTGCGAGGCCATGCTGTCGAGGAAGCAGGCGGCCAGACGGCCGAGGCCGCCGTTGCCCAGCGCCGCGTCCGGCTCGGAGTCGGCGACGTCGTCCATCGACAGGCCCAGCCGGTCGAGCGCCTGCCGGCATTCGTTGATGATGCCCAGGTTGGAGAGGCTGTTGGTCAGCAGCCGGCCGATCAGGAATTCCAGCGAGAGGTAGTAAACGCGCTTGGCATCCTCGTGGTAATAGCTGCGCGTCGTGTCCATCCAGCGGTCGACGACGCGGTCGCGCACGGCCAGCGCCACGGTGTGGAACCAGTCGCGGCGTGTCGCGGCACGGGCGTCCTTGCCGACCGAATAGACCAGCCATTCCAGGAATGACCGTTTGAGGCCATCGACATCCAGACTGCGGCGTTCGATTTCACGGGATTTGTACCGAGCGTCCATGTCTTGACTTTCTGCGTTGAAGGCCAGCTTGGAGCGAGCGGCTCGCAAAAGGCGCCGCTCCTGACGGTTCGAAGTGTCGCCGATCCTGGTTAAGCAACACTTGCCAAGGGGAAGAGCATAGCCGCTTTCCCTTGCGGGTGAAGGGAGTAAGATGGATGCGCCTTCCGCTTTCGACACCCCCAACGATGCGTCACGAAATCGATCCTGTCCACTGCGCTGCAACAAAAATTGCGTTTCGGCCGGCGGTGTTGACCGACATTCCCGTCCTGATGGTGATCGAGGAGCTGTGCTTCCCGACCGACCGGATGACGCGGCGCAACTTCCGGTATGCGATTTCCCAGGCCAAGGGCGTCGTTCTGGTGGCGCTCGTCGATGGGGAGGTCGCCGGCTACGGGGTGGTCGGTTTCCACGCCCGGACGCGGATCGGCCGCCTGACCTCCTTCGCGCTCCACCCCGACCATCGCGGCGCGGGACTCGGGCGCCGGCTGCTGGCGGCGCTGGAGGACGCGGCGACGGCCCATGGCTGCGGCTCCATCCGGCTGGAGGTGCGGCGCGACAACGCCGCCGCCATCGGCCTCTACAATGGGGCCGGTTACGCGCTGTTCGGCGTGTACCTCAACTATTACGAGGACGACATGGCGGCGCTGCGGCTGGAAAAGCTCCTGCCGCCCGCTCCCTTGGCCGCCTGATCCGGCCCGTTCCGGTCGGGCTTCCGGCACGGCGACTCATAACGATAGAGGTAAGCCGGCGAGCGCAAGCGCGACCGGAATCGCCACGCCCTTCCACGGAAGCCACTCTTTCCGTCCGCGCCGGGGAACAACCCCGTGATGATCGCGTTCATTAACCAACGCGATCATCACGGGAAGCGCGTCCGGCCGGTGGATCCGCCGGCAGCACGGCTTCCCTTCCAGAGCGATGGGGGACCTATGACGAACGTTCGTTCCGCGCGCTGCTCCGGCCCAGGCTTGGCCTTCTAAACCGCCGTCACCGAACCGACACCACCCGCCCCGTTCCGACCGGCCGCACCGTCCGCGCCGAATGGGGAAACTCGTCCCTGTCCGGGGCGCCGCCCGCTCGGCAGCCCCGCACGCGCAAAAGACAGGACGCGGCACAAACCGTGGAGGAATTAACGACATGGCGTACTCGTTCGAATCCGATCTGATCCGCTGCATGCCCAACCTGCAACGCTACGCGTGCAAACTGACCCGCGACGCCAGCGCCGCCGAGGACCTGATGCAGGATTGCCTGGCACGCGCCCTGTCGCGGCAGCATCGTTTCGAACCCGGCACCAACATGCAGGCGTGGCTGACGACCATGCTGAAGAACCTCCACTTCAACAACCTGCAACGCGACCGCCACGTCACCAAGGTGGAGCTGTGGGACGGCGCCATGTCGGTCGAGGCCGCGCAGATGTCGCGGCTGGTGTTCCGCGACGTGGACCGCGCCTTCTCCGCCCTGACCCCCAGCCAGCGCAAGGTGGTGAAGCTGGTCGCCATCGAGGGCCGCCCCTACCAGGAGGCGGCGGAAACGCTGAACGTCTCCATCGGAACGATCCGCTCCCGCTTGTGCCGCGCCCGCGAGCGGCTGAACAACCTGATGGCCGCGTAACGGCGGTCCGGCAAGGGCAAAGCCCCTCTCCCGCACGGGAGAAGGGGCTTTTCGCCGTTGGGCCGACCGTCGTCACCCGTTCACGACCGTGCCGCCGTTCGGGTGCAGCACCTGCCCCGACATATAGGAAGAGTCCTCCGACGCCAGAAAAACGAAGGCCGGGGCCACCTCGTCGGGCTGGCCGACGCGCTTCATGGGCACGTTGCCGCCAAAGGTTTCGACCTCCTCGGCGGTGAAGGTGGAGGGGATGAGCGGGGTCCAGATCGGACCGGGCGCCACGGCGTTGACGCGGATCCCCCGCTCCGACAGCGCCATCGCCAGCGAGCGCGTGAAAGCGACGATGGCGCCCTTGGTGGCCGAATAGTCCAGCAGCTTCGGACTGCCCTTGTAGGCGGTCACCGACGCCGTGTTGACGATGCAGGCGCCCTCCCCCAGATGCGGCAGTGCCGCCTTCACCAGAAAGAACTGTGCGAAGAGGTTGGTGCGGAAGGTTCTTTCCAACTGCTCGGCCGTGATGTCCTCGATGGACTCCTGCGGGTGCTGCTCGGCGGCGTTGTTGACCAGGATGTCGAGTCGTCCATGCTCCTCGATCATCCGGGCCACGGCTTGGCGGCAGATGTCCTCCTGGCCGATGTCGCCGCGAACAACCGTGCAGGGTTGCCCCTCGGCGGCGACCAGACGGCGGGTCTCCTCGGCGTCCTTGTCCTCGTTGAGGTAGGAAATGCCGATCTTGGCACCCTCGCGCGCGTACAGCACGGCAACGGCGCGGCCGATCCCGCTGTCGCCGCCGGTGATCAGCGCCACCTTGCCGCGCAGCTTGCCGCTGCCATGGTAGCCGGGACGGGTTTCGGACGGCTGCGGAACCATCGGTTCCTGCCGGCCGGGACGGGTGTCCTGATGCTGCGGAGGTTGGAGGCTCTCCTGCTCGGCCATGGCCTTCTCCTTTTGCGGTGGTCCGGAAGAGCGGCCCCGGTAGGGCTGTGTCCCCGCCACAACAGCCGCGAAAACCGTGCGTTCCGCAAAGAAACAGTTCGGAACAACCCTCTCGCGACGCTGTTACTTCGGCGTGAGACAGACGGGAGTATGAAGGTACCGGGCCTATTTGTTGAAACGGGAGCGCGGACCGCGCCTTTCGGCCGACTGGCAGGGTGGTCGACGCTCCCCATAAGATGAGGTAGGCACCGTTTCACCGGCCTGTGTTGGATGCTAGACTGCCGAACGTGTCACGGTTTGTTTTCGTCCCTGGGCTTGATCCCCGGCGACCCTCCGGGAACGACAGACATGAAGCGTGTGACGATGACCCATATAAACGCCTATCTGGACGGCGCCCTGGACGACCAGGAGCGCCGGGAGTTCGAAGACGCGGTGGAAAGCGACGCCGATGCCAAGGCGCTGCTGTCGCTGCACCGCCAGCACGTCGACGAGCTCCACCGGCTCTACGACCCCGTGCTGGAGGAAGAGGTGCCCTCGCGCATGCTCGACCTGCTGCGCAAGCGGAGCTTTTGACCGGTCACGGCCCGCTCCACACCGCGTGGAAACGGAAGGGTGAGGCGACCGGCTCGGCCCTGGCCGCCTTTTTTGTGGCCGTCCTTTCGCTGACGACGGCTTTTTCGCATGCGTTGGCCTGCGCGTTCCGCTATCGGATCCAGGCGACCCGGTCGGCGTTGGGCTCGACCGGAACCGGGTGAGACGGACGGGCATGGCGCGCAGACGGGCCGAACCGAGCATCCTGCTCGGCCCCATTCTCTATTTCCGTGGCGAACAGCGCGACCGCTGGTGGTTGTCCGCTTTGTTCGTTCTCGATGGCGAGGTCGAGCCGGACGACCTGCGGGTCGATGGGGTGACCCTCCCCGTTCCTCCCCGGCATCTGACGGTCTGGCGCCACCGCCATGTCTGGCGGTTTGATTTCGCGGTCCCGCGCGGCGTGCAGGACACCGACGTCAGCTACGGTTTTCCTGACGGTCCGTCCTGGAGCATGGTTGTTCCGGGTCGTTTTTCACGCCCGCGCCTCGCCTTCGTTTGCGGAGGCGGAACGATTGGGCCGACCATGGAATCGGCCGACGGGACCGCGCTCGGCGGGCTGTGGCCGGAGTTGCTGGCGCGGCACGCCACCGAACGTCATCACCTGCTTCTTCACGGCGGCGGTCAGATCGACGGCAACGCGGTGGCCGCGGCATCGCCCCAATTCGCCGCGTGGCGCGGACAATCGGAACGGTCGCGGGCCTCCCAGCCCTTCTCGCCCGCCATGGCCGAGGAACTGATGAGCGCCGGATTCGACCGCACCTTGCATCAGTGGAGCCGACCGGCCGTGGCGCAGGCTTTGGCGAGCGTTCCATCGGTCATGCTGTGGGACGACGCCGACCTCCTCGCACGGTGGGGAAACCTGCCGGACGCCGAGGCGCTATCCAAAGTCATGCGCGGCATCGGTATGACGGCGCGGCGCAATTTGTCCTTGTTTCAATTGGGCGCGGTGGCCGAGTCCCCGCCCGATTGCGCCTGGGACCCCGCTCGACTCACCGTCACGCAGGGCTTCCCGATGGGCGAGACGGGATTGCTGGCCCTCGACACGCGCACGGAGCGCACGCGGAGCCGCATGCTGTCCGAGCGGATCTGGACGATGCTGCCGGACTGGCTCGACCGCTTCCAGGATTGCCGCCACCTGATCCTGATGACGGGAACGCCGTTGCTTTTCCCGGCCGGCGGCGGGATGGGACGGCTGACCTCCTGGTTGCCGGGAATGGCCGGGCAGGCGCGACGGATGGCCGACCAGTGGCGCAGCCCCGGCCACCGCGCGGAATGGGAGCGGCTGATGGAGTTGCTGACCGGCTTCTCCCGCCGCACCGGCTGCCGGATCACCGCGCTGTCGGGCGGTGGCGGCTTGGGGGGGCGCATGGTGCTGCGTGGCGGCGGGGTGGAGCTGTGGCAGTTGCTGGGGCCGACGCTGGCCGCGCCGCCGCCCACGCGCTGGGTGGCGGAGGCGATGGAGCGTCTGGCGGCGCGGGGGGAAAGCCCCCTGCCCGGCCACAGCCTGGACACGCCGCTCTTCCCGGAAAACGGCCGGCGGACCATCGGCAAGCGCGGCTGGCTGTCGCTGGCCTTCGACGGCAAGGGACAGTTGCACGCCCGCTGGACCGCCGAGGGGGACGAGACCCGCTACGCTCAGGCGATCTGAGGGGGAGCCGACGGGCGCTCGACGACGAACAACAGGCCCGGAACGCCGACGCCCTTTTCGCGGCGGGGTGTGCAGGACTCCATCAGGCGGATCGTCAGACCGGCGTCCTCCGCCGTCGCGCGGACATAGGCTTCCGCATGGGCGTAGCGGCGGGTCGGGCCGAGGGTGAAGCCATCCTCCGCCGACCGTTCCACCGTCGCCGCGAAGCGGCCGCCGGGCACCAGCGCCTTGGCCGAGGCGGCGAACACCGGGGCCAGATCGCCGAGATAGACCAGCACGTCGGCGGCCACCAGCAGATCCCAGCAGTCCGGCACCTCGTCCAGCGCCGCCACCACGTCGCCGACCCGCAGGTCGTCGTAGAGCGCCCGCCCCCGTGCCTTCTCGACCATGCGCGGCGACAGGTCGACTCCGGCGAGGAATCCGGCGAGCGGCCGGAATCCGATTCCGGCCAACCCGGTTCCGCAACCGAGATCGAACACCCGCAGCCCCGCCACCGCACCGTTCCCCTGGCCGTTCTCTTGGCCGATCACCCGATCGACCGCCGCGCGCAGCAGTTCCGGGGCGGCGTAGCCGAGCTTGCCCAGCAGATCCTGGTCGAATCGGTCGGCGTAACGGTCGAACAGGGCGCGGACATAGGCGGCCGACAGGTCGCTGCCCTCCCCCGCCTCCAGCGCCGCGATCAGGGCGGCAGCGCCCAGCCGGTCGTCCGGGTCGAGGGCGCGGGTTCGGCGCAGGGCGGCCAGCGCCTTCTCCGGTTCGCGCAGGGCGATCCAGGCGCGGCCGATCGCGTGGTGCAGCCCCGCGTCGTCGGGCGCGCGGCGGGACAGCGGTTGCAGCAGTTCCACCGCCGCGAGGGCATCGCCGCAGCCGGTCAGCGCCTCGGCCAACTCCAGCGCGGCCTCCGCGTCGTCGGGGCGCAGGGCCACGGCCTCCCGGTATTCGTCCAGCGCCTCCTCGGAGCGCCCGGCGGCGTTCAACGCGCGGGCGTGACCGAGGCGGACGCTGGCCGAATCGGCGCGCTCCGCGCTCAAGGCCCGGTAGGCGGCGATGGAATCGTCCAGGGAACCGGCAAGCCGCAATGCCTCGGCCAACCCCGCTCGCCACATCCAGACCTCCGGATCGACCGCGACCGCATGGGCGTAGGCGTAGGCGCGGGCGGCGGCCCCGGTGGAGCCGCTCGCCTCGGCCAGCGCGGCCCAGGCCTCGCCATGGCCGGGATCGACGCTGACCGCCATGGCGAAGGCGCGGGCGGCTCCCGCCGCATCGTCGGCGTAGAGCCGGTCGTAGCCGCGTTGAAACAGGCTGTCGATGTCGGCGGCGGGGCCGGCGACCGGTTCCGATGACACGGGCGGAATCCTTGGGCGGTGGATGCGATGGGGAAGCGGCAGCGGCCTTGAAGGAGGCCCGCCGCGACACGGCCGGTCGCCCCGGTTCCGGGCGTTGCTTCCGGGCTTCGCGGGGCCGCCGGCGAATCAGGGGGCGGCACAGCTTATTGCCCGATCATGCTGCACCGCGCAAGGGGGTCCCCAAAATGATTGCGGCGTGTGATTCCGGCGACACGCGGTCGCAGTAGCCCTTTTTTCGTAGGGTCTCGCCCAACCGTTCGGCAGGGACTGGATCCTCCGTACAGTTTCAGTCTGATTCAAAGGCTTATGACCCGGATCGAAGGGCATAACACCCCCGTCCCGCACCCCTCTGTGACATTCGGCGAAGGAAGGGTGTGGTATTACCAGGGCGTAATTGGGTTGACGATGGATCAAATTTTTGGAAATGTCCCCTCGGCGCCCGATTGGGAGGCGTCGAACCCAGGTTAGGAGGCGGTCGCCGTAAGCGACTCGGCGATCGGAAGAAAGGCCCCGCGCGGGGGGTCAACAGCCACCGTCCAAGGCGGGGCACCAGACAGAGGAGGTCGGATATGCGAGGACGAAAACAGGGCGTACGTGCCACATTGGGTGGCAAGGTCGCACTGGCTGCCGGACTCTTGATGGCCCCGCTGGCAGCGACGCCGGCCTTGGCACAAGAAAGCTGCGTGACCCACGCGGTGGAAGCCGAGCAGAAGCTCAACATCCCTTCCGGCATGCTGGTCGCGATCGCGCTGGCCGAAAGCGGTCAGGACGGCGCCCCCCACCCCTTCGCGATGAGCCTTCAAGGCCGTCCCTATTTCGCCCGCAGCGTCGGCGACGCCGCCAAGCACCTTCGGGACCATCGCGGACAGCTTCGTTCCAACACCTACGTCGGCTGCATGCAGCTCTCGCTGGCGTCGCACCGGGGACAGTTCCAACCGGTCGAGAAGATCGTCCAGCCCCGCGACAACGTCTTTTACGCCGGCCAGCTTCTCGTCCGTTTCCATGGCGAGGAAGGCAACTGGAAAACGGCCCTGGCCCGCTACAACGGCGGCTCCGTCCATCGCTCCCAAGCCTATGTCTGCAAAATCTGGCAGAACCTGAACGGTCTGGATCCGCAAAGCGCCAAGCTTCTGGCCTCCTCGCGCTGCGAGGACACCGATCCCGTCAGCGTCGCCCCCAAGACCCGCCGCAGCTTCCGCAACGCGCAGCAGGTCGCCTCGATCAACTGAGCTTCCGACGCGCGCCGCCCGCGCGTCCTTCCACCTCCTCCATACGGAACTGGCGCGGCCGTGCGTGATCGGGTAAATCCCCCGTCATGAACTACCGCCACATCTTTCACGCCGGCAACCCGGCCGACGTGATGAAGCACGCCGTCCTGGCGCTGATCCTCGATCATCTGCGCGCCAAGCCCGCGCCGTTCTGCGTGCTCGACACCCACGCCGGCATCGGCTGCTACGACCTCCTGTCGGAACCGGCGCAGAAGACGCTGGAGTGCGAGGACGGCATCGGCCGCCTGTTCGGCGCCCCGCCGCCCCACCCGTCGCTGGCGCCCTATCTCGGCGCCGTGGAGGGGCTGAATCCCGATGGACGGCTGCGCTGGTATCCCGGATCGCCCCGCCTCGCCCGCGCCGCGCTGCGCGAGCAGGACCGGCTGGTGCTGGTCGAGCTTCATCCCGACGACGCCCGCACCCTGAAGGCCGAGTTCGCCGGTGACCGCAACGTCGCCGTCCACCAGAGCGACGCCTACCTTGCCCTGAAGGCGCATCTGCCGCCCAAGGAAAAGCGCGGGCTGGTGCTGATCGATCCACCCTTCGAGCAGCCCGACGAGTTCGCCCGCCTGGCCGAGGGCTTGGCCGCCGCGCACCGCCGCTGGCCGACCGGGGTCTACGCCCTGTGGTACCCGATCAAGGAGCGCGCCGCCGTCTGGCGCTTCCAGGACGCGGTGGAGAAGACCGGCATCCCGAAGGTGCTGATCGCCGAACTGACGTGGCATCCGGAGGACACGCATCTGCGCCTCAACGGGTCGGGGCTGTTGATCGTCAACCCGCCTTGGACGCTGGACGACCGCCTGCGCGAACTGCTGCCCGCCCTGCACGACGCCTTGGCCACGACCGGCGGCGGCAGCGCCGTCAGTTGGTTGACGCCGGAACGCTGAGCCGGCACCCCGGACAATAAAATCCCCCGGTCCTCGCGGGCCGGGGGCAAGTTCAGGATGGAGCTTTGAACCGGCGTCAGAACTGACGACGGGTGTCCTGCGCGGCGTCCTCGGCCCGGCCGGCCAGCTTGCGCACGGCGTCGTTGGCGGTGCGGGCCGACAACTCCGACACCGTGACGCTGCGGCTCAGCACGAGTTGGACGTTGTCCTTCAGCATCGAACTCTGGGTGGCGTAGAAATCGGGAACGGTCCGGCTGCGCATCAGGGTGTTGACCGCGCTGGCGTTGCGGGCCGCGACCTCCTGGGCCAAGCCCATCCACTCCCGCCAGATCGCTTGGGCGCCGTCGGTCAGCACGCCGCCGCACTGGACCATCACGTCCATGTTCTGGCGAACCTGATGCATGACCTCGCCCTGGGCCTCCTTCGAGAGGCCGAGGGCGCGCTGCAACTGCTCGGTGCTGCGGCTGGCGGCGTCCGACGCCGTCCCCATCAGATCGCGCGCCGTTTCGGCGCCCTTGCGGGTCAGGTCGGCTCCGGTGTCCATCGCCTTTCGACCGGCTTCGATTCCCTCCTCGGCGGCCCGCTGACCGGTCCGGGCGGTGTCCTCGGCAATGGAACGCGCGGCGTCGGCGGCGCGGCGCGTGGTCGACTCGCCGAGCCGTGCCGCTTCGTCGATCGCACCCTTGGTGCGATTCGCCGTTTCGCGGACCGCAGTCTGCGTATCCTTGTCGGTGGCCATGCCTATGCTCCTCGTTTTGGTTCGTCCAAGCCGGACGCTTCGTCCCAAAATTCTCGCGTGGGTCGTTATGCTGCACTGCCGCACGCGTCGAGCATATAACACGGTGAAATCAGAACGTTCCACGACGCAAAGTAATAAACGCACACCCCTTCTTTCGGGGTATGCGCTTCTTTGAATACTTATGCGTTTGCAATCAGAGACTTGTTGTTGCGTTGCGGCAGCCTTTCTGACGCAACGCAACAACAAGAAACGCTCAGGACCGCCCCTTGCCGAAGCGGGCGAGGATTTCCCCGGCGATGCCGCGCCGGAACAGCAGCACGCAGATGACGAAGATGGCGCCGATGACGACCGGCACCGGCAGGTTGGTCGCGGCCAGATAATTCTCCAGCGTCACCACCAGCGCCGCACCGACCACCGGGCCGGTCAGGGTGCCCATGCCGCCCAGCAGCGTCATCAGAACCACCTCGCCCGACATCTGCCACGTCACGTCGGTCAGCGTCGCCAATTGGAAGACGATGGCCTTGGTTCCGCCGGCCACCCCGGTCAGCGCCGCCGACAGCACGAAGGCCATCAGCTTGTAGCGTTCGGTGCGGTAGCCCAGCGAGATGGCGCGCGGCTCGTTCTCGCGGATCGCCTTCAGCACCTGGCCGAAGGGCGAGTGCACGGTGCGCCAGATCACGGCGAAGCCGAACAGGAAGATCGCCAGCACCGTGTAGTACATCGTCAACGGCTGGGAGAGGTCGAACAGCCCGAACAGCGTGCCGCGCGGCACCGCCTGGATGCCGTCCTCGCCATGGGTGAAGGGCACCTGCAAGGCGATGAAGAAGACCATCTGCGACAGGGCAAGCGTGATCATCGCGAAGTAGATGCCCTGCCGCCGGATGGCGATGGCCCCGAAGATCAGGCCGAATCCGGCGGCGCAGAGGGCGCCCAGAAGGATCCCCAACTCCGGCGACAGGCCCCAGACCTTGACCGTGTGGGCGGTCACATAGGCGGCCGAGCCGAAGAAGGCGGCGTGACCGAAGCTCATCAGTCCGGCGAAACCGATCAGCAGGTTGAAGGCGCAGGCGAACAGCGCGAAGCACAGCACCTTCATCAGGAAGACGGGATAGAGAATGAAGGGCGCCACGACGAGGACCGCCAGGGCGACGACCCCGCCGATCCGGGCCAGCGGCAGGCCGCCGGCCTGAACGGAGGCGGGGCCGGCACCGGCCGGGGCGCTGTGCGAATGAAGGGTCATGGCGTTACTTCTCCCGTCCGAAGAGGCCGGCGGGCTTGATCATCAGCACCACCGCCATGATGACGAACACGACGATGTTCGAAGCCTCCGGGTAAAAGACCTTGGTCAACCCTTCCAGCAGTCCCAGGCCGTAGCCGGTCACGACCGCGCCCAGGATCGAGCCCATGCCGCCGATGACGACGACCGCGAACACCACGATGATCAGGTTGGTGCCCATCAGCGGGCTGACCTGGTAGATCGGCGCCGCCAGCACCCCGGCCAGACCGGCCAGCGCCACGCCGAAGGCGTAGGTCAGCGTGACCATGCGCGGCACGTTGATGCCGAAGGCCTGGACCAGCACCGGGTTTTCCGTCGCGGCGCGCAGGTAGGCGCCGAGCTTGGTCCGCTCGATGGCCATCCAGGTGCCCAGGCACATCACCAGCGACGCCACCACCACCCAGCCGCGGTAGTTGGGCAGGAACATGAAGCCCAGGTTCTGGCCGCCGCGCAGGGCTTCCGGGATCGGGTAGGGCTGGCCGGACACGCCGTACTGGTGGCGGAACGCGCCCTCCACCATCAGGGCCACGCCGAAGGTCAGCAGCAGGCCGTAGAGGTGGTCGAGCTTGTAGAGCCGCGCCAGCAGCGTCTTTTCCAGCAGCACGCCGAACAGCCCGACGATGACCGGGGCCAGCAGCAGGGACCACCAATACCCGATGCCCAACTGCGTCAGCAGCAGCCAGGATACGAAGGCGCCCATCATGTACAGCGCGCCATGCGCGAAATTGATCACGTTCAACATGCCGAAGATGACCGCCAGCCCCAGGCTGAGCAGCGCATAGAACGACCCGTTGATCAGCCCCAGCAGCAGCTGTCCGAACAGCGCCTGTGGCGGAATGCCGAAGATGGTCCCCATCATGACCGTCGATCTCCCCCGCGGTTCCCGCCTTTCCCCGCCGGCAACGCGGCAAGGGGCGGGAACCGTGTCTCTTATTCAAAACCGGCGATTACTTCGCCGCGATCTTGCAGCCGCTCTCTTCCAGCGTCGCGAACGCCTCGGCGCCGGGGATCGTGCGCAGGATCTGGTAGTAGTCCCACGGCCCCTTCGATTCCGACGGCTTCTTGACACGGGCGAGATACATGTCGTGGATCAGGCGGCCGTTGGCCAGGATCTTGCCGTTCTTGGTGAACATGTCGTCCACCGGCATCTCCTTCATCTTGGCCGCGACGGTCGGGCCGTCGTCGGTGCCCGCCGCTTCCACCGCCTTCAGGTAGTGACGGACGGCGGAGTAGCTGCCGGCCTGCACCATGGTCGGCATCTTGCCGCCGTGCCGCTCGCCGAACTTCTTGGACCAGGCGCGCTTCTCGTCGTCCATGTCCCAGTAGAAGCCGGTGGTCAGCACCAGATCCTGCGCCACCGACAGGCCCAGCGCGTGGACGTCGGACAGGAAGATCAGCAGACCGGCAAGCTTCTGCTGCCCGCTCTGGGTCAGGCCGAATTCGGCCGCCTGCTTGATCGAGGTGATGGTGTCGCCGCCGGCGTTGGCCAGCCCGACGACCTGCGCGCCCGAGGACTGGGCCTGGAGCAGGAAGGACGAGAAGTCCGAGGTGTTCAGCGGGGTGCGCACCGCGCCCTTCACCGTCCCGCCGGCCTTCTTCACCTCGGCCGAGGCGTCGGATTCCAACTGGTGACCGAAGGCGTAGTCGGCGGTCAGGAAGAACCAGCTCTTGCCGCCCTCCTGCACCATGGCGCGGCCGGTGCCGACCGCCAGCGCGTGGGTGTCGTAGGCCCAGTGGAAGCCGGTGGGGGAGCAGGCGTCGCCGGTCAGTCGCGAGGTCGCCGGGCCTTCCATCAGGAAGACGGTCTTCTTCTCGCGCGTCACTTCCTGGACCGCCAGCGCGACGCCCGAGTTGGGCACGTCGACGATCACGTCCACGCCGTCCTGATCGATCCACTGACGGGCGAGGTTGGAGCCGATGTCCGGTTTGTTCTGGTGATCGGCGGTGACGATCTGGATCGGCTTGCCCAGGATCTTGTTGCCGAACTCTTCGGCCGCCATGCGGGCGGCGATCGCCGACCCTTCGCCGCCGAGATCGGCGTACAGACCGGAACGGTCGTTCAGCACACCGATCTTGACGGTGTCGCCCGACAGCTTGCCTTGCGCCAAGGCCGGACCGGACGCCACCGTTCCGATGGTTAAGGCCGCCAGCGCGGCACCGGCCAGAAGACGTGCGTTCATACGTGAATTCTCCCCTTCGACGTTTTTGGGTGCGTTCATGAGCGATCGACGAAAACACCGGGGCGGTCGTGCGCGCCGTCCCCACACACACCACTATGCAGGCGCAGCCCCTTGTAAGCGAAGCGGAATTTCAGCTCGCGGAACAAATTTCGCGATTGGTCAAGCGGCGCGCGGGTTTTTTCCATCCTGCGCTGCAACGTTGCCGCCCGCGCGGACGCGGCTGCGGTCGATCCGCCGCATCACCGGCGTCACCGTGGTGCCGTGCACGAGAATCGACAGCAGCACGACAAGTCCGGTCATCGCCCACAACCGGTTCGGAACGCCGAAGTCGGCGGCGTTCAAGGCGAAGGCGACGTAGTAGAGGCTGCCCATGCCGCGGATGCCGAAAAATCCGATGGCCAGCCGTTCGCCAAGGGGCATCCCGCTGCCCCACAGGCCGGCCAGACCGGCCAGCGGCCGCACGACGAACAGGATCGCAACGGCGGCGGCCAGAGCGCCCCACCCCACCGGATAGAGCAGGCCATGGGCCAGCGTGCCGCCGAACAGGACCAGCATGACCATCATCAGCAGCCGCTCGGTCTGCTCGATGAAACCATGCAGCGTTTCGTGATAGCGATGGGAACGCTCGGCGTCGCGCAGAGCCACCGCGCTGACGAAGACCGCGACGAAGCCGTAGCCGGCCACCATCTCCGTTGCGCCGTAGGCGATCAGCGTGATGCCCAGCGACACGAAACCGTCGCCGGTGCGCGACAGCTTCGCCCGATTGGGCACCCGGAAGGTGGCGAAGGCCAGGAGCTTGCCCACGATCCAGCCCATGCCGATCCCGGCCGCCAGCTTCCACACCACGTCCAGAGCGAACCAGCGCAGGGCATCCATGCCGAGGTCGGAGCCGCCGTTCAGCAGCGCGACGGCGACCGCGAGATGCACGAAGGGAAAGGCCAGCCCGTCGTTCAGGCCGGCTTCCGAGGTCAGGCTGAAGCGGATCTCATCCTCTTCGCCCGATTGCGGCGGGCCGACCTGGATGTCGGAGGCCAGGACCGGGTCGGTCGGGGCGAGCGCCCCGCCCAGCAGGATCGCCGCGGCCGGCGACAGCCCGAGCCCGAGCCAGCCGATCAGCCCGATGCCGAGAATCGACAGCGGCATCGTGATGCCCAGAAGCCGCCATGTGACCATCCACGACCGCCACCCCAGCCGCCGGTCGAGCTTCAGCCCGGCCCCCATCAGCGCGACGAGGACAAGAAGTTCGGTCAGCCGTTCCGTCGCCTTGGGAAAGGTCATCGGATCGGGGGCGTCGAGCCGGAAGACGGTGAACACGCCGTAGCCCAACCCGACGCAGATGATGGGCAGAGACAGCGGCAGTTCCTTCAGCACCATCGGCAGCCACGCCACCAGCAGCACCAGAAGGCCCAGCCCGACCAGCATGACGACATAGGACATGCAGCGCCCGATCCATGGCGACCGCGCGCGGGGCGGCCGAGTCCATCCTCAACGCGGCAAAGCCGCGTTCGGCCCGCCCAATTCCGATCCCCATGGATCGCCAGGCCGGTGGAGCGCCGATAACACTGTCGGGAAAATGCGGCGATTTTCTACCGCCGCGATTCGGACTCGAAAAAAGCTCCGCCCCTGATCTGGCTTCCGTGCCGGAAACCGGGCGGCGTTCGACCCGGAGCGACCGCGGGAGCCGAACCGCGGTCGGGGTGCGAAACGGCCGTCAGGCCGCCGAGGTCATCGGAAAGCCGCTGTAGTCCAGCGAAGCGGACCAGAAACGCTCCAGCTTGCGCAGGGTCTCGTTCGCCTTGGTCAGTTCCTCGTCGCTGAAGCCGGCCTTTTCCAGGGCGGTCAGGTGACGCTCGAACATCAGGCTGATCTTCTCGCGCAGGTCCAGCCCCTTCTCCGACAGGCGGACGCGCACCGACCGGCGGTCGTGCGGCGAACGTTCCTGCCCGAGATAGCCGTTTTCGACCATCTTCTTGACGTTGTAGGACACGTTGGAGCCCAGGTAATAGCCGCGCGCGGTCAATTCGCCGACCGTCATCTCGTCTTCGCCGATGTTGTAGAGAATCAGGCTCTGGACGTTGTTTATATCTTGGATTCCCAACCGATCCAGTTCGGTCTTCAGCACCTCCAGGAAATGGCGGTGAAGCCGTTCGATCAGCAGGATGCTTTCATAATAGGGTTTGCGCACCGCGGTCTCCTTTGGCTCTATCCGGACAATCCCCGCGCAAGGACGGTTACCGGGACCTTAAGTCGAGATTAACCGATCATTGGTCGGCAATCATCTTAATAATTCTGGAAAAAACGGGCGATACCCCACCTTTTGGCAGGCCGCCGTACAGCGCTTCTTCAAAGTCGAACATCGAAAATCCGCGCGCGGAAAGGTTGCTTCCCACGCGCGGTTCGATCCGGATCGCGCTTTTTACGCGGTCAGTCCTTGAACGCCAGATCGCCGCCGGCGGGCTCCGAGAAATGGCGCTCGACGTCGGAGGGACCGACTCCGGACAATTCGGCCGGCTTCCATTTCGGGCTCTTGTCCTTGTCGACCAGCGCCGCGCGGATGCCCTCGTAGAAGTCGTCTCCGGCCAGGCAGGCGAGGCTGAGGCGCAGTTCCTGAATCATGCAGTCGTCGAAATCGAGCTTGGCGCCCCGGCGGATGGCGGTCAGCGTCACCTTCAGGCTGGTCGGCGACACGCGGTTCAGCGTGGCGAGTTGGGCGGCGGCCCAGTCGGTCCCCTCCGCCTCCAGCGCCTTGACGATGGCCTCCACCGTGTCGAAGGCGTAGCAACGGTCGATGGCCGCCCGGTTCGCGGCGACGGTGGAGTCGCCGGCCGTTCCCCTGGCCTTGGCGACCGCCTCGTCCGGCGGGGTGCCGGCGGCGAGATCGGCGACCAGCGCCTCGATCCCGGCGCTGGGCACGAAGGCGTCGGCGGCCCCGATGGCCAGCAGATCCGCCGCCTTCAGCCGATCGCCGGTGAGGCCGAGCCAGGTGCCGACCTGACCCGGCAGGCGCGGCAGGAAATAGGTGCCGCCGACGTCCGGGTACAGGCCGATCCCGGTCTCCGGCATGGCGAACAGCGTGCGCTCGGTGACGATCCGGTGGGTGCCGTGGACCGACAGGCCGACGCCGCCGCCCATCGAGATGCCATCGATCAGCGCAACGTAAGGCTTGGAGAGGCGCTTGATCCGGCGGTTGAGGACGTACTCCTCGCTGAAGAAGGCACGGATCGCGGAGCCGTCGCCCGTTCCCGCGCGCGCCGCCTTGCCGGCCTCGTACAGGCTGACCACGTCGCCCCCGGCGCAGAAGGCCTTTTCGCCGGCGCCCTGGATGACGACGGCCTTGACCTCGGGATCGGAGTCCCAGGCGCGCAGTTGCGGATCGAACAGCCGGATCATGCCCAGCGTCAGGGCGTTCAGCGCCTTGGGGCGGTTGAGCGTGACGAGGCCGATGGCGCCCCGGCGTTCGAACAGAATCTCAGCAGAGTCGCTCATCGTCTTGATTTTTCTCAGTTATCGTTGTGGCATCGGGCGGTGGAGGAGGCGGAGTCCCGCGAACCGGTTTCCCCAACTTGGACCAGCCCCCGGCCGCGATGATACGGGACGCGGCGGCCCTGTCAAACCAAGCCATACGGCCGCGCATTGCCGGTCTGGCGTGCCGCGCGCGCAGGCGGGAACCGAGCGGGGGCTTGGCCCGTTGGCAGCCCATCCTCATCTGTGACGGGCAACGACCGCGAAGGGCTGAACCAGACCATGAAGGTTGCCATAATTTTGAACCGGTCGGCGGGATCGCTGGTCGACCGGCCGCTCGACGGCCCGACCGCCGCCGTCCGGGCCGCCTTCGAAAGCCAGGGGGCCGAGGTCGACCTGCACGCCATCGAGGGCGCCGAATGCAGCAAGGCCATTGAAAGGGCCTTGGCGTCCGACGCCGACCGCGTCGTCGTCGGCGGCGGCGACGGCACGGTCCACACGGCGGTGAAGCTGGCGCTGCCAACGGGCAAACCGCTCGGCGTCCTTCCTTTGGGGACTCTCAACCTCTTGGCACGCGATCTTGAGATTCCACTTGAACTGGAGGCAGCGGCCCAGGCGCTGGCCGGCGGTGGAACCCGCGCCATCGACGTCGCCGAGGTGAACGGCGAACCCTACCTGAACAGCTCGGTCATGGGCTTCTACCCGGCCGTGGTGCAGGAGCGGGAGCGCCACCGCAAACAGCACCGGCTGCTGAAATGGCCGGGGGCGGCGATGGCCCTGGCCAAGACGCTGTACCGGATGCCGCTGCTCGACGTGCGATTGGATTGGGGCCAGGGGCCGCGCAAGATGCGGACGCCGATCCTCGTGGTGTCCAACAACCCCTACGACGACGGGTTCGGCCTCGTGCTGCGGCGGGCGTCGCTCGACAGCGGCAAGCTCGGCGTTTACGTGGCGCGCGAACGCAACGCCTTGGCGATGCTGCGGCTGATGGGACGCCTCGTCGCGGGAACCTGGAAGCAGGATGAGGCGTTGGACAATTTCACGGTCACCAGCCTGACGGTCCACAGCCGCCGGCACCGGTTGAAAATGGTCAACGACGGCGAGGTGCGGAAGCTGGAAGGGCCGCTGCAATACCGGATTCGTCCGGGAGCCCTGACGGTTATGACGCCACGTTCGGACAACGCATGAGGATCGGGTGAAAACGCTGGCGCACATCTCGGACCTGCATTTCGGGCGGATCGACCAGCGGGTCGTCGATGGACTGCTGGCCGATCTGACCGAGCAGCGTCCCGACCTGATCGTGATCTCCGGCGACCTCGTGCAGCGCGCCAAGCGCCGCCATTTCGAGGAGGCGCGCGAGTTCCTGGACCAGCTTCCGGTGCCCTACATGGTGGTGCCGGGCAACCACGACATTCCCGTCTACAACGTCTTCCGCCGCTTCACCAACCCGTTCGGCCATTACCGACATTACATCTCCAAGGATCTCAGCCCCGTCCACGTGGATTCGGAGATCGCGGTGCTGGGCATCAACACCGCGCGCCCGGTCATCATGGACTTCTCCGAGGGCCGCATGAACAAGGCCCAGATCCAGCGGGTGCGCGAGGTGTTCTGCGAGTTGCCCGAGACCGTCTTCAAGGTGCTGTTCACCCATCACCCCTTCATGCCGCCGCCCGACTCCCCCGCGACCCAGCTGGTCGGGCGCCACAAGCTGGTCCTGCCGGCGCTGGAGACCTGCGGCGTGGACCTGATGCTGGCGGGGCATCTCCACAAGGCCTATTCCGGCGACATCATGAGCTTCCACACCCAGGTCGCCCGCTCCATCCTGGTGGCCCAGGCCTCCACCGCGACCTCCACCCGCCTGCGCAACGAGGCCAACGCCTACAACCTGATCGCCATCGCCCCGCCGCAGGTGACCTTCGAGGTCCGCTCCTGGGAGGGCGCCGCCTTCACCGCCGGGTTGGTCTCGACGTGGCGCAAGCAGGGCCACCGCTGGGAGTTGCAGGCGCAGGACAGCGGATTCCGTCCGGTGAGCGGGGCGGCCTGAGCTTACGCCGGCCTGGGTTCACGCCAGCTTGAGTTCATGCCACCGGGAGGCGTAGGATCGCGTCCTTCGTTCCAAGAGCGCCGGTCCCTGTGCGATGCCGATCACCTTCCCCGCCTCCTTTCCCCGCAGCCGCCTGCGGCGCAACCGCGCCGATGCCTGGACCCGCCGCCTCGTCGCGGAGAACACGCTGACGGTCGACGACCTGATTTGGCCGGTCTTCGTGATCGAGGGAGAGAACCAGCGGGTGCCCGTCGCCTCCATGCCGGGGGTGGAGCGTATGACCATCGACCTCCTGTGCGAGGCGGTGGCCGGGGCCGGCGACCTCGGCATCCCCTGCGTCGCCCTGTTCCCGGTCGTCGGGCCGGAGGGCAAGTCGGAGGACGCGGCGGAAGCCTACCGACCCGACAACCTGATGAACCGCGCCATCCGCGCGCTGAAGGCGGCGGCACCCGGCGTCGGCGTGTTGTGCGACGTGGCGCTCGACCCCTACACCACCCACGGCCATGACGGCATCCTGCGCGACGGCTACATCCAGAACGACGAGACCGTCGAGGTCCTGGTCCGCCAAGCGCTCTCCCAGGCCGACGCCGGGGCCGACATCGTCGCCCCGTCCGACATGATGGACGGACGCATCGGCGCCGTCCGCGACCGGCTGGACGCCGACCGGCACCAACTGGTGCGGGTCTGCTCCTACGCGGCGAAATACGCCTCGGCCTTCTACGGGCCGTTCCGGGACGCGGTGAATTCCGGCGGCTTCCTGAAGGGCGACAAGAAGACCTACCAGATGGACCCGGCGAACAGCGACGAGGCCCTGCGCGAGGTGGCGCAGGATCTCCAGGAGGGCGCCGACATGGTGATGGTCAAGCCCGGCCTGCCCTATCTGGACATCATCCGCCGGGTGAAGGACCAATTCGCCGTCCCGACCTTCGCCTATCATGTGTCGGGCGAATACGCGATGCTGCGGGCCGCGGCGGGCAACGGCTGGCTGGACTACGACAAGGCGCTGATCGAAACGCTGACCGGCTTCAAGCGCGCCGGCTGCGACGCGGTGCTGACCTACGGCGCGCTGGACGCGGCAAGGCTGCTGCGCCAGGGCTGACTGGCCGGAACTGGGCAACACGGGTTCGTCTTTGAGCGGCTCGGGACCACGGCGGCGTGCTGGTCCCGCTATCGTGAGATCTCCAAGAACGAGGGAGACACCACGGTGCACCGCCTGCCCTTTTCCATGATCGCCGCCGCGTTGACGCTGACCGCCGCGTCGGTCGACGCCTTCGAGCTGCGCAGCGCCGATCTGCCGGCCGACGCCCCCATCGCGCAGCCCCACGTCGCCAACGGCTTCGGCTGCACGGGCGGCAACCGCTCCCCGGCGCTGAGCTGGAGCGACCCGCCGGCCGGCACGCGCAGCTTCGCCGTCACCGCCTACGACCCCGACGCGCCGACCGGAAGCGGCTGGTGGCATTGGGTGGTGTTCGACCTGCCGGCCTCGGCCACCGGCCTGCCCGCCGGGGCCGGCGATGCCAGCGGTGCGGCTTTGCCCGGCGGCGCCGTGCAGAGCCGCACCGACACCGGCACGCGGGGCTATTTCGGCCCCTGCCCGCCCCCAGGCGACGCGCCCCACCGCTACGTCTTCACCGTCCACGCGTTGAAGGTGGAACGGTTGGACCTGCCCGCAGACTCGTCGGGTGCCTTGGTGGGGTTTTCCCTGACCGCCAACCGTTTGGGGCAGGCGACAATAACCGCGCGTTACGGCCGCTGATCGCGTAACCTCGTGGTCATGACGTCCGACCTGATCGCCAGCCTCTCCCGCTTCGCCGCCCGCGACAACCGCCCCAGCGACGACGACCTTCCGGACCGCCCGATCCTGGGTGCCTTCTTCGCCCGCGACCGCGAGCGGATGGGGGAGCTGACCATCGGGAAGACGATCCTCGTCATCCTGCTCGACGGGACCAAGGAGATCGCCGACAGCCGCGGTTCCCACCGGTTCGGCAAGGGCACGGCGCTGCTGCTGCCCGCCGGCTGGACCGGAACCGTGGTCAACGAACCGGATCCGGAGAGCGGCGTCTACCGCTCCCTGGTTCTGCAATTTCCCGCCGAAATGGTCCGGCGCCTGCTGCGCGCCCACGGTCCCGACGGCGTCGCCAAGCCCGGCCGCTCCGGCGACTTCCGGGTTCCGCTCACCCCCTCGCTGGGGGCGGCGGTGCTGCACGCGGCCGAGGGTCTGTCGGAAGGCTCGACCGTCAGCCCGCTGGTCGCCGGGCACCGCTGCATGGAGGTGCTGCTCTGCCTGCTGGAGGGCGGCGCGTGGTGGCTCGGCGCGGTGACGCCGACGGGGGTCGGCGACGCGGTGCGGGCGCTGCTCCGCGCGCATCCGGACCGCCCTTGGACCGCCGAGACCGTCGCGCGCGAGCTGAACCTCAGCACCGGCACCCTGCGGCGCCGTCTGGCCGAGGAGAACATCTCCGTCCGCCGCGTCCTGACCGACGAGCGCGTCGCCCACGCCCGCCATCTGCTGGAAAACGAGGGGCTGTCGGTGCAGGAGACGGCGGAGGCCTGCGGCTACGCCTCGCGCTCGCATTTCGCGCGGCGGGTCAGGGACGCCACCGGCCTCAACCCGTCCGATCTGGCGCGCGACGGCGACTGACCCTTACTTCGGCGTGCCCTTCCAGACCTGGAACTGGTTGGTTTCCAGCAGCAGCTCGGCGTGGCCGAAGGCGGTGTTGAACAGCTTGCCGACGCCCGCCGTCCGCTGGGTGACCGCCACCAGCGAGCCGCGCAGCTTGAGGTACTGTTTGGTCCCGGCGACCAGCGCCTCCAACATGCCGAAATCCTCGTCCTTGCCGCGATGGAGCGGCGGGTTGGACAGGATCAGACCGAAGCGCTCGCGGGTGCCGAGGCCGGCCAGCCCGTCGCTCTGCACGAATTCGGCGCCCGGCACGTTCTGACGCGCCGCGTGCAGGGCCACCGCGTCGATGTCGAGCAGGGTCAGCACGGACTCCGGCTGGCGTTCCCGCACCGCCCGCGCGATCACGCCGGCTCCACAGCCGAAATCGAGCACTCGCACGCCGGCCGCGATCTCCGGCAGCACGCGCAGCAGGCACTCGGTGCCGGCGTCGAGATGGCCGTGGGCGAAGAGGCCGGGGTAGGACGCCAGTTCCAGCGGCGCCGCCGGTTCCGGCAGGGGCAGAGTCACCGTCTGCCGCCAATCCTCCAGCGCGCCCCGCGCGGGCGCGTCGGTGCGGCGGGCTTCCAGGACGCGGGCGCGGCGTTTGATGGTCAGGGTCTCGGGGCTCTCCACCAACCCGTCGAAGCGCTTGGGCGCCGAGGTGATGCCTTCGTCGTTGCTGCCGACGATCCACAGCGGCGCGCCGGGGGCCAGCCGCGCGGCCAGCGCGTGCAGCGCCATCTCGAAGGACGCCCAGCCGCGCGGCAGCCGCAGCACCGCGCCGTCGAAGGGGCCGTCCTCCGGCCAGGGCGTCGCGGGCTTGCCGTCCTGCGCCAGCCGCAGCCAGGGCACGACGGTGGCGCCGCCCTCGGTCAAGGCCTGTTGGATGCCGCCGTCGGAATCGAAGGCGACGAGGATGCGGCCCTGCGGCCGACGCTCCGCCAGGGCTTCCGCCGCGACGGCGGCGATGGTGGAATCGCGGTCGGTCGCGCGGTTGTCCAATCGGCTCACTGTGGTCTGACTTTCAAGACGGTGATGATAGCCCTCTCCCCCCAGGGAGAGGGTTGGGTGAGGGGGACGCACCGCGTACCGCAAACCGGAAGCCGATGGCAGAGCCATCTCTTTTTCCGGCCTGCCGGCCGTAACGCCCCCTCACCGGCCCTTCGGGCCACCCTCTCCCCAGAGAGGAGAGGGTTAAGTCAGCGGAAACTATCCCTTGTCGCGCATCAGCCGCGCCTTGTCGCGCTGCCAGGTGCGTTCCTTCTCGGTGTTGCGCTTGTCATGCTTCTTCTTGCCGGTGGCGATGCCGAGCTCGACCTTGGCCATGCCGCGGTCGTTGAAATAGACCGACATCGGGATCAGCGTCACGCCCTTCTGCTTGATGCCGGCCGCCAGCTTGTCCAGCTCGCGGCGGCGGATCAGCAGCTTGCGCGGGCGCTTGGGCTCGTGCTGGAGCCAGCGCCCGGCTTGCAGGTATTCCGGGATGTAGGCGTTGAACAGGAACAGCTCCCCGCCCTTCAGCCCGGCGTAGGACTCGTTCACGCTGGCGCGACCGCCCCGCAGCGACTTCACCTCGGTGCCGGTCAGCATGATGCCGGCCTCCAAGGTGTCGTCGATGAAGAAATCAAAGCGCGCCCGGCGGTTCTGAGCCGCGTACTTCTTTACTTCCGTGTCGCGCGACACTGCGTTCTCCTTGACAGCCCGCCGTCGCTCAGGACAGCAGGCCGGCTTTGCTCATGGCCGCGCGCACGGCGGTGCGGGCGGCGTCGGAAGCGGTGACCAGCGGCAGGCGGACCTCGTCGGTGGCGAGGCCGAGCAGGCTGGCGGCGAACTTCACCGGAGCCGGGCTGGTCTCCACGAACATGGCGTCGTGCAGCGGCGACAGCACGTCGCGCAGGCGGTACGCCTCCTTCAGGTCGCCCTCGGCCCAGGCGGTCTGCATCGCCGAGCAGAGCGCCGGCGCGATGTTGGCCGTCACCGAGATGCAGCCCACCCCGCCCTGCGCGTTGAAGCCCAGCGCGGTGGCGTCCTCGCCCGACAGCTGGATGAAGTCGGGGCCGACCTCCTGCAACAGGCGGGTCGGGCGGGTCAGGTCGGCGGTGGCGTCCTTCACGCCGACGATGTTCGGCAGCTTCGCCAGCCGGGCCATCGTGGCCACAGACATATCCACGACACTGCGGCCCGGAATGTTGTAAATGAAGATCGGAAAATCCGCCGCGTCATGGATCGCCTTGAAATGCTGGTACAGACCCTCTTGAGACGGCTTGTTGTAATAGGGCGTGACCACGAGCGCCGCCTGGGCGCCCGCCTTCTTGGCGTGGCGGGTCAGCGCGATGGCCTCGTCCGTCGAGTTGGATCCGCTGCCGGCCATGACCGGCACCTTGCCGCCGGCCGCCTCGATGCACAGCTCGACCACGCGGTTGTGCTCGTCGTGGGAGAGGGTCGGCGATTCGCCGGTGGTGCCGCAGGGAACCAGGCCATGGGTGCCCTGGGCGACATGCCACTCCACGAAGGACTGGAAGGCGGCCTCGTCCACTTTCCCGCCCTTGAAGGGGGTCAAGAGAGCGACGATGGAACCGTGGAACATGGCTGCCTCCTCAGACGGACTGCTTGGAAAAAAGAGTTGCGCACATTAGACCTCCCCGCCGCCCTGGGCAAGAGCGCCCGGACGGCCCTGCTGGCGGTTTCGCTGGCCTTTTCCATTCCAGTCGCCGCATTCGCCGGCGCGCTCGGCCCGCAGGATCTGGCGCTCTACCGGCAGGCCTTCAAGGCGGCCGACAACGAGCGCTACGACGAGGCGCAGCAGCTCGCGTCCCAGGCGCAGGACCGGCTGCCCGCCAAGGTGATCCGCTGGATGGTGCTGGCGACGCCGGGCGGCGGCGGCTTCGCCGACATCGCGGCCTTCATCCGCGAGAACCCCGACTGGCCCAACCAGGCGCAGCTGCGCCGCCAGGCCGAGAAGGCGATGCCGATCGGCCTCGACCCGACCGAGGTGCTGGAGTGGTTCCGTCAGTTCCCGCCGTTGTCCAACGACGGCTTCCTGATGCACGCCGACACGCTGATCGGCACCGGCAGTGCGGAGCGCGCGACTCCGCTGATCCGCTCCCGCTGGGTGGAGAGCAACTTCACCGCCGACGAGGAGGTCAATTTCCTCGTCCGCTACCGCTCCTACCTGCGCCCCCAGGACCACAAGGCGCGGATCGACCGCCTGCTGTGGGAGCGGCAGGAGGCGCCGGTGCGCCGGATGCTGCCCTTCTTCGACGACGCCTACGACACGCTGATCGAGGCGCGGATCGCGCTGGACACCGACAACGGCAACGCCGACGCGGCGGTGGCGCGGGTGGCGCCGAGCTTGCGCAACGACCCCGGCCTGCTGTTCGACCGCGCCCGCTGGCGCCGCCGCAAGGGCGACGACGCCGGGGCGCTGGAGATCATCACCCAGGCCCCGGCCGAGATGGGCCGCCCGCAGTCGTGGTGGAGCGAGCGGCACCTGCTGGCCCGCCGCGCCATCGAGCGGGGGGACTACAACCTCGCCTACCGGCTGGTGAAGGCGCATGGGCAGAAGGACGGCTCCGGCCTCGCCGAGGCGGAGTTCCTCGCCGGCTTCCTGGCCCTGCGCTTCCTCGACCAGCCGTCGGAGGCGTTCAACCATTTCAACAAGCTCTACCGCTCGGTCACCGCGCCGATCAGCAAGGCGCGCGGCGCCTACTGGTGCGGGCGCGCGGCCGAGGCGCTGGGCCAGACCGCCCAGGCGACGGAGTGGTACGCCAAGGCGGCGCCCTACGGCACGACCTTCTACGGGCAGCTGTCGGCCCGGCACCTCGCCGGGGGCAAGGTCACCCTGCCCAGCCCGCCGGTGGTCTCGAACGCCGCCTCCACCGCCTTCGACCGGCGCGAGGTGGTCCGCGTGACCCGGCTGCTGGCCGAGATCGAGGGGGGCGACGACGAGCGGGTGACCGCCTTCCTGCGGCGCATCAGCCTCGACTCGAAAGAGCCGGCCGACTACACCCTGGCCGCCCGGCTGGCAAGCGAGGTGGGACGCCGCGACCTGTCGGTCGCCGCCGCCAAGGACGCGGCGCAAAACGACGTGTTCTTGGTCGAGGCCGGCTACCCGATGATCGACGCCCGGCCGAGCGCGCCGGAGCTGGCGCTGGTGCACGGGATCATCCGGCAGGAGAGCACCTTCAACACTCGGATCGTCTCCTCGGCCGGGGCGCGCGGGCTGATGCAGCTGATGCCGGCCACGGCGCAGACGGTGGCGGGCAAGCTGGGGCTGAAGCACACCAACGCGCGGCTGACCAGCGATCCCGGCTACAACGTGACGCTGGGATCGGCCTATCTGTCGGAGCTGATCGACCGCTTCAACGGCTCCTACGTGATGGCCATCGCCGGCTACAACGCCGGGCCGGGCCGGGTGCGGCAGTGGATCCAGACCTACGGCGACCCGCGCACCGAGGCCATCGACGTGGTCGACTGGATCGAACTGATCCCGATCTACGAGACCCGCAACTACGTGCAGCGGGTCATGGAGGCGGTCATCGTCTACCGTGCCCGTCTGGGCGCGGGAGAGCTGAACCTGGACCGCGACCTGCGGCGTTGATCCGGGGGGAAAAGGGCGCGTCCGACGGGACGCGCCCTTTTCCTTTTTACAGCAGGCTCAATTGATCGCCGACGGCCGGCGGCGGCCGAAAACGGCTGCAATCGAGATTCCAACTGCGCGCGCCCAGCCCCAGCCGCTTGACCGCGATCTTGAAGCGGGCGCGCAGCAGTTCCGCGTAAGGACCGGTGCCCTTCATCCGGGTTCCGAAATCCGCCCGGTACAGGGCGCCGTCCCGCGTCTGCCGCACCAGACTCAGGACATGCTCGGCCCGGTTGGGCGCATGGGCGCGCAGCCATTCCTCGAACAGGTCTTTGATCTCCAGCGGCAGGCGCAGCAGGATGTAGCTGGCCGCCGTGGCGCCCGCCGCGACGCCGGCCTCCAGGATCGCCTCCAGTTCGTGGTCGTTCAGCGCCGGGATCATCGGGCTGGCGAGCACGGCCACCGGCACCCCCGCCTCGCTCAAGGCGCGGATCGCCGCCAGACGCCGGGACGGCGAGGCCGCGCGCGGTTCCATGGTGCGGGCGAGACCGCCGTCGAGGGTCGTGACCGACACGGCGACCGACGCCAGCCCCTCGGCGGCCATCGGCGCCAGAATGTCGAGATCCCGCATCACCAGAGCCGATTTGGTGATGACGGTGACCGGCTGGCGGAAGTCGCGGCAGACCTCCAGGATTTGGCGGGTGATCCGCTCCGTCCGTTCGATGGGCTGGTAGGGGTCTGTGTTGGCGCCGAGCGCCAGCGGCCGGCAGACGTAGGGTTTGGCGCGCAGTTCCTTCGCCAGCAGGTCGGCGGCGTTGCGCTTGGCGAACAGCCGCGTCTCGAAATCCAGCCCCGGCGACAGGCCGAGATAGGCGTGGGTCGGCCGCGCGAAGCAGTAGATGCAGGCGTGCTCGCAGCCCTGGTAGGGGTTGACCGACTGCTCGAAGGGGATGTCGGGCGAGTTGTTGCGGACGATGATCGACCGGGCCGACGCCGAGGCGACGACGGTGCGGACCGGGTCCGACAGAACCTCGTTCTCCGACCAGCCGTCGTCGATCAGCGTGCGGGTTTCACGCTCGTAGCGCGAGACCGCGTTGCTGATGGCGCCCCTGCCCTTCACCCGTTGCCGTTGGATTTCGTCCATGGGCCCAAAATACGCCGGCCCGGAAGGAACGTAAAGTGAACATTTGGAACGTTTGGAACGTTTGAAACATCCGGACGTCCCAAACGAAGCGGGCGCCGGATCGATGATCCGGCGCCCGCCGCAACGTCACTCCGAAAAGACCGCGTTCCAGGATCAGAACGGGATTTCGTCGTCCAGATCCTCGTGACGGGGCGGCGCGCCACCGCCGCTGCGGCCACCACCGCCGGCACCGCCACCATAACCGCCACCACCACCGCCGCGGGGGGCCTCGCCGCGCGACTCGTAGCCGCCACCGCCGCCCCCGAAGCTGCCGCCGCCTTCCTCGCGGTTGCCGCCGGTGAAGTCGATCTCGGCCACGCGCACCGACAGGCCGGCGCCGCGCGTGCCGTCGCGCTTCTCATACTCGCGCAGCGTCACTTCGCCGGAGATGACCACGGCCTTGCCCTTGGTCATGTGCGGCGCCAGCGACTCGGCGCGGCGTCCCCAGATCGAGCAATCGACCCACTGGGTCGTCTTGCGCTCGCCAAACCCGACGTCGTTGGCGACGCGGAAGCCCAAAACCTTTTCGCCGCTCTGGGTCGAACGCAACTCGCCGTCGGCGCCCAAGCGTCCCGTAAACGTCCAAACATTCATCGCCCGATACTCCGTAAGCGCGAGTGTCCCGGCATCCATGCCAGCCCATGAGAATGCCCGGCGGTGGGCATCCGGATGCCGAGGGTTCCCGTTCGCGGGGGCCGGCGCAACATCGCGACCCCCGCCCTTGTTGCCGCACCGAAGCACGGCGAGCGGGCGCGGGTCAACCGCCGATGGAATCCTCCCGTCGCGACCGGAGCGGCTCACTCACCCCGCCGCTCCGAACAGGAACACTCCAAGAACATTTATAGCAGAGGAACGGCGGCCGGGAAACGGATTCCTTCGGCGTAACGTCGATGGATCGACAAAACCCAGAAGCCGGCGCTCAGCGCAGACGACGGGCCGCCAGATCCAGCGCGATCTTCAACTGGCCCTGCGAAAACGGCTTGTGGACCACGCCCAACGGATAGGTCTCGGTGATTCGCGCCATGATCCCGTGATCGGCGTAGCCGGACAGGAAGATCGAGCGGATGCCGTAATCGGTGTGGAGCCGCCGCGCCGCCGCGATGCCGTCGCCGCCGGCCAGACGCACGTCCATCAGCGCGACGTCCGGACGCTCGCGGCCGGCGATGGTGATCGCCTCGGCCTCCGTCGCCGCCGTTCCGCAGACCGTGTGACCGAGGTCGCCGACGGCCATGCACACGGCTTCCGCCGACAGCGCCTCGTCCTCGACCACCAGAAGCCTTAGGGACCGGCCCACGCTGCGGGGCCGGGAAGCGGCGGTTGGTCTGATCAGGGTATCGGCCTTCATCATGGGGACCGACCTCAGGCAATCGTTGCGCTTTTTGGTAAAATTCTATTTACCATGCCTTAATTCGTATTACCTCCTCCCCAAAATAGCAAGCGCATTCGTTTCGTATATGAGCTTTTGCGCGGCGGCGCGCGTCGCCGGGCATAGGCCGCGCGACGGTCAAGCGCGGTCCGGTGCGGGAAGGCTCAGCGCCCGGCGCGGCCGAGCCAATCGATGCCGCCGGGTGGGGTTGGCGGCGATCCCGCGCTGCGCACCACCGCCGCGCGGGGCGGCGGCGATGGCGGGGCGGGCCTGGACGCCAGCCAGGACGCGGTCATCGGCGGCGCGGCGGCCCCCGTGGGAGCCGGAACCGGGGAAGGTGCCAGCGGCTCCATCGCCTTCGGGGATGGCCCGGACGGGAACGGGGCCGCCTTCGGCAGGGGCGGAGGCTCGTTGCGCGGAGGCAGCGGCGCGGGCGCGCAGGGCGTCGTCACCGCGTTGGCCGGCGGCGGGTTGGCCAGTGGAGGGTTGGCCAGTGGAGGGTTGGATGGCGGCGGGTTGGACGGACGAACGCGCGGGGCGTCGGCGGCCCCCAGCCAGGAGGAACGTTCGTCGTCGGCGACCGGCCCGGTCTGTGTGTGCAGGCGCCGGGTCTGCTCCCGGATGTCCAGAAGGGTGCTCACCGCGAATTGCAGCAGCGGGGCCATCGCCGCCGCGTCGGTCATTTCCTGCGCGGTGAGCGCCGCGAAACGGTCGCGGATCTCCTCCACCGCCTCCTCCACGCTGCCGCGCAACGCGCCGGCCTCGTGCGACAGGCGCTCCAGATCCTCGCGGAGGGTGGAGATCTCGCAGGCCTGCCGCAATTCGTGGAAGCCGATTCCGGACCCGCTTCCCGTTGCGGGACGGCGGTCGCGAGACCCGAAAGACCCGAAATCGTGAGGCATCCTGGCCTGACCCTGGAGTTCGATCCTGAAACCGGCGGCAACGTCGAAATCCGCCGCCCGTCGCGCCGCAAGTCCCATATTTTACCGCCGTTAGAGGCGGTTGGAAACCGTTTGCGCGCTGTGGCGGCTTGTACTATTTTTTCCGCGCCGGGGGAACGGATTCCTTACGGCCTACCGCTTTCGTGGCATCCCGCCGACCGCCTTCCTTACCTTGCCGGAATTCCCGACAGTGACGATCGACCGCACGGAACTTGAACGGCTCCTTGCCGATCGCCCGACCGGCAACCGCAGCGCCATGCAGGCGGTCCGGGAGAGCTACGGCGACATCGGGCTGATGCGCGAGCGCGGCTTGTCCTGGGCCGAGATCTCCGACGTGCTGGCCAAGCTGGGCGTCACCGCCCGTGACAACCAGCCGATTTCGGCGGTGACGCTGCGGTCCGCCTTCTTCCTGGTCGGCAACGAGGGCCGTGGCGAGGGCGGGGAGGAAAGCGAGGCCGCCGCCGCGCCGGAAACCCTGGCCGCCGTGCACCAGGCCGCGCTGGACGCCCGCCGTCCGGCGGACGCCGAGCCGGTCGAGGCGGCTCCCGCCGCCCCGGAGGCCGCTCCGGTCCCGGCGGTCGAAGCCGCCATGGAACCGGTGGCGGAACCGGAGACCGACACTGCGGTCGAGGTTGCGGCGGAACCCGTGGCCGCCGAGCCCACGCCCGAACCGCCGGCCCCCGCTCCGGCCGCTCCCGTTCCGGCTGCCGTCGAGGAGCCGGTTCCCGACTCCGCTCCCACGCCCGCCGTCGATCCGCATCCGGCGTTCGACCCGCTGTCCCCGGCTCCGGAGGACACACCGGCACCGGCCGCCGTCCTGGAAGACATCCCGCCGGCCGTCGAGCCGTCGGCGCCGCCTTCCCCCCTGCCCACGGCTCCGCCGCCCACGGCATCGCAGAGCATCCGCGCACCTGTCTCTCACGACGAAACAACGAACGTTACTTGGAAAGGCGATCGCATGCTGGGCACGATCTTCGTCCTCAATGACCGCGGCGGCGTCGGCAAGACGCTGCTGTCCCATCACCTGATGGCGACCGCCATGTTGGAAGGACTGCAACTGAAGGTCGTCGAGTACGAGGTGAACGAGCGTCTTGCCCGTCTCTTCGGCCCGGAGGTGGTCGAGCACCGCCGCATCACCCAGGACTTCATGAACATGATGGGGTCGGGCGACGGCTTCTACGAGTTCTGGGATCTGATCGGGCCGGAGTTGCAGCGCGGCGGCCGGCTGTACGATTTCGGCGGCAACATCTCCCAGTGGTTCTTCAACTGGGCCGAGGTCTCGGGCTTCGACTATTACGTCGGCGACGGCGAGCGGCTGACCTTCATGGTGCCGGTCACGGTCGATCTGGCCTCGCTGTCCACCGGCATGGCGACGCTGGAGCGGGTCGCGGCCATCGCGCCGAAGGCCAAGCGCGTGCTGGTCGAGAACGGCTTCTCCGGCCCGTTCAGCCAGTTGGAGGACAGCCAGTACGCCCGCCGCAAGGCCGAGATGGTCGAGCGCGAGGGTGTCCACGTCATCTCCATGAACCCCTGCACCGCCCCGGCTTGGGCGCGGCTGACCGGCCACCGGCTGGATCAGGTCGCCACCATGACCCGCGAGGATCTGGTGAAGCTGGGCATGACGCCGCCGGTGGCGTCGCGCTCGCTGATCATCATCCACGAATGGCTGCGCGGCATGCGTCTGGCGCTGTCGCCCTACCTGCACGACGCCTTCCGCCAGACCGGCGGCGCGCCCGCCAAGCCCGGCGTGCGCTGACGGCACAAAGGCCCTTCTCTTCCCCGTGGGGGAAAAGGGCCTTTTTCCTTGCCATGGGACGGCGTCTCGGGGACGGCGTCACGCCGCGCTGCGCGCCGTATCGGTCGCGTACAGGTCGGCCTTGACCGCCGTCACCGATTTCACCTGATAGCCCGGACGGGCGCTGAAGCGGCGGTTGGCCCGCTCGGCGGCCTCGCGTTCCGATTCCGCCCAGACCAGATACTCGCGCCCGCGCGCCCAATCGGCCGCCAGGGGGTGGTTGGCGTCGATCTCGCCGAGCTGCGGGTTCGCCACGGTGACCAGCCATTCCTTGTCGTTCGGGTTGCGGCGGTCGGTGAGGATCAGAATCTGCGGACGGCGCCGGCCCTGCGCCTCGGACAGGCGGCGCTGCGCCTCGGTCTGGGCCTTGCGCAGGTCGACGGTGTTGCGCATCAACTCCTCGATCTCGGCGTGGAGCGACTCCTCCTCGCGGTGCAGCCGGCGGATGGTGCCCTCGAGCCTGTCCAGCGTGCCGCGCGTGCCGCGCACCCGGTTGCGGGTCTGCGACACGCGCGCCTCCACCGTCAGCAGCACGTTGCCCAGCAACGCCCCGATGGCGACGATGGCCAGCACGATGATGAAGTTGATCATCACGACGCCGCCTCCGCCCGCGAGGCCGTCATCGGCTTCTTCGGCACGCTCTTCCGGCCGGTGGAGCGTTCGAAGGCGGTCTCGAAGCCGAGCTTGAAGGGGAACGCCACCTCGACCATCTGCTTGGCGCCCTCCAGGCTGGCGGCCCAGACCTCCGCCACGTTGGCGCAGCGCCAGATCGGGTTCACGGCGGCGCGTTCCCCGGCGGCGCGGGCGGCGGCCGACGCCTTCTCCTGGCTGATGGTGACGACGAACTTGGTCAGCCCGGCCTGCGGGTCGCCGAGTTCGTGGACGAAGAGGGGCGGCAGGGCGGCCAGATCCCGGATCTGCTTCTCGGCCTTGCGGATGTCGGTTTCCAGGCGGTTGCGCTCGGTCGCCTGCCCGTTGCGGCGCTGGGTCAGGGACTGGACCCGGTTCTGGAGGTCGTGCGACTCGGCGTGCAGCACGTAGATGCGGTTTTCGAGCTGGTCGAGCCCGGCGCTCCTCTCCAGCAGCCTCGGCAGGAAATCCTTGAGCATCATGGCCACGGGAACCGCGGCCAGCATGATCACGACGACGGCGATCAGGAACAGCGTCGTGTTCGACATCCGCCTGTCCGCGCTCCCCTCCCGGTTCCCTGCCCGGCCGCGTCACCGGATGCGGCGCGTCCGACGGCGAAGGCACTCAAGGATCACCGAACAATCCGTGTCCGTCAACGAAACGTCACCGGGTTTTGAACACGGACGTCACGCCGTCACAAGTTCCGCCACCCGCTTAACCGCGTCGCCGACGGGACCGGGCCGGCGCTCGTCGGCCAGGGTGGTGAACCAATGCTCCGGCGGGTTGCGGCCGGCGGCGCGGGTCCAGCTCAAGCCGCGCAGCACCGCCTCGGCGGCCGGTGTCGGCGCGACGGCCGGGTCGATCCCGTTCAGGGTCGCCCATACCCCGGCCCAGCAGCGCCCGACGGACCATGGGTTGTACCCGCCGCCGCCGACCACGAGGGTCTTGGGCGCCAGCGGCAGCAGCGCCGCCACCGCGTCCCACAGCGCGCGGTTGGACAGCTCCAGCCGGCTGAGCGGATCCTCGGCCAGCGCGTCGGCGCCGGTCTGGATCACCAGGACCTGCGGCCGGAAGGCGCGTCCCAAGGGCAGGATCGCGGCCTCCATCAGGAAGTTCATCTCGCTGTCGTTGAAGCCCGGCGGCACCGGCAGGTTGCGCGCCATGCCGCCCGCCCGGTCCTCCGCCTTGCCGGTGCGCGGCCAGCGCCCGTCCTCGTGGACGGAAATCGTCAGCACCCGGTCGTCCTCGGCGAAGGCGTCCTCCACCCCGTCGCCGTGGTGGGCGTCGAGATCGACGTAGAGCACCCGCTCCACCCCATGGTCGAGCAGTTCCAGGATGCCCAGCACCGGCGCGTTGAAATAGCAGAAGCCGCTGGCCCGCCCGGCCCGCGCGTGGTGCGTGCCCGAGGCCGGGGCGTAGACGATCCCCGCCGGACGCGCCAGCAGCAGCCGGGCCGCCTGGAGCGCCGATCCGACGCTGGTCGCCGGACGGCGGTACATCTCGGCGAAGATCGGGTTCTCCAGCCGGCCGAGGTTGTAGCGGGCGCCGGTCTCCGCGTCGACCCGCTGCGCCGCCTCGGCGCGTTGCAGGGCGGCGATGTAGTCCGGCGTGTGGAAGCGGACGAGTTCGGCCTCCGTCGCGACATGGGTGTCGAGATAGACCGCGTCGGGCAGCCAGCCCATGGCGCGGCTGAGGTCGATCGCCGTCGAGACGCGCGGGATCGCCAGCGGGTGTTTCGGCCCGTAGGTCGATCCGCGGTAGATTTCGCCGCCGATGAAAAGGGGAGCGCTGGGATCGGTCATCCCGCGAAGACGTGGAGCGGCGGGTGGGTCCGGTCAAGGGGCGGAACGGCGGGGGAGCCTTTCCATACGGTGGGATGCGCGTCCGCCCCTCTTGCGGCGCCCGCCGCACCCTGCCTATAGTCGCGGCCTTCACTGGGGGGAGCCGATGGTCGGCTGAGAGGTCCCGCGCGGGACGACCCCTGGAACCTGATCCGGTTCATGCCGGCGTAGGGATCAGTGAGTTTCATGACCGACACCCTGCCCTTTTCCGGCCTCCGTCCGGCCCCGTCCAGCGTCGCCCCGCCCGTCCCCGGCGGGCTGTCCGTCACGGTGTCGGGCGCGCGGCTGACCCATGGCGGCGCGGTGCTGTTCTCCGATCTGGCGCTGACGCTGGAGGCCGGGCGCATCACCGGACTGCTGGGGCCGAGCGGCGTCGGCAAGACCACCTTGCTGCGCGTGCTGGCCGGGCTGGCCGACCCGGAGCCGCCGACCCGGGTCGCGGCCGGCGACGGGCTGCCGCTGGCCGGGCGCATCGCCTACATGGCGCAGCAGGATCTGCTGCTGCCCTGGCTGTCGGTGCTGGACAACGTGCTGCTCGGCGACCGGCTCCGGCGCAAGAAGCCCGATGCCGAACGCCTGGAGCGCGCCGCCGCCCTGCTCCGCCGCGTCGGGCTGGACGGGCGCGAGCGGGACCGGCCGGCCGCGCTGTCGGGCGGGCAGCGGCAGCGCGTGGCGCTCGCCCGCACGCTGATGGAGGACAAGCCGCTGGTCCTGATGGACGAGCCCTTTTCGGCGCTCGACGCGCTGACCCGGCTGCGCCTGCAGGAGACGGCGGCGGAGACGCTGGCCGGACGGACCGTGCTGATGGTGACCCACGACCCGCTGGAGGCCCTGCGCATCGGCGACCGGCTGCACGTGATGACCGGCCGCCCCGCCACCATCGGCCCGCCGCTGGAGCCGCCCGGCCACGCCCCCCGCCGGGTCGACGACCCGGCCCTGCTGGCGCTCCAGGCCGAGCTGCTGCGCAGGCTGGCGGGATGAGACGGCCCCCCATGAGACGGCGATGAGACGGCCATGAGCGGCAAGCTGATGCGCGGCGCCGTGACCCTGGCCGTCCTGCTGGGCGGCTGGCAGGCGCTGGTGTGGCTGACCGGGCTGCCGCGCTACCTGCTGCCGGGGCCGCTGGCGGTCGCCGACGCGATGCGGCGGCAGGCTCCGCTGCTGATGCAGCACGGCGCCACCACCTTGATGGAGATCCTGCTGGGGCTGGTGCTCGGCGTGGCGCTGGGCAGCGTCAGCGCGCTGCTGCTCGCCCGCTTCCGCACGGCGCGGCGCTGGCTGATGCCGCTGCTGGTGGTCAGCCAAGCGGTGCCGGTCTTCGCACTGGCCCCGCTGCTGGTGCTGTGGCTGGGCTACGGCATGGCGTCGAAGATCGCGATGGCGGTGCTGGTCATCTATTTCCCGGTGACGACCGCCCTGTTCGATGGGCTGCGCCGCACCGATCCGGGCTGGCTCGACCTCGCCCGCACCATGGGGGCCACGCCGGCCGCGACGCTGTGGACGATCCGTCTGCCCGCCGCCCTGCCGGCCTTCTGGTCGGGGGTGCGGGTCGCCGCCGCCGTGGCGCCCATCGGGGCGGTGATCGGCGAGTGGGTGGGGTCGTCCTCCGGCCTCGGCTACCTGATGCTGCACGCCAACGCGCGCATGCAGATCGACCTTCTGTTCGCCGCCGTGCTGGTGCTGGGGCTGTTCGCGGTGGCGCTCTACGCCGCCGTGGACGCGCTGGCCCGGCGCGCGCTGCCCTGGCAACCCGACACGCAACCCGCCGACGATCCGGTCGGCTGAGACTGAGGAAACCCCCTGGGATGAAACGCATGTTCGCGGCAGCGGCCCTCGCCGCCAGCTTGGTCACCGCCCTGCCCGCCGCCGCGCAGGACAAGCTCACCGTGATGCTGGACTGGTTCGTCAACCCGGACCACGCACCGCTGGTGGTGGCGCAGGAGAAGGGCTTCTTCAAGGACGCCGGGCTGGACGTGACGCTGACCGCGCCGGCCGACCCCAACGACCCGCCCAAGCTGGTGGCCGCCGGCGGCGCCGACCTCGCGGTGTCCTACCAGCCGCAGCTCATCATCCAGGTGGCCGAGGGACTGCCGCTGGTCCGCGTCGGCACGCTGGTGTCGACGCCGCTGAACTCGGTCGTCGTGCTGCGCGACGGGCCGGTGAAGAAAATCGAGGACCTGAAGGGCCGCAAGATCGGCTTCTCCATCGCCGGCTTCGAGGATGCGCTGCTCGGCGCCATGCTGGAAAAGCACGGATTGGGCCTGAAGGACGTCACGCTGGTGAACGTGAACTTCTCGCTGTCGCCGTCGCTGCTGTCGGGGCAGGTGGACGCCGTGGTCGGCGCCTTCCGGAACTTCGAGCTGAACCAGATGGACATCGAGAAGCACCCCGGCCGCGCCTTCTTCCCCGAGGAGGAGGGGGTTCCGCCCTATGACGAGTTGATCCTCGTCGCCCACAAGGACAAGACCGGCGACGCCCGCATCAAGCGCTTCCTCGACGCGGTGGAGCGCGCGACGCTCTACATCCTGAACCACCCGGAGGAGGCGCAGGCCGCTTTCGTCAAGGACCGCCCGGAGCTGAACGACGAGCTGAACCGCCGCGCCTGGGCCGACACGCTGCCGCGCTTCGCCCACAGCCCGGCGGCGCTCGACAGCCAGCGCTACGCCCGCTTCGCCGAGTTCCTGAAGGCGCGCGGCCTGATCCAGGCGGTCGAGCCGGTGGAGCGCTACGCGGTGGTGGTGAAGTAACCTTCAGCCCAAGCGGGCGGTTGCCAGATCGCCGCGCGGAGCGTTACCTGACGGGCAACGCTCCGCCGCCCTGACTTCGGCTGGCTTTGTCCTGTCCGGGCGCAGAAGGGAGCCGATCCACACCAAGGGGAAACGGATGCCGATCAAGACCATCCTTCTGCACCTGGCGAACGACGACTCGCACGCCACCCGTCTGGCGGTCGCGGCGGCGCTGGCCAAGCGCTTCACGGCCCATGTCGAGGCGCTCTACATCGCGACCCCGGTGTCGATGCCGGCGGGGGCGACCGGGCGGGCCGCCTCCTACGGCTTCATGGCCGAGGCGACCGCCATCGCCCACGAGAACGCCGAGCGCATCGCCGACGAGGTCCGGCTCGCGCTGGACGGCCTGTCCCACCGCTGGACCGTCGCCGAGGGCGACCATGTGGCGCTGCTGGCCGAACGCGCACCCTACGCCGACCTCGCCATCGTCGGGCAGTCCTCCGCCGAACGGTCGGGGGACCGGGTGGCGTTGCACGTGCCGGACCGCCTGCCGCTGGCGACCGCCTGCCCGACCCTGGTCCTGCCACCGGTCCAGCCGGCGGCGGCGCCCATCGGGCGCAACGTGCTGATCGCCTGGAAGAACAGCCGCGAATCCACCCACGCGGTGCGCAACGCCATGCCCTTCCTGGAAACGGCGGAAAGCGTGACGGTGCTGACGGTCAACCCGCCGGGGGGCCGTCATGGCGAGGACGGAACGGCGCTGGTCGACTGGCTGACGCGCCACGGCATCGTCGCCCGCCATCACCCGGCGACCGCCAGTTCCGGCGAGGTCGGCGACCTGATCCTGTCCTTCGCCGCCGATCTGGGTGCCGACCTGCTGGTGATGGGCGCCTACGGCCATTCCCGCCTGCGCGAGATGGTGCTGGGCGGCGCCACCCGCACCGTGCTGGCGGCCCTGCCCCTGCCGGCGCTGATGTCGCACTGAGGCCGTTCCTACAGGCGGATCAGGACGACGCCCAGGACGAGGGAGGCCGCACCGGCCAGCCGGGCGGGGCTGACCGGCTGTTGCGCAAGCCCGAACAGGCCGAAATGGTCGAAGGCGAGCGAGCCCAGCATCTGCCCGACGACGATCAAGGCGAGGACGGTCGCGGCGCCGAGGCGGGGAACCATCAGAATGGCGGTCCCGATGAACAGGGCGCCGAAGAGCCCACCGCTCCACGACAGCCACGAGGTGGAGCCGACGACGGTGTCCGACAATCGGGGGCCTGGAGCGATCAGCGCGACCGCCAGCATCGCCAGCAGACCGACGAAATAGCTGACGAAGCCCGCCCACCAGGGCGACCCGAGCGCGGCGCGCAGGTTTGCGTTCAGAACCTGCTGCAGAGCGACGCTCACCCCGGCGCCGACCACCAGGAGGTAGGAAAACACGGACAAGGCAATGGTCATGCCGAACTCCCCAGGCAAGCGCTGACCCGCTTCGGATCCTTCATGCGGCGCTTCCGGGCGGATGGGTAGCAGGCTTGGGCGGTGGCGGTCTGGAACGGATGTGACCTACCCTGCCCGGCATCGCTCCGCGCGGTATCGCCCCGGGGTGACGCCGAACGCGCGCCGGAAACAGCGGCCCAGATGGCTTTGATCGGAGAAGCCGGCCTCGGCGGCGACCGCCGCGATCGGTTCGCCGGCGCGGAGCAAGCGCCGCGCCTCGTTCAGTTTCTCCAGAAGCCAGAACCCGTGCGGCGGCAGGCCGTGCCATTTTTTGAACCGGCGGGAAAAGCCCTCGCGGCTCATGCCGGCGCGTTGCGCCGCCTGTCGCACGGTTTCCCACGAGTCCGGGCTTGCGAGCCCAATCGCCGCACCGGGAGCGCTCCCGGCAAGGAGTCCGTGGTCTGCGGCCATCATCGTGAGGTCGGGCCAGTCCATCCGTCCCGTCCTCCGCCAGTGCCGGACCAGAGCGGAGATCAGGTCGCGTGCCGCGCCGGTTCCCGCCGGTGTGTAGATGTTGACGCAGACCACCTCCGACGGCTCGGACAGCGAATGGTGTGGCGTCCGCGCCGGGATGTGCATTCCTTGACCGGGGGTGACGCAGAACAGTTCGTCATCGATGACGAAGCGGCGCCTTCCCGACAGGGTGAACGTCACCTGATCCTCGTCATGGAAATGAAGCGGCAGCGCGACATCGAGGCCGCGCACCGATCCCAACTCCAGGGTCGGGCTGCCGGTTGGGCGCCAATACTCCCAGGTTTCGTTCCGATGCGGAGCGGAGTTGGCGGGTGGGAGCGACCGCAACGGCATCCCTTGCCCTACCCGAACAGGCGGCCGTGCAGGTCCCGCCAACTGGCCGGATCGGGCGCCAGCAGCAGGCTGCCGTTCAGCGCCGCCGGGCCGTAGGGCGTGCCGTCGATCAGCGCCGCGTGGCCGCCGGCCTCCGCGTGCAGCAGAACGCCGGCCGCGTGGTCCCACGGCATCAACCGGTGATAGAGCGAGTAATGCGCCCGCCCCTCCAGCAGGCGCAGATACTCCTGCGCGGCGCTGGACAGGCAGACGCGCTCTCCAAGCCCCCGGCTGCGCTCCTCCAGCCGCGCCGCCATCGCGTCGCCGCAGAAGCGGGTGGACAACGCGCCGACCATTTCCGGCAGCGGCACCGCGTCGGCGACCCGCACGCGCCGCCCATCCAGCCAAGCGCCCCCGCCCTTCACCGCCGTCGCCATGCGGCCGTCGATGGGGTCGTGGATCCAGCCGGCCAGCGTCTCGCCCCTCTGCGCCAGGGCGACGATCACCGCGAAGAGCGGGCGGCCCTGGGCGAAATTCAACGTGCCGTCCACCGGGTCGATGATCCACACCGGTTCGTCGCCGTGGATGCGGTCGAGCACGCGCGGGTCGTTCGACGCGGCCTCCTCCCCGATCACCCGGCTGCCGGGCAGCAGATCGGCCAGCGCCGGGGTCAGCGCCCGCTCCGCCGCCTCGTCGGCCAGGGTGACGAGGTCGAGCGGCCCGGTCTTCTCGCGGATGGCGGCGGCGTCGAGGTTGCGGAACCAGGGCAGGATCTCCGTCTTCGCGACGGAGCGGATCAGGTCGGACACCCGGTCGATGTCGAGCTGGGCGACGTCGGATTGGGCAAACAGCGTCACGGCTTCGGCCTCGTCTTGTTGGGTGTCTTGTTGGGCTGGGAATCGAGCCTCAGCGTCGGGCCGTCCGCCGACGGGTTGGTCAGCAGCACCTTGCCGTCCAACCCGCTGTCCTTCAGCGCCTTGGCCAGCGCGTCGAAGGTCGCCTTGTCGGCGGCGGCGCTCGCGGCGGCCTTCGCCTGATCCGGCGGCGGGGGCTTCACCGGCCCGCCCAGGGCCGGGTCGCGCGGGGCGGCCGGATCGGGGGGCGGGGGCGGCGACAGCCGCGCCGTTCCGGTTTCCAGCTCCGGCAAAGGCGGAGGGGGCGGCGGCGGTTGCCACATGCGGAAGCAGTCGGTGAAGGCCGCCTCCTTGCACGCTTTCAGCAGTTCGGCCGCGTCGGGCGCGGCGATGAGCGGCACGTCCGGCACGACGGGGAACTCGCGTGGCGGCGGCGGCAGGGGATCCTCGGGCGGTTCCGCCGGTTCCTCGACATAGCCCGGCGGCAGCGGCGACGGCGGCGGTTGCTGCGCCATCGCTTGTTGGGCCGTCAGCGCGGCCAGCAGGGACAGAAAGGCGAAGGAGGCGCGCACGAACGGTCCGGGGCGGTGACGAGGACGCCATTATGACGCGGCGGCGCCCCCGCCGTCATCCGTCATGTCACGCGGCGGCGCGGTGGGTCCGCCCGTTGTCATGGGTCTTGTCGTCGATCAGCGCGTCGCCATAGCCCCAAGCCAACAGCTCGGCATGAATGGCGGCGATCTTGGCGGCTTCGTCCGTGTTGGTCTCGTGCTTGGCCGCATCGCCGATGATGCCCAGCAGGCGCGCGCGGCCCTCGGGGCTTCGCGACAGGTCGTGGATGCGCAGCAGCGCGGCGCCGGGAGGCAAATCCTCGTGGCGCGCGACCAGGGTAACCTGATCGGCCAGGAAGGCCGTGATCGAGAAGCACGACGGGTCGGTTTGAAGTCGCATTGGGCAGTCCTCCTGATGGGGAGCGCCTTGCTCCGTTGCTATAATCGTGGGCAACGGAAGAAATCACCACGCCGCTTTGGTCCTAAGCCGGGAGGGGGGTGCAACAGGTCATAGCCGGCCCGTCGCACCCCTTCCTTTCGGTCAGACGCCGTGTCACATCTGCGGTTGCTGGAACCGCCTCTCGAACCGCGCCAGATCGGCGGGGTCGAGCGAGACGTGGATGTGGGCCTGCTCCTCGTCGTCGCGGCGGTCCAGAACCTCGCCCTTGTCGTAGAGCCAGGCCAGCGCCGCCCCGTCGCCGAGGTCGACGGTGAGGTCGACGACCTGACGGTTGACGTTCATCCGCTCGTCCAGCAGCCGGTCGAGCGCGTCGAACCCCTCGCCGGTGATGGCCGACACCGCCACCGCGCGCGGGTTGCGGGCGGTCTGGACCAGCACCGCCGCGCGGGCCTCGTCGTCGAGCGCGTCGATCTTGTTGAGGACCTCGATGACGCGGTCGTCGCTGTCGGGATCCAGCCCCATGTCGCCCAGCACCTCGTGCACGTCGGCGCGCTGCGCGTCGGTGTCGATGTGGGCGATGTCGCGGACGTGCAGGATGATGTCGGCGGCGTCGACCTCCTCCAGCGTGGCGCGGAAGGCGGCGACGAGGCCGTGCGGCAGGTCGGAGATGAAGCCCACCGTGTCCGACAGGATCACCTTGCGCCCCGACGGCAGCGTCACCTGACGCATGGTCGGGTCCAGCGTGGCGAACAGCAGGTCCTTGGCGAAGACGTCGGCGTTGGCCAGCCGGTTGAACAGGGTGGACTTTCCGGCGTTGGTGTAGCCGACCAGCGCCACCACCGGGTACGGCACCTTGGCGCGCGCCTTGCGGTGCAGGCCGCGGGTGCGGCGGACCTCGTCCAGCTCCTTCTTGATCTTGATGATGCGGTCGCCGATCAGACGGCGGTCCATCTCAAGCTGCGATTCGCCGGGGCCGCCGAGGAAGCCGAAGCCGCCGCGCTGGCGTTCCAGGTGGGTCCAGGAACGGACCAGCCGCGATTTCTGGTAGGTCAGCGAGGCCAGCTCGACCTGGAGCATGCCTTCCCGCGTGCGGGCGCGGGCGCCGAAGATCTCCAGGATCAGGCCGGTGCGGTCGATGACCTTGGCCTTCAGCCCCTTTTCCAGATTGCGCTGCTGCACCGGCGACAGGGCGTGATCGAGGATGACGAGGCTCGCCTCGTGCTCCTCCACCAGTTCCGCCAGATGCTCCACGGTCCCGGAGCCGAGCAGGGTCGAGGGCTGCGGGCGGTTGACCTTGACGCATTCGGCGTGGATGACCTCCAGCTCGATCGCCAGGGCAAGCCCCACCGCTTCCTCCAGACGGGATTCGGGAGGACGATTGGCCCCGTCCGCCTCTTGGCGGAGGACGGGGTGGACCACGATGGCCCGGCCGGCGCCCAGCGGCGCCGCGCCGTCTCCATTGGTCAAGGGATCAGACGCTTTCACCTTCCTTGGGCGGCTCGAAGAGTTGAATGGGATGCGCCGGCATGACCGTCGAGATCGCGTGCTTGTAGACCAGCTGCGAATGCGCGTCGCGGCGCAGAAGGACCGAGAAGTTGTCGAACCAAGTGATGATGCCCTGAAGTTTCACGCCGTTCACGAGAAAGACGGTTACGGGAGTCTTGTTCTTGCGGACGTGGTTGAGAAACACGTCCTGCACGTTCTGGCTTTTTTCAGACATTTATGATGCCCCCTTCTTGAATGTTCTTGGGACCCCTTCGCAGGCGGTCCGCTCCCCGCTTCACGGTGCTGATTTGGCGCGCATTCGAACCGTCTCGACAACCGTTTGAACGGATATGGTATCACCACCCTCGCCAACCAAGCCACACAAGGCTTCGCAATCGACGTGACGGTGGGCGGGGGGAAACCGGTCGAAACCGCTCCCCTCGCCCAGCCCTATTAGCACCGGAACCATGCCCGCGCCATGGGCGCATTCCATGTCGATGTCGGCGTCGCCCAAAAACCAGACGTCCGGGCCGGGTTGCAGCCCGGCCGGTTCCAGCGCCATCGCCACCGGCGCGCCGTGCGGCTTGTCGAAGGGGGCGTCCTGCGAGCCGACCAGCTTGCCGAAATATTGCGTCCAGCCCAGCGCGTCGGCCTCGGCGCGCAAGAACTTGCCGGTCTTGTTGGAGACGACGGCTTGGTAGATGCCGCGCTCGGCGAAGGTCCTCAGCAGCGATTCGGCGCCCGGCAGCGGGCGGAGGTGGTCGAGGTGGTGTTCGGCGAAATAGGCGTAGAAGAGGTCGCGGGCTTCGGTCCAGCGCTCCCCGAAGATGCGGGGGAAGCTGTCGCGCATCGACTGCTTGATGCGGATGCGGGCCTCCTCCTCGCTCCAGGCAGGCAGGTCGAAGGACACCAGCGCGTGGTTCAGCGCCGCGCGCACGGTGCCCCAGTTGTCCACCAGCGTGTTGTCCCAGTCGTAAAGGACGGCGCGCGGCAGGGCGAGGGTGTCGGACACGGGGGAACTCCGGGAAAGCCAAGTCAATACCTCAAAGCCCTTCTCCCCTTGTGGGAGAGGGGTTGGGGTGAGGGGTACGCAACCCTTTCCGCCTTCGGCGGAATACCCCTCATCCCAAACCCTTCTCCCACAAGGGGAGAAGGGCTTTACTTTATCACTCGATGAACAGCTTGCCCTTCTCGCTGCCGTGGACACCCAGCGACTTCAGCTTGCGGTGCAGGGCCGAGCGCTCCATGCCGACGAAGGACGCGGTGCGGGAGATGTTGCCGCCGAAGCGGGTCACCTGGGCCAGCAGATACTCGCGCTCGAACACCTCGCGCGCCTCGCGCAGCGGCAGGCCCATGATCTCGCCGCCCTTGTCCCATTTCAGGACGGTGGGGGTGATGGCGCCGATCTCCGGCGGCAGGGTGTCGGCGCGGATCGGCTCCTTCGGGTCGCCCTGCGCCATGATCAGCAGCCAGTCCACCACGTTGCGCAGCTGGCGCACGTTGCCCGGCCAGTCGTAGGCCTGGAGCGCCGCCATCGCGTCCTCGCCGAACTCGCGGATCGGCAGGCCCGACGCCTCGGCCGAGCGCTGCATGAAGTGGCGGGCCAGGAACGGGATGTCCTCGCGCCGCTCGGCGAGCGACGGCACGCGGATCGGCACCACCGACAAGCGATAGAACAGGTCCTGACGGAAACGCCCCTGCTCGATCTCCGATTGCAGGTCGCGGTTGGAGGTGGCGATCACGCGGACGTCCACCTCGACCCGCTGGCCGCCGCCGACCCGCTCGAACACCTGTTCCTGCAGCGCCCGGACGATCTTGCCCTGGGTCTCCAGCGGCATGTCGGCGACCTCGTCGAGCAGCAGGGTGCCGCCATGGGCCTGCTCGAAGGTGCCGATCTTGCGGCCCATGCCGTCGATCCCGGCCTCGGTGCCGAACAGCTCCATCTCCAGCCGTTCCGGCCGCATGGTGGCGCAGTTCAGCCCGACGAAGGGGCCGGTGTTGCGCCGCGAGCGGGCGTGGATCAGCCGGGCCACCACCTCCTTGCCGGAGCCGGCCGGGCCGGTGATCAGCACGCGGCTGCCGGTGGGGGCGACCTTCTCGATGCTCTGGCGCACCTGGTTGACCGAGGAGGAGCGGCCGATCAGCTCGGCGTCGCCGCCGGCGCGCAGCTTCAGCTCCTGGTTCTCGCGCTTCAGCCGCGACGCCTCGATGGCGCGCTCGACCATCAGCAGCAGGCGGTCGGACTTGAAGGGCTTCTCGATGAAGTCGTAGGCGCCGACCTTGATCGCCTGGACGGCGGTCTCGATGTTGCCGTGGCCCGAGATCATGATGACCGGCAGGTTGGCGTGGTCGCGCATCAACTGTTCGAGGATCTGCAACCCGTCCAGCCGGCTGCCCTGGAGCCAGATGTCGAGCACGACCAGGCTGGGCCGCCGCGCCGCGACCTGCGCGAAGGCCTGATCGGCGTCCGCCGCCTCGCGGGTCTTGATGCCTTCGTCGTTCAGGATGCCGGTGATCAGCATCCGGATGTCGGCTTCGTCGTCGACGACCAGAATGTCATGCGCCATGGGCTGCCTGCCTCGTCTCTCCGCCGGTCTCCGCCGGCCTGTCGTCGCGCCCGCCGGCATCCGCCGCGGCCGCAATGGGGTGCGGAATCACCAAGGTCACGCGCGCCCCGCCGCCGCCTTCGCGGTCCTCCAGGGTCAACACGCCGCCATGGTCCTCCATGATCTTCTTGACGATGGCGAGCCCGAGGCCGGTGCCCTTGGCCCGCGTCGTCACATAGGGTTCGGTCAACCGGTCGCGCTGCTCGTCGGTCGGCAGGCCCTTGCCGTTGTCCTCGACGGTGACGGTCACCGCGTCGGCGTCGCCCGTCACTGCGATGGCGATCTCGCCCGGCGGCAGTTCCGATCCGTCGGCCGGGGTTGGCCGCCCCTCGATGGCGTCGGCGGCGTTCTGCAACAGGTTGGTCAGGGCTTGCGAAATCTGCCGGCTGTCGCAGGCGATCGTCAGCGGGCCGGACGGCAGTTTCGGCTCGTAACGGATCTTGCCCGCATGCGCGCTGGATTGCAGGAACACCGCCTGCCGGACCAGATCGTTGACGTTGCAGGGCTTCATCACCGGCTGCGGCATGCGCGCGAAGGCCGAGAACTCGTCCACCATGCGCCGGATGTCGTCCACCTGCCGGACGATTGTGTCCGTGCACATGGTGAAGACCTCGGTGTCGCTGGTGATCTCCTTCAGGTACTTCCGGCGCAGGCGCTCGGCGGAGAGCTGGATCGGCGTCAGCGGGTTCTTGATCTCGTGGGCGATGCGGCGGGCCACGTCGGCCCAGGCGGCCTTGCGCTGGGCCGACGCCAGCTCGGTGATGTCGTCGAAGGTCACGACGAAACCGCGCACCTCGCCGCCCCGCCCTTCCGCCGCGATGCGGACCAGCAGGGTCAGGGTGGTCTTGCCCGGCCGGCGGATCTGGATCTGGTCCTGCACCACCCGGCCCGGCCGCTTGGGCGCGTTCTCCAGCAGCTCGGCCATCTCCGGCGACAGATCGGCCAGCGAGCGGCCGATCAGCGTGTCGGGATCGTCGACGCCCAGCAGCCGCGCCGCCGACAGGTTCGGCAGGTTGATGAAACCGTCGGCGTCCAGCCCCAGCACGCCGGCCGACACGCCCGACAGCACCGTCTCGGTGAAGCGCCGCCGCTCGTCGAGCAACCGGTTGGTGGACAGAAGCTCGCGCCGCTGGCCCTCGATCTCGGTGGTCATGCGGTTGAAGGCGCGCGACAGCAGGACGAACTCGTCCTCGCCCGGCGGCTCCGACACGCGGACCGTCAGGTCGCCGGCCCGCACCCGCTCGGCGGCGCCGATCAGCGCGCTGATGGGACGCGCCAGCCGCGTCGCGAAGTTCAGCCCGGCCCACACCGCCGCCAGCAGCAGCAGCAGCGCCACCACCAGGAAGATCAGCGTGAAGGTGATCTGCAGGCTGCCGCGCTGGTTCTCCAGGGCGGCGTATTCCTTCACCGCGCCCTCGGCCGACGCCATGTGCGACAGCACGCGCGGTTCCACCATGCGGCCGACGTAGAGGAAGGTGTCGGTCATCCGGTCCAGGCTGACCAGGGCGCGCACGCGGTCGTCGTTCTCGCTGATGATCAGCGCGACTTCGCCACGGCGGGCGGTCTGCAGCTTGTCGTCCGGGATCGGGTCGAATTCGAGGGTGAAGGTGTAGCCGGACCGCGCCATGATGGCGCCGGTGGTCCCGTTGAAGACGATGGCCTCGGACAGGGCGCGCAGCATCGCCTGGGTGTTGACGATCTGCTCGAAACGCTCGCTGGTCAGCCGGGTTTCCTGCGACAGGTCGTTCGCCATCGCCAGCGCGTCGGCGCGGATGTTCTGCTGGTGCTCGTGCAGGTAGGCGCTGGCGACCGCCAGGGATTCGTTGACCGCCGTGCGCACCCGGTCGCTGAACCAGCTCTGGACGCCGACGTAGAAGAACACGGTGGAGAAGACCGCCATGATGATGGCCGGGGCCACCGCCAGCAGGCTGAACACCAGCACCAGCCGCGTGTGCAGCCGCGACCCCGCCAGCCCGCGCCGCCGCCCGATCCAGATGCCGACGATGCGCCGCGAGATCAGCACGCCCAGCGTCAGCAGCAACGCGAGATCGAGCGTCAGCAGCAGCGTCACCGTGCGCGGGTTCGACTGGCCGAAGGGCGCGCTTTCCGTCATCGCGGCGTAGGTCGCGAAACCGGCGGCCAGCGCCGCCAGCGACAGGGCGAAGGCCAGCCGCTTGGTCAGCCCGACTCGGGCCGACCAACGGAGGAACTGTTGCCACAGGGGTGTGGAGGTTTCGGTGGCTGACGACATGATCCGGCGCTTATCTGTTGCCGGAAAGATACACCTCTGTTGCCGCACTGCCAAGCGGCAACCGCTCTGCCTTTCGGACAGGCCAGCCGGCCTGCCCTTGACGATTGGCGAGGGTTGGCTGGCCTGTCACAAAAAAAGCACGGCCCCGCTGTGGTTTCCGCGCGGGGATTCGAGGACCGTCTATTTGATGCCGCGCATCACCTGGATGTCGAGGTCGCGGATCTTCTTGCGCAGGGTGTTGCGGTTGAGGCCGAGCAGCTGCGCCGCCTTGATCTGGTTCCCGCGCGTCGCCGACAGGCTGAGCGAGATCAGCGGGCGTTCGATCTCCCGCAGCACCCGGTCGTAGAGACCGTTCGACGGCATGCCGTCCTTGTGGGCGGCGAAGTAGTCCTTCAGGTGCCGCTCGACGGCGGACGACAGCCCCTCGCTCTGCGGCTCCTCGACCTGTTGGACGGCCGGGGTGGCGTCGGCCAGTTCGGCCTCCACCACGTCCAGACTGATGACCTCCTGCGAATAGAGCGCGGCCAGACGCTGGACGAGATTCTCCAGCTCGCGCACGTTGCCGGGCCAGCGGTAGCGCTTGAGCCGGTCCATGGCGCCCTGGTCGATGCTCTTGGCCGGAAGCCCCTGGCTGATGCCGTGATTCAGGAAATGTCGGACCAGCAGCGGGATGTCCTCGGTCCGCTCGCGCAGCGGCGGCAGGCGGATCGGCACGACGCACAGGCGGTAGAACAAATCCTCGCGGAACAGCCCCTGGCGGATCAGCGTGCGCAGATCCCGGTGGGTCGCCGCGATGATCCGCACGTCGGTCTTGATCGGGGTGCGGCCGCCGACGGTGGTGTATTCCCCCTCCTGGAGCACGCGCAGCAGGCGGGTCTGCGCCTCCAGCGGCATGTCGCCGATCTCGTCGAGGAACAGGGTGCCGCCCTGGGCCTGCTCGAACCGCCCGGTTGACCGGTTGGTGGCGCCGGTGAAGGCGCCCTTTTCGTGGCCGAACAGCTCGGACTCGATCAGTTCGCGCGGGATGGCGGCCATGTTGATGGCGACGAAGGCGCCGTTGCGCCGCTTGCCGTAGTCGTGCAGCGCGCGCGCCACCAGCTCCTTGCCGGTGCCGGACTCGCCGGTGATCATCACCGTCAGGTCGGTGCCCATCAGGCGGGCGAGCACCCGGTAGATTTCCTGCATGGCCGGCGAGCGGCCGATCAGCGGAAGCTGCTCCTCGCTGTCGGCGTCGCCGTTCGCGACATGGACCGGGGCCTTGTTGGCGTTCAGCGCACGCTCGACGACCGACACCAGTTCCTTCAGGTCGAAGGGCTTGGGCAGATACTCGAAGGCGCCGCGCTCCGCCGCCTTGACGGCGGTGATCAGCGTGTTCTGCGCGCTCATCACGATGACGCGCATCTCGGGGCGCAGCTTCTTGATGCGCGGGATCAGGTCCAGGCCGTTCTCGTCGGGCATCACCACGTCGGTGATGACCAGATCGCCCTGCCCGTCCGCCACCCAGCGCCACAGCGTGGCGGCGTTCCCGGTGGTGCGGACCTCGTGGCCGAGGCGGGCGAGGGCTTGGGTAAGCACGGTGCGGATGGCGCGATCGTCATCCGCAATCAGAATGGTCGCCGCCGTCATCAACGAGTTCCCCGACCGCCTTTGGCCCGCACAATGTTCTGAGAGTTCTGCGATTCATCATACATGGGCAGCGACACCTTGAAGACGGTTCGGCGCGGCTGGCTGTCGAACTCGATGGTTCCGCCATGGTCGCCGATGAGTTTCGCCACCAATGCAAGACCAAGGCCAGTCCCGTTCACCTTGCTGGTCACGAACGGGTCGAACAGGTTCGTCTGCAAGTCTTCGGGAATGCCGTCGCCGTTATCTTGGACGGAGACCTGCAACGGCAGATGCAGGCGGGTGTCCCCGCCCGGCAGCGCCATGCGGACGCCGTGCTGGTAGGCGGTGGTCAGCGTGATCTCGCCGCCCTTTTCGGGGGCAGCTTCTGCCGCATTTTTAATCAGGTTCAGGAAAACCTGCACAAGTTGGTCGCGATTGCCGTAAACCGCAGGCAGAGACGGGTCGTAGCGCTCGATAAAGCGTATTTTTCGGGCAAACCCGCTCTGGGCCACGTTGCGGACATGCTCCAGCACCGTGTGGATGTTCACGTCGCTGCGCTCCAGCGGGCGCTCGTCGGAGAACACCTCCATCCGGTTGACCAGCGCGACGATGCGGTCGGCCTCGTCGCAGATCAGCCGGGTCAGCACCCGGTCCTGCTCGTGGGCGTTCTCCTCCAGAAGCTGGGCGGCGCCCCGGATGCCCGACAGCGGGTTCTTGACCTCATGCGCCAGCATCGCCGCCATCGCGGTGACCGAGCGCGCGGCGTGGCGGTGGGTCAGGGACTTGTCGATCTTGCGGGCGATGGAGCGCTCGTGGATCGTCAGCAGCATGTGGTCGGCCGGATCGCCCATGCCGGCGACCTGCACCGTCACGTGGTGCGGGCCGATGCGCGGCGTGTCGATGATCACGCCCTCCTGCGAGACCCGGCGGCTGCCGCGCCGCACCTGCTCGATCAGCCCCATCACCGGGCTGTCGGGCGGCAGAAGCTCGGTCAGCGGCATGCCTTCCATGGCGCTGGAGGACAGGTCGAAGAACTCCTGCGCTTCCGCGTTGACGAAGCGGATCTCGCCGCCCCCGTCCACCACCAGGACCGGGTCGGGCAGCCCGTTGAGCACCATGGAGGCGTCGACCTTGGGCAGCCGGGCGGCTCCGGAGGACCGGGATCGGCCACGCGGCGGGGTGGCGGTGGGCACGGAATCCATCAGGCGGCCATCCTTTCGATTGCCGGGTCGTAGAACGCCCGGATGTGACGGCGCACCGCGTCGGGGTCGCCCATCCGGTTCACCTCCTGGCGGAACTCGTTCGAGCCGCGCAGGCCGGTCGAGTACCAGGAGACGTGCTTGCGCGCGACGCGCAGGCCGCCATCGGCGCCATAATGGGTCAGCATGCTGTCGAAATGCTCCAGCAGCGTGTCGCGCTGCTCTTCCAGCGACGGGTCGGGCAGCCGCTCGCCGGTGGCGAGGTGGTGCATGACCTGCGACGGAAACCAGGGGCGCCCGTAGGCGCCGCGCCCGATCATCACGCCGTCGGCGCCGGATTCGGCCAGCGCGCGGTCCACGTCCTCGAGGCTCGTGATGTCGCCGTTGACGACCACCGGGATCGACACCGACTCCTTCACGCTGCGGACGAAGCTCCAGTCGGCGGAGCCGGTGTAGAACTGGTTCCGGGTGCGGCCGTGGACCGTCACCATCCGGATGCCGCACTCCTGCGCGATCCGCGCCAGGGTCGGGGCGTTGCGGTTGGTCTCGTCCCAGCCGGTGCGCATCTTCAGCGTCACCGGGATGCCCACCGCCTTGACGGTGGCCTCCAGGATGCGCGCCGCGTGGATCTCGTCCCGCATCAGGGCGGAGCCGGCGTGGCCGTTCACCACTTTCTTCACCGGGCAGCCGAAGTTGATGTCGACGAGGGCGGCGCCGCGATCCTCGTTCAGCTTCGCGGCCTCGGCCATCACGGCGGACTCGCAGCCGGCGAGCTGGACGGCCATCGGGAATTCTTCGGGTTCCGTCTGTACCATGCGCAGGGTCTGGCGGTTCTCGCGGACCATCGCCGTGCTGGCGACCATCTCCGACACCACGAGGCCGCAGCCGGCGCGCTTCACCAGGCGGCGGAACGGCAGATCGGTGACGCCCGACATGGGCGCCAGAATCACCGGGCCGGCGAGCGTGATCGAACCAATTTTTATGGTCATTCGCACCTGCCCATGCGATGGGCAAACAGTCAATGTGATGAGATTTTGTGCAGCTTACCACGGCGATGCGCCAATGTGCAAGCGCGAAGGCCGAATCGCTCGGGTTCAGCACGATTTGAAGGGATGCACACGCGAAGCGATCAGGTCCAACCCGGGTTGCCAACCAGAACGTTGGAGACGAATTTCACGCCGGGATAGGCGAGCGTGAGCAGCAGATAGGCAATCAGCACCAGCCGTGCCGCCGTGCGCCCGCGCATGCCGACCCGGAACTGCGCGATCAGCAGCACACCCACCACCACGAAGGTCGCCAGCGACAGCAGAGTCTTGTGATCGACGCGGAAAGCCAAGCCCTGCTCGAAATGCAGCACCGCCATGCCGGTCGCCAAGCCGGCGCCCAGCACCACCTCCGACGCGACCAGCAAGGCGACCTGCAAACGCTCGCTCTCCGCCACCGGGGGCAGGAAGCGGGTCAGCGGCGTCGGCGTCTTGGTCTTCAGCGCGCGCTCCTGAAGAAAGGCGGCGAGCGAGGCCACCGCGCTCAGCGTCAGCAGGGCATAGGTGAAGACCGAGATGGCGATGTGGAGGTCGATCCAGATCCCCGGCGCGCCGCCGCGCAGCACCGGGGCGCGCGCGTCCTCGGTCAGGGTCGCCAGCGCCCCGACCGCCAGCAGATAGGGCAGCAGCAACGGCGCCAGCCGCCACGCCGTCCGGTGCAGCGCGCTGAATCCCAGGAACAGCGCCATGCAGGCGGCGACCGTCACCCACAGCGCGGTGGAGAAGCCGGTCTGCCACTGCCCGGCGACCTGGAGAATCGCCCACATGCCGGGACCGGCGGCGGCGAGCAGCAGGGCGCCCCAGAAGGCCCGCGTCCGCCCGTCCGTCCCCTGCCCGCCCATGCGGCGGTAGGGATAGACCGATGCCGGCAACAGCGACAGCAGCGCCGTAAGGCTCAAAAGAAAATTCTGCGACATGAAGGCGAGTGTACTCCCGTTTCCCGCTGCCGGCGCCCGGCCTCCTGCGCGGGGCAGGAAAGGCCGGGTCGCGGGTCTTGGCGGAACCACGGCGACAGGCTAGGCTCCGGCGCGCTTCCGTCAAGTGTCCTTGACGCATCCCTTTACGGTTCACGCCATGACCACCTGCATAGCCCTGATCGTCGCCGGAGGCACCGGCCAGCGTTTCGGGGCCGAACGCCCCAAACAATATCTCGATCTCGCCGGAAAGCCCATCCTGCGCCGTACGGTGGAGGCGTTCCTGCGGCATCCGCTGGTGACCGGGGTCCAAGTGGTGATCGATCCGGCGTGGCGCGACCTGTACGACGCGGCCGTCGCCGGGCTCGACCTGCCGGAGCCGGTGACGGGCGGCGCGACCCGCCAGGACTCGGTGCGCAACGGGCTGGAGGCGCTGGCCGCCCGGGGCGGCTGCGGGCGCGTGCTGATCCACGACGCCGCCCGCCCGCTGATCGACGCGGCGACGATCGCGGCGGTGGTCGCGGCGCTGGACGGCACGCCGGGCGCCATCGCCGCCGTCCCGGTGGCCGACACGCTGAAACGCGGCCGGGACGGCACGGTCGCCGCCACGGTCGACCGCGAGTCCCTGTGGCGGGCGCAGACCCCGCAGGGCTTCCGCTTTCCCGAGATCCTGGCGGCGCACCGCTCCGCCGCCGGGCTGGCGTTGACCGACGACGCGGCGGTCGCCGAGCGGGCCGGGCTGGCGGTCGCCTTGGTGCCCGCGAACGAGGAGAATTTCAAGGTGACGACCCCCGACGACCTCACCCGCGCCACGCGCGCCGTCCTGTCCACGCTGGGCGACGTCCGGACCGGGACCGGGTTCGATGTCCACCGCTTCACCGAGGGCGATTTCGTGACGCTCTGCGGGCTGCGGGTGCCGCACAGCCACGGCTTGGAGGGGCATTCCGACGCCGACGTCGGCCTGCACGCGCTGACCGACGCCATTTTGGGCGCGCTGGCGGCCGGCGACATCGGCAGCCACTTCCCGCCCAGCGACCCGCAATGGCGCGGCGCCGACAGCGCCACGTTCCTGCGCCACGCCGCCGGCCTGGTCGCCGAACGCGGCGGGGTGATCGCCCACACCGACGTCACCATCATCTGCGAACGCCCCAAGGTCGGGCCGCACCGCGAGGCGATGGCCGCCCGCATCGCCGAGATCCTCGGCATCGCGCCCGACCGCGTCAGCGTGAAGGCGACGACGACGGAACGGCTGGGCTTCACCGGCCGGGGCGAGGGCATCGCCGCCCAGGCGGTCGCGACCATCCGGCTTCCGGGATAAGCCGGCTTTCAGGACAAACGGTGGCCGGGTTACAATCCGGCACCGCACGCGCGACCTTCCGGGAGAGACCGAGCCGATGTTCTCCGACACCATCCGCGACCTCGCCGCCCAGACGCTGGCCGAATACGGGCTGGCCGGCTACATGGTGGCGACGGCGGAATCCTGCACCGGCGGCCTGATCGCCGGGGCGCTGACCGACATCGCCGGCTCGTCCAAGGTGGTGGATCGCGGCTTCGTCACCTACACCAACATCGCCAAGACCGAGATGCTGCGGGTCCCGGCCAGCCTGCTGCACGCCCATGGCGCCGTCAGCCCGGAGGTCGCCGTCGCCATGGCGGTCGGCGCGCTGGCGCGCTCGCGCGCCGACGTGACGGTGGCGGTGACGGGGGTCGCCGGTCCGGGCGGCGGCTCGGCCGAGAAGCCGGTCGGCCGGGTCTACATCGCGACGGCCGTGCGCGGCGGCTCGGCCAAGGCCAAGGAATACACCTTCCCCGGCGACCGCGACGCGGTGCGGATGGCGACCGTGCAGGCGGCGCTGGAACGGCTGCGCACCGCCCGGCCCACCACCAGCATCCGTTGAATCAAAACATCAGGAGGAACGACCACGATGCCGACCCTGAACATCCAGCTTTTCGAAGGCCGCACCCCCGAGCAGAAGCGCGCCTACGCCAAGGCGCTGACCGAGGCCACCGTGTCGGTGCTCGGCTGCTCGCCCTCGGCGGTGGAGATCATCTTCCAGGACGTGAAGAAGAGCGACTGGGCCAGCGGCGGGGTGCTGTGGTCGGACAAGGATTGAGGAACGGCCCCTCTCCCCTTGCGGGACGAAGCCGGAAAGCGCCAGAGGCGATTGTAAGGCTTCGTGGGTTGGGGTGAGGGGTGCGCAAATCCTTTTCGCCTTCGGCGAAATAACCCCTCATCCCAACCCTTCTCCCACAAGGGGAGAAGGGCAAAAGCCAGCAGCTTTGCAGAAGCGACGCTGAGTACCGGCGATCAGCCCTGCCGGTAGTTCGGCGACTCGTTGGTGATGGTCACGTCGTGGACGTGGCTTTCGCGCAGACCGGCGTTGGTGATGCGGACGAACTGGCACTTCTCGCGCATCGCGGCGATCGACGCGCTGCCGGTGTAGCCCATCGCGGCGCGCAGGCCGCCGACCAGCTGGTGGATCACCGTGGACATCGGGCCCTTGTAGGGAACGCGGCCCTCGACGCCTTCCGGCACCAGCTTCATCGTCGACACTTCCTGCTGGAAGTAGCGATCCGCCGAGCCGCGCGCCATCGCGCCGACCGAGCCCATGCCACGGTAGCTCTTGTACGAACGGCCCTGGAACAGGATGACCTCGCCGGGGCTCTCGTCGGTGCCGGCGAACAGGCTGCCCAGCATGGCGGCGCTGGCGCCGCCGGCGATGGCCTTGGCCAGATCGCCCGAGAACTTGATGCCACCGTCGGCGATCACCGGAATCCCGTGCTTCTCGCACTCTTCCACCACGTCCATGACGGCGGTGAGCTGCGGCACGCCGACGCCGGCGATGATGCGGGTGGTGCAGATCGAACCCGGACCGATGCCGACCTTGACCGCGTCGGCGCCGGCGTCGATCAGCGCCTTGGCGCCCTCGGCCGTCGCCACGTTGCCGGCGATGATCTGGGTGTAGTTGGACAGCGCGCGGGCGGCCCGCACCTGGTCCAGCACCTTCAGCGAATGGCCGTGCGCGGTGTCGACCACCAGCACGTCGACGCCCGCGTCGAACAGCGCCTCGGCCCGCGCCAGCCCGTCGTTGCCGGTGCCGGTGGCGGCGGCGACGCGCAGGCGGCCCTTGCCGTCCTTGCAGGCGTTCGGGTAGGCCTGCGCCTTCTCGATGTCCTTGACGGTCAGCAGGCCGATGCAGCGGTAATCCTCGTCCACCACCAGCAGCTTCTCGATGCGGTGCTGGTGGAGCAGGCGCTTGCCCTCGTCCTGGCTGACGCCCTCGCGCACGGTGACCAGCTCCTTGGTCATCAGCTCGTGGACCGGCTGGCGCGGGTCGTCGGCGAAGCGGACGTCGCGGTTGGTCAGCATGCCGACCAGCTTGCCGCTGCCGCGCGCGTCGCGGTTCTCGACCACCGGGATGCCGGAGATGCGGTGGTGGTCCATCAGCGCCAGCGCGTCGGCCAGCGTGGCGTCGGGGGTGATGGTGATCGGGTTGACCACCATGCCCGATTCGTAGCGCTTGACCTTGCGGACCTCCTCGGCCTGCTGTTCGATGGTCAGGTTGCGGTGGACGACGCCGATGCCGCCGGCCTGGGCCATGGCGATCGCGAGGCGGCTCTCGGTGACCGTGTCCATCGCCGACGACATCAGCGGGATGCCCAGCTCGATGGTCTTGGTCAGCCTTGTCCGGGTGTCCACGTCGTTCGGCAGGACGGAGCTTTCGGCCGGAACCAGAAGCACGTCGTCGAAGGTCAGGGCCTCGCGGATTTTGGTGTCGCGCGCCATGGTGTGGATCTCCCGGAAAAAAAACGTGGCGCACTATACACAAGAGAATGGGCTTGTGAACCCGTGCGCACACAGCATCTGTCATGCAAAGGCGTGAAATCGCCGCAGACTATCCGTGAGGTCAATCGTTGGCGTTGCCACCCCGGAACCCGGTGGCGACCACGTAGGTCTCCGACGATTCCGCCCGGCTGGCCGGCGGCTTGGCGTGCTTGACCACCGCGAAGTCGCGTTTCAGCCGGTCGAGCAGGTCGCGCTCGGCCCCGCCCTGGAACAGCTTGGCGACGAAGGCCCCGCCCGGCGCCAGCACCTCCTCGGCGTAGTCGTAGGCGGCCTCGGCCAGCGCCGCGATGCGCAGGTGGTCGGTCTGCTGGTGGCCGGTGGTCGGCGCCGCCATGTCGCTCAGCACCAGATCGGCCGGGCCGCCAAGCGCCTCCTTCAAGCGGGCCGACGCGCCCTCCTCCAGGAAATCCTGCTGCATGATGGTGGCGCCGGGCACCGAATCCATCGGCAGGATGTCCAGCCCGACGACCTTCCAGCCCTCTTTGGCGCACTGCACCTTTTCCACCGCGATCTGCGTCCAGCCGCCCGGCGCCGCGCCGAGATCGACCACGCGCTTGCCCGGCGCCAGCAGGTGGAACTTCTCGTCCAGTTGCAGCAGCTTGAAGGCGGCGCGCGAGCGGTAGCCGCGCTTGGTGGCCTCGGCCACATAGGGGTCGTTCAGGTGCCGCTCCAGCCAGCGCTTGGAGGATTCCGTGCGCTTGCCGGCGGTCTTCACGCGGACCGTGGCCTGACGCCCGCCCGGACGCGACGACGAACTCTTCTCAACCATGATGCTTCAACACCTTCAGATCACCCGGCCGTCCGGCCGGTCATTCCCCGGCCGACCCGATCAGGTCCACCAGTATTCCCTCGCGCAGGCCACGGTCGGCGATGCGCAGCCGCTCCACCGGCCAGACGTCGCAGAGCGCCTCCAGCACGGCGCAGCCGGCGACCACCAGATCGGCGCGGTCGTAGCCGATGCAGGGATGCCGCGCGCGGCCGTCGAAGTCCAGCCCGACGAGGTGTTCGATCACCGTGCGGGCGTGGTCGATGCGCAGATAGCTGCCGTCCACCGCCCGGCGGTCGTAGCGGCACAGCCCCAGATGCACGCCGGCCAGCGTCGTCACCGTGCCCGACGTGCCCAGCATCTGGACCTGCCCGGCGGCGACGCGGCGCTGGATGCGGTTGCGCGCCTCGAAGGGGGCGATGGCGTCGGCCACCGCCTCGACCATCCGGGCGTACATGGCGGGCGTGACCTCCGGCCCGCCGAACTCCTCGGTCAGGCCGATAACGCCGCAGCGGATGGAGATCTGGTCGAGGATGCGCGGCGCTCCCCCCGGCACCAGTTCCAGCCACATCAACTCGGTCGAGCCGCCGCCGATGTCGAAGACCAGCGCGTAAGGGGATTGCCCCTCCAGCAGCGAGGCGCAGCCGGCCAGCGCCAGCCGCCCCTCCTCCTGGCTGGAGATGATCTCCAGGGAAATGCCGGTCTCGCGCTCCACCGTGTCGACGAACTCGCCGCAGTTGACGGCGCGGCGGCAGGCCTCGGTGCCGACGGCGCGGGCGGCGGTCACGCCGCGCCGCTCGATCTTGGAGCCGCAGACGCGCAGCGCCGCGATGGTGCGCTCCATCGCCAGATCGGACAGGCGGTCCTGGCGGCTCAACCCCTCGCCGAGCCGGACGATGCGCGAAAAGGCGTCGATGACGCGAAAGCCGCCGGGGGCGGCCTTCGCGATCAGCAGGCGGCAATTGTTGGTCCCGAGGTCGAGAGCGGCGAAGACCGGGCGCGCCAGCGCCGACGAACGCAACCGTCCGGTGTCGTTCTGCCGCTCGCTTTGCACCTGAAGATCCACGAACTCTCCCCGCCGCGGTTAAAGAGCGGAGTGTAACCCGGTTTACGGTCCGGCGGGAACCCCTCTTCCCGGAATTCCCACAGAGCGGACCGCGACGCTTACTTGGCGGTCACGAAGGGACAGGTGCTTTTCTCAAGGGGAAGGAAGGCCTCGGCGGCCGGGATGGCGCGAACTTGAGTGTAATAGTCCCACGGCGCCTTGCTTTCCGCCGGAGACTTCACCTGATAGAGCGCCAGATCGTAGAGCACGCGGCCGTCCTTGCGGACGCTGCCGGGCACGCCGAAATAGTCGGTCGGCATCGCCTTCATCGCGGCGGTCACCGGCTCCGAGTCGGTGGTGCCGGCGGCCTTCACCGCCTTCAGCCAGTGCAGCGTCGCCAGATAGGTGTTCGCCTGCTCCTTGCTGGGCATCTTGCCGTGGCGCTCGAAGAAGCGCTTGGACCAGGCGCGGGTCTGGTCGTTCTGGTCCCAGTAGAAGCCCTCCGTCACGTAGAGGCCCTTGGCCAGTTCCAGCCCCAGCGAATGCACGTCGGTGATGAAGACGATGTAGCCGACCATGCGCTGCCCGCCGGCGATCAGGCCGAACTCGCCGGCCTGCTTGATGGCGCCGATGGTGTCGGCCCCGACATTGGCGAGCGCCACCACCTTGGCCCCGCTGCCCTGCGCACTCAGCAGGTAGGAGCCGAAATCGCTGGTGCCGATGGGGTGCTTGACGCTGCCCAGCACGGTGCCGCCGGCCTGTTTGATGGCGTCGCTCGCCGCCTTTTCCATCGCCGTGCCGAAGGCGAAATCGGCGGTGATGAAGTACCAGGAGGTGCCGCCGGCCTGCACCACCGCCTTGGTGGCGCCGACCGACAGCGACGCCGTGTCGTCGGCCCAATGGATGGTGTAGGGCGAGCATTGGGCGTTGGTCAGTTCGGTCGTCGTCGCGGCGCTGATCATCAGCACCTTCTTCTTCTCGCGCGCGACCGCCTGCACCGCCAGCGCCACGGAGGAGACGGGGATGTCCGTCACCATGTCGACGCCGTCCACGTCGAACCACTGCCGGGCGATGTTGGAGGCGACGTCCGGCTTGTTCTGCATGTCGGCGGACAGAATCTCGATGGGCCGGTTCAGCACCGTGCCGCCGAAATCCTCCACCGCCATCCGGGTCGCCAGCGTGGCGCCCTTGCCGCCGATGTCCGAGGCGAAACCGGCCTCGTCCGCCAGAACGCCGATCTTGACCGGCTTGGCGGTCTGCGCATAAGCGGCGGTGGTGGCGAGCAGAGCCGCCGCAAAGGCCAACGGCCGCATCGAAACGATCAATCGATCCTCCCCGGATTTCTCTTCAACGATTTGCCTGCGCCAACGTGGGACCGGCCGTCCTGATGGACAGTCGAAATTGTTGGTCGATGCAAACAGTATCGTATGAAACTTTATCCGTGTCGAGGGAGTCTCGGACGGGATGCTTCTCGGCGTTCGGCGGCAGTCCCCTCCCCCGCCCAGCGGGGGAGGTAAGGGTGGGGGCAACCGTGGCCGCAACCGTGGCCGCACCTCCACACGACTCTCCCTGCTTCCTACCCGTGGATTTGCCGGGGCCGCCCGGCGAGGATGCCGAAGACGCCGGCCGCCACCGCCACCACGGCGAAGAGAGCGGCCGAGGCGTGCCAGTCGCCGCTCCAGCCGTGCAGGATGCCGACCGCGAAGGGACCGGCCGAGGCCAACGTGTAGCCGACGCTCTGCGTCATGCCCGACAGTTGCGCGGCCACCCGGCTGTCCGACGAGCGCAGCACGATCAGCGTCAGCGCGACGGCGAAGGCGCCCCCCTGCCCGATCCCGAGGATCACCGCCCACAGCCAGATCGTGCCGACCGGCGCGTAGAGGCAGCCGATCATGCCGACGAGGCTGCACCCGAGCGTCGCCGCTCCGGCGAGGCTCTGGCTGGGCGTGCGCGTCGCCAGCATCGGGGAGACCAGCGCCGCCAGCACCTGCGTCATCACCGACGCGGAGACCACCGCCCCCGCCATGACCGGATCGAGGCCCCGGTCGCGCAGCATCGGCGCCATCCAGCCCAGCACGATGTAGGCCAGCGCCGATTGCAGCCCCATGAACAGGGTGATCTGCCACGCCAGCGGGTTCGTCCACAGCCCGCGCACGGGCGCGTGGGCCTGCCCGACGCCGCTGTGCCGTCCGCGCAGTTGGATCAGCCAAGCCAGCGCCGCCAGCAGCGCCGGCAGGCTCCAGAAGGCCAGCGCCCCGGTCCATTGCCCGCCGAGCGCCCGCTCCAGCGGCGCGGTCAGCCCGGCGGCCGCCGCCGCCCCGGCGCAGAGCGCCATGGTGTAGACGCCCATCATCAGGCTGACCTTCTTGGGAAAGTCGCGCTTGACCAGCGGCGGCAGCAGCACGCCGATGATGCCGATCCCCGCCCCCGCCAGGGTCGCCCCGGCGAACAGCGCGGGGAAAGTCCCGATTCCGCGCAGGGCGACGCCCGCCCCCAGCATCAGCAGCACGATGAGGATCACCCGCTCCGCGCCGAAGCGCTGCGCCAGACGCGGGGCGATCACCCCGAACAGCCCCAGGCACAGAACCGGCGAGGTGGTCAGCAGCCCGGCCTGCCCCGACGACATGCCGGTGTCGCGCACCACGTCGCCCATGACCGGTGCCAAGCTCGACAGCGCCGGCCGCAGGTTCAGCGCCACCAGCACGAGCCCGACGACGGCCAGCAACGGATGGCGCAGAGGGACGCTGTCCACCCGCTGCGCCGGACGGCTGGCCGTGGCGGCCACGGCGGAGGTGTCGGAGGCGCTGTCGATGCTCATGAAAACGACCTGAGAAAAGCTGTGGAATTGGCGCACAATCGAGCATCCGCCGTATTTTTGGTCAAGTCGTTCGACCGGCGCGCGAACGCGCAGCCGTCATGCGTGGACGGACCGGAACGAAAAAGGATGGGCGAATGGTGACGGGGATGCGGAAGCCTGGACGACGTTTCGGCAAAAAGAAAACCCCCGCACAAGGGGCGGGGGTTTTCATTGCGGGTATAAACAACCCACATGTTGGTCGCCGTCAGGCGAATAAACTTTGAACTGATTGGGCCGAACAGATCGGCATGCTCAAGTAAGCGCCGGTGGAGTCATGATCTTACTCACCCTCCCTTGCTTCGGTATCGACTTTGGACCCAAGCACGAGTGCTTGAGCTTAGCGGTAGACTTGGAAGCCGTGTCAGTCACCTCAACCACGATTACTGTAAGAGGAAGCCTGCACCTGATCGGGAGGGCTGTCAAGCGTCTGTCACACGACCGTGAGGCAAAAATCGGCACCCCGAGGTGGGCTGGCCTTTTGCCCTCCGCGCACCACGTTCTGCCCATGCAAAACAACGATGAGAACCGATTGGGTGGCCGGATCGCGCGCTACGCGCGGGTCGGAACCGCCATGGGCGGCCTCGCCGCGCGCCTTGCCGGGGAGCGCGTGCTGGGGATCCCCGTTCAGCGCGACAAGCACGCGGCCGAACTGCGCGCCGCGCTGGGCGGGCTGAAGGGGCCGCTGATGAAGGTGGCGCAGTTGCTCTCCACCATCCCCGACGCCCTGCCCCGCGAGTATGTGCAGGAACTGGCGCAGCTCCAGGCCGACGCACCGTCGATGGGCTGGCCCTTCGTCAAGCGGCGGATGGCGAGCGAACTCGGCCCCGACTGGCAATCCCGTTTCCAGACCTTCGAGCACACGGCCGCCGCCGCCGCCTCGCTGGGTCAGGTCCACCGGGCGGTCGGGCTGGACGGGCGGCGGCTGGCCTGCAAGCTCCAGTACCCCGACATGGCCTCGGCGGTGGAGGCCGACCTGCGGCAGCTCGGCCTGATCTTTGCGATCTTCGAGCGCACCGACAGCGCCATCTCGACCCGCCAGATCCAGGCGGAAATCGGCGCCCGGCTGCGCGAGGAGCTGGATTACGAACGCGAGGCCAAGCACGCCCGGCTCTACCGCGCGATGCTGGCCGACACGCCGGGCGTCCACATCCCCGAGATCGTCGGCGACCTGTCCGCCCGCCGCCTGCTGACCATGGAATGGGTGGACGGCCGCAAGATCCTGGAGTTCGTCGCCGAGCATCCGGAGTCCCGCGACGAGTTGGCGATGAACATGTTCCGGGCGTGGTACGTGCCCTTCTACAATTACGGGATCATCCACGGCGACCCGCATCTGGGCAACTACTCGGTCCGGCCCGACCGGTCGATCAACCTGCTGGATTTCGGCTGCGTCCGCATCTTCCCGCCGCGCTTCGTCAAGGGGGTGATCGACCTCTACAATGCGCTGCGAACCGACGACCACGACGCCGCCGTGGAGGCCTACCGGGTCTGGGGGTTCGGCAACCCGTCCAAGGAAGTAGTCGACGTGCTGAACATCTGGGCGCGATTCGTCTACGCCCCGATCATGGACGACCGCAGCCGCCGCATCGAGGAGACCAACGCCGGCCATTACGGCCGCGAGACCGCCGCGAAGGTCCACGCCGAGCTGCGCCGCGTCGGCGGCGTCGAGGTCCCGCGCGAGTTCGTCTTCATGGACCGCGCCGCCGTCGGGCTGGGCTCGGTCTTCCTGCACCTGAAGGCGGAGGTGAACTGGTACCAGCTGTTCCAGGGGCTGATCCGCGACTTCGACGTGGACGCGCTGACCGCGCGACAAGCCGCCGCGCTCGCCGCGCAGGGGCTGTCGCCACCCGCCTGAGCGGGGCCGATCTGAGCGGGATGGGGTGCATTTCACAACAATCCGCGCTATGGAAGGAACCGGCTTTCCTGGACGGCACTCCATGACCACCCCCTCCCCCGCCCCGGTTCACGCAACCGCCCCCACCCCGGCTCCGCGCGGCTGGCTCGACGAGGCGTTGCGGCGCATCGAAGCGGACGTGAACCGCTCCGCCGACACCCATCTGCTGCGCCTGCCGATCCCCGGAGCGCCCGGCGTCACGCTGTACCTGAAGGACGAATCGACCCACCCGACCGGCAGCCTCAAGCACCGGCTGGCACGCTCGCTCTTCCTCTACGCGCTGTGCAACGGCTGGGTCCGCGAAGGCACCACGGTGATCGAGGCGTCGTCGGGCTCCACCGCCGTGTCGGAAGCGTATTTCGCCCAGCTCCTCGACCTGCCCTTCGTGGCGGTGGTGCCGCGCGGCACCTCGCCCGCCAAGATCGCGCAGATCGAGTTCTACGGCGGCCGCTGCCACATGGTGGAACGCGCGTCGGAGGTCTGCGCCGAGGCGCGGCGGCTGGCGCACGACTGCGGCGGCCATTTCATGGACCAGTTCACCCACGCCGAGCGCGCCACCGACTGGCGCGGCAACAACAACATCGCCCAGTCGATCTTCGAACAATTGGCGCAGGAGCCGCACCCGGTCCCCGACTGGATCGTCTGCGGGGCAGGCACCGGCGGCACCTCGGCCACCATGGGGCGCTACGTGCGCTACCGCCGCCTGCCGACGCGGATCTGCGTCGCCGATCCTGAGCACTCCGCCTTCTTCCCCGGCTTTCGCGACGCCAACCCCAACGCCACCGCGCCGCGCGGGTCCGGCATCGAGGGGATCGGGCGGCCGACGGTGGAGCCGTCCTTCCAGCCCGGCGTGATCGACCGCATGATCAAGGTGCCGGATGCCGCCAGCGTCGCCGCGATCTGGGTTCTGCGCGAGCGGATGGGGCGGTCCTGCGGCGGGTCCACCGGGACCAACCTCGTCGGCTGCCTCCAGTTGATCGCCGGGATGACGCGCGACGGGCGCCGGGGCAGCGTCGCCACCCTGCTGTGCGATCCGGGGGAGCGCTACGCCGGGACCTATTTCGACCGCGCCTGGGTGGACGCCGCCGGGCTGGACATCGACCCGTGGATCGCGCGGATCGACGGCTTCTTTCGCACCGGCTCGTGGAGCGACGAGGGGCTGGAGACCGCCGACCATCCGGGCCTCCAGCATCCGGGCACACTGGGAGCGACGCCATGACCCGCATGCGGATCCGCATCGATTTCGAACCCGGCGGCTCCATCGGCCCCGGCAAGATCATGCTGCTGGAACGGATTCGAGAGACCGGGTCGATCTCCGCCGCCGGGCGGGCGATCGGCATGTCCTACCGGCGGGCGTGGCTGCTGGTGGACGACCTCAACCGCATCTTCCGCGAGCCGGTCGTCAGCGCGGCGGTCGGCGGCAAGCACGGCGGCGGCACCGTCCTGACCGCGTTCGGCGAACAGGTGATCGACCATTACCGCGCGGTGGAACGCGAGGCGCGTGTTGCCACCGCCCACCGTCTGGCGGCGCTCCAGGCCACCGTCAACCCGGACTACGGCGCCGACAAGGCGGTGGACGACGGCAGCTTCGCCAACGATCCGGGCCTGCAGGCGGGATGCAAGCCAGAGGAACAGGGCGAGGCCCGCTAGCCCCGCCCCGCCCCCGCTCCCCTCACTCCGGCGGGACCTCGCGCGGCTTGCGGTCCTCGCCGATGGCGACGTAGGTGAAGACGCCCTCGGTCACCTTGATCGGTTCGCCCCCGGACCGTTCCCGGCGCACCCAGGTCTCGATGCGCACCCGGATCGAGGTCCGGCCGACCTTCTCGATGCGGGCGAAGCAGCTGACCTCGTCGCCGACATAGACCGGCTTGTGGAAGGTCATCGCCTCGATGCCGACCGTCGCGATCCGCCCGCGCGAGCGGCGCACCGCCACCGTGCCACCCGCCAGATCCATCTGCGCCAGCAGCCAGCCGCCGAAGATGTCGCCGTTCGGGTTGGTGTCCGCCGGCATGGCGATGGCCCGCAGGGTCGGCCCCCGGTTGAAGTCGTAGCCCTGGACGTCCTGTTCCCCGGTCTCGGTCATGGTCCCTCGCTGTCGCGAAAAATTCGCGCACAAAATCTTGTATCGCCGTACTATAAGCCCCACAGGATGCGCTTGCGCACCCCTGACGAAATTCCTATCATGCCCCCCATGAGCGATCTTTTCGAGAACACGGCCCGCAAGGCCGACAGCTACTCCGCCCAGGACATCGAGGTTCTGGAAGGGCTTGAACCCGTGCGCCGCCGCCCCGGCATGTACATCGGCGGCGTCGACGACCGCGCGCTGCACCACCTCGTCGCCGAGGTCCTGGACAACGCGATGGACGAGGCCGTCGCCGGCCACGCCAGCCGCATCGACCTGGAACTGACGGCCGACTTCACCGTGGTGGTGCGCGACAACGGGCGCGGCATCCCGATCGACGACCACCCGAAATACCCCGGCAAGTCGGCGCTGGAAGTGATCCTGACGACGCTGCATTCGGGCGGCAAATTCTCCAACAAGGTCTACGAGACCTCGGGCGGCCTGCACGGCGTCGGCCTGTCGGTGGTCAACGCGCTGTCCGACCGGCTGACGGTGGAGATCGCGCGGGACAAGCAGCTCTACGTGCAGGAGTACAGCCGCGGCCTGCCCCAGGGGCCGCTGGTTCCCAAGGGCAACGTCAACCGGCGCGGCACCACCATCCGCTTCCACGCCGACCCGGAGATCTTCGGGGAGACCGCCCATTTCGAGCCGCACCGGCTCTACCGGCTGGCGCGCTCCAAGGCCTATCTCTACCGGGGCGTCGAGATCCGCTGGAGCTGCGACCCGGCGCTGCTGGCGACCGACGCGACGACCCCGGCGGCCGAAACGCTGCATTTCCCCGGCGGCCTGCAGGATTACCTGACGGCGGCGCTGCGCGACCGCAAGACGCTGACCCCCTCGCCCTTCACCGGCTCGCTGGACTTTCCCGGCAAGCAGGGCCGCGTCGAGTGGGCGGTGGCGTGGCCGGACGACGACGAGGGCTTCTCGCACACCTACTGCAACACGGTGCCGACGCCCCAGGGCGGCACGCACGAGGCCGGCCTGCGCGCCGCGCTGACGCGCGGCCTGAAGGCCTACGGCGAGCTGACCAGCAACAAGCGCGCCGCCCAGGTGACCGCCGACGACGTGATGGGCGACGCCTGCATCCTGCTGTCGGTGTTCATCCGCGAACCGCATTTCCAGGGCCAGACCAAGGAAAAGCTGGTGACGGCCGAGGCCCAGCGCCTCGTCGAGACGGCGGTGAAGGACCATTTCGACCATTGGCTGTCGGGCAACCCGCCCTCCTCCAACGCGCTGCTCGAACGGCTGATCGAGAAGGCCGAGGAACGGATGCGCCGCAAGCAGTCGAAGGAGCTGGGGCGCAAGACCGCGACCCGCCGCCTGCGCCTGCCCGGCAAGCTGGCCGACTGCTCGCGCAACTCCCCCGAGGGGACCGAGATCTTCCTGGTCGAGGGCGACTCGGCCGGCGGCTCCGCCAAGCAGGCGCGCCAGCGCGAGACTCAGGCCATCCTGCCGCTGCGCGGCAAGATCCTGAACGTCGCCAGCGCGTCGTCCGACAAGATGAAGGCGAACCAGGAGCTGAACGACCTGACCCAGGCGCTCGGCTGCGGGGTCGGCAAGGACTTCTCCAGCGACAAGCTGCGCTACGAGCGGGTCATCATCATGACCGACGCCGACGTGGACGGCGCGCACATCGCCTCGCTGCTGATGACCTTCTTCTACCGCGAGATGCCGGGGCTGATCCAGAACGGGCATCTGTATCTGGCGCTGCCGCCGCTCTACCGCCTCAGCCACGGCAACAAGCAGGTCTACGCCCGCGACGACGCCCACAAGGACGAGCTGCTGGCCCGCCAGTTCAAGGGCAAGAAGCCGGACATCAGCCGCTTCAAGGGCCTGGGCGAGATGATGGCCGCGCAGCTGCGCGAGACCACCATGGACCCGGCCAAGCGCACCCTGCTGCGCGTCGTCGTTCCCAACGCCGCCGATCCCGAGGAGCGGGCCGACGTCGAGCGAACCCGGAGTCTGGTGGAGGATCTGATGGGCAAGCGGCCGGAGCTGCGCTTCCGCTTCATCCAGGACAACGCCAAATTCGTGAAGGTGGACGACATCGACGTCTGAGACGCGCACGTCCGCTTTCGCCCGCTGTCAATCGCGCCGCCGGATCGCCATATCTCAAAGCGGCGGCGCCCTTTGCGTCGCGACGTGATGTCTGTCGGAGTGTTCGATGACGATCCGCTGGCGGCTTGCTCCGGTTTTGGCCTTTTCGGGGATGGCCCTGCTTCTCGGTGGCTGCATGAACGAGCGCGTGGTGGCGAGCGAGCCCGCTCCCGCCTACACGCTGAGCGAAGTCGCCTACGCGGCCTCGGACCGCGACCTGCGCGTCGTCCTGCACGGCAATCCCTTCGGCGGCGACGCCGAGAGCTTCGCCCGGAAGGTTCTGCCATCGATGCAGAACAGGGTCATCGGCGTGCGCACCAACCTGACCACCACGCCGAACGACACGGCGCGGAAGGACTACAAGGTCGTGCTGGCCTTCAACGTCGCCGAGACGATGCTGAACACCGGCCTTTGCACCAACGGGCCGATCCCGACCCGCCCCCCCGGCGGCCCCATCATCGTCCAGGGCGCCTTCTGCCGAGGCGGCGGGGCGATGACCTCGGCCACCGGCTGGCTCGACCGGCCGCAAGGGCCGGACGATCCGGATTTCCGCCAGTTGATCACCGACATGACCTTCTCGCTGTTTCCCTCGCGGCGGGCCGACAGTTGCGGCGGCAGTCCCGACTGCTGAACGGGGGGCGCCCTCAGCCGCGCAGCAGCCAGTCGCGCAGCAGCGCGGTGACCGCCTGGGGCTGCTCCATCGCCGACAGGTGCCCACACTGCTCGATCAGCACCAGCCGGGCACCGGGAATGGCGCCCGCCATCTCCTCGTGAAGTTCCGGCGGGGTCAGCGCGTCCTCGCGTCCGCACAGGACCAGCGTCGGACAGCGGATGGCGCCCAGGCCGGGGCGGCTGTCCGGCCGGGTCATGATGGCGGTCTGCTCCCGCGCGTAGCCCTCGACGCCGACCCGCTCCATCTGGGCCAGCACCGCGTCGACCAACCCCTGATCGCCCAGCCGGTCCGGGTGGACCAGCCGCGCCAGCCCGGCCCGCATGACCTGCCGGTACTTGCCCTTCAGCGCGAGCGCCACCGCGTCGCGCCGGTTGGCCGTCTGCTCGGGCGAATCGGGCCGAGCGCTGGTGTCCAGCAGAGCCAACCGCTCGACGCGCTCCGGCGCGCGGCGCAGGATCTCCAACGCCACGTAGCCTCCCATCGACAGCCCGCCGAGGGCGAAGCGCGGGGGCGCCCCGGCCAGCACCGAATCGGCCATCGATTCCACCGAGTCGTGCGCCGTCAGATCGGCGACGCGCGTGTCGGCCACATCGGCGAGATGCCGCGTCTGATGCTCCCAAAGCGCCGCGTCGAGCGGCATGCCGGGCAGCAGGATCAGGGTCGGGGGCGGGCGGGTCATGGCCGGGTCTCCTTGTGAAGCGTCCTTCAACGGATCAGCGCGCTGACGGTCTTGAAGACGGGCGTGCCGGCGCGCTCCATCCATTCGAACACAACCATCTCCGTGGTCACGATGGACGCCCCGGCGGCGCGCATCCGGTCGATGGCCGCCGCGTGGTTGGCCGGCGTCCGCGACGACACCGCGTCGGCCACCAGATGCACCGTGTAGCCGAGTTGGAGCAGGCCCAGCGCGGTTTGCAGCACGCAGACATGCGCCTCGGTGCCGCAGAGCACCACCTGCCGGCGGCCCAGGGCTTCCAATGCGGCGACAAAGGACGGCTCGCCGGTGCTGGCGAAGGTGATCTTTTCCAGGACCGGAGTCCCGGCGGGCAGCGCCGCGCGCACCTCCTCCACCGTTTCGCCCAGCCCCTTGGCGTATTGTTCGGTGAGCACGACCGGCACGGACAGCGCGTCGGCGGCCTTCAGCAGGATGCCGGCGTTGCGCAGGACACGGCCGGACTCGTGGATGGCGGGAAGCAGGCGGGCCTGCACGTCGACGACGACAAGGACCGACTCTTCGGCACGGACAAGCATGGACAGGCACTCTCGCACGAGGAAACACAGCCCGGACTCGGGGCGTTCAGCCTAGCGCAGGTCGGTTTTCTCGCCAACCCGGCCGGTTTGCGGTCAATTTTGAGGGGCTGATCATCGCGTCTATTGACATGGGCCTTTGACTACCTATTCTGCGGCACTATCTAAGCGTCGGGCGCTCCGCGCTCGATTTGCGAACTCCAGATCAGAAACAGGTTGGATGCTCTTTTCGGAACTTGGGCTTGGCCCTGACGTCCTGCGCGCCATCGAGGACAAGGGTTACACCCAGCCGACGCCCATTCAGGAACAGGCGATCCCCTGGGTCCTGCAAGGCCGCGATGTGCTCGGCTGTGCGCAGACGGGAACGGGCAAGACGGCTGGCTTCACGCTGCCGATGATCACCATGCTGGCGTCGGGCCGGGCGCGGGCGCGGATGCCGCGCTCGCTGATCCTGGAGCCGACGCGCGAATTGGCCGCGCAGGTCTCGGAAAGCTTCGAGACCTATGGCAAGTACCACAAGCTCAGCATGGCCCTTCTGATCGGCGGGGAGAATTTCTCCGAGCAGGTCAAGAAGCTCGACCGTGGCGTCGATGTGCTGATCGCGACTCCGGGTCGTCTGATCGACCTGTTCGAGCGCGGCAACATCATGCTGAACGACATCAAGGTCTTCGTGATCGACGAGGCCGACCGCATGCTCGACATGGGGTTCATCCCCGACATCGAGCGCATCGTCAGCAAGCTGCCGAAGTCCCGCCAGACGCTGTTCTTCTCGGCGACCATGCCGCCGGAAATCCGCCGTCTGGCCGACGCTTTCCTGTCCACCCCGCAGGAGGTGACGGTCGCCCCGCCCGCCTCCCCGGCGGAAACCGTGACCCAGGCCATGGCCCTGGTCCACGACGTGGACAAGCGCAAGGCGCTGCGCCATCTGTTGAACACCGAAGAGGTCAAGAACGCCTTCATCTTCTGCAACCGCAAGCGCGACATCGCAGTGCTGCAGAAGTCGCTGGAGCGTCACGGCTTCAACGTCGGCGCGCTGCACGGCGACATGGTCCAGTCCAAGCGGACGGAGACGCTCGACCTCTTCAAAAAGGGCGAGATTTCGCTGCTGGTCTGCTCCGACGTCGCCGCGCGCGGGATTGATGTCCAGGGCCTCAGCCACGTCTTCAACTTCGACGTTCCGCTGACGCCCGACGACTACGTCCACCGGATCGGCCGTACCGGCCGCGCCGGCAAGCAGGGCCGCGCCTTCATGCTGGCGACCCCGGACGACACCAAGCTGGTCGGCAACATCACGCGCCTCATCAAACGGGAGATTCCGATGATCGCCATCGACGGCCTCGAAACGGCCGAGTTCGGCGACGAGGACGCGCGTCCCCGCCGTGGCGGCCGTGGCGGCGCCAGCGCCGGTGCCGGCCGTGGACGTCCCGAGCCTCGGGCGCGGGCACCGCGCGAGGAGCGGCCGGCCCGCGAAGAGCGGCCGGCCCGCGAAGAGCGTCCGGTTCGCGAGGAGCGTCCGGTGCGTGAAGAGCGCAGCGCCCGTGACGACCGTCCGGTCCGCGAGGAGCGTCAGCCCCGCGAATCGCTGGCGGCCGCGGAAGCCCGCCGCAACAGCGAGCCGCGTCGGGACCGTGATCGTGGTGGCGACCGCCGCCGCCGCCGTGACGATGATGACGACGACGCGTCCGTGATCGGTTTTGGCGATCATATGCCTGCCTTCATGCTGCGCTCGGCCCGTCCGCGCCCGGCGCCGGAATCGATCGTGGAAGCGGCCGATCAAGGCCAGGAGGGCTGAAGCCGTGCAGACCATCTTCGTCATGGTCAAGTGCGAGCTGGGCAAGGCCTATCTGGTCGCGGATCAGGCCGTCCAGCAGATCGAACCGGTGTCGGAGGTGCACTCGATCTCTGGCCAATACGATCTGCTGATGAAGTGCTATCTCGGCGAGGACGACGACATCGGACGTTTCGTGACCGAACATGTTCAGACCTTGCCGGGCGTTCGAGACACCTTCACGCTGATCGCCTACAAGGCGTTTGCATAGCGAATGAACGCGACGGTCTGCAGGCTGTACCATGGCCTGCAGCGCGCCCTTCCAGTGGATGCGGCGTTGCCGCAGGTCCGTTTTTCGTCGCGCGCGTAGCCCCACCGCCGCCCGGTGCGGGTCTTGCCGGCGCCGGGTGCGAGCACCGGCACCAGGGTGTCGTCGACATGCAGCTTTCCCGCGGCCAGCACATGGGCGGCGATGTGCTCGGCCTGCGGCCGTCAGCAGCGTCGTCGGCGCAGCGCGGCCAACTGATCCTCCATATGTCGATGATGCGGTTGCGCGCCGCCACCGCCTGCTTGCGCTCGGCCAGTTGCACCGATAGCGCCCCACCAGCGCCTGAAGGGTGGCCACTTCGTCGGGGAGTGACCTTGCCCGCGTGCGACGCCTCCCATAGCCGGCTACAATCGGCAACGGACTGGAGACGAGATGGCGAAGACGGCGCGGGCGCGTTACACGCTTGAGTTCAAGGAAGAGGCGGTTCGTTTGGTGACCGGCGGCCAGCGTGTGGCGGCGGTGGCCAAGATGCTGGGTTTGGCGGAACAGACGCTGCACAACTGGGTCAAGGCGGCCGGCAGTGGTGGCCTGACCGGGACGGTGGTGCCGAAAGTCAGCGCTGAACAGATGGAAATCAGCCGACTGCGGACGGAACTGGCGCGCGTGAAGATGGAGCGCGACATTCTAAAAAAAAGCGGCGGCGTATTTCGCGAAGGAGTCGCTGTGAAGTACACCCTTATTCAACGGCACCGCGACCTGTGGCCGATCTCGGTTCAATGTTCGACCCTCGGCGTCAGCGCCCGTGGGTTTCGCCAATACGTCCGCAGAGAGGCCGGGACGGACGCGGCACCCGCGGGGCAGCGGGTGGGCAACCTCGCTCTGCTGACGCACATCAAGGCGATCCACACCGAAACCCGCGGCGCCTATGGTTGGCCGCGGGTCTGGCGGGAACTGCGCCGGCGGCACGTGCGCGTTGGCAAGGAACGGGTGCGCCGGATGATGCGCGACCATGCCATCCGGGCGCGGGGACAGCGGAAGTTCAAGGCGACCACCGATAGCACCCACAGCCTGCCGGTGTCCGACAATCCGCTGAACCGGGCGTTCCGGCCCGAGCAGCCGGATCGGGTATGGACCGGCGACATCACCTACATCGCCACGCAGGAAGGTTGGCTGTACTTGGCCGTTGTCATCGACCTGTTCAGCCGGCAGGTTGTTGGCTGGGCGCTGGGCGAACGCATGACGCGTCAACTCGTGATCGACGCCCTGGCCATGGCGTGGTTTCGGCAACGGCCGGCCGAGGGCATGATCTTCCATTCCGATCGAGGTTCCCAATACGCCAGTTCGGATTTCCAGGCGCTCCTGCGCCGGTACGGCATGCGGGGATCGATGAGCCGGAAGAGCAACTGCTGGGACAATGCGGTGACCGAAACCTTGTTCGGATCGCTCAAGGTCGAGCGCCTGCATGGCATGCGCTTCGACACCCGGCGCCGCGCCAAGGACGAGGTCATCGACTGGCTCGGCTTCTACAATCACAGGCGAATGCACTCGACCCTGGGCTACACCAGCCCCATGGCGTTCGAAGAAGCTTGGCGTCGCAAGGAAAGCACGCTGGCGGCATAATCCCGGACGCTATGGGAGGCGTCGCACGCGGGCAAGGTCAGGTTAGAATTTAACGGCTTTGGTATCAGTTCATTTTTTGCAGACCGTCCAGCGGAACCGCCGGATCAAGTTGGGCGATTTCGGCAAGCCGTTCCGTGTCCAGTAGGACCAATTGTCCCTTCCGAAATTCCAGAAGCCCAACTTGGCGCATTTGTTTCAAGGTGCGGCATACATGCACGGAGGTCAGGCCCGTAGCGCTCGCGATGTGGATCTGATTGATTGGCAATTGTATGGCGGCTGGCTCCGTGCCACAGCGGGCGACGACGCGGTGGTGAAGATCAAGCAGCAGGTTTGCGACCCGGCCTTGTGCCCGCTGTTGCCCCAGCGCTCCGACATGGTTCCAGGCCGCCAATGCTTCGCGGGTGACCGTGGTGGCGAAGTTCATGGCGAGTTGCGGGGACGCGGCGCAGGTCTTGAAGAAGAGCGAGTAACGGATGCCGCACAACGCCACGTCGGTGATCGCCTCGGCACTGTAGGACATGCCCTCCACCTCGTTTCCCTCGAAGCCGATGAGGTCGCCTGGCAGGACGAAGCGGATGATCTGGCGCCGCCCGTCCTCAAACAGTTTATGGACCAGCAACCAACCGTTCTGGACGATGAACACCGAGCCGAACGGCTCGCCTTGTAGGAAAATCGTCGTCCCCGCCTTGCGGATCTGAACATGAGGGCCGTGGGGAAACAATTGTTCAAAGTCTTTGCCGGTGATGTGACGGCAGACGCTGTAGTCACGGGCGGTGCAAAGCTCGCACGGGCTTCTCAAAACATTCCCTGACGAATCTAGCCGAAGGAATGCTGTGGCATGAAGAGCTCCGCTTTCGCGAGTTATCGGTGTTGTTCCCTTCTCCATGAGAGATTCCCGATCTGCCTTGCGTTGCCCAATCAACACGACGTTTTCTCTGGGCTGAAACCGGCCGACTGGTGGACCGTGGCTTTAACCACCTCTCTCTCTTCCCAGTCGCATCTGAAGCCTTTCAGTATTTAGATGCAAATGGCGGCAGATGTCCATTACCCTGATGTGGTAGACGATTCCATAGATACGCTAACCCATTGATATTTCTACATCAGCGCTCTAAATCACTTAATCTTAGCCACAAATAGAATTTCTCTGTTTTGTGATTTTATTATTTGGGGGTTTCTCTATAAATTCTATTTATTGATGACACGCACTTTTTGCGTACCTTTATTTTTCTTTTACAAAGACCGAAGCCTCGACTCCAGCCAGCCCCGAGCTTGGCTAGGTCACTCTTCTCCTCGCACGGATGCTCAAATTCCGATCTCATCGGCGCGGAGATCGGTACGGTCATGCTGGCTGTCTGGAAAGTTGACGCACCGAGCGTCGGCCTCCGATGAACGCAGGTTAATGCGCCCTCAAGGGATGAATGGCCGAATTCTTTCAAGTATGGAGAGCGGCCGATGCAACGATGCGGCAATACATGGATCGTCCTGGCCAACCAAATCGGCGCCGTCGTCTTGAGAACGAAGGTTGGACAGCGGGGCGATTATGAGGAACTCGCTCGTGAGCTGGCCGATGAGACCGGCGATCCGCTCTGCACATGCCCGGTCCGCTGCCCCGCCTGCAAAGTGGGAAGCGCGACCTCTGACCGTTCGACGAAACAGGGCGGCATGCCGAGCAATTCAGCCCTCACGTGTCTTGAACGTCGCGTTGCTGATATCGTCAATCAGGCGGCCCGCCAAGGAATGTTCGATTCTCTGATACTTGTGGCTCCGGGCGGCATGCTGAGAAGCTTACGGCGCGCGTTGACCCCGGAGGCCAGTCAACGCCTGATTCGCCAAGAGGCGAAGGATTTGTTCGGCCCGCCGGCGCAGGCGCTGTCGGCGCGCCTGAACAGCCTGCTGCGCCATTGAAAACATTCGCGCGGGAAGCCGGCATCGCGGCGGCCCGCAAACAGGGCCAAGCAAACATGCGAATGCCGGCAAGAGAGTGAACGGTGACGGTCCGTTCACTCTCTTGCCGGGGCGCTTGAAAGAGATGGTTCAATGGGCCATCAGAACCGGAAGGGTGCATTCGGTGAGAATGGCCCGCGAATTTCCGCCCATGATCCACTCGCGGAAACGGGAATGGCCGTAACCGCCCATGACCAGGAGATCGGCCCCGCACAGGCGGGCCTCGTTCAGGAGCCCATCGGAGGCGTGCGTCCATCCGCTGACGCGGCGCAACTCGGCCTTCACGCCATGCCGGTCGAGATGCCGGACGATGCCGGCCGCGGGCACGTCCTTGAAACGGTCCGGGGCGCCGTGCTCGTCCACCATCGCGAGGATCACGGAGCTGGCCCGCTTGAGGAATGGCAACGCTTCGGTCAACACGCGGGTGGCCTCGCGGCTGTCGCGCCAGCCGACCAGGATCGTCTTCGGCATCCTGGCCGTCTTGGACTCCGGCGGGACGAGATAGACGGCCCTCCCGCCGTCGAACAGGGCGCTCTCGACGAGGTCGGGCCATCTCTTGGCCTTGCCCGGCCCCCATGGGCGGCTCATCACGAACAGGTCCGTGGAACGGGCCAGATTGGCGACCGCCCAGCCCAGGAGATAATCGGCTTCGTCGATGCGGCGGAAATCCATCGGGGTGGGAAGCGTGGCGCAACGGGCACGCAGCCGCTTTTCGACGCCATCGCCCGCCCGCCGGCTGTCGGCGATCATCTCCGTCAGGATTTCCGCGCTGGCGCCGCCGAAATCGGTCGCTGGAAACATCATGACCCCGATCTTGTTGGTGTAGACACCCACAAGATGCGCTCCGAACAGGTCCGCGATCATGGCGCCATGGTCGAGCCGGCCGTCATCCTCGGCCGTTCCGTCGAGATGGACGCAGACATCCTTGATCATCGTCATCTCCCTCGCGAAAGCGGGGGCGCCGGTGCGTGAGAAGCCCGGCGCCCTCGAAGCTTGGCCTAGGCGACGCCGAGACGGTCGTCGACGACGTTCACGCCGGGGGCGGACCACGCCGCGCTCTCGGCCACCTGCCGCTCGTACCAGGCCCGGACCTTGCCCTCGAGGATGACCTTGTCGCCGTCCACCTTCACGCGGATCCCCTCGGATTCGACTTCGGCGTTGCGCTTCAGCGCGTCCTCGATCCGATTTTTCACGTCGGCGGAGCTCGCGTGCGGCTTGACGGCGATCTGGTTGAAAATGCCCTTGATGGAGTCGAGCCGGTGGACGGCGTCCCCGGCGGCCTTCTTCTGGAACTGCCACTCGACCGTGCCGGTCAAGGTGATCAAGCCGTCCTGAACCTTGACCTGCACGCTGTCCTTGGGCACCAGAACGTCCCAGCTGAGCAGGTTCAAGGCCCGTTTCGCGATGTCCTCGTCGCTCGTCCGGTTCGACCGGGGGTAACGGACCTCCATCTCCTGTGCGATCCCCCGCACCCCCTTCACGCGCCGCACCGCGGTTTCGACGGCGATCTTCTCCGCATAGGTCGCCACATGGCCGGTCAGGGTGGCGACGCCGTCGTTGACGGCCACGCCAATGTTCGCGGCGTTGATGCTGGGTTCGAACTCCAGTTCGTCGAGGATCAGTTGGCGCAAGCTCAGGTCGGTCATGATTGCCTCCTTGATGCGTTGAAGCGATGCGCATCGCGCTGATGACCGGCCCCACTCTCGACCGTCGGGTTCGATGGGCCATTAACGCAGATCAACCGGGGGCTTGTCGGCGGACTCCTCAAACGGGGTAGGACGGGAAGCGCCCTTCGAAAGCCCCGCGCGGCGTCGGACGGCGCTCCGTTCCGCTCAAAGGCGGGGGATTGATCCAGGTTAACGCACCCTCCCCTCCCAAGGCGGATAGAGGCTGCCGTGCCGTCGCACCACCGACCGCACAGCCAAGCATCCAAGGAGGACGTCATGGCAACCACGACCACAACGGAAAAGCCCAAGCAGGATCTCCAGGCCACCGGCCAGACCACCGCCGCCCCCACCAGTCTGGCGGCCGGCGCGTTGGCCGAACGCAACCGGCACCCCTTCCTGGCGCTGCGCAGCGAGTTCGACCGCCTGTTCGACGAGGCGTCGTCCATGTTCCGCTCGCCCTGGACCCTGTGGAGCCGCCGGCCGCTGTTCGAGATGGAGCCGCTGCTGCGCACGGACGGCCAGATGAACGCCATCATGCCGGCGGCCGAGGTCGACGAGCGTGAAACCGAGTACCGGGTCACTCTCGAAATGCCCGGTATGGAGGACAAGGACGTCGACGTCACCCTCCAGGACCAGATCCTGACGATCAAGGCCGAGAAGAAGGAGGAAAAGGAAGAGAAGGAACGGAACCGTTATTTCTCCGAACGGCGTTACGGCCTGTGCATGCGCTCGTTCCAACTGCCGGCCAACGTCGCCAGCGACCGCATCGCCGCCAGCCTGCGGAACGGCGTGCTCACCGTCACGCTGCCGAAGACCGAGGCCAGCCTGCCGGCCAAGCGCAGGATCGAAATCACCGGCGCTTGACGGCCGGGGGGCGGGCCGGCACCGGCTTCCCGGCGCGGTCCGGGGGCCGGTCGGCCCGTGTCTTGACCCAGGTCAATGCCGCCCTACGGGAGAAGCCCATCCTGGGCAGACGATGCACAGGGACGGTGGGAGGTCCCATGGGTGGCGAGACGATCCCGGATCCGCTTGGCCGCGTGCGGCTTGATGACGGGCCGGATGAAAGCACGATCGGCCAGTCCGTCGCGCGGTGCCATCGGGGCGGAGGGCGGCCATGCTGACGCTCCGTCATCTGGCGATCGACACCGTCCGGGAGAACGTCGCCTTCCTGAACCGCAACTGCACCCGCCATCACGCCGAGGAGTTCCTCGGGCTGGGCCGGGTGGAGGTGCGCAAGGACGCGCGGTCGCTGCTGGCCGTGCTCAACATCGTCGACGATCCGGCGATCCTCGGACCCGACGAGATCGGCCTGTCGGGGCCGGCCTTCCGCCATCTCGGCCTGCCCGAGGGCACGCCGGTCCATCTCGTTCCGCCGACCCCGCCGGAAAGCTTCGAGCTGGTCCGCGCCAAGGTGGCGGGCCGGGCGCTCGGCGAGGCGGACCTCGCGGCGGTGATCCGCGACATCGCCGGCCATCGCTACGCCAAGATCGAAATCGCCGCCTTCCTGATCGCCTGCGCCAGCTTCATGACCACGGCGGAGGTGCTCGGCCTGACCCGCGCCATGATCGCGGTGGGGGCGCGGCTGGACTGGAAGGGGCTGAGTCCCATCGCCGACAAGCATTGCATCGGCGGGATTCCCGGCAACCGCACCTCGATGATCGTGGTGCCCATCGTCGCCGCGCATGGGCTGCCGATCCCGAAAACCTCGTCGCGCGCCATCACCTCCCCCGCCGGCACCGCCGACACGATGGAGGTGCTGGCCAACGTCGACGTGCCGATGGACCGCATGCAGGAACTGGTGCGCGAGGCGAAGGGCTGCCTGGTCTGGGGCGGCCATGTCCGGCTGTCGCCGGCCGACGACATCCTGATCTCGGTCGAGCGGCCGCTCGCCATCGACACCCGCGAGCAACTCGTCGCCTCCATCCTCTCGAAGAAGGCGGCGGCGGGGTCGAGCCATCTGCTGATCGACATCCCGGTCGGCCCCACCGCCAAGATCCGGTCGGCCGGCGAGGCGGTGCGGCTGCGCAAGCTGTTCGAGCACATCGGCGACCAACTCGGCCTGGTTCTGGAGGTGGCGATCACCGACGGCTCCCAGCCGGTCGGCCGTGGCATCGGCCCGGTGCTGGAGGCGCGCGACGTGATGGCGGTCCTGCGCGGCGCGGCCGACGCCCCGCAGGACCTGCGGGACCGGGCGCTGCATCTCGCCGGCCGCATCCTCGAATTCGATCCGGCGGTGCGGGGTGGAGCGGGCGAGGCGCTGGCGCGCCGGCTGCTCGATTCCGGCGCGGCGCTGGCGGCGATGGAACGGATCATGGCGATACAGGGGCCGCCGCCCGCCGCCGCCCGGCTGGGATCGCTGGTGGCCGAGGTGCCGGCCGCCGCCGACGGGGTGGTCGGCGCACTCGACTGCTACCGGATCGCCCGCATCGCCCGGCTGGCCGGCGCGCCGAACGACAAGGGGGCCGGCATCGACCTGCTGCGCAAGGTCGGTGACCGGGTGCGCAAGGGGGAGCCGCTGTACCGCATCCACGCCGGCACCAACGCCGATTTCACCTTCGCCCAGGCCCATGCCGCCGAGGATTGCGGGGTCGTCCTTGTGACCTGACGCGCCGGACATTGAAAGAGGGAGAGGACGCAATGAAGCTTGCCCTGACCTTTCACGGCGCGGCCGGAACCGTGACCGGCTCCTGCTTCCGTCTCGACACCCCCAGGGGCGCCATCCTGGTCGATTGCGGGATGTTCCAGGGCACCAAGACGATCAAGGAGCTGAACTACCGCCCCTTCCCCTTCGATCCCGCCGCGATCGCGGCGGTGCTGCTGACCCACGCCCACATCGACCATTCCGGGCTGCTGCCGAAGCTGACCAAGTCGGGATTCCGGGGGCGGATCCACGCCACCGGCGGAACGGCTGACCTCCTGGAGTTCATGCTGCCCGACAGCGGCTACATCCAGGAGACCGAGGTCGAGCGGCTGAACCACCGCAACCGCCAGCGCGGCCGCCCCGCCGTCCAGCCGATCTACACGCAGGACGACGCCATCCGTTCGCTGCGGCGGCTGCGGCGGGTCGATTACGACCGCTGGGTCGAAATCCTGCCCGGCCTGCGCGCCCGCTTCTGGCACGCCGGCCACATCCTGGGCTCGGCCTCCATCGAAGTCGAGGTGGCGGGCGGGCCGGGGGAAAAGCCGGTCACCATCCTGTTCTCCGGCGACCTCGGTCCCGGCGGCAAGAGCTTCCACGCCGACGCCGAGGGACCGGAACGGCCCGACTGGCTGGTGCTGGAGACCACCTACGGCGACCGCGACCGCGCCGATCTGGACGAGACGGCCCGGCAGTCCCTGCTGCGCGACGAGGTGAAGGCGGCGCTGGCCGCCGGCGGGACCCTGGTCATCCCGGTCTTCGCCGTGGAGCGCACGCAGGAGTTGCTCTACGACCTCGACCGGCTGTTCGACACCGGACAGTTGCCGCTGGTGGACGTCTTCCTCGACTCCCCGCTCGCCGATGCGGTGACGGGGGTGTTCCGCCGCCATCTCGACGATCTGGAGACCGAGGGCGACCCCTTCACCCGCGCCAATTTCCACCATGCGCGCAGCGTGTCCGAAAGCCAGCGGCTGAACACGATCAGCGGCGGCGCCATCATCATGGCGGCGAGCGGCATGTGCGACGCCGGCCGGGTCCGCCACCACCTCAAGAACCGGCTGTGGCGGCCGCAGGACAGCGTGCTGCTGGTCGGCTATCAGGCGCCCGGCACCCTGGGCCGCGTGCTTCAGCAGGGCGTGCCGCGCGTCCGCATCCATGGCGAGGAAATCCAGGTCCGCGCCCGCATCCGCTCGATCGACGTCTATTCCGGCCACGCCGACCGCTCCGCCCTGCTGGCCTGGGTCGAGGCGCGCCGGGGCGTCGAACACGGCCTCTTCCTGGTCCATGGCGAGGAGGAGGCGCGCGCCTCGATCCGGCAGTCCCTGCGGGAGCGCGGCTGGGCGGAGGATGCCGTCGCCCTGCCCGCCCTGGACGACACCGCCGACCTGACGGCGGCGCGGCCGCAGGCCCGCAGCCAGGCGCCGGCCCGGCTCGCGCCCCCGGCCATGGCCGGCAGCGACTGGCACAACCGCTACGCCCAGGCGCTGCTGTCGCTGGGCCGGGCGCTCGACACGGCTCCCGACGACGCGGCGCGCGAGCGCATCCTCGCCGGCGTCCAGAAGGCGCTGGCCACCGGATCGTCCGAGGGGGAACGGCGATGACCCTGAAGCGCGTTCTCCTGGCCGTCGCGCTGCTGGCGCTGCTCGGGGCGGCGGGGGTCTACGGCTACCGGGCGATGCAGGGCAACCGGCTGCCCGGCGGCTTCGCCTCCGGGAACGGGCGGATCGAGGCGAACGAGATCGACGTCGCCACCAAGTTCGCCGCCCGCGTCCTGACCATCCCCGTCGAGGAGGGCGATCTGGTGGAGGCCGGGGCCGTCGTCGCGACCCTGGACACCCGCGACCTCGAAGCCCAGCTCCGATCGGCCGAGGCGCTGCTGCGCCAGTCCCGGCAGTCCTGCGACGAGGCCAACGCGCTGATCGCCCAGCGCGCCAGCGAGGCCGCCTTCGCCGCCAAGGAGATGGAGCGGGCGCTGGTGCTGTTCGGCAAGGGCCATGTCGCGCAGCAGCGGGTCGATCAGGCGCGCAACCAGCTCGGCACCGCCGAGGCGGCGCTGGCCGCCGCCAGGAGCCACGCCGCCAGCGCCGTGGAGGCCATCGCCGCCGCCGCGGCCGACGCCGACCGCCTGCGCGACCTCGTCGGCGACGGGGTGCTGAAGGCGCCGCGCAAGGCGCGCGTGCTCTACCGCCTCGCCGAGCCGGGCGAGGTGCTGGCGGCCGGCGGCAAGGCGGCGACGCTGCTCGATCTCGGCAACGTCTACATGACGTTCTTCCTTCCCACCGACACGGCCGGCAATCTGGCGCTGGGGGCGGAGGCGCGCCTGCTGCTCGACGCCCGGCCCGATCTGGCGATCCCGGCCTCGGTCACCTTCGTGGCGCCGCGCGCCCAGTTCACGCCCAAGCAGGTGGAGACCCGGACCGAGCGCGACCGCATGATGTTCCGCGTGAAGGCCCGCGTGCCCGAGGCGCTGGTCGCCCGCTACGCCGAGCGGGTCAAGACCGGCGTCACCGGCGTCGCCTACGTGAAGCTCGACCCCGCCGCCGCCTGGCCGGACTGGCTGGAATCGCGCCTGACCCGGCCGGCGGCGGAGGGGGCCGGGTCGTGACCGTCGCGGTCGCGTTGCGGACGGTGGGCCACCGCTACGGCGGCACCGTGGCGTTGGACGGCGTCAGGCTGGAGATCGCGGCCGGGGAGAGCGTCGCGGTGATCGGCCCGGACGGCGTCGGCAAATCGACCCTGCTCGGCCTGATCGCGACGGCCAAGAAGCCTCAGGCCGGCGAATTCCGCGTTCTCGGCACCGACCTGCGCGACCGGCGCGGGCGGGCGCGGCTGCAACCGCGCATCGCCTACATGCCGCAGGGTCTGGGCCGCAACCTCTACGCCGACCTCAGCGTCGCGGAGAATTTGCAGTTCTTCGGCCGGCTGTTCGGGCTAGACGCCGCCCGCCGCCGCACCCGCATCCGCGCCCTGCTGGAGGCGACCGGCCTCGCCCCCTTTCCCGACCGGCCGGCCGGCAAGCTGTCGGGCGGCATGAAGCAGAAGCTCGGCCTGTGCTGCGCCCTGCTGCACGACCCCGACCTGCTGATCCTGGACGAGCCGACCACCGGCGTCGATCCGCTGTCGCGCCGCCAGTTCTGGGAGCTGATCGACCGCATCCGCGCCGGGCGGCCGGGTATGACGGTGCTGGTCGCCACCTCGTACATGGACGAGGCGGAGCGCTTCGACCGCGTGGTGATGATGAACGCCGGGCGGCTGCTGGCCGCCGACACGCCGACCGCCCTGAAGGCGCGCCACGGCGCCGAGGCGCTGGAGGACGTCTTCATCGCCCTGCTGCCCGAGGCCGTGCGGCGCGGTCACGCCAAGCTGGTGGTGCCGCCCCGCCCGCCCGAAATCGACGGCGCCGCGCCGGCCATCGAGGCGCGCGGCCTGACCCGCCGTTTCGGCGACTTCACCGCCGTGGAGGACGTCAGCTTCCGCATCGGCCGGGGCGAGATCTTCGGCTTTCTCGGCTCCAACGGCTGCGGCAAGACCACGACCATGAAGATGCTGACCGGCCTGCTGCCGGCCAGCGCCGGGGAGGCCCGCCTGTTCGGCGCCCCGGTCGATGCCGGCGACCGCGAGGCGCGGCGGCGGGTCGGCTACATGGCGCAATCCTTCTCGCTCTACGGCGAGCTGACGGTGAACCAGAACCTCGCCCTGCACGCCCGGCTGTTCGGGCTGGACGCCGCCACGGCCCGGCTCGGCCCGCTGACGGAGCGCTTCGGGCTGGCGGGCTATGGCGACGCGGTGGCCGACCGGCTGCCGCTCGGTGTGCGGCAGCGGCTGTCGCTGGCCGTCGCTGTCCTGCACGAGCCGGAGCTGCTGATCCTCGACGAGCCGACCTCGGGCGTCGATCCGGTGGCGCGCGACCGCTTCTGGCGCGATCTGGTCGCCCTGTCGCGCGACCGGGGGGTGACGATCTTCGTCTCCACCCATTTCATGAACGAGGCGGCGCGCTGCGACCGCGTCGCCTTCATGAGCGCCGGCCGGGTCATCGCGTCCGGCCCGCCCGACGCGCTGCGCCGGCAGCAGCAGGCCCGGACGCTCGACGACGCCTTCATCGGCTTCATGCGGCAGGCGGACAAGGCGGCGCAGGATGGCGCCGACGCGGACAGCCCCGCCCCGGCGACGGCCCCGCCGTTGGAGGCCGGACCTTCCGGCGGCCCGCGCGACGGCGGCGTCTCGTCCCGCCGCCTGCTGGCCTATGCGTGGCGGGAGTCGCTGGAGCTGCGGCGCGACCCGGTGCGGCTGACGGTGGCGCTGCTCGGCACGGTGCTGCTGATGCTGGTCTTCGGCTTCGGCATCACCATGGACGTCGAGAATTTGCGCTTCGCCGTCCTCGACCACGACCGCACGCCGGAAAGCCGCGCCTATGTCGAGCAGTTCGAGGGCTCGCGCAGCTTCGTCGCCACCCCGCCCGCCGCCGATTCCGCCGCGCTGGCGCTGCGGCTGCAACGCGCCGAGGCGGTGCTGACCATCGAGATCCCCGACGGCTTCGGCCGGGACCTGCGGCGCGGCGGCCTCGGCGGCTCCAATGGTGGCGGGCGGGTGCCGGAACTGTCGGTCCGCGTCGACGGCGCCATGCCCTTCCGGGCCGAGACCGTCCAGGGCTATGTCGCCGGCCTGCACCAGCGATTCGTCGAGGACTGGGCGCGGCAGGCCGGGGTGACGCTCCCGCCGGGGGTGGCCGTGATCGAGACGCGCTACCGCTACAACCAGGCGTTCCGCAGCGCCGACGCGATGGTTCCGGCCAACATCGGGCTGCTGCTGGTCTTCATCCCGGCGATCCTGGCGGCGCTCGGCGTGGTGCGCGAGAAGGAGCTGGGGTCGATCACCAACCTCTACGTCACCCCGGTGACGCGGCTGGAGTTCCTGCTCGGCAAGCAGCTTCCCTACATCGCGCTGGCCGGCGTCAACCTGCTGCTGATGATCGGGATGGCGGTGGCGCTGTTCGGCGTTCCGGTGAAGGGCAGTCTGGCCGGGCTGGTGCTGGGCGGGCTGGTCTATGTGTGCGCAACGACGGCGCTGGGGCTGCTGATCTCGGTCTTCACGGCGACGCAGACCGCGGCGGTGTTCGGCACCGCCATCACGACGATGATGCCGGCCACGCAGTTTTCCGGCCTGATGCAGCCGGTCTCGACGCTGGAGGGGCCGGCCCACGCCATCGGCACGCTGTTCCCCACCACCTATTTCCTGAAGCTGTCGGTCGGCGCCTTCACCAAGGGGCTGTCCTTCACGGAGCTGCTGCCCTTCATCGCCGCGACCGCCGCCTTCGTCCCGGCGCTGCTGGCGCTGGGCGTCCTGTTCCTGCCCAAGCAGGAGCGCTGAGCCATGGGGCGCTTCCTCCGCAACAGCCTGACCCTGGCGCGCAAGGAGTGGATCAGCCTGCTGCGCGACGGCTTCATGCTGGGCTTCGTGATCTACTCCTTCACGCTGTCGGTCTACAGCCAGGCGACCGGCGTCTCGCACGAACTGCGCAACGGCGCCATCGCCGTGGTGGACGAGGACCGCTCGCCCCTGTCGCAGCGGCTGGTGTCCAGCTTCCACGGGCCGGAGTTCCAGATCCCCGTCGTCCTTCGCCACGAGCAGGTCGATCCGGGGATGGCGGCGGCGCGCTACACCTTCGTGCTCGACATCCCGCCGGACTTCCAGGCCGACGTCCTGGCCGGCCGCGGCCCGACCCTTCAGGTGCTGATCGACGCCACCGCCATGATGCAGGCGGGGATCGGCGCCGGCACCATCCAGGGCATCCTGGACGACGAGATCGGCCGCTTCGTCCGGCGCGAGGCCCCGGAATCGGCGGCGCCGGTCGCCCTCCAGCTCCGGGTCGCCTTCAACGAGGCGCTCGACACCCGCTGGTTCACCGGCACCATGTCGGTGGTCGGCAACGTGACCATGCTGGCCGTGCTGCTGTCGGGCGCCGCCCTGATCCGCGAGCGCGAGCACGGCACGCTGGAGCATCTGCTGGTCATGCCGGTCCGCCCGGCGGAGATCATGGCCGCCAAGGTGCTGGCGAACGGGGCGGTGATCCTGGCGCTGACCGTGGTCGCGCTCTACGGGGTGCTGCGCGGCGTCCTGGGGGTTCCGCTCGCCGGTTCGGTGCCGCTGTTCCTGGCGGGGACGGCGGTCTACCTGTTCTTCGCGACGGCGCTCGGCATCTTCCTCGGCACCGTGGCGCGCTCGATGCCGCAGCTGGGGCTTCTGTTCATCCTGATCGTGCTGCCGATGAACATGCTGTCCGGCGGCTTCACGCCGCTGGAAAGCGAGCCGGACTGGTTGCAGACGGCGATGCAGCTCTCGCCCTCCACCCATTACGTCGCCTTCGCCCAGGCCATTCTGTTCCGTGGCGCAGGCATCGCGGTGGTCTGGCCGCGCTTCGCCGCCACGGCCGGCATCGGCGCCCTGTTCTTCCTCTGGAGCCTCGCCCGCTTCCGCCGCCACCTCGCCACTTTCCGCTGAGCGCAACCGGCGCGGCAAGCCCGCGTTACCGGGACCCGAGCGCCCGCCGGACGGCCTTGTAGGTCTCCATCACCAGGATCAGGCCGAGGGAGGCGCCGGCAACGCCCATCCACTCCAGCGGAGCGACCGGCGCGAGGCCCAGCAGGTCGCGCAGTCCGGGCGTGTACATCGCGCCGAGATGAACGGCCTGCGAGGTCAGGACCGCCAGGAGAAGCCAGGGATTGCCGCGCATCGAGTGGCCGAACGCGGAGTGGATTTCCGAACGGCAGTTGAAGACATGGACGTTCTGGAAGCAGACCATCAGCAGGAGAACGAGGTTCCGCGACGCCTCGACGGTGTGGCCCGCGTCCAGCAGCCCGCGATAGGCAAACGTGCAGACGACCGCCATCGTGGCGCCGGCCAGCAGGGTCTGGGCCACCATCCAGCGGTCGAACAGCCGCTCCGACGGGGCGCGGGGGCCGCGCGCCAGCAAGCCCGGCTCCTCCCGCTCCAGCGCCAGCCCCATGTGCTGGATGGTGTCGGTCACCAGATTCAGCCACAGCAGTTGCAGCGCGAAGAACGGAAGCGGCAGACCGAACGCGAGGCTGAGAAAGAACACGCCGATTTCGGCGATGCTGCTGGCCATCAGGAAGGCGACCACCTTGCGAATGTTGGCATAGGCGATGCGGCCCTCCCGGATGCCGGCGACGATCGAGGCGAAGTTGTCGTCGGCCAGGATCAGCCCGGCGGCCCGCCGGGCGGCGTCGGTGCCGTTCCGGCCCATCGCCACGCCGATGTGGGCGGAGGCCAGCGCCGGGGCGTCGTTCACCCCGTCGCCGGTGACGGCGACGAAATCCCCGTTGGCCTTGAGCGCCTCGACGATCAACAGCTTCTGCAAGGGCTCGATGCGGGCGAAGACGGTGGCGTCGGCGACCAGACGGCGGCGCTCCTCCGGGCCTTTGGACGCGGCCAGATCGTCGCCGTGGACGACGCCGGTGCGCGCGTCGGCGATGCCCAGGCGGCGGGCGATCGCCAGGGCGGTGGCCGGGTGGTCGCCGGTGACCATGCAGACGCGGACGCCGGCGGCCCGCGCGTCGCGCACGGCCGCCGCCGCTTCCGGCCGCAGCGGGTCGGCCAGGGCGACGAGGCCGAGCGGCGTCAGCCCCCGCAGGACCTCCGGGCCGCCGGGCGCCTCCACCCGCCCCTCGGCGATGGCGAGGACCCGGTGGCCGTCCTCCGCCAAGGCCCGGCTGGCCGCCAGGATGGGGCCGGATTCGCCCCGGCACATCGGCAGCACCGCTTCCACAGCGCCCTTGACCGTGGCGTGAACGCCCTCCGTCCGCCGAGTGAAGACGGCCGCCATGCGGTTGGCCGGCTCGTAGGGGATGGCACCGCAGCGCGCCCCCTCCGGGCCGGGGGATGGCGCCGTGCGCCAGCGGGAGGCGAGCAGCAGCAGCGCGACGTCGACGGCGTCGCCCGTCGCGCCGCTGCGGTCGCCGTTGAGGCCGGGGCCGGGGCCGAGCGCCGCGTCGTTGCACAGGGCGCCGGCCGTGGCGAGCCGGATCGCCGGCTCCGGCGGTTCGTCGCGTCCGGCCTCGACGCTGCTCCCGTCCGGCAGCCACAGGCATTGCACGGTCAGGGCGTTTTCCGTCAGGGTGCCGGTCTTGTCGCTGGCGATGACGGTGCAGGCCCCCAACCCCTCGACCATCGGCAGGGTCCGGACGATCACGTTGCGGCGCGCCATCCGGCGGGCGGCGACCGCCAGGGCTACCGTCACCGCGATCGGCAGCCCCTCGGGGATGGCGGACACGGCGAGCGCCACCGCGACGAAGAAAATCTCGGCCGGCGGCAGGCCCAGGATCAGGCCGAACGCCGCCAGCGCCGCCACCGCCCCGACGACGGCCGCGCCGATCAGGCGGGTGAAGCGCTCCAGCCGCAACACCAGCGGGGCCTTGCTTTCCACCCGCTCCAACGCGCGGGCGATCTGGCCGATCTCCATCCGCAGGCCGGTGGCGACCACGACCCCGACCGCCCGACCGCGCTGGACCAAGCTTCCGGCGTGCAGGAGGGTCGTCCGCTCGCCAAGGGCCAGGGCGGCCGGCAGGATGGCGTCCGCCGTCTTCTCGACCGGCAGGGACTCCCCCGTGAGCAGGCTTTCGTCGAGCGTCAGACGCTCGGCTTCCAACAGGCGGATGTCGGCCGGAACCAGATCGCCGCCCTCCAGCACGACGATGTCGCCCGGCACCAACTCTGCGGCGTCGAGGCGTTGGCGCCGGTCCGCGCGCAGGACCGTGGCCTCCTGTCGCACCAGCCCGCCGAGCGCCGCGGCGCCACGCTCGGCCCGGCCTTCCTGGAGCGCGCCGACGACGGCGTTGACGACGAGGACCAGCAGGATGAACCCGGCGTCGGGGAACTCCCCCAGCGCCAGCGACACCGCCGCCGCCGCCAGCAGCAGCAGGGCCAGGGGGTTGAGGAACTGGCGGAGGCCGAGCGCGATCCAGCCGGCCGGGGGCTTGGCGGGAAGGCTGTTGGGACCGTGGCGCCGCTGCCGGGCCTCGACCTCGTGCGGCGTCAGCCCGCCCGGCCGGCTGTCGAGCCGTCGCAGGCATTCCCCGCCGCTGTGGCTGTGCCACGCCTCCGGCGGCGCCGGTCTGTCATCCAGCATGGAAACCCGTCCCGGCAGGGGCATTCCGCCGGCCGGGTCCGGGCCGGGGAGCGATGCAACGGAAGAACAGGCGCTTGACCGTTTCGACCAGAAGCAGGTAGGTGGCGACCGCCGCCGCCAGGAAGAGATAGAAGGACACGGGCGGCACCACGAAACCGAAGAAGGCGCCGAGCGGCGTCAACGGCAGCAGCGCGCCGACGGTCGCGGCGCCGAGCGTCAGCCCGATCAGAACCGGCGGGGGCCGGTCGCGCAGGGAGCTCCGCCGGGTGCGGATCACGAAGATGACCAGCACCTGGGTCGCCAGGCTTTCGACGAACCATCCGGTCTGGAAGAGCGCCTCGCCGGCGCCGAAGACATGGATCAACACGTAGAAGGTCAGGAAATCGAACAGCGAACTGACCGGCCCCAACACCAGCATGAAGCGCTGGATCAGCCGCAAATCCCATTGCGCCGGCCGGGCCAGCGCCTCCGCCTCGACAGTGTCGAAGGGAATGCTGGCCTCCGAGGCGTCGTAGAGCAGGTTGTTGAGCAGCACCTGGATCGGCAGCATTGGCAGGAAGGGCAGGAACAGCGACGCGCCCGCCATGCTGAACATGTTGCCGAAGTTCGAACTGCTGCCCATCAGGATGTATTTGGTGACGTTCTGGACGGTGCGTCGCCCTTCCATCACCGCCTCCTGCACCACCGACAGATCCTGGTCGAGCAGGATGACGCCGGCCGCCTCCTTCGCGACGTCGGCGGCGCTGTCCACCGAGATGCCGATGTCGGCGGCGTGGATGGCCGAGGCGTCGTTGATCCCGTCGCCCAGGAAGCCGACCACCCGCCCCGCCCGCTTGTGGGCCAGCAGCACGCGCTCCTTCTGCGCCGGGGTGACCCGGCAGAAGACGTTGACCTTGGCCAGCCGCGCCCGCAACGCCTCCTCGCTCATCCCCCGCAGATCGTCCCCGGTCAGCAGCCCGGTGACGGTCAGACCGAGTTCGGCGCAGACGTGCCGCGTCACCCGTTCGTTGTCCCCGGTCAGGATGCGGATGTTCACCCCGGCCTTGGTCAGGGCGTGGATCGCCGCCATGGCGCTCGGCTTGGGCGGGTCGAGGAACACCGCGTAGCCGGCGAAGGCGAGGTCGCTCTCGTCCGCCAGGGCGGCGGAGACGTGGTCGGCGCCGACCGTCTTGGACGCGATGGCCAGCACGCGGAAGCCGTCCTCGCCCAGCGTCTGGAACAGCCGGTCCAGCCCCGCCCGCGCCGCCGGATCGAGCGGCGCGACCGCGCCGTCCCCGGTCTCGTAATGGGTGGATTGCCGCAGCACGTCCTCCGGCGCGCCCTTGACCACCAGCAGCCGCTCCGCGCCGTTGGCGACCAGCACGGAGACCCGCCGCCGCTCGAAATCGAAGGGCACCTCGTCGATCTTCTCCCAGCCGGTCAGGTCCACCGCGCGGAAGGCGAGGATGGCCTCGTCCAGCGGACTGCGGATGCCGCTCTCGAAACGGCTGTTGAGATAGGCAAGGCGGAACACCCGCTCGCTCTCGGCGCCACGGCCGTCCAGATGGCGGACCATGCGGATCGTCGCCTCGGTCAGCGTCCCGGTCTTGTCGGTGCACAGGAGATCCATGGCGCCGATGTTGTGCATGGCGGCCAGCCGCTTGACGATGACCCGGCGCTTCGCCAGCCGCATCGCGCCGCGCGCCAGCGTGACCGTGACGATCATCGGCAGCAGCTCCGGCGTCAGCCCGACCGCGAGCGCCAGCGCGAACATCAGCGACTCCAGCCAGGGACGGTGGAACAGCGTGTTGACCGCCAGCACGAACAGCACCAGGACAACCGTCAGCCGTAGGATCAGGAAGCCGAACCGGCGGATGCCCAGCTCGAAGGCGGTGGGCGGCGGCGGGGCCTGGAGGGTGCCGCTCAACTGGCCGAAGGCGGTGGCGTCGCCGGTCCGGCAGACCAGGGCCAGACCGCTGCCGCTGATCACCGAGGTGCCCATGAAGACGGTGTCGAGCGCCTCGGCCGGGTCCGGGTGCGGGGCGGATAAGGCGTCGGGGGCGTCGGCGTGCTTCTCCACCGGGTAGGGCTCCCCGGTCAGCATGGCCTGGTTCACGAACAGGTCGCGCGCCTCGATGAGCCGGCAATCGGCCGGCACCAGATCGCCGGCGGCAAGGCGGACGACGTCGCCCGGCACGAGCTGCTCCGCCGGCTCCGACCGCTCGATGCCGTCGCGACGGACCCGGACGCGCAACGCGACGCTGCGGCGCAGGGCGTCGACGGCGGTCTCGGCCCGCATCTCCTGCACGAAGTCCAGGGTGACGCTGAGCAGCACCATCGCCAGGACGATGACGAAGCTGGCGACGTTGCCGGTCGCCGCCGACAGGCCGCTGGCGAACAGCAGGATGAGGACCAGCGGGTTGAGGAAGCGGCTAAGGAATTGCACCCACGGCGGCCGCCGGCCATGCGCCAGCGGGCGGTTCGGGCCGTAGCGCCGGCGGCGGCGCTCGACCTCGGCGCCGTCCAGCCCGGCGGTGGTGGCGTCCAGAGTCCGGAGGACGGCGGAGAGAGGCGGGCTGCCGAGGTCGTCGGGGGTCATGAGGGCACGCCTCCTGCGGGCGGACGGAGGGCCGCGTCGGTCAAGGGATGATCGCGACCTTCACCACACCATCGCGCTGGTGGCCGAAAAGGTCATAGGCTCTTTCGATGTCGTCGAGGCGGAATCGGTGGGTCACCAGCGGTTTCAGGTCGACACGCGCGGACGCCACGACCGCCATCAGCCGCCTCATCCGTTCCTTGCCGCCGGGGCACAGCGTCGTGACGATCGTGTGGTCGCCCAGCCCGGCCGCGAAGGCGCCGAGCGGAAGGCGGAGATCGCCGAAGTAGACCCCGAGGCTCGACAGGGTTCCGCCGGGCCGGAGAACCCGCAGGCAGGACTCGAAGGTGCTCTGGGTGCCCAGCGCCTCGATGGCGACGTCGACGCCACGCCCATCGGTCAGTTGCAGGATCTCCCGGACCGGATCGGTCTGCTGGAAGTCGATGACGTGGTCGGCGCCCATGCGGCGCGCCATCGCCAGCCGTTCCGGCACGGTGTCGACGGCGATGATCGTCGTCGCCCCCTTGAGCCTGGCCCCGGCGGTGGCGCAGAGCCCGATCGGCCCCTGCGCGAAGACCGCCACGGTGTCGCCGATGCGGATGCCGGCCTTCTCGGCGCCGCCGAATCCGGTGGACATGATGTCGGGGCACATCAGCACCTCCTCGTCGGTCAGACCGTCCGGGATCGGCGCGAGGTTGGCCATCGCGTCGGGAACGAGGACGTACTCCGCCTGACAGCCGTCGATGGTGTTGCCGAATTTCCAGCCCCCGACCGGCTTCCAGCCATGGCGCGTGCCGCAGCCGTCCTGGGCGTGGCAGCCGGCGAGCGACGCGTGGCTGTGCCCGCTGGGCGTGATCGCCCCGGCGATGACCCGCTGCCCCTCCTCGTAGCCGACGACGGCCGAGCCGAGCTTCTCGATGATTCCCACCGGCTCGTGGCCGACCGTCAAGCCGCGATGGACGGGGTATTCGCCCTTGAGGATGTGGATGTCGGTCCCGCAGATCGTCGTCGTCGTCACCCGCACAAGGGCGTCGAGGGGACCCACCTCGGGGATCGGTTTGTCGTCCAGGACGATCCGGCCCGGCTCGACGAAGATCGCGGCTTTCATCGTGACCATCGCGCACCTCTTTGGCTGGCGGCGGCTTTCCGGTCGGGAGCACGCGGCCCCATGCTGGACGGATTGCCGGCCGGGAACGATGGTAGGGCTTCGCTCGGGCGCCGCTTTGATCTGGGTTAACCGGCCGGGTGTCGGTTCGCCGTGTCCGCCGGCCAGGAGACACGCTCCCGTCTTCTTAACCTGGATAAAGACGGCCCCGCGCCGCCGCGTTCAAAGTGAGGCCACGGAAGGAGGGCGATGGGAAGACGTGCCGCACATCTCGAAGTCTGGAGGACCCCATGATACCGCGTATTTTCTTTGTCGTTGACCGCGAAGAGGCCAAATGGACGGTCGGGTGCGGCGACGGGGACGGCAGTGGATGTTTTCCATCGCGGCGGGCGGCCATGGAGTTCGCCTTGCGCGAAGCCGAACGGGTGCGTTCCCTCGGGTACGAAATCGACGTGCTGGTCCGGCGCAGAAACGGATCGGTCCGGAAGCTCCCCGATCCGGCCCGGAAGGAAAAGGGCACTCTCCAATCGGAGGAGTCCCGCCTTAACTGATGTCCAGCCCACGACACGGTCGTGGTCGTGGGCTGGACCGCTCCTCACCACCCTGGCCACGCCCCCGCCCCTCATGTCGGCGCGGACCGTTCTTTCCTGACCGCATGAAGGGGGGAAGGAACGGCGCGTCGCTGCGCGTTGAGCCGATCCCTCGGGATGGCGCTCAATGCGCCAGGAGCAGCGGCATCTTCGGGGTTTGGAGCATGCACCGCGTCACGCCGCCGAACACGGCTTCACGCATCCGGCTGTAGCCGTAGGCTCCCATGACCAGAAAATCCGCGCCGAGGTCGCCGGCCCGCCGGATCAAAGCCGTTCCGACATCGTCGATCCCAGGATGCACCGCGACGATCTTGGCCGCCACGCCGTGCCAGGCAAGGTAGCGCTCCACTCCGGCGCTGCCATGCTCGTCCACCTTGGAGGGGTTGGCGGTCAGCACGAAGACGCTGTCGGCGCGCTGGAGGAACGGCAGGCTTGCGCCCACGGCCCGCGCGGCTTCGACGCCGCCGTTCCAACCGATGGCGACCGAGCGCCCCACCGGTGCCGGCGCCGCGCTGGGAGGAACCAGCAGCACAGGCCGCCCCGCAGAAAGGAGCGTCGCTTCGATGAGGGTCCGCTGGGCCGGAGCGGTCGTGTGGTCGAGGAGGATGAGGTCGGATTTCCGCCCCTCCCTGGGAAGCAGGGTGTCCGCGGAACCGTGAAGCTCGCGCCAGGACGCGGATGGCCCCGCCAAGCCGGGCTGGCCGTCGGCGGTGATTCCGGTCAAGCTCAGGACGGAGCGGTCGAAGGCGTATCGGGCGCTCTTGCGGCGCGCGTCGAGCGCCGCCCGGGCGATGCGGGTCATCTCCTCGATCGTCGACTCGGGCAGCCCTTTCGCCAAGACCGGCAGACCGTCCTCCGGTCGCGGCGTGATGCAGAGCGCGTCGACATGCCCGTTGAACTCCGCCGCCAAGGCAAGCCCCATGCGCAGAGCGGGAGCATCGGTTTCGCTGCCATTCATCGGAACCAGCATGACCCGGTAGGACATGATGTGCCTCCTGTGATGCCTCTCTGTTGCGGGGCGGTCCGCGCCTGGACGCCGGAGTGCGCGAAGGCCGGAAATCGGCGCGTTCCGGGAGCATTTTCGACCAAACTGGGCCGCGCCTGCATTGATCAAGGTTAATGGTCGGCCCGTCCGTGGCGCGGAGACCGGAAACGATGGTCTCCGCCGATCGGGCTGGAAGGCGAACGGCTGGAAGACCAAGGGCTGCCTCGGATTTCGAGATCGTCTTCCCAACCGGAGCCGAGCCGCTTTGTGCAGCGAGCCGTCGTTCGGTTCCTGCCCGAACATCCGGCGTGTCGCGTTTCACGGCGAAATGTCGCATGGCGAGAGGCTGGAGGATGGCGGGTGCGTGCTCAAAAATTCCGGCGGTCCGCTGTCGTTGCGTCGCGCTTCTGTCAACGGACATCGACCTTCGGCGTCGGACCACACAACAAGGCTTCAAAATATTGCACAAGGGAACAAGCAGATTTCGTCTTGCATAAAGAAAATTATTTTGTCACTTAACAATCACCGTTAAATTTCCCTCAGGATGCAAGATAATAATCTCGGGAGCCAATCTATTACAAATGTCATATTATGTTTTGATGCGACAAAATTTGCGCAAATTATTTATGTCGATGTTTTGTGGATCTGGTAGTTATATGCCATCGCATACGCCAGCATGCTGTGCGCCGGTGTTGCGAACCGCAGGCCGCCACCCTTCTCAAATTTGTGCTCCGGGGGCTTCTCATGAAGCTTTCACTGTCGTCGAACGCTTGGTCGCCCTCGCTTGAGGCTGCGCGATGGAAAATCAGCCACGGCCTTTTCAACATGGTGGTCGCGGTGCTGGCGTCCATGGCTCTTGTCGCCATTGGCCTGATCACTTGGAACCTGTCGTATCAGCGTCGATTCGCCGAGGCCGAGATGGAGAGGACCGTCCATGCCTTTTCGGTCGCGCTGGACCGGCAACTCCTCGTCACCATCGCGACCTTGGAAAGCCTCGCGATCGGCATGGCCGACGATCCGAATTCGGAGCGCGCCTACCGCGTCGCGCAGGAGGTGAAGGCCAGACACCCCCAATGGTCGCATGTCACCCTCCGCGAAGCCGGGGGCGACCTGCTGTTTTCCACCGCTCTTCCGTTCGGAACTCCGGCACCGAGCCCGAACCCCGTCGATCCCTTGGTGGCGAAAACACTGGCGACCGGCCAGCCGCAGGTGTCGGATCTGATGTACGGGCCGATCGCGCAAGCCTACGTGGCCGCGGTGCTCGTTCCTGTTCCGGGAAAGGACGGACCGTCGCACGTGCTCATCGCCGTGGTTACGGCGACCAAGTGGGAAAAGCTCCTTCAGGAGGAAGGGGTCGCCGCCGGCTGGGTGGCAGGGATCATCGATGCGGCCGGTGTCGTCGTCGCCCGCACGCGGGCGGCGGAACGGTTCGTCGGCAAGCCGGCGCCCCGCTGGGTCCTGGACGCGATCCGCCAAGCCCCGGAAGGCCGGGCGGAAGGCCCGGCCCTGGAGGGGGAACCGCTGTCGCTGGTCTATTCCCGGTCGGCCGTGTCCGGCTGGACCGTCGCCTTCGCCGCTCCGGCCGCGGTGTTCGAGGAGCCGTTGTGGCGGTCATTGTGGCTGTCGATCGTCGTCAGCGGCCTGATGATGGTGGTCGCCGCGCTCTTCGTGCTTGGCTACGCGCGCCGGCTGTCGCTTTCCGTGACCGGGCTGGCGCGGGTGGCGGAGGCCATGGAACGGCCGGGCGCGGATCTGCCGTCCGTCCCGGCCTCGGCCTCGGCGGAACTGGCTCTGGTGTATGGGTCGCTGCACACGGCCAGCCGTCATCTGCGCAAGACGGTCGAGGAACACACGACGGCGATGCGCGAACTCCAGCATCGGGTGAAGAACGACCTCCAGGCCATCATGAGCCTGATCGCCCTGGAGCGCTTCCAGACCGGCTGCGCCGGAAGCTGCGGCATCCTGAGCGAACTGGAAGGCAGGATCGAGGTGCTGCGTCTGGTCCACAGCCGGCTTTACGACGCCAGCCAGGTCGGGACGGTCGAGTTGGGCGGTTATCTGCAGGAACTGTGTGGGCACGCCATCGCGCTTTACCGTCGCGGGCGGGTCGAAGGGATCACGTTCGAGGCGAAGGTCGACGAGGTGCGCGTCGATCACGGCACCGCGGTCTCGCTCGGACTGATCGCCAACGAGTTCATCACCAACAGCGCCAAGCACGCCTTTCCGGGACGGGCCGGCACGATCACGCTCGAATTGTGGATGGGGGAGACGAGCCGGGCGTGGCTGCGGCTGGCCGACGACGGAGTCGGCATGGCCGCCAACCGGACGCGGTCGTCCGGCACCAAGCTGATCGAGATGCTTGCGGACCAAGTCGGAGCGGAGCCCGAATGGTCGGTCGATGCGGGCACCAGCCTGCTCCTCTCCTTTGCCGTCGAGACGCCGGCGGAGGTCAAGCAGGCCGCCGTCCAGGGGTGAACGCGGCCGGCGCGGTGGCGAGCCACGCCCATCCGCGCTCACCCCTGCCGCACATAGCGGCCCGGCGCGTCGCACAGGGGCGTCAGGCCGGCATCGAGCGCTCCGATGGCGGGCGGCGCGATGGGGGGCCCGGAGCGTGCCTCCAGCCAGCGGCACCACTCGGGCCACCAGGATCCCTCCGTCCGTGGCGTGGTGGCCGCCCAGACGTCGGCGTCGATGAAGCGATCGGTGCTGGCCTGCGTCCGGACCTGGTAGGAGCGGCCTGGATGGCCGGGCTCCGACACGATGCCGCTGTTGTGCCCGCCGCTGGTCAACAGGAAGGTGACGTCCGTGTCCGTCTGGAGATGGAGCTTGAAGACCGAGCGCCAGGGGGCGACATGGTCCTGCTCGGCGCCGACCGCGAAGACCGGCGCGCGGATGTCGCTGAGCGCGACCGGCTTTCCATCCACCAGATAGCGCCCTTCGGCAAGGTCGTTGTCGAGGAACAGGCGGCGCAGATACTCGGAGTGCATGCGGCAGGGCATGCGGGTGGCGTCGGCGTTCCAGGCCATGAGGGCGTTCATCGGCGCGCGCTCTCCCAGCAGATAGTCGTGGATCATGCGCGACCAGATCAGGTCGTTCGACCGCAGGAGTTGAAAGGCGCCGGTCATCTGCTTGGCGTCGAGAAAACCCTGCTCCCACATCATGTCCTCCAGAAAGGTGATCTGGCTTTCGTTGATGAAGAGCATCAGTTCGCCCGCCTCGGTGAAGTCGGTCTGGGTGGCGAACAGCGTCACCGAGCGCAGCCGTTCGTTCGGGTCGCGGGCCAGGGCGGCGGCGGCGATCGCCAGCAGCGTTCCACCCAGGCAGTAGCCGACGGCATGGACGGGCGCGCCGGGGATCACCGCCGTCACCGCGTCGAGCGCCGCCATCACACCCAGCTTGCGGTAATCCTCCATGCCGAGGTCGCGATCCTCGGGCTCCGGGTTCCGCCAGGAGATCATGAACACCGTGAAGCCCTGGTCGACCAGATGCTCCACCAGCGAATGGCCGGGCGAGAGATCGAGGACATAGTATTTCATGATCCAGGCCGGGACGATCAGCACGGGCTCGGGCCGCACCGTGCCGGTGTTCGGTTTGTACTGGATCAGTTCGATCAGCCGGTTGCGGTGGATCACCGTGCCCGGCGTCAGCGCGAGGTCGCGGCCGACCTGGAAGCGCTCGGTGCCGGCGGGCTTCTCGCCGGCCATCGCCCGTCCCCAATCCTCAATCAGGTTCTGCGCGCCGCGGAGGATGTTCAACCCACCCTCCCGCACCGTTCTTTGCAGGAGTTCAGGGTTGGTGAGAAGGAAGTTCGAGGGTGAGACGGTGTCGAGGAGCTGACGCGCGACAAAGGCCACCACCGCCTCGTGCTGCCGGCTGACGCCGCGCACGCCGGTGGTCGCGTTGTGCCACCATTGCTGATTGAGCAGAAAGGCTTGATGGAGAAGGTTGTGGGGCCAATGCCGCCAGACGTCGCCGGTGAAACGGCGGTCCTGCGGCAGCGGCTCGATGCAGCGGCCGATGGCGCCGTCTTGGCTGGCGCAACGCCCGGCGTAAACCGCGAACCGCAACGTCTTGCGCGCCGCCTTCCGGACGAGTTGCATTTGTTTGCCGGGGCTGCCGACCAGATGCGCGGCCCAGTCGAGATAGGCGGCGACGAGGGCGGCTGGCGAGATGCCTCCGGTGATGCGGGCCTGTGCCGCATGAAGGGAACGGTCCACGGCGTCTTCCAGAGCGGTCGCGGCGGAGCCATCGCTCTCGTAATGAATTGGCTCATCCGGGGTGGGCGCACCCTGGGGGGCCTGGATCGGAAGCGGCCGGACGCGGTCGGCGTTCGGAGGCTCGATGGCGAGATTCGCTCCTGGCATGACGGATGCCCCATGGCTGTGACGTGGCCATTCCGCACCGAATTGCGGCCGTCGCCATTGATCTTGATTAAGACGCCGGGTCCGGCCCTGGAAGACAATGAGCCATCATCAAGGGAGGCCATCATGCTGACCCGGGAAGACTGTCTGGCGCTGTGCGACCTGTCCGAAGAGGAGATCGCCGCCATCATGGAACACGAGCACATTCCAGAGCTTTGCGCGATGGAGTTCGGCCATTATCTGGTCGAGACGGCCCGCGGGCAGACTGTCCTGCGTCGATTGATTTTGGACGACATCCACGCTGCCGAGGCACGGGGCGACCACAAGCATGCCATGCAGTTGAAGCGGCTGCTGTATCGCTTCGCACACAACCATCCTCTGCCGGCGGCTTCACCGAACAGCGCCTCCGGGGGGCCGGTCGGCGCCGAAGGTCCGTGAGGAAGGGAGGATGGCGGTCCCGGTGGCCGCCTCGTTCGATCGCAGCGATGATCCCTGGAGTGCAGGATGAGCGCAGGAGCGCTGTCTCGCGGAGAAGTTGGAACGGATAGGCGGGCCGCCGTCGAACCGGGACAGCCCATGTCCGCCGAACCGCCGGCCCCGATGACCGGGTGCCAAAGCGCCGTGTTCGCTTTCCTGGCCGACCCGGCCACCCACGGTCTGTCCGAGCCGGTCAAGCGCATCGAAACCCACGGCGCGGTCGTCTTCCTGGCTGGCGCCGATGTCTACAAAGTCAAGCGAGCGGTCCGCTTTCCCTACATGGACCTGTCCTCTCTCGAAAAGCGCAGGCGGTGCTGCGAAGCGGAGATCACGGTCAACCGGATGAGCGCGCCGACGCTCTATCTCGGCACGATTCCCATCGTCCGCTGCGGCAACCGGCTCCAGTTGGGCGGTGACGGCGAGATCGTCGAATGGGCGGTCCATCTGCGACGCTTCGACGAGGAGGCGACCTTCGACCGGCTTGCGGACCGGCAGGCCCTGTGCCCCCGGATGATCGACCGGCTCGCTCGCGCGATCGTCCGTCTCCACGACCGGGCGCCGCCCCAGGGCGGAGGGACGGCCGTGGAGTCGCTTGGAAGCGTTTTGCAGGAAACCCTGGACGAAATCGACACCGCTTCCGATCTCTTCCCCAGAACGCAGGCCGCTCGGTTGCGCGAGCGTCTGACCGAGGCGTTCGATCATGGCCAGGCGTTGCTGCGGCGGCGGGCGACGGGCGGCAAGGTCCGGCGTTGCCATGGCGATCTGCATCTGCGGAACATCGTCCTGCTGGACGACGAGCCGGTCCTCTTTGACGCGCTCGAGTTCAGCGACGATCTCGCCACTTCCGACATCCTCTACGATCTGGCCTTCCTGATCATGGATCTGTGCGAACGAGGACTACGCGGTCACGCGGCACGTCTCCTCAACGGTTATCTCTGGCAATCCAAGGCAGAGGAGGACGAGATCACGGGGCTGGCGCTCTTGCCTCTTTTCCTCAGCCTGCGGGCCGCCATCCGGGCCAAGGTCCTGGCGGCGCAGGTTCGGCTCGGTTCCGGCACGGCCGATCTGCCAGCGCGCGCGCGCGCCTACATCGCGGCCGCGCTGGACTTTCTCGAGCCGGTCCAGCCCCGGCTTCTGGCCATCGGCGGACTGTCCGGCTCCGGAAAAAGCCGGTTGTCCGCCGCCGTTGCTCCCGCCTTCGGTCTGGCGCCGGGTGCCCTGCATCTGCGAAGCGACATCGAGCGGAAGCGGATGTTCGGTGTCGCCCCGACCGACCGTCTGCCGGAGGAGGCCTATCGGCCGGAGGTGACCCAGCGGGTTTACAGCACTCTGCGGCGTCTGGCCCGGATCGCCCTGCGAGCCGGAAGAGGGGTGATTCTCGACGCGACCCACCACCAGCCCACGGAGCGTACCCAGTTGATGGAACTGGCAGCGGAAGCGGACGCGCCGTTCCTTGGCGTCTGGCTAGACGCTCCATCCGCTCTGCTCAGGAAACGCGTGGCCATGCGGCGTGACGACCCGTCGGACGCGACGGTGGCGGTCCTCGATGCCCAGGCCGAAGAAGGGATCAGTGCGCTGACTTGGCACCGCCTGAACGCGGGCGTGGCTTTTGATGTCGTCGAAGCGTCCATGCTCGCGTTGATTCAATCCTCCGATGCTGAAGGCTGATCGGTACGCGGCATGGGAAACGTCAAGAGGGGCAACTTGATGCAGATAAAGGAATAGGCCACCCAAACCGCTCATTCTGGGGATAAGGATGTTTTCAACGAATGGAGGAAGCCATGGTCTGCAAGGACATCCTGGTGCATTTCGACGATCGCCGATCGGCATCAAACGCGTCGAAGCCGCCGCACGTCTGGCGGAGCGGCACGACGCGCATCTGACGGCGCTCCTTTGGACGATGGAGCCATGGATTCCCATCGGCCTGGATGCACCGCTCCCTTCGTCGATCGTCGAGAATCTGGAGCGGACCGCCGCGGAGAATGCCGAGCGTGCAAAGGCCACTCTTGAAGCGCTTCTCGCGCGCCAAGCCTGCCGAGCGGAATGCCACGCCATGCGCTGCTGACCCCATGATGTCGCTGACACGCTCACGTTGCGTGCCGAACCGATCCGGGTTTCTCGGAGGTTGATTTGGTTGAATCACGCCACCATGGTGACGCCTTCGGGTTGAGCATAATAGCGTGCTTCGGCCTCGGAGGTCAGAATGTTGCCGATGGGTTCGAGCAGGCGCCGGTGATTGAAGCAGTCCACCTAATCGAGGGTGGCGAACTCGACGGCCTCCAGGGTGCGCCACAGCCCCCGGCGCCGGATCACTTCGGTCTTGTAGAGGCCGTTGATCGTCTCGGCCAAGGCGTTGTCTGAGTTGGTCCCCATTTCCCGGACAGATTTTCGGCTGAAATAAGCTTGGTTCTGGTTCCTGTTATGCCGCCAATCTGATCTGTTTCGGTGTGCCCTCGTAGGCCTCTGCCGGGGTTCTGCTGCCGAGTGCGGGCGGTCGGCGTTGTAGTCATTGATCCAGCGACCGATCCCGGACCTAGCCTCGCTGCCGGTCTCGAAGGCGTGGAGGTAAACGCACTCGTATTACATCGATCGCCACAGCCGTTCAATGAGGACGTTGCCCATCCACCGGCCGTGCCCGTCCATGATACCCGGATGCCGACTGCGGTCAAGAGGCCGGTGAAACGCGGACTGGTGAACGGGCTGCCCTGATCGGTGTTGAAGATGTCCGGCCGGCCGTGCCGCGCCATCGCCCCCTCAACGGCCTTGATGCAGAATTCGACGTCCGTGGTGTTCGACACCCGCCAGCTCAAGACTTTGCGCGTCGCCCAGTCCATCACCGCCACCAAATACAGGAAGCCCCGACGCATCGGAATGTCGGTGATGTCAGCGCACCAGACCTAGTTGGGTCGGTCGATGGTCATGTCGCGCAGCAAGTACGGCCAAATCTTGTGCTCGGGATGCCGCACTGTCGTCTTCGGGCGTTGGTAGACCGCCCACAGCCCCATCCGCGCCATCCGCGCCATCAGGCGGCGAACCCGCTGGCGGTTGACCTCATGGCCGTACCGGCGCAGATGCCGGGTCATCCGCCGGCTGCCGGACCAGGGCGTTTCCACGAACCGCCCGTCGATCAGCCGCATCAGCTCCAGGTTTGCGGCCGGCTCGCCTTTGGCTGGCTCGTAGTAGCTGGACCGGCTGATGGAAACCAGCTCGCATTGCCCCGTCATCGGGTCCGTCCTTCATCGTGGGCGAACCAAGCTTAGCGAACTGTCCGGGAAACGGGAACCATCTCACACGGATGCGCCGGGGATGCTGCTGCCGGCCAACCTGCCGGAGCCGTACCGGCGGAAGATCGCGGAGCTCGAGTCCGTGCTCGGCGACGGCGACGAGGGGATGGCCGCGATGGAGATGATCCGGTCCATGGTCGACCGCGTCGTGCTGTCCCCCCTGCCCCTCGGGCGCCGGGCTGGAGGCGCAGCTTCATGGCGACCTGCTGGCGATCCTGGAGGCGTGCGCCGAAGCGGAGCCCAAACGCGGACAGCCCGCCTCGTGGGAGGCGGGCTGTCAACTGTCGTTGGTTGCGGGGGCAGGATTTGAACCTGCGGCCTTCAGGTTATGAGCCTGACGAGCTACCGGGCTGCTCCACCCCGCGGATGTGGTTTGGTGCGGGGGGTGGAGTTTGTGAGGATGAGGCGCGAAGCTTTGGGTCGGTGGTGTGCTTGTGTGTCTGGGATGTTCGTGTGCCTTGGCGACCTGGCGGCGACCTACTCTCCCACGCCTTAAGACGCAGTACCATCGGCGCAGAGGCTTTTCACGGCCGAGTTC
>NZ_RZIJ01000059.1 GCF_003989665.1 Azospirillum doebereinerae | reverse complement strand
ACTTTGGATGCGAACAGACGTCCGCGTTTTGTGCCGATCCCATTCACGAACCGGAACCAAACGCTCAAACGGTGAAAACCTCACCGCCGCCTGCGCATCCCTTCTCGACTTCACGATCAACAATGTCAAAGATCCATGCCTCGACGACGTTGACGAGCCATCAACCGGTGAACCGGATGATGAGTGCCCGTCGGTCTGGAGATCGGAGGCGCGCAAACCGACCGGTTCGCGCTGGCAGGCAATCTTTCTAGCGGTTTGTCCGGAGCGGGTCAAGCCCTTTTTTCCGTCCTCTTCACCGATGCCTCGGCGAAGCCCCTCTTGAAAACACCCACTGCCCCGATCCTTCTGGGGCTTTCAACCGTCGTCGTCGTCCCTGTCGGGCGCCGCCGTCGGCTGAGGAGCGGGCTTATACGCAGCCATTTCCTCCCCGTCCAGAGGAAAAACGAACATCGCCTGATTTTTTCGGAAACCCCTCTTTCATCGGGCGGAGTTTGGCCGAAGGCGATAGCCGTGGCTCATGGGACGAGCCCGCTTGATCTTGCTCGCGTCTCCCGTTCAAATCGACCTCTGCCTTTGGGAATGGAGATTCGATGACGCTCGATCTTGCGCGGCTGCGCACTGAAACGCCGGGCGTCGCCCACCGCGTCCACCTCGACAACGCCGGCGCCAGCCCGATGCCGACGCCGGTGCTCGATGCGATGACCGCTTATCTGCGGCGGGAGTCCGAGATCGGCGGCTACGAGGCGGCGACGGAATTGGCGGCGCGGTTGGACGGCGTCTACGACAGCATCGCCCGGCTGGTTGGCGGCGCCCGCGACGAGATCGCCCTGACCGAGAACGCCACCGTCGCGTGGCAGATGGCCTTCTACGCCCTGGCCACGACGTTCAAGCCCGGCGACCGCATTCTCACCGCCCGCGCCGAATACGCCGCGAACTACGTGGCGTTCCTTCAAGTGGCACGACGCACGGGCGCGGTGGTCGAGGTCGTCCCGGACGACGCCGATGGCGCGCTCGACCCGCAGGCGCTGGAGCGCATGATCGACGGCCGCGTGCGCCTGATCGCCATCACCTGGGTGCCGACCAACGGCGGTCTGGTCAACCCGGCCGCCGCCGTCGGGCGCGTCGCGCGGGCGCACGGCATCCCCTATCTGCTCGACGCCTGCCAAGCGGCCGGGCAGATGCCGGTCGACGTCGAGGCGCTCGGCTGCGACCTGCTGTCAGCGACGGGGCGCAAGTTCCTGCGCGGGCCGCGCGGCAGCGGGTTCCTCTACGCGCGGCGCGACCTGATGCGGCGCCTCGAACCGGCGATGATCGACCATTTCGCCGCCCCCTGGGTGGCGCCCGACCGCTACGAGCTGCGCCCTGACGCCCGCCGGTTCGAGAGCTGGGAAAACAATTACGCCGCTCGGCTGGGCTTGGGCGTTGCGGTGGACTACGCGCTGGAGATCGGGATCGAGGCCATCGCCGTCCGCTGCCAAGCGCTGGCGGGCCAGCTCCGCAGGTCGCTCAGCGGGATCGCGGGCGTGACGGTGCACGATCTCGGGCGGCATCCGGCGGCCATCGTCGGCTTCTCGCTCGACGGGCGGGAGGCCGGCCCCGTGAAGGCCCACCTCGCCGGGTTGGGGATCGGCGTCGGCAGTTCCCAGCCGTCGAGCACGCTGCTCGACGCGACGGCGCGCGCCCTACCGACGCTGGTGCGCGCCTCGCCGCACGCGTTCAACACGGAGGAGGAGATCGAGACCCTGGCCGCCGCCATCCGCGCGCTGCGCTGAGACGCGGAGTCAGGCGCCGCCCTCCCGCTCCCGCAGCACCAACACCCGCAAAGTGTTGCGGTCGGCCTTGCCGGTGCGGCCGAGCGGCAGGTCGGTCCCGATATGGATCACGTCGGGCAGCTTGAACCGCTCGATCCGCTCGGCGGCCCAGGCCAGCAGGGCAGCGCGATCGAGGTCCGCGCCGGGACGCGGCACCAGCAGGACGTGGATCCGCTCGCCCAGCAGTTCATCCGGAACGCCGGTCGTCAGCGCGGCGGCAACGTCGGGATGAGCGGCGAAGAGACGGTCGATCTCCAGCGGTACGATTTTGTTGCCGCCACGCGAGATGATCTCCTTGGAGCGGCCGACCAGTTCGACGAAGCCGTCCGCCCGTTGACGCGCCAGATCGCCGGTGCGGAAATGGCCATCCGTGAAGGAGGCCTCGGTCAGCTCCGGGTTGTCGAGATAGCCGAGCATCCCGAACGGGCTGCGGATCAACAGTTCCCCCACGCCCTCGCCGCCGTCCCCGCCTTGGGCGATGCGGTGCTCCACCCCGCCGGTCGTGCGCCCGATGGAGCCGGCTCCCACCGCGTGGTCGCCGGGTTGCAGGCAGAAGTCGCAGGAGCCGGTCTCGGTCAGGCCGTAGAGATCGAAAATCCCGGCCTCCGGCCACGCCGCCGCGATCCGCTGGCCCAGCCCGCCGCCGAGCGGTTCGCCACCGGTGAGGATCTGCCGCAGTTCCGGCGCCCGCCCCGCCCCGTCCGGATCGGCGAACAGCGCCCGCATCATCGTCGGCACGAAGGCCGCCGTCGTTGCCCCGTCGGCCAACGCGTCGCGCGCCAAGGCGGGGGTGAATTTCGGCATCATGCGCAGCCGCGCGCCGGTCGTCATCGCCAGCAGCCCAACCCAGATCCCGAAAATGAAGGTGATCTGGAGCGGCAGCAGCACGACCGAGCGCTCTGTGAAACCCAGCATCCCCTGCAAGGCGCGGATTTTGCCGGCGAAACGCTCGTGCCCCAGCACCGCCCCCTTGGGCGCGCCGGTCGAGCCCGAGGTGAAGATGACCAGCGCCGCGCCGCTCAGCAGCGGCCGGTCGGCCGGCGCAGACCCATCGGTCGCCACCGTTCCCGCCGCGCCCTCCACCGTCAGCCGCGCGCCGGTCCGCTCGCGGATGTCGCGCCGGGTGGCGTCGAGCGCGCGGGCGTGGAGCGGCACCACCACGCCGCCCGCCAGCCAGACGCCGAGGAAGCTCGCGAGGTCGGCGGCGTTGCCGTCGACCTGGACGATCACCGGCTCGTCGGGACGGATCCCCGCCCCACGCAGCCGTTCGGCGACGGCCTCGGCGTGGGTCCGGATGTCGGCCGCCCGCAAGCTGCGGGTGGGATCCTCGACGCAGGGGTTCCGCCCGTCGCGGAAGGCATCGAGGAGAAGGGCGGCCAGCGCCGGGATCGTCATGTCCCCTCCTCCACCCCGTTCTCTGGCGGAAAGCGGGCGTCACGCCAAGCCAGCGCGGCCCTCAGCCCCTCGCGGCGGGCGATCTCCATGAATTGGATCTTGTCGGGACAGCCCTCGCCCTCGATGTGCAGGTCGATGTCGAGCGCCGCCTCCAGCGCCTCGCCCATGCCCATGATCGCGAAGGTTCGGTTCAGCGCGTGCTTGGTCTGGCGCATCAGCGTCGGATCGACGGCGGCGACGTGGCGGGCCAGCGTCAGCGCCGTGCGCTCCAGCGTGTCGGCGGGGACGATCCGGTTGACGATACCGATGCGCTCCGCCTTCTCGGCCGTGATGCGGTCGGCGCCGGTCATGATGATCTCCTTGGCCAGCTTCGGCCCGGCGATCCAGGGCAGCAGCATCACGACGATGCCGGCCCCGAACTTCAGCTCCGGCTCGCCGAACACGGCGGTGTCGGCGGCGATGGTCATGTCGCAGGCCAGCGCCAGTTCGAAGGCCCCGGCCAGGCAGTGGCCGTTGACGGCGGCGATGGTCGGCTTCGGGAAATGCCAGAAGCGCATCACCGTGTCGAAATCCTTGCGCAGCAGACCGCGCCACTGGCCGATCCCCTGGGGCCGTTTCTCCATCTGCTCCTTCAGGTCGAAGCCGGAGGAGAAGGCGCTGCCCGCCCCGGTGACCACCACCGCCCGCAGCCGGTCGTCGGCCTCCACCGCGTCGAGCGCGGCGTTGATCTCGCCCAGCATGGTCTGGTTCATCGCGTTCAGGCGTTCCGGCCGGTTCAGCACCAGCCACGCGACGTCGCCGCGCTCCTCCAGCCGGATGGTGTCGTAGGTCATGCCCTGAAAGCCCTTTTTTGGAAGTTGGAGCGGGGGCGGCGCCTTTCAGCGGCGACCGCCGGCGATGCGGACGGCGGCCGGATGCGCGCGCAGCCGCAGCATGGCGAGCGTGCCCAGCGCCGGCCCGATGGCGAGAAACGCAAAGGCGTAGCGCCAGCCGACCAGATCCACCGCGTAGGGGATCAGATGGATGCTGACCAGCGTCAGCAGGAAGCCGACGCTGGTCTGGAGCGTCAGCATGGTGCCGATCAGCGAGCGGTCGGCCAACTCGGCGACGGTGGCGGAGAACTGCCCGCTGTCGGCGATGACGGTGACGCCCCACAGCAGCCCGACCGCGACGATCGCCCAGGGCGGCCCGCCGAACAGAAAGCCGATGGTCAGCGCGCAGGCCCCGCTGACCAGCATGGCGGCCGAGGTGACCAGCGTCCGCCCCCAGCGGTCGGCGCACCAGCCACCGCCGAGCGCCCCCAGCGCGCCGGCGCCGACGATGGCGAAGGTGGCAAGCTTCGCCGCCCCGCCGGCGCCCTCCGGCATGACCAGCACGAAGCTCTCGTTCAGGAACAGGGCCAGCCACGCCCACATGGCGTACAGCTCCCACATGTGCCCGAGATAGCCGAGGTTGGCGAGGCGCAGCGGGTAATTGCGCCACGCCTCCAGCGCGTTGCCGAGCCGCAGCGGCGGCGCCTTGGCGACGTGCGGGCCTATGGCGACGAAGCATACCGCCACCGCCGCCAGCAGCGCCCCGGCCGAGGCCGCGACGTAGGGCACCCGCCAGTCGACCCCGCCCAGCACCGCCAGCAGATGCGGCGAGGCCGAACCCAGAGTCAGCGCCGCGATCAGCAGCCCGATCAGCAGGCCCAGATCGCGCTCCGCCCAGGTCGCCGCCATCTTCATGCCGACCGGGTAGACCCCGGCCATGCACATGCCGGTGACCAGCCGCAGGACCGGCAACAGGACGCTGGTCGGCTCCAGCGCCAGGATCGCCAAATTGGCCAGCGCCGCGACCAACGCGCTGGCGGCGAACAGCCGGCGCGGGTCAAGGCGGTCGGGAAGGCTGAGCAGGGCGCTGGTCAGCGTGCCGACCACGAATCCCGCCTGCACGCTGCTGGTCAGCAGCGCCTCGTGGAACGGCCCCAGCGTCCAATGCGCCTTGATGTCGGCGAGCGATGCGGTGGTGGCGAACCACACGGACATCGCCGACACCTCGGCGATCAGCAGAAGGGTCAGCGAGGCGGCCTTGCCCGCCCTCCCCTTCGCGACGTTCGACGACACGGCGTCCATGCCTTCCCCCCGGTTCCGCTTACTTCTTCGCCGTGATCATCGGGCATTCCGACGTGGCGAGCGGACGGAAGGCCTGATCGCCGGGGATGGTCTGCACCAGCTTGTAATAGTCGTAGGGACCCTTCGATTCCGCCGGCTTCTTGACCTCGAACAGGTACATGTCGTGGATGGTGCGGCCGTCGGCGCGGACGCTGCCCTTGCCGAACAGGGCGTCGTCGGTCGGCATCGCCTTCATCGCGGCGACCGCCTGCTGGCCGCTGCGCGCCTCCTTCTTGTCGGGCATCGCCGCGACCGCCTTCATCCAGTGCAGGACCGACGCGTAGGTCCCCGCCTGGTTCATCGTCGGGTAGCGGCCGTTGGTGCGCTGGACGAAGCGCTTGGTCCAGTCCCGCGTGCCCGGATTCATGTCCCAGTAGAAGGCTTCGGTCAGCAGCAGCCCCTGCGCCGTCTCCAGCCCGATGGAATGCACGTCGGTCAGGAAGACCAACAGCCCGGCCAGCTTCTGCCCGCCGCTGGTGACGCCGAACTCCGCCGCCTGCTTGACCGAGGCCACGGTGTCGCCGCCCGAATTGGCGAGCGCGATGATCTTGGCCCGGCTGTTCTGCGCCTGGATCAGGAAGGAGGAGAAGTCGGGAGTCTGGAACGGCGTGCGCACGCTGCCCAGCACCGTGCCGCCGTTGGCCTTGATGATCTCGACGGCGTCGCGTTCCAGCGAATGGCCGAAGGCGTAGTCGGCGGTCATGAAGTACCAGCTGTCGCCGCCTTGCCCGATCACCGCCTTGGCGGTGCCGTTGGCGAGCGCCCAGGTGTCGTAGGTCCAGTGGATGTTGTTGGGGGTGCAGGCCTTGCCGGTGAGGTCCGAGGTGCCGGCGCTGGCCACCAGGAAGACCTTGTCCTTCGCCTTCGCGATCTCCGACACCGCCAGCGCGATGGAGGAGGTCGGCACATCCGCCACCACGTCCACCCCCTGCTGGTCGAACCAGGACCGGGTGATGGCGGCGCCGACGTCGGTCTTGTTCTGGTGGTCGGCCGCGACGATCTCGACGCGGAAGCCCTTGGCCTCCGGTTTGTAATCCTCCACCGCCATCTTCGCCGCCTCGACCGAGCCGAGCCCGGCGATGTCGGAATAGAGGCCGGACTGGTCGTTCAGCACGCCGACCCGGAAGACCGGGAGATCCTGCGCCGCCGCCGGCAGCGCGCCGGCCATGACGGCCGTGGCGACCGACACCGCCCATGCGGTCTTGAGGCTGGCCTCTTTGAAAAGACGCATCGCTTTCCTCCCATCGGTTGGCCCGCCATCGCGGTCCGCCACCGGGCGTCGCCGGTCGCGCGGAGGGCGGCCGGAAATCCACGCCATGGCGGCTGGACGAGGGGGCCGGCGGGACCGTCCGGTCCGCCGTTTTATGTTCTGACCGGGACAGTTGGCTCCCCAAACATACATTTGTCAAACGAATAAACCGATGACGTTTGTCGTCTCGAAATGGCGTGCGCTGTGTTAGAATGCGGGCGGAATTCGTGCTGGAAGAAGGCGGGCGAGCATGCCGGTGGAGTTCGAGAGCGTCGTCACGGTCAGCGCGGCCAAGCAGATCGCCGACACCCTGCGGGCGGCGATCATGGACGGCCGCCTGAAGGTGGACGAACGCCTGCCGACCGAAGAGGAACTGGCCCAGCGCTTCAAGGTGTCCCGCCCGACGGTGCGCGAAGCGCTGAAGCGGCTGGCGGCGCAGCATCTGATCCGCTCGCGGCGGGGACCGACCGGCGGCAACTTCGTCGCCAGCCCGGCCCCGGAGGACGCGGCCCTGTCGCTCGCCAACGCGACGACGCTGATGGTCGCGGTCGGCGACATCCAGCTCGACGACATGGCGACCGCGCGGCTGGAGCTGGAGGGCGTTTGCTGCCGGCTGGCCGCCGCCACGCGCACCGACGCGCAGCTCGACGCGATGCGGACCGAATTGGCGCGCCAGCGCGACGTGTCCCTGACGGACGAGGAGTTCTGCGCCTCGGACGTGCGCTTCCACCGCGCTTTGGTGGACGCGGCCGGCAATTCGCTGCTGTCCTTCCTGATGCACGCGGTGGTCGAGGCGCTTCAGCCGGTCAGCAACATGATCATCTTCCGGGTGCGCGAGCGTCAGGCCATCGTCGGCTTCCACGAGCGCATCCTGCACGCCCTGGAAAGCCGCGACGCCGAGGCCGGGGTCGCGGCCCTGGCCGATCTGGTCGACTACACCCGCGACCGCACCCGCGCGGCGCTGGACCGCCGGGCCGAACGCGTGGGCTGAACGCCCGTCGCGCCCGGCGTCCGGCCCTTTCTCAGGCGTTCAGATCCAACACGACACGGCCGCGAATCTGGCCGGCGACGATCTTCTCCGCCAGTTCCGGCAGCGCGGCGAAGGGCTGGACCTCGTACATCGCCGCCAGATGGGCGGGATCGAGATCGCGCGCCAGCCGCGCCCAGGCGACCGCACGCCGGGCCGCCGGGGCCATCACCGAATCGATACCGAGCAGCGCCACGCTGCGCAGAATGTGGGGCAGCACCGTGCCCGGCAAGTCGGAGGAGCCCGCCAGGCCGCAGGCCGCGACGGCGCCGCCCCAGACGGTCTGCGCCAGCGCGTTCACCAGCGTCACGCCGCCGACCGAATCCACGCCCCCGGCCCAGCGCTCCTTCTGCAGCGGCGGCCCCTTTTCCAGCAGGGCGGCGCGGTCGATGAAGCCGGTGGCGCCCAGCCCCTTCAGATAATCGTGGGTTTCCGGCCGCCCGGTGGAGGCGGTGACCGCGTAGCCACGCTTGGCGAGCAGGGCGACCGCGACCGAGCCGACGCCCCCGGCGGCGCCGGTGACCAGCACCTCCTTGCCGCCCGGCTGAATGGCGCCCCAGTTCTCCAGCGCCTCGACGCAAAGCGCGGCGGTGTAGCCGGCGGTGCCGATGCCCATCGCCTGTTCCAAGGTGAAGGCGTCGGGCAGGCGGATCAGCCACTCCGGCTTGACGCGCTGGAAGCGGCTGTAGCCGCCCCACTGGGTCTCCGACAGACCCCAGCCGTTGACGACGACCCGGTCGCCCGGCTTCCAGTCGGGGGAGCGGGATTCCACCACCGTGCCGGCCAGATCGATGCCCGCCACCATCGGCGGCTTGCGGGCGATCTTGGCCTTGCCGGACACGGCCAGCCCGTCCTTGTAGTTGACCGTCGAATAGGCGACCTCGACGAGGACGTCGAGGTCGGGAAGGTCGGAAAGCGCGAGTTGCTTGAAGCCGCCCTTGGGCTTGCCGCCCTCATCCTCGATCACGAACGCGTTGAACAGCTCGGACATGCTGACCGCTCCCTCTCGACGTATAAGGTTGTGCTTATGTTGGGAGCGGCGGATGGGAACCCCAAGGACGCCGGTCCGATGGCACCGACGATACAAACCCTATCAATATAGGTCAAACAAATTATGGTCAGCGGAATTTGCCGCTAATACCCCCGGCTGCGGTCGACCACGTTGACCATCGGCTGCCCCGCCTGATGGCGGCGGATGTTGGCGAGCAGGATGTGGGCAGCGGTCTCCGGCTGGGTCATGCTGGCGATGTGGGGCGTCATCAGGATTTTCGGATGGGTCCAGAAGGGGTGGCCGGGCTGCGGCGGCTCCTGCGCGAACACGTCGAGCACCGCACCGGACAGATAGCCGGAGTCCAGCGCCTCCAGCAAATCGGCTTCCACCAGATGCCCGCCGCGCCCGACGTTGACCAGTGTCGCGCCCTCCGGCAGCCGGGCGAAGAGGCTGCGGCCGAGGATGCCCCGCGTCTCTTCCGTCAACGGCAGCAGGCAGATCAGGACGTCGCACTGGCCGAGAAACGCCTCCAACTGATCCGCTCCGAAGAAGCCGGTCACCCCGTCGAGGCTGCGGGGCGAGCGGTTCCAGCCGAACAGCGGGAAGCCCAGCGGCTTCAGCGCGGCCAGCGCCGCCTGCCCCAGATTGCCCAGCCCCATCACGCCGACGCGGCGCCGGGAGGCGGGAATCAGTCGGCGCGGCGCCCAGACGCCCCGGCGGCGGTCGTCGATGTAGCCGATCATGTGCCGGTGCGCCGCCAGCGTGGCGAAGGTCACGTATTCCACCATGCCGTCGGTCAGGCTCGGCTCGACCATGCGGACCACGGGGATCGCGGGCGGGATGATCGACAGGTCGAACTGATCCACCCCGGCGGCGACGGAGAAGACGACTTCCAGGTTCGGGAAGCGGCCGGCGATGTCGTCGGGCGGCTGCCACGCGGTGAGGTAGCGCACGTCCGCCGGGTCGCCGATGTCGGGCCAGATGCGGAACGGCAGGTCCGGCGCCTCGCGCGCGAAGAAATCCCGCCACTCGTAGCCGCGCGCAAGTTCCGCCTTGTACAGTATCGTCATCGACCGTCTCCAACGCCGGACGCGGATCCGCATCCTGGTTCCGCCAGTCTATTTCGACACCGAACCGACAAGTCAACCGGTCCGTCGGCCGATGTCGCGGCGATGATCCCCGTGTTCGAGGATATGAAACTTCGCCCTCTCTGCTTGCCGTTCTTTTCCGGTTTCGCCGCAACCCACCCGCGAACACTGGGAAAAGAGCAGACCGCCCACCCGCGCAGCCCTGCCAGAACGGCGCGGCGGGGAACCGGGGTCGCCGGGTCCCTGTTGCGGACCATGACACGGCGGCGCCCCGCGGCTGCCCGCCAAACCCTTCGCGGAACGGAGTTTTTCATGGCACGCACGGCTTCGGACATCCTGGTGGACGTTCTGGTGGATTGGGGTGTCGACACGGTGTTCGGCATCCCCGGCGACGGCATCAACGGGATCGTCGAAGCGCTGCGCCGCCGCCAGGACGACATCCGCTTCGTCCAGGTCCGCCATGAGGAGGCCGCCGCCTTCGCCGCCTGCGGCTACGCCAAGTTCACCGGCAAGCTCGGCGTCTGCATCGCCACCTCCGGCCCCGGCGGGCTGCACCTGCTGAACGGGCTGTACGACGCCAAGCTCGACCACCAGCCGGTGCTGGCGATCACCGGGCTGCAGTACCACGACCTGATCGGCACCCACACCCAGCAGGACGTGGAACTGGACAAGGTCTTCCAGGACGTGTCCCTGTTCAACCAGCGCATCATGGGGGCCGCCCACGTCGCCAACATCACGACACTCGCCTGCCGCACCGCGCTGGCCCATCGCGGCGTCGTCCACATCACCATGCCGGTCGATCTCCAGGAGCAGGCCGCCTCGGACGACACCCGCGCGCCGCGCAACGTCAAGGGCCACACCAACGCCCTGTTCGCCCCCGAACTCCCCGTCCCGTCCGAGGCGGAGACACGCCGCGCGGTGGAAATCCTCGACGCCGGCCAGCGCATCGTCATCATGGCCGGCCAGGGCGCCCTGAAGGCCACCGACCAGTTGGAACGCCTCGCCGAGAAGCTGGGTGCGGTGATCGTCAAGGCGCTGCTGGGCAAGGCGGCGGTGCCGGACGACAGCCCCTTCACCACAGGGCAGATCGGCCTGCTCGGCACGGCGCCGTCGCAGACCGCGCTGGAGACCTGCGACACCCTGCTGATCGCCGGCTCGACCTTCCCCTACATCGAATATTACCCGAAGCCGGGGCAGGCCCGCGCGATTCAGATCGACCTCGACGCCGCCCGCATCGGTCTGCGCTACCCGACCGAAGCCGGGCTGGTCGGCGACTGCGCGCTGGCTCTCGACATCCTGACGCAGCGGGTGAAGCGGCACGACGACCGCTCCTTCCTGGAAACGGCCCAGGCCGGCAAGGCCGACTGGATGAAACTGATGGAGGAGCGCGGCACGCGCCAAGACCTGCCGATGAAGCCGCAGGTCGCCGCCTGGGAACTCGGCAAGCGGTTGACCGACACCGCCATCGTCGCCTGCGACAGCGGCACCATCGCCACATGGTGGGCGCGCCAGATCCCGGTCAAGCGCGGGCAGATGCACACCCTGTCCGGCAATCTGGCGACCATGGCGCCCGGCCTGCCCTACGCCATCGCGGCGCAGATCGCCTACCCGGACCGTCAGGTGATCGCCTATGTCGGCGACGGCGGCTTTTCCATGCTGATGGCCGATTTCGTCACGGCGGTGAAGTACAAGCTGCCGATCAAGGTCATCATCAACAACAACAGTTCGCTCGGCCAGATCCGGTGGGAGCAGATGGTGATGCTCGGCAACCCCGAATACGTCTGCGACCTGCACCCCATCGACTTCGCCAAGGTTGCCGAGGCCTGCGGCGGCACCGGATTCACCATCCGTGATCCCAAGGAGTGCGGCGCCACTCTCGACGCCGCGCTCGCCCATCCGGGGCCGGTGGTGGTCGATTGCCTCGTCGACAACAACGAGCCGCCGATGCCGGCCAAGGTCGAGGCCAAGCAGGCCCTCCACTTCGCCGAGGCGCTGGCGCGCGGCACGCCGGACGCGCTGGGCCTCGCCGCGACCATGTTCAAGAACCGCGCCCGCGAGATCATCTGACCTGACGAAATCCCCAATTAAGAAAGGACCCGCCATGCAGCGTTTCCAGAACAAGGCCGTCATCGTCACCGGCGCCGCGTCGGGCATGGGCGAGGCGACGGCCCGCCGCTTCTCCGAGGAGGGCGCGATGGTCGCCCTGATCGACCGCAACGAGGAAGGACTGCGCAGGCTCGCCGCCGACCTGCCGGCCGAGCGGACCCTGGTCCACCCCACCGACGTATCGGACTCCCGGGCGGTCGACGCCATGGTCCAAGCGGTGGTGGAACGCTTCGGCCGGCTCGACGTGATCGTCAACAACGCCGGGGTCCACGCGGCGGGCGAGCCGGATGGCATCACCGACGCGCAATGGCGCGACGTGATGAATACCGACGTGGACGGCGTCTTCTACGGCTGCCGCGCCGCCATCCCGCATCTGGCGAAGACCAAGGGCTCCATCGTCAACACCGCCTCGGTCTCCGGCACCGGCGGCGACTGGGGCATGAGCCCCTACAACGCGGCCAAGGGCGCCGTGGTGAACCTGACCCGCGCGCTGGCGCTGGACCTCGGCAAGAAAGGCATCCGCGTCAACGCCGTCTGCCCCAGCCTGACGCGGACCGGCATGACCGAGGACATGCTGAAGGACAAGGACTTGGTCGCCAAGTTTGAGGAGCGCATTCCGCTCGGCCGAGTCTGCGAACCCCGCGAGGTCGCCGCCGTGATCGCCTTCCTGGCGAGCGACGACGCCAGCTTCGTCACCGGCGCCAACATGCCGGTGGATGGCGGGGTGTCGGCCTCGAACGGCCAGCCGGCGCAGGGCTGAACGACGGTGTTTCCGGAAAGCGTGGGGAATTGTGGCGCGGCTCACAGCCGGGGAATCGGGTGCGGGGTAGGGTTTGGTCATCGAGACGGCGACACGCAAGACGGCCCACGGGGCCAGCGGAACCGGTCTCGGCTCCCTTCCCAAACCCTGAACGACAAGGAACTCCCGCCATGCTCCGCACCGCCCTGCTCTCCGGCTTCGCCACCCTC
>NZ_RZIJ01000058.1 GCF_003989665.1 Azospirillum doebereinerae | reverse complement strand
GGAAGAAGAGCGAAGCTTCCCGCCGGCCAACAACGCACCTCGTGGACGGACAAGGACCTGACGCGAAGTCCAAGGGGGGCAAGGAAGAAGAGCGAAGCTTCCCGCCGGCCAACAATGCACCTCGTGGACGGACAAGGACCTGACGCGAAGTCCAAGGGGAGCAAGGAAGAAGAGCGAAGCTTCCCGCCGGCCAACAACGCACCTCGTGGACGGACAAGGACCTGACGCGAAGTCCAAGGGGAGCAAGGGCCCTAAGGTCTTCTGCTGGAAAACCTCTATTTCCCCCTTAAAGAGCCTTGACCCCCCTATAATCTCATTCTATTTAATTTCACCGGAGCGGGACGCCCTCTCCGCAATATCATTTGATCTTACAATCTTCTCCACCTTCAACTCCACACGTGAGGAACACATGGCGCGCAACGCATGGGTTAAGTCTTCAAAAGGGGATCGTGTTCTCTACTCGTCTATTGCCAGCATCAACCACAATGCCGGAAAGGTTTACATCAAGGACATCAACAACAACTTTCTGCTGACTATCTATACGGATACGCCTGAGGAAGAAATGAAGCTCCTGAATGATCAGATGGATATGATCGAGAACGGCGCACCGATGCCTGCCAAGAAGACTGCTTGATACGAGTTTCTTTGAGCTGCTTGGAGGAGCAGCGGCACCGGGCTGGTCCGCCTAGTGCCTGACATTGCGGTTAAAAGGCGCGCCAATCACATTCCCCTTGAGAGTGGGAAGATACGGCAGCAAGGCCCGATAGATCGCGATTCAGACGGGGTTCACCTGAAGCCCCTTACCTCCTGCCTTGAAGACGATAGCGTCTCGGCAAACACACCCTCGTACGCCCGAGGGTAGATAGAGCCGCTCGGGGGAGCGGCGGCGCTGGGCGGGCCAGTCCAGCGCCTAACGTTGCGATCCGATATGGCCGATTTCGGCTGTCTCCAAAGGGGGGCGGCGCTGCCAACGGCTTCTGATCCATCGCAATCGGAAATGGTCGCCGGTTGAAAAGGCCGGCGGTTTTCGTCCCCCCTGATTCCGAGGCACTTCCATGACCTCTTTCACCTCGCCTACCTCCATGACGCTCAACGGGCAGGATGCACCCTTCGTCCCCCTTAGCAGCGCAGAAACGCAGTCCGCCCATGGATTTAACGGCCCGTGCAACTCTGCGGCTGGGGTAATAAGCGATCCGAACTACACCACGCTGCCGTCGCCGGCCGAAGACTGGAAGGAGCCGGTCATCATCGGCTTCGATACGGAGTGGGCACCCCACCCCAAGGGTGGCCCGCAGAACATCGTCCTGATCTACGCTTTCCATATCCGTTGCGGTAACCGGTCCGCCGCCGGTCTGATCGACATCATGGGGGGTGAGGCCAAGCACCGCATCACCTTGGGGCGCTTGATCGGCAAGGCCGTGATACGCGGTATCAAGGACGGTGTGATCCCCGGTTGGCCGGACGCCGTCACCCTGGCTGTCCACTACGGCCGTGGGGACCTCGCTGCGCTCCGGGACTTCGCGATCGTCAAGCGCAAGCTCGACGCGGTGAAGGGCGTCCTCGCCACGACCACCACCCCCTTGGAGCTTGACGTGAAGAGCGGCGAGCCCATGGAACTGCTGCCGACGATCCCCAAGGGCGCCCGTAACATCAAGGCGTGGGACCGCTCGAACAATCCGCACGAGATCAAGGTCACTGTCCGCGACACGTTCCTGCTGGCCGAAGCCGGCGGCCAGTCCTTGGAGGCACTCGGCCGTCAGCTCGGGTTCGAGAAGCTGCATCTGCCCGAGGGGTACAGCTATGAGGACATGGCGCGGTTCAAGACGGAACGCCGCGCCGAGTTCGACGCCTACGCCCTGCGCGATGCTGAAGTGGCTGCGCGCTACTTCCAGTGGTTCCACGGCTTCTGCCGCGACACCCTCAGCCTGCCCCGCACGCCGCCCACGCTCGGGGCCTGCGCGGTCCAGCTTGCTCAGAGAACGATCAAGGCGGAAGGGGTGGACATCCACGCCGCCTTCGGCACGGTCATGGTCAAGCAGCGGCGGTTCTCCGAAGCCGACAAGCGCTACTCGACCAGGGGGCAGCGCGAGCTGATCTATGCCCGTAAGAAGGTCGAGCTGGTCGCCGCCGACGCCTACCACGGTGGCCGCACAGAGACCTACATGACCGGTCCCGTCGCGGCGGAGGAACTGCGCGACATCGATCTCCAGGCCGCCTACCCCACCGCGATGAGCGCCATCGGCGTGCCCGACTACGAGAAGGCGTTCGACACCACTACCCCCGCCGACTTCACCGCGTCGTCTCTGGGCTTCGCCGAACTGACGTTCGACACCCCCGAGGAGATCCGCTTCCCGGTATTCGGCGTCCGCACGGAGCGGGGGCTGATCTTCCCGCGTCGGGGCCGGACCATAGCAACGGCGCCGGAGATCGCCACGGCTCTATCCCTGGGGGTCGAGGTGAAGATCATCCACGGCACCATCGTGCCGTGGGATACCAGTGTCCGCCCCTTCGAGTCGTTCGTCGTCGAGATGCTGCGTCTGCGGCGCAAGCTGAAGGACGGCAACGGGCAGGACACTTCGGAAAGCCGGATGGTCAAGACGCTGACCAACAGCCTGTACGGCAAGATCGCCCAGGGCGTTCGCCCGAGGACCGTCTTCGACGCACGCTCGGGCGCGATGAAGTCGCTCAGCCCGAGCGCCCTGACCAACCCGATCCTCGCCGCCTACATCACGGGCCTGCCGCGCGCGACGATCGCCGAGATGCTGAACTCCATCCCCAGGGACCATAAGGTGGTTTCGGTCAGCACGGACGGCTTCCTCACCTCCGCCGACCTCGGCGACATCTCGCTGGACGGCCCCGCCAGCCGGGAAACGGCTGCGGCCCGGCTGCGGATCGCCGCAGCGCTGGATCGCAACGTTACCGACATCCGTCGCGAGGTGCTGGAGGTCAAGCGCCGGGCCAGCGAGGTGGTGTCCTTCCGCAATCGGGGGATCGCCACGACGCGCATCGTGGGCGACTCGAAGCCGATCCTCGCCAAGTCGTCGGTCAAGGCGCCGGCCGATGAGGATCCGAACGCCTACATGCTCGGCCTCTACCGAACGCGCACCTATCGCACCCGTGAGACCCGCAGGGACTTCATGCCCCTGCGGGCCCAGATCGAGAGCAACGCCGACCTCGTGACGGTGGCGCGCAAACCCCGCATCAACCTCGACCCCGACATGAAGCGCAAGCTCGTCAACGCCCGGATGATGCCGGCGCACTTGGCCGACGGCGAGACGGAGGAGATGCTGGCGACCGATTCGGTTCCGTACGAGACCGTGGAGGAAGCCCTGATGACGATGGGCGCCTTCCATGCGTGGCGCGACGGCAGGCAGCGCGTCCTCAAGACGCTGGGGGACTGGCAGGATTGGGACGACTACCGCGCGGCGGGGCTGGTTCGTATGCGGGTGAGGGGCGGCATCCAGGTCACGCGCCAGGGATCGGCCGGGGTGCTCAAGCGGCAGTTCCTGCGTGCCCTGGCGCGCGGCGCCTGGGGGATATCCCGCGACGGCTGGACCAATGGCGAGCTGGCGGCCTGGCTGACCCAGGCTGGCTATCCCACCACCGAGTCGGACGTGAAGAACGCCGGGCGCCGGTCTGCAAAGCTGGTAGAGCACAGCGTTGCCGCGTCGCCTGCCGCCTTGGCGCTGCTGCGGGTCATCCTCCCGGAGTTCCCCTCCCTCGACCTGCGGGCGGTGTTCGCCGAAGAGGAACTGGAGATGGTGATGACCTCCTTGGATCCGAATGCAGCTTCGATCAAGGCCGAGCCCGTCCAGCCGGATATCCCGAGCGAAAGCTAGAGTACGCCTGAAAATATCTCATGCCTCCGGTGCCAATGATGCGCGCCATCCAAAGCAACGGAAGCCATGACCATGATCGATATCTCTGACGACGAGATCATCGTTGAACGAAGAACTGGTAAAGGGCGGTTCGTTCTCTTCTGCGAGACTGACCTTCCCAACGACTCCCTCATTCCCTGGTGGTCCGTGGTGATAGACATCGGTGGAGACGGTGCCGCCATCTTGGTTCGCCTTGACGAACGTCAGGCCGACCAAGGCTTCACGGCGGTCGCCTTGATCCGCATCGCGCTGGTCATCGCCGAAGCGGACAACGAGCGGCGCCCGTCCGTCCTGGCGGGGGAATGCCTCCGCCACCTGCGCAAAGCTTTGGAGGCGGAGCTTCAGCGGCGAGAGGGGTTGGCGGAAGCAGAAGCTCTCCATCTGGACCGGGAGTCGTCCCATGGCTTCGCTTGGCTGCACGTGGAATACGGCGACGGCGGCATGACTCTCAGCGCCGATCCGTCGGGCACCGAGGAGGGGGTAACGCTCGAACAGCTGCTGATCGTTCTGGATCAGCTCTATCTCGACGCTTCACGGCGTCTCCCCGGCGATGGGCGCCTTGCAGAGGCTGGGGTCCACGTCGGTCAAGCGCTCCGGCTGGAGGGCCGGCGCACGCTCCTACCCGCCGGAGGGCGGCGATGACCAACCATCACCTGAACCACTCCATACCGGCCTGATCAGGAGACCCGTGCCATGCTGCTTCTCGCTCCCCGCACCACCGACATGATGCGCATCGCCGTCGCCCTGGTGCCGTTGATCGGCCTGCTTACGTCACGCTCGACGACCGACAAGGACGGACGGGAGTCCTCCAGGGTCGACATCAACCTGAAGGTCGACCTGAACATGCGGTTCTAGACCGCTCCATCCTCTCCCAGCGATAGAGGGCGGCTCCACGCCCTTCATCGGACCCACCGCTTCTCCCAACGCCGACAAGGTGCCCGACGACCGCGAGTCGTCGGGCGTCATACCGGCCGCTTTGCCCGGATCAGGCACGATCATGACCAAAGCACTCATCACACGGACATTGGCAAAGGACCCGCCCGAGGTCCCAAAGAAACTCGGCGGGAAAGTCCGTTACTTCGATACTCGAACCATCGGCTTTATCATGGAGGTTCGCACAAACGTCATCACCTTCTACTTCCGTTATGTCAATGAACGGAAAGAAAAAAGAGAGATCAAGCTGGGGCGTTACGGCGACGTCACGGTTGATCAGGCGCGGAAGCGTGCCGAGCAGCTCAAGGCCGAGGTCAGCCTCGGCGGCGATCCCAGTGCGGAGCGTGCCCGCCGGCTCTCCATCCCGACTTTCGCGGCCTTCGTCAAAGATCGCTACCTCCCCTACGCGCTCGACCACCTGAAATGGTACCCAAGCGTCGAGTCGGCCTGCCGGTTGCGGCTTGTGCCGGCACTGGGGTCCAAGGCACTCGATGAGATCGGCCAAGCCGACGTGATCGCCCTGATCAGCCGCCTGCGTGCCAGCAAGCTGTCGGGTGCCACCGTCAACCGCTCACTCGCCATCCTGCGGCGCATCTTCAACCTTGCCCGCAAGTGGGAGGTCTACGAGGGCAGCAATCCGACCCAGCACATCCCGATGACGCGCGAGCAGCACCGGACCACGTTCCTGTCTGTCACGGAGTTGAAGGCCCTCTTCCGGGCGCTGGACAAGGAGGAGGATCGCAGCGCTGCCGGTTGCATCGCGCTCCTCGTCTTCACCGGCGCCCGGCGCGGCGAGGCGCTGAACGCCCGGTGGAGCGACATCGACTTGGACAAGCGGATATGGACGGTGCCGCTCTCCAAGAACGGACACCCCCGCCACATCCCCCTGTCGAACGAGGCCCTGCGGGTCCTGGCCGGCATGACGCGCCTGCCGGGCAACCCGTTCGTCTTCCCCGGCAAGGGTGACGGGCGTCCGCTGGAAGGGCTGCGCGGTCCCTGGGCTCGGGTCAAGAAGGCCGCCGGTCTTGACGACGGTGTCCGCCTCCATGACCTGCGCCACACCTTCGCGTCGGTCCTCGTCAATCACGGACGGTCGCTGTACGAGGTCGGTCAGATCCTCGGGCATCGGCAGCTCTCGACCACGACCCGCTACGCGCACCTCCAGCAGGAAAGCCTGCTGGATGCGGCGAACACCATGAGGCTTGCCATCGAGGCGGGCCGGACTGCCGAGGGGGCTCGGCATCACCCCTGAACGGAGGCGCCCATGGCGGCGCCTCCCTTTTTTCCCCTCTCTGGAGCTTGCCCCCGATGACCGCGAACGAGTCCGCCATCTCCTCCATGCAGCTTCTCACGTCCAAGGAGTTGGCGAAGATCCTGAACGTCACCACCAAGACACTGGAGCGTTGGCGCGGCGCTGGTGAAGGGCCGTGCTTCGTCCGCATCAGCGCATCGAATGTCCGATACCGAACTCAAGATATCGAGACATTCATCAACAGAAGAATTTCCATAAACACAATTCCGCCTCAAGACGGTTAACCCGCCAAGCAAGGGTTTTTCTCTAATGCAGGCGCGCAATTATTCACGCGCCTGCATCGATCCCCGACCTCTCAAACGCTGAGACGGCATTAAGCCGAGTCGCGACGGATAAGGGGTCATTTTTCTCCCAGGAGTGACGACCCCAAAGCCATCGCCGAGCATGACATTTGACATCGTCAGGTTTTTTCCATACCATACCTGACATTGGAGGTGGTCATGAGCGATGGACCCCATAGAACGCTTCGCATGAGGCTTGGTTGGAAGACGTTCGCAAAGCTGGCTGACAACGGGGCTTATGCCTCGGAAGAAGTCGCCAGCGCGGCAAACACTGCACTGGCCCAGGACTGGTATGGCGAAGTTCCTGTCCAAATAACTTCTGCCATTTGCCAAATATTTACCGACAACCAAGAGTGCCTATTTGATGATCAGAGATCTAATCAGATCAGCGCACTCTCAGTGCGTGCGAGTGGGCACGAATTGGGCCAACTATTTGTCGATTGCGCCATTCAGGTTGCTGTAAGCGGGGGCTTTGGCCCAGAAGCTGCGGTTCAGGCGGCGGAGAACGCCCTATCGATCTGGGGTTCAAGGCATGCCCGGCAGGTGGAAGAACACTATTGCCGTGAAGCGGGCGCTAGGCGCGCATTCAATGTCCGTGCCCGAGTTGAATCAGCACTCGGTTCTGTTTCCCACGCCGGCCTAGCGCGTCGGTTGCTGAATATGGATGCGACTCCCATACCCCGAAACATGCCAAGGCTAACCGGGCTAGATGAAGGAGTGCGGTTCTAATGTCTCCAGTCGATTATTACTTACAAAGAGATCTCCCCCGCCTCAACGTCGATGTCGTTGAAGACGGAAATAAACCCAAGCGCGGTTTTGAGGGATGTATTATTGGAAAAGACATCACCTTTAAAGCCGATAGCATTGCCTCTTATTTCTTTGTATCATGGAACCCCACGGTTCACGATGCCCTTCTTGTCGCAGCATCTGCCGAATTCTGTGATCGGAATCAGCGTCGGCCATCAAACGGTTGGGGTCGGGAGTTCAATCTACGCATCCCTGTCCATGAACCCGGACTTTGGAGTTCGAAGCCGGTATCGGATGCACTGCACGATGCGCTTCGGTTCTTAACGGGGGATCGCTGGGACATTACCTTCTACGCTCGCAAAAAGCACAAAGAGCCCCCGCCTCAGATCCTTATGGAGCTAGGACGCCCAGTCTCTGCTGTAATTCCCTATAGTGACGGGTTGGATTCTCGCGCCGTCGCCGGGTTGATGGGGAAAAAGCTTGGAGATGGGCTCGTGCGGGTCCGATTAGGAACAGGAGGCATTGACAAAAAAAGCCGAAAAAAAGAGCCTTTTATGGCAGTGCCTTACAGCGTGAAAACGCGAGAACACACGCCAGAACCCAGCGCACGCATTCGTGGATTTAAGTTCACGCTGCTCAGTGGCTTGGCAGCCTATCTTGCTAAGGCAGATACTGTTTTCATACCTGAGAGTGGTCAAGGAGCTCTTGGACCGACCATTGTTCCTGTGGGGCAAGCTTATACTGACTACCGTAATCATCCATTGTTCACGGCTAAGATGGAAACCCTCCTACGTCGGCTCCTCGGCTATAAGGTCCACTTTGTGTTTCCTCAACTCTGGAACACCAAGGGGGAGACACTGCGTATGTACATGGAGGAGTGCGATATTGCTCCGTCTCGGTTGGTGAATACCAAGTCCTGCTGGCAGGGAAGTCGGCAAGTAAGCATCAATGGAAGCTCTCGACAGTGCGGTATTTGCGCAGCCTGTATGCTTCGTCGAATGAGTCTGCACGCTGCTGGCGTAGCGGAGCCTTCAGGCAACTATGTTTGGGAGAAACTAAACACGGTCACACTAGAAGCAGGGGCTTCACAGGAGTTTAGGCGGGATAAAATAACCCCCGCCATGCGGGAGTATGCCATTGCAGGCGCCCTTCATATGGACCATCTTGCGGCGCTCCGTCACTCACCCGCCAATTCTGCCCTGATTAGCCTGAGCACGTTTCAACTGAGCCAAACGCTGGGCCTCCCTCCGGCGATTGTCCGTGTCCATCTCGACCGGCTTCTGGCGCAGCACGAAAAGGAATGGAAAGAGTTCATGTGTTCTCTGGGTCCAACCTCATTCTTGGCCGAATGGGCCGTGCATGGCTATGACCACGCCGCTTGATCAGATCGCACCTGCAGAGGTTGGAGAGCGTTTACGGCTTGCCCGTGAAGCTGCGGGCTTAAGGCAGGCTGAGGCTGCTGAGTCGATAGGCGTTGCTCGCACCACTTTGGTCGCGATTGAAAAGGGGCAGCGCAGGGTTCGGATGAACGAACTACAGCAGCTTGCTATCCTATATCGCACGACGGTCAACGGGCTATTGCGGCAGGAATCGGTTCATGTAGACCTGATGCCGCGATTCAGAAAGATGTCCGATAGCTCTGATGATGCGGCGGCAATAGCTGTGCAGCTTATGTCGAACTTGGCTAAGGCTGAGGTCGAGTTAGAGAACCTTCTCGGTGTCAAGCGATCCCGGAACTATCCACCGGAGCGGCCAATCCTTCCCGGCGATGTCCGCGCTCAGGCTGAGCAAGACGCCCAGGAACTGCGCCAGCGGTTGGGCCTAGGCATAGCCCCTATCTCCGACATAGTAACCATGCTCGAAATGGAATTGGGTGTACGCGTCTATGTGCGCCGGTTCGATAGCCGGATTTCCGGTTTGTTCGCCTACGATGATGCCCTTGGGGCATGCATGATGCTGAATGCAAATCACCCACGTGATCGGCGGGCACAGACCGCTGCGCATGAATGTGGCCATTTCATCTCCACCCGCCGTCAGCTCGAAGTCCTGCATCTGAACGAAGCCGAGAGTTCGCGCGAGGAGCGCTACGCCAACGCCTTCGGCCGAGCATTGATGACCCCTGTAAGGGGTGTGATGCAGAAATTTCAAGAGGTGACTGCGGGATCTGATCGGCTAACGCGTCGTCATGTTATAGTGCTTGCGCATTTCTTTCACGTTTCGCGCGAAGCTATGGTCCGTCGACTCGAAGAACTCCGCCTTGTTAAATCGGGAACCTGGGACTGGTTCGTCGCGAACGGCAACATCACCGATGAGCAGGAGCGTCAGGTTCTCGGTGATCTTCAGGATCACGATCTTCATAAAGCCCAAGCTGATCGCCCAACCACTCTGCGGCTGAATATGCTTGTGGGAGAAGCTTACCGCCGAGGGATAATGAGCGAAGGGCAGTTAGCTCGTCTTCTTGACCTTGATCGTATAGAGGTTCGGGAAATTTTTGACGGCCTTGAACTGGAAGAGGGCGAGGCCGATGGGGCCCCTAAGCTGTCTGACTGATTCCTCCCTTCCTGTCGTGATTGATACGAGCGCCGCCATCAACCTGATGGCTTCCGGCTTCGCAAGTGACATTGCGAACGCGGTACCAAATCGCTTGATTGCCGTTGACACAGTCCAAGCAGAGTTAGAGCTCGGCCGTCTTCGCGGGCGGCCGCATGCAAGTTTACTTGAACAGCTTGTTGACAACGGGGATATACATATTGTCTCTTTGAGCGAAGCTGCGGCTGAAATATTTGAAGGCCTAGTTGTAGGTCATGCTGCGGAAACGCTTGATGATGGTGAAGCCGCCACTTTAGCGTATGCCATTGATACTGGTGCTATACCGATTATAGATGAGCGTAAAGCTAACCGAATCTGTGAAGTAAGGTTTCCGACTGTTAAGCTTGGCAGCACTGGCGACCTATTCGCGCACCAAGCTGTCGTGAACAGTCTTGGAAGTGAGCGCTTAAGCTGCGCTATTCTCAATTCGCTCCAGCAGGCACGAATGCAAGTACAGCCACATTTTTTTGAATGGGTAATGAAACTAATTGGTAGTGACCAAGCCGCCCACTGCCCGAGCTTACCTCGATGGGTTCGGAATAGAACTGCGCGTTAATCATTGTAAAAATCTTGATTACATATCGTCTTCATTATCAGGTTTCAAAAATAATTACATTCAGCATCACTCAATGAATGATATCAATTGTTTTCTCGATCAAATTTTTCTAATGCCTCAAGCAGAGAAATAGCAAGGTAAAGCTCTCTCATTGGCAAACGTTTACCAATTGCTTGTAGCTGTAGCTCCACTTCAAGCCGCGCCCGGCTGAGATGCTGTATATCCTCAATCCCCTCGAAGAAATAGGTCATAGGCACAACTAGCACAGTGCCAATCCGCTGAAGCGTGTCGATGCCCGTCAACATGGCTCCGCGCTCGATGTTGGAGATCGTTTCGACCGCCTTATCGACCGCTTCGGCAAGCTGCTCCTGAGTTAGTCCCTTGCGCTGGCGCGCGGCCTTCACCCGAGCCCCAATGTGATTCTTTATGTCCATGATCTAGCCCGCATTGTGGATGCGGGCTGAGCGGCACAACATGAGTCCTTATTGCGTATGAAACGTTGTATCCGCAATATGGAAGCGGGTCTGTTCGCTGATACGCAGGTGGCTGCTTGCCGCTGCACCGCAGCCTCGCAGGCCCTTCTTTCATCCCGTCCCCAACATGGACCGAACATGCTCAAGACCCGGAGAGACGCAGAGCGCGTCAGAGACGATTGCAAGGAGATGGTAACGAAGCGGGCGCTGGTTGCCGGCGGTGCCTCTGCCCTACCGGTGCCGGCGGCTGACGCGGTCGCCGACGTCGCCATCCTGCTGGAGATGATCCCCGAGATAAACCGCCGGTTCGAACTGACGCCTGCTCAGATCGCCGCCCTGCCGCCGTCGCACCAGAGCCTTGTTCACAGCACGATCAAGAGGGCGGGTGTCGCCCTGGCAGGTAGGATCGTGAGCAAGGAACTCATCCTATCGGCGCTCAAGACCGTTGGCGCCCGTGTCACGGCCAAACAGGTGATCAAGTTCATCCCGTTCGTCGGCAGTGCCGTGTCGGCCGCCATCGGCTTCAGCGCGATGAAGTACGTGGGCGACAAGCACGTCGATGACTGCTTTGGCATCTGCCTTAGCCTGCTGAACTCCTCCGAACTGCGCGCCTGAACCGACCCCCTGCAAGCCTCGGCAGAACCGTAAGCCGGATCGCGGAGGCACGAATGTCATTCGCATGGTCCCGCCCGTCCCACCGCTGTGGGACGGGCTTCATCATGCTTCTTGGAGGTAGACGTGAGTCGAGTCGCTTTATGGAATGTTACCATCCATGGCCTGCTGGCTGTCGCGATGATGGGTATGGCCGGAAGCTTTCCCGCGCAGGCTGGATCGAAGACGGTGTTACAGGGCAAGCTCGTCACATGCCCTGATGCTGCTGGTATGTTCTGCCTGCAGCGGGCAGATGGGAAGGGCACCGTCACGCTGCTGAACGTCAGCGAAGAGGTGCCCATGTATTTCATGCGCGACCTCGATACCCTGACCACGATGGAGATCGATGTTGCGGTGGAGGGCGTTCTCAAGTCTCCCACCGCCTACGCGGCGAACGAGGGCCTGAAGGTCCGGTGGGGTAAGAAAGAGGCCGAACTGCCCCCTGATAGCGTTCATCCTTCGTCCGAGTATGCGGTGGACGAGGCGCCTCCTGCCGCTCAGGTGCCGGAGATGACGATGAAGGAGCTGGGTCAGCTCGTTGCTGACAATCAGGCTCGGGCAGTGGCGCTCTACGGCAGCGCTCCAGGCTTTCGGATGAAGGGCAAGGCGCTGGCCGTCAGCGTTGAAACCAATCAGGCTGGCGAACGCTTCGCCGCCGTCCTCGTGTCGTCCACCGAGGTGAACATCCACTATCCGGCCTTCGGCATCCAAGAGAAGGCCCGCGTCGTCTGCTACACGGACATGGCGTCGGGGTCGCGCATCAACCCCGGAGAGATCGTCACGGTGTCCGGTGTGATCCACAGCATCGAGCGCATCGCTGTCCGCTTGACCTACACCAACGACCTGCACCGCCCCTACATGGTCGCCAGTGCCCCGTGCAGCGTATCGGTTAGTCCGTAGGCTCCTTCTGACCGCCATCGCGCCTACGGGGGCGGTGGCGGGCGTGGGAGGCTCCCACACGCTGGCGTGGGGTCGTCCAATGGACACCGGTATGCTCCCGGTCCCAAGCCGACGCTGTGGCCGGCGCGATGCGACGTGGTGGATGCCGAAGCCCTGTCCCAGCCGGACAGGGGCGTGTCTTAGAGTGCGGGTGGTTTTAGGAGACGCCTCCTCAATCCCCGCTCAACGCCCCGCAGAGCACCATCCGACCCACGGAAGGGTTACGGTGGGAAGCCCAAAACGACGAAAGGCGGCCAAAAGGCCGCCCACTCGTAAGTACCTGATCTTTTTTAGGAAGAATGGCGCGCCCGAAGAGATTCGAACTCCTGACCCTCAGATTCGTAGTCTGATGCTCTATCCAGCTGAGCTACGGGCGCATCCTGTACACGGCACTCTTCCCGGCACCGGCGGTAGGCCGTCGGCGTCGAGGCGCGCAACCTACTCAAAACTTTTGAGCTGCGCAAGCCCTTCTTCAAAAGAATTTTGCCGGTCTTCCCAAGAAAAACACCCCGAAAACGACGAAGGCCGCCCGGAGGCGGCCTTGTCGTCGTCTTGCGTGTGCTTGAAAAGGATGGCGCGCCCGAAGAGATTCGAACTCCTGACCCTCAGATTCGTAGTCTGATGCTCTATCCAGCTGAGCTACGGGCG
>NZ_RZIJ01000057.1 GCF_003989665.1 Azospirillum doebereinerae | reverse complement strand
CCTCTACACACCAGACGAGTGCTGGAATTATCTCAGGCACGCCGGGTACGCGTCAGATTAAACGCTCGAAGCTCTAGAGCGTTTTCCGATCAGGCTGTGGATCGGCGTGGGGTTCTGAGAGCTATGCGGGGAAATGGGTGACGGTGTGATCAGGCGGCGTTCTGTGATGCGGCTTCGGTGACCTCGAGGCCGTCGCGGAATGTGACGCCGCGGATGATCTTGGGCAACTGCTTTTCGCCCTGGAGGCGACGCCAGGTTTTCGCGGCGGCGGTGATGAGCTTGAAGACCATCAGCTTGGCGGTGTCCTGCGACAGCGCCCCCTTGGTGCGGACGGTCCGGTGGCGGACGGTGGCGAAGACGCTCTCGATGGGATTGCTGGTCCGGATGTGCTCCCAATGCTCGGCCGGAAAGTCGTAGAAGGCGAGCAGCGCGTCGCGGTCCTTGGTCAGGCACTTGACCGCCTTGGCGTATTTGGTGGCGTACTTCTTCACGAAGACGTCCATGGCAACCTGCGCCGATTCGCGGTCCGGCGCCATCCAGATTTCCCGCAAGTCCTGCTTCATCGTCGGCTGCACCGTCTTGGCCACTTTGTTCAGGACGTTGGCGGTTTTGTGCACCCAGCAGCGCTGGTGGCGGGTGGTGGGGAAAATCTCCTCCAGCGCTTTCCAGAAGCCCAGTGCCCCATCGGCGATGGCGAGTTCCGGGGCGACGGTCAGGCCACGCGCCTGGGCGTCGACCAGCAGTTCACGCCAGCTCTGCGCGCTTTCGCGCACGCCGACCTGGAAGCCGACCAGTTCCTTGCGGCCCTCCGGGGTGGCGCCGATGATCACCAGCATGCACGCGGCCGCCGGTTCCAGGCCGGCCTGGAGGTAGACGCCGTCGGCCCAGAGGTAAACGCAGCGCCGCGCAGACAGATCGCGCTTTTGCCACCGCGCATAGTCGTCCGCCCATTCTTCCTTCAGCCTGCCGATCACCGAAGGCGACAGGTTCGGCGCGTCCTTGCCGAGCAAAGCGCTCAGCGCCTCCTGGAAGTCGCCGGTGGAGACGCCGCGCAGGTAAAGCACCGGCAGCAGGGCGTCCAGGCTCTTGGTCCGCCGCGCCCAGCGCGGCAGGATCGCCGAAGTGAAACGGATCCGCTCGCCATCCTCCTCGCCGCCCCGGTCGCGCACCTTGGCGCGCCGCATCGCGACCGGCCCGATGCCGGTCTGGATGCTCCGTTCCGGGCCATGGCCGTGCCGCACAACCCGGTCACGGCCGTCCGGCAACGTGAGGTGCATATTTCGGCGGAAAGCACCCAGCGGGAACGCGTTCTGCAAGCTTATGAGCGTCACGAAGGCAGCCCCGAGTTGCTGGCCCGGCGCTTCCAGATCAGCCGCGCCTGCGCGTAAAACTGGGTCCGGGCGGCGCGGCTGGAGGGGCGTCGGAGTGCCAAACCGCACGCGGGCGGCGTCCCGGCCCGGCTGGACGGTGATGGCCTGAGCGCGCTGCGCGCCTTGGTGCGGGACGACAACAATGCCACGCTGGTGCACTATCGCGAGCGGCTGGCGGCGCGCACCGGCATCACGCTGAGCCCGGCGGTGCTGTGCCGGACCTTGAAGCGCCTGGGCTTGGCGCGCAAAAAAAGACGCTGAGGGCCAGCGAGCAGGACCGCGCGGACATCGCCGCCGAGCGCGCCGCGTACCGGGACGCCCCGGTGCTGCACGATGCGGCACGCCTGGTCTTTCTCGACGAGACCGGGATCAACACCCAGATGACGCCCAGCCACGCCCGGGCACCGCGCGGTGAGCGGGCCTTGGGCTCGGTGCCGTGCGGGTCCTGGCATCGCGTCACGGTGCTCGGCGCCTTGAGCGCCGAGGGCAGGCTGGCGGCGATGAGCATCGAGGCCTCGACCTCCGCCGCCGTGTTTCTGGCCTTCGTCGAACAGGTGCTCCTGCCGGTGTTGCGCCGGGACAAGCCCGACGCCGTGGTCGTCATGGACAATCTGTCGGCTCACAAGCGCGCCGACGTCCTGGCCACCTTCGAGGCCGCTGGCGTGGCCGTCTGCTTCCTGCCGCACTACTCGCCCGACCTCTCGCCCATCGAGCCGGGCTGGTCCAAGCTCAAAAGCATCTTGCGGACCAAAGAAGCCCGCACCGTCGATGCCCTCGACCGCGAACTCGGCCCGGCTCTCGACGCCATCACAGCCAAGGACGCCAAAGCGTGGTTCAAGCTCTGTGGATACCCGAATCTAAACTGATCCGAAATCCGCTCTAGGAACCATTTTATGATTCCAGCGAGACACTTTATGGTTCCAGATTTCTCAACAAAATCAATAAGTAACCTGTAAAATTTATGGTTCCTTGCAGAGCAACCGCTTTGCCGCCTTGGCATCGCGCCGGCTCTGTACCGGCACGTCGAGTACGAAGCCATTGCGGTCGACGACCCGCCAGAGATGCTTCTTGCCCGCGATGGTCAGGACGACTTCATCGCGGTGCCACTTGTCGCCGCGTTGGGGAGCACGCTGGCGCAACTGGTCAGCGAAGTCGCGGCCGAACTTCAAGCCCCACTGCCGCACCGTCTCGTAGCTGACGAGGATGCCGCGCGCTGCCAGCATCTCCTCGACCATCCGCAGGCTCAGGGGGAAGCGGAAGTATAGCCAGACCGCCGTCGCGGTGACCTCGGCGGGGTAACGGTAACCAGCATAGCGGCGGTCGGCGGGTGTCGTCATGCTGATCCATAACCCGCCTTCGCCGGCTCCGGCGATTTGTCCACCGCCAACTTGACGATGCCTGGAAGACATTCTTTGCCCGATCCAGACCAATCGTCATCAGCCGCTCCTGTAAGGTGGTTTCTTCGACGGAGCCAGCTTGACACCGTTTCCCGGTGAAAGGCCGTCCAAGACATCACCTCACCTCGGATCATACGGCCCGGCTGCCGGGCAGGACATGGTTGGCGAGCGCCGCCAACAGCGCCGAGGCACTGGCCGGACCACCCTGGATGCAGGCAACCTGATGGGCAAAGCCGGGGGCGAAGCGGATTGTGGGGGCCTCGGCACGGCCGCCAGTGCCGGAGCCTTGCGTTTGCTGCGCGTTTCCGTCCGGGGGAGTGCTGGTCTCGCCTCGCTCGCCATCCGGATTGCCGGCCTGACCGGCGTTGGGTGTGACGTTCGGTTCACTTGGTGGCGGGCTGTCGGGGCGATTGCTGCCTAGCCCCGTACCTTGGGCCGGCAGCCGCTGGTCAGGGGGGGCGCCGAACGGGCGGCTCGCTCCCATGCCAACACCGGTGCCCAGCCCCGTGACGAGGCCGGAGCCGGTCCCCAAGCCGCCGAAACCACTGCCAAAGCTGGCACCCGAGCCGGCGCCGCCCGACAGGCCGCTGGCGCTGCTGCTGGAATCGTCGCCGGGACGGCCGCCGAGGCTGCTCAGCGTGACCGCGCGGCCGGTGTCGCCGCTCGACGTGTCGCCGCCGAGGCTGCCCAGCGTCACCGAACGGCCGGTGTCGCCGCTCGACACGCCGCCGCCGAGGCTGCCCAGCGTCACCAAGCGGCCGGTGTCGCTGCCCGGCGACGCGGCATCGCCCGGCAGCGACGGCGCGCTGGACAGGCCGCCGCTCAAGCCGGACGACGTGGCGGTGTTGGTGGACGGGCCATTGCCGGAGATCGTCAGCGGTATGGAATTCGTTCCGGTGTTCGTCGCAACGGACGGCGTCACGGCCGTCACCGCGCTGACCACCGGGACCGTCACCGTCGCGACCCCGCTCTCGTTTCCGGCCGCGTCGCGGGCGGAAACGGTGATCGACCGGCTCGGCGCCATGCCGCCGAAAGCCGGATCCGCGACGGTCGAGCGCAGCCCGACCGCGCGTAGCGCCGCCTGATAGTCGGCGACCGACGCCACGCCCGACAGAACCACCCGGCCTCCGTCGCGGGTTGCCGCGATGCCGCCCGGCAACGCGCCGATCACCAGCTCGTCGCCGCCACGCGCGTCGGTCAGGGTGACGGTCACCCGATCCAGCGGACTGGCGTCGGACAGCGTCACTTCGGCGCCGATCGCCACGGTCGTCCCGCCACCCAGGCTGGTGGCCGAGAGTCCGGCGGCGATCACCGGCGCTTGGCCGTCCACCGTGACGACCAGCGTTCCGGACCATTGCGCGCCGCTGTTGCCGACCACGTCGGTCACCCCGACCTGGATGCGGTGCGTGCCGTCCGACAGGGCGGTGGCGAGCGTCAGGCTCCAGGCGCCGTTGGCGTCGGTCCGCGCGGTGCCGGCCACCGCGCCGTCGATGAAGAGGGTGACGGTGCCGTTCGGTTCCGCCGTGCCGGACAGCGTCGGCCGGGTCACGTTGGTCAGCGCGTCGCCCGGGGACGCCCCGCTGTCGGATCCGGCGGACAGCAGAGGCGTCGGCGGCGTGGCGGGGGGCGCGGTGCGGATGGTGATGGTCTGGTTCGCCGACCGGCCGGTGTTGCCGGCCCTGTCGGTCGCGATCGCCTGCACGCCGTGGTCGCCGTCGGCCAGGGCGTCGGCGACGGTGAAGATCCACACCCCGTCCCTCCCCGCCGTCGCCGTGCCGGCCGCCGCGCCGTCGATCAGCACGGTGACCGTGCCGTTCGGGTCCGCCATGCCGGTCAGCGTCGGCCGTGTCACGCTGATGACGCGGTCGGTCGTCGAAATCCCGTTGTCGGATCCGGCGGCGAGCGTCGGGATGGACAGCACCGGCGGCGTGGCGTCGATCGTCACCACCAGCGCCGACGAGGCCGGGCCGCTGTTGCCCGCCGCATCGGTCGCCGTCGTCGTGATCGTCCGCGCGCCCTCGGCAAGCGGCGTGGACAGGGTGAGGCTCCAGGCGCCGTTGGCGCCGGCCGTCGCCGTGCCGCGCGCGACCCCGTCGACCAGGACGGTGACGGTCGAGCCGGCCTCCGCCGTGCCGGTCAGGGTCGGCCGGGTGACGTTGGTCACGAGGTCGCTCGCCGAGGCCCCGCTGTCCGAGCCGGGCGCCAGCACCGGCGCCGAGGGCGCGGCGGGGGGGACCGTGTCGATCCGCACGCCCTGGGTGCCCGGCACGTTGGCCAGGGTCGCCGGAAGCGGGTTGCGGGCCGCGTCGGCGATGGTGGCGCCGTTCAGCGACAGCGCGCCGATGGCGATGCCGTCGGCATCGGTGTCGCCCGCCTGCACGACATAGTCGAAGCGCAGGACCGTGCCGGCGCTGCCCGCCGCGTTGTAGACCGCCTGGCGCGGCACCCCGCCGATGTCGAGCGCGATCGTCGGCGTGCCGCCGGCGACCGTCACCCTCTCGCTCACGCTCACGAAGACGCTCAGGGTCTTGCCGGTGCCGTAGATCCCGTCGTTCGGGACGGTGACGCCCACGACCTCCGGCGTCCTGGTGTCGATGACGATGTCCTTGCCGGCGCCCAGCGAGTTCGGGCCGCCCGGCAGGGTCAGCACCGCGCCGTTGCCGGCCGCGTCGGCGATCCCTCCCGCCAGCGCCCCGCTGCCCAGGGCGTCGAGGTCGGCGCTGGTGTCGCCGGCCTGCACCGTGTAGGTGAAGGTCAGCGTGCCGCCGCCCGAGCCGCCGCTGTAGACCGCCGTCCGTCCGGTGTCGAGCGCCAGCGTCGGCGTGCCCGTCACCGTCACCGCCTCGGAGAAGCTGACTTGGAGGGTGATGGTGTCGCCGGTGGTGTAGGCGCCGTTGGCGGTGGAGGAGGTCACCGCCGTCACCATCGGGGCGGCGCCGTCGATCCGCACGCCGCTCGTGGCGGCAACCCCGTTCAGCGTTGCCGTCGCGTTGTTGCCGGCCGTGTCCCTGACCGTGCCGCCGCCCAGCGCGGTGCCGAACGCGATGCCGTCGGTGTCCAGCGCGCCGCTGCCCACGGTGTAGCGGAAGGTCAGCGCCGTGCCGCCCGCGCCCGACAGGTAGGTCGCCTGCACCACTTGGCCATTGTCGAGCGTGATCGGCAGGGTCGGCACGCCGTCAACCGAGACCGTCTCGTTGAAGGTGACGACGAAGTCCATCGTCCGGCCGGCGCCGTAGGTGCCGTTGGCCGGCGCCGCAACCGAAACCACCGCCGGCCCGATGGTGTCGATGACGATGTTCCTGTTGGCCCCCAACGAATTGGCGGCCCCCGGCGGCGCCAGCGTCAGGACCGCCGCCAGCCCGCTGCCGCTGTCGTTGATCGTGCCGCCGTTCAGCGCCAGCGCAGAGGTCGAGAGATAGTCGAGGTCGGCCGAGCCGTCGCCCGCCTGCACGGTGTAGGTGAAGGTCAGCGTGGTCCCGCCCGAGCCGGAACCGTAGGCCGCCGTCCGGCCGTTGTTGCCGAGCGCCAGGGTCGGCGTGCCCGTCACCGTCACCGACCGGCTGAAGGTGACGGTGATCGCGACGGTGTCGCCCGCCCTGTAAGCGCCGTTGGCGGTCGTCGCCGACACCGACGACACGGTCGGGTTCACCACCGCGCTCAGCGTCACGTCGTTGCCGGTCCCGCCCGCGTAGCGGACGGTGTAGAGGTCGCCGCCCAACGTGGTGTCGGTGCCCTCGGCGATGCCGCCGAAGGTGGCGGGCGAGCCGCCGACCGTATCGGTGCTGTCGTTGTCGATGATCCGGAAGACCGTTCCATCGGTCGCCGTGTAGCCGTTGACCCGGCTGACCGTGAGGGAGCCGCCGTTCAGGCTGACGGTGCCGTTGACCGCCACCTGGTCGTAGTCGGTGCCGGCCACCCCCCCGCTGCCGCCGATTTCGATCGCCAGCCCGCCGTTGATCCGCAGGTTGCCGTTGATCGTCAGCGTGCCGATGCCGTTGTTGGTCCCCGCCACGCCCGGCGCCAGGGTCGCGCCATCGAGGATGGTCACCTGCTTGGAGCCGGAGGAGAAGACAGTGCCGGTGCCCCCCAGCGTCGCCCCCGACGCCACCGAGACGTTGCCGGAGGGGTCCAGCGTGCCGTTGACCAGCAGCGTCCCCGCCGACACGGTGGTGGTGCCGGCATAGCTGCCGGAGCCCGACAGGGCCAGCGTGCCGGCGCCCGTCTTGGTCAGCGAACCCGCCCCGGCGAGCCCGGCCCCGATCGTCACCGTTCCGCCGCTGTTGGTGACGGTCAGGGTGACCCCGGAATCGAGGGTGATGGTCCTGGTGCCGTCCTGGACGGTCCAGCCGCCGGCCGCGTCGGCGTTCACCGTCAGGCTCTCGCCAACCGTCAGGTTCCCGGCCAGGGTCATGGCGCCGGTGAAGCCGCTGCCCAGGACCAGCGTGTCGGCGCCGGACTGGGCGTTGGCGATCGCCACCGCCTCGGAGAAGCTGACCCCGTCGGTGGCGTCGATCGCGGTGCTGTCGGTCGTGCTGGTGACGTGGATGGTGGAGCTCGTCACCGTCACGTCGGCGCTGGTGCTGCCGCCGGATCCGTCGGTCAGGGCGAAGGCGATGGTCGCGTTGCCGGCCGGCGCGCTGTTGCCGTAGGTGACGCCCCGGACGACGCTGTTGACCAGGGCGGTGGTTGCGCTGCCGTTGAAGGCGATGGTCAGCGCGCCGCCGCTGTTCGTCACCGTGCCGATGGTGGTGGAGCCGCTCTTCAGGTCGCCGCTGTCGATGGTGATGCCGGACGCCCCGGTGAAGCCGAACACATCCGACGACCAGGCGCCGTTCGCCGTGCCGGCGGTGGCCGTGCGCTTCACGGTCAGCGTCGCGCCGTTCCAGTTGGCGCCGTCGTTCTCCGCATCGGCGGCGATGGCGGTGGCGTCCGCCAAGCCGCTCGCGGCACCGGCCAGCGTCACCGTGTTGCCGGTGCCGCCGGTGCCGGTGTTCAGGTCCAGCGTCGGCGTCGTGTTGCTGATCGTTGTGAAATCGAACAGGGTCTTGCCGGTCAGCCCCATCGTCGTGTTGTTGATCACATCGACGCGGCCCAGCGTGGCGCCGTCGCTGTCGAAAAAGGCGCCCTTGTCGATCTGTAGGTAGTACCGGGTGCTGGCGCTCAGCGTGACGCCCGGCGTGATGGTGATGGTGGAGCCGGAACCGACGCCGGAAACCTTGGCGGTGTCGGTGCCGGTGACGGCGCTTCCCACCAGGGTGCCGGTGCCGTATTCGCGGATGGAGATCTTGCCGGTTCCGGCCGACTGGATGCTCTTGTTGAAGGTGAGCGTGATGGTGGGCGTGGTGGCGGCGCCGGTCGGGTTGTCCGTGTTGCTGACCGTCACCCCGCCGATCACCACGGAGGTGAGCTGCGGCGGCGTCAGATCGTTGCGGAAGCTGCCCCTTCCGGCGGCCGACGTGGTGAGGTTGACGATGTCCAGGTCCCCGTCGCCGTCGATGTCGAACGCCGTCATGGAGTCGGCGTTGAAGTTGTTGGCCCCCGAGGGCGAGAAAACAATCGCGGAAAAGGGGTTCGCCGACGTGTCCAGACTGAAGGTGCCACCGCTGGCGCGGTAGAAATCGATGCCCGTGCCGGACGCGTTGCGAAACGCGATGTCGGTGTCGCCGTCGCCGTCGAAATCGCCGGCCACGAACTGGCCGCTGGTGGTCGCCACCGGAAGGCCGCCCGCGCTGACGATCGAGAAGACGCCGTTGTGGTTCAGCCAGATTCCCCGGCCCGGGTTGGCGGAGCCGGTCATGTTGATGACGTCGATGTCGCCGTCGCCGTCGACGTCGCCCGCGGCCATGAACCGCGCGTCGAAGTTGGCGGCCAGGGCGGCGAAGGTGACGGCGGAGAAGGGGTTGTTGCTGGCGTTGCTCGAGACCAGGGTGAAGGTGCCGCCGTCGTTGCGCCAGAAATTCACCCCGGTCGGCGCGCCGGTATTGTTGCGGACGATGACGTCGATGTCGCCGTCGCCGTCGAAGTCGCCGGCCAACGACTGGGTGTTGGCGGTGACCGTGGGCAGCGTCGGACTGTTGGTCGCGTAGGCGAAGATCCCGCTGTTGTTGAGCCAGATGCCCCGCGCGCTTCCCGACGCCATGTTGACGACGTCGATGTCGCCGTCGCCGTCGACGTCGGCCGCCAGCATGGAGAAGGGGGAGAAGTTGGCGGCGAGCACCGCGGAATTGGGCCCGCTCCAGGTGATGGCGGAAAAGGGGTTGCCGGAAACGGCGCCCGAGAATTTGGTGAAGACTCCGCCGCTGTTGCGCCAGAAATCCACGCCGGTGGGGCTGGCGGAGTTGTTGCGGAAGATGAAGTCGGTGTCGCCGTCGCCGTCGAAGTCGGCGGCGATGAAGGTTTTGGACGTCACGGTGCCCAGCGCCGAGACCGTGTTGGCGCTTCCGGTCAGCTGGGTGAAGGTCGCCGTCATCAGCGCGGTGTAGCGGTCCTGGGCCCGGGCGGTCAGCGCGACCGTCGATTCGATGGTTCCGGCCCGCGTTTCCAGCACCCAGTTGCCGCCGAGCGCGGCGGCGCCGGTGTTGTCGCTGGACGCCGCCACGTCGGCGCCGGTCGCCCTCGCCAGATCGATAACGAAGCCCTGGCCGTCGATGCCGGCGCCGGTGTTGCAGGCGTAGATCAGGAGGTCGCCGTGCTCGGTCAGCGCCCGGCCGATGATCGCCAGCTCCGCGCCGTGGGTTCGCAGCGTGTCGGCGTTGACGTCGACGGCCCCCAGGGCGAAGCGCCCGGCCGAGCCGTGGGCCATGATCTGGACGCTGTCGATGCCCGAGCGGCCCTCCAGATACTCGGCCATCTGCACCAGCCCGTCGCGCGACGGATCGAGCACCACCACCTCGACCCCCGGACGGGCGCCATCGACCAGCGTCTGGTAATCCGCGACGGTGGGATCGACGAACATCACCTCGTGGCGCCCGGCCCCGTCGGATGCGGACACGGTGGGGGGCGCCGTGGCGGGCACCATGTCCCCGACGGGCGGAGCGGCGGCGGGCGCGTCCGCCGCGCGGGCCGGAGCGGTGTCGGGAAGGGCCGCCGCCGCCGGAACCGCTTGCGCCAAGGCCTCCAGAAAGGCGGGGTCGGCGCCCGGTTGCGCATGATCCGCCTGGGGAAAGGGCACGTCCGGATGGGCGGCTGCCTCGCCCGTCGCCGCACCGGCGGCGTCGAACATGAAACGCGGTTCGAGAGCGATGATCCGATTGGAAACGGCCTTGCGTTTCGCCGGTTGGCCGGCACGCGAATGTTTCACCCGCCAACCCGTCAGATCACCCATGGCCGCTTTTTTCTTTCTGCAAACCTTGACTGTCCTTTTGACACGTTGACAGGGAGGAGACTAATAAATCTTTACTGAATTCAGCCATAAATAAAAAATGGTTATAGCGTATGATTGTTTTCTTGGATAATATTGTCAATTATTGCAACCTCATGGCTTGAGAAAGCGATGCCGTGAGGATTTTCTTGATTCGGAGTCTTTTTATCTCCTCATAAAATTTTAAGGTGCAGTGTATTGCGACAATATTCAATATTAGGTTGCTTGCTGCCTTTTTGTAAATATTCTATACGGAGAACTGCAACTCCCTTGGCCGCCGCCGCTCCTGAGCAGGTCTGCCGACAGGAAAAAGCCAAGCATCAGGAATAAGGATGCGGCGGCGGAGAAATATTAGCGCTAAGATTGTGTTAACTTTTATTTATTATTGTTCTCCTGAACAGCATTCACTCCACTACCGACACACCCTTAGGCAATGGCCAGCATGAGCAATGCCGAAACTCGTCTGTTCCGGACGCCCCTCTCCTTGGAACAGGCGCTCGTCCAGGTCGACGGTCTGCTGGCGGCGGGGCGCTGGAGCGATGCTCGCCAGCACTGCTCGGCGATCCTGAGCCTGTGGCCGGACCAGCCCGACGCCCTGCTGCGCCTGTGCCGGATCGCCGGAAAGACCGATGGGCCGGCCGCCGCGCTCGACCGGATCCGGCGGATGGTGGCCGCGCAGCCCGGCCTGATGGACGTCTACGCCCATCTCGGCGCGGCCCTGAAAGGGCTCGAACGGACGGAGGACGCCGCCGCCGGCTACGCCCGCGCGATCGCGATCGCCCCGGTGGACTCCGCGGAAATCCATTACAACCTGGGCAACCTGCTGCGGACCACGGGCCGGCCGGCGGAGGCGGCGGCCCGCTACCGTCAGGCCATCGCCCTGCGGCCCGATTTTCCGGAGGCTTGGTTCAACCAGGGCGTCGCCCTGCGATCCCTTGACCGGCTCGAGGATGCGGCAGTAGCCTACCGCAACGCCATCGCCCTGCGCCCGGACCATTCCAAGGCTCGGATCAACCTCGCCAACACCCTGGTCAAGCTCGACCGCCACGCGGACGCCGTTCCCCATTACGAGGCCGCGCTCGCCCTGGGAATGGACGAGGCCGCCCATCACGGCGCCCTGGCGGGCGCCCTGGAAACGCTGGGGCGGAGGCGGGAGGCGGAGGCCGCTCTCCGGCGGGGCCTGCTCCGTTGGCCGGAGACCACGGAATTCCACGGCCTGCTGGGCCGGATCCTGTCTTCCCAAGGGCGGATGATCGAGGCCGAGGCCTGCTACCTCAGGCTCGCCAACCAGCCGTCCTGCCCCCCCGACATCCTCATCAGCCTGTGCGGCGTCGACAGCGCCCGGGGCGATCCCGACCGATCCAGGGCATGGTGCGAGCGCGCCCTGGAGGTCGATCCGGATTCCGAGGTCGCCATGCGCAACCTCCTGCTCAACCTTGCCTACCAGTCCCACGATCCCGCAATGGTCTTCGCGGAGCACCGGCGGCATGGGGACCGCTTCGCCCGCCCCCACCACGCCGAGGCCAAACCGCACGGCAACCTCCCCGATCCGAACCGCCGGCTGCGCATCGGCTACCTGTCCTATGATTTCCGCAATCACGCCGTCGCACGCAACCTGCTGCCGGTGCTGTCGGCCCATGACCACCGCGCGGTCGAGGTCTTCTGCTACGCCTGTTCCACGATTTCGGACAGCATCACCGCAAGCTTCCAGCACCACGCCGACCACTGGCGCCCGGTGGCCGACATCAGCGACGACGCCATCGCCGACCGCATCCGGGCCGACGGCATCGACATTCTGGTGAGCCTGGCCGGCCGCTTCGACGGCAACCGGCCGCTGGTCTGCGCCCGCCGCCCGGCGCCGGTCCAGATCAGCTTCCACGACGTCGCCACCAGCGGCATGGAGGTGATGGACTATCTCGTCGCCGATGCCGCCCTCTGCCCACGGGACAGCGCCGAGCGCTTCACGGAACGCATCCTCCGCCTGCCGAGCTTCTACATCACCACGCCGCTGCGCCACGCGCCGGACCCCATGCCGCCGCCGATGGCGGTCACGGGGGCGCCGACCTTCGGCTCCTTCAACAACCCGGCCAAGGTGACGGGGGAGGTCCTCGACCTCTGGGCGCGGCTGCTCGACCGTCTGCCGACGGCGCGGCTGGTTCTGAAATACCTCGACCGGTACGAGAGTCCGGACCTGCGCGACCGCACCCTGTCGCGGCTGGCCGCCGCCGGCGTCGACACCCGCCGGGTCCAATTGATGGCCTCGGTCGACCGGATGGTGTCGCACTTGGCGCTCTACGACCGCATCGACGTCGCGCTCGACCCCTTCCCCTTCTGCGGTTCGACGACGACCTTCGAGGCGCTGTGGATGGGGGTGCCGGTGGTGACGCTGCCGCGCGGCACCATGGTCAGCCGCTGGTCGGCCGCCATGCTGAAGACCTTGGAGATGACCGACCTGATCGCGGGCGACAAGGACGAGTATGTGGCGATCGCCGCCCGGCTGGCCGCCGACCTGCCACGGCTGTCGGCGATGCGGTCGGGGTTGCGGGCGCAGGTCAGGGCCTCCCCCCTGTGCGACGGGCCGCTCAAGGCCCGCCAGATGGAACGCCTCTACCGAGCCGTCTGGCGGCGCTGGTGCGCCGCCCGGGGTTCCTGATTCCTGGCCATGCGAACCGGCATTATCAGCTTGTCGCCCCAGTTGCCGGGGCCGGCAGTGCGGGGTATGGGACGGCATGACGACGCGCCCCGATCATCGCGACGGCGGTCTGGCGGTATTTCCGCTTTCCGCTCAGCCTGTGGACGGTTGAGGATCTGCTGGCGGCGCGGGGGATCACGGTAAGCTACGAGACGGTGCGCCAATGGGCCTGGAAATTTGGGCCTGAGATCGCCAACCGGTTGCGACGCCGGGCGCCGTGCCGGGGCGGCAAGTGGCACCTCGACGAGTTCGTCCTAACCATCGGCGGCCGCAAACATTACCTCTGACGGGTTGTAGATCAGGACGGCCTCGCTCTCGACGCGCTGGTTCAGAGCCGGCGCAACACTAGAGCTTCGAGCGTTTAATCTGACGCGTACCCGGCGTGCCTGAGATAATTCCAGCACTCGTCTGGTGTGTAGAGG
>NZ_RZIJ01000056.1 GCF_003989665.1 Azospirillum doebereinerae | reverse complement strand
CTACGTGATGCCGCTTTCGTCATGATAACCCCATCTTCTCAAGAAATGGGGCCTCCGACAAACCCGGCGCGGTTCAGATCGACATCGCCATCGAGCTGGAGCCGGAGGACGGTTGCCTGACCGTGTTCGGCCCAGGCGAGCAGTGGTTCTATGCCCTGACCGAGGATGGCGTCGAGAATCTCAAGGAACTCATCCAAATCCACCGAACGCGACGCTGACCGTTTCGATCCGCTCCTGCGTCACTCACCGGATGCGTACGGACAAGCCGGTCCGCACCTCGTCCCAGCCGCCGCCGTCCAGTTCGACAATTTCTCCGTCCAAGCCGTCGACGAGATAAACGTCGTCACCAGCGCCGCCGATCAGACTGTCGGCTCCCGGACCACCATCCAGTGTGTCCACGCCATCCCCGCCGATCAGGGTGTCGTTGCCGGCCCCGCCCGACAAGCTGTCGTCACCACCGGCCCCGGCCAAGCGGTTGGCCAATTCGTTGCCAGCACCGCTGAAGGAACTGCTGCCGGTGTAGGTCAGCAATTCGACGTTGGCGCCCAGCGCGTAGACCGACAGGCTAGTGCGCACCTCGTCCGTGCCCTGCCCTACCAGTTCGCTCACCACATCGCCGGCGTCGTCGACGATGTAGACGTCGTTGCCCACCCCACCGGCCATGCTGTCTGCCCCCAGCCCCCCATCGAGCAAATTGGCACCGCCGTTACCGATCAGCACATTGTCCAGCGTGTTGCCGGTACCGCTGATTGCGCCCGAACCGGTCAGCGTCAGATTCTCGATGTTGGCATTCAGGACCCACGACACCGAGGCATTCACCATGTCGCTGCCGTCACCGTCCAGTTCGACCACCGTGTCGCCAACGTTGTCGACGACGTAGAGGTCGTTGCCGGCACCACCGACCAGCGTGTCGGTCCCGCCACCGCCGTTCAACGTGTCGTCGCCCTCCAACCCGGTCAGCAGGTTGCCGGCACCATTGCCGATGAGCAGGTTGTTGGCCGCGTTGCCGGTGCCGCTGATGGCGGCCGAGCCGGTCAGGGTGAGGTTCTCAAACTCGGCGAGCAGTGTGTGGGTGATCGAACTCTGCACCTTGTCGGTGCTGTCACCGGGCAGTTCGATCAACACATCGCCGATATTGTCGATGACGTAGGTGTCATTGCCGCTGCCGCCGATCAGCGTGTCCGCTCCGGCCCCGCCGTTCAGCGTGTCGTCGCCGGCTCCCCCGATCAGCGTGTCGTCGTTGAGGATGGACCTCGACACCGCGACAGAGGCCGACGCGAAGCCGACGATGTCGGCCCGGGCGTCACCATCGACGTCCGCCAGTTGCCGCAGGTTCTTGTCCTGGCTGGCCCAAGTGTTCCCATTGCCGTACCATCCCAGGAAGCCGGCCTGTGCCGGAGCGAACGTGCCGTCGGCTTGGCCGAACGCGACGTACGCGCCGGCGTCGGCAAAGCCGACGATGTCCACCCGCTCGTCACCGTTGACGTCCGCCAGCTGACGCGGATGCCGGTCCTGGCTATTCCATCTGGTGTTGAGCGTGAACCACCCGCTGTAGGCCAAGCTCTCATGCGCGAAGGTGCCGTTCGCCTGGCCGCGGGCGACGTACACTGCGTTGCTGGCAAAGGCGACCATGTCGGCCAGCCCGTCGCCATCGACGTCGCCCAGCAGGCGCGGGTTCAGATTCTGGCTCTGCCAGGTGTAGCTGTAGGTGAAATTCTTCTCGCTGTAGGCGCTCTGGACCGCACCGAAAGTGCCGTCCGCCTGTCCGAGCGCAATCAGCACGCTGGTGCTGGAGAAGGCGACGAAATCGGCCCGGCCGTCGCCGTTCACATCCCCGACCAAGCGCGGCATCTGATCCTGGCTGGTCCAGGTGTTCGCGCCGAAATAGCCGGAGTACGCCGTCTGCGGCGCGGTGAAGGTCCCGTTCGTCTGGCCGAGGGCAACCACCACATCGTTGCCGGTGACGCGGACGATGTCCATCCGGCCTTCGCCGTTCACATCGGCCAATTGGCGTGGATTGATGTTCTGGCTGGTCCAGCCATCCGTAGGGGTGAACCTGCCGCTGTAGGCGGTCTGGACCGCACCAAAGGTTCCATCCGCTTGTCCCAGAGCGATCTGGACGGTGGTGCTGGAAAAGCCGACGATGTCGGCCCGACCGTCGCCGTTCACGTCCCCGACCAGCCGCGGGTTGCAGTCCTGACTGGCCCAGGTGGTGTCGTAGGTGAAGTTGCCCGTCAGCGCCGTCTTGCCCGCGTCGAACAGGTATGAGTCGGCTCCCGAAGCGGAGTCGCCAACCAAGCTGTCGTTGCCAGCACCTCCTTCCAACCAGTCTTGCCCAGGTCCCCCACCAACGTGTCACCGTCAGACGTTCCGATAACGGTTACCATCCAGAAACCCCCATTAAATAGCTCTTTACCCCACCACTGCCCCCAAGGCGGGTAATCAATCAATACCACCACGCATTGCGGGGTTACAGTTATCTGGCTGGCGCCAGCCAGGATGGGGATACGACAGAATACGCAAGGAAAAAATAGACTCCGCACAATACCGCCCCGTTTATGAAATGACCTTCTGAACCCAGGGCTGGAAGCATAGCGACCCTGACGGTCCGGCCGAGCAACGGGCTGTGGATGATGGTGGAGACGGTGACTGCGGGTGGGGCGTGACCATGCTGGAGGATGGACGGCCGGCCTTCGGCGCGCCCTCCCCGGCCGCGCCGGAGACCAGGGTGGGCCGCGGGCCGGACAGCGGACGCCGGTGCCGACTGGACGCGCGCGGCTTCGACAGCATCTCCGATGCCGAGCTGCTCGCCCACCTCCTCGCGCTGGTGGCCAAGGACACCGATCCCGACGCGGTTGCCGGCCGGCTGCTTCAGCGCTGGGGCGATATGGCCGGCGTCGCCACGGCCGCCGGGCCGGAGCTTCGCAAGCTGGTCCCCTTCCAGAACCACCGCGGCCCGCTGGCGCTGCGGCTGCTGTGGGAGATGGCGGCCCGCCTCGCCCGGGAGGAGATGGTCCGCGAGCCGGTGCTCGCCTCCTCGGCCGGGCTGGTGACCTACTGCACGGTGCGGCTCGCGCGCGAGCGGGTCGATCAGGTGCGCGTGCTCTACCTGGACGGCGCCCAGCGGCTGATCGCCGACGAGCGGCATCAGAGCGGCACCATCGGCGCGGTGGAGCTCTATCCCCGGGACATCCTGCGCCGCGCCGTCGAACTGGACGCCCTGGGGATCGTGGTTGCCCGTGGTCAGGCGGGCCGACCGGCCCGCCTGACCATCCGGGACCGGGACGACGCCGGCACCCTGGAAGCCGCCGGACAGGTGCTTGGCCTGCGATTGGTCGACTATATGGTGATCGGCCGCACCGGGCATGCCAGCTACCGGGCGGGCGAACGCGCCGCCACGCCCGGTGCGGCCGGCTCCGGCCGGCACTCCTGGCCGTAGACCGCCGGCGGAACGCTCACGCCTCGGCAGCCGGGGGACGTGGGTGGCCGACAGCGCGTTGAGCGCGCCGGGACCGGTGATGCCCAGGCCGGCCGACAGGACCTTGATCAGTCCATTATCCCCAGATGGGCGGGTAGCGGCAGGCCGCGCCGGATGAAGGCCGGCCGCTCCTGGTCCAGCCACGTTGACGGACAGCGGGTCCGCAGGACCTTGTGCCCTTCGGCAACGCACGTCAGCAGATAGTCCTCGATTGACAGCCCCAGTTCGTCTGCAACGGCCTTGGCGCGTTCGAACGCGGGCCCATCCTCCCGAAACAGCAGGGTCACACTCATCAGCGCCTCCATTTGACCGGTTCATTCGCGGAGCATGTCAACCAAACACCGTTCGGTGCCCCTGTCCAGCCTCGACCGAGAAGCTGGAGAGTGGCGCCACGAGGGTCCGCCGTCGGTTCGGTCGCCGGCAAGCCCCTCAAATGCTGGGAACTCTTTGGCCAAGGTCCCGGAAATGGGGGCCGCAACCTCCGGCTGGGCCTTCATCGTGTCTGTTGTTCCCAGCGACCTGCCGGCGCCGACCGGCACCGCCCCCCACGGCGATGCGCAATCATTGCCCCCGCCCGGTGCCGTCCTTGTCAAAGGCCGGTTCAATGGTAGGCTCTCAGGATGACACGGCTCGCTTTTCTCGACATCGAGGCCTCAGGGTTCGGTCCCGGCTCCTATCCCGTGGAGGTAGGCTGGACCTTCGCGGATGGAACGGGCGAGGCGTGGCTGATCTGCCCGCCCGACGACTGGCCCGCCGCCGGGTGGGAGATGGAGGCGGAGGCTGTGCACGGCGTCTCCCGCGTGCGGCTGGAACGCGAAGGCTGGTCGGCGGCCTACGTCGCCGACCGGCTCGTGGCGCAACTCGCCGATGCGCGGCTGTACAGCGACGCAGCCGTGATCGACGGTTACTGGCTGTCCCGCCTGTTGGAATGGTCGAGCCTGCCGGTGTCGCTGCCGTTGCGACCGTTCGAGGAACTGCTGCCTCCGGTCAAGGATGCGGCTGTGGCGATGCGTGCGGCGATCGAGGCCGCCAACCGCTCGTTCCCCCGCTGCCATCGGGCGTTGCCCGACTCCCAGCATCTCTGGGCCATGTGGCGCCACCTCCAGGGTGTTTCGGCTCTGTCCAGTGGCGTCACAGAGCGTTCGCGGGGGCCATGATCCAAAGCACCGCGTTTCGCTCGGTGTATCCCACCGAGTAGACGAAGCCCCTTGCCTCCCGACGCCGCAGGTTCCCGACGATCAGATTGCAAAGACGGCGAAAGACGGGGGTGTCCGGCCTTACCTGTCGGCGTTCACACAGCGCATGCCCGATCTGCTGCGCCGTGAGCGGCCGGTTGGCGACGCGCAAGATGCTTGTGATCTCACCCCCGAGTTCCCCATGCAGGAAGTTGAAGGCCTGCCGAACCCGTCGGCCGCTGGCCACCCTTGCCTTCGGCTTCGCCACGCCTGGAAGCGCGAGCAATTACATGGCGCTGTCCAATGTGGCGAGTTCACGCTCCAGCGTGGTGAGCTGCTCGGACAGGGCGTCGCGGCGCGCGTCGATCTCAGCGCGCTTGGCCGCCAAAGCGGCCAGGACGGGGTCGTTGGTTGCCGGCAATGAAATGGGCGGCGTGGACAAGGTGGGCATCGGGGTCACGGGCGTGGTGCGGTGGGGCAGATTGCCGCAGTATATCCTATTTTGGGATTATCCGGAAACGGGTTTAGTGAGGCGGCCGGTCTCCGCAAACCGGCTGCCCTTCGTGAAGTCCGTTCACAGCCCCGCCTATCGCGTGCTCGTCGATGCGCTCGTGGAAGCGCGGAAGACGGCTGGGCTCACGCAGCAGGACCTCGCGCACCGCTTGGGCAAGCCGCAGTCCTTCGTCGCCAAGGTCGAGAACCGGGAGCGGCGTCTGGATGTGGTGGAGTTCATCACCGTGAGCAGGGCTGTGGGCTTGGATCCCCAGACCGCGCTTCGCCGCGTCGAGAGCGCGCTTCCAGTTCAAGCCTGAATGGACAGTTCAAACCAGCGCCAGAAGGGGGACACATTGCCCTCCTTTTCGCGACATCCTTTCAGCGGGAGAATCCTGCAGCGCGTATTTCCGCATGCGTGCAAAATCCGATCCTCAACGGCATGCCGGCGCGGTGATCCCCCGGGGCGGCGCGGTCGACGCCGGGATGTGCAGGACCTGGAGGAAGCAGCGGCCGGCCGGGAGCGGCGGCTTGTGACGCAAAACGGCATCCGTCGAAGCTTCAGACGAGGAACGGGTTCACTCCGGCAACCCAGCCAGTCTCAGCCCCTCCGCAAACCGCGTGATATCCTCGGGACGGTGGATCGGCAGCCACTCCTTGAGCGTGGAGACGCGCAAGGTCGGGTCGAGTGCGCGCAGCCCCCGCATCGCTTGCCGCGCGTCCTCCATCCGACCGGCGAGCGCGTGGCTCGCCGCCGTCAGGGCGATGGCGACCAGGAGGCCGGGCAGGTTCCCCAACGCCTTGTCCGCCCAGGCCGCGGCGCAATCGTAGCGCCCGGCGAAGAAATGCGCGAGCGCCGTTCCTGCCTGCATCCGGAACATCTCCGGATCCAGCGGGCTCAGGCGGGCGGCATGGGCGAAATGCTCGCTCGCGCTTTCCGTTTCACCGCGGAAGGCGCGCAGGTAGCCGCCGAGGAACCAAGCCGGGGCGAAATTGGGGTTGAGCAATACGGCGCGGTCGATGAGCGCGATGCCGCCATCGAGATCGCCGGCGAAGTGACCGAGCGCGTGCCCGGCTCTCGTCAGGGCGACCGCGTCGTCGCGGCCGAACTCCACCGCCAGTCGCGCCAGCCGGACCCCCTCGGCGATCTCCCGAGGCCGATCGGTCATCCAACCGTTCACCTTGCGCCAGAGATGGCACCAGGCCGCCCCGCCATAGGCCGATGCGAATTCCGGGTCGAGTTCGGTCGCCTTGTGGAACAGGGGCAGCGCCGCGTCGATCGCCTCGCGGGTTCCGCTGTGCAGCTTCGCCGTGCCTCGGAGATAGTAATCGTAGGCGTCCAGGCTTTCCGTCGGCTTGCGCTTGGCGCGCTCGATCTCCGCCCGCTCGAGCTGCGGCGAGATCGCGCCGACGACGCTTTCGGCGATCCGGTCCTGCAATTCGAAAAGGTCGTCGAGCATGCCCTCGAAACGCTCCGCCCAGAGATGCGTCCCGCTCGTCGCGTCGATGAGCTGCCCGGTGATGCGCACCCTGTTCCCAGCCTTGCGGATGCTGCCTTCGAGCACGTAGCGGACGCCCAGTTCACGGCCGACCTCCGTCACATCCACCGCCCGGCCCTTGTAGGCAAAGCTCGAGTTGCGCGCGATGACGAACAGCCAGCGGATGCGCGACAGGGCGGCGATGATGTCTTCCACCACCCCGTCGGCGAAATAGTCCTGCTCGGGGTCGCCGCTCAGGTTCTGGAAAGGCAGCACGGTGATCGAAGGCTTGCCCGGCAGGGCCGGACCGGACGGTGTCTCCTTGCCTTCGCCGGACGCGCGGCTGGCGATTTCCGCTCCGCCGGGCTGCCGTGTCTCCCCGGTCGCGCCGCCTTCGATCGCCCCGCCTTCGATCGCACCGACGAAGCGGAACCCCTTGCGGGGGACCGTGCGGACCAAGCGCTGCTCATCGCCGCTGTCGCCGATGGCCTTGCGGACCGCGTTGATGTGGCTGGTGATGGTCGATTCCGAGACGATCCGTCCGTTCCACACCGCCTCCAGCAGGTCGTCCTTGCTGACGACGCGGTCGTGGTTGCGGACGAGATGCAGCAGCAGGTCGAAGACCTGCGGGCCGACGCCCACGACCTGCCCGCGCAGCGTCAGTTCCCGGCGCTCCTGATCGAGCACACACTCTCCGAACATGAACCGCAAGGTCGCCATCTCCCCGGAGCCGATCCCCCTCGGCTCCTTGTCCGGGGCGACGGGTGAACGCTCCATGCCAGTGATAGCACAGCGGCGCATTGCCGGCTGCACCGTTCGCGTCAAGGCGCGCCGCATGGCTTCCTTGGACGGAAAAGCAAGCGTTCTTGAACGGCAATCCAAGCCCGCCGCAAGGACTTCCCCGTTACGCCCAGGCATTCTCCATCCCATCGGCGGCGCTGGTTCCCGTCGAGAAAAGCGGAGAGACCCCATGAAGATCGTCGTCATCGGAGGCACCGGCCTCATCGGATCGAAGCTGGTGAAGACCCTCCGCGAACGCGGCCACGATGCGCTCGCAGCCTCCCCGAAGACGGGGGTGAACACCATCACCCGCGAGGGTCTGGCCCAGGCGATCGACGGAGCCGCCGTTGTCGTCGACGTGGCGAACGCGCCGGTGTGGGAGGACGAGGCCGCCCTCGACTTCTTCGAGACCTCGGGCCGCAACCTGCTCGCCGCCGAAGCGGCGGCCGGCGTCCGCCACCACGTCGCCCTCTCGATCGTCGGCAGCGAACGGCTTCCCGACAACGGCTATTTCCGGGCGAAGGTCGCCCAGGAAAGCCTCGTCAAGGCGTCCGGCATTCCCCACACCATCCTGCGCGCCACGCAGTTCTTCGAATTCGTCGGCGGGATCGCGCAGTCGGCCACCGTCGGCGGGGAAATCCGCCTGTCGCCGTCGCTGATCCAGCCCATCGCCTCCGACGACGTGGTGGCTGCGCTCGCCGACGTCACCCTTGCACCGCCGGTCGGCGGCACGCTCGAAGTCGCCGGTCCGGACGCAATCCCGCTCGACGAGCTGGTTCGGCGCTTCCTGCTGGCGACGAAGGACACGCGCAAGGTCGTGCCGGACATCCACGCGCGCTACTTCGGCGACGTTCTCAACGATCAATCGCTGACCCCCGGCCGGAACCCCCGCCTCGGCACCATCCGGTTCGAGGACTGGCTCGGTCGGCAGACCGAACGCTGACGGACTTCGAAGACACCCCTGCGGCGGCCATCGGCCGGCGAAGCGGGTATCACAATCGATCATATCCAGGAAAGGTAAAGAACATGGCACGCTTGGCTTGGCACGAGGTCGCGCCCAATGGCGCGAAGGCTCTATTCGGCGTTCATCAGTACGTCACAAAGAGCACCAACCTGCCCGAGGAACTCATCCACCTGGTGTTCCTCAGGGTCTCGCAGGTCAACGGCTGCGCCCACTGCATCGATCTGCACAGCCGCGACCTCCGCAAGACGATGTCGGTCGACAAGGTCACGCTGGTGCCGGTGTGGGAGGAGATCCCGCACCTGTTCTCCGATACGGAGCGCGCGGCCCTGGCCTGGGCCGAGGAGGTGACCCGCGTCAGCGAAACCCACGCGTCGGACGCCGCCTATGCGGCGGCATCGGCGGCGTTCGAGCCGAAGGACTTGGTCGATCTCACCATCGCCATCGCCGCGATGAACGCCTTCAACCGGCTGGGTGCCCCCTTCCGTCTCCCAGTGGCCGCCAAGGCCTGAGCGGATGCGGAGGGGAGCGGCAGCGATCGGTCGCCGCTCCCCTCCGGCGACACGCCGACGCGGCGGTGGCGGCCGATCACATCCGACAGGGAATAAGGGAATGGACAGGATCGAGGGCAGGGGGGCCGCCGTCGCTGACGCAAGCGTCACCGGCGACCGTTCCGCGGTCGGCGCCGCCGCGGCGCGCCCCGGCAAAAGAAGGACCGCGGGCGTGCTGCTGTGCCTCGGCGCCGTGCTGGCCGCGACGGGCGGATGGATCTGGGCCGGTTCGAACGGCGGGACGGCGACCGACAACGCCTATGTCCGCGGCGACGTGACCTCGCTCGCCCCCAAGGTTGCCGGCTACGTCATGACCGTCGAGGTCGAGGACAACCAGACCGTCAGGGTGGGCGACGTCCTGTTCCGGATCGATGACCGCGATTACCGCGCGCGGCTTGCCCAGGCGTTGGCCAACCTTGACGCCGCCCGAGCCCGGCTTGCCGACGTCGATGCGGAGACCCGGCTTCAGCACGTCCTGATCCGGCAGGCCGAAGCCCAGAGACGGTCGGCCATGGCCGAGATGACTCTCGCGGCCAAGGCCTACGACCGCCGTCGCGAACTGATCCGCGGCAACGCCGTCAGCCAAGCCAACCTCGATGAAAGCGATGCGGCGCGCTTGAAAGCCGAGGCGGGCGTGTCGGCCGCCTCGGCGGCGGTCGATGCCCAGCAGCAGCGCCTCGCCGTGCTGGCGGCGCAGCGCGACGCCGCCGTCGCCGCCGTGGCCCAGGCTGAGGCCGCGCGCGACCTCGCCCGGATCGATCTCGAGAGCACCGTGGTGCGCGCGCCGGTCGGCGGCGTCATCGGCAACCGCCAGGTCCGCGTCGGCCGCCTCGTCACGCCGGGCGCCTCCCTGCTCGACATCGTTCCGGTCGACGAGGTGTGGGTGGTGGCGAACTACAAGGAAACCCAGCTCGAACACATCCGGCCCGGTCAGCGCGCCCGCGTCACCGTCGACGGTTATCCGGACGGGACGCTCGACGGCGTGGTCGACAGCCTCGCGCCCGGCAGCGGGTCCGCCTTCAGCCTGCTGCCCGCGGACAACGCGACGGGAAACTTCGTTCGCGTCGTCCAGCGCGTGCCGGTGAAGATCCGGCTTGTCGGCAACCGGCTGCCCGGCCGCCTCGTGCCCGGCCTGTCAGTGCGTGTCGAGATCGCCCGGGGAGTTGCCCAGGGAGGCGACCGATGACCGCCGCCCCCACCACGGCTCCCGCCGCCACGCCGGTCCGCGACGGGGCTGCGGCCGAAATCCTCGTCGCCGCCGGCATCCTGCTGGCCACACTGACGGAGGCGGTTGCCGGCACCGTCCTGTCGCTCGGGCGCGGCGACGTCATGGGCGACACGCATGCGACTCCCGACCAGTTCGCTTGGCTGGACATCGGATACACCACGCTCAAGCTCATCGGCTTCATGGCCGCCCCCTGGCTGACGGCCCGCATCCCTCCGCGCGGCGTGGTCGTTGTCTCGACCCTGGTCATGGGCATGGCGTGCGGCATCGCCGCCCTGACCGATCGGCTGGACCTGCTGGTCGCCCTTCGCGCCATCCAGGGCTTCGCCGGCGGCATCCTGCTCGTCGGGGGACAGGCGATCCTTTTTCTCGCCTGCCCCCGGTCCCGTCAGCCGGTCCTTCAAGCCCTGTTCGCCATGGGAGCCGTCGTCGCTCCCGCGACCATCGCCCCCGCCTTCCAGGGGTGGCTGCTCGACAGCCAATCCTGGAACTGGATCTTCTTCAGCGTCGTTCCGCTGGCCCTGGCGGCAGCGGGACTGCTGCTGATCGCCGACGGGCCGATGCCCGCCGCGACCGCGCCCCGTCCTTTCGATGGGATCGGCTTCGCCTTGATCACCGTCACGTTCTTCTGCGTCACCTGCGTCCTCAGCCAGGGCAGCCGGTGGGACTGGTTCGAGGAGCCCCGCATCCTGTGGCTGGCCGTGACCGGCGCAGCCGCCCTGCTGGTCTTTCTGGCCCAGCAAGCGTCGATCAAGGGCCGGGGGCTGCTCGACGTGTCCCCCTTCGCATCGGACGCCTTTTCCTTCGCCTTCATCGTCAGCTTCGTCGCCGGAGCCGCCCTGTTCGGAAGCGCATTCCTGATTCCGTCTTTCGCCCTGTCCGTTCTCGCCTTCACCCCCACCGAGGCTGGTCTGCTTCTGTTGCCGAGCGGCGCGTTTTTCATCGGCTCGCTCCTGATGGTCGCCTTTCTGATTCAGGTGCGCCGCGTCCCCCCGTTCGCGACGATGCCCTTCGGCATCCTGGCGATCATGGCCGCCATGTGGATGCTGTCCGGCTCGACCGCCGAGAGCGGCGCCGGCGATATGATGGCGACGATCCTGCTGCGCGGCCTAGGCCTTGGCTTGCTGTTCCTGTCGATCACCCTGATCGCTTTCGGCACTCTCGACCGCCGGAATTTGGCGGCCGGAATCGGCCTCTTCAACATAGGGCGCCAGCTCGGCGGCCTGATGGGAGTCGCGGCGCTCCAGACCCTGATCGACCATCACGTCGCCGCCAACGCCGCGGTCCTCGGCGCCCACGTCACCGCGGGCGGCCCCATGCTCATCGAGCGGCTGACGACCACCGCAGCCGCGCTGACGGCGAAGGGGCTGGAGGAGGAGGCGGCGAGCCGGGCCGCGACGAGCCTTCTGGGCCGGTCCGTGACGGGTCAGTCTACGGTGATCGCCTTCGACACGGCGTTCAACGCCGTCGCCCTGCTCTTCGTCATCGCCGCCCCCGTGATGATCGGCATCAAGATCTGCCTTTCCCGCCGTAGGATGGCGCACGCGGCGCGGTATCGCCGCGCCGGCAGTGAAGCCCGATAACCGCTGCGGGCACCGGCAGCGGGCTGATTGACCGGGGTGGCGCCAGCGGCGCCCAGCCCGTCACCATGGGTACGGTGCTCATGCCGACGGGGCCTCCTTTTCGCTACAGCACTGGACGCCCTAGCAGGTCCCATCACGACGTTGGCACATTATCCTAGGAGCAGCCTGCCAACCTCGGGATGAGCGACGGTGCTGGCGGCGCTCCTGCCAGAAATGATCGCCAAAACGCCTCTGCTTGGCGGCTGGACTCGCGAAGCATGCTTTCAAAGTCATGTTCGATGCCAGTTAGCGCGAGGGCCAGCGGCTTGATGATCGGCAGGGTTTCCAACAGCAGAAGCGGTAGATGACTGTACTGCGGGATCACGCCCGGAAGAACATCGACGAGGACGTGAGCGACCCTACTATCCCGGTATGCCCGCAGCGTGTCTAGGTGAGCCCGGCCATCGTGCCCCGGTTGCCAGAGCGCTTCCCACTTTGAGCGCGCGTCGCCGATGCTCTCCACGACTAACGCCGCGTTATGATCCTCGAACCCCATCCCAGGGTTCCACAACCGAGCTTCGTCCTGAAAGTGAACAAGCGTGTCATCGTCTTCTAGCAACGCCAGCACGACCGGGATCGACGCCTTGTTCTGCTGGTGCAGTGGACGCCTTTCTCTCCAATCGTAGATACGGTTCAGTGCGAGAATTTCAGCAGTGATGAGTGAACGTAGCACGATGTTGTAACCGTGCGCCTCATACCAAGCCTTGCCCAGCATGAAGGCGCCGACGATTTCGTTCCCGGCTTTGTGCATGGCGTCGACCTGGATTGCCGCCTTCACGTCGGACACGATCACGGGAATCGCTTCAGTGACACAGCGCACTCGGGTTTCGAAATCTATCCGCGCCCCCTTTGCCATTCCCTGCCCTGCCAAAGTATGCCCCTCCCTATCGCAACAGCTTCAGGATTTGTGATTTTCGTGTCGCTCGATCAATCGATAGCTTGGAATGGAACTGCCGTTCCAACTGGCGAGTTGCGTGCTGCAGACATTGCAATCGAAGCTGTCCCGATCACGCGCAGGTAATTTGATTTTTGTAACTTCATAGATTGAACCGCATGCCTAGCAGGTTTCTTTGGCAATCATCAAATATTTCTCCCTTTTTCTACAGCGTCGGCAGCCGCGAGCACCCGTCCACGACCAGTTTACAGAAGCTTCATCACGGCTCCAGACTGAGAACAATCAAAATTATCCACTGACTATCTTTATATAATACACCTGACACCATGGGTATTTCTTCCGTGTCTGGTGAATTGCGTCTCCGCTATCCTTTGACCATACGCATTCAATACCCTGCATTCGTCCGCACTTTCACTCCATTCTCCAATTCTTTATTCGTTTCTCCATGGCCTTATTCCCTTCCTATTGCGACAATGCTTCGAGTGTTGATCTACGCAGCGCGTCTACTGGATGCGCAAAATTATCCTGATCGCCGCCGACGCGGTTCCGATGCCGGAAGCATCCCCTAGAGCATCGCGCCTGAAATCTGAATCGGCGGTTGCGCTTGGGCCGCTGACGTGATTCACCATTGTTGGAGGTGGA
>NZ_RZIJ01000055.1 GCF_003989665.1 Azospirillum doebereinerae | reverse complement strand
CCTCTACACACCAGACGAGTGCTGGAATTATCTCAGGCACGCCGGGTACGCGTCAGATTAAACGCTCGAAGCTCTAATGCCCAGGAGATCCTGTCGGAGGACTCATGGCCAAACTCCTGATCAATGCCTGAATTATCTAGACAAGCATCTTTAAAGATGTCCTAAAAATATCACAGAGACAACAATCTCAAGTAAAAATCATTTCGAATTTCGAACCATAATAAAATCACAATAAGAACACAGAAGGTTAAAAATGCGTTGATATGTGATATCCCTCAAATGCCGAGAGTATTGCCCCCTTTTTCTATTTCTCCTGACGCCCTCGATGTGGTTAATGTTTCGTTAACGCAATCGAGGAGAGCCGCTATGTCGACCTTCTGGGGGAAAGCCACCAACGACACCATCAACGGCACGGTCAACAACGACCTGATCCATGGCATGGACGGTCACGACTGGCTGAACGGTGGTGCCGGCAACGATCTGATGTATGGCGAGCGCGGCAACGACTCGCTGGTCGGCGGGGTCGGCAACGACTCGCTGCACGGCGGCGACGGCAACGATTGGCTCGGCGACCCGTACGGCAACGAGGTCGGCGACGACATGATGTGGGGCGACCAGGGCAACGACCAGCTGTTCGGCGGGGCGGGCAACGACTGGCTCGACGGCGGCATCATGAACGACACCCTCAAGGGCGGGCGCGGCAACGACACGATGATCGGCGGCTCGGGCGACGACTATCTGGTCGACACGCTCCGCGACGACGGCAGCGATGTCTTCATGCCGGGCACCGGCAACGACACGATGGTCAGCTACGTGGACGGCACGCTCGACCGCTTCATCCTGGAGCAGGCGGCCGGCGGCTTCGGCCGCGACCAGATCCAGTATTTCGAGACGGGCATCGACCGCATCGAGTTCAGCGGCTACACCGCGTCGCAGGTGTCGGTCAGCAGCCTCGGCTCGTCGACGATCTTCTCCTTCTTCGACGGCTCGCAGTTGACGGTGGATCACGCCGGCCTGACCGCCGGGCACGACTACTTCTTCGTTTAAGACGAACAGGGTCTCCGGGAGAGGGTCAAACGGCCGAGCGGGCCGCTTTCCCCCACCCTCTTTCGGAGACATCCTTCGGCGCCCTGCGCCCGACCGGCCCCGTTCCGCGTTGTCCTGACCAAGCATGAGCGTCACCAGCCAGCGAGGCCGAGACCGATGGAACGCCGTCACCTCCAACGCCCCCTTCTTACCCTGCTTTCGGCCGGCGCGATGCTCGCGCTGGGTGCCTGCGCCCAGACCGGCACGATGGCCTCGCAGGATGTCTCCACCCTGTCACCGCTGCAACTGGTTGGCCTGACCGTCCAGTCGGCCGATCTGACGCGGACGCTCGGCCAAGTGGACGATCTGATCCTGGCCCCCGACAACCGGGTGGAGCAGGTCATCGTCGGCACCGGGTCGCCGATGTACCCGACCCCGCACAGGGTGGTGGTCAACACCGCCGATCTACGCTACGCCCCCAACCGGCAGGCCGTGATCCTCGTCGGCATGACCCCAACCGAATTCGCCGCTCTGCCGATGACCGGCAGCAACGACCGCATGCTCTCCATGGGACCGACCGCACCGATGCCGGGCGGTCCGATGACGCGCACCGGGGCGGAACCGACCAACTGGACCGGCGCCACCGTTCGCCGCTGAACGATCCACCACCGAATGGTGCGGCGCTGACCGACGCTCACGCGTCCTTGCGCACCACCGTGCAGATCTGCGCCAACACCTCGGCCGCGCGGTCGAGGTCGTCGGCGCGGACCAGCACGTATTCGGTGTCGTAGGTCGAGATCGCGAAGATCGGCACATGCGCCTGCGCCAGCGGCACGGCGATGCGGGCGAGCACCCCGAACAGCGAGAAATCCAGCGGCCCTTCCACCTTGAAGGCCCGCCAGCCCTTCTGCGCCCGGACGTGATCCGGCACACGGTCCTCGCGGCAAAGGATCGACAGCTCCTCCCCCGTGCGCGTCGCCCCGACCAGCGGGTCGGTCCAATCGAGCCAGGACGGAAGCCCCTCCTCCGGCGGCAGTTGCGCCACCGCCAGCCGTTCGGGCAGCACCGACAGGGTCAACCCGCTGTGCTCGCGCGGCGCCAGCGCGGCGCTGAGCGTCGCCGCGTCCACCTCGAAGGGCTTCAGGATGCGCCGGGCGCGCTCGGCCAGCGACGGCACGTCGGAGCGCATGGCCCGGCCCAGCATTTCCGCCGCCGTCGCGCGCAGTTCCGGATCCCGTTCCGCCAGATCGACCACCGCCTGCAACGCGCTGGCCTTGACGATGCGGCTCGGGCTGTTCTCGAACCAGTCGGCCAGCAGCACGGCGGCGCGGTGGCGCTGGTCGTCGTTCAGCGTCAGGCGCGGCATCGTCTGCGCGAGGTGCCAGCGCACCTCGGCCTGCTCGATCGCCACCGCGTCGGTCAGCAGATGCTCGATGTGCGGATCGAGCCAGCCGGGGTTGCCGCGCGACACCCGCTCCAGCGAATCGGCCGCGCGCATCCGCACGCTGGGATCCGCGTCGAACAGGCAGGCGATCAGCTCCGGCAGCTTGCCCGGATTGGCCGTGACGTCCGCCGCGACCGACGGCGCGTCGCCCTCCACCCGCCGGTCGCCGCGCGCAAGGCGCCCCGCCAGAGCGCCGTTGCGCGACAAGGCGTCCATCCTAACGCCGTCCCGGCAGATGCCGGCCGAAGCGCGAGCCGGCCTTCAACGCCGTCGGGCGCGGCGGCGGGGGTGGAGGCGGCGGGGGCGGAGTCTCGCCGCGCGGCACGCCGCCGCCCGACGCCATCTCCGCCATGTCCTTGATCAGCTTCTGCACGCTGCGCACGCGCGCTTGGGGATCGGGCCATTCGCGGCTGTAGACCAGCTTGTGGTCGGGCCGCAGTTTCATCAGGGTCAAATGCTGGGCGATGTAGGTCAGCAGCTTGGCCGGCTCGGCGAAAAAGTTGTCGTGGAAGGTCAGGACCAAGCCCTTCGGCCCGGCGTCCACCCGCTCGACGTTGGCCTGTTTGCACAGCCGCTTGATGGTGACGACGTCCAGCAGGTTGTCCACCTCCTCCGGCAGCTTGCCGAAGCGGTCGATCAGTTCGGCGGCGAAGCCGTCCACCTCGGCGCGGTCGACCAGATCGGCGATGCGGCGGTAGAGCGACAGCCGCACCGTCAGGTCCGGCACGTAGCTCTCCGGGATCAGCACCGGCGTGCCGAGGTTGATCTGCGGCACCCACTCCTGCGCGGCGGCGGCGGCAATGGCGCCCTCCTGCATCGACGCGCGGGCGTTGGCGACGGCCTCCTCCAGCATCTGCTGGTAAAGCTCGACTCCGACCTCGCGCACCTGCCCCGACTGCTCCTCGCCCAGCAGGTTGCCGGCGCCACGGATGTCCATGTCGTGGCTGGCGAGCTGGAAGCCGGCACCGAGCGAATCGAGCGTCTCGATGACGTGGAGCCGCTGCTGCGCCGTGGCGTTCAGCGGCTTGTTGGCCGCGTAGGTCAGATAGGCGTAGCCGCGCTTCTTGGCCCGGCCGACGCGCCCCCGGATCTGGTAGAGCTGCGCCAGACCGAACAGGTCGGCGCGGTGGACGATCAGCGTGTTGGCGTTGGGGATGTCCAGCCCGCTCTCGATGATGTTGGTGGCGAGCAGCAGGTCGAACTTGCCCTCGTCGAAGGCGGTCATCACGTCTTCCAGCTCGCTGGCCGGCATCTGGCCGTGGGCGGTGACCATCTTGACCTCGGGCACCAGCTCCTTCACCCGCTCGGCGACGCGGGTCAGGTCCTCGATGCGCGGGCAGACGTAGAAGGTCTGGCCGCCCCGGTAATGCTCGCGCAGGATCGCCTCGCGGATCACCACCCCGTCATAGGGCAACACGAAGGTCCGCACCGCCAGACGATCGACCGGCGGAGTCGCGATCAGCGACAGCTCGCGCACGCCCGACAGCGCCATCTGGAGCGTGCGCGGGATCGGCGTCGCGGTCAGGGTCAGGACGTGGATGTCGGCGCGCAGTTCCTTCAGGCGTTCCTTCTGCTTGACGCCAAAATGCTGCTCCTCGTCGACGATGACCATCCCGAGCCGCTTGAAGTCCAGGCTCTTGGCCAGCAGCGCGTGGGTGCCGACGACGATGTCGGCGGTGCCCTCGGCCAGTTCCTTCTTCACCAGGGTCTGCTCGCGCGCCGTCACCATGCGGGAGAGCTGCACCACCCGCACCGGCAGCCCGTTGAAGCGGGTGGAGAAGGTCTTGAAATGCTGGCGGGCCAGCAGCGTCGTCGGCACCACCACGGCGACCTGCTTGCCGCTCATCGCCACCATGAAGGCGGCGCGCAAGGCCACCTCGGTCTTGCCGAAGCCGACGTCGCCGCAGACCAGACGGTCCATCGGACGGCCGCTCGACAGGTCGGTGAAGATGTCCTCGATGGCCTTCAACTGGTCGTCGGTCTCGGGGTACGGGAAGCGCGCGGCGAACTCCTGATAGACGCCCTCCGGGGTCAGCACCGGGTCGGCCTTCTTAAGCATCCGCTCGGCGGCGATCTTCAGCAGCGCCTCGGCCATGTCCTTCAGGCGCTTCTTGACCCGCGCCTTGCGGCCCTGCCACCCGGCCCCGCCCAGCTTGTCGAGCTGGACGTTGGCGTCCTCCGAGCCGTAGCGCGACAGCACCTCGATGTTCTCGACCGGGACGTAGAGCTTGTCGCCGCCCTCGTAGACGATGCGCAGGCAGTCGTGCGGCGCGCCAGTGACCTCCAGCGTCTCCAGCCCGTCGTAGCGGCCGATGCCGTGGTCCATGTGGACGACCACGTCGCCCTCGTGCAGCGCCGAATGCTCGGCGATGAAGTTGGCGGCCTTGCGCTTCTTCTTGGCCGGGCGGACGAGGCGGTCGCCCAGGATGTCCTGCTCGGTGATGACCGCCAGATCGGCGGAGGTGAAGCCGTGCTCCATTCCCAGCACGATGGTGCCGATCACGCCGCGGTCGAAGCGGCGCACGTCCTCGATGGTCTCGGCCGGCTCCAGCCCCGGGATGCCGTGGTCGGCCAGCACGTTGGACAGGCGGTCGCGCGAGCCGGCCGAATAGCCGGCGACCAGCACCCGCCGACCGTCCGCCCGCAGCGCCCGGATGTGGTCCTTCACCGCGTCGAAGACGTTCACGTCGGGGCGGTTGCGCTCCTCGGCGAAGTCGTGGCCGCGCTTGCCGCCGGCGTCCACCGTCCCCTTGATGCCGGGCGGCGTCGAGAACACCTGCAACTGCGCCACCGCCCGCTCGCCGAGCAGCAGATCCCAGGCGGCGGTGTCGAGGAACAGCGAGCGGACCGGCACCGGCTTGTAGACCGGGGCGCCCGTCCGCTTCTCGATGGTCATCATCCCTTCGCGGGAGCTGTGGAAGTCGACGATCTGCGCGATGCGGGCGTCGCGCGCTTCCGACGCCTGATGGTCGAGGCTGACGATGCCGCGCGGCATGTAGTCCAGCACCGTGTCCATGCTGTCGTGGAACAGCGGCAGCCAATGCTCCATGCCGCCGTAGGACCGCCCGGCGGAGATCGCCTCGTAGAGCGGGTCGTCGCTGGCGACGGCGCCGAACAGCTCGCGGTAGCCGGAGCGGAAGCGCGCGATCCCGGAATCGTCGAGGAAGACCTCCGACATCGGTTTCAGCTCGACCTTGTCGCGCTTCTCGGTGGTGCGCTGGGTCATGGGATCGAAGGCGCGCACGCCTTCCAGCTCGTCGCCGAACAGGTCGAGGCGCAGCGGCTCGTCGGTGCCGGGCGGGAACAGGTCGACGATGCCGCCGCGCACGGCGAACTCGCCCGGCTCGCGCACCGTCTGGGCGCGGGTGTAGCCGTTGCCGGCGAGGTAGCGTTGCAGCTTCTCCAGGTCGATCCGGTCACGCAGCTTGGCGTGGAACACCGCGTTCTTGAAGGCCGAGCGCGGCGGCACCTTCTGCACCACCGCGTTGACCGTGGTCAGCACCAGCAGCGGGGCCAGCCCGTCGCGGTTGCCGGCGGCGGCCTGCCGGGCGATCAGGCGGGTCAGCGTGTCGATGCGCTTGGCGACGATGCCGCCGTTGGGCGACACGCGGTCGTAGGGAAGACAGTCCCAGGCCGGGAAGGTCAGCACCTCCAGCCCCGGCGCGAAGAAGGCCATCGCCTCGGCCAGCAGGGCGGCCCGCGTGTCGTCGAGCGCCACGTGCAGCAGCCCGTAGGCCCCCGCCTTCTTCGCAAGCTCGGCGAGGATGCGGGCGTCCTGCCCTTCCGGCGCGCCGCCGATCAGGAGACGGGCGGCACGGCCGGGCTGGAGATCGAAACTGACCAAGGGAAAGCCTTCGGGAAAGGTGGGACGTCGCCCCGCGTCAGGACCCTTGACGCGGGGTGTAGCGGAACTGGGTCAACAGCCGCATGACGTCGTCGTCATGCTCGGCCGGCACCGGCTCGCGCCCGGACATCCAATTGTAGAGATCGGGGTCGCTCAGTTCCAGAAGGGCCTCGTAACGGTCGAGCATCCCCGCGTCGAATCCGTCGACATGGGCATCGGCGAAGCTGCCCATCAGCAGGTCCATCTCGCGCATCCCGCGATGCCAGGAACGGAAGCGCAGCCGCTTGCGGCGGTCTTGGATGGATTCGTCGGCGCGGGCGGCTTGCTGGGTCGCGGCTTGATCGGTCATGGGGTCTCAACGTCGAAAACCCTCCCGGCCACGAGCGGCGGAGGGGGAACCATTCAGGAACCCCATCCTGCACGGGCGGCGGCAACGATGCAACCGCTTGCGCAGGGCCGAGATACAAGCCCTCTCCCCCCCGGGGAGAGGGTTGGGTGAGGGGGGCGGAAGCCGGTGCTTGACCGCCCGCCACGCCGATCCATATAGAGGGCCGATCCGCACGGGGACGACCCCGCCATTCCGGGGATCGACGCGGGGACGGCCCTGCCCCTTCATCGAAGGAGGCGCCGTCATGGCGTGGATCGCTCTTGCCTTGGCCGGCTTGTTCGAAATCGGCTGGGCCGTCGGCCTCAAGCACACCGAAGGCTTCACCCGGCTGTGGCCCAGCGTCTGGACCGCCGCCGCGATGGTCGCCAGCATTGTCCTGCTGGGATTCGCGCTGAAGAGTTTGCCGCTCGGCACCGCCTACGCGGTGTGGACCGGGATCGGCACGGTCGGGACCGTGGTTCTCGGGATGCTGTTGTTCGGGGAACCGGCCACCGCGGCGCGGCTGCTGTGCATCGCCGCCATCGTCGGGGGGATCGCCGGGCTCAAGCTGCTGCATGGGTGAGAATTGGGGGTGTCGGCTTCGACTGCCCCCTCCCTAGCCCTCCCCCGCGTTGCGGGAGAGGGAACTCCGCCGAACGCCGACAAGGGTCCGGCCCCCTCTCCTGCCGAAGGCGGGGGAGGGATGGGGAGGGGGCAAACGGGACCGTAACTTGCCCCCGCTCAAACCGCCTCGATCACCTCGAAATCATGGGTGATCGTCGCCGTCTGCCCCAGCATGATCGAGGCGGAGCAGTATTTCTCCGCCGACAGCGCGATGGCGCGCTCCACCTTGGCCGGGTCCAGCTTGCGGCCGGTCACGGTGAAGCGCATGTGGATCTTCGTGAAGACCTTCGGGTCGGTCTCGGCGCGCTCGGCCTCGATGGCGGCGACGCAGTCGGTGATGGCCTGACGGCCCTTCTCCAGGATCATCACCACGTCGAAGCACGAGCAGCCGCCCATGCCGATCAGCAGCATCTCCATCGGGCGGACGCCCAAGTTGCGCCCGCCGGCCTCCGGCGCGCCGTCCATCACCACGGCGTGGCCGCTGCCGGATTCGCCGACGAACATCTTGCCGTCCACCCAGGTGACGCGCGCCTTCATGACCCTGCTCTCCGCAACCGGTTGATCGTTCGGAGGCGGAAGCTAGGCGCACGCCGCCGCCCGCGCAAGCCCGCGCGGACGGCAACGGCGTCGGGTCAGGCCTGCTCGCGCGCCAGACGCAGCGCGTTGGCGCGGACCTTGCGGTAGGCCGGGTTCATGCCGGCCGACGTCAGGGCCGCCGCCGCCTCGACGAAGCGCAGGCTGGCGTGGATGCCGGCGTCCATCGCCTCGGCGAAGGCCTTCTGCTGGATGTTGGCGAGGTCGGTCGGCGAGCGGCAGGCGCTCAGGCCCCCGAACACCAGCGACGCGGCCTGGGTCTGCTTGGCCACCATCGCCATCCAGGCGTTGGTGAACTCGCCGATCCCGGTGGCGACGGCGTGGAAGGCCTCGACCGAGGCCTCCACCTTTTCCGACCCCATGCGGACGAACTCGGGATTGGCGAAATCCACCGGGTTGCCCATCGCCGCCGCCATCATCGCCGTGCGGTAGCCGATGGTCTGCGCGGCGGCGACGCCCATCTCGCCCCCGCGCATCCCCGTCTTCGCGAACTGGTTGGCCACGGCGCACAGACGCTCCGCAGGATCACCGTTGCGGGCTTTGTAGACTGCCATTTCCTCACCACCTCGTTTGCCTAAGCGTCATTGCCGAACCCTAACGCTGCACTGCAGCATAAGTTCCGGCATGACTCTTACGCTTCGGCGAGCGCGCGGTCGAGATCTTCGATGATGTCCTGGGTGTCTTCCAGCCCGACCGACAGCCGCAGCAGGTTCGGCAGGATCTTCGCCGCCGCCTTTTCCTCGGGCGTCAGCTTGGCGTGGGTGGTGGTGTCGGGGTGGGTGGCGAGGCTCTTCGAATCGCCGAGATTGTTGGAGATCATCACCATGCGCAGGCCGTTCAGCGTGTTGAACGCCTCGCTCTTGCCGCCCTTCAGGAAGATCGACAGCATGTTGCCGCCGCCGGTCATCTGCCGGCGCGCCAGATCGTGCTGCGGGTGGCTGGTCAGCAGCGGGTAGAGCACGCGCTCCACCTTCGGGTGGGCCTCCAGGAACTGGGCGACCTGGAAGGCGGCGGCCGACTGGGCGTGGACGCGCAGTTCCAGCGTCTCCAGGCCCTTCAGCAGAAGCCAGGCGCTGAACGGCGCGATGGTCGGGCCGGTGTTGCGCAGGAAGGGGTGGATGACCTCGGCGGCGTATTTTTTATCCTTGGCCAGGATGATGCCGCCCAGGCCGCGGCCCTGCCCGTCGATGAGCTTGGTCGCTGAATGGATGATGACGTCGGCGCCGAAATCGAACGGGCGTTGCAGCACCGGGGTGGCGAAGGCGTTGTCCACCACGACGAAGGCGCCGGCCTTGTGGGCCAGATCGCAGACCGCGCGCAGATCGACGATCTCCAGCCCCGGATTGGACGGCGTCTCCAGGAAGACAGCCTTGGTCGGGACGGACAGCGCCTCTTCCCATTCCGACAGGTTGGTGCCGTCGACGAAGACCGGCTCGATGCCGTAGCGCGGGCAGAGGTCCTTGAGGATCCAGTAGCAGGAGATGAACAGCGCGCGCGGCGCGACCACCCGGTCGCCGGCCTTCAGGCCGCTCATCAGGGCGCCATGCACCGCCGCCATGCCGCTGCTGGTCGCGTAGGCCCATTCGGCGCCCTCGTATTCGGCCAGCCGGTCCTCGAACATCGCGGTGGTCGGGTTGCGGAAGCGGCCGTAGACCTGACGGGCGCCGTCGTTGGCGAAGGCGTGCTCCGCCTCCTCGGCCGAGCCGTAGACGAAGCCGGAGGTCTGGTACAGCGCCTCGCAGGTCTCGTCGAAGGACGAGCGGCGGGTGCCGCCATGGACCAGCTTGGACCGGGGCCGCAGCCCCGAGACGTTCGGATGGCGATGATCGGTGCGGGACATGCCGCGTCTCCCCTCGATGCGCCGGTGGGGCGAAGCCGGCCACAAACGAAAAAAGCCCCGACCGATCGGGTCGAGGCGCGGACGCGGCTCGGACCTTTTTAGCGGGTTGTTTTACGTGGCCCGCAAGCCGGTCGACCAAATCACCACGTGGGTTCGCTTGTACGTCCGGGACGGGCGGTCGTCAAGGGGGGTTCCACCGAACGGGCTACGACTCCGGGGTCTCGGCCGCTGGACGCTTGAGGAAGCCCTTCAGGTCGGCGAGGCTCGCCCCGCCCAGCCCCTGCGCCAGCGCGCCGAACACCGCGACTCCGCCCGTCACCAGCAGCGCCAGCGCGCCGAACCGCACCGCCGTCGCCGGATGCGCCAGCCAAGGCGCCAACCCGACCCCGCCCGCCGCCAGCGCCGCCCCCATCCCCGCCGCCGCGACCGCGATTCGCGGCGCCCGGCGCAGCAACCGTTCGTCCAGTTCCAGCAGGCCCCGCCTGCGCATCGCCAGCACCAGCAGCCCGACGTCGAGCCACGCCGTCAGCCCGGTGGCGAGCGCGATGCCGACATGCCCCAGCGCCGGCAGCAGCGCCAGCGCCAAGACCGCCGTCGCGACGGTCACCACGACGGCGACGCGCACCGGGGTGGCCGTGTCGTGGCGGGCGAAGAAGGCGGCGTTCAGCGACTTCACGATGACGTAGGCGGGGATGCCGACCGCGTAGGCGGCCAGCGCCAGCGCGGTGGCGTGGGTCTGCTCCGGCCCGAAGGCGCCGCGCTCGAACAGCACGGAGACGATGGGGCCGCCCGCCACCCCCAGCGCGACCGCCGCCGGCAGGCCCAGCAGCAGGCTGAACTCCAGGGCGCGGCTCAGATAGTGACGGACCATCCGCTCGTCCCCCGCCGCCGCATGACGGGCCAGCACCGGCAGCAGCGCGGTGCCGATGGCGATGCCGATGACGCCCAGCGGCATCTGGTTCAGCCGGTCGGCGTAATAGAGGAAGGACACCGCGCCGGACGGCAACAAGGACGCCAGAACGATGTTGAGGAACAGGTTGATCTGCATGACGCCGGCCCCCAGCGCCCCCGGCCCGATCAGCCGGAACAGCCGCCGCATCCCCTCGGTCATCCGGGGCGCCCGCAGCCGCAGCACGATCCCGGCCTCGCGGCAGGCCCAGGCCATCCAGAGCAGTTGCACGACGCCCGACAGAGTCACCGCCGCCGCCATCGCGGTGCCCGGCTCCAGACCCATACGGGGTGCCAGAAGCAACGCCGCGACCAAAGTCAGGTTGAAGGCGATGGGGGCCGCCGCGAAAGGCCCGAAACGGTCGAGCGCGTTCAGCACCCCGCCGAGCAGCGCCACCAGCGAGATCAGCATCAGGTAAGGAAAGGTCAACCGCGCCATGTCCACCGCCAGCGCGAACTTCGCCGGTTCGTCGCCGAAGCCCGGCGCTAGCCCATGCATCAGCCAGGGCATCGCCGCCACCGCCGCCAGCGTGAAGGGCAGCAGCGCCGCCAGCAGCACCGCCAGCGCCTCCTCGGCGAAGCGGATCGCGGCGGCGCGCCCACGCGTCTGGAGTTCCGCCGCGAAGAGCGGCACGAAGGCGACCCCGAAGGCGCCCTCGGCGAACAAGCGGCGGAACAGGTTGGGAAGCTTCAGCGCGACGAAGAAGGCATCGGCCACCGGCCCCGCCCCCAGCACCGAGGCGGTCAGGATGTCACGCGCGAAACCGGCCAGCCGGCTCAGCAGGGTCAGGCCGCCGACGGTGGCGATGGCGCGGGCGAAGCTCATGCCGCGCGGTATAGCCGCCGCCGCCGTCCCGGCAAAGCCCTCCTTTCGCCCGGCCCTCGTGCAGGCACTGGACGCGCAGGTGGTGCTTGCGCACGGTTCCACCACTTTGTGGGCAGGACCGTTGCGCCATCCCGCCCGCTGCGGCATGCTGGCGGCCGCTTACCCGCTGCCCATTCCCGGTCGGGCGCCGAGGGTGGCCGTTCCGCAACGCGCCTGCCGGTGGGAGAGGTCGTGAGACGAGTTTTCGGGTTTCTGTCGGGGATCGAGATCCGGCTCGTCCTGCCGGCTCTGGCGGTGGCGCTCGCCATCGCGGCGCTGTGGTGGGTCCTGCTCGACCGGTTGCAACGAGAGGAACGGCTGCTCGATCTGACGGCGCGGCAGAAAACCGGCGTCATGGCCCGCCTAGTGGAGGAGCACGCCGCCGCCACCTTCCGCCGGGTGGACGACCTGCTGCTCGATCTGGTGGCTCACACCGCGCAGGGTCAAGCCATGCAGCTTCCCGCCCGGCGCGCCTTCGAGGAGGGGCTGGTGATCGGCGTCCGCGTCTACGACGCCGCCGGGTTGCTGACCATGGAATCGGGCCGTTCCGCGTTCCGTGGCCCAATCGCCGACCGCGGGGAGTTTCTGGAGCAACGCGATTCCACGCAGCACCGGCTGGTCATCGGAATGCCCTACGTCGCACCCGACACGGGGGACACGCTGATCCCGGTCTCCCGCCGCCTGGACCCCCCCGAGCACGCCTTCGCCGGCATCGCCGTGGCCGACATTCCAAGCAACGCCTTCCTCCGGTTCTACGGCGTGCTGGGCTTGCCGCCGGGGGCGTCGGTGGCGCTGGTGCGAACGGACGGAATGGCCTTGGCGCGCCATCCCCTGGTCGAAGAGTCGGCGACGTGGCCGGACTTCACCTCGCGGACCTTCTGGCACAACATCGACAAGCAGCCGATCGGCCATCTGCGCGCAGCCAGCCCGCTGGACGGGGTGGAGCGCATCCTCGCCTACCGCACGGCGCAGGACTATCCGCTGGTCGCCATGGTCGGCGAATCAGTCGATTCGGTGTTCGGGCCGTGGCGGGAGAACGCCCGGCTCTACACCGGCTGGGCCATCGTCACCACGGCGGTCATCCTGCTGTTCACCATCGCCTTCATCGTCGAGTTGCAGTGGCGCCGCCGCACCGACCGGGCGTTGCGCGTCCGCGACCGTGCGATGGCGTGGAGCGGCGACGGCATCCTGGTCGCCAACGCGACGCGGCCCGGCATGCCCGTCGTCTATGGCAACCCGGCACTGGAACGCCTGCTCGGCATGCCCATCGCGACCTTGAAAGGGCACGGGGCGCTGTGGGCGCTGGAGCGGGCGGTCGCCGACCCGATGGCGCTGGAGCCGCTGCGCGACGCGGTGGCCGTCGGGCGCGACGTACGGATCGAATTCGACCGGCCGGGAAGCCAGCCCGGCTGCCTGGAACTCCGCGCCTCCCCCGTGCGCGACGACGACGGGCGGCTGGTCAGCCTGATCGCCATCGTCCGCGACATCTCCGAACACAAGCGGGCGCAGGCCGATCTGGCCGAGGCGCGGCGGGAAGCCGACCGCGCCAACGTCGCCAAGTCCAAGTTCCTCGCCGCCGCCAGCCACGATCTGCGCCAGCCGGTGCAGTCGCTCATGCTGCTGATGGAGGTGCTGGCCAACCGCGCCACCGACGCCGGCACGCGCAACGTGCTGGGCACCATGGACCGCGCGCTGGGCGCGCTGAAAATGCTGCTCGACGGCCTGCTGGACGTGTCACGGCTGGAAGCCGGCGCGGTCGTTCCCGAACCGAAGCTCTTCCCGGTCGCCGAACTGCTGGAGCGCGTGTCCGCCAACAGCCGGCCGGTCGCCATCCGCAAGGGGCTGCTCTTCCACATCGTGCCGAGCGGCGCCCATGTCCGCAGCGACCCGATGCTGCTGGGGCGGATTCTGCAAAATCTGGCGGAGAACGCCCTGCGCTACACCGAGACCGGGCGCATCCTGATCGGTTGCCGCCGGCGCGGCCCCGTCCTGCGGATCGAGGTGTGGGACACCGGCATCGGCATCCCGCCCGACCAGCAGGAGGAGATCTTCCAGGAATTCGTGCAGGTCGGCAACGCCAGCCGCAACCGCGACCAGGGCCTCGGCCTGGGGCTGGCGGTGGTGCGGCGGCTGTCGGCGATGCTGGGCCACCGGATCGATCTGCGCTCCATCCCCGGCCGGGGCTCCGTCTTCGCGGTCGAGGTGCCGCTGGTGGAGGTCCCCGCATCGGAGGCTCCAGGTCCAGTGGAGGTTTCCGCCCCGCCCGCCTCTCCCCCGGCCCCGGCACCGGCGGCCACCGTGCTGGTGGTCGAGGACGACGAGATCGTCCGCGAGGGGCTGCGGAGCATGCTGTCGGATCAGGGCTACACGGTGCTGGCTGCCGAATCCTGCGCCGAGGCGTTGGACCTGGTGCATTGTGGCCCACCCCCGGACGTGATCGTCGCCGATTACCGGCTGCACGGCGGCCGGACGGGCACCGAGGCGATCCGGGAAATCCGCGTCGCGCTGGGCCGCATCCTGCCGGGCATCCTGGTGACCGGCGACACCGCCCCCGCCCGCGCCCAGGAGGCGGAGGCCGGCAACTTCCGCGTCATGCACAAGCCGGTGCTGGCGGGTGACCTGCAACGCGCCGTCGCCGAGGCGATGGAGCCGGCCCGACGCGAACGCCAGCGCTCGGCGTGACGGGCCTCAGGGAATGAGCGCGTCGAGGTCGAAGTCCTGCGCGACGAAGGCGACCATCGCCCCGCCGGCACTGGCGGACCCCACCCGCAGCACGCCGTTGCCGCCCACGGTCGGGAACTTGCTCTTCTGAAGTGCCTGCTGGGCCTTGGCCGGATCGGCCACACGGACCACCATCCCGGCGAAGAAGGGGCGCGGCGTCCCGAGGGCCGGGTCGTCGGTCCAGGCCCAGTGCAGCCGGTCCGGCGTGGCGACCAGCAGCGGCACGGTCCCCGTCTCCACCACGCGGGCCGAACCGCGCGCCGTCACCGGAACGCCGAACAGGCGGCCATAGGCGGCGGCCACCGCGTCGGGATCGTCGGCGGCGACCACGAAGGCGGCGAGCCCGGTGGCGCTGTTGGCGTGTTCCAGGCTATCGGGGCGCCACACCACGTCGGGGGTGTGGTGCTGGCACAGGAACACCCGGCCGCCGGGGGTCGTCTCCGGGTCGATCTGGGTGATGGTGAAGCGGGCGTCGCGGGCGCCACCGGGCAGGTCCACCGGACGGCCGAAATCCACCGCCTCCTCCGCCGGGAAGCCGGCGGCGGTCAGCGGCCCGCGCGCGGCGCGGGCGTCGTCGGTCTTCAGCGCCACGGCGGCGATGCCCTCGCGCTTCAGCAGGAAGACCGAGTAATGGGCGTTGGCCGGACGCTTCTCCTCGATGCCCAGCAGCTCGACATAGGTGCCGGACGCGAACATCACGGTGTGGTTGGCCGATTTCAGCTCGGTGTGGTGACCGCGCGGGGTCACGGTGAAGCCGAGTCGGCTGTAGGCGTCCTGCGCCTTGTCCAGATCGCGGACGGCGACGACCAGATGGTCCAGTCCGGTGATTCCGTTGATGCTCATGACCGCCCTGCTGTTCCTTGGAGTACGTCCGCGCTCGCTGTGGCCCTCTCCCGCCCTGCGGCGGGAGAGGGAAAACGCGTCAAAGCACCTGCTGCAACTCGGGCAGGGCCTTGAAGAGGTCGGCGACGAGGCCGTAATCGGCGACCTGGAAGATCGGCGCCTCCTCGTCCTTGTTGATCGCCACGATGACCTTGCTGTCCTTCATGCCGGCGAGGTGCTGGATCGCGCCCGAGATGCCGACCGCGATGTAGAGGTCCGGTGCGACGATCTTGCCGGTCTGACCGACCTGATAATCGTTCGGCACGAAACCGGCGTCCACCGCCGCGCGCGACGCGCCGACCGCCGCGCCCAGCTTGTCGGCGATGGCTTC
>NZ_RZIJ01000054.1 GCF_003989665.1 Azospirillum doebereinerae | reverse complement strand
CGGCGGCAACATCGGCAACATGCAGAACCTCTCGGCCGGCGTCGGCAACCTCGCCAAGCAGAAGGCCTTCATCCAGCAGCGCTGATCCCGAACCCGCCCCCCACCCTTAACCCGGCCCGCCACCCGCCACGACGCGGGCGGCGGGCCGGCTTCCCCTTCGAAAGGGACGCCCCGATGCGCCGCACCGTCCGTGCCTTCGCCGTTGCCACCGTCCTGGGAACCGTCGCCTTCGCCACCCCCGGATTCGCCTTCGACGTGCAGTCGGGCGGCGTGCCGCTGTCGGCGCAGAGCGTCGCGATGCTGGCGAACCGGTTGGCCGCGCGCGCCGAGCGGGCGTCCATGGACGCAACGGGTCCGACCGCGACGGGACCGGCAACCGGTACGCCGAACGCCACCCTGACGCGGGACGAGCGGATGATGCGCTTCATGCTCGGCGGGCAGAACGGCGGACGGTCGAACGGTGCGGCGGACGGGCTGACAGACGCGAAGACGGCGCTGCGCAAACGTTGAGGAGCTGGAACGGACAAAGGGTTTTGGACACGGATGAACACGGATTTGATCGGATGAACACGGATGGGATGATCCCATGCCCGTGTTTCATCCGTGCGCAGGCGCAAGCCTGCATCCGTGTTCATCCGTGTCCAAAACCCTTTATCGGAATCGCTTTGTCCGGAACCCTCGCCCCCGCCCGCAAAGCGGACGGACGGCGTTACGCCGCGACGCCGCCCCGGCCGCCGAAGGTCCGGCCGTTCGCGGCGATGTCGTGGTTGAAGCCCTCGGCCACCCGGTCGTTGCCGTTGGAGGCGAGGCACAGCGTCACGTTGATCGCCGCCAGGATGGCGCCGTCGATCTGCTCCGGCCCGGCGCCGTACCGCTTGATCGCTTGCAGGGCGCGGGTGACGGAGGAGGCCATGGCGATGCTCCGAGGCAAGGGAGGAAGTGATCGCCAGGATGCCCCGAACCCGCCACGCCGCCTGTCGCGCAGCTCACACGAGCTCACAGATCATCGCCTCACAGTTTGAAAAAGCCGCGAAGCCGGGCCAGCAGATCCTGCGACCCGACCGCCGCCGGCCCCGGCTCGCCGCGCCCCTGGCGGTCGCGCGCCGCCTCGTTGCGGGTCTGGCGTTGCGCCATCAGCTCGGCGAGTTGCCGCGCCAGTTCCGGCCGTCGGCGCAGCACCGGGTCCACATGGCTCTTGTCCAGCTCGAAGACGACGGAGTCGGTGCAGGCGACCACCGACGCGCTGCGCGGCTGCCCGGTCAGCAGCGACATTTCCCCGAACACGTCGCCCGGCCGCAGGCGGTTGAGCCGGACCGGCCCCTGCTCTCCGGCGAGTTGGACGTCGAACACCCCCTCGGCGATCACGAACAGCGATTCGCCGTCCTCGCCCTGATGCACGGCGGTATCCCCGGCCAGCAGATGACGGCGCCGCATGGCCTGTCCCAGCTCCGCGATCTCCGAATCGTCGAAGGCGGCGAAGAGGTCGAGCTGGCGCAGCAGGCTCCGCCGCAAAGCGCCCGGCACCGGAACGGGCGCGCGGCGCGGCCGGAACTCCCGCTTCGGGCGGGCGAGGTCGATGCCGGCCCGGCCGAGATGCTCCAGCAGCACCGTCGCCACCGCGTCGCGCCCGGCCGTCAGGTGCGCATAGTCGTCCAGCCAGAACCGCGCCTGATAGGCGACGCCGTTGGGGGTCAGCGCCTCCACCACCACGTCGGGACGGGGATCGGGCAGCACGCCCTCGGCGCAGAGCAGCGCCGACAGCAGCACCCGCTTGGCGCGGGCGACCGGCACCTCCTGGTCCAGCAGGATGGGGATGGCGACCCGGAAGCGCCGCTCCGGGCTGCTGAAATTGGTGAAGCGGCTGCCGGCGACGATGCCGTTCGGCACGATGAGGGCGGTGCCCTCCGACGTGATCAGCCGGGTGGCGCGCCAGTTGATCTCGTCCACCTGACCGGCGGCACCGGGCGCCAACTCGATCCAGTCGCCGATGCGGTAGGGATGCTCGATGTTCAGCGCGATGCCGGAAAAGATATCGGCGATCATGTTGCGCAGGGCGAAGCCCAGCACGGCGATCACCACGCCCGAGGTCGCCAGCAGCCCGGTGACCGGCTGGCCGAGCACGAAGGCCAGAATCGCCAGCAGCGCCACCCCGTACAGAAGCGCGCGCAGCAGGTCGCTCAGCAGGCGCGGCATCCGGGGCGGCCGTCCCTGTCGCCCGTTGCCCGTCGCCAGCGCGTCGAGCAGCCGCGATCCCAGCCACGCCACAGCCAGCCACGCCGCCGCCGCGACCGCCATTTCCACGCCGTCGCCCAGCATGGGCCCGCCGAGCGCGGTCAGATGGTCGTGCAGCCAAGCCTTGTTCGCCACCGCGCCGGACAGGACCAGCAGCACCGCGACCGGGGACAGAAGAGGCCGGAAGACGGTCATGGCGGCGGATTCTCCCTCTGTTCGGACAGCACCGAACCACCACAGGCGGGACCGCGCCGTCAACCCCGCAACGCGCATCCCCGCCACCCGACGCAAAGAGGGGCGGAAGTCGCCGTCCGCCGCAACCGAATGGAACGGCGCATCCCCGGAAAAGGAGGCGCCACCGCCTTGCGGTATTACCGTGAATGACGCGGCGGGATCGCGCGCCATCCAGGCATAAGATGTCGGAAACCGAAGACAACCGAAAAGATGGGGAGGGCCGCCCATGCCGCGACCGTTGCCGTTCCTGTTCGCCGCCCTTGCGATGGCCGCGTTTCCGGCCGCCGCCGAGCGCGAGGCGGCGCCCGAGGGGGCGCGCGCCTACATCATGTGGCCCAAGGACGGTGCCGTGATCGACGGCGGAAAATTCTGGGTCCGCATGGGGTTGCAGAACATGGGGGTGGCGCCGGCCGGAATCCGCCGGGAGCGCACCGGGCATCATCACCTGCTGATCGACACCGACCTGACCAACCCCGACGAGCCGATCCCCAGCGACAAGCAGCACCTCCATTTCGGCGGCGGCCAGACGGAGGCGCGGCTGGAGCTGCCGCCCGGCCGCCACACCCTGCTGATGGTGCTGGGCGACGCCGACCATGTTCCCCACAACCCGCCGGTGACCTCCCCGAAGATCACCATCACCGTCCGCTAGCGGAGGATCCCATGCTGTCACGGACATCCACGCTGCTGGCCGCCGGACTGGCCGCCGGGCTGATCCTCGCCGCCGACGCGGCGCTGGGGCAGGAGGCGCCGGCCGCCGCTCCGGGTTCGCATGCCGCCCATCAGGACTCCGACGCTCCGGCCAGCACCGGCCGCTCCGCCGGGCGGAAGGACGCGCAGCTCTACATCGGATGGCCGACGGACGGGGCCGTGGTCGGCACGCGCTTCAAGGTGTGGTTCGGGTTGCGCAACTTCGGCGTCGCCCCGGCCGGCGTGGCGCGCGACGCCACCGGGCACCACCACATCCTGATCGACACCAAACTGACCAAGTTCGACGAGCCGATCCCCAGCGACAAGCAGCACCTGCATTTCGGCAGCGGCCAGACCGAGACCTATCTGGAGCTGCCGCCCGGCCGCCACACGCTGCAACTGGTGCTGGGCGACGCCAACCACATCCCCCACGATCCGCCGATCGTCTCCAAGGTGGTCACGATCACCGTCCAGGCCCGGCGCGGCAGCCCGCAGGTCTCGGCGCGCTGACCCCGCCCGTTCCGCAACGCACAGCAATGGAGGCACGAGGCATGGGCTCCACCCCCCACGGACACCCGCCGTTCCGCCGGCCCGCCGCCCGGCTGGCGCCGTTGCTGGCGGCGCTTCTGCTCACCGGCTGCATGACCTCCGGCGAGAAGGTCGCGGTGGTCCAGCAGCCCAAGACCCCGGCCGCGCGCACCATCAGCAGCTTCAGCGAGGCGTTGCGCTGCATGGACGGGCTGATGGCGGCCCATGGCAAACGCGACATCTACATCACCAGCAACGGCATCCCCGACGCGACCGGCCGGGTGGCCGGCGGCACCAAGGACATGCTGATCACCGCCGTCAGCCGGATGTCGGAGCGCTCGAACGCCTTCCGCTTCGTCGATTTCGAGCCGGCGCTGGACGACGTGAACGCGCTCTACTGGATGGTCGGCGTGCAGCCCAACTTCCGGGCGCCGTCCTACTACATCCGGGGCGCCATCACGCAGCTCGACGACAACGTGGTCAGCGAATCCATGGGGGCGGGAATCTCGCTGCCGGCGCTCGACCTCGGCGTCTCGGCCGATCAGGTGGCGTCGATGATCTCGGTCGACCTCAACGTCGGCGAACTGGTGACCCGCCAGATCATCCCCGGCATGTCGTCCAGCAACTCGCTGGCCGTGCTGACCTCGGGCAAGGGGGCCGACGCCGGCGCGGTGATCGGCAAGGCGGGGCTGTCCTTCAACGTCGCCTTCAACAAGTCGGAGGGGCTGCATCAGGCCGTCCGCACCCTGGTCGAGCTCAGCACCATCGAGGTGCTGGGCAAGCTGACCCGCACCCCCTACTGGCAATGCCTGGGCATCGACCAGACCAACCCGGCCTTCATGGGGCAGGCGCGCGACTGGTTCGACGCCATGCCGGCGGCCCAGCGCGTCACCTTCGTGCAGAGCACGCTGGCGTCCGAGGGCTATTACGACGGCGCCGTGTCGGGCGAGCTGAACGAGCCGACGCGCAGCGCCGTGTCGCGCTATCAGGCCGACCACGACCTGATCGCCACCGGTCGGATCGACTTCGACCTGTACCAGCGGATGCTGGCCCAGCCGTCGGGCAGCAAGCAGCTTCCGCCGGGGCGGCTCCAGACCGTCAGCAACGCCGGGGGCGAGGGGCTGCCCCGCCCCGCCCCGCTCCCGGCCGGAACGGCGCCCGAACTGATCCTGTCGTCGGACCGTGGACCGCAGCCGCGCTACCGCGTCGGCGAGCCGCTGGTGGTGCGGGTGTCGCCGACCGCCGACGGCTTCGTCTACTGCTATTACCAGGACACCGCCGGGACGGTCGCCCGCATCTACCCCAACCGCTTCCAGCCCGACGCCTTCGTCGAGGCCAACCGGCAGGTCGAGATCCCGCCCGGCAACCAGAAGCCCTTCAACCTGCGCATGGACCGCCCCGGCGACAAGGAGGCCATCGCCTGCGTGGTGACGCGCGACGAGATGGGCGTGCGCCTGCCCGACCGCTTCAAGACGGAGGATCTCCAGCCGATCCCCGGCGCCACCCTCGCCAGCGTGACGGAGGCCTTCGCCGCCGCGTCCGGCGGGGCGGCGCGGTCCAAGCGGATGGCGATCCAGGTGGCTCCGGCGGCGGTCGCGTCGGGCGAATGAGAGGGCGGACGGGAGAGTGAGCCCGGCTGTGGGCCGGCTCACAGAAGCCGCCGGGGGGCGGTGCTAGAACGGAGGCAACAGGGGCGTCCATCCAGGCCCAACCACCTCATCCCATGGAGATTGCCATGCCGACGCGCAGCCGGTCGCCTTTGGCCCGTTTCGCCCTTCCGGTCCTCGCCATCGCCGTCGCGGGGGCCGCCGGCGCCTGCGCCGCGCCGGCCCTGGCCCAGAGCGTGGAGGGCAGCGGGTCGTCGAGCGTCCTGATGTTCGACCGCCCGCCGACCGTGGACGAGCTGCGCGAGGTGGTGGCGCCCAAGCCGCGCACCCGCAGCATCGAGATCATGGGCGGCGTCGCCAACGGCGCCGCCCAGCGCCCGCGCCCGGCCGAGCAGGCCAGCTACCCGTCGGAGCCCGCCCCGGCGGCGCCGGCACCCGCCAAGGCCGCGCCGAGGCCCGCCGCGAAGGCGCCGCCCGCCCAGCAGACCACCACCCAGCCCGCGATCAACCAGCAGGCCGCCCCGCCCGAACCGCGCCAGCAGGCGGCGCTGCCCGCCCCGGCGCCCGAGCCGGAACCGGCGGCCCCCAACGCGTTCGGCTTCCGCATCAACTTCGCCTTCAATTCGGCCGACATCCCGCGCGAGTTCCAGCCCTACGTCGACGCGGTCGGCGGGCTGATGACGCAGGACAATTCCCTGGTGCTGGTGGTGGAGGGGCACACCGACGCGGTCGGCAGCGCGAATTACAACCAGACCCTGTCGCAGCGCCGCGCGGTGGCGGTCGGCGAGTATCTGGTGCGCGTCCACCACATCGACCCGCAGCGCATCGCCGTGGCCGGCAAGGGGCCGAGCGAGCCGGTGATGGCCGACCCCTACGACGGCCGCAACCGCCGCGTCGAGTTCAAGCCCGCCCGCTGACCCGCCCAACCCAGGGGAGGACGCCCATGAGACGCCTTCTGTCCTGCGCCGCGGCGCTCGGCCTGCTGCTGTCGGGAAGCGCCGACGCCACCCTCGTGAAGAAGCGCGACGGCACCAGCGTCGGCGCGGCCCCCGGCGGGGTCGACGTCGGGGTGCCGACCGGCAAGGTCCGCGTCCAGTGCTGGCAGGATGGCCGCAAGATCATCGATGAAGGCAACCTCGCCATCGTGTCCATGAGCATCGCCAGCCAGCTCAACGGCCTGCATTTCCGCCGCGAGAGCGGACCGGACGGCTCCCTATCGGTGGTCGCCCAGGCGCGGACCACCTGCCTGCTGGGCGGGCACGAGTAGAGTTTCCCTCTCCCGCCCCGGGAGAGGGAAGGGGCCCATGCGCCAGCATGGGAAGGGTGAGGGGCTATCGGAACATGGATCAAGTACCACGCCCGATAGCCCCTCACCCTCCCCGCTTCGCGGGTCCCCTCCCTCTCCCGGGACGGGAGAGGGCATCTTCCCCGCTTTCTGCAAGGATCAACCGCCATGACGCATCGTTCCGCAGTCCGCCTTTGCGCCGGGACCGTCCTGGCGACCGCCGTCACGCTGTCTCCCGCCGCTTGGGCCGCCGAGGCGGTGGTCGTCGCCTCCACGGCGCCGGGCTACGCGCTGGGCCAGATCGTCGCCGACGGCGCCTCGGTGACCGTGCCGGAGGGGGCCGGCGTCATGCTGCTGTTCGCCAGCGGCCGGACGCTGCGCATCAAGGGCCCCTACGCCGGTCCCTTCGACAGCCTGCGCGACAAGAGCCAGGACACGGGCGCCCGCCCCTCGCTCGGCGGGCTGGTCAGCAGCGAGCGCTTTGTCCAGACCGACCTCGGCGCCGCCCGCACCTTCGGCTCGCCGCTGAACAAGGCGGCGGAGCGCGCCTTCGCCATCGATCCGGGCATCGCCGGCACCTATTGCGTCCCGGCCGGCGGCAAGCCGGTCCTGACCCGTCCACGCGACGGCGCCCTGACCAGCGTGGCATTGTCCGGCGCCGGGCGCGAGGCGCCGGTGACCGTCACCTGGACCGGCGACGCCCCGGCCCTCTGGCCGACCGACCTATCGCTGGCCGACGGGGCCGAGATCCGCGTCGGCGGCCCCGACGGCACCCCGCGCCACACGCTGCGCTTCCGCACCCTGGATCCGCCGCCCAACGGCACACCCAATGGTGCGGCGCTGGCCCTGCGGCTGGCCGGAGCCGGCTGCGCGCGGCAGGCGGCGGCGCTGCTGACGCCGCTGCGCGACTTGGTGGTGCCGCTCGACGTCTATCTGGCGGCCGATCGCGGGCCGCAGGCGAGCTACCGGCCGGGCGATCCCATCCGTCTGGTGCTCCAGGCCAACCGCGACGCCCATGTCTATTGCTACTTGCGCAACACGCGCGGCCAGTTGATTCCGCTCTTCCCCGCCGGCAGCGGGACGAGCGCCGCCGTCGCCGCCGACACGCCGCTGACCATGCCGGGCGAGCGCATGACGCTGCCGCTCCAGGCCGGCGAGACCGCCGGTGACATGGAGGTGCGCTGCGTCGCCGCCGACCACGACCTCGGCGGCGACCTGCCGGGTCGGGCCGACGCCTTCCGCCCGATGACCGCCGACACGGTGGCGCAGCTCGACCGCGCGCTGAACGGCATGCGCGACACCGAGGTGGTCATGGCTCAGGTCATCCTGCGGGTCCGTTGACATGGCGCCTGCGGAGGCCGGGGGCGGAACCGAAGCGTGGCGGACGGCCCTCAACGTTGCCGTCATCGTCGCCGGGATCGCCGCGCTGGCGGTCGGGCTGACGCATCTGGTGCCGCCGTTGCGCTCGGCCGACGAGACCTTCGGCGATCTGCAGATCGCCTATCTTTCCCCACCGCAGCCGCCGCATCCGGGCGTCGCGCTGGTGACGCTGGGGGAGGACAGCTTCGCGACGCTGGTCTGCCGCTCGCCCATCGACCGGGGCTTCCTTGCCGACCTGATCGGCCGGCTGGAGGCCGCCGGGGTCCGTGCCATCGGCCTCGACATCCTGTTCGACCAGCCGACCCTGCCGACGCTCGACGAGGGGCTGCGCCGCCGCATGCTGGACGCCCGCATCCCGGTGGTGGCGGTCACCGCGCTGGCGGAGACCCCGCTGACCGAGACGCAGCGGCGCTTCCTCGACGGCTTTCTCGACGGTGTGCCACGGGGCCACGCCAACCTCGCCAAGGATCCGCTCGACGCCACGGTGCGCTGGCACGTCCCGCAGGGGCCGGACGGCACCCCCAGCCTGCCGGCCAAGCTCGCCTCCCTCGCCGGGGCCGCCATCCCCGACGCCCCCTTCCGCATCGACTGGCGCCCCGGCCCGGTGCCCGGCGAGCCGCCCTTTCCGTCCTACCCGGCGGAACTGGTGGGGCTGCTGCCGCCGGGCTGGCTGGCCGGGCGGATCGTTCTGGTCGGCACCGTGCTGAACGGCATCGACCGCCACCGCACGCCGCTGGCCTTGGCCGGAACGGCGACGCCCGGCGTGGAGACCCAGGCGCAGGTGCTGGCCCAACTGCTCGACGGCCGGACCAGCCCGCGCCTGTCGCTTGCCGCCGAGACCGCGCTGACCCTGGCGATGGCCGCCGCCGGGGTAGCCCTCGCCCTCACAGGCCTGCCGCTCGGGCTGCTGGCGGCGGTCAGCCTCGTTCCGCTGGCGGGGCTGTGGGTGGGCGGCGCCGTGCTGTTCGCGCAGGGCGGGCCGCTGGTGCCGCTGATGGCGCCGTCGATGGCGTGGCTCGGCGGCACGGCGGCGATGGCGGCGCATCTCTCGCTGCGGGCGCGGGCCGACCGGCGGGTGCTGATGCGGCTGTTCGCCAACCACGTCTCGCAGCCGGTCGCCGACGAGATCTGGCGCGAGCGCGCCACCTTCATGGCCGGCAACCGCCCGCGCCCGCAGCACCTGACCGCCACCGTCCTGTTCTCCGACATCGAGGGCTTCACCACCGTCTGCGAAGCGCTGGAGCCGGAGCCGCTGATGCGCTGGCTGGAGGGCTACCTCGACGCCATGGTCCGCATCGTCGCCGCGCATGACGGGGTGGTGCTGCGCTTCATCGGCGACGCCATCCTGGCGGTGTTCGGCGTGCCGGTCGCCCGTACTACCCAGGCGCAGATCGACGCCGACGCCGAACGCGCGGTGCGCTGCGCCGTGCAGATGGGCCGCGAACTCGCCACGCTGAACCGGCAGTGGCGGGAGGAGGGGTTGCCGCCGGTCGGGGTGCGCGTCGGCATCCACACCGGGCCGCTGGTCGCCGGCAGCATGGGCGGCCTGCGCCACATGGAATACTCGCTTCTGGGCGACACGGCGAACACGGCGGCCCGGCTGGAAAGCCACGCCAAGACGGTCGGCGCGCGCTCCTCCCCCCATTGCCGGATCGTCATCGGCGACCCGACCGCCCAGGCGGTGCGCGGCAAGATCGCGGTGCTGCCGGTGGGCGAGGTGGCGCTGAAGGGCAAGGCGAACCCGGTCCGCATCTGGCTGGTCGTCGACGAACCGGAAGACCAGACCGGCACGACGCCCCTGGAGCCGGAAGAATCGGAAAAGACCAGCCTGTGACGTGAGCGCGCGAATATTTTCGAACGCGCGAACGTGGTGCCCCGATGGAAAGAGCCGAGGCATCGTTATACGGGTTAGGCTGAACGAGCGGCTTGGCAGGTCCCTGACCGACCGATAGAGTTCCCGCAATCGCACAGTCCCGAACCCGGTCGCCGGAAGTCCCCACGCGCCGCAACGGCGCGTTCATTCCTCCGCGACTCCATTCTCCGCGATCAAGGAGGCGATAGGATGGAAGGAGGGTGGAAGCGGCGCAGGCCCGCCCTGGCCGCGCTGCCGATCATAACCGTCTGGATCGTCGCCCTGGCCCTCACCCTGGCCATGGCCGCGCAGGCCGCCGGCCCGCCAACACCCGCGACCGCGCCCGAAAAGCGGATCGCCTTGGTCATCGGGTTGAACGCCTACCAGCACGCCCCGGAGCTGGTGAACCCGCGCAACGACGCCCGCGCCGTCGCCGACGCCTTCCGCAAGCTGGATTTCACGGTGGAGGAGCAGTACGACCTCGACATGCGGGGCTTCGGCACCACGCTGCGCACCTTCGGCATCCGCGCGGCGCAGGCCGACGTGGCGGTGCTCTACTACGCCGGGCATGGCATCCAGGTGGCGGGGACCAACTACCTGATCCCGTCGGACGCCCAGCTGGAGCGCGAGCGCGATCTGGTCTACGAGGCGGTGCCGCTGAACCTGCCGCTTGGCGAGCTGTCGCAGGCGCGCAAGCTGGGCATCCTGATCCTCGACGCCTGCCGCAACAACCCCTTCGTCGACCGGCTGACCCGCACCGGCACCAACAAGATGCAGGCCCATCCCGGCTTCGGCCGGGTCGACGACACGCCGAGCGACACGCTGGTCGCCATGGCGACCCGCGCCGACCAGCTCGCCGAGGACGGCACCGGCGAGCACAGCCCCTACACCGACGCCCTGCTCCAGCATCTGGCGACGCCGGGTCTGGAGCTGAGCCTGTTCTTCCGCAACGTGCGCGACACGGTCAAGCAGGCGACCGACGGGCGCCAAGACCCGTTCATCTACGGCTCGCTGGGCGCCACCCCCTTCTACTTCAACCCGCGCCCGCCCAACCGCCCGCCGGTGCTGCCCGAGGCGCGCCCGATCACCGTGTCCGACCGCGCCGAGCCCGAGCCGCTGCGCATCGGCCTGCCGACCGACCCCGACGACGACCAGCTCTTCGCCCGCATCACCGGCCTGCCGCGCGGCGGCTCCGTGCGCATCGGCGAGCGCAGCGTGCTGATCGGCGACTACCTGACGGTGGAGCAGTTGGCGGCGGCGAGCTTCAAGCCGGACGCCAGCCTGCGCGGCGACGCCGGCGGCTTCGAGTTCGTGGTGATGGACGGGCGCGGCGGCAACGCGCGCGGCTTCGTCCCGATCACCGTGCGGCCCAGCAACCGCCCGCCGGTCCTGGTGTCGGAACGCCGCCTGACGGTCACCCCCAATCCCTTGCGGATCGAGCCGCCGAACGACCCGGACGGCGACCCGCTGACCATCACCGTCACCGCCATCCCGGAACGCGGCCGGGTGGTGACCGGCGACCGTCCTTTGCGCCCCGGCGACACGCTGACCGCCGACGCGCTGGCCGGGTTGCTGTTCGAGCCCGAGCGCGCGTCCCCCGGCCCGGCCGGCGCCTTCGCCTTCACCGCCGACGACGGGCGGGGCGGCGTGTCGAGCGCCACGGTCGCGGTGGAGATCGGCGAAGCCGGCGCGTCCCCGCCCGCCGCCGACGCCGAGGAGACGGTGTGGCAGCGCGTGCGGGGCAGCAACGATCCCGCCGACGCCGAGGCGTTCCTGCGCCTGTTCGCCACCGGCGGCTACGCGGCGGCCGCCCGCCAGCGCGTGGACCAGTTGCGCGCCGGCCGTCCCGTGGAATCGGCCGCACTGTCCGGCAGCAGCGCCCCGCCGCAACCACCCCCGTCGCCGGCCCTTGCAGCCAATGCCGCAACGGCGCCCAGGCCACCCACTGCCCCAACGGCACCGTCCCCCCCGCCGACCAACGGCAGCGCGCGCAACCACGGCAACGGCAACAGCTTCCAGGATTGCGGGGACTGCCCGGTGATGGTCCGCCTGCCGCCCGGCAACTTCCAGATGGGCAACGACAAGGGCGACGCGTCGGAGCGCCCGCCGCACCGCGTCACCTTGGCCAAGCCGGTCGCGCTCGGCGCCTACGAGGTTCTGGTCGGCGAATGGCGCGCCTGCGTGCAGGGCGGCGGCTGTTCCGACATGCCGCGCATGAGCAACGCCGGCGACAGCACCCCGGTCCACAACGTCAGTTGGGACGACGCCCAGGCCTATGTGAAGTGGCTGAGCCAGAAGACCGGCCAGCGCTACCGGCTGCCCAGCGAGGCGGAGTGGGAATACGGCGCCCGCGGCGGCACCGCCGGGGCCTATTGGTGGGGCGGCGACAAGGGGATCTTCGCCGATTGCCAGAACTGCGGCGGCCCGCAGAACCCGCTGACCCCCGCCTCGGCCGGCAGCTTCAAGCCGAACCCCTTCGGGCTGCACGACATGAACGGCGGCGTCGCGGAATGGGTCGCCGATTGCTGGAACAAGGACTACGCGGGCGCCCCCGCCGACGGCAGCGCCTGGCAGCGCGGCAATTGCCGGAAGCGGGTGCTGCGCGGCGGCTCCTGGCGCAACACCTTGAGCGACATCACCGACACCGCCCGCAACCTCTACGACCAGGACGTTCGCTACCCCAACAACGGCTTCCGCGTGGCGCGCGAGCTGAACTGACGGGAGGGCGGCGCCTCAGCGTTGGATCGACTTCACCCTCTGCCCGGCGAAATTGCCGCTCCCCGACGCGATGTTAATGGCGCTGTTGGCGTTGTTGAACTGGACGCCGCCGTTCTTCATCGCGAAGGGCAGATAAGGCAGCGGCCCCAGCGTCGTCGCCAGCGCGTCCGGCTGGCCGGCCACGGGCAGCGGCGCGGCCGGCCCCGCGGGGACGTCCGGCATGCTGGCCGGCATCCGGGGAACGTCAGGAAGGTTCGGCCCCTTCGTGTGGGTCTTGCCCTTGCGGGGCGCCGGATCGGCGCTGGCGGTGACCGGCGCCGAAGTCGCCGGGATGGGCTGCTGGGCCGGAGCCGAGGGCTCGACGGCCACCCCGCCGCTCTCCCCGCTGCCGTAGGATTCGCCGCCGCCGTAGGTGGCGACGCCCTGGTCGGTGGAGTTGCCCTCGCCGATGGCGATGTTCAGCGCGCTGTTGATGTTGTTCACGATGAAGGGCGCGTCGATGAAGGTGATGCTGGGCTGGAACTCCACCGGCGGCTGGCGGCTGGCGGCCAGCGGCTGGCCCTGGTGGAAGCCGGCGAGGAAACCGGCGTCGCCGCGCGTCTTGGCGATCAGCTGCTGGTGGACCTCCTTGCGGCTCTGCGCCGGGTTGGTCACCCGCATGCCGGGAGGGGCGCCGCGCCGCGCCGCGTTGACGAAGACCGGCTGGCGCGCCGGCTGGGCGAAGGCCTGGGCGAGGTTGGCCGGGCTGACGCCCTCCGGCCCGAAGCCGATGCCGCCGCGGTCCTGCGCCGCCGCCCCGGAGGCCGACAGCAGGAGAACCGCGATGCCGTGCAGAAGACGGGCGCGCCGCATGGGAACCTCCCTGGACGATGGGTGGGGACGGGGACGAGCGGGTCGGAAAATGCCGCGCCGGAGGACGCGCGTCAGTGGACGCGCAATGGCTCCAGATCCTGGCGGCGGAGCACCGCGAAGGCCAGTTCGGCGCTGGGAAGATGGTCGATCAGCCGGCCGTCCGCCGCGTGGACGGCGAACATCGCGCGCCCTTCCAGCAGGACCGGCTTCACATAGGCGCTCTCGTGGACGCCGAGATCGGCGAAGAACCGGTCGGCGGCGCTCCAGCGGGGAAGAGGGGCGGGTCGGGACATCGGGGGCTCTCCTAGTCGGCGGCTTCGCGCCGCATGAGAGGAACCCTACCGCCCGCCCGGCCCCGGCGCTGTGACGCGCGCCACAGGCGACGGGTTTTTCACGCGCAGCTCTCGCCCAGCTCCTCCAGCGCCTCGCGGTCGAGGATGGTGATGCGGCCGGCGTCGAGCCGCAGGACACCGTTGCGCTGCCACTCGTTCAGCAGCTTGTTGATGCTCTCGCGCGACACCCCGACCAGACAGCCGAGCTGCTGCTGCGACAGCTTGATGTCGAGCTGCGTCCCGTCCTTCGCCGGACGGCCGAAGGCGTCGCCCAGCCGTTGCAGGGCGCGGGCGAAGCGCGAGGAGGCCTCCAGGAACAGGGTGTCCTCCAGATGCTCGCTGGTCTGGCGCAGCCGCTTGCACAGCACGCCGATCAGGCGCAGCGCCACCTCCGGCCGCTCCGTCAGGAAAGGCATCAGCTGGTTGCGGTCGAGCACCAGAAGGTCGGTCTCCTCCAGCGCCACCGCGTCGGCGGTGCGCGGCTCGCCGTCCAGCAGGGCGATCTCGCCGAACAGGCCGCCCCGGTTGACGATGCTGAGCACCAGCTCCTTGCCGTCCAACGAGTGGGAGCAGATCTTCACCCGCCCGCGCACCACCGCCATCATGCTGCTGCCGGGATCGCCCTTCTGGAAGATCACCGCGTTGCGGGGGTGGTAGGTCAGCCGCGAGCCGGCGGCCAGCCGGTGCAGGTCGTCGCGTTGCAGATGCTTCAAAAGGAAATGCCCGGCGAGGACGAGTTCCTTGTCGAACGCGATCCGGCTTGCGGTCATGTCCGGCCTCCCTGGGCCATTGGACGTTGATCAGGGGTGGTGAAGGCGCCATCCTACACCGGACGGATCCCCGCGCCGGAGCCGCCAATGGCGGTACTTCACCGTTGCGCCCCCCTCCCTATCGCGCGGCGGCGCCGCTCAGGGAAGTTTGCCGAGCCGCAGGTCGAGCGTCCCGGCGCGCACGCGCAAGCCCTGCGCGTCCCGCTCGACGGACACGGCGCCGGCCTGCGGCCTGAAAGCGGGCGGCATGGAGCCTGTCGGGGGGCCGGACGGAACGCCGGGCATGACCTCGTCCCACGCGTCGGACGGATCATCCTCCGGCGGCAGGGCCGCTCCTCCCCCAACGGCCCGGCCCGGCGTGGACGAGCAGGCGGTCCGGCCGTCGACGGTCTCGCAACGCAGCGTTCCCGGCCCGCTCAGGCATTGGGTCCGCCCGTTGACGGTCTGGCAGGTCGTCGCGTCGCCGCTCTGCGTGCAGACGCTGCGCCCGTTGACCGTGCGGCACACCGAGGAGGCCGCCTGCGCCGCGACCGGCTGCACGGCGGCGAGCGCGGCACAGGCCAGCAGGATCATGGTTCTGGACATCGAACACCCCCGGTCTTCTGGAAATGCGGAGGAAAAGGGTACGGCCGGCACCGCCTCCGCGTTGCCGGCCCGCCCGTGGATGGAAGAGTCTCAGCGGCGAAGGCCGGTGGCCCTCTGGCCGGCGACGTTGCCGAGCCCCGCCGCCACGTTCGTGGTGTAATCGACGTTGGTGCTGACCAGCGGACCCCGGCCGGTCATGTTCAGCCCGACCTGCACCCCGTTGCCGACGCCAGGGCTCCCCAGGACCCGCTGCTGAGCGGTGTTGTTGAGGCCGGCGGCGGTGTTGGTGGCGACCCCGACGTTGGTGCTGACCAGCGGACCGAACCCGACGCCGGGGCCGGAGCCCATCGGACCGGACTGCATCCCGGTCGCCCGCTGCTGGGCGGTGTTGCCGATCCCCGCCGCCGTGTTGGTGGTGGTGCCGACGTTGGTGGCGGTCAGGCCGCCCAATCCGGGGCTACCAAGACCAGGGAAACCTCCCGGCCGGCCCGGCAGGGTGTCGGCCATGGCGGAACCCGCCAGGAGGGCGACGGCGAAGCCGCCGAGCAGGATGGTGCGGAACATGGAGGCGATCTCCTCAAGCGGACAGGGGGGGGGGGCGGGTTCGGGATCAGCGCTGCTGGATAAAGGCCTTCTGCTTGGCGAGGTTGCCGACGCCGGCCGAGAGGTTCTGCATGTTGCCGATGTTGCCGCCA
>NZ_RZIJ01000053.1 GCF_003989665.1 Azospirillum doebereinerae | reverse complement strand
CCACCAAGCCTTCTCAACACTCGCCTGCGCCCTCATCGCCTGTAGACGGCTCGAAAGGTTCTGTTAGGCGCTCTAAGTCTTCGGCCCCTGTAAGTCTTCGGCCTGGGACCTTTGCGGCCGGATCCGTGGTTGCGCTTGCGGACGGGCGCGCTCGCGGATAGCTTCGCCCGCACATCATTCCTATGGATTACCTCGACATGACCGCCCGCCTCGCCGCCCCCCTGTCCGCGCTCGTCCTTCTCGCCGTGGCCTCCGCGGCGTCGGGCGCGCAGCAGGTGGCGGAGCTGGTCCCGGTCGAGCCGACCCTGCCGCCCGCTGCCTATTACGGCGCGCCGGTGCCCGAGACGCAAGTCGTAACGCCGCGCGGACCCGCCGGTGCCCCTGCCCCTGCCGCTCCGGCCGGCAAGCCCCCGGCCAAGGACGGCCCGGCGGAGCTGGAGGACGGCTGGGAGGGCGGCGCCGCCAAGGACAAGGACGGCAAGTTCGCCTATTGCGTGGTCGAGGGCGGCTTCACCTCGGGCCATGTGCTGATGATCGCGCGCAGCCAGAAGGGCGAGACCAACCTCGGCATCGGCATCCCCGGCGCGCAGCTTCCGCCGGGCGAGAAATGGCCGGTCAAGGTCGAGGTCGACGGCAAGTTCAAGCGCGAGCGCGTCGCCATCGCGCCGCAGCCCGACATGCTGGTGGTCTCCAACGGCAAGGACGAGGAGCTGGTCACCGCGCTCGCCAACGGCAAGGAGCTGGTGGTCTCCTCGGCGTCCGACCGCATCGCCTTCGCGCTGAAGGGCACCAAGAAGGTGCTGGCCGACCTGAAGACCTGCGTCGACAAGGGCGGCGACGTGCCGCCGATCAAGACCTCGACCGGCACCCGGCCGCCGCAGCCCCCGCAGGCCCGCCTGCCGGAGGGGCTGGCCAGCCTGCTCGCCGCCGCCGGGGTCCGCGACGCCGAGCCGGTGCCGATGGACAAGGTGCCGGCCGACCAGCGCCCGGCCGACGTGGCATGGCGCTTCGGCCCGATCGTCGGCGGCATCCGCGAGCGCGTGGTCGGCGAAGGCCCGCATCTGGACGAGTTGTCCGCCGCCTTCGCCGATTCCATGAAGGCGCGCTGCGAGGGCACCGGCACCGTCGCCCTGAACCCCAGCGAGCAGGCGGGCAGCGTCACGCTCCGCACCGGCGCCGTGGATTGCGCGATGCCGCAAGGGACGCTGCACGTCTCGCTGACCTTCCTGCTGTCGCAGGGGCGCCTGTTCACCGTGCTGTTCCACGAAGCGGGCGAGCCGGATGTGGCGCTGGCCGACAAGGTCCGTGACAACCTGGCCCAAGTGCTGCGCAAGGCCGGCAACAACCCGGCGCCGGTCTCGGCCTCGACTCCGGCCCCGGCGGGGACTGCCCTCCCGGCCGCTCCCACGGCCCCCGCCCCGGCCGCCCCGGCGCCCGCTCAAGCCATCCCCTCCCCGGCCGCGCCGACCCCGGCCCCGGCGGCGACGCCGGCCAAGCCCTGACGGCGGACCCCGGTCGCGCCGGTTGACGGCGCGCCGACCGGCCCACATGTCCGGTGCATGCCGGACAACGCGACACCCTTGGACAGCGGCTTGGGGGCCGGCGTGGAGCAGGCCGCCCGCGCCGGAACCGATCTCTGCGCCACGCTGAGCCCCGACGCCGCGCCGTTGGCCCGCTGGAGCGTGCGCGACAGCGCGCTGGCGGTCGTGCTGCTCGCCGCCCTGCTGGGCGGCGCGGTCGGGCTGGCGGTCGGCCTGCTGCACGAGGGCGTCGTCGGCCTGCAAAGCCTTGTCTTCGCCGTGCCCGAGGGCGAAAGGCTGGGCCTGTCGGCGCTCGACCCGGTCCGGGCGCTGGCGGTGCCGGTGCTGGGCGGCCTGCTGCTGGGGCTGCTGGTGGCGCTGGTCCGGCGCTGGCGCCCGCGCGACATCGTCGACGCGGTGGAGGCCAACGCGCTCCACGGCGGCCGGATGTCGCTGATCGACAGCCTGCGCCTGACCGTCACCACCGCCCTGTCCAACGCGTCCGGCGCCTCGGTCGGCATGGAGGCCGCCTACACCCAGGCCGGCGCCGGTCTGGCCTCGGCGGTCGGGCAGAGGCTGCGGCTGCGCCGGGCGGATCTGCGGACGATGGTCGGCTGCGGCGCGGCGGCGGCCATCACGGCGGCCTACGACGCGCCGCTGGCCGGCGCCTTCTACGCCTTCGAGCTGGTGCTGGGCGGCTACACCCTGGCGACGCTGGCCCCGGTCGGCGCGGCGGCGGTGCTGGCGGTGGCGGCGTCCGGCCTGCTGACCGACGCGGAGGCGCCGCTGGCGCTCGGCCGCCCGGTGGTGGTGGCGGGGTGGGATTACGCGGTCTGCGGCGTGGTCGGCTTCCTCGCCGGCTGGCTCGGCATCCTGTCGATGCAGGCGGTCACCCTGGCGGAGCGGGCTTTCCGGGTGTTGCGGGTGCCGCGCTGGCTGGGGCCGGCGCTGGGCGGCCTGTGCGTCGGCGGGCTGGCGCTGGCGGTGCCGGCGGTGATGGGCAGCGGGCCGGGCGCGGTGCCGCCGGAGCTGGCGGGCGGCGCCCTGGTGCTGGCCCTGACGCTGGCGGCGAAGATCCTCGCCTCGGCGGTGTCGCTGGGGTCGGGGTTCCGGGGCGGGCTGTTCAGCGCCTCGCTGTTCGTCGGCGGGCTGTTCGGCGGGCTGCTGGCGGCGCTGGTCGAGACGCTTCTGCCCGGCCTGGGCGTGGACCGGGGGCTTCTGCTGCTGGTCGGCATGGGATCGGTGGCGGCCGGGGTGATCGGCGCGCCGGTGACCATGGTGCTGCTGGTGCTGGAGACGACGCAGGATCTGTGGGCGGCGTCGGGGGTGCTGATCGGGGTGGTGGTGTCCACCGTCGTGGTGCGCCACGCCTTCGGCTATTCCTTCGCGACGTGGCGCTTCCACCTGCGCGGCGTGCCGATCCGGGGGGCCTACGACATCGGCTGGCTGTCGGAGCTGACGGTCGTCCGCCTGATGCGCAGCGACGTCAAGACGGTGCTGGCGAGCCACACGGTGGCGGCGCTGCGCCGCCTGCACCCGCTGGGCTCGGCCAAGATCCTGTTCGCGGTGGACGAGCGGGGGCTCTACGCCGGGATCGTCGACGCGGCGGCGGCGCACGACCCGGAGCTCGACGCCACGGCGGAGGAGACGACCGTCGCGACCCTGGCGCGTCACCCCGGCACGGTGCTGCTGCCCGGCGACGACGCCCGCACCGCCCTGCGGCGCTTCTGCGCGGCGGAGGTGGAGGCGCTGCCGGTGCTGGCCTCGGCCAGCGACCGGCGGGTCGTCGGCTACGTGACGGAATCCTTCGCGCTGCGCCGCTACTCCCAGGCGCTGGAGCGCCAGCGCGGCGAGGATCTGGGCGAGCGGGGGCTGTGGGGGCGGGATTAGGAACATGGTTGTTTGCCCCCATCCCGGCCTTCCCCCGCTGGGCGGGGGAAGGGGACAGAAGCTTTGTCGGCGCTCCAGGGCTTTCTCCTCCCCCGCCCAGCGGGGGAGGCAGGGTGGGGGCAAGCCGTAACCCTCAGCCCCCCGTTCCGGCCGGCACCCCCAGCACCTCGGCGGCGATCCGCGCGACGTTGCCGTTGATCGGCGGCGGGGTGATGTCCACCCCCTCCTTCAGCGTCCTGGTCACGATCTCCAGCACCTGCAGCCGCGCGAACCACTTGGAGTTCGCGGGAATGGCGTGCCACGGCGCGTGGGGGGTGGAGGTCTTCTCGAACATCGTCTCCGCCGCCTTGACGTAGTCGTCCCAGCGCGAGCGGTTGCGCAGATCCTCCTCGGTCAGCTTCCAGCGCTTGTAGGGGTTGCTCAACCGCTCGCGGAAGCGTTCCAACTGCTCCTCCGGGGTGATGTGCAGGAACAGCTTCACCACGCGCACGCCGTCGTCGGTCATCAGCCGCTCGAACTCGTTGATCTCGTCGTAGGCGCGCTTCCACTGGTCCTTGGTGGCCAGCTTCTCCACCCGTTCCACCAGCACCCGCCCGTACCAGGAGCGGTCGAAGACGGCGAAGGTCCCCGCCGCCGGCAGCTTGGTCCAGAAGCGGTAGAGGTAGTGCTTGCCCTGCTCCTCGGCCGTCGGTGCGGAGATCGGCCAGACGTGGAAGCCGCGCGGGTCGAGCGGCTCGGTCATGCGGCGGATGGCGCCGCCCTTGCCGCCGGCGTCCCAGCCCTCGAACACGATGATGGCGCGGCGCTTCTCGTGCCAGTAGGTCTGCTGGATGTGAAGAAGCTCCTTCTGGAGCTTGCCGAGCCGGCGGTCGTAATCCTCGGCCGTGTCGATCCGGGTCCCCGTCTGATCCAGCTTGTCGAGGCGGATCTTCTGGATTTTGGCGCTCTTGCCGGCCATGTGCGGGTCCTTGTCTGGAGGGGGTCTGGGAAGGGGCTATGGGGGGATTGAAAACGGGAGGGGCGGTTTTCGGTCGGGGGTGCCGGGGAACCTTCGGCGGTCTCCGGGGTTGAGCCGCGAGGACCACGCGCCGGTGCCGGGTTGTCGTCCGCTCAGGATCCCACACGGGGTTGCACGGGCTGTCAATCACCCAAACCGGCCACCCAAACCGGCCACCGAAACCGGCGGCTATCCGCGAGGGGAATTCATGACCGACACCGGACCGCGCATCTACAACCTGTTCCCGACGCTGGTCGGCCCGGTGCGCGATTGGGCTGGCCATCTGCCGCGCATCCAGGGGATGGGCTTCGACTGGGTCTTCCTGAACCCGATCCACCAGCCGGGATTCTCGGGCAGCCTTTACGCGGTCAAGGACCCGTACCGGCTGCACGACCGCCTGCGCGACGGCGCCACCGAGAGCGATGGGGACCTGCTGCGCGGCTTCATCCGCGAGGCGGCGCGCCACGGCCAGTCGGTGATGCTGGACCTCGTCATCAACCACACCTCGCGCGACGCGCTGCTGGTCGGCGAGCATCCGGACTGGTATCGGCGCGGTCCCGACGGCGACCTGCACAGCCCCGGCGCGGTCGATCCCGCCGACACCAGCAAGGTGACGGTGTGGGGCGACCTTGCGACGCTCGACTACGGCCGGGCCGACGCGCGGGCCGGGCTGGTCGAGTATTGGACCCGCTACCTGCGCCACTACGTCGGGCTGGGGGTGAAGGGCTTCCGCTGCGACGCCGCCTACCAGGTGCCGGCCGAGGTGTGGCGCAGCCTGATCGACGCCGCCCGCTCCTGGGACCCGGAGATCAAGTTCTTCGCCGAGACGCTGGGCTGCACGGTGGAGCAGGTGCGCGACCTCTGCGGCGCCGGCTTCGACTTCCTGTTCAACAGCGCCAAGTGGTGGGACTTCAAGGCCGACTGGCTGCTCGACCAGTACGAGGCGTTCCGCTGGATCGCGCCGTCGGTCGCCTTCCCCGAAAGCCACGACACCGACCGGCTGGCCGCCGAGGTCGGTAGCCAGGACCATGTGCGCCTCGCCGCGCAGATGAAGATGCACTACCTGTTCGCGGCCAGCTTCTCGACCGGGATCATGATGCCGGTCGGCTTCGAATACGGCTTCACCCGCAAGCTCGACGTGGTCACCATGACCCCGGCCGACTGGGAGCAGCCCAAGCTGGACCTGACCGGCTTCATCGGCGCGGTCAACGCCATGAAGGCGGCGACCCCGGCGCTGAACGTCGAGGGGCCGCTGCGCCGCATCACCGCGCCCCACAGCCCGGTGCTGGGCCTGCTGCGCACGGTCGACGGCGCCGCCCCCGACTCGGCCGACGGCGCGGCGATCCTGCTGCTGAACCCGGACGAGAACCGCTCCCACGCCATCGACCCCGGCCCGCTGCTGGCCGCGACCGGCGGCATTTTCCGCGCCTTCGAGGACGCGACGCCCGAGGCCGAGCCGCAGCCCTTCGAGCCCGGCGCGCCGCTGACCCTGCGCCCGCTGGAGCTGCGCGTCTTCCGCGCCGAGGCGGCGCAGTCCCGGCCCGTCGAACTCCACGATGTCGAAGAACGCGGCTGGATGGACAAGATCGCCGCCGGCCGCATGACCATCGAGAGCGTCTATCCGGAGCTGGACGGCGGCCGTTTCGCGATCAAGCGCGTGGTCGGCGACGTGATGGACGTGTGGGCCGACATCTTCACCGACGGCACCTTCGTGCTCGCCGCCGTGGTCACCTACAAGCCGGTCGACGAGGAGGTCTGGCACGAGACGCCGATGACCCTGGTCGAGAACGACCGCTGGGTCGGCAAGGTGCCGCTGACCCGCAACACCCGCTACGTCTACAGCATCCTGGCGTGGCGCGACGTGTGGGAAAGCTGGCGGGCCGACTTCAAGAAGAAGGTCGATGTCGGCATGACCGTCGATCTGGAGCTGATCGAGGGCCGCCGCTTCATCGAGCACGCCATCACCCTGAACGAGGCCGAGGGCCGCGCCGCGCTGCGGGTGGTGGTGGACCGCATGCAGCAGCTCTCCGGCCAGGAATTGATCGATTACGCGCTGTCGGACGAGCCGCGCCAGGCGATGGCGGCCTACGGCGAGCGGCAGTACCTGTCCCGCTACGTCCGCGAACTGGAGGTCTACGTCGACCGCACCGCCGGGGCCTATTCGGCGTGGTTCGAGATCTTCCCGCGCTCCGCCTCGCCCGACCCGTCGCGCCCCGGCACCTTCGACGACGTCGTCGGGCTGCTGCCGATGGTCCGCGACATGGGCTTCGACGTGCTGTACTTCCCGCCGATCCACCCGATCGGCCGCGCCTTCCGCAAGGGCCGGAACAACACCCTGAACCCCGGCCCGGACGATCCCGGCGTGCCCTACGCCATCGGCGCGGAGGAGGGCGGGCACGACGCCATCGACCCGATGATCGGCGATTTCGAGGGCTTCCGCCGGCTGGTCCGCGAGGCGAAGAAGCACGGGCTGGAGATCGCGCTCGACTTCGCGGTGCAGTGCTCGCCCGACCACCCCTGGGTCAAGGAGCACCCGCACTGGTTCTACTGGCGCCCCGACGGCACCATCCGTTACGCCGAGAACCCGCCCAAGAAGTACCAGGACATCGTCAACGTCAGCTTCTACCGCGAATCCTACCCGGATCTGTGGTACGCGCTGCGCGACGTGGTGCTGCTGTGGTGCCGCGAGGGCGTGCGCATCTTCCGCGTCGACAATCCGCACACCAAGCCCTTCCCCTTTTGGGAATGGATGATCCGCGAGGTGCAGGACCGCTACCCCGACGCGCTGTTCCTGGCCGAAGCCTTCACCCGGCCCAAGCTGATGAAGCGTCTGGCCAAGGTCGGCTACACCCAATCCTACAGCTACTTCACCTGGCGCAACACCAAGGCGGAGCTGACCGAGTATCTGACCGAGCTGACGCAGAGCGAATCCAAGGAGTACATGCGGCCGAACTTCTTCGCCAACACGCCCGACATCCTGCCGCCGATCCTGACCGAGGGCGGGCGCCCGGCGCACATGTCGCGCGCGGTGCTGGCGGCGACGCTGGGCGGCGTGTACGGCCTCTACGGCCCCTACCTGCTGTGCGAGGCGGAGGCCTATCCCGGCAAGCCGGAATACAACCATTCAGAGAAGTACGAGATCCGGCACTGGAACTGGGACGCGCCCGGCAACATCCGCGGCTACGTGACGGCGATCAACCGCATCCGGCGGGAGAATCCGGCGCTGCAAAGCTTCACGAACTTGAAGTTCTACAACGCCTACGACGACAACATCCTGCTCTACGGCAAGATGACGGCGGCCAAGGACAACGTGATCCTGATCGCGGTGAACCTCGACCCGCATGGCGGCCATGGCGGGACCATCGAGGTGCCGCTGTGGGAGCTGGGCCTGCCGGACGGCGCCCATGTCCAGGTGGAGGATCTGTTCAGCGGCCACCGCTTCACCTGGATCGGCAAGTTCCAGCACGTCTGGCTCGACCCGCAGAACCCGGCGGCGATCTGGCGCATCACCCCGCCGGGGGTGTGATCACAGTTCAAAACCCTTCTCCCCTTGCGGGACGAACCCATCGGACGCCAAAGGCGTCCGATGGGTTCGCTGGTTGGGATGAGGGGTATGCGGCGCAGCCGCACAGACCTCACCGTTCCAACCGACCTTCCGCAGCGGCGAGGATGGTTTCCAAAACACCGCTCGGATTCGTCAGAACTTCGGGGTTCCAGAATCGAAGGACCCGATACCCTTGGGCCTCAAGGAACGCCGTGCGTGGCCCGTCCGCTTGCGCGTTGTGCTGACCGCCATCGACTTCGATGATCAAGCGTTTGTCGAAGCAAAGGAAGTCTACGACGTAGCGTTCGATTGTCTGCTGACGGCGAAACTTTAGTCCACCGAGGCGCCGGTCGCGCAAACCATGCCACAACAGCTTTTCCGCTTCGGTCGCCGTCTGGCGCAGGGTGCGGGAACGCTGGGTGGTCATGGTTGCGTTCTCCCTCACCCCAACCCTTGCGGTGCATTGCGCACACTCCGGTGTTGAGAAAAGCCCCTCTCCCCTCGCGGGAGAGGGGTTGGGGTGAGGGGGTGCAAATCTTCCCTTCGCCTCCGGCGAATACCCCTCATCCCAATCCTTCTCCCGCAAGGGGAGAAGGGCTTTTAGAGCGCGTCAGCCCAGCCTCAGTCGTTCTTGACCTTGGCGTAGCTGCCCGGCGCGTCCTCGATCACCGGCAGCTTGCCGTCGCCGGGCTGGCGGGCGGGCACCGTGCCGTTGGCGTACTGCCCGACCCACTTGTTCCACTCCGGCCACCAGGAGCCGGTGTACTGGGTCGCCCCCTCCAGCCACGCGTCGCTGGACTCCGGCAGCGCGTCGCTGGTCCAGTAGCCGTACTTGTTGGCCGCCGGCGGGTTGACGACACCGGCGATGTGCCCCGACGCGCCCAGCACGAACTTGACCGGGCCGCTGAACAGCTTGGCGCCCATGTAGGTGCTCTTCCACGGCGCGATGTGGTCCTCGCGGGCCGACAGGAACAGGGTCGGGACCTTCACCTTGGTCAGGTCGATCGGCACGCCGCCCAGCGTCACCGCGCCCGGCTGGGCCAGCAGGTTCTTCTGGTACATGCTGCGCAGGTAGAAGCTGTGCATGGCGGCCGGCATGCGGGTGCTGTCGCTGTTCCAGTAGAGCAGGTCGAACGGGAACGGGTCCTTGCCCAGCAGGTAGTTGTTGACCACGAAGGACCAGATCAGGTCGTTCGCGCGCAGCATGTTGAAGGTCGTCGCCATCTTCGCACCGTCGAGATAGCCCTGCTCGGCCATCTGCCCCTCGATGAAGGTCAGCTGCTCCTCGTCGATGAAGATCGACAGCTCGCCGGCTTCGGTAAAGTCCAGCATGGTGGTGAAGAAGGTGACCGCCTTGATCCGGTCGTCGCCCTTGACCGCCATGTAGGCCAGCGTCGATGCCAGCAGCGTGCCGCCCAGGCAGTAGCCGATGGCGTTGACGTCCTCCTCGCCGGTCGCTTCCTTGATGGCGTCGAGCGCCGCCAACGGGCCCTCGACCATGTAGTCCTCGAAGCCCTTGGCCGCGAGAGTCTCGTCCGGGTTGACCCAGGACAGGACGAAGACGGTGTGGCCCTGGTCGACCGCCCACTTGATGAAGCTGTTCTTCTCGCGCAGGTCGAGGATGTAGTACTTGTTGATCCAGGGCGGCACGATCATCAGCGGGCGCTTGTTCACGTCCGGCGTGGTCGGCGTGTACTGGATCAGCTGCATCAGGCTGGTCTCGAAGACAACCTTGCCCGGCGTCACCGCGATGTTCTTGCCGAGCTGGAAGGCGTCGTAGTCGGTCATCGAGATGCGCAGCTCGCCCTTGCCGCGCTCCAGATCCGTCAGCAAATGCTCCAGCCCCTTGACCAGATTCTCGCCGCCGCTCTCGATGGTCTTGCGCAGCACCTCCGGGTTCGTCATGACGAAGTTGGAGGGCGCCATCGCGTCGACGAACTGGCGGGTGTAGAAATCCACCTTCTTGGCGGTGTGGTCGTCCAGGCCGTCGACCTGGTTGACCGTGGACTGCATCCACCGGGCGCTCAACAGGTAGGACTGCTTGATGAAGTCGAACAGGGTGTTCTCGTCCCAGGCCGAATCCTTGAAGCGGCGGTCGTCCTTGCCGGGCGCGATGACCGGCTGGGCTTCCTGGCCGAAGAAGCGCTGGGTGGTGCGCTGCCACAAGGTCAGATAGTCCTGCCACAGCGACATCTGCGCCTGCATCAGCTTGGCCGGGTCGGCCATCATGCGGGTCGTCATCTCCAGGAAGGCGTGGCCGACGCCCATCGGGTCGGGGCTTTTCGGCCCCATGCCGTCGGCGGCCTGACGCGACAGGAACTCGGAGACAAGCCGCTGGCTCTGTTCGGCGATGCGGGTCATCGCGCGCGACATTTCGACCGGGTCGGGAAGCTTGACGTCGGGGGCCTGGTTCTCGGCCATGGTTGTTGTCCTTCTTGTCTCTAACGAGTTTGCGCTTCTGGAGGTGCGAGCGTGCGGCTATACAACAGGCGGGGTGGCGCCACGACGCCGGGCCGACGTGCGACCGTCGGGCCTTGCGACACGGCGCGCGAGAAACCTGCGGGTCCTCATACACTCCGGCTGTGAAGATTTCATTTCAAGCGCCGTGGCACAAGTGCCGCGATGCAGCAAGCGACGAGGGGCGGAGGATGGCGCAAGACGGACAGGATACCGGAGCGGTGCGGCGGACCTTGAGCGCTCTTTTCGTTGTAACGCCTATGATTTTTGGCCTTCCGGCCTGCAGCGAGCGGTCGCTGGACACCGGTCTTCTGGGCTCCGTGACCGGCGAACCCTCGCCCATCAGCGACAATCCGTCGCCCGTCCGCGCGATGAGCGGGGAGCGCACCGGGTATCCCAACCTCGGCTCCGTCCCGCCGCGCCCGACCGGGCTGACGACCGAGGCGCAGCGCCAGACCCAGATGGACAAGCTGGCCGGGGACCGCGCGGAGTCCCGCCGCCGCAAGGCCGCGACCGAGGCGATCCCGATGCCGGAGCCTTTGGCGGTGCCGCCGCCACCGAACCTGCAGCCGGGCAAAAGCTCCCAATAAGGGGACGTTGCATGGGCGCGCGGCGTACGGGGGAGCCTGTCGAAGCGGCGCCGAGGCCACGCGCGGCCGTCATGTGGCTGACAAGCGTCCTTGCCACCCTGTTCGTTCCCCCGGCGGTCCTATCGGCGAAAGTGTTTCTGATCCTGTTTCAGGAATCCGGAGGGCCGATGTCCTCTCTGCAAATTCGCGACATGCTGCTGGGCGACGGGAGAATGCTCCTGGCGTTCATGGCTTTCTTCCCGTTTGTCGGTTTCGCCGTGCAGAGGCATATTTTGTGGAGGGAAGGGCGTCCGCTCTTCATCCTTAGGAAGCCGGCCTCGAAGCTGTAGCCGGGCTGGAGTCGGGTTCGAGCGGAACGGCGAAGCGGCGGCCCCGGTTGCCCCCACCCCGGCCCTCCCCCGCTGGGCGGGGGAGGGGGAGAGGAGCTTTGTCGGCGTCCAAGGGCTTTCCCCTCCCCCGCCCAGCGGGGGAGGCAGGGTGGGGGCAAACGTCGCCGCACCCGCACCCCCGAACGACGAAAGGCCCCGTGTCCGTCCGGACGCGGGGCCTTTCGTCATGCCCGTCCCGAAACCGGGACGGGGCGCCAAACCGTCACTCCTGGATGAACGCCTTCACATACGACTGCTTGAGCGGCTGGATCAGGTAGTCCAGCGGGGTGCGCGGGGCGAGCACGATGCGGGCCTCCACCGGCATGCCGGCCTTGATCTTCAGGTTGTGGACCTGATGGGAGTCGGAGTCCTTCAGGCGGACGCGGACCAGATAATGCTCCTGGCGGGTCATCGGGTCGGTGACACGGTCGGCGGACACGTAGGACACGGTGCCGTCCAGCGAGCCGACGACGCGGCTGTCATACGCGGTCAACTGCACCTTCACAGGCAAGTCGACCGCCAATGATTTGATGTCCTTGGGCTGCACCTTCACCTCGGCCAGCAGGGCGCTCTCGTCGGGAACGACGTCGAGCACCGGCTCGTTGGCGGCGATGGTGCCGCCGACCGCCGGGTGGCCGTACATCACCACGGTGCCCTCGCCCGGCGCCTTGATGGCGCGGTTGTCCAGGCGGTTGCGGGCGTCGCGGATCTGCTCGGCGTATTTCTGGTTGTCGCCGCGGGCCTTCTCCAGATCGATCAGCACCTTCTCGCGGAAGTCGCTGCGGCGGCGCACCAGATCGCCCTGGGCGTCGACGGCGGCCTGACGGGACTGCGAGATGCGGGCCTCCAGCTCATGGTCGCGGGCGTGGAGCTGGGCGTTCTCCTTCTGCTGCTCGACCATCTTGGTGCGGGTCGAGTTGCCGCGGTCGAGCAGGCCCTGGGTGATCCGCATGTCCTCCTCGGACAGCTTCATCTCGCGGGCCAGGAAGACGCGCTGCTGCTCCAGGCTGCGGGCCTCCTCGCCCAGCGTGGCGACGCGCTCCTGGCTCAGCTTGGCCTCGGTCTCCAACTGCGAGCGGCGGACCTGGAACAGCTTGTCCTGGTTGCGCATCGAGGTCTCGACGGCCGGGATCGAGTCGCGGCGGTCCGTCAGATCCTTGGGCCACTCGATGGCCGACTTCTCGAACAGCTCGGCCGACAGCCGGGCCTCCAGCGCCATGGTGTCGAGCCAGGACGCGTTCAGCATCTCCAGCCGGGTCGCCGCCTCGGTGCTGTCCAGCCGCATCAGGACCTGGCCGGCCTTCACCTTGTCGCCTTCCCGCACCAGGATCTCGCCGATCGGGCCGCCCTCGGTGTGCTTGACCACCTTGCGGCCGGTCTCCGGGGCGAGCGCGCCGCTGGCCGAGATGGCGCTGTGCAGCGGGGCGATCGCCGCCCAGCCGGTCATGCCGCCCAGACCCACCGCGAGGACCAGGAAGCCGCCGGCCAGCAAGCCACCGATGCTGGTTTCCGGAACCATGGAGCGCAGCGTGTGCAGCGAGGTGATCTGCATCGACTTGCGGGTCGGCTTGGACTGGTTCGATTCCGGCTGGTGATGGGGCTGGGCGGGCTGCAGCGGGGTCGGGAAGGTCGTGGTCAGGGTGGTCATGGCGCTATCCTTGTGCTCGGCGTCCGGCGGGGCGGTCGTATGATGGGGGCGGGGAGGAGGGGCCGGTTACCCGGCCGCTCCGGCCACGTGGGCTCCCATTGGTGCCGGGCCGAGGTTGCGGAGGCGGGAAAGATTGGGGTTCTGCTGGGCGTGCTGATCCTGGCGGGGCAGTTCCATGGCCATGCCGTTCTTCAGGACGAAGGTCTTGTCGGCCATGTCGACGAAGGCGGGCGAGTGGGTGCAGACGATCGTGGTGGCGCCGCGCTGCTTGGCGGCGGCGATGAAGTCGCGGACCGCCTTGTGGCCCTGCTCGTCCAGCCCGGCCGACGGTTCGTCGAGCACCAGCAGCGGGGGTTGGCCGAAGCCGGCGCGGGCTAGGCCGATCATCCGGGCCGAGGCGCCGGTCATCGGGAACAGCGGGTCGGCGACGTCGGTGTCGTAGCCGGCGGGCAGGCTCTCGATCCACTCGTGGATGCCGACGGCCTTGGCGGCGGCCTCGACCTGCTCACGGGTGGCGATGGCGAAGCGGGCGATGTTGTCGGCGATGCTGCCGGGCAGCAGGTCGACGTGCTGGGGCAGATAGCCGATGCCCTGCTCGGGGTTTTCCGGGGTCAGCGTGGCGACCGACAGACCGCCCAGACGCACCGTGCCGGCCGACGGGATGGCGACGCCTGCCAAAAGGCGCGCCAGGACCGACTTGCCAGCCCGGTTGGGACCGGCGACGCAGACCGTCTGGCCCGGCTCGACGGTGAAGGTGACGCTGCGCAGGACCGGCTTCTGGTCGCGGGGGGAGACGAACAGCAGGTTCTCGACGGCCAGACGCTCGTTCTCGACCGGGACGGAGGGCCGCTCCGGCTCACGGGACAGGCGCTTGAGCAGGGGCAGCAGGCGGCGGACGGCCTGGGCCGAGCGGATCAGGGCACCCCAGGCGGCGGCGCTCTGCTCGATCGGGGCCAGAGCGCGGCCGACCAGCATCGAGGTGGCGATCATGCCGCCGAAGGACAGGTGCTGCTCGATGACCAGCCAAGCGCCGGTGGCGGTGACGGCGATCTGGAGCACCATGCGCAGCCACTTGGTGGCGGCGCCGAGAGCGGCGCTGCGCTCATGGGCCAGACCCTGGAGGGCGCTGGAGGTCAGGAAGTCGCGGGACACCGAGTCCAGGGCCGAGCCGCCCATGCGGAGGCCGCGCACCGTGTCGGACTTGGTCAGCAGGGCGTCGAACAGCTTCTGGGCGCGGCTGGTCGGCTGCTTGCCGTCCTCGGCGAAGTTCTTGACGGCAACGTAGCCGACCCAGCCCATCAGCGTCATCAGCAGCATCGAGGCGACCAGAAGCGCGGCCAGCATCGGGTGGATGACGTAGATGCCCAGCACGTAGAGCGGGGTCCAGGGCATGTCCATCAGGGCCGGCAGGCTGGGCCGCGACAGGGCGCCCTTGACCTCCATCAGGTCGCCGAGCGGGGCCGAGTCCGGACGGCCGCGGCCGGCGGAGTCGAGCGCCTCGGCGGTCAGGCGGCGGCGCCACTTGACCTCCAGCGCGTTGCCGGCGCGGGCCAGCAGACGGGCCCGGACGATCTCCAGCCCGGCGCTGAGCGACAGCGCCATCACCACGATGACCGTCAGCATGATCAGCGTGTCGTAATTGCCCGACGGGATCGCCCGGCTGAACACCTGCAACGAATAAATCGGCATCGCCAGCATCATGAGATTGATGGCGGCGCTGAAGACAAAGGCACTAACAAGTATCCTTGAGAAATAAGCGCGATTGTATTGAATCTCCGGCTTGGCCTTTTCGGCCGCCGTATCAGATGAGGTCTTCTTGAAACCAGGCATAAACAGCCCTCCAATTGTCACCGTTTGGCGCAGTGCCCACTGGATGCGAGCGAGTTCAGAAGACGCTATCTTGGTAAACGCTCCCTTAAGAAGACGGGCCGTCACAGGATTGCCACCGCCCACTACCCCTTATGCCCAAGGGCTTAGGGCGTTTTGGGGAGGACCGATGGGCGCAGACGGCCGCGGTTGGCCGCTCGGCGATTGGAGTGCGGGTGCGAAACGACTATGGTCGTTCCCGGTTTCCCATCCCGTCGGCCGGGCGCCCGCCCCGCCGTCCCTTGCCACCTTGAGAGATTCGGAGACGATCATGGAAGGGCGTAAAGTCCCCTCGGTAGTGTTCAAGACCCGCGTGCGCGACGAGAGCGTCGGCGGTCCGAACCCGTTCCGCTGGCAGGACGTGACCACCGACGATCTGTTCGCCGGCAAGCGCGTCGTGGTGTTCTCGCTGCCCGGCGCCTTCACGCCCACCTGCTCGAACGAGCAGTGCCCGGCCTTCGAGCGTCTCCACGACGAGTTCAAGACGCTCGGCGTGGACGAGGTCTATTGCATCAGCGTCAACGACGCCTTCGTGATGTTCCAGTGGGGCAAGGGGCTGAACCTGAAGAAGGTGAAGCTGATCCCCGACGGCTCGGGCCACTTCACCCGCCGCATGGGCATGCTGATCAACAAGGACGCGGTCGGCTTCGGCTACCGCTCCTGGCGCTACGCGATGGTCGTCAAGGACGGCGTCATCGAGAAGTGGTTCGAGGAGCCCGGCATCAACGACGCCGGCGAGAACGGCGACCCCTACGGCGAGTCCTCGCCGGAGAACGTGCTGGACTACCTGAAGGCCTGACGCGGCGCTTTCAAAGAGGCCGGTGGGGGTGTCCGCAAGGGCGCCGCCACCGGCCTTTTTCCTGCCCGGCGGGTCGAAAAAAAGAGTAAATGAAAGTAATTCACTCAACCATTAAGCATCATTCGCGGTGGATTTTCTGGATTTCATCGTTACGCTGCACTGCGATATCGACCATTCAGGCAGGCAGAGGTGACCATCATGACGATCTCCGCGAAGACGCTGTCCGCAAAGACTGTGTCCGTTCTGGCCGGCGCCGGGCTGCTGGCGCTCGCCGCCCAGCCGGCGCAGGCGGCCGAGCTGTCGCTGTCGAAGCTGAACCTGAACATCGACCTGTCCCAGACGACCGTGTCGGGCATCTCGTCGGGCGCCTACATGGCCGGGCAGTTCCAGGTCGCCTATTCCGGCCTGGTCAAGGGCGTCGGCATCGTCGCCGGCGGCCCCTACGACTGCGCCGAGGTGTCGCCCGGCGGGCTGGCCCCGGCCATCGTGGCGTTGCAGCGCTGCATGGCGACCACGCTCGGCGCGCCCGACGTGCCGGCGCTGATCGCCAACGCCCAGGCGCGCGAGAAGGCCAACGACATCGACCCGCTGGCCAACCTCGCCCAGTCGCGCGTCTACCTGTTCAACGGCGACAACGACAAGACGGTGACCCGCCCGGTTGCCGACGCGACAGAACAGTTCTACAAGGCGGCGGGCGTGCCGGACGCGAACTTCAAGTATGTGAAGCTGCCCCAGGCGGCCCACGCCTACATCACCGACGGCTACGGCGCGGCCTGCGACTTCATCCCGAAGGAAGGGCAGAAGAGCGAGTACATCAACAACTGCCAGTACGATCAGGCCGGCGACGTCCTGAAGCACCTCTATCCGGACACCAGGACCCCCAACGCGGCGGAGGCGGCGAACAAGGTGGTGCTGTTCGACCAGACGCCCTTCGTCGGCGACACCAGCCGCACCGGCATGGCGACCAGCGGCTACGTCTACGTGCCCGACGCCTGCGCGGCCGGGCAGAGCTGCAAGGTCCACGTCGCGTTCCACGGCTGCCAGATGGCGGCCAACCTGATCGGCGACCATTTCGCGACCAAGACCGACTACAACCGCTGGGCCGACGTGAACAACATCGTCGTGCTCTACCCGCAGATCGATTCGAAGGCCAAGCCGACCTCCAACCCCAAGGCCTGCTGGGACTGGTTCGGCTACACGGGCTATGATTTCGCGCGGAAAAGCGGTTTCCAGATGGTCGCGATCCGCAACATGCTGAACGCGCTGGCGAACGCGCAGTAAGGGGAGGAGAGCGCCTTTGCCCCCTCCCTAACCCTCCCCCGCTGCGCGGGAGAGGGAACTCCACCGAACCCCGACAAGCGTCCGGCCCCCTCTCCCGCCAAAGGCGGGGGAGGGATGGGGAGGGGGCAAAGGCGCCCCGACCCCTTCACCAAAAGCCCAACCTTACGCCTTCAAAATGCCGCGCCCGGCGAAGCGGGCGGCGACGCCGAGCTGCTCCTCGATGCGGATCAGTTGGTTGTACTTGGCCAGACGGTCCGAGCGGCTGAGCGAGCCGGTCTTGATCTGGCCGCAGTTGGTGGCGACGGCGAGGTCGGCGATGGTGCTGTCCTCGGTCTC
>NZ_RZIJ01000052.1 GCF_003989665.1 Azospirillum doebereinerae | reverse complement strand
GCCCGGCCCGAGGGGGTGGGGTCGCGGGTCCTTCCCGGCGGGGAGGGAATACGGGTGGCGAAGTTGCGATCACTGTCCAGGTGTGAAAATCGCCTAGGGGGGTTCCGCTTCCGGTTGGGCCTTCCGGTGAGGTGTGACGATGGCAACCCAAGCTGAGATCGCGGCCCACCTCGACATCACCGACCGGACCGTCCGCGACCTGAAAAAACGCGGTGTTTTCAACGCCGACGCGCGCAGCCAACTGGATTTGGACGCCTGCCGGATCGCCTACATCCGGCACCTCCGCGAGCGGGCCGCCGGGCGCTCTTCCGACGAGGCCGAAGCGGAAGGCCTCGACCTTGTCGCCGAGAAAGCGCGGCTGGCGAAGGAGCAGGCGGACCACTACGCGATGCGCAACGCCGAGGCCCGCAAGGAGCTGGTCCGGATCGGCGACTACACGGCGGCGGCGGTCTCGGTGATCGAGATGGTCAAGGCCAAGCTGATGCGCATTCCGGCCAAGGTCGCCAAGAGCGACGCCAAGCTGAAGGTCCGGATCGCCGACGCGGTCGAGGACGCGCTGGACGAGCTGAGCCTCGCGCGCATCGCCGAGGAAGCCGGCAGCGATGGTGAAGGGGAGGACGACGATGACGATGCATGACGTGATCCGCGTGGCCTCTCCGCTGCTGGCCGGGCATGTCGGCCGCTGGCTGTTCGCCCTGAAGCCGCGCCGCCGCATGTCGCTGTCGGAGTGGTCGATCAGGAACGCCCGCCTGGAGGACGGCACCCGCTACACGCCGTTCCCCTTCCAGATCGGCATGATGGACGCCTTCACCGACCCGGAGGTGCGCCAGATTTCCGTCCGCAAGCCGAGCCGCATCGGCTATTCGCAGATGGTCAAGAACTACATCGCCTACTGCGCCGACCAGAGTCCGGCCCGCGTGCTGGTCTACCAGCCGACCATCGACGACGCCGAGGACTTCGCCAAGGACGACGTCGCCAAGCTGATCCTGTGGCCGGCGGTGCGCCGCCTGTTCTCGACCAGGACCCGCGACAGCAACAACACGATCCGCTCCAAGCGCTTCCCCGGCGGTTGGATCAAGATCAAGGGGGCCAACAGCCCGAAGGAATTCCGCCGCATCACCGCCGACAAGGTGCTGCTGGAGGAGCCCGACGGCTACCCGAAGACGGCCGGCGTCGAGGGCGATCAGGCCGAGCTGGCGTTCAAGCGCTGCCTGACCAGCGACGAGCCGCTGAAGGCCGCCGGCAGCACACCGACGGTCAAGGGCGCCAGCAAGATCGAGGCGCTGTTCAACGAGGGCACCCAGGAGCACCGCTATGTGCCGTGCCCGCACTGCGGCGAGATGCAGATCCTCGTGTTCGGCGACGGCACCGGGCCGGGCATCCGCTACGAGCCGAAGGAGGCCCCGACGCGGGCGTGGTATGTCTGCGTCGCCGGCTGCGTCATCGAGGCGGACGAGCTGGCCGGGATGGACGAGCGCGGCGAGTGGCGCGCGCACGCGCCGCAGAACTGGCCGCACCGCTCCTTCCACGTCTGGGCCGCCTACAGCCAATTCGCCGGGGCCTCCTGGCTGGAGATCGCCAAGGAGTTCGTCCGGGTCAAGAAGGACCCGAACAAGCTGCGGGTCTTCGTCAACCAAGTGCTCGGCGAAACCTACGAGGTGCGGGGCGAATCCCCGGAATGGCGCCGGCTGTACGAGCGCCGGGAGGAGTTCCGCGGCATTCCGGCCGGCGGCCTGATCCTGACGGCCGGTCTCGACGTCCAGAAGGACCGCATCGAGATCTTTGTCTGGGCCTGGGGGCCGGACCTGCAGTGCTGGCTGGTCGACGTCATCGTCCTCCCCGGCAACCCCTACGAGGCCGGCGTCTGGACCCAGGCATCCGAAGCGATCCAGGGTCGCTGGCTTCACGCCTCGGGCGTCGAGCTGGCCCTGGCGAAGGTCGGCGCCGACACCGGCTTCGCCACCACCCAGGTCGAGGCCTGGGCGCGCAAGCACCCCGGTCTGGTCATCCCGGTCAAGGGCGCCAGCACCCTGGGCGCCCCGGCCTTCGCATGGTCGAGCGTGCGGGAGTCGACCCCGAACGGGAAGCGGCGCAAGCGCGGCCTACGGCTCGGCATGGTCGGCGGCCACGCCCTGACCCTGGAGCTGTACGGCCGGCTCAGCCTGGAGGCCCCGACGGACGAACAGCGCGCCGAGGGCGCCCGGCACCCGGCCGGCTTCGTCCATCTGTCCAAGCTGGCGACCGAGGAGGTCTGCAAGCAGCTGGTCGGCGACCAGTGGATGGAGGATCGCGGCGAATGGAAGAAGGTCCACGCCACCGAGGCCCTGGACGGCTGGAAATACGCCCGCGCCAGCCTGATCGCCCTGGGTGTCGACCGCTGGTCGCCGGCCCGCTGGGCGCAGTTGGCCGCCCCGCTGGCGGTGGCGACCAAGGAAGAGACCCCGCCGCGCCCGGCGCCGGTGGCGGTCGAGCCCGAAACGAAGCCCAACGCGCCCGATCCGGCCCCCGCGCCGCCCCCGACGGGGCGGAAGCCGGGCTTTCTCGGACGCCGACGCGGATGGTTGAGGTAACCCATGGCCTACACGCAAGCCCAGCTCGACGCCCTCGACGCGGCCATCGCGTCGGGCGCGTTGCGCGTCACCTACGACGGCAAGACGGTGGAATACCGCTCCACGGCGGACCTGATCCGCGCCCGTGCGCTGGTCCTGGCGGAACTCGGCCGGCAGACCGGCGACGCTCCGAGCGGGCGCCGCTTCGCCAGCTTCCGGTCGGGGTTGCGATGAAGGCCCCGCGCATGAACTGGCTCGACCGGGCCATCAGCTTCGTCAGCCCGGCGGCCGGCGCCCGCCGTGCCCGCGCCCGCTTGCTGGAGGGGGTGCTCAGCGGCCCCCGCAACCTCTACGAAGGGGCGGGGCGCGGCCGGCGCACCGAGGGTTGGCGCGTGACCGGGGCCTCGGCCAACGCCGAAACCCGCACCCAGCTCTCCCTGCTGCGCAACCGCTGCCGCGATCTGGCGCAGAACAACGCCTACGCCGCCCGCGCGGTGGCGGTGATCGCCCACAACACGGTGGGCGCCGGCATCATCCCGCGCATCGAGGGCAGCAACGAGGCCAAGCGCAAGCGCGCCGCCCGGCTGGTCAAGGACTGGCTCGACACCCCGCTGTGCGACGCCGACGGGCGCAACCATTTCTACGGCCTGCAGGCGCTCGTCATCCGCACCGTCGCGGAGTCGGGCGAGGCGCTGATCCGCCGCCGCTGGCGCCGCCCGTCCGACGGGCTGCCGGTCCCGATGCAGCTCCAGGTGCTCGAACCGGACCTCCTCGACAGCGGCAAGGACGGCCCGTTGCCCAACGGTAACCTCTGCCACCAAGGGATCGAGGTCGACCGGCTGGGGCGCCGCGTCGCCTACTGGCTGTTCGACGACCATCCGGGCGATGGGGTGCGGCTGCGCACGCTCGCGTCCAAGCCGATCCCGGCGGCCGACGTGATCCACGTCTACCGGCAGGACCGGCCGGGGCAGATGCGCGGCGTGCCGTGGGGCGCACCGGTCATCATCCGCCTGCGCGACTTCGCCGACTATGAGGACGCCCAGCTCCTCCGCCAGAAGATCGCCGCGTGCTTCGCCGTTTTCGTCCACGACGACGACAGCGGGCCGGGCCCCCCCTCTCCCAGCCAGGGCGGGGACCTGCTGGAGGAGATCGGCCCCGGCATCGTCGAGCATCTGCCGCCGGGCCGTGACGTCCGTTTCGCCGTGCCGCCGGGGGTGGACGGCTACGTCGATTATTCCCGCGTCTCGCTGACGGCGGTGGCGGCCGGCTACGGCGTCACCTACGAGGCGCTGACCGGCGACCTGTCCGGCGTCAACTTCTCCTCCGGCCGCATGGGCTGGCTGGAAATGGCACGGAACATCGACGCGTGGCAGTGGAACATGCTGATCCCGCAGCTGTGCGCCGGGGTCTGGGGTTGGATGGTGGAGGCCTCGCCCATCGCCGGGCTGGGGCTGGAGGGCGTCACCGCGTCGTGGACGCCACCCCGGCGCGAGATGATCGACCCGGTCAAGGAGACCGAGGCGATCCGCGAGGGCGTTCGGAGCGGCCTCTACACCCAATCCGAGGCGATCCGGCGCCAGGGCTACGACCCGGAGACCGTCTTCCTGGAGCGCGCCGCCGAACTGAAGCGGATGCGCGAGCTGGGCATCGCCTTCGACACCGACGCGGCGGTGAAGCCGGGCGCCACCCCGCCACCGGCCGCGCCCGGCGGCGCGTCCGACACAACCGCCTGAGAAGAGGGCTTCCATGAGCGACCGCAAACCACGGAACGCCGTCAACTCCGACGGCGAGGTGATGATCTACGGCGTCGTCGGTGACGAATGGGACGGGCTCGACGCCAAGTCCGTCATCAACGGCATCAAGGCTCTGGGCACCGTCGACACCATCACCCTGCGCATCAACAGCGGCGGCGGCTACGTCTACGAGGGCTTGGCCATCTTCAACTACCTCCAGGCCCATGCGGCGCGGAAGGTGGTCCACATCGACGGCATCGCCGCGTCGATGGCGTCCGTCATCGCGATGATCGGCGACGAGATCCACATCCCCGCCAACGCGCTGATGATGATCCACAACCCGTGGAACCTCGCCATCGGCGACGCCTCGGCCATGCGCAAGGAGGCCGACAACCTCGACCGGGTGAAGGCGGCCATCGTCACGATCTATGCCGCGCGCACCGGCAAGAGCGAGGCCGAGTTGTCGGCCTTGATGGACGCCGAGACGTGGCTGCGCGGCCAGGAGGCCGTCGACGCCGGCTTCGCCACCACGGCCGGCGCCGGGGTCGAGGCGGCGGCGCTGCTGCGCAACGATCTGTCGCTGATGAACTTCACCAACATTCCCGACGCGCTGCGGCGGGCGACGAAACCCAGCGCGACCGCCGTGGCCGCGCTGATCCGGGCGGCCTTGCCCGCCGAGCACACACAGGAGAGCAGCATGACCGTCAAGGTCGAGGACTCGGCGGCCGGGACTGGCGTCGACGAACAGAAGATCCGCGCCGAGGCGCAGGCGGCCGAGCGCACCCGCGCCTCGGAGATCCGCAAGGCGGTGAAGGCGGCCCGCCTGCCGGACACCGTCGCCGACGAGCTGGTCGACGCCGGCACCCCGCTGGACAAGGCACGCGAGACCATCCTCAACACGCTGGCCGAAGCCGACGAGCAAGGGCCGCAAACCCGGAACTACGTCCGCGTCGGCGCCGACGCGGTCGACCGCTTCCGGGCCGGGGCCCAGGCCGCGTTGATGGCCAAGGCCGGGCTGGTCAAGGACGACGCCGGGAACGAGCTGCGCGGCTTCAGCCTGCGCGAGATGGCGCGCGAGACCCTGGAGGTCCACAACATCGCCACCCGCTCCATGCGCCCGCTGGACATGGTCAAGGCGGCGATGACCCACAGCTCCGGCGACTTCACGATCATCCTGGCGAACGTCGCCGAGAAGTCGATGCTCAAGGGCTACGAGGAGGCCGCCGAGACCTTTCAGCAATGGACGGCGACCGGCACCCTGTCCGACTTCAAGGCGGCCAGCCGGATCGACCTGAACACCTTCCCCTCGCTGGCGCGGGTCGACGAGGGCGGCGAATACCAGTACGCCACCATCGGCGAGCGCGGCGAGACGGTGCAGCTCGCCACCTACGGCAACCTGTTCTCGATCACCCGGCAGGCGATCATCAACGACGACATGTCGGTGTTCACGCGCATTCCCCAGCGCATGGGCCGGGCGGCGGTGCGCACCGTCGGCAACCTCGTCTACGCGGTGCTGACCGCCAACCCGGCCATGTCCGACACCAAGGCCCTGTTCCACGCCGACCACAAGAACCTCGCCGCCGCCGGTGGGGCGCCGTCGGTGACCACGGTGGACGCCGGCCGGGTGGCGATGGCGACGCAGAAGGACCGCTCCGCCAACGCGGTCGCCCTCAACCTGCGCCCGCGCTACGCCCTGACCCCGGTGGCGCTGGAGGGGGCGTTCAAGGTGCTGATGGCCTCGGAGTTCGATCCCTCGAAGACCCAGCGCACGCCCAACAGCGTCGCCGGCCTCGTCGAGGTGATCTCGGACGCCCGCCTGGACACGGCCAGCACCACGGCGTGGTATCTGGCGGCCGACGCGAACGCCACCGACACCGTCGAGGTGTCCTATCTGGACGGCGTCAGCACGCCCTGGCTGGAGCAGCAGGACGGCTGGAAGGTCGACGGCGTGGAGTTCAAGGTCCGCCTGGACGCCGCCGTGAAGGCCCTGGCTTGGGAAGGCCTCTACAAGAACGTCGGGGCGTAACCCCTTCCTCACCGATCCTTGCGGCAACCGGGGCGGCCAGCGTGCCGCCCTTCCGCATTTTCAGAGGGCACCTCCATGAAGAACTATGTGCAGGATGGCACCACCGTGTCCCTGACCGCTCCCTACGACGTGGCGTCCGGTGGCGGGCTCCTGGTCGGCGCCCTGTTCGGCGTCGCGATGTCCGCCGCCGCCAACGGGGCCGCCGTCCAGGCGGTGACGCGCGGCGTGGTCACGCTGCCGAAGACGAACGCCCAGGCCTGGACGCAGGGCGTCAAGGTCTACTGGGACAACACCGCCAAGGAGGCCACCACCGCGTCGTCCAGCAACACGCTGATCGGTTGCGCCCTGGTCGCGGCGGCCAACCCGTCGGCGACCGGCACCGTCCGCCTGAACGGGACGGTCTGACGATGACGGTCTTCGACTCCCTGTTCGACACGCTGTTCGCCGACCCGAACATGGCGTCGAGCGCCGTCTACACCCCGCCCGGCGGATCGCCGGTCGCCTGCCGCGTCAGCTTCCGCCAGCCGGACGTCGACTGGCGGAGCGACGGATCCGGCGTTTCCACCACCTCCCGGATCGCCGAGGTCCGGGTGTCCGAGGTGGCGGTGATGGAAGAGGAGGGCACGCTCGCCATCGGCGGGCAGACCTTCACCATCCAGAAGGCCAGCCGGCCCGACGCCGACCGGCTCCTCTGGCGCTTGGAGTTGCGCTGATGGCGGACTCGGTGCGGGAGCGGGTGCTGGCGGCGTTCGAAACGCTGCTTGGTGCCGTGCCGGGCGTCGTCACCGTCTACCGGGGCCGGCGCAAGACGGTCCCCGAGGACAAACTGCCGGCGCTGGTGATGCGCGCCGCCCCCGTCTCTTCCGACCAGGAGAGCGCGGCGGTGGTGCGCAACGTCGAGCGCATCGCCGTCACCGCCTTCGCCAAGGACAGCACCGACGCCGGGCTGGACCGGGCGCTCGCCGCTCTGTGGGCGGCGCTCCAGCGCGCCGTCGAGGCCGATCCGACGCTCGGCGGCCTCGTCGTCGACACCAACCTCGTCGAGGCGGACCAGGGCGCGGCCGACGACGAGGGCGTGGGCGGGGTGGGCGACGTCTTCGCCGTCTACAGCGTCGAGTACTGGACCAAGCCCGGCGATCCCTACGCCCTGGCGCCCTGACCCCGTTTCATCACTCTGGAGAGCTTCCATGGACATTCCGGCCCATCGGGCGGCGGCGGTGGTGCCGACGCCCGCCCATTCCTTCGAGCTGCGCGACGGCGACCGCCTCGTGAACCTCACCGAGGAGGAGGCCGCCAAGGCGCTCGCTCCCGTCACCAAGGGCCGCAAGCCCGCCAGCGAGCCGGCCCCCGCCGCGCCGCTGGTCGACTGAAGGAGCGTTCCCCATGGCTCTCCGTTCGAAGAACGCCGCCCTGCTGGCCAAGATCGAGACCACCGAAGGCACCGACGCCGCGCCGGTCGCCGGCAGCGACGCCGTGCTGGTCGAGAACCTGCAGATCAGCTTCAACCCGACCATCGTGCAGACCAACGAGGTCACCGGCAGCCTGGACAGCCGGGGGCCGATTGCCGGCGGCATGACGGTGCAGATCACCTTCGACGTGCTGCTGAAGGGCTCGGGCACCGCCGGCACCGCGCCGGAATGGGGCAAGCTGCTGAAGGCCGCCGGCTGGGCCGAGGTCGTCACCGCCGCCGCCGTTCCGGTCGCCCCGGAGGCCGCCACCGCCGGCACCGCCTCCAGCCTGACGCTGGGCGCTGGGGCCAGCGGCACCGCCCAGGCCTATCGCGGCATGCCGCTGCTGCTGACCGGCAACCCGGTGGCCGGCGCCACCAGCTTCGTCGCCGACTACACCGCCGGCAAGCTGGCGACGCTGACCGACCTGTTCGGCACGGCGCTCAGCACGGGAACCAGCTATCAGGTGCCGGTCAACGTGCTCTACAAGCCGGCCTCGGTCTCCATCCCGTCGCTGACCTTCCACCTGTTCATGGACGGGTTGAAGTACATCGTCGCCGGCTGCCGGGGCAACGCCACGCTGAAGCTCCAAAGTGGCAACATCGGCCGGATCAGCTTTACCTTCACCGGCATGTTCGTGTCGAAGGCCGACGCGCCCGTTCCGACCGGGCTGGTCTACGACAGCACCCGCCCGCCGATCTGGAAGGGCGGCAAGGCGCTGATCGACCGGGGCGTCGCGGCCATGGCCTCGCTGTCGGTCGAGTTCGGCAACCAGCTGACCAACCCGGACAACCCGAACGCCGCCGAGGGCTTCGACCCCTCCATCATCACGGCGCGCAACATGACGGGGAACTGCGACCCGCTGGAGACGCTGGTCGCCACCCGCGACAGCATGGCCGCCTTCCGGACGGGCACGCCGAAGATCCTCCACGCCGCCTACGGCACGGTGGCCGGCAACCGGATCGGCCTGACCATCCCGGCGGCCTTCTACACCAGCCTCGCGCCGGGCGACCGCAACGGGCTGATGACCAACACCCATCAGTTCGCCTGCACCGGCGAGGACGCCGGCTCCTTCCTCTGCCTTTTCTGATCCCGAGACCCCGGCCGACACCGGGACCACGATCCGGGGGGTTCCCCGGAGGGGCGCCTTGGCGCCCGCGCGGGCGGGGATGTCGGCCCCGCCCGCAACCCATCCCTCACCGACAGAGGATTCACTCCATGCTCCCCGTGTCCACCAAGGACGTGATCGCGTTCACGCCGCTCGCCGATCACCTCGCCATCCTGGTCAAGCTGCGTGACAAGGCCGAAGCCGACGCCGAGCGCGAGGCCTTCGGCCGGCTGATCGACGCCACCCAGGCCGAGATCGACGCCGCGCCGCAACCGGTGTTCCGCCTGGGCATCGCCAGCCACTTCACCCGCGCCGCCTTCCGCCGCGACCTGAAGGCGGCCGGCGCCACCTATCCCGGCGACGTCGCCCTGTACCGGGCGCTGCGCGAGGACTTGAAGGAGGTGGCGCCCTACAATTTGGACGACCTTCTGGCGCTGATCGACGAGGTCGAGGCCACCGCCCAGGGCGAGGTCGATCCCACGGCCTCCGACGGGCTGGAGACCATCAAGAGCGTGGCGCGCTCGTGCGGCGGGCGCTTCGCCGCGCTGGAAGGCGACCGCGACTTCTTCATCGCCGTGGCCCCGCTCGTCGCCTGCCGTCATTTCCTCCTCGGCTGGGAGGGCGTCAAGGCTGAGGACGGCGCCGACGCGCCTTTCGTCCGCCGCCGCGACCTGACCACCGACGCGACGCTGGCCCATCTGTCCGAGGAGGAACTTCAGGCGGTTGGCTTCAAGATCATGAGCCTGATGCGCCCGTCGAAGGATCTGGAAAAAAACTCCGCATCGCCGTCGCGGTCAGCCTCCAGCCGGAAGCCTTCCCCGACGGCGAAGACCAAGCGCCTGACGGGTCCGCATGGGTCCTCTTCGGCGAGCGCTTCGAGCGGAACCCGCGCCTCGACCTGACCGAGGACCACTTCGACATGGTCCAGTTCTGGCGGGCCTATCGCCCGCCGCCGGGCCGCGTCGCCGGCATGGCGGGCGGAATCATCCCAGTGGCCGGGCATCTGCCGGAGGGCGGCGGCTTCGGCGATCAGGCGGCGATCATGCTCGACGCCTTCGCGATCATGTCGGCGGCCGAGGCCGAATTGCTGGCGGGAGAACCGGGATGAAGATCGTCGGCCGGATCAGCGGCGACCTCAAGGAACTGATGAACACTCGGTTCGACGAGATCGCCGACGCCGCACGCGCGGCGGTGCGTTCGGCTTCCGAAGGGCTCCAGGCAGAGCTGCGCCGGCAGACCCGCGCCGCCGGGCTGGGGAACGGGCTGGAAAAGGCATGGCGGTTGGACCTGTATCCCAAGGTCAGCCGCCGCCGCACCCTGCGTCCGGCCGGCTTGGTCTACTCCAAGGCGGCCCGGCTGCACGACGCCTTCGATGATGGAGAAATGATCACCGCGCGCAACGCCAAGTGGATGGTTATCCCATTGCCCGCCGCTAAAGCCGCCGGTTTCGATCGAGATCCCCACCGTCGGGAAGGCCGTCAAATTGGCTTGATACCGCCAAAATGGTCGAACATAGACGCGGCGACGGCGAAGTTCGGGGCGCTGCGCTTCGTGCCGATCGGCAACGGCGCCCGCGCCCTGCTGGTCGCCGATGGCAAGGCGCGCGGCGATACCCTGGCGCGCGGCGGCGCCGGCCGGGCGACCTCGATCCCCCTCTTCCTGCTGGTCAAGCGGGTGCGGGGCCGCAAGCTCCTCGACCTCGCCGCCGCCGCCAAGCAGGCGGAGGCGCAGCTGGTCGCCAACCTCTCCAACATCCTCGGACGGTAGCCATGGCGCAAAGACAGGTCAGCGTCCGCATCGGCGTCGAGGCGGACAACCTCGACGCCGTCCGCCAGAAGCTGGAGGCGCTGGGCGTCACCGTCAAAGCGGTGGGCAACGACAACTCGGTCGACAAGCTGCGCCGTTCCTTCGAGGGGCTGGAGGGTCGGCTCGACCCCGCCGCCCGCGCGACGCAACGCCTTGCCCGCGACACCGACATCCTGAACAGAAACCTCGCCGCCGGGACGGTGACGCAGGAGCGCTACAACCAGCTGTTGGCACGGACGCAGCAGGCCCACGCCCAGGCGGCGGCGGGGATGGTCGCTACCGGCAGCTCCGCCGGCTCCCTCCGGGGCGTCATGGGGCAGCTCGGCTACCAGTTCCAGGATGTTGCCGTCCAAGCCCAGATGGGCACGAACGCGCTCGTCATCTTCACGCAGCAGGGCAGCCAGATCGCCGGTGCGTTCGGCCCGACCGGCGCCATCATCGGCGCCGTCATCGCCGTGGTCGGCGCACTGGGGATGGCGCTGAGCGGTCTCAAGGACGACGTGAACAAAAGCGCGTCGGACATCGATTCGTTCGGCGACCTGCTCGGCGTGTTCCAGAACCGCGCCGTCGAGGCGGGCGCCAGCGTCGACACCCTGACCAGCACCTATCGCGGCCTGAGCGCGGAACTGCGCGGCCTATCGAAGCTGGCCCTCCAGTCCGACCTGACGACGCTGAACAAGAAGCTCGCCAAGGATCTGACCAGCGAGTGGGACGATGTCCGGTTCACCGCCATCACCGGAGCGGGCGACAAGGTCCCGGCCGTGCTCGAGGCGCTGACAACGCTCGGCAAGGACAAGGACGTGGCCGCCTTCCTCGGGCGGTTGCAGGACTTGAACGCGGCCGGCGCCATCAAGCTGATGGGCGACGAGGACGTCCGCAAGCTGCTGGAGACGGGCGAGGCCATCCGCATGGCCGAAGCCCGCATGGCGGATCTGGAAAACCGCGCCACGCCCGCGCAGAAGGCCCTGCTGGGCTACGCGGACGCGGCTAAGGAGGCGGCCAAGGCGGCCTCCGACCTCGCGACGGCGCAGGCGCGGGCGGGTGCCTCGATGTTCCTGGAGGAGCGCGACCTCGACGCCAAGATCAAGGCGCTGAAGGGTGGCGAGGCCGCCATGAAGGCCTACGGCGAGGAGCAGGTCCGCGCCGCCGCCTACAGCAAGGCCTACGACGCCAACATCAAGGCCGGCGAGTCGACGCTCGACGCCCGGTCCGAGGCCACCCGCATCGCCACCAAGGCGGCCGAGGCCTACCGGCTGGAGCAGCAGCGCACCGAGAACCTGAAGGCCGCCAACAAGGCGGAAACCCAGGCGGAGCGGGACGCCAAGGCCTACGACAAGGTGTCCGACGCCCTCGACCGCGATGTGGAGGCCCAGAAGCGCCTTGCCGAGATCGCCAGCATGGGGGCGGTGGAGCAGCGCGCGGCCAACGAACAGACCCGCATCGCGGCCGAGCTGGCGAAGGCCCACACCGACGCCTCGACTGAGGAAGGCAAGGCCATCGCCGCCAAGGTGAAGGAGGCCGAGCGCTGGAAGGCCGTGGCCGCCGACACCAAGACGCTGAGCGCGGCCAAGACCAGCCTGAAATACGCCCAGGACGAGCTGGCGCTGAACAACCTGCTGCCGGGCGCCCGCGAACGCGCGGTGCGCAGCCTGCAAATCCAGCGGGAGGCGACCGAGCGCTGGGGCGAGGCGGCCAGCGACGTCAAGACGCAGTGGATCGGCCTCCAGGAGCAGATCGCCGACACCCAGGCGATCAAGAAGTTCGAGGACGACGTCCGTGATGTCGCCAAGGACATCGGCAAGGACGTGTCCGAGAACCTGTGGGATCAGATCACGGGCGAGGCCAAGGCGCAGGACGCGCTGACGATCTTCAAGAACCTGTTCAAGCGGATCGCCATCGAGGCGCTGAACGCCAACATCATCCTGCCGATCGTGACGCAGGTGGTCGGCTCGGCGCCGTCGCTGTTCGGGATTTCGTCGGGCGTTTCCGGCAACATCCCCGGCGGGAGCCAGAGCGCCGCAGCCGGCGGGAACAGCTTGCTCGGGCAGGCAGGCAACAGCCTGATGAGCAAGGGGCTTTCCTACGGCGCGGACAAGATGGGGTTCAGCACGGCCGGGCTGACCAGCGCCGTCGACAGCTGGGGCTATTCCGCGCTCGGCATCGGCTCGGTTGGTGGGTGGGCGGCTGCAGCCCCCGCGTCCGTCACCGCCGCCACCGCAGCGCCGATCACAGGCGCCGCCAGCCTCAACGCGGCGACAGGGATTGCTGCTGCCGGAAACACCGGCGCCGCGAACATCCTTTACACCGGTGCCGCGAATGGCACGTCGGGCGCTGGGGTCACGGGGGGCTTGGGGAGCACCCTCGGCGCCGCCGCCCCGTACGGCATGCTCGGCGGCATGATCGGCTCGGGCATCTCCAACGCATATATGGGCGGCTCCAAGATCGGGGGCGGGGCCGTGGGTGCCGTGGCCGGTGTCGGCACGATGGCCGCCGGCACCGCCGCGATGGGCGCCATGGGCATGGGCGCGGCGGCCAGTGCGGCGGGCGTCAGCGGCATGGCCGGCGCCACGGCGGCCCTGTCGGCGATCCCGGTCTATGGCTGGATCGCGGCGGCGGTCCTAGCCGCTGTCATGGCGGTGGTCGGGTCGCAGAAGCCCAGCGTCGGGCCGAACGCGCAGGGCAACGTCCTGTATCAGGATGGGCGTTACGTCCAAGGGCCGACGGCGGCGGACAACGGCGGTGACGACTCCAACGTCAAGACGGTGACCGGCGCCGTCGCGCAGGGCTTCAACACGTTGGCGGATGCCTACGGCATCAAGCTCAAGGCCCAGAACTACGGCTATTGGGAAGGTGGTACGTCGGCCGCCACCGGCCACGGCGTCCACAACGACCCGAAGGAGCTGATCCGTCAGATCCTCGGCGGCGCCACCGCCAGCGATCCCAACAGCAACATGGCCAAGGCGCTCGCCAACTCGACCGTCCAGGCGTCGGGCGACCTGGAGGAAATCCAAAAGTATCTCGATGTCGCCCATAAGATCGACAGCGCCACCGAGGCCTTCAAGGAGCTGAACAAGTCGCTCGCCCAGGTGCAGGCGAATGCCAAGAAGGCGGCGGCGGACGGCTTCGCCGCTATCGACGAGGAGATCAAGACCGCCGACAAGATCAACCTCGGCAAGGAGTATCGGACCAGCCTGGAGCAGTCGATCCGCTCGACCTTCGAGGGGGCGGTGCAGAGCGCCACGCCGTGGGAAACGGCGATGGCGAACCTGCGCGGCTCGACCGACGCCTGGATCGAGGCGGTGACCCGCTGGAACGTTGGCGTCTCGGAAGCCGAGATCCGTGCGGACGCGGCGGCCAAGGCGACCAAGCTGCGCGCCCAGGCGATGGACGAGTACAACGCCGCGCTCTATCAGGCGCAGGGCCGGGACTACCTGACCAACCTGCGGGGTATCGCCGAGAACCGCGACACCGTCCGGCGCAACTTCACGGCGTTGGGCGTGAGCGACGCGGACGGCAAGGCCACCACGCTGGTGACGGCGCAGCTGAACAGCGTGCTGTCCGGGCTCAACCTCGCCGGCCTCGCCGACGTGACGAAGACCCTTGGCGGCGAGATCGGCGCCCTTGCCGAAACGATGCGGGTCGCGGCGCAGGCCACGGCGACCGAGGACCTGACGGTGCGCTCGCTCCGCGCGCAGGGGCTTGGCGATCAAGCCGATGCGCTGGAGCTGCGCCTCAAGCAGGAGCGTGACTACGCCCAAGCGGTCAAGGACGGCTACGACGCGACCTATCTGGCGGGCCTGCGGTATGTGCAGGGGCTGGATCGAGAGACGGCGGCCAGGGAAAAGGCGACGGCAGCGGCCTCCTATGCGGCGGATGTTCAGAGCCGGGCCTACGCGGCGTTGGGCGACAATCGCACCTCCTCGCTGATCGCCCTGGACCAGCGGCAGGCCAAGGAACTGGCCGATGCAAAGGCCGCCGGGCGGGACATCACCGACCTTGTGAAGGTCCAAGCGGCCGAGCGGGCGGCGCAGGCGTTCCAGCTGGCCCAACAGGACGTGCTCGGCGCCTATGATCAGCAGATCACGGCGCAACAGGACTACATCACCAGCCTGACCGACGGTGCGGTGAAGATCGCGAAGTCGGCTCGCGAGTTCCGCGCCGCCTACGATTCGCTGGCCCTGAACGACAACAGCCCGCTGAACGCCTTCGACCGGCTGAAGGAGGCCCGGCAGCAGGTCACCGCCGCCTACAACACCTACAAGGACACCAGCGCCACCGACACCGCGCGTGACGCGGCGCAACAGTCGCTCACCTCGCTGGCGCCGACGCTGGTGCAGCTGGCCAAGGGCTATTACGGCAGCACCGACTCCAGCGATTACGATTGGATGCGGTCGATCCTGGCCGAATTCGGCGATGTCTCGGCGCTGGGCGTGGACACCGCCGAGACGGACCTGAAGGTTGCCCAGGACACCCTGAAGGAGTTGCAGGGGCAACGGGCCGCCCAGGCGGCCATCGGGCAGAAAAACTATGGCGCCTTGGTCGATCTGGTGAGTGTCGCCGATCAGAGCTATGCGCTGTGGCAGTCGTCGCTGGTGCCGTTGCTGAAATCGACCGGCTACAGCAGCACCGGCACGGCGACGACGCCGACCGTCACCTCTGCCGACAAGCGCACCCGGCTGTCGGCGTTCAGCGACGCGCAGATCGAAAGCGCGTTCGGGAGCTTCGACGACATCAAAGCGGCCCGGCAGCAGTTCGCCGATTTCGACCTGCGCCTGTGGTTCGAAAACTTCGGGATCGACGAGGTGATGGCCGGAACGCGGACCATCCCCGGCTTCGCGGGCGGCGGCGTCATCCCGAATGCCCCTGGCTCCACCCCCGGCGTGGACTCCGTCCACCTCCTCGGCATGCCGGGCGAGGGCGTGGTCAATCTGCGCGGTATGGGCGTGCTCGGTGCCGACGGTCTCGCCGCCCTGAACTCCGGCCGCTGGCCCGCCAACGACCGGCGCGGCGGCTCCGTCACCGCCTTCCGCGCGGCCGGCGGCACCGGAGCGTCGAACGGCGGGAACAGCCCGCTGCTGGCCGAGATGCGCCGGCACAACGCCCTGCTGGAACGCCTGATCGTCCTGACCGAGGAGGGCGACGCCGACAACGCCACCGCCACCCGCGAGGGTGCCGCCGCCATGACCAAGGCGCTCGGCATCCGGACCGGCCGCGCCGCCGACCCGGTCGGCTACCGCCACCCCCGCACCGCCAACGGATAACCCCATGCCCTACCTGCTGCGCGCTTGGCCGTACGACGCCACCCTCGGCGCCGTGCGGCTTCTCCCCTTTTCCGACACCGGCTTCACCAGTGAGCCGGGGGACAGCCCGGCCTCGACCTACTTCGTCCGCCGGATCGAGACGCCGCTGTCCGCCAAGCGCTCCCTGTTCGCCGGCACCGCCATCGGCGGCTACTCCGAGACCAGCTTCGGCCGCGCCACCCTGGCCAACGACGACGGCGCGCTCGATTGGCTGGCCGATCTGGAGTGGGACGGCCGGCGGGTCGAGGTCCTGCACACACCCATCGATCGGCCGGAACTCGCCGACTTCGCCACGCTGTTCGACGGCGCGGCCGAGCAACTGGTGCTGGGCGACGAGATCGCCGTCGAGCTGCGCGACCTGCTGGTGCTGCTGGACGTGCCGGCCAGCCGGGGACAGTTCGGCGGGGCGGGCGGGATCGACGGCACCAGCGAATTGAAGGGCCGGGAAAAGCCCTGGCTGGTCGGCCGGCGCCGGCAGATCGAGCCGGTGCTGATCGACGCTGTCCGCAACGTCTACATGGTCGACCCGCTGGGCTTCTCCGCACTACTGGCCGCCCGCGACATGGGCGTCCTCTACAGCGGCACCGTCAACGATTACGCCTCCTACGCCGCGCTGATCGCTGCCACCATCCCCGGCACGGGCATCGCCACCGCCAAGGCGGCCGGGCTGATCCGGCTGGGGCAGAAGCCCAACGGCCGGTTCACGGTGGACGCCGAGGGTGTCAAGGTCGCGGGCAGCTGGATTTCCCGTTTCGCCGACATCGTCCAGCACCTCGTCACCAGCATGACCACGGTGACCGCCGCCGGCCGGGATGCCGCGTCCTTCTCGGCCTTCAACACGCTCCAGCCGGCCGTGCTGGGCTACTGGTGCGACGGCGCCAACGTGCCCCAGGTCCGCGCCGTCATCGACGAGCTGGCCGGGTCGGTCGGCGCCTATTGGGGCTTCGGCGAGGACCGGCTGCTGGCGCTGGGGCGCTACGACGGCCCGGCCGCGACGGCGGATTTCGTCTTCGACGAGCGGCACATCATCGAGCTGACGCCGCGCGCCGTCGAGCGCCGGATGAAGACGCTCAAGCTCGGCTACCGCCCTTTCGCGGCGACCTTCACGGCGCAGGACCTCGATCAGGTCAACGTCACGGCGACCGATCGCGAGGCCCTGCCCAACGAGTACCGCTGGACCGCCGTGGCTACTCATGCTGGCGCGGCGGCGGCCTCGCTGCTGGCGCGCGAGGAGGAGGTCAAGACCCTCTTCGACAGCGAGGCCGACGCCATCGCCGAGCGTGACCGGCGCCTCGCCCTCTACGGCGCCAAGGTCAAGGCCTTCGAGGTGGTGGTGCCGCTGACGCTGGGGCTGGAGGTCGGCTACACGGTGAAGCTGACCGACGCCCGCTATGGGCTGGCCGCCGGCTGGCGCGGGCTGGTGCTGGAGACCGAGCGCGACGCGCTCGCCGAGGAACACAAGCTGACGGTGATCGGACATGGCTAAGCCGCTGCACGTCCTGTGGAAGAAGCCGAGCGACACCGGAGCCTATTCCGGTGGCGCGTGGGTGGCCGGCGGCGGGCTGGCCCTCGCCAATCTGACGACGCAGGACGTGCAGGAGGTGGCGCGCTCCACCAACACCGCCGAGGCCTCGACGTGGTGGCGGATCGACCTCGGCCGGCTGACGCCCCTGTCGATGTTCGCCCTCCTCAACCACAACGGCAGCACCTTGGCGCGGCGCCGGCACATCGTCACCAACAGCCCGGACAACAGCGGGCCGGCGGTCTACGACACCGGCTTCGAGCGCATGCGGGTCCCGACCGTGGTGTGGGGCGCCGAGGCCTTCGGCGCCTTCCCCTTCGACGGCGTGGACGCCGACGCCTACCCCGGCGGCACCATCGACCTGCACATCGCCCCCGAGCCGGTCTATGGGCGCTACCTCTTCACCCAGATTTCCGACACGGACAACCCGGCCGGCTACCTCCAGGCCGGGCGCTTCATGGCCGGCGAGGCCTGGGCGCACCGCTACAAATACGGCCTCACCGTCAAGACGGCCGATCCCAGCGTGGTCAAGCGCACGCGCGGCGGGATGCGGCTGGTGCGCCAGTTGCCGCGCTACCGGACGGTGTCGGTGACCTTCGAGCACATGCTGGCGCGCGACGCCTACGGCACCGGCTTCGAGATCGACCGCCAGCTCGGCAAGAGCGGCGACTTCCTGCTGGTCTGCGACCCCGACGAGGACCCGACGTTGCGCTTCCGCCGCGCCGTCTACGCCGCGCTGACCGATACGGTCGGCATCACCACGACCTCGCTCGGCCGCTACGGCTGGGCCATCAACGCCGAGGAGCTGATCTGATG
>NZ_RZIJ01000051.1 GCF_003989665.1 Azospirillum doebereinerae | reverse complement strand
GGGCGAGCAGCCCTTCCTGCGCGGCGGCGGCGAGACGTCCGGCGTCCACCGTGATGAACAGGTCGGCCGGGCTGCTGCCGCTGCTGGCCCTGTTGCGCCACGCGCCGGCCCTCGACTCGGCGCGGCTGGTCCGGCGCTTCTCGCGCGGCGCCCTCATCGCCGTGGCGGCGCTGCTCGCCGCCGGGGTGGGGTTGAGCCTGCTCCAGCTCGCCGATCCGGCGGCCATCGCCGGCACCGTCTACGGGCAGCTCTGGCTGGCGAAGATGGTGGGGGTCGCCCTGCTGCTCGGGCTGGCCTCGGTCAACCGGCTGCGGTTGACGCCCGCGCTGGAAAGCGGCAGCCGGTCCGCCCGCGATCACGCGCGGCGGCTGCTGAGCCTGAGCGTCGCGTCGGAGATGGCGCTGATGGCGCTGGTGGTCGCGCTGACCGCCGGGCTCGGCACCACCCCGCCGCCGCGCGCCCTGGCCCGGCCGGTGGCCGACGCCGATCCCGGCTACACCGCCGTCACCATGGCGAAGGGGCGGCAGGCGGTCGTCAGCCTCGATTCGGCGCGGGCGGGGGCGAACAGCCTGACCCTGCACCTCGCGCAGCCCGACGACACGCCCTTCGACCCGAAGGAGCTGGCGGTGGAGCTGTCCCTGCCCGCCGCCGGGATCGAGCCGATCCTGCGCCGCCCCGGCCGCACCGGCCCCGGCGCCTACCGGCTCGACGGGCTGACGCTGCCGGTGGCGGGGCGCTGGGAGGTCAAGATCGACGCGCTGGTCGACGATTTCGAGAAGGCGGTCTTCCGCGTCACCGTGCCGGTCGGCGGGGCGCGCTGAGCCTCAGGGCGCGGTGGGCAGCGCCACCGCGTCCGCCGCGCGGAAGCCCAGCCGGGCCGGTTCGCCGGGGACGAAGGCCGGCTCCTGCCCCAGATGGGGAACCTGCACGGTCAGCCCGCCCTCCAGGAAGGCGTTGACGAAGGCGCCCTCGAAATCGCGGTGGGTGACGCGGGCCTCCAGCGGGTTCTCGGCCTGCCCCAGCGCCAGCCGTTCGGGCCGGACGAACAGCGTCGCCCGGTCGCCCGCCGCGAGGTTGCGGGGGTTGCGCCCGCGGAAACGCCCGAAGCCGGTGTCGAGCACCGCCCAGCCTTCCGCCACCTCGGCGACGATTCCGGGGAAGCGGTTGCTCTCGCCGACGAAGGACGCGACGAAGGCGGTTTCCGGGTGGTCGTAGACGCTCGGCCCGTCGCCGACCTGCTCCAGCACGCCGCGCGACATCACGCCGATGCGGTCGGACATGGTCAGCGCCTCGCCCTGGTCGTGGGTGATGTAGATGAAGGTGACGCCGGTCCGCCGTTGCAGCTCGCGCAGCTCCCCCCGCATGTGCTGGCGCAGCTTGAGGTCGAGCGCCGACAGCGGCTCGTCCAGCAGCAGCACCGCCGGTTCCACCGCCAGCGCGCGGGCGATGGCGATGCGCTGGCGCTGGCCGCCGGACAGGTCGGTGACGCGCTTGTCGGCGGTGTCCGGCAGCGCCACCAACTCCAGCAACTCGCGCACCCGCCGCTTGCGGTCGGCCGAGGCGACGCCGCGCACCTCCAGCCCGAAGCCGATGTTCTCGGCCACCGTCATCAGCGGGAACAGGGCGAGGTTCTGGAAGATCAACGCGGTCGGCCGCTTGTTCGGGCCGATCCCGCGCATGTCCTTGCCGCCGATGCGGACGGCGCCGCCGGTCGGTTCCATGAAGCCGGAGATCATCCGCAGGATGGTGGTCTTCCCGCAGCCCGACGGGCCGAGGAAGCTGAAGAACTCCCCCGCCCGGATGGTCAGCGAGACCTCGCGGACGGCGACGGTCTCGCCGAACCGCATGGTGACGGAATCGAGTTGGACGTCCTGGCTCATGGTCTCACTGCTTTGCCCCCTCCCCATCCCTCCCCCGCTTCGCGAGAGAGGGGGCAGGAGGATTGTCGGCGTTCGGCGGAGTTCCCTCTCCCGCCACAGGCGGGGGAGGGTCAGGGAGGGGGCAAACGCGCCCGCCCTTACGCCGCCAGGAAGCGGTCCTGGTATTCGTTGCGGATCGAGACGTACCACGCCTCCTGGATCGGCCACCACCACAGCTTCTGCAAGGCGTCGCCCGGATAGGCGTCGGCGAAGAACTGCTTGCTCAGGTCGTTCAGATGCGCCTCGGCGCCGACCGCCGTGCTGGAGATGCCCGAGAAGTTGGTGTACAGCGCGCCGGCCTCCGGCGTGTAGAACCAGTTGATCCAGGCGTAGGCGTTCTCCAGGTTCTCCGCCTTCTTCGGGATGGCGAAGCCTTCCATCCAGGCCAGCGCCCCTTCCTTGGGCGCGACGAAGCGGACCGGCAGCCCTTCCTTGCGCAGCGCGGCGGCGGTCGAGTCCCAGGTCTGGCCGATGACGCAGCCGTTGGTGCGGAAGGCGCCCTGGGCCTCGTTCTCGTTGGTCCAGAACTGGGCGACCGACTTCTTGTTGGCGACGGCGGCCTTCAGGATCGCGTCGAAGTTGGCGCGCGCCTTGGCCTCGTCCTTGAACTGGTCGCGGATCGGGTGCGGCAGCTTGCCCTGGCTTTCCAGCCACAGACCGATGCCGATCAGCGAGGAATGGCCGCGCACCGTCACCTTGCCGGCGTTGCCCGGCGCCCACAGGTCGCCGTAGCCGGCGGTGCCGTAGACCAGCGGCGCCTTGGCCATGTCGTAGGCCAGGGCCTCGGTCCCCCAATCGGCCGGGGCGAAGAAGCGCTTGTTGCCGACCACGCCGCCCATCCCCGCCGATCCCTCGACCGAGGATTTCAGGCAGCCGTCCCACTTCACCTTGGCGTCGTCGATCGGCTGGAGCAGGTCGAACTCGACGTAGTTCGGCACGCGGTCCACCGTGGGGTGGATGATGTCGAAGCCGGCGCCGCCGGTGGCCTTCAACTGGTTCAGAAGCTCGTCGTTGGTGCCGTATTCGGTCAGGGTCGCCTTGACGCCGGTCTTCTTCTCGAAATCGGCCAGCATGTCCGGGCTGATGTAGCCGGCCCAGGAGAAGATCTTCACCGAGCCCGACGCCGCGCGCCCTTCGCGCAGCACGAAGGGACCGGCCGACGCCACGCCGGCCACGGCGGCGGCGCTCTTCAGCAGCAGGCGGCGGGAGAAGCTCTTGGCGGCGCGCTGGGTCTCGACGCTCGACCGTTGGGCTTCGGTCATGGCGGCTCCGGTGGTGCCGGCCTGCGGCTTGGCGATCTTCGGCATGGCGCCCAGTCTCCCTGTGTTCGGATGTTGGCGTGTGGTCCCGTCGGCGGCGGCGTCGTTGCGCTCCCGCCCAGACCACGGAGTGTGCCCGACAGACACGGCGGGCGCCACGGCCGACACCGGGACCTTGCCAAACTTCATAGCCCCGTCACGGGGCGGACCCGATCCCGTCACACGACGTGGAAGCGCGCCTTGACCACCACCCCCTCGGCGCCGCGGACGACGGTGCGGTCGCTCCCACTGCGCTTGGCGACATGGAGCGACTCGTCGGCGCGGGCCAGCAGCTCGGTCACCGAGTCGGTGCCCCGCGCCAGGCACACGCCGGCGCTGACGGTGAAGGAGAACGTCGCCCCCTCCGCCGTGGTCGCGACCAGGGCGGCGGTGGACAGGCGGATGCCCTCGACCAGCGCGATGGCGTCCTCGACGTCGTCCGTCGGCAGCGCCATGCAGAACGCCTCGCCGTCCAGCCGTCCCAGGATGCCGCCATCGGGAAGCAGGGCGCCGCAGGTTTCGGCGAACAATTTCAGCGCCCGGTCGCCGTTGGAGTGGCCGTGGGCGCCGTTGATCGCCTTGAGGCGGTCGAGGTCGACCAGCGCCACCGCCAGCGGCGCGCCCGTGTCCCTGGCGTAGCTGTATTCGTGCTCCAGCCGCTCCAGGAAGCGGCGGCGGTTCATCACCCCGGTCAGGGGATCGGTGTTCAGCATCTCCGCCATCACGCGCTGCGTGCGCGTGATGCGCTCCCCGGCGCGCACGCGGGCGCGCAGCGTGGGCAGGTCGATGGGCTTGGTCAGGAACTCGTCGGCCCCGGCGTCGAAGGCCTCGGCCCGGCACCGTGTGTCGGAGTCGCCCATCATCAGGATGGAGAAGGTGCGGTGCTGCCCGTCCTCCGCCCGCACGTGCCAGCAGAGTTCCAGCCCGTTCATCCGGGGCATGTCCAGATCGGCGATCAGAACGTGGATGTCGATGGCGCGGTGGATCGCCAAGGCTTCCTCGCCATCCTTGGCGACGAGGACCCGATACTCGTGACGTTCCAAATGATCCTTGATGAGCTTGCGGATCACCGCCGAGTCGTCAACGACGAGAACGTTCGTCTTCACGGCGCGTCGCTTTCCCCAACATCATCACGATGCGTGGGGTTATTGCAGGATTTTAGATAAAAGTCACACGATTCCTATAGGCATGCCCGTCGATCCCTTCGGGGGACACGCACAATCAGTTCTCCAACATGCGCCGCAACAGCTCGACATCCTCGGCGAAGGACGGATCGGTCGCGCGCAGCTCGTCCACCTTCTTGACCGCGTGCATGACGGTGGTGTGGTCGCGCCCGCCGAACTTGCGGCCGATCTCCGGCAGGGAACGGGCGGTCAGCTGCTTGGCGAGGTACATGGCGATCTGGCGGGGACGCGCCACCGCGCGGGCGCGGCGGGCCGAGTGCATGTCGGCGACGCGGATGTTGTAATGCTCGGCGACGCGCTTCTGGATCTCGTCGATGGTGACGCGGCGGTCGTTGGCGCGCAGCAGGTCGTGCAGCACCTCCTGCGTCGTCTCCAGCGAGATGGAGCGGCCGACCAGATCGGCGTGGGCGACGATGCGGTTGAGCGCCCCTTCCAGCTCGCGCACGTTGGACGTGATCTTGTGGGCGAGGAACTCCAGCACCTTCAGCGGGATGGTCGCCTGGAGCGCGTCGGCCTTGGCCTGGAGGATGCCCAGACGCAGCTCGTAGGTGGTCGGGTGGATGTCGGCGACCAGCCCCCAGCCCAGGCGCGAGCGCAGGCGCTCCTCCATCCCCTCCAGGTCGGACGGGCTCTTGTCGGCGGAGATGATGACCTGCCGGTTCTGGTCGACCAGCGCGTTGAAGGTGTGGAAGAACTCCTCCTGGGTGGAGTCCTTGCCGCTGATGAACTGCACGTCGTCGATCATCAGCACGTCCACCGAGCGGAACTGCTGCTTGAAGGCCATCGTGTCCTTGAAGCGCAGCGCGCGGATGAACTGGTACATGAACTTCTCGGCCGACAGGTAGAGCACCTTGCGGTTCGGGTCGTTCTTGCGGATCTGCCAGGCCAGCGCGTGCATCAGGTGGGTCTTGCCGAGACCCACGCCGCCGTAGAGGAACAGCGGGTTGAAGGTGACGGCGGTGGCGTCGGCGACGCGGCGGGCGGCGGCGTGGGCCAGCTCGTTCGGCTTGCCGACGACGAAGTTCTCGAAGGTGAAGCGCGGGTCGAGCGCGGCGGACAGGTCCGACCGGTCCTCCATCAGCGCCGGCATGGCGTTGGGCGACTCGTCCGACGCCCCGCCGTAGGAGGCCGAGGTGTAGGAGGCGGCCGGGGCCGGATCGTTGGCGTTCGGCTGGGGGCGGCGCTCGGGCGGCGGGGGACGGTTCTCGGCGCGCTGGGCGAAGGTCGGGGCGGAAGTCGAGGCCGAGCTTGGGGCCGAGCCTGGAGCCGGGTCGTCGCGGTCGTCGTTGTCGGCGACCAGCGCGGAGGGCGCGCCGGTGGAGGCGACGATGACGTCGATGGAATGGACCTCGGGGTTCTCGCCGGTCCACAGCACGCGGATGCGGTCGGCGTAGTGGGTCAGCACCCAGTCGCGCATGAAGCGCGTGGGCACGACGATGCACACCTCGCCGCCGGTCATGCTGGCGACGGCCAGCGGTTGCAGCCAGCTGCGGTAGGCGATCTCGCCCACCTCATCCTTCAGGCGACCGCGAATGCGCGCCCACTGTTGATCCAACGACACGCCGACCGACATGCTCCCCTGCCCCCGCATCCCCAACCGTCCGATCCCCACCGCCCGACCGGCGCACCGCCAATGGGCGCGCCACCGGCGAACTCACGGCCGCCGGAAGACCGGGATCGATCCGATCACACGACACGGCGGACAAAATTGTAAAACCCGCCGCGAACTCGACCGTTTTCAAGCAAAAGAAGACCTCGACACCCGCCGTGACTCATCCGAATCCCGGCTGGCCCAAGACCTTCGCTGTCTTTGCGCAGTGCCGTCCGCCGCGCGACATGGTGAACACATCGTTTCGCAGTCCCGGACGGAACAAAACTCTAATCGCCCCCAAGAGGACTCGCAATGGGACAGATGGCGAACGGGTCAAAAAGACAAAATCGTTCGTGGCAGCCGAAAGACCGATATCAAAGTTCATAAGCGGTGTTGTCGAAAATCCAAGACAATCTTGGTCACGATTCAACGCTTGCTTTAAACGCAAAAAGCCGCGCTCCGAATCACGGGCGCGGCTTTTTGAAACCCTTGGATCAGACTCTTCAGAGAGCCTTGATGCGGGCCGACAGGCGCGAGAGCTTGCGCGACACCGTGTTCTGGTGCAGCACGCCCTTGGTCACACCGCGCATCATTTCCGGCTGGGCGGACTTGAAGGCCTCGGCGGCGACGGACTTGTCGCCGGCCTCGATGGCGCTCTCGACCTTCTTCACGAAGGAACGGATGCGGCTGACGCGGGCACGGTTGACTTCCGTGCGACGCTCGGTCTGACGAATGCGCTTTTCAGCGGACTTATGATTGGCCATGGAAACCCTACTCCGAACGACACGGCTGTCGTGATGCGAGCGCGCCTTATACGCGCCACCGAACTGTGAGTCAAGGCGCGCGCCGCAACGTGTCTGTTCTGTTTTTCACGCGACGACATCTTGACGGGATCTGTCCCTCCCCCACCAGATGCAGGGGAGGGACGGCTTATGAATCAGCGGTTCTTCCAGGCGGGCTGGCGCTTCTCGGCGAAGGCGGCCATGCCTTCCTTCTGGTCTTCGGTGGCGAAGGTCGAGTGGAACAGGCGGCGCTCGAAGCGCACGCCCTCGGCCAGCGTGGTCTCGTAGGCGGCGTTGACCGCCTCCTTGGCCATGGCGACGACCGGCTGCGACAGCGAGGCGATCTTGGTGGCGACCTTCACGGCCTCGTCCACCAGCTCGGCGGCCGGGACGACGCGGCTGACGAGGCCGCAGCGCTCGGCCTCGGCGGCGTCGATCATGCGGCCGGTCAGGACCATCTCCATCGCCTTGGACTTGCCGACGAAGCGGGTCAGGCGCTGGGTGCCGCCGGCGCCGGGGATGGTGCCGATGGTGATCTCCGGCTGGCCGAACTTGGCGGTGTCGGCGGCCAGGATGAAGTCGGCCATCATGGCGAGTTCACAGCCGCCGCCCAGCGCGAAGCCGGCGACCGCCGCGATGGTCGGCTTGCGGGTCTTGGCCAGACGCTCCCACTTCGCGGTGATGAAGTTGGAGTTGTAGACGTCCATGTAGGAGAAGCCGGCCATCTCCTTGATGTCGGCGCCGGCGGCGAACGCCCGCTCCGACCCGGTGATGACGATGGCGCCGATGGCGCTGTCCGCCTCGAAGGCGTCGAGCGCCTGGCCCAGCTCGGTCACCAGCTGGTCGCACAGCGCGTTCAGCGCCTTGGGACGGTTGAGCGTGACGAGGCCGACGGGGCCGCGGGTCTCGACGAGGATGGTTTCGTACGACATGGTTGCAGCTGTCTCCCGATCTGGCGGGGGCCGTCGTTGCGGCGCCCCGGTTGGTTTTCTTTTGCGTGCTTAAATGTCTGCCGGCGCCTCAGCGCGGGTTCAGCGTGAAGCGGACGGAAGTCCGCCCGCCCGAGGCCGTGAACTCCAGCCGCAGCTCCTCGCCCTCGCGGACGAAGAGCCGGTCGGCGGTGCGCCGCCAGCCGAGCTGCGGCAGAGTCTGGTCGTAGAAGGCCAGCACCGCGTTGCGCGGCACCGCCCCCGACAGCACCGCCTGGACGATGCGCCCGCCGGGCTTGTCGAAGACGAGCGGCTCAGCCTCCGCCGCGTCGAGTCCGGGCATGGCCGGAACGTCGGGCAGGCCGGGGACGAAGGGCGAGGCCCCCGCCGCGTGCGCCGGATCGAAGGGAAAGGCGAGGCTCCCCAGGCCCGCGAGTGCGGGGCCGGCAAGGAGGAGTGCGGCGAGCGCCGCCCGAAGATTGGCCGGAAAAGCCGTCATGCTCCCAGGTATATCAGCGTTGGCGCGCCGCACAATAGAAAGTCGAGCGGCCGGACTGCACGATGCGCCGCACGCCCCCGGTCTTTTCCACGTCGCAGCTGCATCCGGGGCAGGGCTCGCCCTCGCGGTCGTAGACGGCGAACTGGTGCTGGAAATAGCCCAGCTCCCCCGACGCCTGCCGGTGGTCGCGCAGGGTCGACCCGCCCGCCTCGATGGCGCGGCCCAGCACCTCGCGGATCGCGGCGGCGAGCCGGTCGGCCTCGGCGCCGCCGACGGAGGACGCGAGGCGGGTCGGGCTGATCCCGGCCTGGAACAGCGCCTCGGCCACATAGATGTTGCCGAGCCCGGCGACCACCGTCTGGTCGAGCAGCGCCGCCTTGATCGGCGTCGCCTTCCCCGCCAGCCGCTCGGCCAGCACCGGGCCGGAGAAGGCGTTGCCGAGCGGCTCCGGCCCCAGGCTCCGCAGCATCGGGTGGTCGCCCAGCGCCTCGGCCGAGGTCAGGTCCATGAAGCCGAAGCGCCGGGCGTCGTTGAAGGTGACGATTGTGCCGGACTCGGTCTCGAAGACCACATGGTCGTGCTTGCCGAAGCTCTCGGGCCGTTCGGGCGCGATGGTCATCCGCCCCGACATGCCCAGATGCGCGATCAGCACCGCGCCGTCGTCGAGCTGGACCAGGATGTATTTGGCGCGCCGCCGCACCGACTCGACGCGCCGGCCGGTCAGCCGCTCCTCGAATTGGGGCGGAAAGGGCATGCGCAGGTTGGGCCGCCGCTGCTCGACGCGGACCAGCACGCGGCCTTCGAGGTGCGGGGCGAGGCCCCGGCACACGGTTTCGACTTCGGGGAGTTCGGGCATGATGGGCAGAGGGTGGGGGAGATGGGGGAGCGATGCAAGGGGGAGTGAGAACGAAACGTGTTTGGGAGGCGGGTCGGCCGACTTGGGCTTTGAGCGGCGTTGTCCAGCCAAATGCATGGATCGCTGCTTTTGCACCGGAGTCGGACGGTTGCAAAAGGCAGTTTGTCATGACGCCTTGCGTCCGTTTTCCAACCTTCGGTTACACTCTGGTTTTCCCACGGAAATCAAAGCCCTTACCGGTCAAGCGCCCCGCCCGTTTCGGCTGTCCACCCCACCGCCACTTCCAGGGAACGGATGTCGGCACGGCCCAACCCTTTGCTCCGCATCTGATGGCGGAGACGCGGCTACCATAGATATTTTATCGATAGCCCTTTTCAAGGATTCATGGTTGTGTTTCCTGAGCGAACACGCCTCGCATCACAGGTCACTCAACTTTGAAACTGCATATAGGAGCATGACAATGGCCTCGGGTTCCATGACGGTCCGGAATGCTTGCCCGTTTTCCGTGACATTCTACGCTTTGGGAGGTCCTACGTTGGAAATTCCACGTTTCTCAAGCAGGACAGCCAAGGCATGCAAGGTCTGGTTCTCGACCAGGGCCAAGGGAGGAGGAGTTGTTATAAACTTAAAAGATTGGGAACAATATAAGGAAGAATATCTTAAAGAATATGAGAAGCATGCAGGTCAAATTGGAGATCAGAGTGGAACCGGTACCGGAACAGCCGCCGGATCAATTCTCGGATATGGGCTTGATAGCCTAGTTGAAGTTTTTTCTGTAAAAAACACCATAAATGGCGATGACACTTATTTCGGCGCAAAAAAAGAAGCCGTCTATGGAAGTTCAAATCTCGTAGTCTATGCGAAATTGGATCCCGCCTGTAAAAAAGATCATGAATTGGGAAAAATTTGGATGCTGCATTTAGAAAAGGATAATGGACAGGAATCTGACGATGCAAATGCTGACCCTGACTACACGGTTCCTGATTTAAGTAATTATTCTAGTCAAATCTTTTTCAGAGCCTTTAATGCTGCAAAGGGTTCTTACCTGTATGCACAAGACGACAACAAGACCGTGAGCGTCCGTCGCCGTCCGAAGTATCTTTCGGATATCCTTCCCGTTCCATTTAATCCTAAGGAAATGAGAGATTATTGGACACTTCATCCGCAAGATGCTGGCGATAACATTCATAGAGTTAAAATTCTAAACACCAGCACGAATAAATGGCTTACTTGCTTCTCAACCGCTAACAATAAAGTTGGTTTGTATTCTGTTGACGAACCGGATTATGAGGATCAGCATTGGGATTTGGATGATCTAGGATCAAATGGCTCATATGTGCAATTAAAAAATACTAAAGTTGGACAGAATCTAGTAGGAACGGAAGAGGATAGAGTTTTTATGTACAACCCGATACGTGACGGTAACGGGGACCAAACATGGATTGTCGAAACCCTAACTGCAAACATTTCGAACGTACCCAAATCTACTGATATATATTTAATGCACGCAGCGACTGGCTTGATTATAGGAGGTGATAACAACGACAACATTATACTGAGATCAGAATGGAGTGAGGGAGCAGCATACAACTTTACTCTTGAGAGAATATCAGGTGATATCTACAAACTTCGCTCCACAAGCTACAATGGAAGCTCCAGCGTCCTCACATACTATCAGGATGGTGATTATTTAGGCCTTTACCCCGGAAACGCCACAGATTACCCAGACCAGCACTGGGAAATAGTAATGCAAAAAAATCATGCTGGGTTTTATTTAAGAAACCAAGCGCCAAAACGAGGATCGTCAAATTATCTCTATTACAAGGACGGCGGCTTTGGTCTATACAATGGACCTTATGACAATGACCAGCTATGGGTTGCTCTGTTCAAGTAACCGGGATTTTCTTTGCGCTCAATGACGCAATTGATTTCCTGAAAGGCTTAACAAGAGCACGTATTGATCAACAGAGGGCCGCTCCTGTTGGGGCGGCTCTCCGAATATCGCCAAGCTTAAGGTTATCGTGTTGGCTAAGATCGCGACTTGAATCCGGTTCGGGGACGATGTGAACCAACGGCCTCGACATGACGGAGCAAGGTTTTAAGCAGGCGCTTCAATCGCACCGGCCTGATGCTGCCGGGCTGGCGAGAGCGTCGAGCCGATGGCGGCACGGGTGGACCCTGGCCGGGTCGGCGCAACGCGGACCGTCGTCTCGCTGGGCACCGTTTGCCGCGCGCTCGATTCCAGCAAGTGGAGCGCCGTCACCGAGGCGCGTTTCCGCGACGCCCTGCGCAAACACAAGGCCGCGCTGAAGCCCTTCACCGGGGGCCGGCGCCGGGCCCCGGTGCTGCTGCCGATCCACATCCCCAGTCAGAACGCCATCCTGCGGGTGCGGCTGGTCGGCGTCAGCCGCCTGCTTGCAGCCGACGTGACAAGGGAAGCGTCCCGCCTCCCCCCTGCTTTCCATAAAATCCGTTCCCCACTCTCAAACCAAAACGAGAAAACATGTCGATGCCCCCCTGCCTTCGCGCTATGTAGGCGGGATGACCACAGACCAAGATTTCGAGATTTTCGTCGTCACCGCTCCCGGCCTGGAAGCCGCGCTGTGCGCGGAGTTGCAGGCCGCCGGGTTCCGGGATCCCACTCCGGGACTGGGCGGCGTGACGATCCGGGGCGGCTGGCCCGAGGTCTGGCGGGCGAACCTCACGATCCGGGGCGCCGTCCGCGTCCTCGCGCGCGTCGCCGCCTTCCGCGCCCTTCATCTGGCGCAGCTCGACAAGCGGGCGCGCAAGGTGGCGTGGGGCGAATTGCTGCGCGCCGACGTGCCGTTCCGCGTCGAGGCGTCGTGCAAGGCGTCGCGCATCTACCACGCGGGCGCGGCGGCGCAGCGGATCGAGCGGGCGATCCGCGAGGAACTCGGCGCGCCGGTCTCCAAGGAGGCCGAAATCTGCGTCAAGGCGCGCATCGACGACGACCTCTGCACCATCAGCGTCGACACCTCGGGCGAGTCGCTGCACAAGCGCAACCACAAGGACGCCGTCCACAAGGCGCCGATGCGCGAGACGATGGCGTCGCTCTTCCTGCGCCAATGCGGCTACGACGGCACCGAGCCCGTCGTCGATCCGATGTGCGGGTCGGGCACCTTCGTCATCGAGGCGGCGGAGATCGCCATCGGCCTCCAGCCGGGCCGGTCGCGCAGCTTCGCCTTCGAACAGCTCGCCAGCCTCGACCCGGCGGCGTGGCAGGCCCTGCGCGGCGCGGGCGGCGGCGCCACCGCCAGCCCGGCCAGCCCGGCCATCCGCTTCCACGGCAGCGACCGCGACGCGGGCGCCGTCGCCATGAGCCGCGCCAACGCGGCGCGCGCGGGCGTCGCCGAACTGACCGCGTTCCGGCACCACGCGGTCAGCGACCTCACGCCCCCGGACGGGCCGCCCGGCCTCGTCATCGTCAACCCGCCCTATGGCGGGCGGATCGGCGAGAAGAAGCCGCTCCATCCCCTCTACCAAGCGCTGGGCCAGACGCTGCTGGCCCGCTTCTCCGGCTGGCGGGTGGGGATCGTGACGACCGACGCGTCGCTGGCCCAGGCGACCGGCCTGCCCTTCGACACGCCCGCCCCCCCGGTGCTGAACGGCGGGCTGCGGGTGACGCTGCACCGGACCGGACCGCTGCCCTGACGGACGCGGCCGAGGGTAGGGACGCGCGTTTCTGGGGCCGGACCGCCCGCCCCCGTTCCGCCCATATGCGCTAAGAAGCCCTTCTTCCCTTGAGGGAGAAGGGTTGGGATGAGGGGTATTCCGCCGAAGGCGGAAAGTTTGCGCCCCCTCACCCCAACCACGAAGCCTGTGATCGCCTTTGGCGCTCTTCGGCTTCGTCCCGCGAGGGGAGAGGGGCTTCTTGGCGCCTATGCCCCCGCCTCCGTCGAATCGCCGCATCGTCCCCCCAAGCCCCCGCTGGCATCGCCCCCCGCGCCGCGCTATGTTCCGCGCCATGAGCGACACGCCCCCCCATGCGACCAAGCCGGTCTCCGGTTCCGAAGGCAACTGGTTCGGCTTCACGCCCGTCGATCCCGACGCCAAATCGGGTCTCGTCCGCGCCGTCTTCGGCAGCGTGGCGACCAACTACGACCTGATGAACGACCTGATGTCGGGCGGCATTCATCGGCTGTGGAAGGACACGCTGATGACGATGGTCGCGCCCAGGCCGGACATGACCCTGCTGGACGTGGCGGGCGGCACCGGCGACATCGCCTTCCGCTTCCTCGAACGCGGCGGCGGGGCGGCGGTCGTCTGCGACATCACCGAGGCGATGGTCCGCGTCGGCCGCGACCGCGCCATCGACCGCAACATCCTGTCCGGCGTGCAATGGACCGTCGGCGACGCGGAGAAGCTGCCGGTCGCGGCGCGCTCGGTCGACGCCTACACCATCGCCTTCGGCCTGCGCAACGTCACCCGCATCGACGAGGCCATCGCCGAGGCGCGCCGCGTGCTGAAGCCCGGCGGCAAGTTCTATTGCCTGGAGTTCAGCCACGTCGTGCTGCCGGTGCTGCGCGAGCTGTACGACCTCTACTCCTTCCAGGTGCTTCCCAAGATCGGCCGGATCGTCGCCAAGGACGAGGACAGCTACCGCTACCTCGCCGAGAGCATCCGCCGCTTCCCGCCCCAGGCCGAACTCGCCAAGCGGATTGAGGCCGCCGGCTTCGCGTCGGTGCGGGTGCGCAACCTGACGGGCGGTATCGCCGCGATCCATTCCGGCTGGCGAATCTAAAGGCGGCGCCCCTTGTTCCGTATCCTGCGCAACCTCGTCCGCCTCGCGGTCATCGGCCGCACGGCCGCCCGCCACGACGCCCTGCCCGAGACCCTGCTGGGGACCGCCCCCGGCCTGTCCTGGCTGTGGCGCCGCCTCGCCCGCAAGGACGTGCCCGGCCGCGACGGCCAGCGGCTGGCCCGCGCGCTGGCCGAGCTGGGGCCGACCTACATCAAGCTGGGGCAGCTTCTCTCCACCCGCTCCGACCTCGTCGGCGAACGGATGGCGGTCGATCTGGCCGAGTTGCAGGACAAGCTGCCGCCCTTCCCCGGCGAACAGGCCCGCGCCATCGTCGAGGCCGAGTTCGGCCAGCCGGTCAGCGCCCTGTTCCGCAGCTTCGACGACAAGCCGGTCGCCGCCGCCTCCATCGCGCAGGTGCATTTCGCGGTGACGGCGACCGGCGAGGAGGTCGCGGTCAAGGTGCTGCGCCCCGGCATCGAGATCGCCTTCGAGCGCGACATCGACCTGTTCTACTGGCTGGCCGCGCTCGCCGAGCGGGTGCTGCCCAAGCTGAAGCGCCTGCGGCTGCGCGAGGTGGTCGACACCTTCGCCCGCACCTCGCGGCTGGAGATGGATCTGCGGATGGAGGCGGCGGCGGCCTCGGAGCTGGGCGCCAACTTCAAGAGCGACCCGACCTTCAACGTGCCGGGCATCGACTGGGAGCGCACCGGCGGCCGGGTGCTGACGCTGGAGCGCATCCGCGGCTTCAAGGTGGACGAATCCTCGCGCATCGAGGGCGCCGGCTTCAACCGGGACGAGATCCTGGCGATGGCGTCGGCCAGCTTCTTCAACCAGGTGTTCCGCGACGGCTTCTTCCACGCCGACCTGCACCCCGGCAACCTGTTCATCAACGAGCAGGGCACCATCACGGCGGTCGATTTCGGCATCATGGGCCGGCTGGACCGGGCGACGCGCTATTACCTCGCCGACATGCTGATCGGCTTCCTCAGCGGCGACTACCGCCGCGTCGCCGCCGTGCATTTCGAGGCGGGCTACGTGCCGCGCCACCAGTCCATCGAGATCTTCACCCAGGCCTGCCGCGCCATCGGCGAGCCGTTGCAGAACAAGCCGCTGAACGAGATCTCGGTCGGCCGACTGCTGGCCCAGCTCTTCGCCGTCACCGAGCAGTTCGAGATGGAGACCCAGCCGCAGCTCCTCCTGCTCCAGAAGAGCATGCTGACGGCCGAGGGCGTCGGCCGGCTGCTGAACCCCAGCATCAACATGTGGGAACTGGCGCGGCCGCTGATCGAGGAGTGGATGCGCGAGAACCGCGGCCCGGAGGCGCAGTTCCTGGAGGACGCCGGGGCCGCCCTGTCGACCATCCGCCGCCTGCCCGCCCTGGTCCGCGAGGCCGAGCGCGTCGTGACCGACATGGCGGACGGCGGCGTGCGGCTGCACCCCGCCACGGTGCGCCAGACGCTCCAGGGCTGGAACCGCCGCCGGCGCGGCGACCGCGCCGCCTTGTGGATCATCGCGGCGCTGCTGGCGGTCATCGCGCTGCGGCTGGGCTAAACCCCTGACCTTTGGGTGGTTTCCAAAGCGCGGTCACGGCCGAAAGGCTGGGTTGCAGGGGGTCCGCCCTGCGCTACCATCGCCTTCCGTCCTACTCAAGGGATCTTCAGGCGCCTCACCGGATGGATTTGCCCCAGCCCCCGGTCTCCGCGCATCCGCCGGAGGCCGCCCCCTCCTTCCGGACGCCGCGCCTGGAGGCCGCCATCGGCTGGCTGGCCGCCTGCGGGCTGGTCTTCCTGGCCAGCGTGGCGGTCATGGTCGGCGTGCAGTCGCGCGAGCGCGCGCTCGCCAACGCGCAGGACCGCGCCCAGGCCGCCGTGCGCGTGCTGGCCGAACACGCCGCCCGCCTGTTCGACGCCGCCGACCTGCTGGTCGAATACGCGGCGCAGGAGACGGCCGGACGGGGCTGGGACGAGATCGCCGGCTCCCACGCGCTGTGGGAGCGGCTGAACAGCCAGCGCACCCGCCTGCCCTTCCTCGACGCGGTCTGGCTGAACGACCCGTCGGGGCAGCTGCGCCTGACCACCGTCGCTTTCCCCTCGCCGGTCTCCGACGCCTCCGACCGCGAGATGTTCCTGTTCCACAAGGACAACCCCGACCGCCCCTACATCAGCGAGCGCATCGTCGGCCGGGTGACCAACAAGGCCAGCTTCCTGCTGAGCCGCCGCCTGTCCGCCCCGGACGGAAGCTTTCGCGGCATGGCCTCGGTCACCGTCGATCCGGCCTACCTCTCCGGCTTCTACAAGGATCTGGAGCTGTCCTACGAGCCGGTGACGCTGATGATCCGCATCCAGGATCTGGGCGTGCTGGTGCGCGAGCCCGAGGCCAACCCGCTGGCCCCGGCCCCTCTGCCCGAGGCGGCGCGGCGCGCTCTCCTGGCCCGTCCCGGCGGCGGGATCATGCAGGACGACTCGATGATCTTCGCCCACCGCCGGGTGGAGAACTGGCCGGTCTACGTCGCCGTCCAGCATGACGTGGCGCCCGTGCTCGACGCGTGGCGGCGCTCCATCGCGCCCTACGCCGGGCTGACCGCCGCCGCCGCGCTGGCGCTGCTGGCGCTGTCGGCCTTCGGCTTCCAGCAGGCCAAGGCGGCGCGGCGGGTGCAGAGTCGGCTGGAATCGCGGGTGCGGGAACGCACCGCCTCGCTGGAGCTGGCGCTGGGCGAGCGCGACGCGGCGCTGGCGGAAAAGGACCTGCTGATGCGCGAGGTCAACCACCGCATCAAGAACAGCCTCCAGGTCGTCTCCGGCCTGCTGACCCTGCAGGGACAGTCGGCCGCCGACCCCCGGCTGCGCGCCCATCTGGACGAGGCCGGGCGGCGCGTCCAGGCGATCAGCGACATCCACCGCCTGCTCTACCGGATCGACGACGTCCGCTTCATCCCCTTCCACGACTACCTGACCGCGCTGTGCCGCGACCTGGAACGCTCCGCCCAGTCCGATGGCGGCGGCTGGCGGCTGGAGCTGGCGGTGGAGGCGGTCGACGTGCCGACCGACCAGGCGGTGCCGCTCGGCCTCATCGCCAACGAGCTGGTGATGAACGCGATCAAGCACGCCTACCCGGACCGCGGGAGCGTCGGCGGGAGCGGCCCGCACGCCATCGCCGTCGGGCTGGCGCGCGACGCGTCGGGGGAGATCCGGCTGACGGTGTCCGACCGGGGCGTCGGCCTGCCCAGCGAATTCGACTGGCGCCGCAGCCGCAGCCTGGGCATGCGCCTGATCCACGCGCTGTCCACCCAGCTCGGCGCCACCCTGGCGATCGAGCCGGGGGAGCCCGGCACCCGCTTCGCGCTGCGCATGCCACTGGCCCGCCCGGCCTGAGGCTCCGCATCACCCGCAAGGCGTGGCCCGGACACGAATCCCACACGCGGTGCGGGTTCTTTTAAAGAACTGAAACAATCAGGACGGTTGCTTGTCGCTTGCGGAACTCGATTGCAGGGCGGAGTATGGAGAGGCCGAGAGGATGTTTCCCGGATTGGGAGACGTCCCGCCCCTTCCCTGACGCGGACCGCGCCCGACCGTGACAGCCCCCGCCACCACCAGCCTAGCGGCGTTACCGTTGCCGGCGCGCCATCGCACGGTCGAGGCGGTGTTCTGGATGCTCGCCTCGGCGCTGGTCTTCGCGGTCGGCAACGGGGCGGTCCGCCACGTCACGACGGAAATGCATCCCTTCCAGGTGGTGTTCTTCCGCAACCTGTTCAGCCTGCTGCTGATGCTGCCCTGGGCGCTGACCGCCGGTTCCGCCTCCTTCCGCGCGGTGGCGACGGGCGGGCGGCTGGGGCTCTACGTGTCGCGGTCGCTGACCAGCCTCGCCGCGATGATGGCGTGGTTCTACAGCCTCGCCCACATCCCACTGGCGACGGCGACGGCGGTCAGCTTCACCACGCCGCTCTTCGCCACGCTCGGTGCCGCGCTGTTCCTGGGGGAATCCGTCCAGGCGCGGCGCTGGGGCGCGGTCTGCGTCGGGCTGGCCGGGGTGATGATCGTGCTGCGGCCGGGCGTCGGTCTCAGCGCCTTGGGCGACGGGGCCGGCGGAGGAATGGACTTCGGCTTTCTCGTGCTGCTGTTCCACTGCATGGCCGCCGCCGCGACCGTGCTGCAGATGCGCACGCAGGCCAAGCGGGACGGCACCGCCGTGGTGGTCACCTATCTCAGCCTGTTCGTCACGCCGATGGCCCTGATCCCATCCCTGTTCGTCTGGGTCTGGCCGAGTTGGCCGATGCTGGGCTGGTTGCTGCTGCTGGGCGGGCTGCTGACGCTGGGGCAGTTGGCGATGACGCGCGCCATGGCGCTGGCCGAAGCCTCGGCGATGATGCCCTACGATTACGCCCGCCTGCCCTTCACCGCCCTGGTCGGCTGGCTGGCCTTCGGCGAGACGATGGACGGCTGGGGCTGGGTCGGCGCGTCGGTGATCGTCGGGTCGGCGCTCTACAGCATGCACCGCGACGCCACGGAGCGGCTGCGCCAGAGCGGGCCGCGCAAGGCCGGCTGAGCCGCTCCAATCTCCATTCTCCTGTCAGCCCCGCGTCGACGAGGCGTCGTCCGGGGCCAGGATCTCGCCGTCCAGTGCGCCGCCGCCGGCCGCCGCCTGTTCCGCGCGGAGCGCGGCGCGGGCGCGCGACCAATGGGCCGGGGTCATGTTGGTGCGCACCGCCTGGACGGCACCGGCCAACACCGCCGCGTCGTCGGTGAAGCCGGCGAGCAGCAGCCAGTCCGGCAGCGCGTCGAACGGCATCACGAAGTAGACCAGCGCCCCGATCAGGATCGCCTTGACCTTGAAGGGCGTCGTCGGATCGGTCGCGCAGAAATAGGCGGCCAGCAGCTCCTCCAGGAAGGGGATGCGGTGCAGGTTGGCGCGCAGCTTCCGCCAGAAATTGCGGCGGACGAAGCGTTCCTCCCGTTCCACGCGGGCGGGGTCGTAGACGACCACATCGGTGCCGGGCATAGGCTCTCCTGGCGGGGTTGGCCGAGGGTGGGGTTGACGTAAGGCTCTGACCATACGGTAGAGTGTGGTGGACGCGCGCATCTGCTAGACAGGTGCGATCAATACCCGAAAACCGCAAGCCCGGCGCAACGATCCGCCGGCAGCAATTAAGGAGGAGACGCCATGAACATCGCAGGTCTGCCCGCCATCGTCACCGGCGGCGGTTCGGGCATGGGGGCGGCGACCGCCCGCCATCTGGCCTCGCTGGGCGCCAAGGTGACGGTGCTCGACGTCAACGAGGACGCCGTGCTGAAGACGGCCCACGAGATCGGCGGGCTGGGTCTGGTCTGCGACGTGACCGACAGCGGGTCGGCCGAGCGCGCCTTCGACCAGGCCCGCTCGGCGCACGGCCCGGCGCGCGTCGCGGTGAACTGCGCCGGCATCGCCCCGGCCCAGCGCATCGTCGGCCGCGACGGCGCCATGCCGCTGGAGTCCTTCCGCGCGGTCATCGAGGTCAACCTGATCGGCACCTTCAACGTGCTGCGTCTGGCCGCCGCCGACATGGCGAAGCTCGACCTGCTCGACTCCGGCGAGCGCGGCGTCATCGTCAACACCGCCTCGGTCGCCGCCTACGAGGGGCAGGTCGGGCAGGCCGCCTACGCCGCGTCGAAGGGGGGCATCGTCGCCCTGACCGTCTGCGCCGCCCGCGACCTCGCCCGCAACGCCATCCGCGTGATGACGGTGGCGCCCGGCCTGATCGGCACGCCGATGCTGCTGGGCATGCCGCAGGAGGTCCAGGACAGCCTTGCCGCGACGGTCCCCTTCCCCAAGCGCTTCGGCAAGCCCGAGGAGTACGCCCGCCTCGTCCAGCACATCGTGGAGAACGAGATGCTGAACGGCGAGACCATCCGCCTCGACGGCGCCATCCGCATGGCGCCTCAATGA